>NZ_CM176591.1:0-2152542 GCF_058107185.1 Weissella sp. ESL1177 | reverse complement strand
CATCATCGATTGCTGTATTAGCCGCCGTTACTGCTTGGTCTACGTCCGCCTTTTGTTGCGTCTTTTCAGCCGTTGTCAACGTGGCATCGTTGTCAATGTCTTGCTTGACTTGGTTTGCTGCGGCTTCGATCGCATCCTTGGCCGTTGCCTTTTGGTCATCGGTTGTCTGGCCTGGTTGGTGTGCTGCTGCGATAGCGGTCTCACCGGTGGCTACCGCTTGGTTAATGCCGTCGGCATCCGTGGCATCATCGATTGCTGTATTAGCCGCCGTTACTGCTTGGTCTACATCCGCCTTTTGTTGCGTCTTTTCGGCCGTTGTCAACGTGGCATCATTGTCAATGTCTTGCTTGACTTGGTTTGCTGCGGCTTGGATCGCATCCTTGGCCGTTGCCTTTTGGTCATCGGTTGTCTGGCCTGGTTGGTGTGCTGCTGCGATAGCGGTCTCACCGGTGGTAACTGCGTGGTTAATGCCGTCGGCATCCGTGGCATCATCGATTGCTGTATTAGCCGCCGTTACTGCTTGGTCTACATCCGCCTTTTGTTGCGTCTTTTCGGCCGTTGTCAATGTGGCGTCGTTTTCGATCGCGGTTTTCACTGCATCAGCGGCTGTTTGAATCGCCGTCTTTGCTGCACTCTTTTGATCCGTTAGCGCTTGTCCAGCTTGGTGTGCTGCTGCGATAGCGGTCTCACCCGTCGTTACTGCTTGGTTAATGCCGTCGGCATCCGTAGCATCATCGATTGCTGCATCTGCTGCCGTCACTGCTTGGTCTACATCCGCCTTTTGTTGCGTCTTTTCGGCCGTTGTCAACGTGGCATCATTGTCAATGTCTTGCTTGACTTGATTTGCTGCGGCTTCGATCGCATCCTTGGCCGTTGCCTTTTGGTTATCGGTTGTCTGACCAGCCTGGTGCGCATTCGCAAGCGCTGTCTCGCCCGTCGTCACCGCTTGGTTAATGCCGTCGGCATCCGTGGCTGCTTCGATTGCTGCATCTGCTGCCGTTACTGCTTGGTCTACATCCGCCTTTTGTTGCGTCTTTTCGGCCGTTGTCAATGTGGCGTCGTTTTCGATCGCGGTTTTCACTGCATCAGCGGCTGTTTGAATCGCCGTCTTTGCTGCCCTCTTTTGATCCGTTAGCGCTTGTCCAGCTTGGTGTGCTGCTGCGATAGCGGTCTCACCCGTCGTTACTGCTTGGTTAATGCCGTCGGCATCCGTAGCATCATCGATTGCTGCATCTGCTGCCGTCACTGCTTGGTCTACATCCGCCTTTTGTTGCGTCTTTTCGGCCGTTGTCAACGTGGCATCATTGTCAATGTCTTGCTTGACTTGATTTGCTGCGGCTTCGATCGCATCCTTGGCCGTTGCCTTTTGGTTATCGGTTGTCTGACCAGCCTGGTGCGCATTCGCAATCGCTGTCTCGCCCGTCGTCACCGCTTGGTTAATGCCGTCGGCATCCGTGGCTGCTGCGATTGCTGCATCTGCTGCCGTTACTGCTTGGTCTACATCCGCCTTTTGTTGCGTCTTTTCGGCCGTTGTCAACGTGGTGTCGTTTTCGATCGCGGTTTTCACTGCATCAGCGGCTGTTTGAATCGCCGTCTTTGCTGCACTCTTTTGATCCGTTAGCGCTTGTCCAGCTTGGTGCGCTGCTGCGATTGCCGTTTCACCGGTGGTAACTGCTTGGTTAATGCCGTCGGCATCCGTAGCATCATCGATTGCTGTATTAGCCGCCGTTACTGCTTGGTCTACGTCCGCCTTTTGTTGCGTCTTTTCAGCCGTTGTCAACGTGGCATCGTTGTCAATGTCTTGCTTGACTTGATTTGCTGCGGCTTGGATCGCATCCTTGGCCGTTGCCTTTTGGTCATCGGTTGTCTGACCAGGTTTGTGCGCTGCTGCGATAGCGGTCTCACCGGTGGTAACTGCTTGGTTAATGCCGTCGGCATCCGTAGCATCATCGATTGCTGTATTAGCCGCCGTTACTGCTTGATCTACATCTGCCTTTTGTTGCGTCTTTTCAGCCGTTGTCAATGTGGCATCATTGTCAATGTCTTGCTTGACTTGATTTGCTGCGGCTTGGATTGCATCCTTGGCCGCTGCCTTTTGGTTATCAGTTATCTGGCCTGGTTGGTGCGCTGCTGCGATTGCGGTCTCACCGGTGGTGACTGCTTGGTTAATGCCGTCGGCATCCGTAGCATCATCGATTGCTGCATCTGCTGCCGTCACTGCTTGGTCTACATCCGCCTTTTGTTGCGTCTTTTCAGCCGTTGTTAATGTGGCATCGTTGTCAATGTCTTGCTTGACTTGATTTGCTGCGGCTTCAATCGCATCCTTGGCCGTTGCCTTTTGGTTATCAGTTGTCTGGCCTGGTTGGTGCGCTGCTGCGATTGCGGTCTCACCGGTGGTGACTGCTTGGTTAATGCCGTCGGCATCCGTAGCATCATCGATCGTTGTATTAGCTGCTGTTACTGCTTGGTCTACGTCCGCCTTTTGTTGCGTCTTTTCAGCCGTTGTCAATGTGGCGTCGTTTTCAATTGCGGTTTTCGCTGCATCAGCCGCCGTTTGTATCGCCGTCTTTGCTGCACTCTTTTGATCCGTTAGCGCTTGTCCAGTTTGGTGCGCATTCGCAATCGCTGTCTCACCTGTGGCTACCGCTTGGTTAATGCCATCGGCATCCGTGGCTGCTTCGATTGCTGCATCTGCTGCCGTCACTGCTTGGTCTACATCCGCCTTTTGTTGCGTCTTTTCGGCCGTTGTCAACGTGGCATCATTGTCAATGTCTTGCTTGACTTGGTTTGCTGCGGCTTGGATCGCATCCTTGGCTGCTGCCTTTTGGTTATCAGTTGTCTGGCCTGGTTGGTGCGCTGCTGCGATTGCGGTCTCACCTGTGGCTACCGCTTGGTTAATGCCATCGGCATCCGTGGCTGCTTCGATTGCTGCATCTGCTGCCGTCACTGCTTGGTCTACATCCGCCTTTTGTTGCGTCTTTTCGGCCGTTGTCAACGTGGCATCATTGTCAATGTCTTGCTTAACTTGGTTTGCTGCGGCTTCGATCGCATCCTTGGCCGTTGCCTTTTGGTTATCGGTTGTCTGACCAGCCTGGTGCGCTGCTGCGATTGCGGTCTCACCGGTGGTGACTGCTTGGTTAATGCCGTCGGCATCCGTAGCATCATCGATTGCTGTATTAGCCGCCGTTACTGCTTGGTCTACGTCCGCCTTTTGTTGCGTCTTTTCAGCCGTTGTCAACGTGGCATCGTTGTCAATGTCTTGCTTGACTTGATTTGCTGCGGCTTGGATCGCATCCTTGGCCGTTGCCTTTTGGTCATCGGTTGTCTGACCAGGTTTGTGCGCTGCTGCGATTGCGGTCTCACCGGTGGTAACTGCTTGGTTAATGCCGTCGGCATCCGTAGCATCATCGATTGCTGTATTAGCCGCCGTTACTGCTTGATCTACATCTGCCTTTTGTTGCGTCTTTTCAGCCGTTGTCAATGTGGCATCATTGTCAATGTCTTGCTTGACTTGATTTGCTGCGGCTTGGATTGCATCCTTGGCCGTTGCCTTTTGGTTATCGGTTGTCTGACCAGGTTTGTGCGCTGCTGCGATTGCGGTCTCACCTGTGGCTACCGCTTGGTTAATGCCATCGGCATCCGTGGCTGCTTCGATTGCTGCATCTGCTGCCGTCACTGCTTGGTCTACATCCGCCTTTTGTTGCGTCTTTTCGGCCGTTGTCAACGTGGCATCATTGTCAATGTCTTGCTTAACTTGGTTTGCTGCGGCTTCGATCGCATCCTTGGCTGCTGCCTTTTGGTTATCAGTTGTCTGGCCTGGTTGGTGCGCTGCTGCGATTGCAGTCTCACCAGTGGTGACTGCTTGGTTAATGCCGTCGGCATCCGTGGCTGCTTCGATTGCTGCATCTGCTGCCGTTACTGCTTGGTCTACATCCGCCTTTTGTTGCGTCTTTTCGGCCGTTGTCAACGTGGCATCATTGTCAATGTCTTGCTTGACTTGGTTTGCTGCGGCTTCGATCGCATCCTTGGCTGCTGCCTTTTGGTTATCAGTTGTCTGGCCTGGTTGGTGCGCTGCTGCGATTGCGGTCTCACCTGTGGCTACCGCTTGGTTAATGCCATCGGCATCCGTGGCTGCTTCGATTGCTGCATCTGCTGCCGTCACTGCTTGGTCTACATCCGCCTTTTGTTGCGTCTTTTCGGCCGTTGTCAACGTGGCATCATTGTCAATGTCTTGCTTAACTTGGTTTGCTGCGGCTTCGATCGCATCCTTGGCCGTTGCCTTTTGGTTATCGGTTGTCTGACCAGCCTGGTGCGCTGCTGCGATTGCGGTCTCACCGGTGGTGACTGCTTGGTTAATGCCATCGGCATCCGTAGCATCATCGATTGCTGTATTAGCCGCCGTTACTGCTTGGTCTACGTCCGCCTTTTGTTGCGTCTTTTCAGCCGTTGTCAACGTGGCATCGTTGTCAATGTCTTGCTTGACTTGATTTGCTGCGGCTTCGATCGCATCCTTGGCCGTTGCCTTTTGGTCATCGGTTGTCTGACCAGCCTGGTGCGCTGCTGCGATAGCGGTCTCACCGGTGGTAACTGCTTGGTTAATGCCGTCGGCATCCGTAGCATCATCGATTGCTGTATTAGCCGCCGTTACTGCTTGATCTACATCTGCCTTTTGTTGCGTCTTTTCAGCCGTTGTCAATGTGGCATCATTGTCAATGTCTTGCTTGACTTGATTTGCTGCGGCTTCGATCGCATCCTTGGCCGTTGCCTTTTGGTTATCGGTTGTCTGACCAGCCTGGTGCGCTGCTGCGATTGCGGTCTCACCGGTGGTGACTGCTTGGTTAATGCCATCGGCATCCGTAGCATCATCGATTGCTGTATTAGCCGCCGTTACTGCTTGGTCTACGTCCGCCTTTTGTTGCGTCTTTTCAGCCGTTGTCAACGTGGCATCGTTGTCAATGTCTTGCTTGACTTGATTTGCTGCGGCTTGGATCGCATCCTTGGCCGTTGCCTTTTGGTCATCGGTTGTCTGACCAGGTTTGTGCGCTGCTGCGATAGCGGTCTCACCGGTGGTAACTGCTTGGTTAATGCCGTCGGCATCCGTAGCATCATCGATTGCTGTATTAGCCGCCGTTACTGCTTGATCTACATCTGCCTTTTGTTGCGTCTTTTCAGCCGTTGTCAATGTGGCATCATTGTCAATGTCTTGCTTGACTTGATTTGCTGCGGCTTGGATTGCATCCTTGGCCGTTGCCTTTTGGTTATCGGTTGTCTGACCAGGTTTGTGCGCTGCTGCGATTGCGGTCTCACCTGTGGCTACCGCTTGGTTAATGCCATCGGCATCCGTGGCTGCTTCGATTGCTGCATCTGCTGCCGTCACTGCTTGGTCTACATCCGCCTTTTGTTGCGTCTTTTCGGCCGTTGTCAACGTGGCATCATTGTCAATGTCTTGCTTGACTTGGTTTGCTGCGGCTTCGATCGCATCCTTGGCTGCTGCCTTTTGGTTATCAGTTGTCTGGCCTGGTTGGTGCGCTGCTGCGATTGCAGTCTCACCAGTGGTGACTGCTTGGTTAATGCCGTCGGCATCCGTGGCTGCTTCGATTGCTGCATCTGCTGCCGTTACTGCTTGGTCTACATCCGCCTTTTGTTGCGTCTTTTCGGCCGTTGTCAATGTGGCGTCGTTTTCAATTGCGGTTTTCGCTGCATCAGCCGCCGTTTGTATCGCCGTCTTTGCTGCACTCTTTTGATCCGTTAGCGCTTGTCCAGTTTGGTGCGCATTCGCAATCGCTGTCTCGCCCGTCGTCACCGCTTGGTTAATGCCGTCGGCATCCGTGGCTGCTTCGATTGCTGCATCTGCTGCCGTCACTGCTTGGTCTACATCCGCCTTTTGTTGCGTCTTTTCAGCCGTTGTCAACGTGGCATCATTGTCAATGTCTTGCTTGACTTGATTTGCTGCGGCTTGGATTGCATCCTTGGCCGTTGCCTTTTGGTTATCGGTTGTCTGACCAGCCTGGTGCGCATTCGCAATCGCTGTCTCACCCGTGGCTACCGCTTGGTTAATGTCATCGGCATCCGTGGCTGCTTCGATTGCTGCATCTGCTGCCGTCACTGCTTGATCTACATCCGCCTTTTGTTGCGTCTTTTCGGCTGTTGTCAACGTGGCATCATTGTCAATGTCTTGCTTGACTTGGTTTGCTGCGGCTTCGATCGCATCCTTGGCTGCTGCCTTTTGGTTATCAGTTATCTGGCCTGGTTGGTGCGCTGCTGCGATTGCGGTCTCACCTGTGGCTACCGCTTGGTTAATGCCGTCGGCATCCGTAGCATCATCGATTGCTGCATCTGCTGCCGTCACTGCTTGGTCTACATCCGCCTTTTGTTGCGTCTTTTCAGCCGTTGTCAACGTGGCATCGTTGTCAATGTCTTGCTTGACTTGATTTGCTGCGGCTTCGATCGCATCCTTGGCCGTTGCCTTTTGGTTATCGGTTGTCTGACCAGCCTGGTGCGCATTCGCAATCGCTGTCTCGCCCGTCGTCACCGCTTGGTTAATGCCGTCGGCATCCGTGGCTGCTTCGATTGCTGCATCTGCTGCCGTCACTGCTTGATCTACATCCGCCTTTTGTTGCGTCTTTTCAGCCGTTGTCAACGTGGCATCATTGTCAATGTCTTGCTTGACTTGATTTGCTGCGGCTTGGATTGCATCCTTGGCCGTTGCCTTTTGGTTATCGGTTGTCTGACCAGCCTGGTGCGCATTCGCAATCGCTGTCTCACCCGTGGCTACCGCTTGGTTAATGTCATCGGCATCCGTGGCTGCTTCGATTGCTGCATCTGCTGCCGTCACTGCTTGGTCTACATCCGCCTTTTGTTGCGTCTTTTCAGCCGTTGTCAACGTGGCATCATTGTCAATGTCTTGCTTGACTTGGTTTGCTGCGGCTTCGATCGCATCCTTGGCTGCTGCCTTTTGGTTATCAGTTATCTGGCCTGGTTGGTGCGCTGCTGCGATTGCGGTCTCACCTGTGGCTACCGCTTGGTTAATGCCGTCGGCATCCGTAGCATCATCGATTGCTGCATCTGCTGCCGTCACTGCTTGGTCTACATCCGCCTTTTGTTGCGTCTTTTCAGCCGTTGTTAATGTGGCATCGTTGTCAATGTCTTGCTTGACTTGATTTGCTGCGGCTTCGATCGCATCCTTGGCCGTTGCCTTTTGGTTATCAGTTGTCTGGCCTGGTTGGTGCGCTGCTGCGATTGCGGTCTCACCGGTGGTGACTGCTTGGTTAATGCCGTCGGCATCCGTGGCTGCTTCGATTGCTGCATCTGCTGCCGTTACTGCTTGGTCTACATCCGCCTTTTGTTGCGTCTTTTCGGCCGTTGTCAACGTGGCATCATTGTCAATGTCTTGCTTGACTTGGTTTGCTGCGGCTTGGATCGCATCCTTGGCCGTTGCCTTTTGGTTATCGGTTGTCTGACCTGGTTGGTGCGCTGCTGCGATAGCGGTCTCACCCGTCGTTACTGCTTGGTTAATGCCGTCGGCATCCGTAGCATCATCGATTGCTGTATTAGCCGCCGTTACTGCTTGGTCTACGTCCGCCTTTTGTTGCGTCTTTTCAGCCGTTGTCAATGTGGCGTCGTTTGCGATTGCGGTTTTCGCTGCATCAGCCGCCGTTTGTATCGCCGTCTTTGCTGCACTCTTTTGATCCGTTAGCGCTTGTCCAGCTTGGTGCGCCGCTGCAATTGCTGTCTCGCCTGTCGTCACCGCTTGGTTAATGCCGTCGGCATCCGTGGCAGCTTCGATCGCTGTATTAGCGGTCGTTACCGCCGTATCAACTTTTGCTTCTTGCGCTTGCTTTTCAGCCGTTGTCAATGTGGCATCGTTTGCGATTGCGGTTTTCGCTGCATCAGCCGCCGTTTGTATCGCCGTCTTTGCTGCACTCTTTTGATCCGTTAGCGCTTGTCCAGCTTGGTGCACTGCTGCAATCGCTGTCTCGCCTGTCGTCACCACTTGGTTAATGCCGTCGGCATCCGTCGCATCATCGATTGCTGCATCTGCTGCCGTCACTGCTTGGTCTACATCCGCCTTTTGTTGCGCCTTTTCAGCCGTTGTTAATGTGGCATCGTTTGCGATTGCGGTTTTCGCTGCATCAGCTGCCGTTTGAATCGCCGTCTTTGCTGCATTCTTTTGATCCGTTAGCGCTTGTCCAGTTTGGTGCGCTGCTGCGATTGCCGTTTCACCTGTCGTCACCGCTTGGTCAATACCATCAGCATCTGTTGCTGCGTCGATTGCCGCATCGGCAGTCGTTACGGCCGTGTCAACTTTTGCTTTTTGTACTTGCTTTTCTGCAGTCGTCAACGTCACATCATTTTCAATATCTTGCTTAGCTTGACTAGCAGTATCAATAATGTTTTGCTTAGCTTGTGCGATTTTTGCAGCGCTCTGTTCACTAGCTAAAGTGACGTCATTATCAATGTTAGTTTTTGATTGACCTAGCAATGTATCAACATCATTTTCAGTTGTCGCCGCATCAATAGCTGCACTCCCAGAAGTCACTTCACTATCAATATCAGACTCATATTGTTTTTTCTCATCAGTTGTTAACCCAGGCATTGTTGTGTCAATTTTATTCTTAGCTTGGTTACCGTATGCAACTAAGTCTTCTTTATCAAGGATTTTCTTATTAGCTAGTCTTAAGTCTCCAACATTATAACTTTCTGTATCTTCTAAGAATTCCTTGGTTGCATAGATGACAATCGTGTCAGTATTATTCAACGATACGCTTGATAAATCAATAACGAATTGCCCTGCATCATTAGTCATGACTGCATAATACTTACCGTCCTTCCAATAGGGACTAGTTAACTGATTAATTGTGCCAAGACTATCAATGGTGCCATCCGCATGTTTGATACCAACATTAATATAAGCACCAGAGACACCATCAACAAGATTTCCAGTCAATGTCTTATCATTTAATCTCACACCGTCAATAACAACATCATCCCCAGCAGAAATGAAATCAAGAACATTGACCGATTGATTATTTAATAATGCATTAACTCTATTTTCGGTATCCTGTGTTTTACCCTCAATACTGCTAACAGTGACTTTACCATTGCTAAAATTTAACGTTAAAGTCTTAACTGAGTTTGTATAACTATCCCCATCTTTAACACGAACATCATTAAACGTTAGACTAGCGTTACTAATAACCGAACTATTCGCATTGGTATTTTTTGAACGGTCAATCACAAAATGTGCCGGATCGGTGACAATAAATTGACCACCACTTGAGATATTAAAAATCGCAATTGCTCCTGTACCATCAATAGATACATTGAAGGATGCGCCTTTATTAATAATAAAGTTTGCATTACTCCTTGTGATGCTAAAAATACTCTTTGTTGTATTATCCAGATTATTTCCCTGAAAATTAAATTTTGCACCAGCATCCATCGTAATGGATGCATTAGACCCATTGAAATAAATTGGCTCAGCTAATAATTTACCATTAGCTACGATATTAATTTCAGCATTATCTGCTGCTGTTACTTGTGCATTACTTCCCAAGGCAATGGCACCAGAAGCACCGGCGTCCGTCGAGTCGACATTTAAATAAATGTTCAACTTTGCACTCTTCCCTAATGTCACATTACCATTCGTTAAGATAGCATAGGATGCCCCGTTTTGAACTCCCTCACCTGTACCATTTGAATTTGTATGAGGGTATAGATCAACAATAGCACCATCTTCCAAAACAGCACCTTTACCACCATTTGTTAGTTGCAAAACATTACCATTACTGGTTGTTGCAATAAAATGACTACCAGTTGTAAAAGTAACCGATGATCCTTGAATAACTTGTTGATTGTTTCCACGACTAACACTTGAATCTTGTGTTGTTTTTAGTTGTGAATGGCCATCAATACCGTTACTATATTGAGCAACCGTCGTCACTGTGACATTATCATGAATATATATATCAGCATTGGGCGAATAAACAAACTGTGAGCCAACATAGTTAACATTACTAAAATGATATTCTTTCGCACTTCTAATTACACCATAATAACTACAACCAAAAATATCCAAATTTTGAATAGTAATAATACCATTACCACTATCACTAAAATAATAAGAATCCATGTCAAGAATGTAATGACTGCCTGCTACCGAGGTAATTGTAATACTTCTTGAATTAGAGATTATTATCCAATTACCACTTTTTAAATCAGACATATCAATATTATTAGCAATATAAATCGTATTATACGTACTTTTAGCAATTGCATCTGATAGTTGCTGTGCCGTGCTTACAGTAATAGCATTTTCAGATTGCGGATTATCTTGTGTCGTCACGCTGTTTACATTATTCACAACAGACGTACTGCTAGTTGTACTTGCGGCTGATGACGCTGCCGACGAGCTTGACTGACTACTTTGTAATACGCTACTAGCATTACTACTAGCATTATTTGCAGCAGAAGATGCAATCGTACTTGCTCCTGAATCAGACGTAAGAGCAGTTGATGTCGTTGTTTCATTTTCTGTTGCATCACTTGTTGCAACGTTGGCACTTGCTGAACTAGCTGATGTTGCAATACTATCTGTTGTCGTTTGGCTTGCAGCAGTATTTGCTGTACTATCAGCCATTGATGAACTTGCACTATTGCTAGTCACACTTGCTGAGCTAGCCGATTTATTATCAACACTATCTGTTTGACTAGATGTTGCCGAGCTGGCTGCAACACTACTTGATTCACTGACTTGTGTATTCTCTGAACTAGCGCCGTTATCACTACTTGTGACTATTTTAAAACCAGCTGTTGCATCACTTGATGCTGCAGACTGTTCAAGGGTACTATCATTTTGATTAGCTGACGTATCATCCGCATGAACACTTTGAGTAGTTCCTTCAATACCAAGGCCTAAACTTAGCGTTGCAATACCTGCGAACATCCATTTTTTCCCAGCTTTATACATTTTAAATCGAACAATTTTTCTCAGCTCCATAACTGACTGCCCCCTAATTTATCAAAAACAAGAATTAACTATCAAAAACAGGAATTAAAAAACTCCGTTTTGCGTTTACTTTATTACTAAAAAATGAGATGTGCCTATCCGATTTTTTTAAGTTTATAAAATAGTTAGATTACTTCTTTCAGTTTTTAAAAAAAATAGTCAATAATTCGATATTATGTAACAATTTCTTATTTTATTATGGGAATAATAGATTTTTTTGTTATAAAATTTTACGATAAACAGTATACTTAGTTTTAATGTACGTATTATTGGAGTTGCACATGTTAAAAAAATTCAAACCATTTTTAGGACGAGAAAATACGCTTATTTTTTCTTTCTTCGAGTTATTATTTCAATCAGAAAATAATGAACTATCGTTAATTGAACTACAGCAAAAATTAGATATTAGTAAATATAAATTAGATGTTACCCTCACAAGAGCACAAGAAATCAGTTCAAATTTTTCTGAACTGGATCTTGTATTTGACAAAACACACATTACTTTTAACACAATTAGTTACACTACTTTTAACAATCTAAAATCATATATTGCCAATCAATCCATACCATTTCAAATTTTTATTTTTAATGTTATGTTGCGACGGCATACTCCTGAAGAACAATTTCAACAAAAGTTAAATATTAGTAGTGCTACTTACTTTAGAATCAGAAAACGCTTATTCAATGACCTTAACCTAGACCATTTAGATGAAATGCAAATCCGTTTTTTAATATTCGATGCATTGACCTATTTCAACTACTTTGACTATTTAACGGATTACCATGTCGATGATTTAGAACCATTTATCGCTCTTTCAGAGGATATTTGGGATTTTAAATTACCAGAAGATGTATATCGTAGTTGCATGCAGTTATTAATGATTAATTATGTACGTTCATTAATTCGCGGTGTTCGAAGCATTCCTGCGAAATACTATTTAGTAAATTATGAGTCTTCTGAAAATGTTCAAGAATTTACTCATCGAATTATGTCTAAATTAAATACTTCTCGTGAATTCGCTATTCAAAGCACCAACATGATTTTAATTTATGTCTTATACCACGGCTCATTACCAAATAAAAATATTAATCGATTGAACAATGCGAAAGAGATACAACAAATTACTGCATTACAAGTAGAAGCTGCTCGAAAAACATTAGGTGATCAAGCTAATATAAAAGAATTTAAAGATTTTGCAGATAATTTAGCCGCAATTAATGTTGCCGCTCTCCTACCAATTGTGCCAATGCAAGATTGTATGAATGATAAGACAATGATGTGGCATAAAGAATCACATCCTGGCATTGATCATTTATGTCAACAATTAACAGATATTCTTCTTAGTCATTCTTCTCAAGTAGACAATATGGTACTTGATGAAAAGCAATGTCGTTATCTTTTTGGTATCTATATTTCAACCGCTCTACCAGCAAATATTTTTCAGGATACCGTTTATATTGCCGTCAACTTTAATCAAAGTCGTTTATTAACACAACATGTTTTGAAAGAATGTCAATCCCTGACAAATCTCAATATTATGGCGTATGAGGATATCGATGATAAAACGGATATCTATATATCTGATACTTACAACCCAAATTTTGATAAACCTCAAGTCATTTGGGCAAACTTACCCGAAATGGCAGATTGGCTAAAACTATATAAGTTGGTTATTAAAGTCAAACATGAAAAGTTTATTGCTGAAGAAAATTAATTAATTCCTAGCTTTGTGTCAATTTTCATAGCTACATAAAAAAAGCAGGATTTCCAAAAATAGGAAATCCTGCTTTTTTAACGATTGATGAAATCGTTTGTTTATCAATTATTATAGATTAAGCTTCAGGCTTCAAAATCTTCTTTGAAACAACGTTCAAGTCTTCATCCAAGTCGTAAACCCATGGCTCACCATTAGCAATTTCAACACCCATAATGTCAGCATCTGAGATTTGCTCAACATGCTTTACTAGAGCACGCAATGAGTTGCCATGAGCACCGATAACAACATTCTTACCGTCCTTCAATGCCTTTGAAATATCTGAATCCCAAAATGGCAAAACTCGATCCAAGGTAACTTTCAAGTTTTCACCTTTTGGTAATTCACCTGCAGGTACATCTGAATAACGACGATCCAATGCTGGATACGTCTTACCATCAATGGTCATTGTTTCTGATTGCTCTTCTAGTAATGGTGGCAAAACGTCATATGAACGACGCCATTGATGAACTTGTTCATCACCCCATTTCTTTGCTGCATCAGCCTTATTCAATCCTTGCAAAGCACCATAATGACGTTCATTCAAACGCCATGACTTAACTTCAGGAATCCATAATTGATCTGCTTCTTCCAACGCCAAGTGTAATGTCGTAATTGCACGTGTCAATACTGACGTATAAGCTTGGTCGAATTGAATACCTTCCTTAGCTAACAATTGACCAGCCGTCTTTGCTTGTGCAATTCCCTTGTCACTTAACTTTGTATCAACCCATCCATTGAATAAATTTAATGCATTCCATTCACTTTGACCGTGACGAATTAAAACCAACTTTGCCATTGGTACACCTCTTTTTCTAATTTTGTTCGTTATTATTGTAACAAATTTTCATGATATTTAGTAGTAATTGATAAAGCTTTCACAAAAGCATCACTAACGTTTTACCATACCATCTTCAACGACTAATGCTGTCGAATGAGCAGGTCCTTTAATGTCAGGCAAAATGTGTGTCATGATGTCATTGATCGCCGTGGGTGCTTCACCAAAACCAGTCGCAATCACATCATATTTACCATTGTAAGCAGCAACATCCCCAATAGCATAAATATTAGGAACTGAGGTTGCCATATTTTGAGCAACTAATACTTGATTCTGTTGATTAACTTCAGGTTGAATTGTCCACCCTGCCATGATTTTATTTTCAGTTTGGAAACCATAACTAATCACCACTTCGTCAACTAACACTGTTTTTGTTTCTTCTGCACGAGCTAGCTGTAATGTCACCAATAATGCGCCCGTTTCTTCACGAGTAATTTGTTTAATCGTATATGGTGTCTCTAGCACAATTGATGAGTTTGCCAACTTAGTTAGACTATGCTCTAGAGCTCTAAATTTATCCCGTCGATGTGTCAAAGTGACTGTTTTTGCAACTGATTCTAATTGCAATGCCATGTCTACCGCTGAATCGCCACCACCAGCAACTAGGACACGTTTATTTTGAAATGTATCAATATCATGTGTCGAATAATGAATGTTGGCTTGAACATGCTCACCCAATAAATCACTTGCAATTTGACGTGGTTCAAAAGCTCCTGCTCCTGTCGCTAACAAAACACCTTTCGTATGAAAATCTTGTTGATTATTTGTTTGGATATGGTAACCATCATCCTCAGGAATAATATCTGTTACAGTTGTTCCCCGTAATATTTTATGGTCAAATTGAGACAGCTGAGTTGTTAGATCAGTAATCAAATCTTCACCGGTAACATTTTTATAGCCAGCAATATCTAAAATGGTTTTTTGGGGATAAAAGTTAGTCACCTGACCACCTAAATCTGCCAGGCTTTCAACAATCACAACGTTTAACTCACGTAATCCTGCATAAAAGCCTGCAAACATCCCAACAGGTCCTGCACCAATAATCGTCAAATCAATTTCTTCATTCATTATCTCTTAAACTTCCTATCTTACAAATTAACCCACAACGTTAGTCTAATGTCCGATTATATAAACTATCAAATTCAGATAAGTCAACTTGGAAATCATCAGCAAAAACAATGTCCACCGCACTACCTTCATCCCCAGACTTTTCTTCAAAAGTAGTTGCAATTTGTTGGTATAACGCTTGAACAGCATCCCGATCTGGTCCATCGATCACTAACAGGTAATTAGACGTATCTGTATCATTATTTGTTAACCACAGCAAATACATACTTTCGATAGTTCCCATTGCATCATCTGCAATACCAATCAACTCGTAGCGTAATGGTGTTGGAATAATTTCTTCAGCAGATGAAATTTCCATATCATTATCACCCTCTGTTGACTCTGTCGTGTCATCTGTTTGCTGTTCTGCAACTTGTTGGGCAATATAAGCAATATTATCACGTGTAATTGGCATACCATTTGTGAATGGATTAAGTGCTAATCCTTCAATACTTTGAGCGTCATCGTTTTGCAAAATTGGCAAATAATCAGCTAATGCCATCCCCCATGGATAAACCGGTAATTCAGATTCGATTGACTGGGCATTATAGGCATCAAGATCCGTAAATACTGGAAAAACACCATTACCATTTTCCAATTCAAAGGTGACTAACTGCATTTGTGCATCATCTGGTAATTCTACATCACCATCATCTTTAATAATTGGCGGTTCTGAAAAATTAACTGGTGCAATAAAAACAGCATCAATTAGTGCTTGGATAAAGTTATGTTCAGTGACCTCATTTTGTTCTTCACGAAAAACTGCTATCGCATCTAGTAACTTGTCATTACGTAGTTCTTCTTCATCATTATCCATGCGTTAATATTCTCCTTATCAGCTCTCATTACTTGTTAATAAGTATAACGGAAATCAATATGTTTGTCAGTGGGCGACATTTTTATAAATATTAAAAAATAACTGGTTACTGAATGTTACTCAAAAAAGTTGTCATAATTTTATTGTGCCAAACTAAAAAAGCCGAACATCGTCGCATCATGCGGACGGTTTCGACCAGTGTCGTTATATTGTCGATCTCTATGACACTCTCGACGGATAGGTGGTAGTCAAACAGTTGATTGTTAACTCCATAAACATATGCATTATTACTAATAATGACGCCATTGTCACCATCTTCTGTCTAACTTTTTCAGTGTGATTGGTTATAAAACACTCATCACTGACTTAGAAATATATTAATACCATAATACTGGATTATATCTCTATATGTGTTTCTAATATATTTTGCGTTTCCCCTCAAGCAGTAACTTCATAATACCTTAAATAACACTTAAAGTAAATATATAATCCATTTTATTTGATCATATTACGTTATTTTTATATTTTATTACCAATAAAATATAAAAACGTTCGGATTATACTAGCATAGTTAATGCAAAAACGAACATTACGTTTAATTCACTGGTATGATCATTTTCAAAAAATATAATCATCAATTATAACTGTTAATCTAAAAAACCATCAATTCACCAAATTATAATGGTATAATCGACAGTTTTTCATTCAACTCTATGGGTTGCCTTATTAAGGCACTATTGTTCTCAACTTAGTCTGGATAATTAGATTTTATTCATTATTTGGCTGGTACCTTCACATCACCATCAATAATTTTCTTCTTCGCATCTTGAACAGCTTGCCAAGCATCACTTGACATGTGACCACGTGTTACAGCCACACCTTTATCATCTAAGCCATAAATCAAATGCTTTCCACCAGGAAAATTACCCTTCGCTGTTTTGTTCGTGACATCAACAACAGCCTTGCCAACACGCTTAACAGCAGACGTTAGTGTAAAGTTAGATTTACCATCTTTGGCAGTATAGGCACCATCAGCATTTTGATCACGGTCAACACCAACGACCCAAACCTTATCTGACGCATTTTTACTTTCGTTTAAGTCCTTTGCTTCAGTAAACACACCAGCACCTGAACCACCAGCTGCAGAATAGACCACATCGGCACCATTTTGATACATCGTTGAGGCAATCGTCTTACCCTTTCCTGCATCAGTAAAGCTACCAACATATTGTGCATCAACTTTAATATCAGGATTAACAGATTTTGCACCTGCAGTAAATCCAGCTTCAAACGTTTCAACAACAGCTGACTTCATACCACCCACAAAACCAACCTTATTTGTCTTAGTTGTTTTTGCTGCTGCAACACCAGCCAAATATGATGATTGCTCTGATTTAAATGTAACTGAAACGGTATTCTTACGAGCTTTAGCAACATCATCAATAATCATATAATTTGTATCTGGATGCTTTTTTGATTGCTCGTTAATTGTTGAGACAAGTTGGAACCCAATACCATAAATGTTTTTAAAACCATCTGAACGTGCTTGGTCCATATTTGTCGTAAAATCAGCACTTGTCTTTGAAGGATAATAAGCATAACCACCCTTACCTTGCTTGACATTATTTGCCTTTGCCCATGACTTCATACCTTCCCAAGCTGATTGGTTAAATGACTTATCATCTATCCCACCACCATCAGTCACCAAAGCAATTGAAGTCTTATCACTCTTTGCATCATTTGACTTGTTTCCAGATAAGGCAGCATATGCGCCTCCTGCAATTATAACCACTGCAGCACCTGCTACCCACATCTTTGCGTTTGAAGCCATTTTTTATCCCCTTTTACTAAATGATTACCAATATTGTTCGTCTATTACGAATTACAATATAAATATAATGGGTCGTTATCAAAAAGTAAAGCACTTTGTTCGTTTTTATGGTTATTAAAGCTAAATAAGTAAAAAAATTAAGACAAAAGACGAACAATGTCGTTTTGTCTTAATTTTACTAACTAATTTACGAGTCGCACAAGGTATGTTTCTGGCACAAATCCTCTCACTGCATTATAAATCCGCTTCGCACGAGATTCCTTTTCCGAAATTGCAAAAACCGTTGGCCCAGTACCAGACATTTGCGCTGCATCAGCACCAAAATCATACATTTTTTTCTTTAATTTCAAAATTTCTGGATATTTTGTGCCTGTAATTGTCTCAAGGACATTGAACATTTTATGATAAGTCGCTTGAAAATCACCTGCATTCACTGCATGCATCAATCCAATCATATCACCGTGTTGCATATCTGAATAATCAACTAACTTTAAAATTTTAGGTGTCGATACGCTAATGCCTGGTTTAGAGACAATGATCCATAGTGCTGGTAACGCCCGTTGCAATGGCTCAACAATTTCCCCACGCCCACGTACCCGAGCAGGTCGTGAATAAACACAAAAGGGGACATCGGCATCAATACGTAACCCAATAATTGCTAATTTTTCTTCTGTATAGTGCAGCTGCCAAATACGATTTAAGCCACGTAATACAGCTGCTGCATCCGATGAACCACCACCTAATCCTGCCGCAACTGGAATGCGTTTCATAATATGAATTTCAATACCTTCATTTTTACCAGCCATATCACGCATTAATTTCGCCGCTTGGTAGGCTAAATTTTTTTCATTCAAAGGTAACAAGCCACTTGTTGATTCAACAATAATTTTTTGATGATTAGTCGTTGTGCGAATAGTCACCGTGTCAGCTAGATCGATGGCCACCATTAACATATCCCACTCCTGTTCACCATTTTTATGAATAAAAGGGGTATCAAGGCTAATATTTAACTTTGCGTATGCTTGTTCTAATACTTCCATCGTAGCCAAATCCTTTCACAAGTTATTCTAATTATAGCAAGTTGCTTTTAATTACGAAACAATGTCTTGTTATAATAAAGCAGCATAAAACGCTAAGGTGTTGGTCTGCATTGCATCCATATTTTTTGTGAGACAATGACTACCATGAACGTTGCTTATCGTTCTAGTAATTGAACAATTGATTTATCGAAAAAGAAAACTAATTTAGCCATCATTTCACTAGCAACAAAAATATCAACTAAACTTTTTAGACTTTTAAGGGCTTGGCACTACTCATTTTTAAAAACGAGCAGCCAAGCCCTTTTGATAACGTCCCCTTATTTCATCAACTTAAAGCTACTTTAGATATTGTTGTGCAATATGACGATACACGTCTACCATTGCGAAATAAGTATCACGTTCAACATATTCATTTGCTTTGTGCGCAGTTGTATTACCTGGCCCAATAATTGCTAACTGCATATTAGGATTACCACGCAAAAATTCGGTCGCATCTGTTCCCAATGATACAGCGATTGCTGGGGCTGCAACTGGTTCAGACAAATAACTTGGGACGATTGATTGTATCATTTTAATCAACGGTCCATCCTTAGGTGCAACAACAGCATCATCGTATGCCTTGACACGCAAACTTAACTGCATTGTATTATCAGTACGATTAACGTCAGTCACTAATTGGCTTAGTCGTGCGATCAATTCTTCAGCTGGCAGTTCAGGAATAAGTCGTGCAAATTCAGTTAGTGTCGCAGAATCAGGTACTGAATTGGGTTGACTCCCACCACGAATAACGTTAGCCCCTTGCATCGTTTTTGCCAAGACTGGACTTTCTTCAGTTAAATCATCGTAAAACTTTTTTTCTGCTTGATAATAGGTAATCAAATGATCGATGGCATTAATTCCTAATTTTGGCATAGAACTATGGGCAGCCTTACCAGTTGCTGTCACTTCATATGCCAAAAATCCTTTGTGAGCGAAAAATATAAAGTGTTGTTCTTTTGCCGTCGCATTAGTCATTGCTTGTTTTAAATTAGTAAGCGTTTGCTCATCGATAACCGCACCACCACTAGCAAAATAATCTGAAATTTCTGATAGTGCGACACCAGTGGGTTCACCAATGATGACAGCATCAACGTCATCCAAATAACCATCAGCAACTAGTTTTTTTGCACCAGTCTCTGTTCCTTCTTCATCAACAGTCGCAATAAATCGTAACGTTCCATGGAGCGATTGCTTTTCATCATGAAGTTCAACCATTGCCATGGCAAAATCGGCCAAGCCACCTTTCATATCAGTCACGCCACGACCATAGAGTTTGTTATGACGTTCATCAAGTTGAAAGGGGGCTGTTTGCCACGTGCTTGTATCCCCCTCATGAACAGTATCAATATGGCCAGCAAAAGCCAACACTGGTCCTTGTCCATCTCCAATTTCAGCAACTAAATTCGCTCTGCCTGGTGACACATAAACTAATTGACTTTTAATATCATGTGCTAAAAAATACGCCTGTAAATATTTTGCAACTGCTTCTTCATGACCAGCCACTGTATTTATTGCAACTAAATCACTTAATAGCGTTATTTTTTCTTGATCTGTCATACATTACTCCTCTGTCGGTATTCTAATCTAATCTTAATATAGCATTGATAAATTAGCAAAATAATTTAAAAAGCGTATAACAAAAGATTGAGATTTTCAAATCATCTTTTGTTATACGCTTTTTGCAGCATGATTGCTTAGTCTTCTTCATAACGAATGGTGTGTTTATACCCCACTAAAATACTAAATAATACACCTGTAAATGCCACAAACGTCAATGCTGCAGCAGCATAGAATAAGGTATGATAGCCTTGCGCCTGAATAATAAAACCTCCTACTAAAGGCCCAACAGCTCTACCAACAG
The DNA here is from genome assembly GCF_058107185.1 of Weissella sp. ESL1177. Lineage (NCBI taxonomy): Bacteria > Bacillati > Bacillota > Bacilli > Lactobacillales > Lactobacillaceae > Weissella > Weissella sp. ESL1177. The sequence goes on along the minus strand of NZ_CM176591.1, from coordinate 2,132,247 downwards.
AAGGTGCAGCAGCAGATAATCCTTGGTAACGTCCTTTCAAAGCCATTGGTGTTAATTCATTAACTAATGCAGGAATCATTGGGAAAGCAGTTGCTTCACCAATCGTCGTAATAATCATGGCCAAAGCAAAACCACCAAAATGATGACTAAAAGGCAACACTAGAAAGGACAAACCAAACATAATAATACCGACAAATATTTGAATAAACATTGATCGTCGATTAGCCGATAAATTTAAGGCATTCATCCCTAATTGAATAATTGCAATTAATACACCATTAATCGTCCATAAAATAGAATATTGCCAAAGCGGTAATTTCAGAACACTATTCATATAAACAGAAACATTTCCTTGCCATTGCGCATATGAAATCCATAAAATCACTAAGCCTAACACACTCGCATAAATAAGTACGAGATTCCATTTCGGTAATCTTATTTTTGTTGCTAATGTTTCCCGACTCTGATTGCCCAAATCAATCCGGAATTTCACGTGTACAATCACAAACAACACGATATACAATAGTAACGCCAATAAAAATAGCCATGTGATACCGAAAGGATAAATTGGTCCAACTAAAGCCGTTGAAAATACCATCCCAAAATTACTCATAAAATACAGCATGTTAAATACGAATCGCCCATCATGTGACCGAACTTGTGTCCCATAGGCATTAATTGCGGCTGTCAACCAGCCACCAAAAAAGCCAACCATCGTTAAAATAATGGCATATATTGGCCAACCATGCCATAAAATGAACGCAATTTGCAAAATCATCATCGATATCACACCAAACTGAATCAGTTGATAGGGTTTAAAGCAATCAAATAAACGTCCACTAATAATTGAACCAATTGCTTGACCAATTGCATTCGCCATCATAACCCACCCAATAGTTACAAGGGTTTGATACAGCTCATTGTATAAATAAACCGAAGTGAGTGGCCAAATAAAGCCAAACGCGAAACTATTAATAAAACTTGCTGTTAATAACCAGCGCAATGACATTCCTTGCGCACTACTTTGCATGATAAACCTCTTTTCATTTTGCCCACACAAAATAGAGCGAGGTTAATGAATTTAATCATCAACCTCGTTCTTCACGATTTACGACACCTACATGTTAACCAAAACCACCTGGCTCTTCATTATGAAAATCAATATTAGAAAATTTATTGTATGACTTTACAAATAATAATCGTGCAGTTCCACGAGCACCAGAACGATTTTTCTCTAAAATAACTTCAATTTCACCAATATCTTGCTGCTCTTCCTCACGTGGATCATTTTGGTTATCCGCATCATCGTTTGATTTTTCATAATAATCATCACGATATAAAAATGCCACGATATCCGCATCCTGCTCAATAGAACCAGATTCACGAATATCTGATAACATTGGTCGTTTATCTTGGCGTTGCTCAACACTACGTGATAATTGTGACAATGCAATGATTGGCACATTCATTTCCATCGCCATCATCTTGATTGCTCGTGAAATTGCCGAGACTTCTTGTTGACGTCCTTCATTACGAGTTCCCTCAATCAATTGCAAATAATCAATGATCACAAGTCCTAAGCGTCCTTCACGCTTATAAAGGCGTCGTAACTTTGAGCGAATCTCTGTCACCTTAATACCTGGTGTATCATCAATGTAAATGTTCGTTCGTGCTAATGAACCAGTTGCCACGGCCAATGCGTTCCATTCGTCTGACTCTAACTGTCCCGTTCGCATATGTTGTGAATTAATATTACCCTCTGCTGCTAACATACGATTAACTAACGCCGTGTCTGGCATTTCCAAAGAGAATATGACCACTGGCAATGTCGGATCAGCAACCGCCACTTTTTGCGCAATGTTTAGCACGAAGGCCGTTTTACCTACGGCCGGACGGGCAGCAATAATAATCATCTCGCCTTCATGAAAGCCTGTTGTTAAATTATCTAACGCTGGAAAACCCGAAGCAAGTCCCGTTACTGTTTCATCAGTTCTTGAATTTTGTTCAATTTGTTCGAACGACTTATTAACAACATCGGCAATATTTTTAAAATCGGCACTTTTTTCGCCACCGTTAATTAAGTCTAACTTTGTCGAAAGATCTGCCACAGCATCATCAACTGAATCACTACCCTCATATGTTTGTGTCAAACTATCCTGCAGTGTATCAATCATATTACGGCGCACTGAACGTTCACGCACAATGCGTGCATAATACAATGCATTGCCTGCAACTGGTACGCTTGATGCTAATTCGGTTAAGTAGGCCATGCCACCAACATTTTCAACTTGATTATCTTTATCCAATTCATCAGTAATTGTTAAGATATCAATAGCACGTTGTGACTCATCAAGTGCTAAGATAGCTGAATAAATTAAGCGATGTGCTGTCCGATAAAAATCATCTGGTTCCAGAATTGTCATTAAATCAGCTAATAGATCTTGTGGATCCGTTGCTAATAAAATTGACCCCAGTACAGCTTGTTCTGCTTCAACATCTTGTGGCACTTGTAATGGTGCAGCCTCATTTTGATCAGCCATGTGAACATAACCTCCTTTCACAAATAATCCATTTCTCATTGTATCAAATAACCAACAATTTTGCCTATCGTTACTGTCATCTTTTGACACTAGTTTAAAACCAGCAACCCACCAAATAAAAATGGTTAGATTACTGGCTCTTTGATGAGATATGATGACAATATCTCAACTGATAGGTTATTGTTCATCCGTGTGAACACGAATTGTTGCTTCAACATCACGATGAAGTTTCACCTTAACATTACGATAACCCAATGCGCGAATAGGTTCTTTCATATCCATTTTGCGCTTATCAATTTTAATATCGTACTGGTTTAACAAAGCTGCCACTACTTGTTTTGATGAAATCGCACCAAACAAACGCCCATCTTTACCTGCTTTTGCTTTTAACTCAACAACAGTTGCATCATCTTCTAATTTATTTTTTAAAGCAATTGCTGCTTCTTTTTCTTCAGCAGCCTCACGATCCGCCGCTTTCTTCTGACCACGTAAAGCAGAGACATTAGCATTTGTTGCTGCTTGTGCCTTATGATTCTTAATCAAGAAATTATTAGCATAACCATCTGGCACATTTTTTACTTCACCTTTTTTTCCACGACCCTTAACATCTTCTAAGAAAATAACTTTCATTATTCATACCTTCTTCTAACTAATTTTCTTGATCACTATCTTTATTAAGTTCGGTCAACAGCATCTGGTAAACATCTTCAGTGGTCGCTTCTTTAACTTGGGTAGCCGCGTTACTTAAATGACCACCGCCACCCATTGCTTCCATTACTAATTGGACACTAACGGTTCCTGTAGAACGGGCCGAAACAGCAACAGTATCGGCATCTCTACGAGTAATAACATATGCTGAAGACACACCAATCATTTGTAACAACGAGTCTGATGCTTGTGCTGCAACGACTGAATCATACTGCACATCATCTTCACCAACAACAATGGCAACTGTATCATGTATTTGCGCACGCTCAATAAGATGTGCCCGATTTCGATACGAATCAACCGATTCTTTCATAAAGTCTTGTAATAAAGTTCCGTCTGCGCCCACGGCACGTAAATAACTTGCCGCATCAAACGTTCGTGTACCTGACCGTAATGTAAATGACTTCGTATCAATTTGAATACCAGCTAACATTGCCGTTGCTTCCAAACGTCTAAGTCCTTGGGCACGACGTGGTTGATACTCAAATAATTCTGCAACCAATTCTGAAGTTGATGACGCATACGATTCCACATACACCAATTGTGGTTCTTCAGGAAACTCTTCACCGCGTCGATGGTGATCAATAATAACAACACGGTCTTTCATTGCTTCGTATACTTCTTGTGACTCTGATAACGATGGCTTCGAATGATCAACAATAACTAACAAACTTTGATCCGTCATCTGACTTAACACTTCACTCGGTGTGAGCATCGCATTCTCATCGGAAGCATCTTCTGCTAACTGACCCAATAATAATTGAATATCAGAGTGCTCTTGGCCCGTTTCTTCATAAACAATCCAAGCTGGTTTACCCAACATTTCAGCTAACCGCCGAACACCTAAGGCGCCACCAAACGAATCCATATCTGGTCGTTTATGCCCCATGACAAACACTTGATCCGCTTGGTCAAACAAATCAGCCAAAGCTTGTGAAATCACACGTGCACGAACACGCGTTCTTTTTGCCATTGGATTTGTATTTCCCCCATAGAATCTTGCAGAACCAGTAGATGACTTCACAACAACCTGATCGCCACCACGACCTAATGCCAAGTCCAAGTTAGCTTGTGCATTTTCAGCTAATACATCGATAGCCATTTCATTATAAGCAATCCCAATACTTAATGTAATTTGTGCATTTTGCATTGAAGTTGACTCACGAATGGCTTTTAACAGATTAAATTTATCATTTTCTGCTTTCTTCAATGCTTCGCGGTAACCAATCATTAAATACCGATCAACTGATAAACGCCGAACGTAGATATCGTGGTCCGCCATCCAATCAGATAACGTTTTCGTAACATATGTACGTAATGTCGATGCATCTGCATCACTCATGCCTTCGGTTACTTCATCATAATTATCAAGCGATACAATCCCTAAAAATAATTTATGATTTTCATAATCTGCTGATATTTTAGCAGATGTTGTCCGATCCATTAGATAGACCGCATTCAACTCTGGCTGCACTTGTAATTGAAAAATATGACCCAACCAATTCAATTCTGTTATTCTCTTAGTTTCATCTGGCCACACAGTAACAATTTCAGCTAATTGCTCAGACACCTGCTGCAAATCGCTGCCAACAATCGTTTCATCACCTAATAATTGTTGCAAATAAGGATTGACCCATTCAATTTCTCCATCATCTGTACAAAGAATAACACCTAGTGGCATTTGAATAATGGCTTCTTGCTCACCACGATTAATGCGATAAGATAAATTTTCAATATAATGGGTTGTTTGTTCGCTCAAGCCTTGTAGTGTTTTAAAAATGACTATTAGCGCAATGACAACTAAAACTAACCAAATAATACCGACAATCCAATTGACCAACCAGGCCAAAATTGCCCCCACAATTGCAATGAACGATACTAAGGTTGCCATGCCAGCAAGGCGCTGATTTTTAAAGAATGTCGGTAACGCTGTAAAATTCCTCACCCGTCTCACCTAACCTATTCTTTTATTTGTATCGTATAATTATAACATAAACGCTCATCACGATAAAATTGACCCTAATAAAATAAGACGAAAGATTGTTGCTCAAATCAGTCAGAGCTTACACATTCTTCCGTCTTATTTTCATTTTTAATCAATTAACCCGAATTCACGAGCACGTTCTTGATACATGGCAACTTCATCTTCACCGGCCCAAACAAAATGTTGTGGGGCGATTTCAACCATTTGTCTATCACGTCCATCTAATTCATCAGTTGGATCATATACCAATGGTACACGTTGCTCTTCAACGCTTGGATCGGGTACCGGGATCGAGCTCAACAATGAACGCGTATAATCATGTAGCGGATGATTATAGACTTCATCGGCAGATCCTATTTCAACCATTTTACCCCAGTGCATAACACCAATACGATCTGAGATATACTTGACCATCGACAAATCGTGGGCAATAAACAAATAAGTTAATCCTTGTTGGACTTGTAAATCTTTCAGCAAATTAACCACTTGTGCTTGAATCGAAACATCCAATGCTGAAATAGGTTCGTCAGCAATGATGAATTTTGGACGCACTGCAAGTGCCCGCGCAATACCAATACGTTGTCGCTGACCACCTGAAAATTCATGTGGGTAACGACTAGAATGGTCACGGTTTAAACCAACAATTTCCAATAGATCTTCGACTTGCTTAGAACGATCCGCTGCATCCTTTGCTAAATGATTAACATCAATACCTTCCGCTACAATATCCTTAACTTTCATACGTAAATCAAGAGATGCTTGTGGGTCTTGGAAAATCATTTGCACTGCTTGATGGAACTTGCTTAGTTTATCATGCTTCTTTAACTTTGCAAGGTCTTCACCTTCAAATAAAATCTTACCATTTGTTGGTTCATATAGTTTCATAATGGCACGACCTATTGTTGTCTTACCTGATCCTGATTCCCCAACCAAACCAAAAGTTTCACCTTCATAGATATCAAAGGAAGCATTTTGAACCGCTTTTGTTTCATTAGATTTTCCTTCATTAAAAGTAATATCTAATCCTTGTATTTCAACTAACTTTTTACGATCATCAGCCATTATTTGCCACCTCCATTTCCTAGAACAGCAGCATTATCGACTGGAACAGCCTTTGAACGGTCCGCTTCTGGATGTTCAGCTTGGAAACGTGCCCATCGCTTTTGCACCTCTAACGGTGGCTCAACTTCCGGTGCTCTTTCGTCTAACAACCAAGTTGCAGCATAATGTGTCTGTGATAGCTTGAAGTAAGGTGGTTTCACCTTTTCATCAGCTGCAATAGCATAGCGATTACGTGGTGCAAAGGCATCACCAGCCGGTGGATTCAATAGATCAGGTGGCGTTCCTGGAATAGCTTCCAACTTACCACGTTCTGTTTTAGTCGTCGGCATTGAATTTAGCAAGCCCCACGTATATGGATGTTGTGGAAAGTTAAAGACTTCATCAACTTTACCAATTTCAATAATCTCACCAGCATACATTACAGCAACACGATCAGCCATTCCGGCAACCACACCCAAATCGTGCGTAATGAAAATGATTGATGTCTCTGATTTTTCTTGAATATCCTTCATTAAATGAAGAATTTGGGCTTGAATAGTCACATCCAAAGCAGTCGTCGGTTCATCAGCAATCAAAATCTCTGGATTATCAATCAGTGCAATCGCAATAACAATACGTTGTCGCATACCACCAGAAAATTGGTGGGGATAATCATTAATATGAGCTTTTGCATTGGGAATACCCACTAATTTCATCATTTCTAAAGCTTTTTCCCAAGCTTTTTTCTTACTTAAATGTTGATGTTTAATTAACGGTTCTGCAATCTGTTGTCCAATTTTCATCGTTGGATCTAATGATGTCATAGGATCTTGGAAAATCATTGCAATTTCAGAACCACGAATTTTTTGCATTTGTGCTTCTGATTTGCCAATGATTTCCTCACCTTTAAAGGTAATTGATCCCTTTTCAACACGGGCATTTTTGGCTAACAATCCCATCAATGAACGTGTTGTGACTGATTTTCCTGATCCTGATTCACCCACAATTGCTAATGTCTCACCTTTGTACAAATCAAATGAAACATCGCGGATGGCCTGAACACTTCCATTATAAGTATTGAAATTGATTTTAAGGTCATCAACTTCAAGAATTTTCTCTGCCATATCTTCACTCTCTTCCATTAATCCTTTGTACGTGGATCAAACGCATCACGTAATCCATCACCTAATAAGTTAAATGCAATCATAATAATTCCTAAAACGACTGCCGGAATAACTAATTGATAAGGGTAGAATTGCATGGCTTTTTGTCCATCATTTAACAAAGTACCCAACGATGCCATCGGTACCGGAATACCCAATCCAATAAATGAGAGCAATGCCTCAAAGAAGATTGCAGATGGAATGGTAAACATTAGTTGAACGATAATTGTCGAGCTTAGATTAGGTACCAAATGCCGTAACCCAATCCGCCAAGTAGACGAACCTAATGTCCGTGCAGCTAAAATATAATCTTGTTCTTTCGCTGTCAAAACTTGTGCCCTGACCAATCTGGCCATCGACGTCCATGATGTCAAAGCAATTCCTAATGAAATTGAAAGCATACCTGGCTTCATAACTAAAATCAATAGCACGAAAACAACTAAATTAGGAATTGATGACACGATTTCAATAATTCGTTGCATGACCATATCTGTCTTACCACCACGCCAACCTGAGAGAATACCATAAGCAACACCAAAGGCCAAATCCATCAAAGTTGCAATCAATGCAACTTCCAATGAAATACGCGTACCATATAAAACACGTTTGAAGATATCTCGTCCAAATTGATCTGTTCCAAACCAGTAATTTTTCTTATCAGAAACCCCTGCTGATTTGTATTGGTCGACCTTTTTTCCATCCAGCTTAGCTTCACCAGTAAATCCAGGAATATCACCTAGTACACCTGGTAAACGAGCCGGTAAGTTTTGAATCGTCACATCTTGACGAGCAGTTGCGGTTGAATTAGCAACTGGCGTTGAAGCAAATGCAACTACAAAAACAAAGATCAATACCCAAAGCGAGATAAAAGCACCCTTATTCTTTTTTAAACGACGCCAAGCGTCTTTTAAGAAACTGACAGATGGCTTTAAAATCTTTTCATTGTCAGTTTGACGATCAGCGGGAAGCAATTGAAAATCATCTGCTGTTAAATTTACTTTTTCAGACATTAGCTACTCCTTCCTTATTTGGCCAATCGTATACGTGGATCAATAATTCCGTACAAGATATCGGTTAACAACAAAACGACCATCAACATCATTGAATAAACAATCGTTGTTCCCATGATGATTTGATAATCATTTGTCAAAATTGAATCAACGAATTGACTACCAATACCAGGAATCGAGAAGATGTTCTCCACAACAATTGATCCAGTCAACAAATTAACCGCCATTGGTCCAATCAATGTGACCAATGGAATCAATGAATTACGCAAAGCATGTTTCCAAATAATTTCATTCTTTGACAAGCCCTTCGCACGAGCTAATTCTATGTAATCTGAACCAAGCACATCAACCATTTCAGTTCGAATGAAACGAGCTGACGTTGCTAATGGACTCATGCCTAAAGCGATGGTTGGCAAAATAGTTGCTGCAAAACCTTTCCAACCAGCAATTGGTAACCAACCCAACTTTAGTCCAATCCAGTATTGTAGTAAAGCTGCGAATACGAATGAAGGAATTGAGATACCAAGAACGGCTAAGATTGATAGAAATGTATCAGTCTTAGTATTACGACGAACTGCAGCTGCTGCACCAAGACCAGTACCCGCAATCAAGCCAAAGATTAATGCTTGAATTCCTAGTTGTGCTGAAGGACCAAGGCGCTGGGCAACCAAAGTCGACACTTCTTGATTTGCGAATTGGAATGAAACACCAAAATTAAAATGTAGTGCATCCCAAAGATAAGTCACATATTGCACAATAACGGGCTTATCCAATCCATATTGAGCTTCAATCAACTTTTGTTGACTGGCAGATAAACGTTCCGCGTTAGCCAACGGTGATCCTGGCATCAACTTCATTAAGAAAAATGTTGCCGAAATAATCAAGATCAAAGTTAACACAATAATTGCTAACCGTTTAATTATATATTTGAACATGGCCATGCCTTCCCTATTTTTGTTTCTACTCATAATATGCTAGAAAGTCATTTCGAAAACAACCATACTCTCATATCTCATAGCTATTAATTAGATGTTTTTAATTTTACCAGACGTTGTGTGATTGTAAAAGAGTTTGTTATAAAAGCTCACATAAATATTTAATTTTTTATTAAAATGCCATCGCTTACATTGATGAAAAATCAATTTTTATTTAATGGGTTTTCATTTATTTTTTCTTTTGTCACACTGTTTTGCAAACTAATAATGAAACTCACGCTTATTTTCTAAAAATCCACTTTTTTAACCAATAATATTGTGTATTTTTAAAGATAAAAAAATGAGAGAGCAGGACAAATATATTATTTGTCACACCCCCTCCTTTTTTTACATCAGTCGATTTTTATCAGTTTCACTGAGAATATTACTTCTTGTAAGCCCACTTCCAATCGAATGGTGCGCCAACTGTATTTGAAACAACACCCTTAACTGATTGATTCAATAGTGATGGCTTAGCTTGGTAGTAAACTGGTGCAACTGCGGCATCCTGTTGTAGTAACTTTTCAGCCTTAGCATAGTCAGCGTAACGCTTCGTTGCGTCATTTACATCAGTTGTCTTAGCTGCCTTCATTGCATTATCGTAATCAGTATTCTTCCAGCTACCATTGTTAAATGATGAGTCAGATGTATACAAGTCCAAGAACGTTGATGGATCAGCGTAATCAGCACCCCAAATAGTGTTAACCATATCAAACTTCTTTTCATCAGATAATGAGATACGTTGCTTGAATGGCACTGTCTTAATTGTCACCTTCAAACCAGGCAACTTTTCCATTTGTGATTGGATAAATTGTGCAGAACGCTTTGCACCATCAGTATCGTCAGTCAAGTATTGCAAGGTAACCTTCTTCTTACCAGTTTCCTTCAAACCTTGCTTCCACAACTTCTTTGCTTCTTTCAAGTTGTAGCCAACAGCTGACTTATCAGAAGCCACCTTAGCGAAGTCCTTACCAGTTGCTGGATCCTTTGCTAACTTAGTTGATGTAAATGAAGTTGCTGGTGTTCCAGTACCACCAAGAATCTTTGAAGCCATTGTCTTACGATCGATCGACTTTGACAAAGCCATACGGATATTTTTATTATTCAAAGGCTTCTTGTGTTCATTAAATTCAATGAACGCTGTTGAAGCTTGTGAAATAACAACATAATCTTTCTTATTCTTTGAGGCCTTATATTGGTCAGGTGATAAGGTTGTATAGTCAACCTTCTTTGACTTGTACAAGTTATATCCTGTATTTTGATCCTTAATTGTTTGAATCGTAATCTTTGGCGTCTTTACAGTCTTAGCATCCCAATACGTTGGGTTCTTAACCAAAGAGAACTTGTTGTTTGAACCTGTCCAACCCTTCATCGTATATGGTCCGTTTGAGATCGTATACTTTGCAGCAGTACCATACTTCTTACCAACTTTATCAACAAACTTCTTATTTTGTGGTTCAAAAGTTGCCATTGTTAATACTGATTCTAGTTGTGGCATTGGTCGCTCAAGTGTGACTTGCAATGTCTTATCATCAAGTGCCTTAACACCTAAATCACTAACCGGCTTATCACCCTTTTGTACTTCATCGGCATTCTTAATGCCTGAATATAGGTAAGCATATTGTGAAGCAGTCTTTGGATCGTTCGTACGTTGCCAACCATAAACATAGTCACCTGCAGTAACAGGATCACCGTTAGACCACTTCATATCACGCAAATGGTATGTCAAAGTTAAGCCATCGTCTGACTTATCAACAGATGTTGCACCAGCCAATTGTGGCTTACCAGACTTGTCCATACGGTACAATCCCTCACCGATTGATTGTAAGTAATTAAAATCAATGGCGGCAGTTGTCTTCGAAGGGTCCATTGTCCCAACATTAGCACTTTCAGTCCAATTAATTGTCTTATACTTAGCGGCACTGGCCGTTACTGGTACAAAAGCTGATCCTAAGATAACCGCACCAGACAACAAGGCACTAACCTTTAATGTCTTATTCATATTTGTCCCCATTTCCTAACCACATTCATATAACGTGATAACTTTTTCATAATCATATAATAAACTTAAATCATAGTCAACGATTTTTTAAGTTCATTTTAATAAAACAATCTGTTTGAACATATGAATAACGCATCATTTATATCTTTATAAATGTTTGCTAACGCTATTTTATTTTTAGTCATCTATCTCATAATCAGCTCATTTTATACTGTTGTCATTTTCTCATTTTTCCTAAATAAAAAGGAAGTTCTCAACGATTAAGAACTTCCTTTCATAAAAACATCACCAATTTAGGCTGTCATACGTCGATCTAACATATCACCAATCTTTGAAATAATAAAGTTTAGGATAAAGTAAATGACTGCTAATGCAAAGAACATTGAAATGATTGCGCTAGGTTCTTGTGCATACACGATTTGGGCACGATAAGTCACTTCAGGCAACATAATAATCGTTGCCAGTGACGTATCCTTAATCAAAGACACAAATTGTGACACAATTGGCGGAATCATTTTCTTATAGGCTTGCGGTAAAATAATGTGCCACAAAGCTTGCTTAAAGTTTAATCCATTTGATAACGCACCTTCTAATTGGCCTTTAGGAACAGCTAAAATACCTGAACGAATAATTTCTGCCAGCATTGCAGATTCAAAAATCGTCAATGCAAAGATTGTCGATGTGATGACACCAAAATGAATCCCAATTTTTGGCAGAGCAAAATAGGTGAAAAAGATAATTAATAGCAATGGCAAATTACGAATCAAATCAATAATAAATCCGACAATTTGTGAGACATAAGGAATTTTGACATACCTAACCACTCCCAAAATTGAACCAATAATGAAACTCAGGATAATTGAAACAACTGCTACCTCAATCGTTACTCCTAGTCCCATCATCAAGAAACGCATATTCACCCACGAAAATGCTGAAAAGAACTCACTCATGCGCGACCTCCATTCTTTTCAAGTCTGTTTTCCAAATAACGCATATAATAACTCATTGGCATCGTTAGAATAAGATAGAATATACCAACAATAATAAATGGACCAAATGTGTCAAAAGTCATTTGTGAAATCTGATTTGCTTGATACATCAAATCTAGCCCTGCAACGAACGCTAGAACTGATGAGTTTTTAATTAAATTAATAAATTGATTACCAAGTGGTGGAATCACCAGTTTGAATGCTTGTGGTAAAACAATATAACGCATACCTTGCCACCACGAAAGTCCATTTGACATAGCACCCTCTAACTGTCCTTTTGGAACAGCATTAATACCTGCACGCACTGTTTCAGCAATAAACGCTGACGTATATAGTGTTAATCCAAAGGTTCCTGCTGCAAACCCACTGATTTTAATAACATTGGCAATAACAACATAAAAGAACATTGTGATAACCAATAGCGGAATATTTCTAACAACTTCGATATAAATACGCCCGATGATGTTGACTAATTTATTAGGCACAACTTCCATTAAGGCAAAAGCTGTTCCTAATATTAATGAACCAATCAAAGCTAGAATTGATGAAGCAATTGTCCAGCCAAATCCAGTCAGAAATTCACCAGCGTGTGATTGAAATAATGAGATCATTCTTTAGCCAACTCCTTCCAGTTCATACCCTTAACATTGCCGAACCATTTCTTGGCCATCTTAGCATAAGTACCATCTGACTTAATATCATCAATTGCCTTATTGACAGCCTTCACTAACTTAGGATTTTGTTTTTGCATTGCCACCCCGTATGGTTCCTTCGTAAAAGTACCACCACGAACTTCCAATGTCTTCGACCCTGCTGCCATACCATAGAGAATACCATTATCAGTTGTTAGGGCATCCCCTTGACCAGCTTTCAAAGCAGTTAATGCTGTAGCGTAATCTTGTAACCCAACAACCTTGGCTTTTGGCGCAAACTCTTTAATTTCATCAATTGATGTTGATCCTTGCACAGCTAACACACGTGCTTTAGGTGTATTCAATTGTTTGACATTATGATACTTACTTGATTTTTTAACCAAAATCGATTGTCCGGCATTAAAATATGATTGTGAAAAATCAACGACTTTTTGTCGATCAGGTGTAATCGACATCGTTGCAATAATGGCATCAATATTACCGTTTAACAACATTGGGACACGTGTACCAGATGTAATTTGTGTATATTCTACTTTAGCTTTTGGATTGACACGCTTTGTAATTTCCTTAGCCATATCAACATCAAATCCTTCAAGTTTACCTGTCTTGATGTTCATCAAACCCATTAATTTGGTATCACCTTTCACACCCCAATTCATGCGATTAGTTTTCATAATGCGATTATATGTCTCGTTTTTAGCAGTATCTGCATGAATAACTGTTTCCCCGGTTGCCCCAGCAAATAAGGTGACTGCAGCAGCTGCAAGAATTGACTTCATAACAACTTGAAACTTACTTTTCATGTTGCGCCTCCTTAACGAATAATTTGTGAGAGGAATTCCCGTGCACGTGGCTCCTTTGGATTAGCAAAGAATTCTTCAGTAGGTGAATCCTCTAAAATTTGACCCTTATCCATAAAAATAACACGGTCCGCAACTTTCTTAGCAAAGCCCATTTCGTGAGTCACGACTAATGTTGTCATTGATGAATCACTAACGATATCTTGAATAATCTGCAATACACCATTAATCATTTCAGGGTCCAACGCTGAAGTTGGCTCATCAAATAATAGGGCCTTTGGCTTCATTGCAAGTGAACGTGCAATGGCAATACGCTGTTGTTGTCCACCAGAAAGTGCAGCAGGTGACTTTTCAGCCTGATCAACTAATCCAACACGTTCAAGCAGTTCCATCGCAACTTTCTTATTTTCAGTCTCATCACGATGTAACACCAATCGTGGTGCTAACATAATATTTTCTAATACTGATTTATTCGCATACAAGTTGAAGTGTTGAAAAACCATACCAACATTCTTACGTGTACGGTTCATATCAGTCTTGGGATTCGCTAAATCTTGCCCATTAACGATTAGCTGTCCCCCCTGAACCGGTTCCAAACCATTTATCGTGCGAATTAACGTTGACTTTCCTGAACCAGATGGTCCAATTAAAACAACCGTTTCCCCAGCCTCTACCTTTAAATTGATGTCCGTCAATGCATGAAAATCTCCATAAAATTTATTGACATCTTTGAATTCGATCATCGACATAGTGGTTCCTCCTTGATAGATAACTCACCTCATGAAATTATCTTAGTATATAAAAATAACCCGTCGCGATTTTATTCGTGACGGGTCGCTAAACTAATAATAATCTTAAATTATCTAAAATGTCAATCATCTTGTTAAGTTTGTTGACATGAGAAATAATTCGATTTTAATGAATTAATTACTTTTTTGTATATGCTAATTCTACTGCTAATCGATACGGTTGTTCAACTGGCATCAAGGCCTGACGCCCACGCGTTTTGCCTGGGCCACCAGTAATAACGACAGATGCGATATATAAATTGTATGATTTTAATGCCAAGTCAACTGGTTGTAACCCAACTGTTTGAATGCGCGCTAACCGTGATGAAAGCATTTCATTTACCCCACCGTAAATAGCTAAGCCACCCCGCTCTTCTTCTAAACGAAAATAAGGTAATGGGGTTCCCGGGTGATTTGCAAAAATTGCTTGTTGCCCAGTTGCCAAAAAAGCCAATTGGTCTTTTTCTGACAGACCACCGTAATTATCAGTGACCATACCACTTTCACGAAGTTGTTCAATAACCTTCTCGATTTCCGCAACCATATCATTATCTGAAACAGCCGTTGCTGGTAAAACTTGCTTTTTATTGTAAAGTCCATTTGCTGGCACATAGGGCATTGCTTTCCCCGTCGCCTCTTGCTTAGCGGCTTGGGATCCACCCAAAAGTTTCTCCAGCTTTGGCGAAATATCCCAACGAACTGTCTTTTTTGTGTAGTAATAAACACCATTCAGGATGGCACAATACAAAATAAACAGAAAGGCAAGTGCCAAACCAGCGCCTCGTAGATAAGCGCCATTTTGTGTGTAACGTATTGCCAAATATAAAATATAAAAATCACCGACAGTTGCGAGGATCGTATAAACTTGCCCCTTCCAACGTGCATTCACATTAAAAAAGCCAAGATAATGATTCAGTAAATCTAAGATTGATAACATTAGTTGGTTGTTCCTCCCTGTGTTGCGTTATTGGTTGTATTACCAGTTGTATTATTGGTCGTACTATCTGTTGTTGTCCCACCAGTCGTCGTCGTTGATGTATCAGATGATGC
Source organism: Weissella sp. ESL1177 (assembly GCF_058107185.1). Classification (NCBI taxonomy): domain Bacteria; kingdom Bacillati; phylum Bacillota; class Bacilli; order Lactobacillales; family Lactobacillaceae; genus Weissella; species Weissella sp. ESL1177. Next base: position 2,116,545 of record NZ_CM176591.1, on the reverse strand, counting down.
TTGATCTGTATCTTCAGAACTACTTGAAACTGATGCATCATCCGCTTCGCTACTACTTGAATTACTAATTGTTGATTTTGCACTTGAATTGACTGCATCGTCATCACTAACCACATCACTACTTGTATCATCTGATTCACTCGATCGACGTGATGATTTCTCTGTATCACTACTTGTCGAAGTTGAACTTTTCACACTAGATTGTGTTGTACTAGATGATACGACTGATGATTTTGCTGCTCCGTTTGATGTATGTGTTGATACATTAACAATTGCATTGGCAGCACTTAAAGCTAAAATAATAGAAACTAATGCGACTGGTGTAATAAATGGTGGTGTCCGATATGCCATATGTTGCTACTCCTCCTTCAGGTCATTAACGACAGCCTGTTTAACAATATGATCAATCTCTGCTTTTGCATTTTGCCAGTCATCGTTTACAATAACGTGCGCAATGCCTTGCAATGATTGTGGTAACTTGATATCTCGTTGATATTCTTCACTTGATAAGCGTTGTTGCATTTCTTCAAGATTATCCCCGCGTTTTGACAATCGCCCTAATAGATCAACAGTCTTTGTTACTGTCAAAAAGATGATGACAGCTGTATCTCCTAACTTTTCAGCATAGGTTTTAGCGCCTGCTGTATCAAGTACGATCGTGATCAAAGGATTCTTTTGCCAGGCTCGTTCTAATCCTTCATACGAAGAACCATATTGGTAATTTGCATATGACACACTTTCCAAATAATGATTATCTTGGAAACTTTGCGTCGTTTCAAAATAATAATCCACCTGATCAATTTCCCCTTCACGTGGCGGGCGTGTTGTATGCGTGATAACCTGTGGCATTTCATAAAATTCATTTAAATAATTTGCAACAGTGGTTTTCCCTGTACCTGTATTTCCCGTTAGTACGAAGACTTTGCGATCCATAACCCTATCTACTCTCTTTTTACTATTCTTTAGTATAAAACGCAATGCTTAAGTTTCCCTAATATTGTTTATGTTTCGACTAACTCGTTTCGTCAAAAATACAATGATTTTGCTAAATAATCATTGCAACATGTCGGCATATCATGAGTCATTGACGTTGACCGACCCGCGATCATCAAATATACTGTCATATAATTGTAACATATCTTTATTGTAAATGAAAAAATCATTCGTAAAGAATTCATCTGCGGGTAATTGAAAAGCCGTTAATCAACCAATGGTTAGATTAACGGCTTTTCACAGCGACATGCAGCCAGATTTCACTGTCTAAACAAACAATGAACAGATTGTTATTTCATTAATTTTCAATATTTAATAATTATTTGACATTTGCCAATTCATACATTGCTTGACCAAAAATTGCCATTGCACGTGTCAAATCAGCAACGGGGTAAAATTCATCAGCTTGATGCATCGTATCAGGCACCCCTTCAAACATCGCACCAAACGCAACCCCACGTTTTAGCAAACGACCAAATGTGCCACCACCGATGACTTGTTCACCAGCAGGTAAGCCAGTATGTTCACGATAAACTTGTAATAGCGTTTGAACAAGTGGATCATCACCAGATACATAATGTGGTACTTGTGCATGACCCTCTTGCTTTGCAACGGCATCAAAACCTGCAGGCAATGACTCAGCAACATGTTTTTCAATTTCTTCAGCAGTTGTATTTTGTGGGTAACGGAAATTCGTATTAATAAATCCGTCTTCACCATCAGCAAAACGTTGAATACCCACATTCATTGATAAATCATGCATTAATTCATCATGTTTAATCGCACCAATTTTCTTGGCAACCGTATCATCATGAAGTTGTGTCCCTAAGAAAGTTAAAAAGCCTGCAGCGTTGCCGCCAAAATCTTCTGTTTGTAAGAAGTTGGCAAGATAGGTTCCGGCATTTTCACCAGTTTCCGGCATAGCACCATGAACTTGCTTACCATAGAATGTCAACGTCACTTGATCACCTTCAACGGTTGCTTCACCTTTCACACGATTTTCATTAGCCAAGTAGTCGTGCATATCCTTAACCAATGCGTCTGAAGCAGGTGTCTTAACAACAGCCTTCGCAACACCAGGCACCATGTTTGGGCGTTGACCAGCAGTAAACGAAATAAGCTTTAAGGCACCACCTTGAGTACCAGCAAAGCGCGTAACAATTGATACATTTCCCTTTTCACCATTAATGATTGGGAATTCAGCATCAGGAGAGAAGCCCATCGTTGGTTCACCATACTCAGCAAAGAAGTCATCCATCCCTGTCCAATCTGATTCTTCGTCAATACCAACAACCAACACTAATTTACGATTCAACTTTAACTTCAAATCTTTAATCATCTTCAATGCATAGTAAGCTGCAAAAGTTGGCCCCTTGTCATCAGAGGCACCACGAGCATAAAGGCGACCATCTTCAATAACAGGTGTCCAAGGATCCTTTGTCCAGCCATCACCTTCTGGCATAACATCTAAATGACCGATAATGGCAACTGTTTCCTCGGCATCTTCAGGTCCTAATTCAGCATAAGCAACTAAATTCTTGTAGTTCCCAACTCGGAATCCATCACGCTTCGCAAATTCCTCAAATTTCAACAATGCTGCTTTAGGTCCTGGTCCTAAAGGTGCATCTGCGGTTGCCGCTTCATCATCACGTACAGACTTGATTGCTAACATTTCTTTCAAGTCTTCTAATAAATCATCTTCATATTTTAATGCTTCCGCACGCCATTGTCTTGCCATTTTAAAATTCCTCCAAGATTAACATTGTCCTCAATTATACACTTCTTTATAATATTTCACATCTGATAACGTATGCATTATAAGTTAGATTGAATGCGTGCCATATAGTTTGGCAAGGCATCTGCAATAAATGATGGCTTTACGACATAACTATGACTTGCCATCTCCTGAGCAATCATGGAATGTGCGTACACCGCTGCTTCAACTGCCTTTAAATGATTACTTTTAAATTGACCAACAAAACCACCAATCACACCAGCTAAAACATCTCCCATACCGCCAGTTGCTTGATATGCACCACCAATCATCAACTGTTGCAATTCATTTTCTGCATAAATTAACGTATGATGTTGCTTTAACACTAACACATCCAAGTTGAGAATTTGGCGTTGTACTTCATTTAATTGATGCTCTGTTTGATAATTTAATTGTACACCACTCAAGCGTGCCCATTCCATTTGGTGTGGTGTCGCTATCGTGTAGGGCTGACGCGGGAACATCAGATTATTTTCAGCCATAACAGTTAATGCTGACCCATCAACGACTAAAATATGCTGTTCGTTAACTGCGTCAAAAACTTTTTTAACTAAAGATACTGCTTGTTCATCTGTTCCTAAACCAGGTCCAATGACAATGACATCATTCTTTTCAATATTAGCCAATAACTGTTGATCATCTTGCCAATCTAAAAACATTGCCTCAGGTGTACGGGCATGTAACGCCGTTAAATTAACTCGATCAGTTGCAACAGTGGTTAAACCTGCACCAGCCCCCACGCTCGCTTGACTTGCCATTAAAATAGCACCACCAAATTGCATGCTACCACCTATTAGCAAGACACGACCATAATCGCCTTTATGACTATTATCAGGGCGCCTTAAAATAACTTCATGTAAAATATCTGATTTTAGTTCACTAACCATGGTGATTCTCCAGTTTTTTATAGTATATCGATTATACCGCGTCCATGTAGTGGTATAAAAACTTGTTTATCATTCTACTTAATACTACTATTCTACCATCTATTGCACAAATACATGAATTACGTGAAAATGGTCATAGAACATATTTTGGAGGTTCCTTATGCTTAACATCGCCTATATTGGGTTCGGTAAAAGTACAAATCGTTACCATATTCCCTACATTCGTCAACGTTCTGACAAATTTCACATTAGTCGTATCGTTGCCCCGCATATTAATAAAAGACCGACTGATCGAGCAATACTCGAAAAAACAGGCACTATTTTTTCAACTGACATCGAAGATATTATTGCTGATCAAACCATAGATTTAGCAGTTGTTGTCACACCAGCACCAACTCATTTTGCGGTTGCAAAGCAATTATTACAGGCTGGTAAAAATGTATTAGTTGATAAGCCAGTCGTTGCGACAGCCAATGAAGTTCAGACACTCATGGATATCGCTAACAAAAACCATTTATTCTTTATGTCTTTTCAAAATCGTCGCTTTGATAGTGACTATCTCACTTTACAGCATGTCCTGAAAACAGGTTATGTTGGTCGTCCAATTGAATTAGAATTACATATGGATCATTACCGTCCGCATGATGTAAAAACCTCAGGTAATACAATGGATACAACCTGGTTTGATCACGGTGCCCATTTAGTTGACCAAATCGTTGCTTTATTTGGTGCTCCCAAAACGGTAGCTTACGATTTACGAACGACCCGTGAATTAACCGCAACCCTTTCTGACCAATTTGAGGTAAATTTATTCTATGAAAATGCCTTTAAAGCAACGATCCAGTCTAGTGAAATAACCGCTGTCCATTATCCAAAATGGATTCTTCATGGTACAAAAGGTTCTTATATTAAACATAATATCGATCAACAAGAATATGATCTAAAGGCTGGTATTATGCCTGGTGATGTTGGTTTTGGTTTGGATGCATCACAAGATTACGGCAAGTTAACTTACTACAACCAAAATAATGATCGTTTAGAGAAATTTATTCCTTCAATAATCGGAGATTATGGTCGTGTTTATGATTCAATTTTTGAAACGCTTGTTCATCAACAACCAAAACTAGTTTCTGACGAGCAGTTATTGACAACCATGCAAGTGCTAGAAGCTGGTACAACTGGCTCTAATCCACATATTGTTCATTTTGAACATTAATATTGAACTTTTTATTTGTAAACGCTTCCATCGCGTGTTATTATAATGGTGTACCAAAGGAAAGGTAGGTAGATGATTTGAAAATTGATTTCTCTTCAACCTCAAACATCGCTTTATCTACTAAAGTCCGTATGGGCGTGTCACAGTAATGATGCAAGATAACTTTAGTATCAAATTGAACGATAAACATTATGTCATGAGTTGACAGTCTTGCAGTCATTAGCATCGGTTACTTTAACAGAATACGATAGCTCTTTTTAAAGGGTGTAAGCATGTATTCTCGTCTGAAGGCTGCTCCCGACACGGTTCGCTTTTGAAACGAATAAATGTGGATGAGTAGTAGTTGCAAGCAAGATGTATTTGGTTTAGGTAATACTAGCGACAGTCGTTTAAATCTGCAGATTAAACCTCTAGTTATTACCATTACAATTGAATATAGGGTCGCAAATTTAAGTGCTCCCCTTGTTATCGCCTTTATAGGTATAACAAAAGTTACCGCGGGTCAATGTACCGGCGGTTTTTTAATGCATAAGATTGCTCATAAGAAATTGATTCGTATTCATTTTTGTTATTAAAATATCATCTAGCAAAAAAGCGGCGTCTTAGTAACGTCGCTTCTATGTATTAATTATTCATCCGATATTCTTGTAACAAACCTTCACGAACACCAGAAGCAGAAAAAATAACTTTACTTGAACCAGTTCGCTTAATCAATGTAATTAATGGTAATAAACCACTGATAATAATATCAGCACGATTTGCTTCTAATCCCAGCAATTTTTCACGTTCAACTCTTGTCATCTTAACTAACTTGTTATATGTTGCCATCACTGCTGCTGTTGTCATTTCATAACCATGAAAATCTGAATCAGAAGGCAATCCATGTTGCACACGATCTAACCTTGCTAAAGAACGGTTGGCACCACCCAATAAAATAATTGGTAATGTAATCGTGTCATCTAACCATGGTAATTGGCGATATTGCTGATCAACATACTTCGCTGCTTTCTCAATTGCTTCTGGTGAAACCACACCGTCTACATTTAATTTAAACTTTTCAGATAAATTGACCGCCCCAAATGGTAAGCTCATCATATTCGTTGCCATACGATCTTCAATGCCTACCAATTCAACACTTGCACCACCTGTATCCAATAACCATGCATCAGATATATCCAATGCTGATACTGAACCCAAATAATCATAGTAAGCTTCTTGATCACCAGTTAAAATACGAATCTCAACGCCAACAGCGCGAAAAACTTTATCTAAAAATTCAGCTTGATTAGTTGCCTCACGAACAGCAGCTGTTGCAATACCAACAACTGTCACATCATCAAACATCATATAGTCTTGTTGAAATTCTAACAATGCGTCAACAACTCGGGTCATTGCCGCATCAGTTAGCTCACCATCATTTTCGTCCATTCCCTCTGCTAAACGTGTATCTAGTTTACGGCGACGTAATTCAATAAAATTCCCATCTGCTTGTAGTTCTTCAACTACCATTCGGGTGGAATTTGAACCCAAATCAATGACTGCCAAATAACTCATTTCATGCTCCTTCAAGGTATTAATTAACCCCAGTAATCAACACCCATTGCATGGCGTACTTCTGCCATTGTTTGTTGACCAATAACACGGGCCTTTTCAGATCCTGCTTTCACAATATCCAAAACTGCTGCTTTATCTTTAGCATATCGCTCACGACGCTCACGAATTGGTGTCAGTTCTTTGTTTAATACTTCAAATAGATACTTCTTGATCTTCATATCACCTAAACCGCCAGCCTCATATTGCGACTTTAAATCCGCAACAGTTGCTTTATCTTCATCAAAAATATCCAGATAAGTAAAGACCATATTGCCTTCAACATGACCAGGATCCGTCAATTGAATATGCGTTGGGTCAGTATACATTGACTTGACTTTCGTCCATAGTACCTCTTCATCATCACTTAGATAAATCGCATTACCCAAAGATTTTGACATTTTTGCGTTACCATCTAATCCCGGTATCCGTCCTTGACCCTTTGGTGGAAAAATCCCCTCAGGTTCTAATAAAATATCTGTATTGTAATAACGATTGAATGTTCGGACGAGCTCACGTGTTTGTTCAAGCATTGGCTCTTGGTCATCCCCAACTGGCACAACTTGGCCTTTAAACAAGGCAATATCTGCAGCCTGTGATACTGGATAGATAAAGAATCCTGCTGGAATACTCTCACCAAAACCCTTTTGTTGAATTTCAGCTTTCACGGTTGGGTTACGTTGTACACGAGCAATTGATACTAAATTCAAAAAATATTCTGTTAATTCAGAAAGCTCAGGTACCGCTGATTGTACAAATATTGTTGTCTTTGCTGGATCAATACCAACAGCTAAATAATCCAAAACAACTTCCAAAAGAGAGTTTTGAATTTTTTCAGGATTTCGTGCATTATCAGTAAAAGCTTGCTTATCAGCTACCATAATATACGGATCATACAAACCCGAGTTTTGCATGGCAACACGATTCTTTAATGAACCAACATAATGTCCGATATGTAGTTTACCGGTTGGGCGATCCCCAGTTAACAAAACTTTCTTTTCACTCATATTTTTTCTTCTTTCCATTGTGAGCATTTCACAGATTAAAATTCGTCAAAACCAATTGTAAAAGTTTTTTAATGTGATAACAAGCACTTGTTAATTTATTATCAGATTGTTTCTTTATTCAGTGTTTTTTCCACTTGCGTAATCAATGGTGACGCTGGTCCAAGACTGATTAAACAGAGTGCGTGCATCGCCCGAGAAGCTAATGTATATAACAACCCGGTCGCTTGACTATCAGGATAATTAGACTGTGAAACATCATAGCCAATCACGGCATCAAATTCCAAACCTTTTGCTAAATAAATCGGCATAATTAACACATTTGCCAGTCGTGATCGATCTGTTGCATGTAGTAATTGTACTGACTCTTTATAACCACGTAAAGCATCCATCACTTGTTCAGCCTGTAGGGCTGTTTTTGTCAAAATAGCGACCGTTTGATTTGATTGACGTAAGCGCGTTATTTCATTTGTTAATACACTAGCACTTTCCTTAGCATTCGTTTGCAATAAAAGTGGTTGTTCACCATGCCTAGTAAACGTCATAATGTCATCACCATCTGGTAGTAATGCTTTGGCAAAGTTCATAATTTCTTGAGTTGATCGATAAGCTTTATTAAGTTTGATCAACATTGGCTTTTTTGCCTCAAAAGCTTGCGCATATTTATTTAATAACATTTGTGGTGTTTCGACTTCACGAAAGAGTGCTTGCTCCGAGTCACCTAGTACCGTAAACTTTGCTTTTGGAAAAGCATGCTTTAAATATAACAATTGTGACAACGCATAATCTTGCATTTCGTCTACAAAGACATATGCCATCGCCTGATTTGTTCCACCCGCTGTTAATGTATCTCGTAAAAATAATAACGGTGCTGCATCTTCTAAATCAATACGATGATACTCTAATTGTAAATCAAACCGTCTCTTTTTAGCTTCCCACCATGAACTTCTTTGGACATCGTTGAAGCTTAAATACTTTAAGAAATCTGAATATTGTTCATAAATATCTAAGAAAAAATGATTATAAAGCGCATCATCAATAATTTGCCAATGTTTCATTAAATAACGTTTGGCAACTAACGACATCACATCATCGACATCTTCTGCTGCTAATGATGTTTCAATGTCTTCTTCTCCCAATAAGGCTTGATATTCCTGATCAGTTAAGTTATCTAGCTCAGCAAGCACCCAATCCGAATTTTGGGAACTTGCAATGCGATCTGTCAGCACATGCATAAAATGTTTTTGTACTTGATCAATTCGTTCGCGCATAGCGTAACTATCTGATAGTGTTGCAGCGTAATCACTAAATTCTGTTGCACTAAAGAATATTTGGTCTTCGTAATAAATATCCACAAAATGTAAGTCATTTATTTCTAGTTGAGTGACATATTGTTCAACCAGCGACAAAATGTTTGCACTTTCTAAAATTGCTCGAATACTTTGACTAGCGACACCAATATTTTGTTGTTCTTTTTCATATCTATCAAACAATGTTTGCACCGTTAAACCCTGTAAACGAGCACTAAAAAATTCAGCCAGTGTGACCTGTCGCATGTTCCGCTCACCTAAGGAAGGCAATACATCTGCAATATAACTAGAAAATAAACGATTTGGCGAAAACAACACAATTTGATCAGAGTTTAGGGATTCACGGGCATGAAAAAGAAGAAAGGCAATTCGTTGTAAAATAGCCGATGTTTTCCCCGAGCCAGCAACACCCTGCACAACTAATAAATCACTGGTTGTATCTCGAATAATTTGATTTTGCTCTTGTTGAATCGTTGCAACAATATTTCGCATCACATCATCATTTTGTTGTCCCAATGCGAACTGCAACATTTCGTCACCAACAGTCTCATTCGTGTCAAACATACTAGTAATTTGGCTATTATCAATGACAAACTGTCTTTTTTTCTTGAGATCAACGATTTGTTCCCCATTGGGAGTTGGGTAACTGACTTGTCCCAACGTACCATTATAGTAAACACCACTAATTGGCGCCCGCCAATCATAAATCAAAAACTCACCATGATCATCCTGTAACGACGATAAACCAATGTATAACGTTTCTGGCAAATGATCTTCAACAATATCAACACGACCAAAATATGGATTAGGACGTAACGTTTTCAATGTTGTCACAGTTTTTGCCATGATATTTTCAGTCTCAGTAACTCGTGCAACAATATTTCTTTGTTGTTGAATTTCAGCATTGGTTTCCATGGCATCGTCCACTTCAGCAGTATTAATTGATGTATTAGCAATATAGTTGCTTTCAACTGCTCGCGTTTCAGAATGTGCTTTTGTATAAGCTTCTTTAGCCTGCAGTAACTGTTTATCAATAATTTGAACAACTTGATTCAATCTAGCTTGTTCAATTGCTTGTTCTTCATGCATGTTACGCCTCCTCTAATAAATTTTACTAATAAAAACAGGCGGATAAAACCAAAACGTTTTATCCACCTCATTGTTATTAAATTATACTAAACCAAGACTGATAAACAAGGCTTGATCAATTTTTACGACTAAATTCGTTGGTACAGTACCAATCTGATCTTGCAATCGTCGCTTATCAATGGTCCTAATTTGTTCTAATAAAATCACTGAGTCCCGACCAATACCAGTATTTGGCAACTCTGAAGGTAACCCAACATGTGTTGGTAATTTTGGCTTTGCAATCTTTGCCGTAATTGGTGCCACAATGACTGTTGGTGAATGTTGATTCCCAACATCATTTTGGACAATGACAACTGGTCGTTGACCACCTTGTTCTGACCCAACCACAGGTGATAAATCTGCAAAGAAAATATCACCTCGTTTAATATCATTTTTCTTTGCCATACGTCTCTCTTTATTATATTAATTTTCGTGGTAAACGTGTTGATAAACTTGTTGCAACCTCATATGGAATCGTATTTAAACGATCTGCAAGATTTTCAAGTGTTATTTCTTCATGACCCACTTTACCAATTAATGTAATGACTGTGCCAATAGGTAACTTTTCTGGCAATCGAATCATTAATTGATCCATTGCAATTCGACCAACAATTTCAACATGTCGACCGTCAGGTAGCAGTCCATACATACCTTGCAACTGACGCGAATAACCATCTGCATAACCTATAGGCAACGTACCAATCCATTCTGGTTTTGCCGCTTTATATGTTGCCCCATAAGAAATGGCACTTCCTGTCTCAACACATTTCACATGAACAAGTGCCGCTTTTAATTGCAATGCTGGTACTAACTGATTTGTTTCTAAAACATTTCCTGATGGATTAAAGCCATACATTGCTGCCCCAACTCGTATTGCATCAAAACTTGGTTGCTCATGCCATAATGCTGTTGCAGAATTTGCTAAGTGTTGCCAAGTATCTATCGGTAACGGTAAGCCATCTACTAACTGATGCCAGGTTGCAATTTGTTTCTCATAGTAATCCGTATTCTTTTCATCTGCCGTTGCAAAGTGCATGCCAATCCCTTTTAGTATGAGATTATCTGCTTGATTAATTTTAGTCACAACATGTTGTAACACGTCGCGTTGTCGTATACCAATGCGCCCCATACCAGTATCAACACCAATAGATACTTGTAGTCTGGCAGCTAATGGTAATTCCTTTAGTAGTTCATCTAACCATCCCTCACTTGTCACAACAGGTATTAGATCATACTTTACTAAATCAGCCACATAAGTAACTGGTGTAACACCTAATATAAAAATTGGCTTTTTAACACCATATTGACGTAACCAAATGGCCTCATCAATTGTCGCAACACCAAAACCATCTACACTCGCACGCTGTGCCGCTGTCACAACCTGTGCCAAACCATGGCCATAAGCATTTGCTTTTACAATCGCAATAAAATGTTTAACTGCTGTTAATTGACGTACTGCATCAATATTATGCTTAATCGCTCTCTCCGAAATTTCTAACCAGGCAGGTCGTCGATTACTAATAACCGCTTGATTGGCAATTTGTTTATGATTAATCATTTCCTGTTGTGAAGTTTGTGACTCTAAAATGACTGAACTATGTACCGTATCACCCGTATGTGAAATAGAAATATGTACCACTGCTTCATTTTGTCTTGGATGATTAACCATCACTGGCTGTCCAGACTGATTAGGTAAAATTTCAATATCTTGCCAACTAGCTTGTGAACCAATACCAGTACCAATCGCCTTACTGTAGGCCTCTTTAATCGAAAATCTACCTGCTAAAAACTCCAATTGATGCTTGCCTTTTCTTTGGTCATACACCGCACGCTCTGCTGGTGTCAAAATAACATCAATAAAACCTGGTCTCCGTTCAGCAACAGCAGCAACTTTACTGATAATTTGCGCATCAATGCCATGCCCAAGAATCATATCCCCACCTCCCAAAATATTATTTTCATTATAACCTCTATGGTAATCACTGCGCTCGCTTATTTTTTATTATATCAGAAAGAAAAGTGAGAAAAGGTTAGCTAATTTACCACTTAGTAACTAAAATGAAATAGTAAATCTCTTATTTTGACATATATATCGAAAAAGCTGAAGCTATCCAAATTAATGGCAAACTTCAGCTTTAAATCATTTAATTTGTTAAATTAGTCGTTGTTTTTAATGACAAAATTACGTGATTGACGACGTGGCGCACCTGAATGACCACGTTGTGACCGGTCACCTGAACCAGTACGTGAACCACGATCGTATGAACGACGCTCACGTTGACCACGGTTACCACGATAACCACCACCATGACGACGATCACCGTCACGACGACCGCGATAACCACCACTACGGCGTGATCCACCATAGTTACCATGCTTATGTGGCAATGGGCGTTCGTGTGATAACTTAAATTCAGCATCCATTTCTTCAACATTAGCAACCGCACCTAATAGTGCAGCAGCTAATGCTTTTGCATCATATTGTTCAACCAATTGGTCAACTTGCTCTGAATCGGCAACATTTGCAGTTGCTTTGACAATCTCCGCAACTGATTCAGCAGCAACACTCATACGTCCAGCTAGTGCTTCTTCACGAGTATATGGCTTTAATGGCTGCATACGCTTCTTCGTTAGCTTTTCAATATCTTTTAAGTAATCCATTTCTGAATTACTTACAAAGGTAACAGATGTACCATGTGCACCGGCACGACCAGTACGGCCAATACGGTGAACATATGATTCTGAATCTTGTGGAATATCAAAATTATAAACGTATGTCACACCAGAAATATCCAAACCACGTGCTGCAACGTCAGTGGCAACCAAAATTTTAATTTCACGGTTTTTAAATTGTTTCAAAACCTGTGTCCGCTTTTGTTGTGTCAAATCCCCATGGATACCAGCGGCTTTAAATCCACGCAAAGTTAATCCACGAGTTAACTCATCAACGCGACGCTTTGTACGTCCGAACATAATTGCTAATTCTGGTTGTTGTACATCCAAAATACGCGTCAAGACATCAAACTTTTCAAAGTCACGCACACGAACATAGTATTGATCTACTAAGTCAGTTGTTAATTCTTTGGCTGCAATTTGAATATGCTCTGGATTCGTCATAAATTGCACACCAATACGCTTAATTGCAGGTGGCATAGTTGCTGAGAATAGCAATGTTTGACGTGAATCAGGTACGGCCTTTAAGATTGATTCAATATCTTCTAAGAATCCCATGTTTAACATTTCATCAGCTTCATCTAAAACTAATGTCTTAACATGTGATAAGTTAATCGTACCACGACGGATGTGATCGATTAAACGACCAGGTGTTCCAACAACGATGTGTGCACCATGGTTCAAACCATTAATTTGACGACGAATGTCGGCACCACCAAAGACCGCTTGGACACGAACATGCTTGTCACGTCCTAATTTGAATAGTTCCTCTTGTGTTTGGATAGCTAGTTCACGGGTTGGTGAAACAACTAGTGCTTGCACGTCTTTGTTCTCATTGTCAATCATCTCTAGGATTGGCAATCCAAATGCAGCCGTTTTTCCAGTTCCTGTTTGTGCTTGACCAATAACATCTTTACCAGCCATGATCAAAGGAATTGTCTTTTCCTGGATTGGTGTGGCTTCTACATAACCATGCTTTTCAATGGCCGCTAATAGGTCTTGACTAAGACCCAACTCTGAAAACTTCAAAATTTTTCCTCCGGTAACGATTGCCGCAACAACCGTTCTTTAATATCGTGAACTTATCAACATAAAAACAAACTAGACACAATCCGGCGTCCATACTACGTTTGATTTTAGTAATCGTCCTTTATTTTCGTAACTTATCTAGTTTATCCTGATAATCATGAATTAGCAACCATTATGGCTTCTTTTTTCTTTGTAATTATTTTAAAAACAGCAAAAGAAAAAATGTCTGCGCTTTCATTGTACGGACCACCAATTTTTGCTCAGACATTTTATTGTTTATCTAATTTGATGCATTATTCTTCAGAAATCTCAATATCAGCATTCAACATCGTTAACTTATGGATAATATGATCATAACCACGCAAAACATGCTCGGCATTCAAAACTTCCGTGACACCATCAGCCATTAAGCCAGCCGTGACCAAAGATGCTCCCGCACGTATTTCTGCAGCAGAAACGCGTGCACCATGAAAGTGCTGACACTTCGTTACGGCAATTTGCCCGTACGCCGCATTAGACACATTTACTCCCAGTTTTTGTAGCTCTGGTATGTGACGTGTTCTTTCCGGATAAATTGTTTCATAAATTAAACTAGTCCCCTCTGCTAACGTCAATAATGGCGTAATTGGTTGCTGTAAATCAGTTGCAAATCCAGGAAAAGGTGCTGTTTTAATTTGAATAGGTTGCAAGTTGACAGACTTTGGTACATAAATACTGTCTTCACGCACATCTAATTGCACGCCCATTTCTAATAACTTTGCCGTAAATGATTCCAAATGCTCTGGGATGACATTCTTAATCAAGATACCATCCCCCTGTGCAGCTGCCAGTGCCAAATATGTACCAGCTTCAATACGATCTGGAATAATTGTGTGTGTATTTTTAGAGACTAATTTATCAACACCAGTAATTCTGATGACATCTGTACCAGCACCGCGAATTTGAGCTCCCATATTATTCAAGAATGTCGCCAAGTCAATAATCTCAGGTTCACGGGCAGCGTTTTCCAAAATGGTTGTGCCTTCTGCATGAACAGCTGCCATAATAATATTCATCGTGGCACCAACTGATACCACATCCAAGAATATTCGAGCTGCTTTTAAACCATGCTCAGCATTAATATAAACAGTATCATTTTCTTCATGTACTGTTGCGCCTAATGCCTCAAACCCTTTAATATGTTGATCAATTGGTCTTGGACCAATGTTATCTCCACCTGGGAAAGTGACTGTTGCTCGTCCAAATCGACCAAGCAATGAACCCATAAAGTAGTATGATGCACGTAATGATTTAATTGCTGTTGATGGTAACTCTGACTCAACAATCTTGGTTGGGTCAATCATGAGCTCACCACCTTCAAATGTTGAAGTAACATTCATTGAGCTTAAAATGGCTTGCAAATTATAAACATCCAAAATATCAGGTACGCTATCAAATTTTACAGGTGTTTCAGCTAAAATTGCTGCTGGAATTAAAGCTACGGTAGAGTTTTTTGCACCACCAATGGTTACTTCACCACTGAGCCGTCGTCCACCATGGATTACCAACTTCTTCATTTTTATCAATCCTTTTAGAGTCTTTACTCTATCATCCTTAATTAAGGTCCATTCATTCAAAATTTTTTGTTATCCCTCATTCGACTATCGCCAAATGAAAATGGTTACGTATATTCAAAATATAATATACTTAAACAAGTTTACATTAGTTACATTTAAATGACAATAAGATGTCGTTAGTTTTTCTTTCCCACTTAAAATTTCACTAAAAAATAGCATAAAATTACTAAAAACTTAAAAACAACCGTTTCATCCATTATAACAATCGAATACTATAATAACCTAAAAAAATGATTGATAACAAAAATTATCAATCATTTTTTTCTTTAAATTATCAAATTATTTTTCTTTATGTGCTAATGCCGCTTTGACAAACCCAGCATACAAAGGTTCTGCATGATTTGGACGTGACATAAACTCTGGATGATATTGTGCAGCAACAAAGAAATCATTTGCCGGTAATTCAATAATTTCCATCAAACTTTGGTCAGGTGATGTACCAGCAAATACCATACCAGCGTCTTCGAACTCTTGACGATAAGCCGTATTAAATTCATAACGATGACGATGACGAGCTTCAATCTCTGATTGATCACCATAGAGTTTTTTAGTTAGACTGCCTTCTTTTAACATGGCTGGATATAGTCCTAATCGCATAGTCCCACCACGATTGGTAATTTCTTTTTGATCATTCATCAACGCAATGATTGGCGTATCTGTTTCTGAATCTAATTCAATTGAATTAGCATTTGCATGCCCTAGAACATGGCGTGCAAATTCTACCGTGGCTAATTGCATACCTAAACAAACACCTAAGAATGGCAAATTATTTTCACGTGCATATTGAATTGCTACAATCTTGCCTTCTGTACCACGTGGTCCAAAACCACCTGGCACTATCACACCATCAGCATCAGCTAAAATATCTGCCACATTTTCTACAGTCACCTTTTCAGAATTAACAGCATTGATCTCAACATCTGTGTCAATGGCATACCCACCAGCACGTAAGGCTTCATTAACAGAAATATAAGCATCTTGCAAATCAGCGTACTTACCAATCAATGTGATTTTAATTGACTTCTTCAAATGACGAATGCTATCAATCATTGCACGCCAACTCGTTAAATCAGCAGCTGGTGCTGACAGTCCCAAACGCTTTAGGATAACATCATCCATCCCTTGCTTTTGCATGTTAAGGACAACCTCATACAAAATATCAACATCCAGTGACTCAATAACAGCTTCAGGTGCCACATCAGTGAATAAAGCTAATTTATCACGCATACTCTGAGTGATATGCTGTTCCGTACGAACGACCAACATATCAGGTTGAATTCCTAATGAACGCAATTCTGCTACAGAATGTTGTGTTGGCTTTGTTTTCATTTCACCAGCTGCACGCAAATAAGGAATCAATGACGTATGAATGTATGCCACATTTTCAGGACCAACTTCACGTTTCATTTGACGCAAAGCTTCGATGAATGGTAGTGATTCAATATCACCAACTGTCCCACCAACTTCAGTGATCACAATATCAGCATCAGTAGTTTCAGCTGCACGCATCATTTTTTCTTTCAAAGCATTCGTAATATGTGGAATCACTTGAACGGTTGCCCCATCATAATCACCGCGACGCTCTTTTGCTAAAACTTCTGAATAAACACGACCAGAAGTAACGTTTGAATATTTATTTAAATTAATATCAATAAAACGTTCATAATGACCTAAATCCAAATCCGTTTCCAGGCCATCTTCTGTCACGAATGTTTCCCCATGTTGATAGGGTGACATGGTTCCTGGATCAATATTGATGTATGGGTCAAACTTTTGTACCGCAATTTTAAAACCACGATTTTTTAATAAACGTCCTAGTGAAGCTGCAACAATACCTTTACCTAATGATGAAACTACACCACCAGTAACAAAGATGTATTTAGCTGTCATATAAATATATCCTCCGAGTTCTATGTCGATGCCAATAAAAAATAAAAAAGCCCCCAATGCTTAGGTAGCGTTGGGAGCATTAATCAACTTTGATTACGCCTTGTAAGTAAATACAAGAGCCCGGAATTTAATAATACACGAAAATTCCAAAAGTGTCAATTAATAATCAAATAAAATTGTTTGACAATTTTCAGTTATCGAACCAACAACAATTAGTGTTCAATATCACCTGAACCATAATCATCATCAACATCTGTCTTAATACCACTGATTTCGTCACCGAGACCACCTGATACTTCATCGTGCTCAAAATCATCATCAGCACTAGTATCATCGTCGTCATCATCGTCAACATCAGCTGTATCATCATCAGCATCAGCTGTATCCACATCAAAGTCATCATCTTCAGGATCGTCATCATTATAGTCAATGACATCATCGTCGTCATCAGCATCAGCCAAGAAGGCATTGATCTTCTTGCGTTTCTTCTTCTTTGGCTTGCCTTCAACTTCTTCTTCTAGATCCAAGTGAACAGCTTCATCAATTGAGTCAATTGGGTACCATGAACGTAAGCCCCACATTGTATCACCCAATGAAATGAATGAACCGTCAATATTCAAATCAGTATAAAATTGTGATAAGCGCGCACGAATCTCTTCATCCGACTTACCGGTAAATGCTTGTACTTCATTCAACAAGTCATTAAATCCCATTGTTTCATGACGGTCAGACAAAATTGCACGAGCAACTTCAATCATTGAAAGCTCATCCTTATTTTGGCCGTCAAATTGTGTTAATGCCAAATCACTACACGTCCTTTCGCGGTCTTACTCAATGTCTAATATTACAATATTTTTGTCATTTCGGCAAATATTTTCCAATTTAATTTTCTAATTCAGGCACACGCTTGTTCAAAACCCACTTTTCAACAGCAACCCCCACACCATCTTCATTTTGCGATGTCGTGATGGCATCCGCAATTGCTTTTACCTCTGGGACGGCATTTGCCATTGCGACACCCAGACCAGCAGCTTGTAACATCGTTATATCATTATGCTGGTCACCCAAAGCCATTGTTTCTGACATCGCAATGCCTAATCTATCAGCTAATAATTGCAAACCTGCACCTTTTGTAGAATTTTTATGCATGACTTCCAAGAAATTAGGTGTCGATTTAACAATATAATAGGTGTCTTTTAACGCTTGTGGTATATTTTCAACAATTTCATTAATTTTGTCAGCTTCATCGATAAACATAAATTTTACATAGTGTTCATCTTCCGTCATTGTCGCAATTGACTGAAACTTTAAGGGCATACGAACCATATTATTCTCACCATTTGCATGTCGATTAACCATTGTGTTAGCAGTAATGGCATAACTAAGTGATTCTATTTGTATATAAGCTTGATGCTCATCGGCAATCGCTTTAAATTTTTTATAGTCAGCTAACGTTAATTCATGTCCGCCTAATTGTTGGCCAGCCGTTGTTTGCACAACACTGCCATTGTATGTCACTGCAAATTGATCGGTTTGCTTTGCTAAACCCAACTCACTGAGATAATTTTGAACGCCAGACAGTGGACGACCAGTTGCTAAAACAATTTTAACGCCCTTAGCCTTTGCTTCTTGCAATGCTTTTTTTACTCGTGGTGTAATTTGTTTTGCTGAATTCACCAAAGTATCGTCAATATCGATTGTCACTAACTTAATTGCCATAATTTAAAAACACTCCCTATTCACCATCTGTCTTTGCCGGATTAATTAACGTTTCATTGTGCACATATCGCTGAAAGTCATTATAAATCGGTGCCATAATATCACCTACTGCATGTTCTGCTAACATTTCACGCGGGAAAAAGAAACGCGCATTCCCAAAAATCCGTCCAGTCATTGCTTCAACAAGTGGACTTTGCGTTGATAATTCTGTTAACGAACCATCCAACTGCATAATTTCAATTTGCGTTCGTGGCTTTTTATCTTTTGGATTGTACGCATCATATGGTAAATCAAAACTATCATTTTCAGCCGTATAATAGCGTGTATCAAACCCGGCAGAATCGATCAATCCCTTAATAATTGGTAACAATTGACGCGTTTCATCCGTAATGACAATTGACTTTAGTGGTTTACGATTAATAAAGCGTGTGGCTAAATCAGCTAAAATAGCATCTTCAGCGTAGCGCCATGAATTGATATTAGCCAACATTAACGAATCATCTAACATCAAATATTGCTGTAAATCTAAATTACCCGCAAAAAGTGGCTGGAGTGTCTTAGAAATAAACGTGCCATCCACTCGCGAATCCGTTTGGCTTTCATCATATACAAATTTTGCTCGTTCAAGTAAATGCTGTAAGAGTACTTCAAACGAACGTGATACCGGATGAAAATAAACCTGGACATACATCTGATAACGCGACACAACGTAATCTTCGATAGCATAAGAGCCCTTTTCATCAAAAGCAATCCCGCCTGAATAAGGGCGCATCACATGAATGATACGAGATAAGTCAAATTGACCGTATGTTGCACCAGAATAATAGGCATCACGTAATAGATAATCCATTCGATCTGCATCAATTTGACTAGAAATTAACTGAACAACTTGTGGATTAGGGTACGTTTTAGCAATGACACTGGCAACTTTTTGTGGAAAATCGGGTGCAATTTTTGCCAATACCTGGTGCACTTCAGTGTCTGCTGATAAGATAATATTTTGTGTGTAAACTTCATGATCTGTATTAAAAATATGCTCAAAAGTATGTGAATATGGTCCGTGACCAACATCGTGTAGCAATGCCGCACACAACAAAACAAGCCGTTCGTTAACATCCCATAATCCATCCCCAGCTTTTTGCGAAGGATAAAATTGTTCTAAATGATTTGCAAAACGGCGAGCAATTTCGTAAACACCTAATGAATGTGAAAAGCGTGAATGCTCAGCACCATGGAAAACAGCACTAGCAACACCTAATTGTTTTATTCGGCGCAGACGTTGAAATTCAGACGTCCCAATTAAATCAAGAATGACTTGATCTTTTACCCGTATTGAATTAAGTACGGGATCCCGAAAAACCTTTTCTGAACCTGTTTTAATAAATTGCGTCATGATTTCCTTTCTAATTCTGTCGAATATGCCGTATATTTATTACATTATACCCTATTGAACCCTGTATAATGGACTGAAACAATCATATTTCAAGGAGTTTTATATGCAACCTATGAGAAAATCATGGTCAACCCGTATTTCGTTAACAACTCAGATTAAACAAGCTGATGATATTGAGCAATTTCAATTTGAAGAAGAGGCAACATTGACGTTAACAGATAACGCCCTCTATATCCGATACACTGAACATCAACAGGGCGTTAATGATACGCCAGTAACATTTAAAATAACAACGACGAATGATATTTTATTGCATCGTCACAATTACTTTACTGATGTGCAATTACATTTTATGTTGGGACAATTTTTTCAAACACATTATGTCACACCACAAGGTAACATCCCAATTACTGTACAAACTGATGAATTATTCAGTGATATATCGCCCCAACACCCCTATGGTAAATTAACAGTTAGTTATACCTTACAAAATAACCACGTTGACGTTGGCCGTTATCAACTAGCCTTAGTCGTTATACCAAAATCATAAAAATAAAAGTCGTTTACAAAAAAGTTGACAATACAGTCAAACCGTCTTTTGTAAACGACTTTTTTCAATAAAAAAAGACCACCGTGCAAGAGGGGGAACGCAACGATGGTCCGCCGCCGGCTACTATCGCAACCAGCGAAGGGGGGATACATAGTTTGGGGAACTATGTAATTTTTCATATACTTTGGGGAGTAATGAATTCCACTAACAAAAGCGGATATACACAATATAAACAATGAACTTTTCATAAAGGTTTCACAAATATTTCAATTTGTTTACAAAACACAAAGAAGGTCTGAATTTCTTCACACCTTCCTCACATTTTATTTCTAATTTATTCACTTTATTGTTCGCTACTTAATGAACTAGTTGATTTATTAAGTTTAACGGTAGTTGTCGATTCTTTACCATTTCTATAATAAGTCAATTTTACTGAATCACCAATTTTATGCTTATACAATGCATCTCGCAATTCACCTGAATCAGTGACCGTCGTACTATCAATTTTTGTAATGACATCATACTTCTTCAAACCAGCATTGGCTGCTGGTGAGTCGTCTTCCGTATTAATCACCACCACACCACCAGAAACACGAGATGGCAAATTTAAGACATCACTCTGGTCACTGGCCGAAACATTACTTAAATCTACCATTGAAACACCGAGTGCTGGTCGTTCGATTTTTCCATTCTTTTCTAGTTCGTTAATGATGCTAACAACTGTGTTAGAAGGAATCGCAAAACCCATACCTTCAACTGACGTACCATCTTCAGATGAAGCTAATTTCATGGAATTAATACCAACAACTTGTCCTGCCAAGTTAACTAATGGTCCACCAGAATTACCTGGATTAATTGCTGCATCTGTTTGCAATACAGTCGCTTTACCAAGGGAGTTACCACTTTCATCAGTTGCATCCACTTGACGTTTCGTGGCAGAAATAATTCCCTCTGTCACTGACGTTGCATAATCTGAACCTAATGGTGATCCAATTGCTAGGACTGATTGACCCGCTTCAGTTTTAGACGAATCCGCAAAATCAGCAATTTCCGTTACTTTACTTGCTGAAACTTTCAAAACAGCTAAGTCAGTTTGCTCATCTGTTCCAACCAATTTTGCTGTTAGTTTGGTGCCATCACTTAATAGTACTTGAATAGCATTAGAATCTGCGACAACATGATTATTTGTGACAATATACGCTGTGTTATCAGTCTTTTTATAAATAACACCTGAACCTTCTGAAGCAGTTGCTAAACCGGAAGAATCACTGCTTGCTGTCGAATCATCATCCGTCGTGCTACTCCCATATGTACCGGATTGTAACGATTGTTGTTTTTGTAAGTTAATGACCGACACAACGGCTCCAGAAACCGTTTTAAATGCTTTTGTTGCGCTTGACGTCCCCTTAACATTACTACTGTTGACCTTAACAGGTACTGTTTTACCTGTCGTTACTTTAGTTGTAGATTGATTTTCATGTGAAAAATAAGTCACCCCACCAGCAGCCACACCCCCACCGACTAGTCCAGCGACGACACTCATTACCACAATTTTTGTTCCTGATGATAATTTCATATTCATGCCCCGTATCTTATGTTTTACCATTAATTTTATCAGTCTATATAAATGTTACTTTAAGCTAACACCCTTTAAATCGCCTTAACCTTAATATGTACCAAGGCTTTTCAGATTTGTATTAAGCGTGTTGCAATTGCTGGATCTGTATCTAACAATTGGAAATCATGATCAACACCAAAATCATTTTCTTCTAATACTGATTGTACTGTGATATGTGCTAATGGCTTTTGATTGTTTTCTTGACTTAAATGACCAAGATAGACATGCTTCGTTCGATTACCTAATAATTGTGTTAATGCCATTGCACTATCTTCGTTTGATAGATGACCTTGATCACTTAAAATACGCTGTTTTAACGACCATGCATAACTACCCATCCTTAACATTTCATAATCGTGATTTGCTTCCATCAAAATAGCATCTGCGTTTTTAATTGATCCAATAATACGATCATTAACATACCCTGTGTCCGTTAACATGGCAAAAGTTTTATTGTCATGATGAAAAGCGTAAAACTGGGGATCTACTGCATCATGTGACACACTGAAACTTTCAATATCAAGGTCCCCCATTAGTTTTGTTTGACCCGGTTCAAATAATTGCTTTTGTTCAGAATCAATATGACCAATTTTATTCGCCATTGCATCCCACGTTTTTTTATTAGCATAAATATCCATCCCATATTTACGGGCTAACACCCCAACACCAGCAATATGATCACTGTGTTCGTGAGTCACAAATAACGCATCAACATCATTTAGTGAGCGACCAATTTGCGACATTAAATTTGCAATCTTCTTTCCTGACAAACCAGCGTCAACCAACACATTATGTTGAGGCGTTTCAATAAACGTAACATTACCTTTACTACCAGATGCTAACATTGACACCTTAAAATCATTTGCCATTCTTAACTCCTTACTAACATTAAAGAATCTATCCTAATAATCATTAAATTCTTTCACCATATCCTTAACTTTATGATGCTATCAATGACATCTTGTTATATACACTTAGGGCACAAAATTCACACCATTATGGTGGCAAACTTTGTGCCTCTTACTAAGGTAGACGTGCTTATTTACACCAACGTCTTTTCATTATTATTCCACCACAAATTATATTTTAACACGTGATAGAAGGTCTATTTCATAATTGAACCATTAATTGCATTAACTGAGACAACTTCCGTTGTTTTACTACTATTTTCAATCAAAAATTGCCATACCGGCACAAAGATAATATCATTTTTAACCGTGGTTAATGTCGTATAACCCATCGTTGACAGTTTAACTGTACTATTATTAGGCAATTCATTATATTGATATAAACTAATCAACGCTTGTTTTTCAGAAATTAATTGCATATCATCTCTTAAAAACTGCGTTTGATTAATATATTGTTGACTATAACTCTTCAGCCGATGATGATGATCTACTTCAAAAACGATTTGCGCACGATCTGCCAAAAATTGATGTTTATCTGTTGGTACCTTTTGTACATAAACATAGACGTTTGCCGCTTGCTTATTTTCAGACTGAACGATTTGCGTCATTTTTTTACTGTACTGATAATGTGTCCCTGCAATCACTTGATCACGCTTTTTGATCAACTGATTAAGAGCCTGAACATCGCTGACGGTATCCGTTCCTAATGCCATTGGCGTTTGTGCAACAACTTTTAACTGATTATTTGAAAATGAGGTTTGCCAACGTGGACGAAGTTGCTGCACATGCTTCATCAACATTTGCTTACCGCTTTTCCCAGCAAGATATGAACCAATCTGATGATTTTGTGATAAATTTTTATACACAATGCCATCATCACTCATTTCATCTAATATTTGTTCATCTGTTGGCCGATTATCACTAAATGGGTATTCTCGTACCCATTGAATACCCAAA
Organism: Weissella sp. ESL1177; assembly: GCF_058107185.1. Classification (NCBI taxonomy): domain Bacteria; kingdom Bacillati; phylum Bacillota; class Bacilli; order Lactobacillales; family Lactobacillaceae; genus Weissella; species Weissella sp. ESL1177. Next base: position 2,092,290 of record NZ_CM176591.1, on the reverse strand, counting down.
AAGATATCTAAAGCAACAAAAACTGCTAAGAAGGCTGCTAAGACTTTACGAAAATCCATCTAATGCCCCCTCTCCTCATTGTTAACTTGATCATTAACCGATCGCCAAACATGTCCTTGTTCAAAATACCATTCTGGTTGCAACGTCACAATTTGATTATCTGTATTCAGTTGCCAACGATAGCCAATTGACATCTGCTCAATATCATCTTTTGATACACCAACATTTTCTAATTTTGCCATCGCATCTGTCATTGGTGCCAGTATCATTTTATTCTTTTGATCTGTTGGTAATGGCACTCGTAATGAATATTGCGACATCACAATTTCTTCATGCTGATTAGGTAATTGTTTCACCTGAACGGTGCCATCAGTCGATTGATTAAATATCGGTAATCCATTCACAAATAAGCGATATGTCAATGTTTGACCACGATTTTGCTGTTCAAAATAATATAAATTATCTGACAATTGATGTAAAGTAGTTAGCCAACGATAACTTTGATATTGACGCCGGTTAAATGTATCAACATTGTGATGGATCCCATATGCATCATAGTTAATCACCCCTGTTGTCACATTGTGTTGCATCCGTCGATTATTACCATTCGTATAAGTCAAAATTTCTTGACTATGATTGACTTCTCTTGTGCCGCTATCTGGAAATAACTTGGTTAAACGAGAAATCGTACTATCAACATCTAACAGATAACTATAACTTTGCAACGTGGTTGACTCTGTTGTCGCTGCCATGACGCTCTTACCCAGCCATTCATATTCAACAGTGACAACTTTTTTATTATTGGGGCGTTTCTGAATTTTTTGTGGCATATTTGTTGCTTGAAAAGTATAAATCTTGCGATGACGATCGTCATAAAAGGCAATTCTATTACCTTTATTTCGTGGTAATTGCACGTGATTGATCATGGCATTATTTGGTAACTTGATTTGTTTACCAAAGATTTTTTTGACGATGCTGCCAGAAACTGAATCTGGAAAACTCATCACAACCACATTATCCCGTGCTAACTTATTAATATAAGTCTGCTTTTTGACAACTTGACTGCCCTTACTACTTAAACTCCATGTTTGCACACGATTAATCATTTTAGACGCTAAAGTTCGATAATCAATCACACTCAGTTTTTTTTGTCCATGATTATAAGTAATTTGTGACACACTATACACATCCGTTAAATCTTTACCCGCAACATTTTCTTGATTTGTTTCGTCAGATTGCTGGTTTTGTGTTGATTGCGTTGGACTTTGCCATAATTGAACTGATAAAAAGATACTAATAAAAATAGCAATAACTAAGGCAATAATGAGACCATATTGTTGCCTAAAGTATCTGATTTTTATTCGCCATTGCTTATTCTTCTTCATCCCAAGCACCATCGTCCCATTCATCGTCTAGTTCGTTATATGGTTCATAAGGTAATGCAATTGAGAACGTTGAACCTTCACCTTCAGTTGACTCAACCCATACACGACCACCAAATCGTTCAATAATTTCTTTGGAAATTGCTAATCCCAAGCCAGTACCACCCTGCGCTCTTGAACGCGCTTTATCAACACGGAAGAAACGATCGAAAATTTGTTTCATATCTCGTTTTGGAATTCCTAATCCTTGATCAGTAATACTTAAGACAACTTCTGTTTGACGATCGACTAAGCGTGCCGTAATCACACCACCATCAGGGGAGTATTTAATCGCATTATTCATAATATTGTCAATCACCTGTGTAAATTTCGATGTATCAATTTCCACCCAAATTTGTAATTGTGGGATAATCCGCTTAATGGAATAATACTTAGCTGGTTTATCGTCATTCGCAATGATCATATCAAATCGGTCCAGGATATAATTAAATAAATCCGCAATATTCGTGAATTCATTTTCAAGTTTCATTGTACCTGAATCCATCCGTGATAACTCTAACAAATCATTAATCATGTGGATCATACGGGTCGTTTCATCCTGGGCAACTTTTAAGAAACTATGCGATACTTCCGGATCTTCGACCGCGCCATCTTGTAGAGCATCAACATATGATTTGACAGATGTTAGCGGCGTGCGTAACTCATGTGATACGTTTGAAACGAATTGACGACGTTCACGTTCAATTCGTTGTTGTTCAGTAACATCATGCAAAACAATGACTAATCCAGAAATAAAGCCTGATGCACGCTCAATTAAACTAAAGTAAGCCCGAATCATTAATGGGTGTTCATCAGTGCTAAAATCTAATAGTAATTCATGATGATTATCTAACAAATCACGAAGACTATATTGATCAGCAATTTGTAAAACATCTAAGATGGACTTTCCCACCGCATCTTGACTATCTATAGATCCTGTCATTCGTAAGGCAGCAATATTAATGATATTAATACTACCTCGTCTATCGGTGGCAATAACACCATCCGACATATGCTCAAGCACAGAATCCAAACGACGACGTTCAAAATCCATTGAGTTTGTGGTTTCCTCAATGCGTTCCGCCAAAACATTAACATCTTGTGCTAATTTTCCAATTTCATCATTCGTTCGAACAACGATACCGCCAGAATAATCTCCTTGAGCAATCTTAGTTGTTCGCTCACTGATCTCAGCAATCGGCTTTGTAATACTACGCGAAATAAATATCGCCATGATTACACCTAGAGCAACAGCAAATACTAACGAAGCAAAATAAATAAATGATATCTTCGTTAAATTATCATAAACCGTTTCCAGACTGGCACGAACAACCACAACTCCTACAATATTACTTTCGCCATTCACCGTATTGACCAATGGTTTAATCACCAATTGATACCTTGTACCATTTTGAGTAATAATTGGATTCTTCGTATATTTATTGCCAGCAATAGCTGCTTTAATATCTGCATCTGTTGTCTTTTGCCCAACCTTGTCCTGATTATTAACATCATTGGTACCACGCAAAATCCCGGCTGTATCAAAAACCTGAATTTCAGAAATAGCCGCATTATTAGTTGAGTTCAAAATCGTATGCACATTTTGATTAACTTTCTTTTGACTACTACTTGCTAATTGCTGCGTCAAAGAATCATCAACATAAACAGGTAAGGAAATTTGATCACGAAATGATGATAGACTTTGTCGTTCTAGTTGCCGCACAAAAAAAGCACCCACTAATTCCAAAGTAACAATCAATGTTAGCGTAAAGACTAGCGCAATTTTAAAGTGAATAGATGAAAAAAAATGGCGCCATTTACGTCTGATTTTCATAAATCTGATACTGCCTTTCCTAATGACAAAAAAAGCCAGCACCATGCCATTTGGCAAGGCACTAGCCTTTTACAACTTAATTCTTTATTCTTCAGATACTTTTAGATAATAGCCAACACCGCGACGTGTCATTAAGATTTGTGGATGACTAGGTGTCTCTTCAATCTTTTCACGGATACGACGAACAGTGACGTCGACTGTACGAACATCACCAAAGTAATCATAACCCCAGACAGTTTGCAATAAATCATCACGTGTCATGACTTGACCAATATGTTTTGATAAATGGTGTAATAATTCAAATTCACGATGAGTTAATTCAATATCTTGACCATTTTTTGAAACCATGTAAGCATCTGGATGAATAGTTAACGCACCAATCTTAATATCACCACTATCATCGACTTGTCCTTGCCCAGACGATGGGGTTTGACGACGCAAGTTTGCTTTAATTCTTGCCAAAAGTTCGCGATTTGAAAATGGTTTTGTGACATAATCATCGGCACCCATTTCCAAGCCCAATACTTTGTCAATTTCTGAATCTTTTGCTGTCACCATAATGACTGGTGTTTGAGACTTCGTCCGAATTTGACGCAACACTTCAGTTCCTTCAACCTCGGGTAACATTTGATCAAGAAGAACTAAATCTGGTTCCTCACTATCGAACAAATCCAAAGCCTCACGACCATCCATTGCCACAACGACGTCATAACCTTCTTTTGTTAAATTAAATTTTATGATATCTGAGATCGGTTTTTCGTCATCTACGACCAATATTTTACTCATTATTATGTCCTCCCAATGGTGGGTCTCTGATTGATATTATAACATGCAAGCGAATTTTACCAAAATAAAATTTTATCAAAAATTTAAAAAAACGATATAATGCCAATTTTTTAGACTGTCATTTTAATCAATGTTATTATACTGGCCTTTTTTATTTTTTTATTGCAATCTATTTTTATCAGTGGTATATTTATTTTCGTTGTTGTAAAACAATTTATTTGGACAAGTAGCTCAGTTGGTAGAGCAACGGACTCTTAATCCGTGGGTCCAGGGTTCGAGCCCCTGCTTGTCCACTATAAAGACCACACAGATATCAATTTGTGTGGTCTTTTCTTATTAGGGATAAGTTTATTATTTATACACGATGATAGTTAGGCGCATCCCGAATTAAGGTAACATCGTGGGGATGACTTTCTGTTAATCCTGCTGCAGTAATTTGGACAAATTGACCATGTTGTCGTAAAGTAGCAACATCTCCCGATCCGGTATAACCCATACCCGATCGTAAGCCGCCACTAATTTGGAAAATATTATCTGCGATAACACCGGTCATCATTTGATCATCTACCATCGTAGCAACTGCACCCGCAGCTAATGCTTTGACAACATCTCCAGAATATTTAACACCTGATCCAAGAATAACATTCTTATCAAATTTCGCTGCCAATGCTGTAAAAGCCATGACCGTTGTCACAATGTTGGTTAAAGGATGATTATTGTTGCCAACAATAATCGTGTCAGCACCTGCTTCTAAAGCATCTTGCGCATCTTTTAATGAATCCGTCGGTCCAACCCAAACTGGTAATGTCGGAAATTGCTTTTTTATATCATGAATACTTCGCATCAGTAATGATGTCTGTTGCGTTGTGGTTGGTAATTGCAACACATTTATGCCCGCAGTTACTAATTCATGAACTCTAGTTATCATACTAGCAGACAAGTTGATTGAAACACCAACTAGATACGTTGTATCAATTTGCTTCATTTTTTCAACAATGATCGGTGTTGCTAATGTTTCTGGCAAAATTGCTAATGTGCCTGCTTTCGCAAAGGCAAGTGCATGATCAACAGTCGTAAAATTAGTGGCACCAATAATTGGCACTGATAGTTGCAAATGCTGTGTGACTTGCGTACGAATATCGATTTCATTTGGTAACACATCTGATGCACTGGGCACTAATAATACCTCATTGAGTCCTAATCCTTGTTTGCTGAGCATTATATCAACTCCTCCTTTTTGATGATCAACCGTATATTCTGTGGCACATTCGCATAATCTGGGGTTGTTGTGGTAACCAATAATTGACCCTCATTAGCTGCCTGTGTGACTGATGTTAAACCAGCCTGCTTTAAATTGACCATTGTCGTTGCTAACAATGGTTCTAATACATCTAACAAAGTGCCCTTGTATGCTGTCTTTCCTTCAATACCTTCAGGAACCATTTTATTAGCTTCATTAACTTCACCTTGAAAATAACGATCTTTTGACCCATTTTGCATCGCAGCAATTGATCCCATTCCTCGGTAAGCCTTGTATCGTAAACCAGTTTCTGGTGTGGTTATAATCTCACCAGGCGTTTCAAAAGTACCTGCTAACACTGATCCTAGCATAATGGCATGACCACCAGCTAATAATGCTTTACTCATATCTGAAGCCGTTTTAATGCCACCATCCGCAATAATCGTTTTATGGTATATCTTTGCCGCTTCTTGGGCTGCGACAATCGCTGAAATCTGTGGTACACCAACGCCAGCGACGACCCGTGTTGTACAAATCGAACCTGGTCCAATACCAACTTTAGCAACATCAGCACCAGCATCGTATAATGCCATTGCACCCGCTTTAGTAGCAATATTACCAGCTATAATATTAATATTTGAAAAAGCCTGGCGAACTTCATGAATTTTACGTAAGACGCCTTCCGAATGACCATGTGCTGAATCTAGAACAATCGCATCAGCGCCAGCTGCTACTAATGCGGCAACTCGTTCCAGCGTATTAGAAGTCACACCAACGGCCCCAGCAACTAGTAAACGACCCTGTGTATCCATTGCTGCATTCGGAGATGCTTTAGGGTCGACTTTGACAGCTTTAACTTGTCTAACCTCAGCAGCCTGATCTGCAATTAGCATGTTCTTGTGAATCACGCCTAGTCCGCCAAATTCAGCTAACGCAATTGCCATAGGTGCTTCAGTAACCGTATCCATTGCTGCTGATAAAATTGGCCGATTTAATTTTAACGTTGGCGTCAATATAGTTTGCATATTTATTTTTTCTTGCGCATTTTCTGTTTGATGAATTGGTAATGCAACATCTTGAAATGTTAGCCCCATTGGTACAAATTTATTTGCAAAACTATAATTAACCATAATTCCTCCATTTTTTTGTATAAAAAAAGCATTTACAGGATAGTATATAATCCTACAAATGCTAGTTAACTGTACAGTTATACCTAATCATTTGTAGATTGTCGCCTATTATTGGGTAGGCGGTAGAAACTTGTTAGCCCGTTTATCTAACGATTAAATCTACAACAATTAATTAATATTTATTTATCAATTGATTTTACTCGGCTAAAACAAAATTGCAAGACCTAATTGCTAATAATTTTCCTAATAAAAAAACTTGTATCATGATCCGTTTTATGGTATATTTGTATTCGTTGTTGTGAAACAATTTTTGGACAAGTAGCTCAGTTGGTAGAGCAACGGACTCTTAATCCGTGGGTCCAGGGTTCGAGCCCCTGCTTGTCCATTTTAAAGAACTAATACTAATTGGTTCTTTTTTTCACTTACAACAAACACTTGCATATATACTCATTGTATGATATATTATTGTTTGTTGTTGTGAGACAATTTTTGGACAAGTAGCTCAGTTGGTAGAGCAACGGACTCTTAATCCGTGGGTCCAGGGTTCGAGCCCCTGCTTGTCCACTACTTAAAAAAGAACGGCAAAATGTCGTTCTTTTTTTATGCCATCATAATCATTCGTTTAAATCACGAAAACCAATATCGGTGCGATAATAAAAATCATCCAGTACTAAATGGTTTAACGATTGATTAACCTTCTTTTGCGCCTCCTTAAGAGTTTTAGCGTGTTCGATCAGTGTAAAAATACGACCACCAGTACTATAAAGGTGCTGTCCTTTAACAATGACTCCAGCATAAAAAACATTTGCAGGTAGCTTTGGCAACTTAATTTGCTGCTGTGGGGCAATTGGATAACCCGGTGCAACCACAACCGTTCCTAAATAATAATCATGATTTTGCCAGACCATTTGTGGTGTTTTGCCAGCAATTAAGTCTGTTACGGCTTCATAAAAATCACTTTCTAATTGTGGTAATAAAATCTGAGTTTCTGGATCACCCAATCTCACATTGAACTCGATCACTTTAATACCAGTACTAGTCAATATACAACCAATATATAATGTTCCAGCATACATCAACTGCTCTTTACGCAAACCTGCCATTATCGGCTTAATAATTGTTCGTTTAACTTGGTCAATAACATCTGATGTCATATGAGGTACCGGTGAATATGCCCCCATGCCACCCGTATTAGGACCAGTTTCAGCAGCAAAAATTTTTTTATGATCCTGTGATACCGGTAAAATCACCGGCTCAGGACCACCCAAAAAAAGCATTAATGAAAATTCTTCACCCTGTAAAAATTCTTCAATGAGTATTTGATCACTATTATTCAAAGCAACTGTTACAGCAGCTACGACATCAGCCCATGTCTTGACAATTTGAACGCCTTTTCCACCTGCTAAACCATTTTCTTTGACCACAAGTGGCAAAGTTAATTTTTGAGCATATTCTAATGCCTTATTTGCATCTGTAAAGGATGCAAATTTTGCCGTCGGCACTTGATTACGAACCATAAAATCTTTCGCAAATTTTTTATTACTTTCTAACTGTGCTGCCATTTGATTTGGTCCAAAAATACGTAAGCCTTTTTGCTGAAAAAAATCAACGATTCCCGCTGCTAATGGCGCCTCAGAACCAACAAAAATTAGATCGATTCGTTGTTGTACCGCAAAATTCGCCAACTGTTCAAAATCATTTTCAGCAATCGCCATCGTTTGAATACCATGTTGTTGCATCCCTGGATTACCTGGTACACAAAAAACAGCCGTTACTTGACTGCTTGCAAGAAACGTTGCTGCAATCGCATGTTCACGCGCACCTGAACCAATGACCAATACCTTCACCATTAAAAACTCCTTTCTAATTAATGTCGAAAATGACGGACACCAGTTGTTACCATCGCAATACCATACTTATCCGCCATCGCAATTGAATCTTTATCCCGAATACTCCCCCCTGGCTGCACAATTGCTTTAATATTGTGTTGCGCTGCATATTCAACACAGTCATCCATTGGAAAGAAAGCATCAGAAGCCAAAATGGCATTTTCGTAACCCGCCTTCGGCATCGCTTTGTTTATCGCAATCTTAGTGGCATCAATGCGATTTGGTTGTCCCATGCCAACACCCAGTGTTTTCGTTGCGGTTGTTACAACAACCGCATTACTTTTAACAAATTTAACGACATGTTGCCCAAATTGGAGTGCTTTTAATTGTTCTGGTGTTGGTTGTGTTTGCGTCACAACTTCAAAAGTCGGTATTTCTGCCACTTCGCGATCTGTTTCTTGCACTAGTAACCCACCACTAACAGTAACCGCCTCAAAGCGTTCAGCTTCCTTTCGATGGCTAAAATCAGCTTGTAATAAACGAATATTTTTCTTTTTTGCCAGTACTTCTAATGCATCTGCACTAAATGACGGCGCAATGATAATTTCCAAAAAGATTTCGTGCATTTTTTGAGCTGTGGCAAGATCAACTTCACGATTAACGGCAACAATACCACCAAAAATTGACATCGGATCCGATTCGTATGCTTCATCCCAAGCGCGTTCAATCTTATCAGCTATACCGACGCCACAAGGATTCATGTGTTTCATTGCTACAACGCATGGTTCATTAAATTCACTAACCATATTCAATGCGGCATTAGCATCTTTTAAATTGTTAAACGACAGTGCTTTGCCATGTAATTGTTTGGTAATGATCGACAATTTTGCTGGTATTGGTTCGCGATAGAAAGCAGCTGCTTGATGACTATTTTCACCGTAACGTAGGCTCTGTTGTTTTTCATACGTCAACGTTAACTTTTCAGGAAACGCCTCTGGTGTTAGATAATTGGCAATTAACGCATCATATGCCGCCGTATGCTGAAATACCTTAGCAGCTAATGATTTTCTGAATTTTAAATCATCCCGCCCAGATGCTAAGCGCGCTACGACTTGATCATAATCAGCAACATCGACTACCGTTAAGACATCTGTAAAATTTTTAGCCGCAGCCCGAAGCATTGCTGGACCACCAATGTCAATTTGTTCAATTGCCTGTGCCTCTGTTGTGTCCGGCTTTTCGATTGTCTCTTTAAAAGGATAAAGATTAACAATAACTAAATCAATTGGGGTAATTTCTGTCTCTTGCAATTGTTGCATATGTGCATCATTATCTCGTTTGGCTAATATGCCACCATGAATTTTGGGATGCAATGTCTTTATTCGTCCATCTAACATTTCAGGAAAACCTGTCACGTCTTCAACACCAATCACTGCAATACCACCTATCTCCAAAGCTTTTTTTGTACCACCTGTTGAAATAAGTTCAAAGCCTAAGTTAATTAATTGTTGTGCGATTTCAAGTAACCCAGTTTTATCAGAAACACTCAATAAAGCTCGTTTCGTCATTTTAAAATTCTCCTTTTTCTAATAACGCTTTAACCACATTTGGATAAAATAGATTTTCAACGGCATGAATCCGCCGTTCAAGATCAACTAGTCGATCCGAATCATACACAGGAACCTTTTGTTGGGCAATAATTTGACCTGAGTCAACGCCAGCATCTACCCAATGAATCGTCACCCCTGTTTCTTTAACACCTGCACGATAAGCATCCGCAATTCCATGACGACCAGGAAAATTAGGCAACAATGCCGGATGAATATTAACCATTTTGCCAATATATTTTTCTAACAAAGTGGACCCAATAATCCGCATATAACCTGCTAACAAAATAAAATCAATTTGTTCAATGGCTAAACGATGCGCAATGACCTCTTCAGCAGCTTTTTTACTGGCATAGTCTTTAAAATCAACGACTAACGTTGGTACTTGCACTGCTTGTGCACGTCGCAAAACATTGGCTTGTTGCTGATCACAAACAAGTAAACTAACCTTCACTGGTAATTTTTCATGACGAAACGTTTGGTATAAAGCTGTAAAATTAGTCCCTTCTCCCGAAGCAAAAATAGCAATTTTTTTAATTGTTGACATTATTGCAATTCACCCCTCATTTCAACCTCACCATCACCAGAGACGACTTGACCAATACGATAAACTTGTTCACCAGCCTGTTGCAATGCCGTCATCACTGTTGCTACATTTGTCGGCTTAACAGCTAATACCAATCCAATGCCTAAATTAAAGGTTTGTGTCATATCTGCAAAGGTAAGTTGACCGAGTGCTTGTAGCGATTTCATAATTGGCGGTACCGGCCACGTTTCAACGTTAATTTCAGCAGCAAGCCCGTCAGGTAGAATACGACCCACATTTTCAATCAAACCACCCCCGGTAATATGAGCAATTGTATGTAACAACCCTTGCTGCACTAATGGATAGACAGATTGCACATAAATCCGAGTTGGTTTAAGTAATTCTGTTTGTAAATCTTCATGATGATCAACCAACTTATCGGTTAACGCAAAATGATGTTGCTTAAATAAAATGTCACGAACCAAGCTAAAACCATTCGAATGTAACCCACTTGAGCCCAAGCCTAACAGCACATCCCCCATTTGCGTATTTTCAGCAGTCAATACCTGTGTTTTTTCAGCAATACCTACTGCAAAACCAGCTAAATCGTAATGATATTTTTCATACATATCTGGCATTTCTGCCGTCTCGCCACCTAACAGCAGAACATCTGCCTGCTTAATACCATCAACGATTCCCGTCAAAATATCCTTTGTTTGTCTCGCTTCTAAGTGACCAAGGCCAATATAATCCAAAAAGAATAATGGTTTTGCACCTTGTGCTAGTATGTCATTAACACACATGGCAACTAGATCCACACCGACTTGTGTATGTTTATTTGCTTGAATCGCCACCAATAATTTTGTGCCAACACCATCAGTGCCCGCCACTAAGACAGGTTCTTGGTAAGCGCTCATATCCAATGGCAACAAACCGCCAAACGAGCCCAATGCATCATTATGTGTTATTTTTTTAATTTGCTTGACTAGTTGATACCCGGCAGCAATATCAACACCAGCCTTTTTATAGGCATCCATTTTATGATCCTTTCTGCTTAGCTCAACTTACCGTTGTTTTTGTACAGTGATGTAACATTGCTTGTTCTTGATCATATTGTTCTTGATAGTCATAGAGAGGGGTTGGATAGTTGCCATCAAAATAAGCCACACACAAACTCCCATTGGGAGCACCAGTATTTAAACCAATCGCTTTAATTAAATTATGGACACTTAAAAAGCCTAATGTATCTGCTCCAAAAGTTTTTCGCATTTGATCAATCGTTTGATTGGCAGCAATCAATTCACTAGTATGCTGAATATCAATCCCATAAAAACATGGGTAACGTAATTCTGGTGAAGCAATTCTGAGATGAACTTCTAACGCACCCGCATCTTTCAATAATTTCACAATACGTCGGCTAGTTGTCCCACGTACAATTGAATCATCTACCAAAATAACGCGTTTACCAGCAACCACTCCCTTCACAGCCGATAATTTCATATTGACGCCTTGATCCCGTAATTTTTGCGTTGGTTGAATAAAAGTTCTTGCTGAATATTGATTTTTTATCAACCCCATTTCATATGGTAGCCCTGCAGCTTCGGCGTAGCCCATGGCAGCTGAAAGTGATGAATTTGGTACACCGATCACCATATCTGCATCAGCTGGCTGTTCTTTTGCAAGCAATGCTCCCATTCTCTTCCGAGCGGCATGTACATTCACGCCATAGATATTAGAATCCGGTCGCGCAAAATAAATAAATTCCATGGAACAGATAGCTAATTGCGTATCTGATGTATATGTGGATACAGATAAACCTTGCTGATCAATCTTTAATAACTGACCCGGTTGCACGTCACAATAAAATGCTGCCCCAACAGCATCTAACGCACAGGTCTCACTACAAACAACAAACCCACCATTTGGCAACTTACCGACTACCAATGGTCGAAAACCATTAGGATCTAGCGCAGCATACAAACGATCCTGAGTTAAAATCAGATAAGCAAACCCACCTTTGATTTTTCGCAACGCTTCTTTTACTTGATCATCCAAATTAGTTTCATGACTCAATCGAATGAGGTGCATTAAATTCTCTGAATCTGAACTAGAGTGATAAATTGCCCCTTGATTTTCTAGCTGTTTACGAATCGTCTGCGCATTTGTTAAATTACCGTTATGGGCTAAGGCAAATTGTGTATCACTGAAATTGAAGGGTAATGGTTGAATGTTTTCTAATGAATTGCTACCAGCTGTTGCATAGCGAACATGTCCCACTGCTGCTTGGCCGACTAATCCTTCAAGATCAGACGCATTGAAAATATCATTCAGTAGACCCAAACCACGTTTTGTACGTAAAGTACCCGCATCGTTAATTGTTATGCCAGCTCCTTCTTGACCACGGTGCTGTAGCGCAAATAAACCACAATATGTTAAAAATGCTGCATCTGGCGTTCCCCAGATACCAAATATCCCACATTCTTCATTTAAACTACTTATTTCAGACTGCATGCCAGGGCTCCTTTCCAAATATGCAAGGCTTTTGAAACTGGTAAATTAAACTCACCATCTCGCGCAACAACCTGTAAACGATCCTGATCAGTCACTCGTCCTAAATAAACCGCATGCTCATTCAGTAATGCTTCAAAAGCTATCTGGTTTTCAGCACTAATAGATATCACAAATCGTGATTGTGTTTCAGCAAAGAACTGACGAACCGTTAAATCGCTCACTAGCTGTAATCCCAATTGCTGAGCAAAAGTTGATTCTGCCAAAGCAACAATGAGACCACCTTCAGAAACGTCATGTGCACTTTGTACCAGGCCTTCTTGAATAGCTTGCGTCACTAATTTTTGCATTTTAATCTCATAATCTAAGTCAAAATGAAATAACTGTCCAGAAACTTGACCAGTCTGTAATTTTTGAATTTCTGTTCCATTGAAATCATCATGTGTCTGACCAACAACGTAGACTAAGTCACCCGCTTGCTTAAAGTCTTGTGTGGTGACATGTTCTAAGCCTTTCACTAAGCCAACCATTCCCACTAGCGGTGTTGGATAAATTGGCACATCATTAAATTCGTTATTTAGTGAAACGTTCCCCGATATTACTGGTGTTGCCAGCTTTTCGCAGGCTTCACTCATACCTTGAACTGCTTGATCTAATTCATAAAATTGTTCTGGTTTTTCCGGATTACCAAAGTTTAAACAATCAGTTATTCCTAACGGTACTGCACCGGATGCCACAATGTTTCGAGCGGCTTCTGCAACAGCCATTTGGGCACCAAGACGTGGGTTTAAGTATAAGTACCGGCCATTGACATCTGTCGTCATGGCTAATGCCTTATCATGATGTCGTACACGCACGATTGCCGCATCTGAACCTGGTTTAACAAGTGTGTTTGTCTGAACCTGCGAATCATAAGTTTCATAAATACTTTCTTTTGAAGCTATCGTTAATTGCGCTAACATCTGTTGCAAAACGTCCGTTGCTGAATCAATTTTTGGGATAAATTGTGTCATTTCAGCATTTTTCATACGATCCGGCATTTGACTTTCACGATAATAAACCGGTGCTTGTGAGACTAATGCATCAACGGGCACGTCAGCCACTACCTGACCATGATGTACCAAACGATAATGATCATTATCAGTCACATGTCCAATCACAGCTGCTTCAACACCGAATTCTGAAAAAACAGCTTGTATTTCGTCTTCATACCCATTTTTTACGCACAATAACATTCGCTCTTGTGATTCTGACAACATGATTTCAAATGGTGTCATATCAGTTTCACGTTGTGGTACCAGATCTAAATCTAATACCATACCATTACCGCCTGCTTTGGAGCCCATCTCAGCTGAAGAAGAAACCAAACCAGCAGCACCCATATCTTGGATCCCAATCAACGCATCGGCATGATGCTCACTAATTTCTAAGCATGCTTCCATCACTAACTTTTCAGTAAATGGATCCCCAACCTGAACGGCAGAACGTTGACTGTCATGTTCTGAATCAAATTGTGCAGATGCAAACGAAGCCCCATTAATACCATCTCGCCCCGTTTTAGCACCGACATAAATAATACTATTACCAACCCCTGCCGCAGCCCCAACTTGAATTTTTTCTAAATCCATCAGACCAACACACATCACATTGACCAATGGATTTTGAGCATATGCATCATCAAAAACCATATCACCACCAACGGTAGGTACACCAATACAATTGCCGTAAGCACTGATACCAGCAACCACTTGCGAAATCAAATAACGATCAGCTGGTGTACGTGGTGTCCCAAATCGTAAACTATCAAGGCTCGCAATTGGCCGAGCACCCATTGAAAAAATATCACGTAGAATACCACCAACTCCTGTAGTTGCCCCTTGAAATGGTTCAACTGCTGAAGGATGATTATGACTTTCGGCCTTAAAGACCACCCCTTGACCATCGCCAATATCAATAATGCCCGCACCTTCACCAGGACCTTTGACAACATGTGGCCCTTTCGTAAAAAACTTTTTTAATATAGGTTTTGAGTTTTTATAAGAACAATGTTCACTCCACATACCAGAAAAAAGCCCCATCTCAGTATAATTAGGTAACCGCCCGAGAACTTTATTTTTTAATAATTGATATTCGTCATCAGTTAAGCCAAGTGACCGATAAAGTTTTTGCGTTTCAATGTCAAATGGTGAAGATTCTCTGGCTTGATTGGTTGTGTTAATCATTTAAAACTCCCTCATGTTTTTTAACAAAATTAATCATGGCTATAAACAACCGATTACCATCATCAGACCCCAAAATTTTTTCAGTTGCTCGTTCAGGATGTGGCATCATGCCAAGTACATTTCCCATTTGATTAGTGATACCAGCAATGTCCGCCACACTACCATTTGGATTATTTTGATATTTAAAAATAATTTGGTGATTCATTTCTAATTTTTCCAATGTCTCCGCATCACAATAATAATTACCTTCACCATGCGCTATCGGAAACGTCACACTTTCTCCAAGATCGTATTGATTTGAAAATAAGCTTTGGTTATTTTCAACAATTAACGCTTGATTGCGACACACAAATTTCGCACTTGTATTTTTTTGTAATGTTCCCGGCAAGAGCCCTATCTCTGTTAAAATTTGAAAGCCATTACAAATCCCCACCACCGGTTGACCACTATTCGCAAAATTCTGTAGTGCTGATACAATCGGCGCGAAACGTGCAATCGCCCCACTACGCAAATAATCGCCATATGAAAAACCACCTGGCACAATCACTGCATCAAACCCACGTAACGAATTCGCTTTATAAGAAACCAACTCGGCTTCTTCATGAAGCACATCTGTTATCGCATAGTAGGCATCTCGTTCACAATTAGAGCCTGGGAATGCTAAAATAGCAAACTTCATTGTGTGACCTCACCTTCAGTAATTTCGTAACGATAATTTTCCATATTATAGTTAGCCAACATGCGATCACAAATTTCATTTACTTCACGTTCTAATGCTTGGCGACTCAATCCCTCTTCAAAAACGAGTTCAAAAGACTTACCCACTTTTAAATTCATAATATGCTCATATCCTAGCCGATCTAATGCTTGCTTAATTGCCTGTGCTTCCGGATTTAAAATAGACTCTTTATAGTTCACAAAAACATTCACGACTACCATATTAATTAAGCCTCCTCTGACTGTTGTAAACGATGCAGAATCTCTTCGTAGATAGGAACCATCTCTCCTAATCCTTGACGAAAAACATCTTTATCTAATGATTGCTTTGTCTCTGTATCAACTAAGCGGCAATTGTCAGGTGACAATTCATCTGCTAAGAGCACTTTGCCACTTGTCGTCAAACCAAATTCCAATTTGAAATCTACCAGCTGAATATGCATATCAACAAATCGTTTCATTAAACGTTGATTAATTTGTAATGCTAATTGACGAATTGTTGCCATTTGTGATTTTGTTATAATCCCTAAAGCAAATGCATCATCATCGTTCAAAAATGGGTCGTCTAAGTCATCATTTTTATAAAAAAATTCAATAACTGGTTGTTCAAATTTTTTAAGATATCCAACCTGATATCGTTTAACAAAACTACCAGATGCATAATTACGAACAACTGTTTCTAACGGTATCATTTGAACACGCTTCACTAACTGATCTGTTTCACTCATTTGCGCCATAAAGTGATTCGCTATACCTTGCTCTTGTAAATCTTTAAATAAGTGCGCTGAGATAGCACAGTTCACTTTACCTTTATCTTTCATTTGAACTTTACGCTTACCATTTAAAGCAGTTACTTGATCCATATAATGTACCCATAAAATATCTGGTTGATTAGTGGTATACATTTGCTTGGCTTTACCTTGATACAATAATGCTTGTTTTTCAATTGCTTCCAAATCAGTCATTGCTAATTTTCTCCCTTTAACATTGCCGTTGTTTCAAGTAATTGCTCTATATCATCACCAATAACTGTGATATGTCCTAATTTTCGTTGCGGTCTAATCTCAGATTTTCCATAGTCATGAAAATGCCATTCGGGATGTTCAACCAATAATTGACGTGCTAAATTTAAATCTGTACCCAATATGTTCCGCATCACCGCTGGCTTAATTTGCTTAATTTGTGGGATGGGTAGTCCACATATACTGCGAATATGGGCTTCAAATTGCGAAATATTACAAGCTTCAATCGTATAATGGCCTGAATTATGTGGACGTGGCGCTAATTCATTAACGACCAATTCATAATCATTTAATATAAAAAATTCAATGCCTAACACACCGTACAATTGCAACTTTTCAGCAATCTGTTCAGCATATTTTTGAGCTTTTTGTTGCAATATCTGAGAAAACTGATTTGAAGCAACCGTTGTATGTAAAATATGGTTTTTGTGATAGTTAGCCACTAACGGAAATGTCACAACTCGTTGATTTAAATCTCTTGTTACCATCATGGCCGCTTCTGCTTTAAAATTTTGACGTGCTTCTAAAATACACAGTCCATGATTATAAAGCTGTTTCGCTTTCATCATGTCCAATTGACTATTGATATCTAATTGACCATGACCATCATAACCACCACTAACTGTTTTTAAAATTGCTGGTAATCCAATCTTAGAAATTGCTTTTTTTAAGGAATCTTCGTCAGTCACAGCAGCAAAGTTTGCAATTGGCACATTCGCTTCTCTCAAAAAATTTTTTTCTCGTAGTCGCTGACCTGTCACATGTAATAATTGGGTTCCTTGCGGTAAATCTGCATACTCGCTAGCTTGTTTCAAAGTTTCTTCCGCAACATTTTCAAACTCATAAGTTAAAACATCACTACGTTGAGCGAGTGCTAATAATGATTTTTCATCATCATACTCAGCAATGATTTGAAAATCAGCGACTTGTGCTGCTGGTGCCTTAGCCGTTGGATCCAAAATACCAACTTGATAACCCATACTTTTAGCACTTAATGCCAACATCTGTCCTAACTGTCCACCACCCACAATGCCAATCGTCGCTGGTGGTAAAATGTTTTTAATCAAAATGTTTCTCACTTTCCATAGACGCTAACCGTTGTGCTTGTTTAAAATCATTAAGTGATTTTTCAATATTAGCTTGCGTGATGCTCAATATCTGTGCTGCCAAAATAGCTGCATTTTTAGCACCCGCTTCACCAATACTGACCGTTGCAACTGGTGTACCGGCAGGCATTTGAACAATTGAAAGTAGTGAATCGACACCATTAAGAGCATGTGTTTTCATCGGTACCCCAATAACTGGTAGTGTTGTGTTTGCAGCAATCATTCCAGGTAAATGAGCAGCACCACCAGCACCAGCGATAATGACTTTAATTCCCTTTTCTCGAGCTCGTTGACCAAATGTTTGTAATTCGCTTGGCATTCGATGTGCCGAGATAATCTGTTTTTGATATGGAATATCCATTTCATCTAGTTGTTGACATGTTAATTTCATTGTTGGCCAATCTGAAATTGAACCCATCAATATTGCGACTTCACCTGCTATTGTCATTGCTCACTCCTTAAACGTCATTAGGCAACATACTTATTTTCACCTTCATAATACTTAACGATTAAATATAAGTCAATGCAATAGTTCGTATTTATTTAAATTAATAGCTAAATAAAGCTTTTAATTAATTTAAAGTTCGTATTTTAAGTAATGATTGACATAAAAAAGGAGTTACGATACCAGTCATTATGATCAGCTAAAAAGAACATCATTTGAAAGGATCGGGAGCAAACTGCTATTTGAATTTCTTTTGAATACATAATAAACCCCGTAAGTTTGGATTTACTCCAACTTACGGGGTTTAGTTCATTGACTGGTAGATTGACGTCCTTAAATATGTTCCAAAAGACTGAATGCTTGCTGTAACAACAATTAAGGGGGCCGATTCTTCGAACTAAAATTTCCTAATCATCGTTATAATCGGCTTCAGAACGTCTTTTGTCTCACTATCTTGTTAACAGTTTCTTTATTAGATTATGATTTACTGTCTGAAATTTTTTGTTGCACATTAACCGTTGCTTCAGCAACATCTAACAAATGCTCAATCTGATCTTCATTTGACTCACCTGGATATTTCGCTTTCAAATCATCTTCATAACTATCCAAATAAGAATCTTCAAAGGCATCAGCAGCATCACTCACTGACACCTCTTTAATCAACTCATTTTTTTGCTCTTTAATAAACTGATTTAACATATCACTGACTTGCTGAGTCACTTCATTTTGCGTTGGCAAAGCAATCGCGCTAGTTTGAGAGCTGCCACTCTGACTACTTTGACTAGTTACAGTTTTATTTTGCTCGTTTTTGAATGACGAAGCCTGGGATTCACGATAGCTCGATTCATATTTTTCTTCTGATTGATCAACATGATAATCAGATATATAGTAAACACTAATCCCACCAATAATAATACCCAATATGAATACGACTATATACATCCAAATTCTTTTCATATTTCCCTTCCCCATTTTTTATTACATTTATTATAACTGATACAACATACTGAAACGAATGATAAGACCATACAAAAAGCGACCACCAATTAAATGATGGTCGCTTTTTAAAATACAAATTAGTCTTCCGCAACGAATGGCAAAAGGCCCATGATACGAGCACGCTTAATAGCAGTCGTAACTTTACGTTGGTTCTTTGATGAAGTACCAGTCACACGACGAGGCAAGATCTTACCACGTTCTGAAATGAAACGCTCCAACAATTCAGTATCTTTGTAATCCACATATTCAATATGGTTGGCTGCGATAAAGTCAACCTTACGACGGCGACGAGGTCCGCCACCACGACGTTGTTGTGCCATGATTAAATTCCTCCTGATAGAATAATGTCGTTAGACAATGTTACGCTTAATAATTTAGAATGGTAAATCATCATCAGAGATATCAATCTCTTGACCACCACCGAAAGGATCGTCAGATGCTTGTGAACTAGCAGCGCTTCCATTAAACACATTGCCATTTGATGCGGGTGCACCAAATGGATTTTGTGAAGATGAGGAATTGAAGTTCCCCTGGTTACGCTGTTGACCGCCACCAAAATTATTCGAATTGTTCGAACCATTTTGCGAACGACGCGCCTCACTTTCTGCACGACTTTCCAATAACGAGAAGTTATCAACAACAACTTCAGTAACGTAAACACGCTGTCCTTGTTGATTTTCATAGTTACGAGTTTGGATACGACCTTCAATACCAACTAATGATCCTTTTGAAGTAAAATTAGCAAAATTTTCTGCTGACTTACGCCAAATAACAGCATTAATAAAATCAGTATCACGCTCACCGTTAGCATTTGTAAACTGCCGATTAACAGCAATTGTAAATGAACCCACAGCAGCGCCAGAAGTCGTATAACGTAATTCAACATCACGAGTTAAACGACCAACCAGAACAACTCGATTTATCATATGGAAAGCCTCCTTTCAAGGTCTTTAGACCTAGCCCCTAAATTATTAAATTAATGTCATTTATAAAAATTACTCAGCTGATGCTAACTCACGCTTAACAACCATGTGACGCAAGATATCTTCTGAAATCTTAGCCAAACGGTCAAATTCGTTAATTGCTGCGTCATCTTCTGCAGTAAAGTTAACAATGTGGTAAAGACCCTCACGGTAACCTGCAATTTCATAAGTAAAGCGACGTGATGACCAGTCCTTTGACTCAACCACCGTAGCACCATTATCTGACAACACCTTGTCAAAACGCTCAACCAATGCTTTCTTAGCGTCAGCATTCATGTCAGGGCGAATAATGTATGTTAATTCGTATGCCATTATATATTCCTCCTTTTGGTCTATGGCCGACTACCTGCCGGCAAGGAGAGTTAACAAAAATGATAACTCACAAACACTTATACTACACGACAATACAACAATTTGCAAGTGTTATAACCCTTGCTAGGCCAAAATTGTCAATGTGTAATTCATAAAACGCTCTAGGTAAAATGGCTCGTCAACTGCAACAGCAACGAAGTTATTCTTTTTGGACTCATGTAAACGACTTAAATCACCAATGGTCCGACCATCATTGACATCAACCATCATATTCAATGGTAATAACGACACAAAATTAGGATCAACTGCCACACCGACCGCTAAAGGATCATGTAACGCTGCGCCTGCTTTATTAATATCTAAATTATAATAAGCATCAATATAATAATCAAAAATATCTGCAAACACACGGCCTTTTTCTGTTCCTAGATCACGCCACTGTTGCGTTTCTTTTTTCGTTAATAACGTCTGCAACGTGACATCTAATCCAACCATAACCAAATGCTTAGCATGTTTAAAGACGTAGTCAGCTGCCTCAGGATCTTGATTGATATTAGCTTCAGTGTATGGTGTGACATTGCCAGGTACCGTCAAAGCACCACCCATTAGTGTCACATTACCAATTAAATCAGCAATGGCAGGATCTTGTTTATAAGCAGCAGCCAAATTTGTTAATGGTCCTGTTGGCACAATAATCAAATCATCAGCATATTGGTGCGCAGCCGTAATCAAAAAGTCAACCGCTGACGTTGTTTCAACTGTTTGTTCCGAGTCTGGTAGTATCACATCCCCAATCGCATTTTTACCATGAATATCCATCGAAACTTGCATTGTCTCAAAATGGTCGGTTGTTGATGAATGACTTGCTCCAACAAAGACAGGTACATTACTTGTACCTAACAACTCTAATAATTTCAGCGTATTTTCTGCTGCTGTATTTACTTGTGTATTACCAAAAGAAGTTACCACACCAATCAAATCAGCATCTGGTGTTGCTAAAGCGTATGCTAACGCAAGTGCATCATCAACCCCAGTATCTAAATCTAAAATCATTTTCTTCTTTGCCATATTCTTCTCCCTTTGTTATAAAAAAGCGTTGCTCTAAACTTTGCTAGAACAACGACTTATTTTTTACTCAACTGTCCGATGAAAGCGATTCTTGAACAATGGCGAAACTGCCTTATTCTCATTAATGCGCTTAATCGCCTCGGCAATCAATTCTGCAGTAGAAACTTGTACCAACTTTGGGAATTTCTTTTCTTCAGGTAAGTTGATTGAATCCGTCACAATGACTTGTTCAAAGACAGAATTCTGTAAGTTTTCAACCGCTTTTCCTGAAAATACTGCGTGTGTTGCAACAACGTAAACCTCAGAAGCACCCTCATCTTTTAGCTTTTGTGCGCCTTGCGTGATGGTACCACCAGTGTCGATCATATCGTCAATCATGATTGCACGCTTACCCTTCACATCACCAATGATATTCATGATTTGCGCCACATTTGCCTTTGGACGACGTTTATCAATAATTGCGATTGGTTCATGAGAACCCAATAATTCAGCTAAGGCACGAGCACGTGTTACACCACCATGATCCGGTGATACAACAACTGTATTATCATCTGCAATACCAGTTGTAATCAGGTAATCAGCTAATAATGGTGCTCCCATCATGTGATCAACGGGAATATCAAAGAATCCTTGGATCTGTGATGCATGTAAGTCAAGCGCTAGAACACGTGTTGCGCCAACCATTTCCAACATATTAGCAACTAATTTTGCTGAAATTGGCTCACGAGAACGCGCCTTACGATCTTGACGTGCATAACCATAATAAGGCATTACAACATTAATTGAGCGTGCACTTGCACGACGTAGTGCATCAATCATAATCAGCAATTCCATTAAACTGTCGTTAACGGGTGCCGATGTCGGTTGAATAATGTAAACATTATCTCCACGAACTGATTCCTCAATATTTATCTGAATTTCACCGTCACTAAAACGAGCGATATTAATTTTCGATAGTTCCACACCAATAGCTGCCGCAATTTTTTCCGCTAATGGGCGGTTGCTGCTCAATGAAAAAATTTTCAAATGTGGATCCGAATAAGTTGCCATGCTTTCCTCCATTAGACACATCCAATTGTGTATTCAAGTCTTTAATAGTCTCATTGTACAGTTTTTCAATGTATTCTTCAATCTATTATTAATCGACTCATGCACTCAGTAATCAGATAAAGTTGTTATTTATGGAACTTTTTAAAGAGTGGCGTCCGTTGCCAGAAATCTGACTTAACAGTTTGCCGAGCACGTGCAATTCCCATGGCATGTTTCGGAATGTCATCAGTAATAATTGAACCTGCTGCAACAAAAGCTTCATCAGCAATTTCAACGGGACTAATAATTTTCGAACCTGAGCCAATAAATGCGCGATCGCCCACATTAGAATGCCATTTATTTTGGCCATCATAATTAACAAAAACCGTGCCAGCACCAATATTTACATCTTCACCAACAGTTGCATCACCCAAATAAGATAAGTGTCCCATCTTTGAACGTTCACCAAGTGTTGCCTTTTTAACTTCCACAAAATTACCAGCATGCGCTTCACGAGCAAGATAAGCCGCTGGCCGTAAGTGTGCAAACGGTCCAACTGTTGCTGCTTCTCGCACTTCGGCTTCTTCTAGATGACTTGCATCTATTTGTGCACCATCCGCAACAATAGAGTCGACTATTTTCGTTCCCGCTGTCAACACAACATGTCGTCCAATCTTCGTGTCACCCTTTAAGTAAACGTTGGGCTCAATCAACGTATCAGCCCCAATTTCAACATCAATATCAATGTATGTGTTTGCTGGATCAACTAAAGTTACTCCTGCACGCATATGTGCTTCATTGATACGTTGACGCATAATTTCGTTAGCTTTTGCTAAGGCCACACGATCATTGACACCCATCGATTCACCAAAATCATTAATTTGGAAAGCGCCAACAGTCTGACCTGATTCACGTAAAATTTCTAATGTGTCAGGTAAATAATACTCACCCTGTGCATTATCATTAGTCACCCGTTTTAGACTTTCAAATAATAAATGATTATCAAAAACATACACACCAGTATTAATTTCATCTACTTTTTTTTCATCATCGTTAGCATCTTTTTGTTCAACGATACGTAGCACATTTCCTTGATCGTCACGAATAATCCGACCATAACCTGTTGGATCTGGCGCTTTCGCTGTTAATACCGTCACAGCATTATTTGATTGTTCATGGTAATTAAATAAAGCTTCATAAGTTGCTGTCGTGAACATTGGGGCATCACCAGAAGCAATCAATGTCACACCCTGTTGATCTGCCAACAATGGTGCTGCCATTTGAATCGCATGTCCCGTTCCTAATTGTTCTGTTTGCTCCGCAAATTCAGATGATTTTCCAAGAGTCTGACGGACTTGTTCAGCACCATTACCAACAATCGTCACAACCTTCGCAACACCTGCTTTTTTGACCGTATCTACCACTAACTGCACCATTGGTTTCCCACCAACTTTATGCAACACTTTGGGTAAATCCGATTTCATTCGCGTCCCTTTTCCAGCTGCCAAAACAATGACAAATCTCTGCATGACTACCACCTTTGATCTAATCTTTTTTATTTTCTAATTGTTCTTCAAATTTGGCATAAATTTCATCTGCATAGTTACCAGATGTCACTTTGATAATGCCGTCATCTTTATTCGTGTCAACATGAATTAATGATGTGTAATCATCAATCACTCGGTGTGCTACTCGACCTTCTGCAACAACCGCAGCACCAACAACTTGTCCTTCAAATTCTTTAACTAACGATGCCATACCGCGAATGGTCCCACCAGCTTTCATGAAGTCATCCACAATCAAGACACGTGAACCCATCGGCAAAGAACGTCGTGATAGTTCAAGCTTTTCAAGACGTTGTGATTGTCCAGTCACATAATTAACTGACATCGTTGGTCCTTCAGTAACTTTGGTATCGTTACGCACAATAACAAATGGCACATTTAACTGTTCAGCAACAGCTTGCGCAACAGGCACCCCTTTTGTCGCTGCAGTCATCACGGCATCAATGGGCTCGCGTAAATATTGTGTAGCAATTAAACGACCGATTCGTTGTAAGAACCATGGTTGCCCTAAAATATCAGACAAATAAACATAACCACCAGGTAATACTCGTGTTTCGTCATCAATCGCGTTAACCAAAGATTGTACAAATTCATCCGCATCGGTCTGTGTCATATATGGTGTAAAGCGTGCACCACCAGCTGCACCGGGAATTGTTTCTAATAAACCAATGCCACGTTCACGAAATGTACGCTTTAAAATCGTTAAATCTTCTGAAATAGAAGATTTTGCACTTTCGTATTCTTCTGCAAAATGTGTTAGTGAGACTAAAGTACGTGGTCGCTCTAACAAGTAACGTGTCATATCTACTAGACGATCACTTCGACGTGTTTTCATATTTTATAACCTCGAACGTTCGGTAATTTTTAATTTAATACTGACATTATAACATAGTCGTTCATTTTAAGTTTAATAATTCCAATTAAACCCGAATTCAAGCGACATAATCGTTTAAAATTAAATTATTTTTCGGACGTTCGTATTCTACAGGCTTATTGCCAACTAACCGTTCGTGTTTCACCCGCAACCGTTGCATGCAATGCTAATTCATTGATATCAGGCTGGTCAAACACGGGTAACATTTCGGCAAATGTATTTGGCAATTGGTACTGACCACTTAACAATTTTTCACGTGTCGTCCAAAAAATCTGGCCTTCACGTCCAGTTCTAATCTGGCCTTGATACTCATCTGTCTTATAAAGAAAGACGATGTAACGAGCGCCATCTGGCAAAGGCCACTCCTTGATACCGACTAATTTGGGTTTGGTAATCGTTAAGCCGGTTTCTTCAAGTGCTTCACGATAAACTGATTGCGTGACTGTTTCACCAATTTCAACATGTCCACCTGGAAAGGTCACGCCCGACCAATTTGGATTGCGCCGATCTTCTACTAAAATTTCATGCGTCGTTGGATTCTCTATCATAATCATATTTGTTAATTCAATCGATGTATATCTTGCCATTTTTTCTCCCTGATGCAAATCATCCCCCGTTACCTGTGATTGACACCATGGTTACGGAGGATGATTTATTTTATTTCATTATCTAAAATTAGCCTTTGAAGACCCATTCATTACCATCTTTAGCTAATAATTCATCAGCCGCAACAGGTCCCATTGAGCCTGAAACATAATTAGGAAACTTTTCTTTCTTAGCGTCCCAAGCTGCCTGAATGGCATCAACGAAACGCCATGCAGTACCAACACCGTTCCAATCAGCAAAGTTTGACCCATCACCATTCATGGCATCATGAATCATACGCTCATAAGGCTCTGGTGTCAGTGCCTTATCTTTATCAGATACTTGCCATTGCAAATCAATCATTCGAGTTGCAAAAGCTGATGTAATATCCTTAGCGTTAATCTTAAATTCAATGCCACCCTTAGGATCAATCAAAATTGACAAAACTGGGTTTTGCAATGATACATCATCACCAAAGATATTCAAGCCTTTCTTAAAGACCACATCAACACGTGTTGACTTAGCAGCCAACCGCTTACCTGAACGAATATAGAAAGGCACACCTTCCCAACGTGGCATATCAAATTGCAATTTACCAGCAACATAGGTATTGTTTTGTGAATCTGCAGGCACGTCCATTTCATCCAAATACTTTTTTTGTGAACCATCAGCTGATTCGCCATATTGACCACGCACAAAATTCTCGGCAACTTCTTCAGCTGAATTGTAAATCTTTAATGAATTAAAGGCTGCATTCTTAGCTGCTCGAATTTCTTTATCGTTAAATGATGCCGGCTTCTCCATAGCTAACCACCCAATGACCTGCATCGTGTGATTTTGGATCATATCACGTAAAGCACCAGCTGTATCATAATAACCAGCACGCTCTTCAACACCCAAAACCTCTGATAGCGTTACTTGGATATTTTCAATGTAATCTTTGTTCCAAGTGGCATCAAATAATGGATTACCAAAACGAACTGCTGCAATATTTTGCACCATCTCTTTACCAAGATAGTGATCAATACGATAAATTTGGTTCTCATCAAAAGCTTCTGATAACTCATTTTGTAATGCTTCAGCGGTCTCATATGATGAACCAAATGGTTTTTCGATCATCAAACGGTTGAATTCGCCGTTGTCAGTGATTAAATGTTCTGACTTTAGGTATTTTGCCACTGTACCAAAGAATCGAGGTGCAACAGACATATAGAAAATACGATTGCCTTTCAAACTATACTTAGCATCTAACTCATTATTTAATGCAAGCATATCAGCATAGCCCTTTTGGTCCGTAATATCTTGTTGAATGTAGTAAAAGTGTGAAACAAACTCTTCAGCATTTGCTTGATTTTCAGTCGTATCAGCAATTGATGTCCGCACTAACTGACGAAATTCATCTGTCGTCAAGGCCTGACGTGCAGTTCCAATAATCGCAAAGTGTTCTTGTAAGAAACCTTTCTTAAACAGGTTATAAGTAGATGGATATAGCTTACGTTTTGCTAAATCGCCAGTTCCACCAAAAAACGTTAACAATGTTGTAATTTCTTTAGGCACGATGAATGCTCCTTTACTTGTTCGTTCATTAAGAATAACTCTCTATTAGTTCATCACTTTAATATGAACAATTATAAACTTTTTTTCACAATATTTCTATATTAATGTAAATCGCTTACAATTTTAATTCTGGCCAAAGTATTGCGTTGCTTTAATTGCACGACGCCAACCTTGTCGTAAGTGTTGACGTTGTTCTTCAGCTAACGTTGGCTTAAATTGACGACCAGCTTGGACATATTGTTCTAAGTCGGACAAATCTTGCCAATAACCAATCGCTAATCCCGCCAAAAAAGCTGCGCCTAACGGTGTTGCATCTTCATCTAAAGAACGTTCAATTTCTACATGCGCAATGTCTGCTTGGAATTGCATCAAGTATGGATTACGTGACACAGAACCATCCGCTTTCATTGTGGCTAGTTCATAGCCGGAATCTTTTTTCATCGTTGATAAGATATCCGCCGTTTGATAAGCAATTGATTGTAAGGTTGCTTTCACAAAATCGGCTTTGTTGGTCCCTCTCGTCATACCAAAGACACTGCCTCTTGCATTTGGATCCCAATAAGGTGCGCCCAACCCATTAAACGCTGGAATAATATATACTTCATCATTATTCGTTGACTGTTCAGCTAACGACCAAGCATCTAATTGCGTCTCAATCAACTCTAAGCGATCATGTAACCACTGAATAGCTGTACCTGCAGAAAAAATTGAACCTTCCAAAGCATAAACCGGTTTATCATTAACCTGATAGCCAATTGTTGTCACCAATCGATTTTGGGACATCACTGGTTTATGTCCCGTATTCATGATCATAAATGCACCTGCACCATAGGTGTTTTTCACCATGCCTTTTTCTAAGGCTAATTGACCAACCATTGATGCATTTTGGTCACCAATTAAGCTGGCAATGGGCACCTGACCACCAAAAAATGACATTGGACTTGTCTTACCAATAATTTCACTACTCTTGTAGACGCGTGGTAGCATACTAGCTGGAATATTGAACAAATCTAATAGTTCTTGATCCCACTCTTGCGTATGAATATTATATAGCATGGTTCGAGCTGCGTTCGTTGCATCAGTTGCATGAATGGCACCATCTGTTAATTGCCACGTTAGCCATGTATCGATCGTTCCAAATACTAAGTCACCCTTTTCTGCAGCTGCTTGTGCACCCGGTACATGATCTAAAATCCACCGAATCTTTGTTGCTGAAAAGTAAGCACTAATTGGCAACCCCGTTTTTTGTCGAATGAGTTCTGTTTGTTGCTGATTGTCTGCAATTTCTTGTGCAATAGCCTGTGATTGCGTGGATGACCAACTAATAGCATTATAAATTGGTTGACCAGTTTGACGATGCCAAATA
Source organism: Weissella sp. ESL1177 (assembly GCF_058107185.1). Taxonomy (NCBI): domain Bacteria; kingdom Bacillati; phylum Bacillota; class Bacilli; order Lactobacillales; family Lactobacillaceae; genus Weissella; species Weissella sp. ESL1177. The sequence goes on along the minus strand of NZ_CM176591.1, from coordinate 2,063,559 downwards.
ATGGTTGTTTCTCGTTGGTTGGCGATCCCTAATGCCTTAATTTCATCTCCACGAATACCTGCATTAATTAATGCATCAGCAACAGCTGTTTGTGTCGCATGCCAAATATCCATTGGTCGTTGTTCCAACCAACCCGTCTGTGGTACCACTGGTGTCATCGGTACAGCAACAGATGTAACACGTCGCGCATTGTGGTTAAACACGATGGCGCGCGTACCTGTTGTCCCCTGATCGATTGCTAAGATATATTCTGGTTTTTTTATGGCCATTTTTTGTTCCCCAATAATTCTATCTAGATTTAAATCCCTTCTCTATTAAGTATACCAATTCCCCAAATTTATGCTAAACTTTTCTCATAGTAAAAACGGATAAACACGCTTTACCACACATGCTATCATAGTATAAAAATAACTCTGATTGTATCAGCGTGTCAAAAGTTTCATTTGTGCCAATGCACACAATTCATGGAGGATTTATGTTAACTCAGTCGTCAGCCGACGGCGATGTGCTCAGATCGCAGCACGTCGAAATTAAAGCAATTATTTTATACATCACCACTTTTTTTCAGTCTACTGGTGCGTCACTCATTTGGCCTATCACCACACTTTATATGCATAATATGTTACATCAAAACATGACCATATCAGGCTTGGTTGTCATGGGCTTATCAGTTACCATGATGTTCGGTAATTGGTTAGGTGGTCATTTATTTGATCGCTGGCATCCATATCGTGCCATGACAATGGCCGTTAGTCTCGCTTTAAGTGTCCTGCTCTTGCTCACTTTTTGGCATAGTTGGCCAATTTTCGCTTTATTGATGCTCATACTTGGATTTGCTGATGGCCTCATTTATACTTTATTAAATGCTTACGCTGCAACCATTCAATCTATCGATGCTAGAAAAGTTTTTAATCTCCAATATTTATTTATGAATGTTGGTGTGGTCGCTGGTACGGCAATTGTTGGTTTTCTATTTGATTACGGTGTGCAATATGTTTTCGGTGGCGCATCGATGATGTACTTTGTATTCTTTGTTTTAATCATCAAATATTTTAATATCAAAGGATTAGCCAAACAAAGTGCTCGAGCAGCCGACCGAGCAGCTAAAAGTACTTTCAAAACGCCAATTGTGATTTATGCCATCTTAGGATTAGCTTTTTCCTTCTATATGTCTTATATATTATGGGAAACAGTCATTGCAACCCATATGACTGACTTAGGGATGACTACCAAAGATTATTCATTCCTATGGACATTAAATGGCATCGTCATCATATTTGGTCAAGGCATGCTTGATCGTATTATCGTTCGTTTGCCCTTACGTTTCACAGTTCTTGGTGGCTCAACTTTATTTGCTCTCTCATTTTTGGTTCTTATTCAAGCACGAACCTATCCCATGTTTATTTTAAGTTTTATGATTTTGACAATTGGTGAAATTTTTGCGAGTCCTCAAATACCAGCATGGGTAGATAAACTAAGCGACCCCTATGCGAAAGGACATGCCCAAGGTTTATTAACCATGATCGTCTCACTTGGTCGGGCAATTGGTCCTTTATACGGTGGCTTATTGATTGACAGTGGTTCTTATAAAATTTTGTTTGCCTCTGTATTTGGTATTATGTTATTTTTCATCATATTAATCATGTTCTTGAGCTTTTCTCGTATCAAAAAACAATCATAAATAAAAACGACACATTACTTGCCAGACGGTTATTCCCCTGTCTCATCGTAATCTGTCGTTTTATTTTTTATGATAAACGAATTAGTTTTTCAGCATTGATTGCATAAATAAAGCGCTTAGGTGTCGTCAAACCCATTGCTACCAATGCTTGTGCATAGATATTTAATTGACCTGCATATCTTTTTGTTAATATACGTGTTGCATCCGAACTTGCAACATGATCTGTTTTGTAATCAAATAACCAAACTTCGCTATCGACTTGAAAATAACCATCGATAATACCGTGAACAAGCACTTTATCATCCCCAACAAAAGCACGATAAAGATGTTTTGCATCTAATAGTAGTGAAAATGGTACCTCACGTTGCAACGAATCTGCATGTTTGACCATTTGACGACCTAATGGTGAGTCTGTGAAAAAACGGGCAATTTTATCGACGATAATCAATGGTGCAATATTCGTATCAATTAATCCAGCTGTCGTTAACTGCGCAATGAGATCTTTAATATCTGAAATTGTCGGTGTCCCCATTGTTAAATCAATACGTTGCATCACTAGATGTGTTGCTGTACCAATTGCTGCTGATGATAGTCGAGTAGCCGAATCTTGCATAAATGCTGGCTCTGGTAATGTATCATCAGTCACTCGCAACCCTGCCAAATCATCCGTTACTAACCGACGATCAACAAGTTGTCGACCAGCTGTTAAATCAGGATCTTCAAATAAATGTTTGATTTCAGAAACAGATTGATAAGCCGTTGCTCGTGTTGCCGTTGCATAAGGATATTGGAATTGCAATACTTGTTGCCAATCATTTGTGACATCCTGTGTAGCCATTTCTGGCAATGAGTTTTTTACTGTTGTCATTGCTGGTTGATAAGCTAACATTGCTTGTGCCAAATCTTGTCCATTCAAAATCTCCAGACTGAAATTAAATGACTGTTTTGGTGCTTTAGCTCGTATGTCATCAAATTGCATGATGTTATGTTCATCATATTTCTGTAATGATGCCATGCGTTGACTCGCTTGAGGATGGCGAATTAAGGTCATTCCTATCAAATCCATGTATGATTTGCCCGTCAATCTAACTGTTTCAGGCAACATCCATTCGGTCACACCAGCACTTTGTTGCCAAGTTTGCCACAATTGCGCCACATTATCATACGAACCAACAATAAATAATTGTTGTTCTGCACGTGTTAATGCAACATAAAGCACACGTAACTGTTCCGCATAGGCATTTCGCCGTTTGATTTGAACAATATATTCATGCTGTGGTGTAATGAGTTTCAAATGATGCGCAATATCAATATAATTCATGCCAGCACCAGCCTGTGCATCTAGAATAACACTACCTTGTGTCTCACGTTGACTAATCATCGTTCGTGATGCATTCAACAAAAAGACAACTGGGAACTCCAAACCTTTCGCATGATGAATCGTCATCAATGACACACTGTCTTGGGCAACATTAGCATCTGCTTCACCTAAATCCTTATCTTGATTTTGAAGCTGTGTCACATAGTTGATAAATTGATATAGGCCAACAAAACTACTCTTTTGATACGCTGCAGCCCGCTCATATAACGCATGCAAATTTGCCTGACGTTGTGCTCCAGAAGGTAACCCACCAACATAATCTAGCCAATTTGTGCGATTATAGATTGCCCAGAGTAAGGTCACAATTTGATTTTGTACAGCTAAATCACGAAAAACGTCTAAGTCAGTCAAAAATTGATTAACTTGTGTTTGTGTTTTTTCCAGCAATGCGGCATCAACATCGGGCAAATTATCAACGACATTAGTTTGGGCCATCACTTTAACAGCTGTGTAAAAATCATCGTTAGGTGCTTGTGCGCGAATAATGGCTAGTCCATTTTCACCAATACCATATAATGGCGAGCGTAAAACAGCGACCAATGGAATATCTTGATGCGGATTATCAATGACTTGCAAGAGACTCATCACGACTGATATTTCTGTTGTCTGAAAATAATTTTCTGTCCCATCAATCATGATAGGTATCGCCATTTCTCGAAAAACATCTAACACGTCTAAATTTTGACCTTTTGTCGGTACCAAAATAGTGATATCGCCATAATTAATCGGACGCTTTATTTGTGCTTTACGATCAAAAATTTCAAATTTTGTCTGAATCAATTCTTGAATTTTCAATGCAATCATCCGAATTTGACCAGTTGCTTTCGTATATGGCATATTCACAGACAATCTGTCATGATCAGCTTCTATTGCTGACTCATCTATTTGATGATCATCCAAATATACGAGTAATTCTGCTTTTTGTGGTAAATCTGCAGGATAATAATCAGCCCCCGCAACCAACTCAGCATCGCCGGTATAATCAATGTCCCCTAATGATCGACTCATCGATTGTGCAAAAATATAGTTAATAAAATTCGTTACGTTTGGCTGTGAACGAAAGTTTTCTTGCAAAGTAATCACTTCATTATGATTCGTTTTGGGGTATGTTGTCAGTTTATGCGCAAATAAAGTTGGATCAGCCTGTCTAAATTTATAAATGGATTGTTTAATATCACCCACTTGGAATAAATTATCAGTTTTTGCAATTTCTTGTAAAATTGCTTCTTGTAACTGGTTCGTATCTTGATACTCATCAACCATGATTTCGACATAACGCGCCTGTAATTCTGCTTTTACTTTAGGCTGACTGACAATCTGAAGTGCAAAATGTTCCAAATCATTAAAATCTAGGACTTTACGACGTAATTTTTCTTTTAAAAATGATTGACTAAATTGCTTGGTTAACGTGACAAGTTGTTGCATCACTCGGCTAGCACCTTGAATGGCTAATGATAGTCCAGCTTGATCCAATAAAAAGTACGTCTCTCGCAATTTTGTAAATCGCTTTTTCAAATTTTCACGTTCATCCTTATATTTTTCCCAAGCTCGTTTGAGTTCAGGATCATGCTTTTTTGTGAAATTTTTCCGTTTACCTTGATCATCGACACCCCAACCAGACAATGTCACATTATTTATTACTTCACGAATCGTTTGCCAATCATTAGTATCCTGTTGCACACTTGCCAATGCTACTTGATAATTTGCAACATCCGATTGTAAGTTAAGTAAACGGTTAATCGCTGGTGCCTCATCCATTGTATCCGGTGCTTGCTTGACTAGCCGTTCCGCTTTATCATAAATTCCTTGTAATTCATCTAAGATTAATGGTCGTAATTGTGTTAAATAAAACTGGCTTTTGGTAAAATCAGCATCACCAACATCATACAAATCTGGTAAATGATCCAACCAGTTTGTTGTATCTGGCCGGACCGTTGCAAAATCATATAACGAAAAAGTTGCCGTTTGTAACGCTTGATCATCAGTTGTACTACTAGTAAATTGTGTCGCAAACATAGCAAATGTGCCCTGCTCATCATTTGCATATCGTTCTTCTAATAAAGTTTGATAAACCTCAAGCATCACCAACGTGCGTTCTGCATCATCCATTAAACGAAATTGTGGATCAAGATCGATCGTGTAATGATATTGTTCGATCAAACGTAATGCAAAGGCATGTAAAGTTGAAATATTGGCAATATTCAATAAACGTAGTTGTTTTAATAAATGCTGTCGTTGCGTGCCAGTTGTTTTCCCAAGTTCAGAACGAATGGCCACTTCCAAACGCTCTTTCATTTCAGTGGCTGCTGCTTCGGTAAATGTGACAATCAAAAATTCATTAACGTTCTCACCTGCTAATAAACGACGCATCACGCGCTCGATCAGTACACGTGTTTTCCCTGAACCAGCTGATGCAGACACTAAAATGTTATGATTTTTTTCCGTAATTGCAGCTGACTGTGAATCGGTGAAGTTCATTATTTTTGTCCCTCCTCTGGCTCTGAGTGATGCTTTTCAATAAACCGTGTCATCGCTGCTAAGGCGCCTGTCATCGTTAGTTTTTCAATATTATGATATTGATTTCCCATCATAGCATCAAACATCATAATAGGCTTATACGGTGTATACATTAAACCCGTATTTGATGGACCATCTCGGAATGGATATAATGGAAAATCACCAGCCAAGATTTGTTCACCAATCTCCTTAATCTTATATTCATTGAATGTTAGCAATGTTTCTAAATGATCAGCCGTGACAACATCAGCTGTCTTTTTAAACGTCCCATCTTTTTTCCGATCAATGGCGTAAGGTACAACAATATCCGCATTACCCGCTAATTGATCAATATAATTTTCATCATCACGTAACACACCACGATAACGACCTTGATTAGTGATTAATTCATCAGCTTGTTGTTGTATTTGCTCTAAATGATCACCAGATAACTCATTTAAATTGACCCACGGTGTTTGTAATGTCCAAAATAATGCACCCCCCATTTCACCCGTTGGCAACACATCTTTGTTCATCAACATCGCTGTCCAATAGGTCATCAATTGTAACTCCAAACCGGCGTAAGCTTTTTCATAATCAAACACGCGCTTACTTGATTTATAATCAACGATTGTTAAAAAATTTCCAGTTGGTGTTTCAACCAAATCATAGCGATCAACTTTACCACGAATTTTAATATGGCCAAACGGTATTTCATAGGCAACTGGTTTTAATTGGCTTTGCGGTAAACCAAAGCCTGCTTCAACACCAATCGTATGCACACCCCCATTCGCTAATTGACCACGTTTCATACTAGTAATCGTGTCATGCACTTGCATCGCTAAGCGCTGCGTTAAAAACTTCATGCGATACGAACTGCTAAAAATATCATAGGTCGGATCATCACTTGATAAAATACCTTGTAAAATATCTTGCTCCAACTGACGTAACTGTTCATCTGTTAAGGCACCTAAAACCTGTTGTTTTTCAACCAAAAATTGGAAAAGATGCTCCAACATCGCATGCATTAGCGTTCCTTTTTCTGCTGGCGTTAACTGTAGGACTTGACGTTCTTGTAATTTCAAACCATATTGCAAGAAAAACTCGTAAGGATTTCGTGAATAACTTTCCAAGCGTGAAATTGATGCTTTTAAATCATGACCAAACAACGCTGTCACTAATGCTGGTTGTAATTTTTCTGGTTCATTTTTATAACATAAACTACCAAATAAGTGTGCCAGTCGCTGTGGTGCAATTTTTTGTAATTGTCGTCCAAGATGTTGCCATGCCGCACTAAGAAATGGCTCTTTTGTGCCCTGTAACTTAGCCTGACGGTTAGCAATTAACAACTGTGCCATTGTACTAGTTGGTGTCCCAACATAATTCGCAATTTGATTACTGGTGGGATCTGGTAGTGCATCAAACTGATATGGGATTATGCCAAATCGCTTTTGCACACGGGTCACATAGGTTGATGGTTGTTGTGTGCTATCTCCGTCACTGGTTGCGTACGCCCAAATTAATCGGTTGTCTGCGACCATCATCGCACGGTACATTAACAATGATTCTTGTGCCATTTGCTGTTCAGCCGTTTCTTTTAAGTAAACGTCTGTTGGTAAGACACCTTGTAAGGCAACACGATCAGTGTCATGCAAAATGGCTTTGGTACGCGTTATTGCTGGTAAATTATGGTTGGTTGCGCCAAAAACAATGACCGTATCATAACCAGTTCGCTGCACAATCCCACTTTCTGAAATATGCACTTGGTCCACTGTTGCTGGGACACCCGCATATTTTGCATTCTCAAAAGCTGCTTTTAAAACATCCTGTAATGATTCAAGTGTCATTTTTTTAGTATCAAAAACTTGGACAAAATCATCTAGAATGCCAATGAATACACGCCAAACTTGTTCTGGCTGTTGTGCAGCCCATAAATCACCCTTAGCAATTGCTTCATCACGCCACTTTATTAACCGTTTCTGAATACCAATTTGCGTCATAAATTCATATAACTCACGTGCCATATCACGCGCCGTATTCTCTTGTGCCAACTGCTTTAAAAATGGTCCTACCACCTGGCTAATTTGATCATGAATCATCGCTAATTGTGCATCTTTACCAGCAACTCGTTCACGAGTCACCTCATCATCACTTGTTAACGCTTGGCGATCATATTGCCATGGTGTTGTACTAGTCCACTGCCAACCTGCAATATTTTTCGCAAGAACGTAATTTTCTGTTTCCGCCAGTGCTTCACGATAATCATCCAAAGTCACATCAGCTGGTATTAACAATTCTGTTTTTAAAAAGCTCATCACATCAGTAATCGTAAAACTTGGTGCAAGATGCAATAATTTATCCAGAAAGGCAACGAGAGGATGTGCTGACATTGGTCGATCTAAATCCATAAACATCGGTATATCATATCGTGCAAAAACTGCTGGTATGATATTTTCGTATTGCCCTAAGTCACGTGTTAACAATAAATAATCACGATAACGATGTTTACCAGCTGCCACTTCTTGTCGAATGAAGCGCGCCATTTGTTCCACTTCTTGATAACGTGTATGGGCTTGCCAAATGTTAATTGTTGGTACTTCAGTTGGTACCTGATGGTGGGGCATTCCCTGTTGTTCATACGTAATCCAAAAATTTTCCATTTCGGACATACTCATACTTAAATGACGTTGTGGTGCAATTGTATTTGCGGTAACAATTACATGGTGTTGTACAGCAAAATCTCGTAATTGTTGGCCTAATTTTTTGGGGCGATAAAATAAATCATTTTCAGAAAGTGCCATCTCTGTTAGGCTTGCTGAACCATCATCAGCTGGCAAGGTTATTGTCACTCCGGCAGCATAATGAATCAATGCTTCAACCAATCCTCTTTCTGGGGATGTCATCTGTGAATAATCATTAATAAAAAAATAATGATGCGATATATCTGTTTTTTCAGTCGCTAAAAAGACTTTCAACGCCAACAGTAAATCACTACTTAAATACTGATTACGCTGCCTTAATTCATCTTCTAATGCCTCACCAATAAGCGCTAAATCATGTAGTTTCATCTGTAATGTTTCTTGATTGACCAATTGATCAGCAATTTCATTAACATCTTGCCATGCTAAACCTGCCTGTTTAAGCTCTAATAATTGCGTCGTAAATTGTCCGATAAAACCTTGCTTATTCAATAAATTACCGTATAACACTAAATGATCTTTATTTTGTTGTAGCAACGTTTGTACCAACATTGTTAACCCATTTTGTGATAGATTGGCTTGTTGATAAATAACATCATTTTGCATGTAATACCATGCCAGCCGACTTAAAGAAAAGACTGACACATTAGGCACAGCAATCGCAGCACCATGACGGTCTTCTAAGTCAGCTAATCTAGTCAACACATTAATTTCAGTTTCAAATTTAATATGATTGGGGACAATATAAAAAATTTTTGCTTGATCATCAGTTGCTAAAACATGTTGCACGCGTTGCAATAATGCCAGTTCATGATCTGCACTTGCACGACCAAATAGTAATTCTAATGACATGTGTCGCCTCCACTACCATGTATTCTTATTATTATTCTACCAGTTATCCTTTAATATATTCTGTTCAACTTTTAAGATATTTTGCCATATAATTAAAGGCCAACTAACTATCACTTTAAAATGGATAGTTAGTCAGCCTCATATGTTTACTACTTTGATTACCAAACCCCGATTATCAAACAATTACTGACACAAACGCCACAATGATTCAGCAAAAATTGCCATTGATCGCGTTAAATTAGCAACCGGCGTATATTCATTTGCTTGGTGACTAGTTACTTTAACATCGGGAAATTGACCGCCAAAAGCGACACCACGCTTTAATAAACGTGCATAAGAACCACCATTGGACGTTCTTGGTGGTAAATAATGACCAGTTTGTTCCGCATAAACGGCCGATAAGACCGTTACTAATTCATCATCGACAGGTACTAAATGTGGTGGCATACCAGCTTGTACAACGGTAATCTCAGCCATTAAGTCCGCAAGATGTCGCTGCACTTGGGTAACAATTGCTTGAAGCGACACCCCCTTTGGGTAGCGGAAATTGAGTAAAATAGTGCCTTGACCACGATGACTGTAACGCATCACTCCGACATTCATTGTTAAATCACCCATCTCTTGATCACGGTAAGCTAATCCTAACCGCTTCGCATAGATATCCTGATGAACAATATCACCTAGAAACGTCAAAAATGCCTGGGCATCCCCACCAAATGGATATTGATTTAAAAATGCCGCTAGATACGTCCCCGCATTTTTGCCATCAGCAGGATAAGCCCCGTGTGCTTGCACACCAAACAAGGTTAGTCTAACGGTCTGACCGACTTGTTGCACATTTCCCTTTAAAAATGGATATTGCTTAAGAAATTGCTCGAAATCATTGGCAATTAATATTCCTTTGGGTACATCGATTCTTGCTTTTGCATCTCCTGGTACCACATTTGCACGATTACCGGCCATAAAACGTTCTAAAATATAAGGTCCTTCAGAAACACTTGGAAACCGTAACTGCACTGTTTGAAAAGCTTTTTCACCATTAACAACAGGGAAAGCGCCATCGGGTGAAAAGCCAAGCGTGGGTTCACCCTCTTGCGCAATATACTGTGGTAAATCACGCCACCCATTTTCTTCATCAGTCCCAATAATTAAACGAATTTTTCTCTTCAGATGACAATGTTGATCAGCTAACATCTTCATTGCATAATAAGCCGACATTAAATCAGCTTTCATATCAGCTGCACCTCGACCAAAATATAAGCCATCTAAAATTTCTGGATTAAATGGCTGCCGTAACCAACCATCACCAGCAGGAACAACATCAATATGTGTTAAAATACCCACGGTTTCAGCTGCATCTGCAGGGCCAAATTCTATCCATGTCACCATATTTGCTACACGACCATATCGAAACCCATCGCGACTGGCAAGCTCCTCCATCTTTGATAACGCACGCACCATATCGATGCCAAATGGTGTTTGTGGTGTTTGCGTTTTAGGGTCTAAAACTGAAGGAATGCGCACAATTTGATTCAAATCATTAATCAGATTTGTCTCATATCGTTTTGCTTCTATTACCCACGTCATATCACTACCTCTAATTAAATTCTAATAAAGCTAGTGTATCGTGTTTTTTAACGAGTGACAACAACTGACTATTGTTGCTGCCGTTTATGATTGTAATAGTAAAATACCGGCAACCCTACTGCAACTAATGCAATTGAAATGACTGCTCCTGAAAAATCGTTAATGATTGTTGACCCAATCACAAACAAAGCGCCAACAATGGCAACTAAAGGTGTCACTGGATACAAAGGTGTCTTAAATAGTGTTTTGGGATCAACATGGTCAGACAATTTCTGACGACGTAAAATGAACACCCCGAAAAAGGCAGCTGTATAGAATATCCAGATTGTAAAAATTGCAATATCTGACAGACGATCAACCCCATTTGTATAGACGATTGCCAAGAAAATTGTCATAAAAGCAACTGTCAATATTGCATTCGTTGGTTCCTGCGTTTTTTTCGTTAATTTTGATAAATATTTTGGAAATAAGCCATCTAATGACATGGCATAAGCCATTCGTGGAAACGAAATCATTTTCCCATTTAATGTCCCTAACATTGAAATAATGATGGCGATACTTAGTGCACGACCACCAAAATCACCAAATGCTGCTCGTACGACTGCAAACGTCGCATTATTTTGTAAAGCAACAATCCGATCAGATGGTAAGGCATGGTAAACACCAAATGATACACCAACATATGCCACCACAATTAAACTAACACCCCCAACTATTGACCGTGGTAAATCGCGCCGTGGGTTCTTTAGTTCACCAGCAATATTTGCTAGCAAAATCCAACCATCATAGGCAAACAAAGTTGCTAAGATGGCCATACCAAAGCCACCACCATGCGCAACAGTTTGTGACACTGTTTGACCTAACGCATCAACTTTTCCAAAGAATAATCCATAAATAATTAAAATAGCAATCGGAATCAATTTAATTGATGTCGTTATAACTTGAAAACTTGCGGCAACACGATTTTCAAATAGATTAATACCAGCAATAAAGGCAACATATATCACAGAAATCCATGTTGCAGCGCTGGTTGGCAAACCCAGAAAATTAGCTGTTAGAAATGCGGCATACCCGGCAATTGACGCAATCACCGCTGGTGCGTAAATGACGACTTGCATCCATCCTGTCAAAAAGCCAGCAACAGGACCATATAGTGATTCAATATAGCTATATAGCCCACCCGTTTTGGGTAATCTTGCACCGATTTCAGCAATGGTTAGTCCAGCAGCTAGTGTAATCACGCCTCCTGTTACCCAAGCTAATAAGCCTAGGGTTGATGAACCAGCCGTTTGCAAAACACCTGCTTGTTTAAAAAATATTCCTGATCCGATAACTGTTCCAACAACTAACGACAACCCTGACCAAATTCCCATCGATCGTTTCAATTCAACCGTCTGCGACATAAGTAATCTCCCTAATGTAAAAATTCAACAAAAAAAGCAGTCATCCAATTTCGTAATTGGGTGACTGCTTCGTAAGTTCTCACAGTTTAAGCGTCGCCAAAACGCCCAATCACTAATTGTGTTGAGTTAAAATGACGATTATTATTATTATTATTAAAATCAAACATTCGCTCGACTCTCCTTAATTAATGTACGTTTTTTGCTTCCACTAGATAAATGTTAGCATACTTTAAACTGCATAACAACTTAATTTCATATCAATCATAATTTTAAGCTTCATCATACCATGAATAATGGTACATTTCACCAGCTGGTTTATCAACACGCTCATAAGTGTGGGCGCCAAAGTAATCCCGTTGTGCTTGAATCAAGTTTGCAGGCAAAATAGCTGAACGATATGAATCATAGTAAGCGACCGCTGCTGATAATGATGGTACTGGCACACCAGCTGCCGTTGCTAACGCAATCACACGGCGAGCAGACGCTTGATAAGATTCAGCAATTTGTTTAAAGTATGAATCTAGCAACAAATTATGTAATGCTGGTTTCTCTTCATAAGCATCTGTGATACGTTGCAAGAATTGGGCACGGATAATGGCCCCTGCACGCCATAGTTGTGCTAATTCACCAAATGGCAATGACCAATCATAATAATCTGACGCCATCCGTAATTGATCAAATCCTTGTGCATATGACATAACTTTACCAAAGTATAATGCCTTACGGATATCTTCAATTGTTGCTGCCTTATCACCATCGAAATGATAATCAGGACCTGATAACACGCCGGAAGCAGCGATGCGATCAGTCTTTAATGCTGAAATATAACGTGCATATACTGATTCTGTAATCAAAGATTGTGGTGCACCAACAGCCAAAGCTGATTGTGATGACCATTTACCAGTCCCCTTGTTACCAGCACGGTCTAAGATCATATCAACCATTGGTTTTCCTGAGCCAAGATCATCATCACGCGTTAATATATCTGCTGTAATTTCAATTAAGTATGAGTTCAACTCGCCTTGGTTCCAATCAGCAAATGTCTTTGCTAACGCATTCTTATCTAATTGCAACACTCGCTTTAAAATATCATATGATTCAGCAATCAACTGCATATCACCATATTCAATACCATTATGAACCATCTTGACATAGTGTCCCGCACCATCTGGTCCAATATAGGTAACGGTTGGCTTACCATCTTCAGGTGCTTTTGCGGCAATTTCTTTCAAAATTGGCTCAACCAAATCATAGGCTTCACGTTGGCCCCCTGGCATCATTGAAGGTCCCTGAAGAGCCCCTAACTCACCACCTGAAACTCCCATACCAATAAAATTGATTCCTGACTGCTCTAATTTCTTAGAACGACGAATTGTATCTTCAAAGAAAGTATTACCACCATCAATTAAAATATCACCTTTATCCAAATGTGGTAGTAATTCTTCAATCACTGCATCTGTCCCTGCACCTGCTTTAACCATTAACAAAATACGTCGCGGCTTTTGAATCGATGCGACAAATTCTTCAATGGTATAGCCAGGAACAAAGCCTTTATCTGGATGCTTTGCAACTAAATCGTCAGTCCGTCCAGACGTACGATTATAAACAGCGACTTTGTACCCACGTGACGCAACATTCAATGCTAAGTTACGTCCCATGACAGCCAAGCCGACAACGCCAAATTCTGCTGTTACCATATTAATATTTCCCCCTACCAGCAATTAATTAGCTACATTAAAAATATTCTGTATAGTTAAGTTTAACGCGAGTTCCTTAAAATAGCACCCGCTAATCTTTAAGCGATTGATTATCCTGATACTTTGTTAATAGTTGTACTTTTACTTCATCAGAGACTGTTGTTGTTAAAAACCGTGCCATTGGTGTTATTGTATGCCGATTTTTAAAAGCCAATGGTTTTATTGCAACAAGCATCACAATTAAATTATTTTCAGTTAAAAATAATTGACCTGGCTGTTGTAACTTTCCTTTGGTATGTTTACCAATTCGCCAACTATGAAAATCACGCTGACTAACTGGACTTTCTTTTTGCTCATATTGACCACTATTTGTTTGCGTCATCACAATGCCAACTAATTCGGCTGTTGGATATTTACTTGCCATAAATGCACCTTTCTAATTGTCGTAACTGATATCGTTATTGTGTTAACCGTATAATATGATTATTTTGCAGTTTATCGTTATATTGATGTTTGCTTATCTTTTTATATGACAAGATTATTCGTATGAAATAAATCGATCATTTTTCCAAATGTTTAGCAACTAATTATTTTCATACTAGGTTATTTCATTATACCAATGATAATTATTTACTGATAATTCAAAAAGACCGTACCCATGTATATCTACATCGGTACGGTCTTATCTTATTCACTAATTTTAAATCAAATTACTTTGATTCTAATTCAGCTTTACCCTTAGCCCATTGTTGAATGTTAACAACTTCATCGTTACGAACTTTCTTTGAGTAGTCGTGTGATACTGGACGACGACGGGCCCATGAGTTATATGGTGATCTAACTGCCATAATTATTTCCTCCATTTTTGTTATCGATAACTTTTCAAGTATACCGACATTTCCACTATTAGTCAACAAAATCCTATTGTTGACTTTACTGATCGCCACTTAATAAGCCCCCTAAAACAATGACTATTCATACAGCAATTTAATCACTCACAAAGCGTCATGATTTGATTTTCCAACCACTCTCCCTTATAATAAGTAAGTAAAGAGGCAGAGAGGAGATCCTATGGCAAAATTAACAACTGATATGAAACAAATGATTAAAGAACAATTTCCATTCTTAGCAACTGCAGACGAAAATGGCATGCCCAAAGTTGGTCCCAAAGGGTCGTTACATGTTTTAGATGATGAACATTTAGTATACTTCGAACATACATTCCGACATGCCTTTCATAATTTAACAGTGAATGGGCACGCTGCTGTTGCAGTCGCTGATAGAGATGCTCAAAAAGGATTCCGTTTCGAAGGACAAGCTCATATTCATGAAGATGATGATATAGCACAAGCGTTATTACCAAAAGGAATTTTTGACCGTTTCCCACGTGCAGCCATTGTCATTATTGATGTTGAACATATCTTTAAATTAGACAATACGCTAGAAGCTGGTACGCAATTAGCTTAATGACCTGAATAATATGACTAGTATTTGATAAACGACACGCATTAAAATCAACTAAAAAAGAACCGACAAGCTAACGATTTTCACTGTTAATTTGTCGGTTTTCAGCGATATATCACAAAATTTCGGCTCATGTTTTTCTAGATCGTCTTATCGTTATCTTGTATTATCTATCTAAAATGAGTACGATAACGACCCATTAATAGGGTATACTAACCATACATAAACTTTATAAAAAGGATCCTCTGATGATAAAAAAGCTGAAACTTTTTGATAATTTTACATTATATCAAGTTGACGAAATGACAGTTGATGACCGTCAACAACTCGTTAAAACACATGAAATTTCCAATGAATTAATTGACTATGCCATTGATCCCTACGAAAGTGCCCGGATGGAATTTGATGACGCACATCGATATAATTTAATGATTTTTGACATCGTTACGCCAACATCAACACGAGCAACAACTGAACCGGTTGGTTTTTTATACAATACTGAGCAAACCATGCTTTATGTTTTTACTCGTAAAGAAACAACCTATGTCATTAATCATTTGCTTGAATTATCACAAACACAACCTGAACTCCCTATAGATGTTATTTTAAGTGCGACTGAATCATTATCTGGTGAGTTTATGAAAGCCATTTTAACGATCAATCGCAAGCGATTAACTATTCAAAGTAATATTAAATCCACTAAACCAACTCAACCAGCCATCAATCAACTGATGTCACTACAAACGGACCTCATCTATTTAATTAATTCTTTGCAAACAAACCACACTCTTTTAAACGTCTTAAAAAGCCATGAACGTCATCATTTGACGACCCAACAAGTTGAACGTATTGAAGATGTTGAAGTAGAATTACAACAAGCACTTGACACCGGAAAACTATCACAAGAAGTTACCAGCAGCGTGGCTAACGCCTTTGATAATGTGGCTAACGCTAATTTAAATTGGACGATGAAGCTATTAACAGTATCTTCAATTGTCCTAACCGTGCCAACGATCGTTTCCGGATTTTTTGGTCAAAACGTGATTCTGCCCTTAACGCATGCAGCTGATGGTTGGGTATACACCATTATTATTACGATCATTTTCATGATTATTATTACGGTCATACTATGGCATTATGGCTTCTTTAAAAAATAACGCATCATAAAAAGCCAAAGTGTACTGTGAATTCACAGCATTTACTTTGGCTTTTATTATATTAATGATCAATTCCTTGCTAATATTTTTTTCAAGAAGTGATAGATCGCATATTTTGGCCCATTAATCGGTCTCGTAAATGAACCCACCTTTTCTTCAGCATGCCCAGAAAAACCTTGTTTGAATCCCAACACACCATCAGAACCATCAAAAACACCAGAAATGCCATAGAAATTATAATGTGGAATTTGTCGTTTCAAGGCTTGTTCAAAAGCATATTCTTGCACGGCATAAGGACCATAGAAATTCTTATACTCATCATATGTGCCTGAATACAAATAAATCATCTCATTGGCTGTTGCTAAAAACAATGCCCCTGCAATAGTCACGACATCCTTACCTGCTTGTTCACGCGCCATTTTTGCTTGTGAAATTCGTTTTTCATGTTGTTTACGTTGATCGGCATATTCCGCACGTTGACGCTTCAACTTCTTATAATTAGGTTTTTCAAGGATTCGTGCATCAAGATTTGTCACAACTTCAGTCAAGTGATCTCGTGCTTGTTGCTGTCCCTTAATGTAAGCAGGAAAGTCCATTTCTGCAAAAACAAAAAAGGCATCATCACCGTACTCATCAAAAACTGTTTCATAGAAATCTAAATCTTTATCATGATAGTTCAGACGATTTGCTGTATCTTGTGTTAGTGCTTTGAAATCTGGCAGATCTTGTTTACCCAAACGACGTACTTTAATGCCAAACTGGTCCGTCTTCTTTAAATAATATTTACCATCTTTCCCAAATGACGCACGTAAGGCTTTTTCTGGTTCATCAGAATCTAGGATAGGCTGTAATGATTTAACATATTGCCACGATGGTGAAGAATTAGTTGTCCAGCCTTTTGACGCAGGTGTGTGTTCAAAACCAATACGAGTTAGCGCATCAATCACCACATTTTCTGTCGCGCCAATTTGTTTTCCTTCATCATCATACCGCCGATAAATCGCATTTGGCACGATCCGCAAAAAGAGTCCATGGCGTGCTTTTGCAAAATTCATGACACCTTCAATAAACGCTTGCACTAGCTCATTATCTTGAAAATCAATTAACATCCCACCGTCGATTTGAAATAGGTTACCCATTCGAACTGGTATCCAAGCTAATACTGCTGCTGCTTCAACTTGATTATCTGATATTAAGCCAACTAAGCTCGTTTGCCACCCACGACGTGCGAGTAGCCGAGCTTGTGCTGCGGTTTGTAAATAACTACCCGCTGGATGGGTTTGCGCAAATGACTCAAATTGTTCTGTTGTTAACTCTTTAAATGAACGTGTCATATTTTACTCATATCCTTATCTTCAATATCTATTACTCTGAATTATACGCTATCAGACTTAAAATTTGGCAAAATAATCAATACTTAAAGTTTTCCACATTTCACACGATGACGTTTTTTTAAAAAAGTGCCTTTATTAGTGAATTTTCAAGATTTTTAAAAGTATTTTCTACCTATTTTATGTTTAATTAGACCGTACCAGTGGAAAAACACAAAAGATTTCCACCTTTTTTCCCCAGTTATCCACATTAAAGCAGTGTTTTACACAGACTTTTCCACATGTTTACATTAAAAAAGCTGCCCTCAAAATTTGAGGTCAACTTTATCCTAACATTAATTTTTGCCAATAAATAGTTTGAAAAAATATTATTTTAGATGTAATTTATGAGCTAACCAAACTGCTCGTGAACCTAAAATCGTTTCACCAACGTGCGTTTTCAAAACGGCAATGCCATAAATGATTGCACCAATTAGACCACTGATAAATAAAATCAATAATTGATACAACTTTGTATCTGGTGTAAATAAACCTAAAGTGTAAGTTATTGGTGTAACAATTGCAAACATAACCAAGCTCCAGAATAAAATGATAACAAATGTTTCGTTAAATGAAGCCCAATCAATACCATATAAGCTTGATAGGTGACGGATAGCAATGATCATTCCCACCATGAAAGCAATCGTTGTCGCAACCAGAGGACCCATCCCCTGCAACCAAATGGTTAATGGTACTTGTAAAATAATCTTAATCAGGAAAATAAATACCAACAATCTAACCGTATAACGTAAACGACCAAGGCCTTGATAAATCGCCAATACTACCATATAAAGACTCAAGAAAATGGCTGAGTAACTCGCAAACTGTAGGATTAAAGTACCATTCGTTAAGTCAGACGTACGATAAAACAAAATATATAATGGTCGTGCTGTTGCGACCATTCCTAACACGGCTGGTACCATGACAAATGATAGTAACTTCAATGCAAATTGAATTTGATTACCGATATTCACGCGATCACCAATTTCACGTGCTCGTGCTAGCATTGGCAATGCTGTCTCTGCCATCCCAACTGCTAATGAAATGACTAACATCACTAGTTTATTGGAATTAAATGCAAACTGAGCATACATTGCTTGCATTGCTTCATGAGAAACACTTGTAAATGCTCGAATAATCTTAAAGAAAGTATATTGGTCAAACACTTGAACTAATGAAATTGCCGAACCAGCAAAAATGACCGGAATAGACTGTCGAGCCATTCTTAATAAAATTGCTCGACCATCAAAATGACGTATTTGCACTGAATGCTTCGTCCGTTCGGCAAAGAAGCGATGTCGCGCGACAATACCTAATATTAAGACAAAAATACCTGCTAAGGCACCCCAAAATGCAGCGAATGTTGATTGGACTGTTGCATCAACCCAGTCACCATGGTGCCCGATCATAATCCAATAGGTCATGGCTAACATATACGCCACACGCACTAATTGCTCAATAAATTGCGACCAAGCAGAAAGACCCATAAACTCAAATCCTTGTACGTAGCCACGTAACATGGATAGCGTTGGAATAATCACAACAGCTGCTGACAACGCATGAATGACACGAACAACATTTGGATCACCTTGTGATAGTAACCCTGCTGATAAGAATAATACACCACCAGCAACCAAGCCCAATAAGGCACCTAAGTTTAAAGCTTGTCGGAAAATATGTTTGACAGCCATAAATTGGTTAGACGCACTGTATTCAGCAACTAAACGTGCTAATACATTCGGCAACCCAGCCGTTGCAATCAATAATGCCACACTATAGATCTGATATCCTTGTGAAAACAGAGAATTCGCAAAATTATAGTAAACATTACCAATCATGGCGATCCATGGAATGATATACAAAGCACCCAACAAACGTGATGCTAAACTACCAATCGTCATCCAAGCAGAGCCTCGTAACATACGTGACTTCGCAGCTTTATCAGTGTCCGCTAATTGGGTTGAATCTTCTGCTGTCGCTGATTCTTCTGATTCAAACACTGGTACTGACTTGGTAACCGTCTTTTCAACTTCTGCAGTTGGCGTTGTTAAATGGCCAACTGTATCTGGTACTTCATGTACTTTAAACGTTGCGACGCCATTTGGTCTAACCTTTACCTCTGTCACCTTTTGATCCGTGGGAACTTCAGCTGATGATGCATCTTCTAGAGACAAAGCATCATCATGACGATCTTCAAAAATTTCATCAACTTTTTTACCATTTAGTAATTGGTTTAATTCATCAAAAGTAATATCACGCCGAAAAGGCGATGTTGATGCTTTATTTTTTGATTGGGGTGATTTCTCATCAGCCATGTTATTTCCCCTTCCTAATATTTCGATGACGCTACACAGACTCGAACTGTGATCTAAGACTTAGGAGGTCCTTGTTCTATCCTGTTGAACTATAGCGCCAATGACAACCCGATACACTATTATACACAAGAAAGCTCATTGTTTGTAGACATATTTCACCTTCTATTTACAAACAATGAGCTACTTTTTAATTAATCAAATTTGCCCATTGATTTAAAATAGGCTTAATTGCAAAGCTTTTGGCTCTTTCTAGTGACTTGGCTGCCAACATGTCTCGCATTTCAATGCTTTGCATGACTGGTTCTAATCGGTACCATAACGAATCCACATCTTGATGTGCTAATTCACCATATATACCACCTTCTAAAATTTCGATAGCACCTGTGTTATCAGTCGAAACGATTGGTAACCCAAACGACATTGCTTCCACTAGTACCAGCGGCAATCCTTCCCAGCGTGATGTTGCCAAAAAAATAGATGCTTGCCGATAATGTTCTGATAATGCCTCGTCCTTTAAACCACCACGATAAATAATTTTATCAGCTACACCATTAACCTTTATTAATCGTTCAAAGGCTGCCATATCCTTGGGTAACCCTTCACCAGCAATTGCCAGTTGCCAATCTGCTGGTAACTTTTTGGCCAAATGCAATAAAATATCAATACCCTTGTGTTGAATTGCAATGCGTCCGGTAAAAGCGATTACTTTTTTGGTCAAGTCAGCACTGCCATGAATCGGCATCGTTACCGGATTCCAAATCTTAATTGCCCGATCAGTCACCGTCTGAAATCCATTAAGATCTGATTCAGTGAGCGCAACAACTGCATCGGCCGCCTTAACACCAGTCACAAATTCAGGGCGCATCTCACGATAATATTGGTTAAAGTAGGTTTCAATATTATTATGCATCCAAGCAATCATTTTAACTTTTGGTGCCCGTTCTTTCAAATACGGAATAAAGCTTGTCAAAATACCCGCATTCAAAATTAAGACATCAATATCATTTTCTAAGATGACATCCGCCAAATCTGTCATTTGTTGTGCATATTTTTCTAATGGTTTTGCACCGTTTACTGGCATGACCGGATGCTTTGCAGGAATCAACTTACCAGCGAGATCGTAATAACTTGGGACATCTGATAATTGATAATAGGCAACATCGGCAAACGTAGTCATTGCATTTCCAACTACTGTTGCTGCACGTTTTAAACCACCCATGCTCAAATTTTCAACTGTCATTAATACTTTTTTCGTCATACCAACCGCCCCCTCAAACTTGACGTAAAAAATAACGATCATGTTAATAACATGATGTTATTTAGACACCCATTATATAATAAAAACCATCAATTTAACCATTTTTATTGGTTTATTGATGGGTTTTAAATCTTAATTTTTATACTACTTATACAACAAAGTTAACTAATTTACCAGGTACAACAATCACCTTCTTTGGTTCTGAACCGCCTAATTGCTTTTGCACATTATCATCTTGCTGTGCTACCGCAATAATTGTTTCACGTTCAGCATCAGCGGCAACTGTCACATGACCACGTAGCTTACCATTGACTTGTACAATCATTTCAACTTCATCAGCAACCAATGCTGCTTCATCATACGTTGGCCACTCAGCATAGGCAATTGATTCACCTGCATGCAAGAAACTCCACAATTCTTCAGTCAAATGTGGTGCAATTGGATTAAGCAACTTAATAAAGCCTTCAACATATTGGACAGCCAAACTATCTTGCTTATAAGCTTCATTAACAAAAATCATCATTTGAGAAATGGCCGTGTTAAAATGCAAATTCTCATAATCTTCAGTGACCTTCTTAACTGTTTCATTATAAATCTGATCCAACTGATGATCATTAATCTTCGTAATGTGATCGCGTAGCTTGTCATTATCATCAATAAACAAACGCCAAACACGATCTAACCAACGACGCGAACCAGCCAAGCCTTCTTCTGACCACGCAATTGATTGATCCAATGGTCCCATAAACATTTCGTACAAACGTAATGTATCAGCCCCATACTCTTCAACCACATCGTCGGGGTTAACAACATTACCCTTTGACTTAGACATTTTTTCGTGGTTTTCACCAAGAATCATGCCTTGATTGGCTAATCTTTGGAAAGGTTCTTTAGTATGTACAATACCAAGATCGTACAGTACTTTATGCCAGAAACGTGCGTATAACAGATGTAGCACTGCGTGTTCGGCACCACCGATATATAAGTCAACATTCTTCCAGTAAGCCTCTGCCTCTGGTGACACAATTTCATGATCATTGTGTGGATCCATATAACGTAAGTAATACCATGATGAACCAGCCCATTGAGGCATTGTGTTTGTTTCACGCTTACCTTTGCGCCCATTCTCATCAACGACATTTACCCAGTCATCAACATTAACCAATGGTGATTCACCAGTACCAGAAGGCATAATATTATCGACTTCTGGCAAACGAAGTGGTAATTCTGACTCAGGAACAAGTGTTTGTTCACCATCTTCCCAATGAATCACTGGAATTGGCTCACCCCAGTAACGTTGACGTGAGAAAATCCAATCCCGCAAACGATAATTGACTTTCTTATGACCAGCATGGTGCGCTTCAAGCCAATCAATTACTTTTGTGATCGCCTCTTCTTTATCTAAGCCATCTAAGAAACCAGAATTGATATGCTTACCATCACCCGTATAGGCTTCCTTGGTAACATCTCCACCTGCAATTACTGGGCGAATTGGCAAATTATATTTCTTAGCGAAATCATAGTCACGTGTATCATGAGCCGCCACAGCCATAATAGCTCCCGTACCATATGAGGCCAAAACATAATCACCAATCCAAATTGGTAATGCTTCCCCATTAACTGGATTAATTGCATAAGCACCAGTGAAGACACCAGCCTTATCTTTATTCAAATCCGTCCGTTCCAAATCTGACTTTGAAGCGATTTCTTGCTTAAATGCATCAACAGCTGCCTGTTGCTCAGCTGTGACGATTTGATCAACTAATTTATGTTCTGGTGCAAGAACAAGATAAGTAGCCCCAAACAATGTATCTGCACGTGTTGTGAAGACTTCGATCTCTGCATCAAAATCTTGTACTTTAAACGTTGCTGAAGCCCCAATCGAACGCCCAATCCAATGACGTTGTTGTTCTTTAATTGCATCTGGCCAATCTAAGTCATCCAAATCATCAAGCAAACGATCGGCATATGCTGTAATCTTCAACGCCCATTGGCGCATTGGCACACGATAAACTGGATAGCCACCACGTTCAGTTTTACCATCGATAATTTCTTCATTGGCTACCACTGTACCACCATTATAATCTGGTGCCCAGTTAACCATGATTTCATCTTCGTAAGCTAAGCCTTTTTTATATAATTGCTCAAAAATCCATTGTGTCCACTTATAATATTTTGGATCAGTTGTATTAACTTCACGTGACCAATCATATGATAAGCCAAGTGACTTCATTTGATGACGGAAAGTTTTGACATTTTTTGCGGTCACTGTCTTTGGATCTTCACCAGTTTTAATGGCGTATTCCTCAGTTGGCAAACCAAACGCATCAAACCCCATTGGATGTAAGACGTTGTAGCCTTGCATTCGCTTCATACGTGACACAATGTCTGTTGCCGTATATCCCTCTGGGTGCCCAACGTGCAGACCTTGACCAGATGGAAATGGAAACATGTCCATTGCAAAAAACTTTTCTTTGTCAGAAACATTTGGTGTTTTAAATGTCTGATGTTCATCCCAAAAATGTTGCCATTTTTTCTCTACTAATTTGTGTTGATATGCCATGATTGATAACCTCACTTTAATAATCTTACTTTATCAAAAAAAGTCCGAGCTTTCAATATTCATCAAGGATTAAGAGAACTAATTATTATCCATATTTTTGAAACATTTTGTGCTAAACTAATAAAATGAGAAAGAAATAAGAGGGAGGAATTCAAATGAGACACCTACGTAAATTTGATTATCTACAATTAATTGTTGCATTTATTGGTTTGATCATTTTTTTAACAATGGCTATTGGCTATGTGTATCATCTAAGTTACATTACTTGGTTAGATCAATTTGGATTCCGACACTTAAGAGAACCATTAACACCTGAAAGATCATGGTTTTTTCGTAATGTAACACGTGCTGGCAATACAAAATGGACCGCATTAGTGATGGTTGTTACGGCAATTATTGCACTGTTGATTCGCAAACTAGATGTGGCCGTATTCATGGTTGTTAATGTTGGCGTTTTTGGTTTAGGTATAATGTCGTTATTTAAGCATATTTTTCACCGTCCACGACCAGCCATTTATCATGTCATCGAACAATCTGGTTATTCATTTCCATCAGGTCATGCCCTAAACGCTGTTTTATTATACGGTTCACTTATCGTCTTAGTACATTACTATCTAAAATCTGAAGATAATCTCAGATATGCCTTTATGACACTTTTCGCCGGTTTAATCATCGCCATCCCTATTAGTCGCGTTTATTTAGGTGTACACTACTTATCGGATGTCCTCGCCGGTTTTGGTTTAGGGACCTTCTTATTAATTATGTCTAAAGAAATTATTTTTAAATATCGTACACGAGAGGTTTTCGAAAATGCGCTCAATCCAAAATCTAGTTCAAATATCATTGAATGAATATCTCAATCCTGGTGATCTCGCCATTGATGCGACGATACGACATGGTGATATTACCCGATTTTTAGCAAGTCGTGTCGGTGATCAAGGTAAAGTCATGTCTTTTTCAGATGTCAAGTCTGAAATTGACGATGTTGCCACATCACTTTTCTTGAGTGGTTTAAATGAACGTGTTGACTTAATTAGTAAACATTTTACAGCTATGTCACCCTATTTAGACCCTACGCAACCTGTTGGTGCTGCTATCTTTCAATTAAGCAGACAAACTAATTTGACCGATGTACAAACGATTGCAAAAACGATCCTGATGTTTTTGAAGCCTGATGGCCTATTGTGCCTTCTTGGTGAAAATCACGTCTCACTTGATTCTTTCAAAGATTACTTTGCAAAATTACCTGAAAATTCGTATAGCATTTCTTACTATCAAGATGTGCTGACTCAAGAAAGTGCTTTAGTGATTCAACGTCATTAAAAATGAGTGCGATAAAAGACGCCAATCTATCAAAATTGATAGATTGACGCCTTTTTTAGCTGGTCATAGCAACTTTTGTCTCATTCTCTTTTTTTAAGATAGCAATGATTTTGCTAAGTAGAAACATCCCAAGATACCAGCATCATCACCATGTTCAACATGCACAATATACTGATCTAGCTGACCAACTGGTAAATAATCAGCTAACTGTTCTGCAAATGACTTACGTACCATTGGCAATAAAATCTCACGATGTGGTACACCACCACCAAAAACAATTTTATCTGGCCGTAAAATCGTCGTATAAGTTACCAGTGCCTGAGCAAGATAATCAGCTTCAATTTCCCAAGCGAGATGGTCATCAGGCAATGACTTGGCTGACTCATGCCAACGTTCTTCAATAGCTGGTCCTGACGCTAATCCTTCCAAGCATCGATCACCATGAAATGGGCAGTGACCAGCATATTGGTCTTTAGGATGTTTACGCATCATAATATGCCCTGCTTCAGGATGTGAATTACCACTCAATAAATGACCATGTTGAATAATGCCTGCACCAATGCCGGTACCAACTGTTAAATAAACGACATTTTCAGCATCCTTAGCTGCCCCTGAAACATATTCTGACCAACCAGCACCGTTGACATCAGTTGTCCAATAATAAGGTATATCACGCCATGACTTCATTGCACCTAAAAAGTCATAACCTGACCAACCCCTCTTAGGTGTATCCAAAACGTAGCCATATGTTCGACTTTGTGGATTAATATCAATTGGTCCAAAAGCAGCTATCCCAATAGCAGCAATATCTGGAAACTGATCAAAAAAAGTAATCACTTGTTTGATTGTTGCCGGACCATCCAACGTTGGAAAACTCTCGCGGGCGATGACTGTATCTGGATCATTCACATCAGCTACCGCAACAACAAATTTTGTGCCACCTGCTTCAATTGCTCCTAAAAGTGTCATTTCATTTCTCCTATTTTATCAATTTATTTTTTAATATTTAATCGCATTTTTCTCTAATTCATATGTCGTTGCTTGAACATCTGAAAAATTTGTTTTATTTAACACAACATCTGGATGAATTTCACTATAATAACGTTCTGTAAACACTGTTTCACCATCATTAACAAAGAACTCTACCGAACTACGATCAATCAATAGTTGCAATGTCATCGTTACTGTTGGCTTCACATACCCAACACGTTGGTCAGGACGATCTGATCTTGCAATCGTTAGTTTATTTTCTTGATGATCATAGTGCAAAGCAAGGACAATGTCATTTGCCGCCATAAATTTCAATGTATAATCTTCATCTGTCTTTAATTGCAATTGGATTTCATGACTATCAGCACCCGATACAACAAGTTGTTCCGTGTCATTTGCTGTAAATGTGATGGCCTTTTCTGAGCCATTGATCCGTAACTGGTCAAGTTCAGCAACTGGATTCATATAAATATGATTGTCTTTAATCGTTAACTCTCTTGGAAAAGTTAATGCACCTGCCCAACCATCTGCCTGTTCTGGCATATCACTTTCCCACATCGCCATCCAACCAAACATCAACCGACGACCATCTGGTGCAAGCATTGTTTGACTAGCATAAAAATCATGACCATGATCTATCTCGACAAATTCATTTCTATCAAAATGAGCTGTATCTAAATCTAATTTACCAATCATATAACCTGTCTGATGTAAGTTTAGATATTTTTCATGATCTGGCTGAATGCCTTGTGGCGACATCAACAATATATCTTGCCCTGCAATTGAAAAAATATCAGGGCATTCCCACATGTAACCTTCTTTATCTGACGCACTAGCTTGCGCAATCGCACCTTCGTATGTCCAATTTAACAAGTCCTTTGATGCATATAACAACACACGTCCAACTTTTGTCGACTTCGTTTGCCCCCCTAAAATGACATAATATGTGTCTCCATGTTGCCAAACTTTTGGATCACGGAAATTTGCTGTATTGTCACTTGGTGGCATCGAAATCACTGGATTGTTTTCATACTTTTCAAAATGAATACCATCTTGGCTAATCGCAATATTTTGATCCTCATAGAAGTCATCGTCGTCACCGCTGTCACCAAAATGATGACCCGTATACATCAAATATAACTTATCATCTTTAACAATGGCACTACCTGAGAAAACACCATTTTTTGCAATTGGCTTGGTTGGGGTTAAAGCAATTGGTAGTGATTCCCAGTGAACCAGGTCCAAACTACGTGCATGTCCCCAATGCATTGGTCCCCATTCTGCACTATAGGGATGGTATTGATAAAAGATGTGATAATACCCTTTAAAATAAACAAAACCATTGGGATCATTGATCCAACCTGCTGGTGCTGTCACATGAAAATGTGGCCGATATCGCGGGTTTGTTACTTGTATAAATGTGTCATTCATGGTTAAAAATTCCTCTCTTACTTAAGCTGTTTTTCTTACTAGTGGTTCGCCATTAACATCTTGACTGTCTTTCTTAATGATAAAGAATGCATAGATACCTGCAATAATAACGATAATCGTAATAATGTGGAAAGTCATCGCATAACCTGAGTTATCACGCAACATACCCAGAGGTGTTGAAAGGAACACCTGACCTAATTGTGCGGCAACTTGGAATCCAATCATATACAGTGTTGCTGATAATTTTGTGTCAAAATGAAGTGTGAAATATCTCAAAATTGACAAGGTAAAGAGCGGTGTTTCAAATGAATGCAACATTTTAACACAAGAAATAGCGACTGGATTATCAATAAATCCACATAATCCGATTCTTATGGCCATAATTGTGATTCCTAATAATAATGTATTACGAACACCGATCTTATTCATAATAATTGGCACAACACCCATCATAATTGCTTCAACAAAAACTTGGATCGAGTTTAAGTTACCATACATTTGTTGTCCCTGTGCAACTGATCCAAATAGTCCAGCGTAAAAGCTTGGGAACATTTGCTGATCAAAGACAGTATAGAAAGTCCATGTGAAAAAGATGAGAACAATAACACTCCAAAGATCACGCATCTTCAGCAAAGACAACATTTCTTTCACGCTTGGCACTGATTTTTCAGTTTCTTGGGCACTGCGCGCTCTTTCCTGTCGTTCAGCTTTGGGTACCCAAAGGCAAACATTAAGCAGTAGCAAAATACCAAAAATTGATCCAACCCAGAAATTCAAGTCAGGGTTAATAACAAATAAATGACCAGCCAATAGCGCCACAACAGCGTAACCAAACGAACCCCATGCACGTGCTTGACCATATTCAAATTTGAAAATGCGACTAAAACGTTCAACTAATGCTTCATAAATACCGGTTGTTGCCAAAAATCCAGCTGAAAGGAAGATTGAGCCAATCACCAAACCAACAGTAAAATTGCTGTGCAACATTGGTTCATAAGCGTAAATAAAGAATGGCCCTACTAACGCTGCACAAATACCACTAAATATTAACAAATGTCTTTTGATACCCAACTTATCTTGTAAAGTACCATAGAAGAACATCAGTATTAATGTCACTAACGAGTTAGCTGAATAAATGGTACCAACAGTACTACCATTCAAATTCAAACCACTTTTAGAAGTTAACCAAAGTTGGAAAAATGACCACCAAATTCCCCACGACGCGAAGTACAAAAACATAGTAACTGAACTCTGAAGATAGGATTCATTTTTAAAAGATTTCATATATTTTGACACAAGACAACCCCCTAACATATAGATAAACTGTGCCATTCAGTAAAAATAAGATGTAATCGCTTTCACATGGTGTATTATAAACTCACTTTTTCATATATGTCAACCGGTTGATATAAGTAAAAATAAAAAAAGACCAGTCACCTGGTTTTTTTAATTGACTATCTGATACCCGTTTCCCCATCCCATAAGGTTACTGGTAAGATATATTCTGTTTTCGTTTCATCCCCCGCAATACGCTTTAACAAAACATCCACCGCCGTTTTTGCCATTTTCTCAATAGGTTGTACAACTGTTGTTAACTCTGGCATCATATTTCGCATCAATTCAGTCCCATCATAGCCAACAACAAGTAGATCTTCTGGTATTTTTCGCCCACGTTCCTTTGCAATCGTTATAATAATCCTAGCATCCACATCATTTGAGACAAACAACGCTTCAACATCTGGATACATATCAAACAACCGTTGATAGCATTGGCGTTTTTCATCAAATGACAATCTAAAGTCAATTGTAAAGGTATGCGGCTCTAATCCATGTGCCGTCATCACAGCTTCATAGGCAACTCGTCGTCGATTTGCTGGCGTTTCTAACGATGTGGGACCATTTGTATGAATAATACGTGTTACGCCAGAATTAATTAACCGTTCTGTTGCCAGAACACCCCCACTGTAATTATCAGATTCAACAATTGGAATATCACTATTCATGACGCGATCAATTGCTACGACTGGTAAATGACTATATTTATATTCTGCAATCCCTTGGTTATGTGTTCCCACAATTAAACCGTCAACCTGACCAGCCAACAATTGATTTAAATAATCGATTTCTTTATTCACATCTTGCATCGAATTACCAATAATAACTTTAAAATGGCGTTGGTATAATTCATACTCCAAATAATCAACCAATTCACCAAAAAAGGGATTGGCAACAGTCGGAAAAATTAGCCCAATCAATCCTGTTTTTTGCTTAAATAACTGTCTTGCTGCTGCGTTAGGTTGATAATTCAATGTTTCCATTGCATCATGGACTTTTTTCAACGTTTTTTCACTTAAATAACCCCGATTATTCAGCACACGTGATGCCGTTGTTTTCGATACACCAGCTAATTTTGCAACATCTTCTAATTTTGGTTTCATATCTGATAACCATGCATCCCCTTCAAAATTTATTCTGACTCACTTTCCTACCATTCTCCCTGATATATTTCCCCACTATAATCATTGTATCAAAGCTGTTGATGATTCGCTTTTATTAACTTGCTTTAAAATAATATTTATAAAAAAAACGTTAAAAGTATAAGAAAAAACTACCAATCTAAACTTGTCAGATTAGTAGCTCCTAAATTCATCTAAAAACGCTATTGCTTATTGATTATTAGGTTCAAACACTGTCACAACCTCGACATGTGCTGTTTGTGGAAATTGATCTAATGGTTGTACATCGCCTTTAATATGGAACCCCTTATCAATCAAATATTTTGCATCGCGTGCCATTGTTGCCGGATTGCAAGACACATAAACAAAACGATTTGGTTGCATTGTTGTCACGGCATCTAACAATTCATTCGTTAACCCACGGCGGGGTGGATCAACAAAAACAACATCGGCATGTAATCCTGCTTTTTGCCACCGACGCATTTGTTCAGGTGCATCCGCTGTCACAAAAGTTGCATTTGTCACATGATTGTTTTCAACATTTTTCTGTGCATCAATAACTGCTCGCTCAATAACTTCTACACCAAGAACTTGCTTAACCTTGTTGGCTACTGTTAATCCAATTGTTCCGATTCCTGAATAAGCATCAATGACAACGTCGGTCGATTGTAGTTCAGCTTTTTCAGCAGCCAAAGCATATAACACTTCTGTTGTCTGTGGATTCACTTGATAAAATGAATTTGGTCCAATTTCAAACGTGATACCTAACAACGTATCATGAATTGCATCTGTTCCCCATAATGTGCGATTATCACCTGACATCAATAAATGTTGCGCTCGTGGATTATAATTTAATACAACACTACAAATACCCGGTACAACTGCTGCTATTTCTGCTGCAATCGCAGCTTCATCTTTAATCGTTGCTGTTTGTGAAACCAACACGACCATCAACTCGTGGCTGTAATAGCCACGACGTACCATAATATAACGCATTTCACCTTGTTGTGTTGCGTCATCAAACACAGAAATTTGATGGTTATTCAATATATCGCGCACAGTGCCAATTGTCTGATCAATAATCGGATCATTCACATAATAATCGTGTAATGGCAAAATTTCACCTGGTGTTCGGCGTTTAATAAAGCCTGTTACCAATCGATTACCCACGCGTTTGATTGGCACAACTGTCTTATTACGGTAATGTTTGGGATTCGCCATACCAATCGTTGGTGCAATTGTTGCATCAATTCCCGCTGACTCATAAAATTTTCTAACTTGATTTTGTTTTAAACGCAATTGCGCTTCATAACGTAGATTAATGTAAGGTGCTATCCCAACATCTAGTAAATAATCCTTACCAATTTCAACGCGATCTGGCGATGGTTTCACTACCTTAATTACCTCACCACGAGCAAATTTTCTATTAACCTGTGTAATTTCAAATTGCACTATTTCATCTGGAAAAGCATTCGCCATATGAATCGGATAGTCACCTAACATGACAACTCCGAATCCATTATAAAGGACTTCTACTACTTGCCCTGTCAGTTTTTGCCCTAATCGAACAGGCATGATTGTATGACTCATATCTTCTCTCTCATTATCTTTAGCATTACTGTCTTTTATTATACTAGTTTCTTATCAGCAGGCAATTAATCTCAGTCAGTAGTTTTCTGATCATCTCAATTAATCAATTGAACAACCAATCAAACGGCAGAGTTGTTGAATCATCCAGATCATGCTTGGTAAGGCGACACTCATACCAATTAACCATTTAAAAAACCGCATATCTGCCACAATTGTCTTTAAACCGACTTTTACCTCCGTCATATCTAATTTTAATTCCTGAACATTTTGCTTTAATTCAGTCACATCTTGTTTTAAATAGCGAACATCAATTTGTAACTCAGTCACACTACTTTTCAAAACTTGCACATCACTTTTTAATTCAGTAATTTCATGATTATAATGTTTACTATCATGCTTTAGAGCAGCAACATCATGTTGTAAATGTTTAAAGTCATCATCTTTAAAAGCCATAAAATCATCTATAGTCAGTACTTCTAAATCTGCTGCCATCTGAATATCCTCGTTCCTATTAGTGACCATTATTTTATCAAAACTAACTGGTGACGATCAGCGAAGTTTTAACCAAACTAAAAATGTTCCGTTAACGTTAACCAGCTGCCAACATCAACGGAACACACCTATTTACTCAAAAATTGTTTCATCACGTTCAACAAACCACATTAAACCAATAAAGATAACAATAGCCACTGCCATCACGGTATTCTGTAAAAACCAATGATCTAATTTCGCATACAGTACACCGTATGCCCATGGACCACCGGCAGCAATGAGATACCCACCCGTTTGTGCCATTCCTGACAATGCCGAACTTTCCAATGGATTACGTGTCCTAATGGCGTAAGAAGTTACCATATAGACGAATACCGCCGTTCCACCAATACCGATAAAACTAGTGACAACAAACCACCAAATCAAACCAGCATGACGGTTATACATCATCAAAATAGCAATCAACCAAAGCATCGTTGCCCCAGTCATAAATCGTAAGCGTTGTTGATAACCAGCTCGTTCTAAAAAATTGGGAACCAATATTGAGGCTGGTATACCAATCAACGACATGACACCAATTACCCAGCCAGATTGCGTTGCTGATAGACCTGTTTGTTGGGCAACGGTTGGTACCCAAGCAATACATGTATAAAAGACGGCTGATTGAATACCTGCCATCACTAACATTGCCCAGGCATATTTATTTTGCCAAGGATGTACTGACTCTTCTGCTTGCGTCACATGTTTTGCACTTTGTTTATTCGTTCGGTCAACATTAACCCGCATATGTAGCAACCAAGTGATCACAACTAACAGAACGATGACAGAAAGAAATAGAATTAGTGTCTGCCAACTATATGTTTTCGTAATGGGCACAGCAATAATTTGAAAAATTGCTGTCATCAAAGTCATTGTTGTGCTATACAATGATGTATATGTACCAATTTTATTCGGTGTAAATTTTACCAGTGTTGCTGGTAGCAATACATTAATAAAAGCAATCCCTACCCCGACTAAAATTGTTCCAATAAATAGCATTGGTGCGCTTAAAATACGCAAAAACGAACCGATAAATACCAAGCATAAGGCTACCAACAACGTCTTTTCAATACCAAATCGTCTCGTAAAATAACTCGTGGTTGGTGAAATAATTGCAAATGTTAATAATGGTAAAGTCGTTAATATACCTAGTTGACTGACTGGTAGTCCGAATGTATGCGCCACATTACTAATCACAACTGGAATTGTCGTGAAAGTTGCTCGCATAACAACACCCAGCAAAATAATACTTAATGTAAATAACCACTTCTTTTTCATATAGTGCCTCCATTGTCATTTTTAATCACTCATATTAATATAGAAAATTTACTAAAAATATACAAGTACCAACATGATTGATAAATAACAAAACAGACCTAAGCAGTTAATCCTCCTGCCTAGGTCTGTTTAGATTTGGCACTTTACCTAATTAAGCATTGTGCTTTGCTGCAAAGTCAGCAAATTGACCAGCAACGCCTGCCAAAAATTCTTTCGTACCTTCATTTGTAATCTTACCATTTTCATCAGAAATATCAGCTGTGTTACCAATATATAATTCTGGTTGGTGCATAATAGCCATATCCAAGAAATCTAATGAGTTACGCAAAACGTGATGAGCAGCAACACCTGAAATACCTGAAATTGATTGTGATGCAGGCAAAACTGGCTTACCAGCCCAAACGCTTTGTCCCCAAGGACGTGAAGCAACATCCAAGGCATTCTTCAATGCGGCAGGCACACTACGATTGTGCTCTGGCGTTACCATGATAAATGCATCTTGTGCTTTAACAGCTTCACGGAATTCTGTATATTCAGCAGGTGAAGCTTCATCATAATCTTGGTTATACAATGGCAACTTTGCAATGTCCAAATAAGTCACTTCAGCATCTGCTGGCAAACCAGCAACCAATGCCTCAGCAACACCCAATGAGTATGAGTTCTTACGAAGTGATCCAACAATGATACCGTATTTCATGTTTAATTCTCCTTAAATTTGTTTATTATGTACAACAATTCATGTCGTTGGTACTAGTTTAACTTACTTTTACAAAGTTGTAAACACTTATTTTTAATAAGCTTAATGAACATAAAAAAGACCAAAGCTAACTCAAAGCCTTAGTCTCTCTTACATCATTGTTTGATTTAATTAATCTTCCTTTGTTAAGTCAATCAAGATTTTCGCTTGTGACTTATCTGATGATAGACGATCAAATCCCTTCTCAACAACATCATCCAGTCCAATAATATCGGTGATAACTGGCTCAACATTAATTTGACCTGAACTAACAAGGTCAACCGTTTGTTGGAATGTCTCACGTGAGTAAGCAATCGTTGAGGTCAACTTAACACCCGCATTCATCAACTGCATTGGATCAAATGAAATTGGATGAGCAAAGATTGAGACAATAACTGCTGTACCACGTGCCTTAGTGACCGCAATCGCTTGTTCAAAGGTTGGTTGTACACCGGCAA
The DNA here is from genome assembly GCF_058107185.1 of Weissella sp. ESL1177. Classification (NCBI taxonomy): domain Bacteria; kingdom Bacillati; phylum Bacillota; class Bacilli; order Lactobacillales; family Lactobacillaceae; genus Weissella; species Weissella sp. ESL1177. Next base: position 2,028,843 of record NZ_CM176591.1, on the reverse strand, counting down.
CTTCGAATGATACATCAGCACCACCACCCAAAATATCACGGACAGCGGCAACAGCATCATCAACCTCACCAGGATTAACAACATCAGTTGCGCCCATTGTCAATGCTTTTTCCAAACGAACAGCTGACAAATCAACAGCAACAATCTTCGTTGCACCAGCAGCCTTAGCAGCTGCGGCAACTAACACACCGATTGGTCCAGCACCAAAAATGGCAACTTTTTCACCAAACTTCAAGCCACCTTCTTTAACGGCTTGTACAGCAACTGCTGTTGGTTCGATCGTTGCTGCTAACTTTAGTGAAAAGTCAGCTGGTAATGCATATAAGTTACTCTCTGGTACATTAACATGCGCAGCAAAACCACCATCACAACTTAAACCAATGAAGCTATAACCACCATAAACATCAATATCATCTGGCAATTCACCATGCGTAACCGTTGGATTTACAGAAACATGGTCACCAACTTTATAACGCTTAACATCCTTACCAACAGATTCGATCACTCCTGAGAACTCGTGACCCATTGTCAATGGTGCCTCACCACCAGTCAATTCATCAACTTTATCAACCGGGATAAAGACTGGTCCTTCTAAGTATTCGTGCAAGTCACTACCACAGATTCCTGCATAAGCCACGCGAATGACAACTTCATCATCCTTTGCAGGCTTTAAATCAACATCTTCAACACGAATGTCCTTTACACCATGCCATACTGCTGCCTTCATGTTAATACCCCCAATAACATATAAATGTTTAAAATAAATACTATCATCATCAATTCGCAAAAAAACATCTTGTGAATACCTACATTTTATCCCCTAATTTTACGGGTGACAACTCATACGAACCCCCTGAGACGGAACAATATAAATCCCGTTTTCAGGAAAGCCTAATGTAGCAACCACGAAAGTGATTATTTTAACAAGCAAACGTTTACACAATAGAAAATTATTTTTAAATTAATGTATTGGGTTGTTCTTAAAATCACATTTAAGCCATTAAACTGTTGTTTTTAATGCCTCTAATACATCATCAGTCATTTTATCTGGTGTCGTAATTGGGGCATAACGATGAAGCAATTGTCCATCACGCCCAATTAAAAATTTCGTATAGTTCCATTTGATCGACCCATTACCAGATTTATCTTTTAAATACGTAAATAATGCATCTTCATTTTTTCCATTGACCATTACTCGTTTGGTCATTGGAAAAGTCACCCCATAATGTACTTGGCAATAATCATTGGTTTCTTCATCTGTTGCCAGTTCTTGCTTAAACTGATTTGAAGGTAAGCCCAGCACAACCAATCCTTCATCTTGGTGCTCTTGATACAATTTTTCCAAACCTTCAAGTTGGGGCGCTAATCCACATTTACTAGCAGTGTTCACAATAATGATGACTTTGCCCGCAAAATCTTTCAAATCGATTGTTGCTCCGTTCATTTCCGTCTCTGTAAAATCATAAACTGTTGTCATTATTTTCCCTCTTTTCAAAATTAAACCGTTTTTAAAAGACATCTTGCCTACATAAACTAAAGTCTATACGTCATAGTAAACCACTATTACTCATTTTTTGCTAATCATACGCAACATTTTGTTTTTGAATCATACCGTAATAGACACCTTGTTTTGCCATTAGTTCATCGTTTGTACCACGCTCAATAATTTTTCCTTGATGCAATACTAATATCATATCAGCATGTTGAATCGTTGATAATCGGTGAGCAATGGCAATCGTTGTTCGTCCAGCCTGCATTTTGGTCAAACTACGTTGAATCAATTGTTCTGTCTCAGTATCGATGTTCGCAGTTGCTTCGTCCAAAATTAAAATTTTAGGATTCATAGCAATTGTTCGTGCAAAGGCAATGAGTTGTTTTTCACCCGTCGAATAACTCGCACCTCGTTCAATCACTTTTGTCTGATATTGGTCGGGTAATTTATTAATGAAACTATCTGCATTAACAAATTCTGCTGCCGCAACAATTTGATCATCTGTGATGTTTTCATTATATAATCGAATATTAGAATTAATCGTGCCATAAAACATAAATGGTTCTTGCAAAACTAGCCCCATCTTCTTACGTAATTCGCTCATCGAATAGTCACGAATATCACGACCATCCAACAAAATTTCCCCTGATCCAAATTCATAAAAACGCATCAGTAAGTTAATAATTGAAGTTTTACCACTACCTGTTTGACCAACTAATGCGACTGTTTGTCCCGGTTCCGCAGTAAATGACACATCTTTTAAAATCGGATGTTGACCATCATATGCAAAAGTGACGTGTCGAAATTCAATTTTCCCTTGTAATAATTGCGCATCAGCATCTGTATGCTGTTGGGGAACGAGTGTTTGATCATCCATGATGCGTAATACACGGGCACCTGCCACAATTCCATCTTGAAAATCACTAAAATATTCCATCACTTGTGTTAACGGATTATAAAAATTCTCAAGATACGTGACAAATGCATATACAACACCTGCCGCGACAAAGGCATGAAGTCCTTGTACACCAAACATGCCTAACACAACCACTGTCCCTAGTGCGTAGAATAAATTAATCACCGGACCTAGTAGTAACGCATTGACTCGTATCATAGCACGACGAGTATCTAAATACTCGTGATTAACGTCTTGAAATTCGCTGTCGACACGCCGTTCTTGTCTAAACTCTTGAATAACACCAATCCCATTGATTGACTCCGCTAATTTATTATTTAATGCACTTAATTTTTCACGCATACGACGATAAACTCGGGAACTGTATTTCTGATAATACCAAATAATCAACGCCAAAATTGGCCAAAAAATCATTAACCATAATGCAATTGTTTTATCAGTGGTGTACATTGCAATAAATGCTGTTACCATCGCAAATCCAGCGATGATCAAACTACTAAACAATTGCCAAAAATTCTGAAAAGCCATTGTATCATTAGTCAAACGCGAGAGGATTGAACCACTAGGTACTTGATCAAAGTAACGCATCCCCAACTGATGAAGTTTTTTAAATAAAATGCGCCGTGTATCCTCCAACATGTACTCTGATCCCATACTATATAAGTACGTTTGTGCAAATTGCGTAATGGCTTTAATGATCATGCCAAATAAATATAAGCCTGCAAAAAACCAAATGATCACAACTGTTGCATTTTCTTTGGCAAGATAGTGATCTAAGTAAATTTGAATAATTTTAGGTAGTAAAATATTCACAACACTAACGATCGCTGCAAAAAAAATTGACCAATAAAAGTACCATTTAAATGGTTTTGCAAAACGGAATAATCGTTTAATAATACGTAACTGCTGTTTAAAGGGAATGCTGTGTGCCCAAATAGACTCTGTTTTTTTTGCCACTTTACACCTCTCCTTCTACAGCTAATGCCTGTAAATCAAATGTTTGCGCATACCAACCATCTTGTGCTAACAACTGTTCGTGTGAACCACGTTCGATAATTCGGCCGTTTTGTAATACAAGTATTTCATCAGCATTCATGACAGAACTTAATCGATGAGAAGCAATAATCGTTGTTTTGTCTGCGCGTTCACGCCGTAAGGTTTGCAGTATCGCGGTCTCGGTTTCCGCATCAACTGCAGATAAAGCATCATCTAAAATCAATAATTCTGGATTAATCAATAAGGCGCGTGCAATCGCTAATCGTTGTCGTTGACCACCTGACAATGAAATACCTTCTTCACCAACTTGTGTATCGTAACCGTCCGGCATCAAAGCAATTTGTTCTGCTAAATCACTTTTTAAGGCTGCCTTTTCAACTTCATCTTGCGTTGCCTGAGGTCGTGCAAAACGAATATTCTCACGTATTGTATTTGAGAAAAGAAATGTTTCTTGTGGTACATAACCAATCGCTGGCATATAAGCATCTAACTGATATTGCCTAATATCAGTCTGATTGAATTTAATGACACCTTGATAATGATCAAATTCACGTAATAACAATCGAATAATCGTACTCTTACCAGAACCAACTGAACCAACCAGCCCTAATGTGCCACCGGCATCAATATGAAAATCAATATCGGTCAGTGCCGGAGCGCTCGCTTGTGGAAATGTAAAATTCGTTACTTGATAATCAATACTCCCTTTGGGTTCTTGCGTAATCGCATCTTTGGGTTCTTGAATACTACTTTGTTCTGCCAAAATAGTTGCTATCCGATCATAACTAGCATTTCCTCGTTCCAAGGTGTTAAATAACATGCCTAACGCAAACATCGGCCAAACTAACATTGATAAATATGACACAAACGATACCAAAGAACCAATTGTAATTATTTGGGCATTAACCAAATGACCACCATAAACAATCGTCACAACATATGAAATTGCCATAATCATTGTCGTAATCGGGTCAAATAATGCATCTAATTTGTTTACCCGCCGATTAATGACAATGGTATCATCAATTTGCTGATTAAAGTCTGCTATATCTTCTGCTTCTTGCCCAAAACTTTTAATCACCTTTACGCCGCTAATACTTTCTTGTGCTTTGTTATTTAATCGTGAAAAAGCTGCTTGTGATTTTTTAAATGCAGCGTGCATTTTACTTCCCAGTACACGGGCCATGATTGCTAATAATGGTAACGGCAAAATAGCAATTAGCGTTAAACGCCAATCAACAACCACCATCATCGCAATTAACGTTGTACCTCCAGTAATAGCTGAATCAGCAAATTGTAAAATACCGCCACCAGCGACACGTTGGATTGCTGATAAATCATTTGTTGCATGCGCCATCAAATCACCCGTTCGATAACGTTGAAAAAATGACGTATCCATCTTCATATAATGCCAAAAAATACGATGACGTAATAATGATTCCAGTTTTGCTGCTTCACCCCAAATGGCATTACGCCAAATATAACGAGCGATGTACTGGACAACTGCAACAATTACCAGGCCACTCAAAAGCAATCCTAGATAACGTCCCGTTAACCGATCCATCCGAATTAAATCCACTAAATGACCAATAATCCAAGGTGGTAGTATGCCAAACAGTGCTGTCAATAACAGTCCTATGATACCCACAGTATAAATGCGCCATTCTTGTTTAAAATACCAACTTAGTTTTTTAAAAATACTCACACACTCACCACCTTCAAATCCAAATTAATAAGTCTCATTATATCCTCATTTATACTTTTTTAATACCTTCATGCTCATACCTTGATATAAGACAATTATTTTTTATTCGACAAAAAAGAGGGTATGACAAAAAACGTTTTGAAGCCGATTGTAACAATGATTAGGTGATTTTGGTTCGCAGTATAACGAAGAATCGGAAGCGCCTAATTGGGCTTCAGTCTTTTGGAACACGTTTAAAAGCGTTAATCTACCAGTCAAAATTGATAAATTAACGCCTTTTTCAGCTGATCATAACGACTGATGTCTCAGCCCCTCTGTTTTATTTTTATAGATGGTTTATCGTCAATGTTGTACCCATTGGATCAGTAACGATAATTTGTTGTTGATTTAATTGTTTTACTTGCGGCAAGGATTTAGCCCGTTGCATTAATTGTTCAAAATATTGTTGATCTACAAGTACGTCCCAACTCACTAAACCTGCCTCTGTGATATGTCGTAAATCACTGTTATGACTTTGCCATAAATTAACTGCATGATGATGGTGGTAATGATTATTTGAGTAAAAATGCGCACTTGAATCCATGTCAGTCACTAAATCCATCTGTAAAAATTTTAGGAAAAACTGATCTGCTGTTGCTAAATCACGCCCCATAAAATGTAAATGACCAATTTTCATTCCTGCAGGGAATCCTGTCCATGCATGTGTTTTTTTCGCCAAAAGTGCATCACCATCAACTTCATCCGTCCCCATTGTCACTTGGCCATCATGCCATTGCCAAGTCCGAAAATCACGGTCATGATATAATTCAATACCATTGCCTTCTAAATCATTAATATAAAGTGCTTCACTAACACCATGATCACCAGCACCCACCGGAATTTGTAAGGTTAACAACCGTTCTAATATTGAAGCCAATTCAGCCGCATTCGGAAACAGTAACGCCATATGATATAGACCCGTTTGTGCAACAGTTTGGGGTGTCCCTTGTAATAATGTCGTCAGGAATGGCGCTTCTCCTTGGCGAAATGCATAGTCAATGTGTTTTTCATCAGAATCCACATCAACTAGTCCGAGTACCTTTTCATAAAATACGCGTGTCCGTTGTTCGTCAACTACCCGTATCGTTAAATGTTCAATATCATATTTTTCTGTTTTCATATTTAACGTTCTCCTGCTCCTGTTTTTAATTAACTAAAAGTAAGTATATGTGTTTTTCAATGGCTCGTAAAGGTTTTAAACAGCAACCTAAAATAAAAAAACCAACAATCCACTCATCTAAAACAGTGGGTTGTTGGTTTTTTATGATGTGCCGACTGTTAATAACTACGATTCAGAAACCGTCGTCCCATCATTAAGTGTAATATCAGTTTGTGATTCAGAATCAGCTGATGATGAAGATGATTCGTTCACAATACTAGCAAAATTATTCTGTAGGTCAGCATTTTGTGTTTGTGCCAATTCTAAATCATCACCACTAGCTGTCTCTGTGCCATAAACAATACCTTGACCATCATGAATGACAAAGAAATAAGTTGTTGGTCCACTTGAACCCTGACGTGAACCGGTTGCAACTGCAACAACCTGATAGTCCGCCTTTTTATCAGCTTTTGGTGACCAAGTAAATTTAACGTCATGATTATCCAACTTCAAATGGCCATCTAACTGACCTTTTTGCAATGCTGCTGGGAATTTATAAGCTAAATGTTGTGGCGTATTCCCATTATATGTACCAACATATGTTTGACCAACGGCATTTTGCCAAATATCCATATAAGCAGCCAATTCTTTTGTCTGATTAGTTGACCACTGAGCGGCAACCTTCGCCGTCGTCTTTTTCTTATGACGACTTGCTGGTTTCTGATGATCTTTTTTACTTGTTGTTTTTTTTGATGAAGCAACCGTTTTTGTTGACGAACGTTTCGTTTTTTCGTTGCCAATTTGAGCGTTTTGCTGATTATGGCGAACAACAATAAAGCCACCACCAATTAAAACAATTAATACCACTGCCACTGCAATGACCATATCATAACGATGTTTTTGTTGCTGATGTTCTGGTGTTTGTTGTTCTTGTCCAGCTACCAAAGTTGTCTGCTCTTTGTTGACCGCCTCCGTCACAACATCTTCTTCTATATCATCAACTTTATTATCTGGTGTATTGATTGTCGTCTCACTAGCAGTGGGCATTATTGATGATTCAAGGTCACCGTCTGTTTCATTTGTAGACGAATTTTTAGTTACTGCTGTCTTTGATTCTACCGTGGGTGTCTCATCAGCAGGCGTTTGCGCCAAATCCGCCCGCACTCTTTCCCTTAAATGTATCGTCATTTCATCAAATTCTGCTTGTGTAATAACACCAGCATCTAATAAATCTTGATATTGGTGTAATCTTTCTTCATCGGTCATTGACTAACTCCTTAATAACCTAATAACGTTAAGTTTATCTTACCATTATCCCATATAAATCAATTCTCGTGTGATTTTTTATCTCATTTTTGACTGCTCTGACACCGATAGTAACTTGCATGATACTGATTATTTTTTCAATTATTATGCGATAACAATCATTTCATATGCTCATATCACTTCATCAAAAAGCCGTTTTTTTATCATGTAGCATTTAAATTTTTAATAATTCAGCAAAAATAAAATACACTATACCAATTATAAATTTATTTTACTTTTCAGTCTGTAAAATAATTATATGCACAAACGTTTTCATCGTTAATACGGCAACAAAAGCTTTAATATGAGTAATTATCAAAAGTTAAGTTTTTCTATTTTATTTTTTGTCACCGCCAACCATATTTATATACCATTTAAAGATTTTCCCTTGTCAGCTATGTCATTTCGCTGTATACTCATTTTGCGTCAAGTTCTGAAATATGACGCAGAAAAGGGGGAACTATATTATTAAAAAATTATTTATTGATATGGACAATACACTTGTCAATACATTGCCTGTATTAAATGCTGAAAATAAAAATATCCAAAAATACCATGTTAAAAAGCCAGATCAAATTCCTGGCATTTTTCGCCATCTTGATCCCTTACCAGGTGCTATTGATGGTGTTAACCAATTAGCAAATTACTATGACTTATACATTCTGTCCACAGCGCCTTGGGAAAATCCCACTTCATGGCAAGATAAGATTAAGTGGCTGACTGACTACTTTGGCAATGGGCCTAATAGTCCATTCTATAAAAAAGTCATCCTAACGCATCAGAAGAATTTAGTTAAAATGCCAAATAGTTTGTTGTTGGATGACCGTCCTTATCACGGTGCTAGTGATTGGGATGACGACCAAATGAATAGTTTTTGGTTACAATACGGTTATGATGATCGTCTCGTATGGACCAAAGAACTTGTCACATTTTTGATAGCATTATCACAAATTGACACTGGTTCTTTAAAGCAAGATTTAAACGTTGCAAACGCACAGCATCATTACATACTTCGCCAAGCAACGACAGCATTAAAAAAAGAAAGTTGGGAATAAAAATGACCATTGTTTCAGGAAAAGAAGTTGTTAACAAAGCACGTCTTGACGGCTATGCTATCGGTGCATTTAATACCAATAATTTAGAGTGGACTGAAGCCATTTTAAGAACTGCCCAAGCAAAAAAAGCACCCACTATGGTTGCTGCTTCAATGGGCGCTATCAAGTATATGGGTGGTTTCAAAACAGTCGCTGATTTAATTCGCAACCTAGATCATGAATTAAATATCACCGTTCCAGTTGTGATTCACCTTGACCATGGTGACTTTGAGGCAGCTAAGTCTGCGATTGCAGCCGGTTTTACCTCAGTCATGTTTGATGGTTCTCACCTGCCACTAGCGGAAAATCTAGCCAAGACACGTGAAATCGTTACCCTTGCCCACTCTAAAGGTATCTCGGTCGAAGCAGAAGTAGGTAGTATTGGTGGTGAAGAAGATGGTGTTATTGCTAATGGTGAAATTGCGCCAATTGATGATGCCGTTGCAATGGTCAAAACTGGCATTGATTTCTTAGCTGCTGGTATTGGTAATATCCATGGTCCTTATCCAAAAAATTGGCAAGGACTACATCTTGATCACCTACAAAAATTAACAACTGCAATCAATGCTATTGCCGACGAGAAAGTACCAGTCGTTCTACATGGTGGTTCTGGTGTCCCCGATGAGCAAATTCGTACTGCCATTTCAATGGGTGTTTCTAAGGTGAATGTTAATACTGAAGCCCAGCTTGCTTTCCACCAAGCATTACGTGACTTTATCTTAGCTGATCATGACTTAAAAGGTAAAAACTATGATCCGCGAAAGTTATTGGCGCCTGGTGTCAAGGCGATTGAAAGTAGCTTAGCAGAACGGATTGATGTCTTTGGCAGTGAAAATAAAGCATAACTAGCAAAATTTCATTAAAGAACCAGGAAATTATCGTCTAATTTATGACAATAATCTCCTGGTTTTCTATTTTTATTTATTCGTAAACACCCAAATATGTGTTAAATTTTGTTGTATTTCACTATTCGAAAAACTTGTCAATGAATGTTTTTTCTTTGCATCATCGTTAGGATCTAGCAAACGAATATTTTCCCCATCAGAATGAGAGAGTACCATAATATGCCCAACTGTCGTGAATTTTCCCGGCTTGACAGAAATAACAACTGGTATGCCTTGTTTCAAATACATTGTCGCATGACTAATATCCGTGCCCAAGTCCTTATAGTGATAGCCATATTTTTTCGCAAATGCTGGAAAAATTGTCCATGATGTACCTGCATCTGTAAAGTAATCATTTTTCGCCCATTGCAACACATTATCAACTGTTAATGGTGTGTGTTTCCAATATGCATTTATCATTGATAACGAAGCAATCGCACAGGCATTCTTATCAACTGTCGTATAGATGCCCCAGCCATAAGGTTTGTTTGCCCATCTTTCATCTGTTTGCAGAATTAAGTTATTATTTAGTCCTTTTGATGCCAATTGTTTTCGTGTTTTAAACTCATAACTTTTCATCGGATTTTTCATAGCTTCTTGTAAAGCATCCACTTGATGCCGTTCTTTCTTTAAATTGCGTTTTGTGACAGATAATTTGTCCGCTAGTAATTGCTGTTGTGTATGATGATGTTGCTGGATAATAAAAATAATACCTATAAAAGCAAGTATTAAAATCAAGAAAAATTTCACTGATTTTTTTAATTGCCGATGCCCCCTTTGGTTATCCATATACTTACCCCCACCCTTTTTAATAATCTAACCTTATAGTCATTATATATGAAAAAATTCAATATCTTAGAAATAAGATGCTTATGATACTTAATCGTGGTTATTCAAATGCCCTTGACTAACAATAACAATGTACTAACACAAATTCTTGAACGTCGTATATACAAAAATTTTCTCGTAATCAGTCATTCGATGTTGACTTTCTAAAATCAAAAAAGAACCACCTAATCATATCAAAAAATGATTAAGTGATTCATTATTATTTAGAAAGAGTAAATGTATATATACCAGTACTTAATACGCATAAATGTGGGAATGTTGTGGGAATTTATAAATTTTTGTGTTATTGCTAAAATAATATCCAACACGTTAATTCAATCTATATTAACACAAAAAATCCCCACCAGTCGTAATGACCAGTGGGGATTAATTATTATTAACAAAATAAAAAAGCAGTTGACGCATCAACCACTCTTAGGTCATACCATATAAGTATGACCCCAATCCTTGGTACTATACTATCAACATTATTGTGGATAGTCAATATTTTAATCTATATATATTCAGTGATTGCTTTTATTTTTACTTTGGTATTAGTTCCAAAAATAGAACTAAATATTTCTGGCCCAATTTTTTCTCTAAATTCTTCAATTATTTTAGAGTATTCCGAAACTAAATGATTTAAAGTTGTTTTATTAGTTTTAAATGCTTTATCATAAACAATCAATAATGCAAAATAATCAGTAATTGTATTAAAATTAACCTCTTGCTCAGCAACGTTAAATTTATGTGCTAAATCAGTTGTAACCTTCTGCTTAATGCTTCGTGTTTTAAACCTACCATCAAAAATAATGTTATTATGCGCAACAGAATTTCTTAGACTATTAATAATATAAATATGTTCAACTAATAACCTTGCTTTTGGATCATTGATTTCATCATAAATACCTAAACTTTTTGCAAATGATACTTTAGTATTTGTATTCAATAAGGATGTAAATGTAGCTATTTTACCCAATGTCAATACCTCAAATACAACCCATATAGGTAAAGGTTTATCATGATTGTAATAATGAGTTACTGCTTGATTATTGCCATAAGCGCCGGATAAAGCTTGATACATAATTTTTCTAAAATCTAAATTGTGCTGCATTATTTTATTACGTGCATCACCTGTATGTTCTTTATATTCATTTAGTTTGTGAACAATAATATCATCAGTTAAGGTTTTACTGTGCGATACCAATACATTTATTAAATTGTTTTTAAAAGAAGTTTCATATCGCATCAATATTGGATAAAGTAAATTTTTTAAATCATTATCCAATTTATGTATAGCCTCTATCTGTGAAAAATTATCAATTGGAAGTAATTCTCGATTATTCCCCTTAAATCTGTATGCTTTATACCCATGATAATATCCCATATTAGTTAAGGATCTTTTATTTTTTGAGCCTCCTATTTGAATATTATGTTCATCACGTATATGCCTCATTAACCCATCAATAGGCTTCCCTTTATCTGCCATAGTACCCTCTCAACTAACTTTTTAATGATTATTATACAACAAAAAAGACCTTACCCAAATAAATGAGTAAGGTCTTAATTAATTATTTAGCTAATAATGCATCAGCGTTGTACCAGACGTTGCCATAACGTCCTTCAACAATACCTGCACCATTTGAGTTGTTGTCGTATTGATCAATTGTGCCGTAATTGTAACCAGCCATGAATCTAACCGTGTCACCAACTTGTGTAGCACGGTAGTTACCATGAGTTAAATTATCAAGCATAGCTAACGGAATACCATTGGTCGTCCAACTGGCATCTTTGCCACCTGCAAGATCGTAATTGATAGCTTGCCACATGCCGTTCACATAAGCAATCTTATCAACCTTGAATGATTTGTAAGCCGTAAAACGATTACCAGCATTCTTAAATTGGTGGATTGCTGATGTATCGTGATTTACAACGGGAGTATCTGGTGTCACATTAGGCACAACAGCCGTTTTATCAGTACCCGCTGTAAAGTAATCATCATACAAGATTGAAGCATCAAAACGTCCCAATGAGCTGGCAAATGTTTGACTTGAAGTCCATTGCCATGAATGTTCTGTACTATATTGATGCATTGCTGACGTCGGCACATATGGATATGCTGCTATCCACGCTTTTTCACCGTCAGGGCTTACTGAAATTGCTGAACCGCCTGTATAAGTTGTTGAGCGATACCCACCAGTCCGAGCGACTTCGCTTTCAAACGCTCTAGCAACAGGTTGCATTGCACGACCCATCGCGATTTGATCTTGATTCTCAATATCAACCGCTAAAACAGCACCAACTGGCAAGCCGTCAGCTTTCGCCATATTAACAGCATAATCAGCCTCTTGAATTGCGCCAGCGACTGTGGTGGCATGCAAATAGTGATAGCCATTAATGTATACGCCAGCTTGTTCAGCAGCTGCAATGTTACCCTTTGCGGTGTAATCGTGATAACCAACGCCCTCACTGATTTTAGTTGTGACAGCTTTAATACCATAATTATTACGCATATAGGTAAATTCAGGTGCAGTCATTTGTCCATTATGGTTTGAGACATCCACCATATCCACACGCGGTGTATCAGCATGAACGGTTGTTTCGCCAACACCACCTAGCGCCAAAACAGCACCAACTGCTAAAATAGTGGTTTTAATTTTGTTCATTTGAACCTCCTGTCGTATCTGCTACTTCGGTGACTTTAACAGGTTCGTCTGTTTTTTCTTGAGTGGTTGTTGGTGTTTCAACAACACCGCCACCCGATACCACACCTAACATTCCTAAGATAGTTAGAACTGTATTAACAACAGCAGCGATTGCATTCCAGTCACCTGTAAATTTGATGCCAAAGGCAGCAAACAATTGTTGAACTAGTACAATAGATAAAGAAAGCAGACCTGCAATTACCTTTCCTGAGTAAGTGCCGTCTGCATTCTTAAGCGAATTATTCAATTTTTTTAGCATTTAAACCTCCCAATGATCATGCTTCCATGTTTCAAGTTTCGTTAAGCGTATTTCGTGATTATCCGTGATGTTATTCGCATGTCTCAACTCGTTTCTTAAATCAGATATATCACTGCGTAACCCGTTAATAGAATTAACAATTGTATTTTTCAACACCCCCCACAACCCGCCTAACAAGATAGAGCCTACGGTAAACCAACCGAGTAAGTCATGTGGCCAAAATCCATGCATTGCCTCACCTCCCTTAAGCTGGTTGATAATTTTTACCTGTTAATTCTTTGTAATCATCAGTAGTTAACCATTGTGCCTGTATAAATAAGGCTAAATCAGTCTCGTTAAAGTACCCCATTTTAAAATATTCAATGACCATCTCACGCATTGGTTGTTCCTCCTTGTGCCTTAAGTATGGCAACTGCTTTCATTAAGCTTGCAATAGTTGCTGTATTTGTTACTTTATCCTTAGCTATTGCTGACGTCAGGTTGGCAATGTCTTGTTGCAACGTTTCCGTTGAGGGTGTTTGTTCAGATGCTTCAGCGTCAGCTTGTAAGTCAACTAATTGCTTAGCCAAATCTGCACCCTCCCATTTATTCAATGCTGGGTTCCAGACTGGATTAATTAAATTATCAATCCCAACAGCCGTTGCATTAGCTGGTTGTTCAACCGATAGCCGCATACCGTTGTATTGAAATGTTACGGGGTCATAGCCTGACCACGAAGTTACTTCTTGTGTCATTTGTTAAACTTCCTTTCTATTTTGGCATGTCATCAGCCGTTTGATACGTGCCATAAATTGAAATAACACTGCTATCAGTGCTGTTCTTGTTATAAGTTGAACGGCTCATAACTGAACCATCCGCATATATCCAAATATTTCCTGCCTTACGTCCTGTCTGCCAATCAGCTTGTTCTAAGCTAAGGGCGGCGAAATCAATGGGACGATAACCCGCTGGAATACTACCAGCAGGGATCAAACCAGCAAATTGGTTAAACAGAATAGTACTACCGGCATTATTAAACTTTGCCGTGACTGTATTGCCGTATCTAATCAAGTGTAAAGTACCATCTAATAGACTAACTGTTGTTTCATGCTTAACTGACGTGTTATTAAATACAGCGGTTGGATCAACAGTTTTAGCACTATCTGCCTTACCAGCTGTGTCTGCTTTAGCATGTAAAGCACCCTCAACCGTGACATCTTTATTGAAAGTGTTGTTATCACTAAAGACATTGGCTGAATTTTGCATAGCTACTTGTTTACTATTAATTAATTTAGTTGCTTCATCAATTGACTGTTGTAACGTCGTAATAGCTATTCTTTGTGGATCAATTCTCCCATTTAAATCAGCAATTAATTTATCAGCATCAGCAATCGCTTTTTTTATGGTATCAATAAAAGTTTCTGATGCATTGGCTGTCAATAATACGCCGTTACCTCTAACAGTAAATGTAATTGGCACAGTAGTGATCACTATCCCTGTGTCATCTGTAATTTTCAAATACCCTTCTTCAATATCACCAGCCGCCTGGTAAAATTCATTAGGTATTAACATTGAAAACAATCCACCTTCAATTGAAATCATGTCATAAATGCCATGCATGACCTTAATTTTTCCGATACTATCTTTAATCTCTAAAGACACATCTTGTCCTGTTAAATTATGTGGTAAATTACCATCTTTTAACGCAAAATAGACGACTCGTCCATCATCACCTTGACGCCCTGACATACCTTCTACTAGAGTGGCTTCGGTTATATTTAATTGCGTGTTAATAATCGCATAACGACCTTGCATTTCTGCCATTAATTACTCTCCTTTACTAATCCATTTAATTTAAATATTTCTTGTAATTTAAAAATTGAATTCTCGAATTCATTTAACTTGCGATTATAAAAAATCACTAGCGTATTGATTTCAACTTCATTTGCCCCATTAAAGATAACAACATGAGGCCGATTACCAGTTAAATCAACTAAGTTATACTTTGCACAAACATTTATTAATTGATTAATCCTACTCTTAAGTAAATTAAAAGCATTCTCAATTAATGAGAATGCTGATTCATTATATTGCTCAATTTTTAAATTTTCTGCTTCCACAGGAACATTTTCAATCATTGCCATGTAATTTAGTACTTTAAATAAAGACTGTATCTCTCCGTTACACTGATTTACTCGATCGATAATATCATTTAACTTCAATTCATTGCCTCCTTTTACACTGCATAACTAACTGTGCCTGAAATCCAATCACCATTCCAAACATCTGTCATGTTAATGATTAATGCGCCATCAGGTTGCACTTTTAAATGTCCCATATTGGACTTACTGGAAATATCAACTAATGACGCAGTGACATCAAATGGTGGTTTAGGAATGTTAGCTGTCAGTGTTCCAACTTGCGTATCACCTTGCATATTTGGTACTGTTTTAGCAACCGAACCAACCAGTGTTAATGTGACAAATTTATCGTTGTAAGCATAATTGAGAATTGGCAATCCGTTAGTCAGGTTAAGTGTTCCTTTGATTAAAGCAACTTTTTGAGGTAGGTCAGTTTTCAAGGCATAGAGCTGTAAATCTTCTTTACTCACTATTTCAGGTTTTTCTTCAATCGCCTGCCAATGGGTTAATGCATAGGCACGATGACCATCAGGGTCTGCATATTGAACAATCGCTGTTTTATCTTTATCTGGCTCAGAATGATTGTCATCATCATTTGACTTAGTAAGATTCAACCAATCAGTTTTATCGCCATAAAATTTATCCAAATCAAGATTACCATCGTAACCACTTAAATTACCAGTTGAACTATATTGATAAACTGTTGGAAACAACCAGTCACCAAATGGCAGTGCATCAGTCCAAGGGGTATCTTGGTAGCCAGTTGGATTTTTATCAGCATATTGAGCACACCATAAAGCATAGTCTTTAGCAACAGATGACCAATCATACTTACTTGTCACCGATTTACTTATGTAAATCAGTGGTCGGACACCAGTTTGACTATAAACATAATCAAGCCATGTTTTAGCATAACTAGCGCCTTGTGTTAAAACGTCCTTTTCCCAATCCAAAAACAAAATAGCTTTACCAATGTAATCTTTAACATTATCCAAAAAGTACTGGGCTTCTTTCTCTGCTCCTGAACCATCTGCATAATGATATAAGCCCAACAATTTGTTAGTTTCAACAACTTGTTGGTATTGATTTTTAAATGCGGGCGAAAGATAATCAATGCCCTCGGTTGCCTTGATAATGACAAAATCAGCACTTATTTTTGATAAATCAATCGTTGGTTGCCAGTTCGAGATATCAATACCATTAAGCATGATGTAGCACCTCCCCAACTACCCACATGTTAGTTTGTGGGCTACTAACCTGTTTTTCCTTTTGTTGCCGTTGTTGCATATTCAAATAATCAACAATATTCTTCTTCAACGAATTCAATGTAATCGTTGCTGGTTGAGAGTCATCAAAAGGATGGGCACTAATACCATATACTTCAATATCAGTTGTATAACCAGTTTGCAATATTTCAAAGCGAACAATTTCTAAAATATCGGGAATTATATCTCCTCGATAATCAACAGTAACAGTTAGCGGTGGATTTAAAATCATTTGGTTTCTAGCTGCTGCATCTGCTGCTTCGATATACTTAAATCTTTCATCATTGAATATTTCACCAGGCCATTCTCCGTACTTTCTAACAGATTCATCATCTTTGACAACGTGTGGTGCAAAATAAGGCTTATTGTTATCGTCTTCCGTAGCAACGACGTATATTGAATTAACTATTTCAGATAAGTCTGTTGACAACTGTATATTGTCACTATTATTGCCATAACTAATGCGATGACCATTTTGTCTTGCTAACTTATCATGCTGGTACACGGTAATATGGCGATTATCCTGATAAATAATGGCATCAGGCCACGTACTAGTAATTTTAGTTAACCCATCAAACGCGGATTCACCGCCTAGGTTCTCTATTTCATGACTTGGAAAATCACCAATGACACTTGTTGTAAATCCTAAGTTATTACCAGCAAAATAATAATCCAGAACATCAGCTATTTGATAACTTTTAACGCCTTCATTTTGTTGATATTTCATAATTCGATGAGCATCAGTATAAATATGTGTTGCTGTAACGTTAATCGTCGCATAACCATTTAAGTACGTGTGATCTAACTGTTCAATAAGATAATCTTGACCATGAAACTCAATCAAATTATTTTCTATAATTAGCGAAAACGCTTCCGAACCATCATCTGCTGCAACAAAGGTTATTTGCCTTTGCGTATTAACTTGTTCATCATATTGAAAACTTGGCCAATCAATACTTTGCAAGGGCTCAATTTGGGTGCTGTCCCTTGTCTTTACTTTCACTATTTCATTAAGCATCAGGCTAAATAAATAAAAGGAAAACTAAAAGTAAGCTCATGTTGTGTAGCACCCGACACAACAATATTGTTTTCACCTTTGTTTAGTTTGATAAATCCAAAGTCAGTATTTTTAGAATCATTTATCTTGTCTTTATAAGTCATTACGCCATCAATAACTAATTTAGTATTGTTGTTTAATTGATCCTTATATGACCAGCTTGTATTGTTGGTTGTATTCTTAATTGTAAGTGGTCCATTTGTTGTTATCATAATTTTAAGATCATGACGTTGAAAATAAGGGTCAATCAACATATCACTTGCATTATAAATAATAAATTCATTTTCAGAATGTTTATACGTATAGTTTTTTGCTTGTAAGTTCATGCCTAACGACATGCCTTCATCGGTTAACTCATCACTTCTTTGTACTGAGTACATATAACCACTTGGTACTTCAAAAGGAATCTCAAATTGAAAATCATTATTTCCTTGTTCAAGACTATTTAACTCGAATGATGCAGGCCTAGCATAGAAACATTTACTAGCATCGTCACTAGTTCTAATCCTAATTAAATCTCTTTGACCAAAATATTGATAAAGCTCATGCCTTAATAAGGTATGCATAGCATAATTATCTGCAGGCATAAAAAAGCGAGCTTTAAATGAACCAGGACCAACAGCAGTAGAAATTAATTTACTGCCATCGGTCCCCGTGTTATCTTGATACGTATTAATAAAATTAGGTGTAAAAATGCCATCTAAATAGTTCAAAGATGGTAAATGTTGTGTCAAATCAATTTCTGATTGACCATTTTCTTTAATATAAAAGTTTCCCATTTTATCTCCTAATATCCTGGATTAAGGTTTTGTCGCTTTGCAAGGCGCCTATCATTATTTTGCTTTTGATAGAATGTATTTCGATCAAGAACCACCTGCTTATCCGAAGCTGTATTTGAAACAATTGCACTCAATAAATCAATCATCTTTTCGACTTTGTTTTCTAACACTTTAACCGTTTGACTTTCACTGTTATTAGAAGTCCCTAAATTATCACGAGCAGCAAACATCGAAACAGTTTTACCAAGTAATTCATAACCTCGACTATCTTTCATCTTAGAGAGTGGAATTGTCATTTCTGGTAAGTTTCCTTCACTAATTTCAACCATTTGATGCTGATTTGTAATACCGCCATTCTCTAGACGCCGATGACCGGTTGGTCCCCAGCCACCAGGCATACGGATGTCACTTGCCCAATTTGAATCATTGAACATGGCCATTAATTGATCATAGCCACTTAAGATATTCGTATGACCAGCTACTGCCCATGATTTAAATGTAGGTGGAATATATTGCAGTAATCCTTGTGCCGGATTACCACTAGCCATGTTAATATCGTAAACTTGTTGTTTAATATTTTGTCGTCCACCTGATTCTTTATTAATGCGTGCCATAATGGCATTTAAATCACCAGATTTTAAATCAACATGAGCTTCTTTAGCTGCTTTTTCGATTTGCTCACGCCAATTACCACCAGCGCCAACATCAGTAGCATTAATATCTTGTTCAGCTTTCTTAAAGATACCCTTTAACTTATCCAGTAAAGCATTAGTTACTGTGTGAATACCACCTCTTGACGCACCAACAAAAGCTGTTGTACCAGATTGACTATAATTATTAATAAATTTATCAACACCAATTTTATCAGTTATCATCTTCAATGCTTTTTCCGGACCATCAGTTATAATTTTGCCGACATCGCTAAACATATCTTTCGTCCAATTAAACGCATTATCAATTAAACCAGATACACCATTTTTATGTGCTGGTAATCCAGCCGTCATCTTCATGAATTGCTTTGATAAATTGTGCGGCAAAATTGAAGTTCCCGCTTTAAGTTGACGAATTTCTGGTCCATCAGTACCTAAAGCAAAAATTCCTTGCTGAGGATCATGAGCTAACTCAAAGCCTTCTTCACCAACAAGTGCTAACTCATCTGTTGGCAATCCTTGATGACCTTGTGCGTGTGCTCTATTTCTTGCCTTATTTCGATATTTTGCACTGAGGTAATTACCAGGCTTCCACTTATCAATATGACCTGGATGATCTTTATCAATCGCTTTTAATAGCCAGTTAACACCGTCAATAAGTCCATTCCAAATATCAGCTATGTCACTGACAAAAGTATTCCAAGTGTTACCGACGTTACCAGTTTCATCATCGACAGCACTTGCATGTTCGCCGGCTTGAGCAGTCGCTTCGTCAACTACTTTTTTGTGTTGCTCAGAAGCATGTCCAATGATTTCATCTTTTTGTTTCTTTGCAGATTTTGTTGATTCTTCATAAGTCGTTTGGGCTTTTCCAACTATATCATCATGTTGCTTTTTTGAAATAGTACCATTCTCATAATACTCACGATCAGCATTTTTAATAACTTCATCTCGTTTATTTTTCGCGTGATTAACAGCCTTTTTATAAGTCTCATCAGCTTCTTTAACGACAGTATCTTTTTGTTTAGCTGAATTGGCAATGGCCGTTGTCATTTCCTCATGAGAAATTTTGCCTTTTTTATTCTTTAAATCATTCAAAATATCGCGTTGCTTTATCCCGGCAGTGCGTGTTGTTTTATTCATATCATCGCCAAAACGTTTTTCATCTATTTCAGTTGATTTTTGATATTTGTTAGTGGCGATTTTACGCTCGCGTTGCTGCTCTTTTTGATATTGGGTTGAATTTTTATCCAATTTTTTCAACTTATCTGTACTTCCAGAGGCAATTTTTTGCAGTTGATTATGATATTGATTACTATCATTTTGCATTTTATTAAGTAGCTGTTGCTTATCTTTGCGTTGCTTTAGATCAGATTTTTGACTATTTTTTAAAATCTTATCTTCCTGTTTTTTGGTCAAAGCACCATTCTTAACTAAGATATCCAAATCTTTCTTTGAAGCTGTTTGCTTTTTCTTGTAGAAACTATCAATTGATTTACTCATATCTGAAAATGTTTTATTAATTTCTCGCTTATTCTTACTCAAACCTTTGGTATCTAACATTGGTGCAATAATCAGCTTTCGGTTTAACTTTTGAATAAATCCTTGATAATCTTTGTCTAACTTTTTCATACCAGTAGTACGAGTTTCGAAGTTGATGCTTACTGGTTTCTTTTTAATACCCCTGCTGACAGCATCACTCAATAGCTCACCAGCTTTTTGACCAATAGTTCCACCTAGCATTGCACCTAAAGGACCACCAATTGCCATTCCAGCTGCTGTTCCGACACCACCACCAATAGTGCCACCTACTTTTTCGTGCATTGGTTTATTACTAGCTGCTTCAGAAATTCCAGAAATGACACCACCACCGATACCAGTAGCAGCTGTTTTCATCAAAATTTTACCAACTGAAGGTGCAGCCTTAGCAGCACTACTTGTTATTGAATCTGTTGCAGTTTCGCCAACTTCTGAACTAGTTTCTATTGCTGATTTAGGCCCTTTAGAACTCTTCCCGGATTTTCGGCCAAATAAGGTTTGACCAGAATTACCGCCAGTCCAATCTAGTGCAGCATTAGCTTCTTTAAATTCAAGTAACGCATTTTTAGCGTCATGAACAACGTTAATAAACTTACCAATTTTATTAACTGCCCATAGAGTTGCTAAAGTAGCTGCGAATACCTTAACTTCTTGTGTATGGGTCGCTAAAAATTTAACACCAGTCTCAAGACCACCAAACAAATCGGCAACACCTCTAGCTAAAATTTTAAGTCCCTGCTGCCCTTCTTTTGAATTAAAGGTTTTAGCCAATTGAATAGAAGCATCTCGCAATGTTGGCAGCATTGCTTTACCAATCATAATCAAAGCACCGTTTGCAGCCTCTTCAAACTGTTTCATTTCATTTTTTACAGATTTCATATTCCGCTTAGATAACTCAGCCACATAGCCTTGTCCATCAGCGGATTTTTTTACTTTATCTGTTAAATCTGATAACTTTTCTGCATTATCACTCAGAATAATACCTGCTTGTTGACCAGTTGTTCCAAATAATGTTTTGAAGACAACGTTTTTATCAACCGTATTCATACCTTGTGTATGATCTTTTAAAACTGCCATGATATCAGCTAGTGACTTCATATTGCCATTAGCATCAACTAATTCATCTTTTTTAATACCTAACTTACTCAACATATCAGTAGCAGCTGGGGCATTTTTAGCTTCTGCTACCTTTTCGTTTAGTTGTGCAATCGATAACTTTTGTTTATCGATTTGATTAGTAATTTCCTTACGGTTTTTGGGATCACTCTTTAATTTTTCTTCATTTTGGGCAAGCGCTAATGTTTGTTTTTGAATTTGGTTATTCAAGTTAGTAACTTGCTTAGAGCTACCGTCGCTGCCTTTTCCCATGACATTAATTGACGTAGCTAATGAATTCATGACTTTACGTAAGCCAGTTCCAGCTTTATCAGCTTCAAGACCTCTATTAGATAACTCACCAACTGCAGCTGAAGTTTCGGCTAAAGAAAACTTACTAGTATGAGCAGTTGCCCCTACATATTCCATGGCTTTTCCTAATCCACCAAAGTCTGTTGCCGTTAAATCCGCTGCATAGGCCATTTCATTAACAACAGTCTTGGTATTTTTAGTCATACCACTTACAGAATTAACTTTCATACCAAAAGATTCTATCGTTGCCGTAGAGTTATGCACGACATCATTAAAGTCGTCTCCTGAAGCGACTGCACCTTGTAGCATCGTTTTCATGGCTCCTAAAGCTTGTTGAGAAGAATAGCCACGCTTTACCAATTCTTGATAACCAGCAGCAATCTTTGTCTGTGACACGCCATATTGCACAGACATAGCCCGACCTTCTTGTTGCATTCTAGTCACGTTTTTTGTTGCTTCTGCTGCTTTCTCACCACCTGTAACCAACAAGTTATAGGTGGTATTATATTGATTCTGCAACTCTGAAGCCATCTTAGCCCCTTTAAGAGCGGCAGCTCCTAGCATACCAACACCAATGGAAGCTGAAATAGCACCACTTTTAGCCTTTTCAAATCCTTTGTGCATGCTGTCAGACATTTTATTACTTTGCCGATATACTTCGTTCATTCCTTGTGACCAACGGCTGAAGCCATACGGATTTAAATGGTCAACTTCTCTTTGTGCATCAGTGACACTTTTTTGGTACCCAGCTAACCTTGCTTCTGCTTTAGCAACAGTAACCCGTTGCTTCTCGATCGCATCTCGACTAACATTTTCTGCACTTTCTAATTTTTGTAATTGTGACTGGTTTTCCTTTAAAACATCATTTTGCTTTGAAAATGCTGATTTTGCACCAGCTAACTTAGCAGTTAATGCACCGTTATGATCACCAATTGTTTCTAAGCGTTGCGCATTAGCTTGGTACAGATCGTTATTTCTTGTAATCGTGGCGTTTAAATCTTTAATCCGTTGTTCACCCTGGACTACGCCAGATTGATACCGTTTTAGTTCACCACTGCTTTCTGTTAAATTCTTTTTAGTTTCTTCAACTCGAATAGATTGTGTATGATAAGCATCAGAATTTTTACCAACTGTTCTAGCAACCCGATTTAATTCGGACTCTTGAATTTTTAAAATGCTGGTTAAACTTTCTTGTGATGACTTCAACCCATTAACATGAACTTGGGTAGCAGCTTCTTCGCGACCTTGAGCTTGTAAGCGTTGCTCTCTAATCGCCATAATTTCAGAATTTCTTTGTAATTTCTGATTTAATTCAGCTAATCCTGATTGATAATATCGATTTGCAGAATTTGCTCTTTCTTGTTGACCAGTGTAAGAACCTAATTGACGTTCAGCTTTTTCAAGTTCTTTTTGTAGAAAGTTATAAAGATCAGTCCCTTTTTTAGTGCTAGTATTAACGCCTTCTATAGCTGTCTTTAATAAAGAAATTTTTTGGTTCTGAACGCCTATTGTATTACCAAGTCCCTTAAGTCGTTCAGCAGCTGCTCCTGCATAATCACCTGCTGCTTTTAATTGACTTGTCGTTGATTTCCATTCGCGGGTTGTAGAAGTTGCTTCTCTTTGAAAGTCACGTAATGCGCTTTGCGCGTTTGAAGTATCCAGTGTTAGACGAGTAGCCATTTCTCGTGTAATCATTGCCATATATTTTTTATCCTCCTTCCCTTATTATTTTCTTCTTAAAGCATTGTTAGCTTCTTCAGGTGTCATATTGATTTGCTTCAAATATTCACGTCCAGTCATTGGTCGATCATCTCTTGATTGCGCACTTAATACTTCCATCATTCTTAAATAAGGTTGATTCTCATATTCAGAAGGTGGCATGTGTAAAAAATACAAAGCTTGTTGCTCAGAATAATCTAAATCTTTCAGCAAGTTATCCCAAAAATTATAATTATCAACTAATCTTTTAAAGTTTCCTCAGCACCCACTTCGTCCTCTGAATTATCTTCTTGTTTTTCTTCGGACTTGTCATCTTGTAAACCTAGAATAGTTTGTGTAACCTGCCTAGCTAATTTAATAGTGTTAGTTCCGTTTGCTTCATCAATAATAGCAATTTGCTTATCAGTTAGTTGAGTATCTAAGACTTCGTGTAAGTAATCTACTGAAAGATCAAGCATATCAATATAGCGATCTACATCGCGCAATAAATACTCGCCATCAGCCATTGGATTGACTTTACTATCTAAAGCTTTTTGCAAATCGTCCATACGGTTAAACTTTTCTTCATCCGTTAAATCACTTAAACGAACATCGTCAAGCATATTAGTCAGTTGTTCGACATCTCTTGAATACTTCAAAACTTGCTGTTGTAATTTAGCATCTTCAATATCTTGCTTAGTTAAGTCACGATTATAGGCAACTGTTTGTCGATACATTTTCTGTGTGGCGATTAACTTAATGACCTTGCCTTCACGTAAACCAAAATATTCATTTGAACCTTTAATTGCTAATGCTTCCATTTTTTAGCCTCCTAAATTTATGTATTTGATTGCTTAAACGAATTAAGCAACCAAATAAT
The DNA here is from genome assembly GCF_058107185.1 of Weissella sp. ESL1177. NCBI lineage: Bacteria > Bacillati > Bacillota > Bacilli > Lactobacillales > Lactobacillaceae > Weissella > Weissella sp. ESL1177. The sequence goes on along the minus strand of NZ_CM176591.1, from coordinate 2,004,126 downwards.
ATGATTTTATCCTGCTTGTTCTGTATTTGTGTTAGGCACACCAGTAGTAACTCCTGTGAAAGAACTAACATCTACTCCTGGAAAGAAGTCTTCAAACATGTGTTGCTTTGAAAACGCCGGCATATCTGGATAGTACCAAGCACCAAATCCATCTTCACCGCGTTCTACACCTTTGTATGTAATATCGTCAGTTTGTCGTTGTTCTGAGGCATTATTTGTCTGCATGTTTTGTGAAGGATCAGTTCCAATTGCCTTATAAAATCCAACGTAAAGTGGCTCTTCAATGTCAAATGATTCTGCTGATTCAACTAAAATTGCAGTATATGCTTTGTTCTGACCAGCAGCCTCAAATCCACCGTTACCTTTATCCTTACGACCCAATGTCTTGTTTAAAATCATGTGTGGGAAAGCATTGGCTGCTAATACACCTTGAGGAGCAGCCTTACCATTTGATACCCAAACTACTCGGTTTGAACCATAGATATCAGTTTGACTTCCGGCCATGTTAGTTAGATTAAATCCAGTTAATCCCATTGCACTTTTCACATCGGCTTGGAAAATACCAATTTTGTCGTTAGCATCACCATTGATGCCATCAATACCTGTGATTATTTTGTTTGTTTCGTAATCGATGAGAGCGACCCATGCTCGATTAATTCCTAATGACATTAAAATGCCTCCTTTGATTTACTGATAATAATTGTTGCTGTTAATTGTTTAGTATCCGGGTCAGGGATAGTTGGTTTGACTTCAATAATTTGCCAGTGAGCTAAATTAAATTCATGCATCAAACCCATCATTTTTTCTTCTAAATCAAAAGAAACATTTAAGCCCAAAAATATTTGAACTTGAATGTTTCCTTGATAAATATGAAATTCATTACTGCCATAGCTTGCTGGTAAACCACTGCTATTCCTAATTAAAATTAATGTTTCATTTTTGTTTAGTTGATCAGTGTCTATTGCATTTAAAAATATTTTTGATACCCAATTAGTATGGGCTTTAACCAAATCATAAGCCTCTATTAGCAAGCTCATAAGCTGTTTTTCTCCTGAACCTTTTCTAATGCTATTTTTTCTGCTTCATAAACAGGAATACTAGCAACAGTCACTGCTTGGTCGTAAAATGAATCACCTGGACGTTTAATTGTGCCGTCATTTAAAAAGCGTGCAATTCTAGCATGGTTAATATCTTTTGTCGAAAAGCCCACCGCTGATGATCCATCAATTCTTGTTTTTTCAATTCGACCACTAGTGACTGAATCTGCCAAATGTTCTATTTTCGAGGTATCTCGCCCTGCTTTATAGTGTTTCTTTCTAGTTTCTTCAGCAACAATCTTTTTCATTGCTTTTGCACCAGCACGAGTAATTTTTTGTTGGTCTTCGACTGTTAAATTAACAGCACCATTTAAATCTTGTAAAAGATGATTGAATTGTTCTTCTAAATCTTCTATGTTGACACACCTCTCTTCGAAATAGCCTGAATAGTTAGAACGTCATAAGCATTTAAACCAGTACCATTACGCTCATCAGCACTAATTGAACTAATTTTATAAATAGCATCTTTAATCCGACAATACATTCCTTCAAACACCTTATCAGAATGCCTAATAGCAATTAACTTAGTATGCCTAATTTCTAATCCCTCTAAATTATATTGTTGCATTAAAGTTTGTTGGCGAAAGCCAAACCATAGTTTGAATTGTAAATTAAACTGATAACTAGCCTGCCCATTTGCGTCATAAGAACCTTTTTCATAAGTTCCAAACTCAGCCCGTTGAGTGAATTCATAAGGATTAATTTTCATTTTTCACCCCATCTTTCTCAATAAATACGGCATATTTACCTCTTAGCTGACTAATAATTGAATTAACTGTAAAATTTACCGGCGTTAATGGCATATTAGATAAGGCAGTCCTAGCAGTATAATAGCCACTTGCTTGAGCAATGATGGCTGTGTTAAATAAATCAACAACACCATCTAATTGATAAAAACTCTCACTTTCACCAACGGCACTCACAATATATGTTCGAGCCGACTTTAAATACATATTTAGAAGAGGATCATCTTCATTGCCATCTAAACGTAATGACAGCTTTAAATCTTTTAATAGATCATCAATATTTTCGGACAAATGCTACTCCTTAACTTGCCGCCCCATTTGGTACTGTGCATTTATTAGCGACATTTACCTTTTTAAGCCGTTGGTGCTACTGTCTTAACAGTTGATTCTTGATCTGAAATTGAGCTAAATGAAGCAGCAACTAGCGCATCTGCATCAGTGGATTCAACGTCAAAGCGATCAATGACACGAACCTTAGTCAAATCATGTTCAAAGGCGCCGCCTCCAATAGTAGTTGATAACAAAGACATGTTTTCACGATCGAATAAGGTAATCGCCTGTGCTAAATCTCCAAAATATAGTGGCATAACCCCTTTTGAAGGGTTAGGTAACCAACAATCAGCAATCATAACAATTTTTTTACCACCAATACGATAGGTTTCCGGTGCAGTAACATCTGGTTGAATTAAATAATCACCTTGTGCATTCTTAACTTTTGATAAAGCGTTAAAACCAGATTGATTAGTAATAAAGAATGATGTTGATAATAAAGCTGGATCTAACGTGTTATTTTCTAAGTCCTTAATATCATCAAAACGAGTAAGTGTTGGCTTTTTAGGTGCTGCATTCATTTTTGCAATAATTGCTTGGTTACGTGTCACCACGACTTTTCGTGCAATCCACGTATTCAACCATGCCAAAATATTTTCGGCAGTATCTTTTAATAACGAATCAGTAACTGTACTAATTCCAGCGTACCGCTTGATTGTATATTTAATCAAAGTTAACTTTGGATCATCATTATCGCCAATCAAACCGGCCTCATCATCTAATTCCGTAAGAGGCGTCACTTCGGAAAACTTTTCATAAACGCGACTACCAGCGGTTGTTGTGACTGATTCACTAGTAACATATTGCTCCAAAGAATCATATTGACGCATTAATTGATGAATGGCCGTTTGAACATCTTCTGGAATGGTCAATCCTGCTGCATGACCACTTTCATCTGTTGATGAAGTGACCATATTCACAACCTTGGGATCATTGCGCATCATTCCTTTAAAATTATTGATAAAATCATCTTTTAGCTCATTTTCAGGATCGCTTAAAGTCTCTACTTCCTCTTTATTCATTTTTGAAACGGCATTTGCTCGTGCATCAACTAAATTGTTATAAGCTAAATCACGCTTTGCCTTAGCAGTTTTGATATCGTTATTGATTTGTGTCACATCTTCTACGCTGACCGAATCATCGTTCACCATATTAGATGCCTTATTTTGTAAATCTGAAACTTTTTGTCCAGCTGCAATCCAATCATCATTGTATTCATTAATTGTTTTTTCCATGAAATTCCTCCAATAAAATAGCCGCCTTAGCACTTTTTTGTGCTAGACGACTTGATTCATTACTATTATTTTCGATAGTTTTGTTAGTTGCTAATAATGTCCCGACTTTATTAATCACATTATTGGATAATGAACCATTTCCAATATTATTAATAACTTTTTCTTCAGCAAACATGATATTATCCGCAAAGCCATTTTCAACTGCCTGTTTGGCACTAAAAAAAGTTTCCTTACTCATTAAGTTCAAAATAGATTCTTCAGAAAGACCAGTCTTATCAATATATGCTTGCGCAATTGATTGATCCGTAACTGCTAATACATCAGCCATATGAGTTAAATCATCTGTGTTACCTCCAGTATCAACTATACTTGCTTGATGAATCATCATACGAGCTGTCGGAGATATGTTAATTTCATCTCCGGCCATAGCAATCACAGACGCTGCACTAGCTGCCATTCCTAATATATTAATTTTAATTGAAGCTGTGGCTTGGCGTAAAATTGTGTATATCTCGCTGGCTGCTGTTACTTCGCCACCATTTGATGACAAATTAATAATTAATTCTTCTGCTTCATCTTTTAATGCTTCATTTATTTTATTCAAATTAATACAGTCTATTTCTAGATAATCATAAATCCAGCTTGAATCATTTCCTATGACTGGTCCAGTTAAATTAATTGTTGTTGTCAATATTTGAACCTCCTTCCTTTAAGTAACGTGGATTAGTTTCGGCGATTTCAGGAAAATCATTTGCTAAGTAACCTCTTTGTTTCAACAAAAACTTACCCTCTCCCGATGTAAGGACACCACTATTCAATAAAGTTGATACTTCATTTACTGTATTACTACCTAACAAATCATAGACGGACCGTAAATCTAGCTGCACATCATCCTGAAATTTTTCACTTAATTCGGCTTCAATGGCTATTGAAAAGCGATGAAGACTTTTAATATATTGATCCATCTGCATTTGAATAGAAGATTGTTGATCTCCATTACCATTCAGTTGACTATCATCAACGCCATAAACTTTAGCAATTTGATTTCTTGTCCAGTCGGTTGAAGCTAATAATTTTGAAATGTCATTTTTTACTTCAAAAGGTGTGAATTCTTCTAATTCATCTAAAACAATAGGTCCACCATTAGAATTATTAAGTCTTTCCATAAATGAACGACTCAAAGCATTTTTATAGGCAGCGCCTTGCAAGCCTTCTTTTTCAACACCAACTTTTAAAATACCAGGTGAAAAAACAGACTTAGCTAAAGACGCTAGCGACAATCGATTTGCTTCATGCTTAATCTCTAGTTCCTTAGACAACGCAGATAACGGACTAATTCCTGTTTTCCCTCCATTTGTGCTCATTAATTTAAAATGCAACATATCCGTGTTTGGTATGCCTTGGATAAAGCCAATTTTTGGCTCATCAAAAGTTGCGTTATAAATTAATCCGGACCCGTCAGCTAATAGCATCGGTTGTACTTGGCTTGGTCTTAAATACTCAAGTTTGGTAATTTTGCCATTACGATTACGCCACATATAGGCAAATGCTTCACCGCCTAGTAATAATTGGGTAAATGTAGACTGCCAAAAAGACAAATAATTGGTAACTGGTGTTGGATGTTTCAACAAATTAGTAGTTATTGCCTTATTGGCGTTTAAATTAGCTGACACTAAATCGAAACTTAGCCGAGAAATGATGGCGTAAATATCCGAGTCTTGTAGCGCTTTAGCAGCACTAACGTACTCGCCATTTAATCCTAGTCTATCTAACACGTTATTGCTTTCTATTGGCAACCCATTTGTTGTAACACCCATTGTTTGTTTCTTACCGCTTATGTCGTTAAAAATTTTTGGCGGTCTAAATAAGGGCATTAGGCATCACCTCCTTTAGCTGATTGTAATTGCTCAACCAAAATACCTGACATGATAAAAGTTATCGTTAAAGTTATGAATCCAAACGGACGTCCAAAATAAAAGCCGGCACAATTAAATGTAATTGCACCAGCCATAAAAAATAGAACGTCTAAAATTTTCCAAATGCTTTTAATCAATATTTTAAAAATCATTATCTACCTCCAAATTTGCTAATTCTTTTTCAAGCTTGGAAAGCTCTTCAGCCGTCATAATGCCACCTTCTTCAGAAAATAACCAATCTGCTTTAGCATTATTAGGCATATTTTCGACGCGTTTCTTCGGATCGTTGATATCTGCAAATTCATCAAAATGGTACATTCCTTGATAAAGGGCATCAATAATAGCGTCAACAACATCGATTTTTAATGTAGCCTTGTCTTTATCAACTTGAATCCCAACTTTATCTTCTTTTACGACGGCATTTAATAAAGCTTTTTCCATAACCTTATCATCAAGCCTTGTAATTGAATTTTCGACAAAAGCTGTTTGTAAGAATTTAGTTGGGTGCATTAGAAAAGGTGTGGTTTGTTTAACCGGCATATACTGCCAATCAACGTTAATTTCCAGTTGTTGTGACCATTTCGTCATACCCATTGCATCATATTCAAACAGTTGAACATCTAACAAATGATCGTCAACGTAATTAAGTAGCCATCGATATATTTGATCATCGTTAATTAAACCTTGTGGATGTGAAGTAATCGTACAATAACCCTGTTCAGCTAACTTTCTATATGGTAATCCATCCTGCTTTTCTTTGGCATCAATTGAACCTGCTTTCTCCCATGGAATAAATGAGTGTTGCTCAATATGCCATTTAGGTTGACCATTTTTATCTTTGTAAGGATAAACAAAAGCAATTGCAGTATTATCAGACATCATTGAATAATCAAACCCGATGTAAACTTGTCGCCTGTCTATATCAAATTTGTCAACTATCGCACGATCTACATCAGCTAAACGTAGATAACTACGACTAGAATCTTGCAGGTAAATATTCATGGACTTATTTTGGAACTCTGCTAATTTTCCCTGCGTAATCATGTTTTCACGCAGTTTCATCAATGAGTCAATGGTTGAATCATGGCGACTAGACATACCAATCAATGGTGTTGATTTTTCCCACGTTTCGGGTTGATAAACTTCATTTTCGTCATCTTGAGCCCAAACTAACCATAATTCATAATCATACTCACGGTTCCAATCTTGTTCCATCACTTCTTGGCCACGTCTCAACCCATTATGAAATTCCGTTCCTAAGAATTCATAAGCCGTTGAGATTTTAATGAATTGATGATAGCGCACATCTTGTTGACCTGTTGTTATTCGAGAGGTGTATTTGCCTGCTTTTTCATCGCCTGCCTCATCATAAACGGCAGTTGTAAAATGATAACCATCGTATTTACCAGATTCATTTGACACCTTAACCAAACGATTACGGACCTTCTTAGCGATGATTTGTTTTTCCTGTACAATAACCCCCGTCCGCTTGGCGTATTCATGATATAGCGGCTGTGTTTCAATCAACAAGCCAATCATGTCGCTTACATAACCATATAATTTAGCTGTTTGGTCAGACGTGTTAGCAGCAGCTAGAAAATCTTGGTTATGCATCCCAATGCTTTCTAATAAGAAAGAGTAGGCTAAAATAATTGCTGCAAAATAGGTTTTACCTTGTTTACGCGCTACACTAACACTAGCTAATGTAAAGCGCTTATCATCGCGTCCAACGGTTCGCCAACCGATCAATTGACACAAAATAAATTTTTGCCAGGGCATTAGTGGTAACGGCTTACCTGCATCAGGATCTGGACACAAAGAAGCAAATGTCAAAATACTTTTAACCTTTTCATTGCTGTATAAATAGGGAAATTCAGGGTCCCCCTCTTCAACTCTCATTAAATCTCTAATGTGTCTTAAACAAGCTAATTGTAATTGATACCCAGCTATTTGTTTACCTTCTAAAACGTCAAAGGCATACCGAGTAGCCTCGTCAGTATATTTATTTTTTATAAACGATGAATCAAAAGTTAAAAAAGTTCCTAAAATATCTTGAGATCTAGTTAAGTCTATCTTTTTCATTACTAAGCTCCCGCCATCTTTTTAAGTTCTTCCATAAAATCTGTATCATCATCTGAAGTATCATCCATTAACGCCATGATTTCAGAACGTGTTTTAGGCGTCATTCCTAATGCTTCACAGCCAGCTTTAATATTTTTGCTAGCCCGATCAATATCTGCAATTGCTGGATTTGATTTCAGCATGCCACTTTCTGACCAATAATGAATACCTACTCCATTCTCATCATTGATTTCCGCATAGCTTCGTCGTAAAATGTCGTAATTAATACAAATACTCTCGATAATCGTTTTATCAAGAAGTTGAATATCAAAATTATCTTTTAAAATTGGTACCAATCTACGCCATAAATTGCGTGCCTCCCCTTCTAAATATTTAGGAGCTGCATTTGAAAGTCCTTCTGTCATCCGTTACCTCCTTTCCAAAACACTCCGTCCCCTTTTTTTCTAATATTTCTTCTAATAACGCCTGCATTGGGCGTTTTTTGTTTGAAAAAAAGTTTTCAAAATCCAGAATTTTTACAAGAACACGAACTGTGTGCGCTCCTTTATTAATCAATACCTAGGGGGGATTAATAATTATTTATCATTTTTGCTAGGGTATTAATTGAATTAATTTGCGGCACATTTTTTAATTTATTGTTTTTTCCTGTGCCATAATAATTTTGTTCCCAAGCTGTTTTTTTGGAGTGACATCGGCCACAAATCACCGCTAAATTTGCAACATCTGACTTCTTCTTAAGGTTATACTCAACAGGCACAATATGGTCAACAACCTTTGCTGGTGTGACACGACCTTGTACTTGGCAATACTGACATAAGTAGTTGTCTCGACTTAACACTGCTTTACGTAGTTCAACCCATTGCTTAGTCTTATAAAAAGAAGTCTGCTTTTGTTTGACATCGTTCCTGTTTCTTTCATACTTGTTGTATCTTCTAGTTAGATACCTATCATGTCGATTACGTTGCGCTTCTTCTAACTCTTGGTGTTCATTGCAATAAGCTCGCCCTTGTGTGGCTAACCGATGACAACCAACTTTACGACATTGTTTAACTCTTGGCATGAGTAGCAATATTACTAATACCAAATTTGCGATATTTCTCTACTTCACTTTTTAAGTCAATATATTTGATGTCTAAACTCTTTGGCTCTTTATTTGCACCATTTGATAGCCATTCATACTTTAAATTGACTAAAGCTTCATCAACTGAAAGATCAAATCGGCGTTTTCCGTCAACATAAATAAGTGGCACATCCTCTATGTCATCTATCTCAATACGGATATGTGGCTGATGTGAATGATTAATGTTTCTTGCGTTTGCCTGTCGTACCTTGCTTATTAGATTTGCGTGCATGATTAACCTCCTTGTTTAATCGTCTTAGTATCTTTAGCTCCTGCCAACTGGATACTAATCCATACTCTTCATCTTTAATCATTTACATGTATTCACCTCATTCATCTTTCAAATAAACACAAAATGCTGCAATAAATATCCATACTGGCGTTAGCAACACGTTCAATATCGTTGGTGCGAATACCAACCACCAGCTCCAGCTAATTACGTTAAACAACTTACAACCAACAAATATAGTCGTTAATAAATTTAAGAACCCAATCTTCATGTCAATACTCCTTTTTCAGTGCAAAATAAAAAGGCAACAGACAAAGTCTGCCACCTTACGACAAGTAAATATATTATTCTGCTACCATTTCTTTTATCTCATCAACTGTAAGTAACATCTGATGATCGTTTTTCATACTATTACTATTAATTTCTTCAAATCCTATGTGTTTATAAAAACCTAGTGCAGAATCAAGGCTTGTCAACGTCAATACATTAAAGCCAACTAAATTATCAGAAACATGAATGGCTATTTTAAAAACCATTCTCATTAGCGCCCAACCTATGCCCTTTTTTTGAAAACTACCATCGATAGCAAAATAATTTATGTTAAGGGCTGGATACTCAGTAAACGTCCCACTTCTAAGAACATGATGTCTTTTCTTATAATTAGAAGTCAATTTAACAGTAGTAGTACTCAAAGAAAAGAATCCAACTAGTTGATTGGATTCTTCATCAATTAAAAGTTTTGTATTAAGCAAATGATTCTCTTCATAATCTAAAAGACTTGATTTTAAAAAAGCATCAATGAGTTCTTTTTCCTGCGTAGCAAACTCTGAAATCAATTTGGGAATATTAATATCAATATTATTCAACGGGACTAAAATTAACTTCACTTTTTATATCCAACCTTAATATCAATATTTTTAGAGTTAGCGCGCATTTTATCACCAATTTTGTGTAAATCGTTTTTTCTCTTCTTTGAAATATGTCCTTTAAGTTTTTTGTCAAGACGATTAAAATCATTATCATCCAAATGAAAATCAAAAGATCTACTTGATAAAGTTGCCATGTTAAAACCCTCCCTCTATCTTTGTTTAAAAACTATGTTTATTAACATAATTCATTAACTAAGTTAAGTTTACTTTTGTTCAACACCTTCGTCAAGTAATTGATCAAGTAAAAACAAAGTAAAATACTTAATAAATCCAGCAAAATAAAGGCTTTTTACGTTTTATCAAGTAATTATAAAGTAAAATTAAACATACACCAAGGCTACCTTATTGGATAACCTTGATGTTATATGTATGCAATAGCCAAGGATTCGAACCTTGCACGATAACAATCAAGAATCGTGATCACCTATTATTGCAAACGATAGTAACGCACCTTGTGCTGATAACTATGTTAGTTTCTATCGTTCATCCACAACTATTAATAAAGTTAATAACTAGTATTCTGCCCTGAAATATAATAATCGAAACAGTTAACTAATACTTTCGTTTGTGGTATGCAAGCGGTTAGGATTTGCACCTAACATGATGATACCTCATGTACCACCCCTTTTAGCATCTACCTATTCCGCCACACTTGCTATTTATTAATTATTCGATACTACTATATTACGACTGATTAACTGAAATATGCTCGCACGATATTAGAAGCTTATCCGCATCTTATGCGAAAAATATTCATTCGAAAATCGAACGTAAATATAAAAGGTTAATACGGAAAATAAACAAGCGTTGATATAAAGGCATTTGTACATCGAACGAAAAACAAATGAAAATAAAAAAGCGCTAAACTAAATCAACGCCATACTCGAAAATCATATATATCAATAAACCCATATGCAAACATCACGAACGCTTCATTGATAATCTGTTCACCACGCCTTGTTGAATATTCAGTCAGAGCTTCAATATCTAACCATTCCATGTCTTTAAAATAACGTAACTCTAAGAAGCGTCGGTGTGGTTGGGTCATACCTTGACATGCTTGGATCACACCATCGACCCATTTAGTCGCTTGAGCATGTGCCGAGAACTTATCATCATTAGCATTGTTGATCATACTGGCTCTTGGCATACCACTAATAACAGGAGACTTAGTACCAGCCCAACTAACGCGAGCTTGGACACGAATAGTTGGCCATTCTTTTTCAAAGAACTCACGCACATTAGCAATTGTTGCCCGCTGATTTAACTCTCGATCATCTGTATCTAATAGCACCAATTCCCCATCCTCCCACATATTATATTGCTATTTATATTATACAATTTATAATAATATAATCAATCATAAACACACTAAAAAACCGCTATACATCAACATTTAATTGATGTATAGCGGTTTTTTGACTTTCTGACAACGTCAGTTAAATCATTCATATATAATTATTCGACCACATGGTTAAGCCAGTAGGTGATAATCAATATATCAACAAAAGTAACGCCCATAAAATTAATAATTATTTACTAACAATCAGTTTTTTTATTTGCTCGATACATTTCGAAACTTATCAAAATGATCATTGACAAATACGCTAAAATATTCGGTAAACTACAGTCAGTACCATATTGGCCACCAGTTAAAAATTGGTTTTTACTTTTAAAAATAAATTGAATTGGCCAATCAACCGTTTTTTCATTTTGTACTGGCAACACCGACCACAAAAAATTATAACTTGCATGCACTAAATAACTGGCCCAAATAGATTGCTCTTTTACATAAATTAAAGATAATACAAGCGCCATTAACATACCGGATAAGACTAACTGGAGTCCACTCCAAAATCCTAAGGCACCATTCATTAAATGAACAAGGCCAAAAAGTAATGACGAAACTAAAATACCTGCAGTTTGATTATATCGTTTACTAATTTGACCTAATATCACACCCCTAAAGGTAATTTCTTCTACTAATGGTGCAACAAGTGTTGCTGAGAAAATTAAACTAATAGAATTTTGAGCAAATTCATAATAATTTAGTTTAGGAAAACGAATGTTTATTCCTTGTACTAAAGTAAATAAACCAATCATAGCTGTTAGAATGATCACATACCACCAGTATTTTTTTTTAAATTTAGGTGGAAAAGTAATAGACGAAAATGTTGAATGATAAAACCGCTTATTTAATTGTGTAAAACCAAAAATAAAAACTATCCCATAGATAATACTAGCAAGAAAGTCTGTTTTTAGCAGTGTATATATATGATTATCCATTAAAGACGGAATATCAATTCCCCCGATAATCTGCGAAAAAATTACTAAAAATAAAATAGCAAAAATATCGAAGAATGTATAAAAGAACCTCTTCATCAATTAAATCTCCCTAAAAAATTTGATAATCTGAATAGCAAATAGAAATGTCTGTTTTGTATAATGAGTTTAAGACTTATTGTAGAAAGTGGAGTGGACGAAATAATGAAAAGAGTTGAACTAATGGAACGTGACCAATAAGCTTATAAAGTAATTTCAGTCGTTGCTGCAGTTCAAATGAAGTCAGCTGCCGCTGACGATATATTTTATAATCTATAAAATTGTCCTGTCTTAAACGTATCTACTAGGAAGTCCTATTCACGCAGGACATCCTTTTTTCTTGCATTATTATAGCACATGTCTATCAGGCAGACGACTAAAATAGTTACCTAGATTTTTCCCGTTATATAAGGTTATTTTACCTGGTTTTAATAACTCATTCGGTTTCAATCTCCAATTCCATCTTGCGTAACTTGATATTTGCTTCTAATCGACCTATAAAATAATCACTCAATACCTTATCTAACTTACAAGCCATAAATGTCCCCTCTAACGTTTATATATTCCATAATTATAGCATGCATCTTATATATTCTTAAGTGGAATAACTAAGATAAACAAAAACACCACACATCGACTTTTGTGACATGTAGTCGTTTATTAAGTTCATGATACTGGATTTCTAATTGCTAGGATTTTCTTTTGCATAATTGATGTCAAACAAACTTCTATGTTGCTTTAATCCATTCTCGTCTTGTTCTAAAACCTGTACTAATCGCGATATAGTCACATGATATTGTCGTCGATCTGCTATATCTGAATCTAATTCATCTTTATCGCTAACAGTTGTACTTTGCTTCTTACGTAAATCATTAGCTGCAACTTCAGACAATTTAACCACCATTTTCAGGTCATGATGATAGACTTTATAATTAATCAAGTCAGTTTTTGACAAGGTTACTGGGTCAATCTCTTCAATTGTTTCTAAATTCTTCTTTAAATCCTCTAATTGCGTGTTCAGTTCACCATACGTCATATTTGTATCGGCAACTTTAACCTTTGTGTCTAGGTCTTCCAAATCATATTTTGCCCGTTTAGCAGAATTAATTAATATTTGACATGTATTGCTGTTATTTTCCCCGCTTTCATTGAATTCAAAAAACATTGTATCACCCACAAAAATCAACAACACAATTAACAATATTAGTGGTATCAAAAATTTCAACTTTTTAACCATCTTTAAAATTCCTCAATTTAAATTATACATATATTATATCAATTTTTGATGATGGTCACGTTTCTCGACCCAGTAATAATATCCTGCTAATTCCTTGCTAATCAGATGTTTAATTAGCCACTTGCTACGAGTTCTGTATGATTGTTTGATGTTATTTGCTTAGTACAGTATAGTAAATATAATTTTCTTTAAATCACCCGTCATAGTCTTTAAAATAGTAGTACGCACTCATATCGAAAAATCCTCGCCGATTTCTTGATCATCCGTATCTAATAGCACCAAGTTTTTGTCCTCCTATATAATAGGAATATGCTAAAAAACCGTTACACGTCAACATTTGTTTGATGTATAGCGGCTCTTTTTCACTTAAATTTATTTTTAATGCTTACGCTTTGCTTTTATCCAGATTAATCCACTTACAAGTACAGCCACTACTGTAAGTAATGTACCATAAATTTGCTTATGATCATTGATATTATTTACCAACTTAACTGCCGTTTTAGGCAAATCTATGCTGTCACCACTCTTTGTTGAACCAACTTGTTTTTGTTTTTCTGATACTGTTGGCTGATTGGTATTACTCATTACCGTAGAATTTTCAAGAGGTGCAGTCGCTGCATTATGATGTGTAGTATTACCACTACCATTGTTTGGTTTACTTACATTACCTGACGACGTACCATTATTTGATGGTGTATCGTTACTTGATGAACTGCTACTGTCTGATGATGAATTGTTTGGCTTGTTGTTAACATTACTTGACGACGTATCATTACTCGACGAACTGCTGCTGTCTGATGACGATGAACTTGATGAACTCACATCACTTGATGAACTACTACCTGATGAACCAGGAGTATTATTAACTTTCTGCCAGATATACGTTCCAGGCTCATTAAAGTCACTTAACAATTTATCTGATGTATATATTGGCCCATCGACCACTGTATCTCCCATCGCATTTTTTGCATACACCCATTTTCCTGTATACTTATCATTATTCGGTACATCAGGTAGTAAGGAAAAATCATCTAAATTAAGCCTACATTTAGAACCTAAGATTAACTTTTTTACCGAGCTGTTATAAAACATAAAAGTATAAGTATTAACACCTGACATATCCCAACCACTAATATTTAAACTTTGTAAATTACTGGTGCCATAAAACATGTAATCCGTACGTGTGACATTTGAAGTATCCCAATTACTAGCATCTAAATCTTCAATTCCAGAGTCATCAAACATTCTGAACATATTTGTAACATTTGAAGTATCCCAGCCACTGACATCTAAATGTCTTAAATTATTGGTATCAGAAAACATATCCTCCATACATGTGACATTTGAAGTATCCCAATTATTTGAAGTATCCCGATTACTAGTATCTAAATCTTCAATCCCAGAACCCTCAAACATTGACGACATATTTGTAACATTTGAAGTATCCCAGCCACTGACGTCTAAATGTCTTAAATTACGGGCATCCCAAAACATAGCCGCCATGTTTATAATATTTGAAACATCCCAATTACTAGTATTTAAATCTTCGATCCCAGAGTTAAAAAACATTCTAGCCATACTTGTCAAACTTTTTAACTGCCAACCACTAATATCTAGGCTTTTTAAGTTGCTGGTATCAGAAAACATATCTAATACATCTGTAACATGCGACATATCCCAACTGCTAATATTTAAATTTTGTAAATTACTGGCACCGTAAAACATGTCATTCATACTTGTGACATTTGAAGTATCCCAATTACTAGCATCTAAATCTTCAATCCCAGAACCATCAAACATTGACGACATATTTGTAACATTTGAAGTATCCCAGCCACTGACATCTAAATGTCTTAAATTACGGGTATTCCAAAACATACACGCCATGTTTGTAATATTTGAAATATCCCAATTACTAGTATTTAAATCTTCAATCCCAGAACCATCAAACATTCTAGTCATATTTGTCAAACTTTTTAACTGCCAACCACTAATATCTAGGCTTTTTAAGTTGCTGGTATCAGAAAACATATCTAATACATCTGTAACATGCGACATATCCCAACTGCTAATATTTAAATTTTGTAAATTACTGGCACCTTCAAACATGTCACCCGTACTTGTGACATTTGAAGTATTCCAATTACTAGCATCTAAATCTTCAATCCCAGAACCATCAAACATTCTGAACATACTTGTAATATTTGAAGTATCCCAGCCACTGACATCTAAATGTCTTAAATTACTGGTACCGTAAAACATACCTGATGCATCTGTAACTGCCGATGTGTCTATTTTATTACTACCATCTATATCTTCTAAATTAGAATAATTTCGAAATAAATAGCTTGAATCCTCAGGTAATTTTACGGTATCGATAATTTTTATATATTTTACATCTTGTCTATTCACCGGGGAATCTGTTGATAATTCACCGCCTTCTAGAGTCAAAGTTCCCGTACTAGGATCAAATTTATAAGGACAAGTTCCCCATGTACCAGTTTGAATATCTGTACTACTTGATTGCATATTTATTTCACTTTGTGATGTTTCATCTGCATACGTAGTTTTCGATTCTAAAGAATTAGATACCATTAATGTTACTGAAATTGTCAATAAACTTATTACTAAAATTTTTCTCATAATCTATTCCTTAAATATTTTTCACGCTCCCACAAAATAAGTTTATATTCTTAACTTTCTTATTTCATTTCAAAATAGTCTTATTCATACCATAAAAGTGCATATTATTAAAGACACGTTTTAAAAATATACTTTATTGACAAAGTTAAATAATTAACACGTTTATAACACTACTGTGATATATAAAAATTTTAATCACCATTCCTCCAGCAGTTCATAATTATCGTGGATATTGCCAATGACATTACAATCCAAGCAGTCGATAAGCAGATTGGGAACACACCAATAAGAACCATCGTCATAAGTAACTGTTGCTACAATCCTGCCCTGCCCGTATCCTGATTCTGCAAAATATCGCCCTCATAGATTTCATTGCCATCTATGTCTTTAAAACCTGTATATTGTTCTGGTGACATATAGTGAAATGAAATAACGCTGTTTCCAGATTTATATCCAGTTCCAACCCCATTATCTTTAAATAGCTTATACCACGCTCTAAATTTAATTCTTCTCATCACCACATACCGCCCAATTTACTAACCATGAGTATTAGCAATACATCAAGTACCATGCATAAAATTATTAATAAACTAATCACTGTTGTTGTCATATGCCCACCTGATTAATTACAAATATCAGAAAGATAACTGTTACGAGTAGTAACACGGATACGATACACAGCGTAACCATTGTGAACGTCAAATCTTTACTGATACGATCCAGCTCTTTATCATGACTATTGATAAGCTCATCTTCATAAGTTTGTATCTTAGCTAATGACTGGAGATCATGTTGTACCTTGTCATTAATATCATCTTGCCCTGATTTTAATTTCGCCATTTGATCAAAATGCTCATTCACACTAATAAGTGTCGTATCATTCATGATTGCTGTTTCATCGATATCTTTGTTTTGTCCCATTAGCCCACCACCTTAATTATTGTTTCGCAAATGACGCCAACAATTGTTACTAGTGCTATGAGAAGCATTGCTAATTTTACTGGTGCAATATTTTTCATTAGTTTGGTACTCCTATCTTTTCCACTAGCTCGGTATTTTCATGAACGTTACCAATGATCTTCAAGCTATAGATATCTGAGTGAGATAAGAAAGACAGAAAATCGTCTCGAATATTTTCGTGTTTAAAGCAGAAACGTGCTTCTGAAAATATAATTTCATCAAAACCAATGCTTCTTCTTGTACCTGTCCGTAAGATTTTGACAATATCACCTTCGTAAATGTCGGTGTCATTCATATCCTTTAAGCCAGTCCACTGTTCAACAACACATTCCTGGTTATCTGGAACATCATCAAAGTAATGGTAATCATCACTTTCAATCAAAGTTCCCGCTTCTTCCAAGGCATACTCACCACCATTTTCTGTACTGAAATAGCAGCGATACATTTTATTCCACACTCTAAATTTAAGATTTTTCATTATCTTCAACCTTTTCAATCGTCATTCTGAATTTTGTACCGTTATCTTGTAATGTGAATGGAATAGTGCATTTGCGTAACCACTTATCACCATCCATCTCAATTGCTGTTTCCAATGCTTCTTTGCCTAGCACAAGTTGTGCTTCAAGTAGTCCTTCACTCATTTATCAACCCATACCCTTTAATTCAACAATTGAATAACCACTATTTGTATATTTGCGCTTGCCTTTTTTCATACGGCTAATCGTACTGGCAAACGATCCAGCAGTTAAATTTGTAAATGTCATTACTTCTTGCTTGTCACCAACTAAGACAAGCAACCCTTCTTTGTCATATACGCCATACATTTTTAGACGGGCTTACAGTCGTTTCACTCTTGGCTGTTGATTCTATTTACCATTGAGAACTTTTCGTAACTGAATTAAAGCCTCATCATCTTTAGGTACATCCTTCAAACTATCGTATCTTAGGTTAATATCAGCTAAATATTTACGCATTTCTACCAGATTTGTGCGGTGTTTTTGTTTTCGATTATGCTCAATTTGATAGCGCCACTCATAGGAATTGCCGCTAATCGTGGTTGGTTTAATATTTAATCGCTTAGCAATATCAGATAGCTCCAAACCTTGTTCTCGTAATACAACAAATTGCCGATAGCTTTCTTCATGGGCTGCTTTATTTGAAATTACTTGACTATTAACCACTTTCATCACTCCAATCTATTTCAACACGAGGATTATCTTTATCGATACCTATAAAGTCATCATGTATGCCGTCTATGTACGTTAAATTGTCGTTAGGTAAAAACACCTTGCCACGTACAGAAGTTTCTTGAAAGGCATCTAAAATGAACTTACGAGTAAAACTCCAATTATCTAAATCAATACGTCTATTTTCCAAGTACCAAGTTAAATTGAGACGTGTGTGCTTGTTGATTGGTTCAAGACCATCAACCATTGCTTGAGCAACGTACAATCTAATTCTTGCTTGAATTTTCTTTTTATCACTGGCTGCAATCATACGACCTTTTGGTTTGCCATGAATGTCGATCCATTCGTTTAAGGTCATATACACTAAGCGCCGTTTTTTATTTTTTGTTGTTGCAATGAGAAACACATTGAGTGGAATTACTAACTTTGCCATTAAAATCTCCTGATTACCTGATGACCAGTTGCTGTTAACCCAGTTTTTGCTTTATTGGCCAAACGTTCCGAACGTGTTTGCCTTAAATTTATAAATATGTCATGAGTGCCTTTTGCCATTGCCTCAACACTTTCATATCCAAGTTCTTTAGCCAAATGCTCATTTTGCTTTTGAATATCATCTTTTGTGGGCTTAATCATTTTGGTCTCTTTTTTCAAAGGCTGACCATATCGCCTCTTAGACTGTATTTTTTGTGATTCTTCTACATATTGGCCAACCTCTGCAGCCGTTTTTAAATTATTGGCAACCCAACTTTCAATTTTATTTTTTACATATGCACTTGTATGCCCACCTTCAGATTTAGTTGCACGAATAGCCAAAATTAATATTTTTCTAGCTTCTAGATTACTTTTAGTGGCTACTTCTAAGATGGACAGATAACTATTAATATCTCCAACAAAGTATTTATTTTTTGGAAGCTCTGCAGCCGTCCATTCTTTTAATATTTGTGGATTAATCTTTTCCTTATCGATCACTTTCCACTCCCTATAAAATTTTTGATACAATTTAGATAACTAGTAGCTATATGTTACAAAGGAGCAAATTATGGAACTAAAATACATTGAAACTGTGGTAAATATCCATGCATTTTATACATCTGAAATAAACTATATGTTGCAACATCATTGGTTACTTCTGGGTACTTGGGACGATAATGGCGTTCCAAATACTTACGATAAACTGTTTGTTGATACAGATGTAAAAGCTGATAGGTCTAATTTCGAATCATCAGGACTCCAATTGACTTTTGGTACTACGTTAGCCAATGCTCAAAAAACAATCGAATACTTTGGTGATGATTTCTTTGAGAAAGTTCATGGACTACGTCCTAATGATTTCAAATAATAGACAAATGACTAGAATTTTTCTGGTCATTTTTTATTTTTCGTCCGTTCCGTAAACTTGTTATTTCTCTATATACTGTGATAGCGGATACACGGCGGACAGACCTTGATATTCTTATAATATTGATATTCTTATAATATTGATATTCTTAGGGTGTCCTTTTACTACATGTCGTTTTTGCGACATGTGGCTAATCCCGTCATATCAACATTTACCAGATGTCCCTTTTGCAACATGTGGTGATTCATGCAAAATACGTTCCCATTCAATAATTTGACCACGCTTATTTCTAACCCTATTACGAGTGATATAGCCGGCTTTTTCGAGTTCAGAAATATTATTTGATACCCAACGAGCATTGTGCCCTAGGTCTTTTGCAATCTTGCTATTCCTGAATATCCAATCATCTGACATCGAAAGCATGTACATCAATAACCTGTATGCGCTGTTTGATAAATTCCCATCACGTAAAGTTTCATTTGGTATCTGACTGAAATTGCTCTTACGTCGTTCTCTTCGTATCATTATCGATTTCCTCCATCCGTTTGTAAGTCATGATGCCAAGCCGATTTAGCGTTTGCGAATCCAATAAAATGCCTTTGACATGATATTTAGATTTAAATGTTGGCCAACCAATTCGGTGTGTTTCTTCATGGTGTTCTTCACATAAAGCAATTAAATGTTTCCGACGATGATCAACCAATTTACGATCATTTCCCATGCCAACAGTATCGATATGGTGTATCTGTGCATCTTTGCCACAAATTACGCAAGACCGATGTTTCAATGACATATACATGTACATATCCAAATCATCTTGATAAGTCATACCGCTATGCTTCATAGGCACCTTGTTTCTAATTGCAAAATCTAATAGAAACGTGATGAATCGTCTGGCTGTGGTCATATCAGTATTTGCAAAACTGAAATAGGGATTACCAGTTTCAGCAGTAAAATAATATTTCATCCACTCTTTACACTCTTCCGGAAACATACCCGACCATTTAGCAATTTCTGCAATGATTGCATACGCTTTTTTGCGCTGTAGATTGCTTAACCGCCGTTCATCTTGCACATCTACGACTACTTGCGGTTGCTCTGAAGTTGTGAATAGGGATAAATTAGCCAACTCTTCACGATTTTCAAGCGTAATAACTACTTGATTACCCTTTATCGCTGTAATTTTTCCCCATAAATCCATTACAAAACTCCTACATTTTCTGGATCAACACGATAAGTTGACCGAAACAATCGACTATACGTGTTGGTCTGTACTGGCTTTTCTTCACCATTAATTAATCTGACAATATGGTCTTGATTTGCTAATATTTCACGCATGCCACTATCTAACGTTTCTTGGTCAATTTTGTAGATATCAGCTAATGGTTCATCTTCTTTACTGACCGCCACAATGTACACTTCGAATTCCTTACCAGTCATTTGTTTGAGCATTTCTTGATAGGCTGCCATTTGAATGTGATATCCTCTACCAATAAAAAAGTTTTCGTACTCGTTATAATAGTCGGACCATTCACCACCAACTAAGCCATGAAATTCTTTCAGTGATCTAACTGTTTTAAAATCTATAAAATACTGTTCTTCTAAATTGACTGCATCTAACTTGCCTCGCCAATCAACGCCATTAATTGAACCGTCAATTACATATTCTTTATCAGTCGCACCATTCACTAGTGCCATAATCACTGGGTCAGCTTCAATACGCTTAATCATCTTCTGTGCAACTTTGAATTCACTTTTTAATTCACCTTTGCTTTTTCCACGTTGTGAAATAATTTCTGGATGCTCATCTTTAAATGCTTGATGTGCTTCTGGACTTTCAAAATACGAATGCAAAAAATTTCCAACTAACAAGGCTGTTTTATTCTCAAAAATATCGTAAGTCCCAGCCATGTTAGCTAATGCTTCAACTTCACCATTAAACAAAAAGTTTTTGAAGTTTGATGCATGCATATGAATATAACCATCTTTTGGATCATAGTAATTTAGTTTTTCTGCCATCACTATTCACCCTCTTTCGAATCATTAAACAAATCGTCTAGACTAAATCCGCCATCATCATCGAGAATGATTTCTTCATCATCTTGAACTGCCTCATGATTGTCCTCTGCCTTTTCTGGAACGTCTTTCGTAAGTTCTTCAGGTATTTGTTCATCTTTATTTGAAACGTCATTAGAAGCCAATTCTGGCTGTTCTACAGGTTGTGGCTTTTCATCATTTTGTTGTGGCTCAACTTGATGTTGCTCTTTTGATTGTTCAGTTTGTTCAGGTGCAGCTTTAGCCATTCGTGATAAAGCATTTGGCTTTGGTTTCTCAACTGGTTGTGGTGTAACATCCTTTGGATCATCACCAAATTCATTGGCTGTCGTACCATTAATCGCTGCAATCAAATTATCATCATCACCGGATGTGTTGATGATATTCTTAGCTGCTCGATTGATAACCGTACGCTTTGCCATTTCCTCAGGAAACTTCTTATGAACATTGGTAGTTCGTGCTTGTCCCCAAGATGTATCAATTTGTTTCTTAGTCATGACCTCATATTGTTTCTTACCATCAGACTTAGTGATAACTGCATACGCACCGACAATATCGTTATCTAACTTATCGAATTCGGTATGATGAGCTGTAACAACTAATTCCCCATTGTCGTCGTAATCAACATCAAATTGCTCACCTTGGTGTACAACATAAGCTTGAATATCTTTAATGTCTTTCAAACGCTTTAATACTTGTTGTGTTCCGAAATAAGAACGTTGCATTTGTAGCTGATTACCATAAGCAATGAAATAAACTTGAGTTTTAGCTGGACTTAATCCTTGCACGACCATATCGAACAATGTTTTCTTGATTGAATCAGCTGAAACTTTATTGATTCCGTTCACTGTTGGTAACGTTGCGACCGCTTCTTGTAAAGCATTAGCCACATGATAACCATCGGGCACTTTAAACCCTTGTGTTTTTACTAAATCTTTGAAATTTTCCGTTACTGAATTAGCAATTCGTTGTTGCATTGCTGTATTTGCAATATTAAAACTCTCTGTCATTAGTCCGTTCCTCCGTATTAACTGCATTTCCATATGAAATTAAGTAAGTCACCGCTTTTTCAATAGGGATATATTCGTTATCAATTTCAACAACTTCATCTCCAATGACGATTTCATCACCTTCAAAGTCATATCCCCAAGGTTCTTCATCATTAGGCGGATCTATTAAATCATTTGGCATGTTAAGCCTCCTTGTGTTAATGTAGAAGGGTAATTTGAGCTCTAAATCTCATTACCCCAACGTCTGACCACTGCAATGGTTAGACGTTTTTTCGCATATCTGCATTAATTTCATGCTCTACTTCCGCTCTCATGTGTAAAACTTGTGCCACCATATCGGGGGCGAATAAGTAATTATTGAACACACGATCACGTTCATTATTTAATGCAATTGCTAATTCAATCGTTACCATTAATCATTACCTTGCTTTTCTAGTTGATTAATTATTTTTGCTGATCACGCCAAGTTTTTGTCACACGATGTGCTGCCTCTGGTTCGCCAAACATCATCATGACTAGCCACTTCATGAGCCGACCAACGTAACGAACAATCTCACCGCCGTAATTACGAATAACCAAAGCTACCGTCATGATTACTACTGTTAATGCAATTGCTGGGGGCAATGCTGCTTTTAGCAGTTTCCAAAAAAATGCTGTTTCTGTCATGTTCTATATCCTTTCTAGCACCAATCATTTAGTTGCTTATATCGCTCAACATCATGTCTTAAATATGTTGGTCTAAAATCGTTTGGCGTTTTATTGGGTACGTTACGAGTAAATTTTTCACAATACTGAATGTGATTATGAAAATAGTCATATGATTTACCCAATAAATGCGCTGCTAACATTGCACCAACAGCTGAACTAGATGGGTCAGAATCTATTACTTTTCTAGCCATCTTATTAACCTTCCTTATCTATGAACGACCCAGTTACTACCCTTGTAACCAGTGATTAAGAATATTTGATTTAAAGTGTTATATGCTGCACGTCCGTGTTCCTGATCTGTTAAAACGTGAGAAATGTATTGTGTAGATTTTCCTGTACGTTCTGCGAACATTTCACGTGCTCCCGTGCCACGAACATATCCATTATTTTTTGACCAAGTATCAAATGCATCCACACCTTCAAAAACGGTCATTGATGTTGTATTTGTAGACATATATCTTTTTTACCTACTTTCCATACTCATGTAAGTTTTCATAACTTCATCACTGATCAAGCCATTTTTGTGAGCGTTAAGAACAATTTCACGTCCTTTTTCTGAAATTGAATTTGGGTCATAGCCAGCTTTAATCACTGCCTGTTCAATGCTTTTAGCTGTTTTATTAACATCATCTGAAATTTCTATACCAACCATGCTTAATATCAATTCGTGGTTAAATTGCGCCAATCTATAAGCTTCAATTGCCTCTTTTGCATTATCTGACATCTTGTAAAAGTCATTTGCTCTGCTATCACACAGCTCATTAAGCCGTTCGATTGTTTGCTGCTGTCTTTTTATCAATCGATTCGTGTATGTTTCGTAAATTACAACGACTACTAAAAGTAAAATTAAAATAATCGTCATAATTACACATCCAACTCCGTCTGTTTTAATTGCATAACTGTTGCTGTTGTTGGTGTCCAATTAGCAACTAATTCTGTAACTGTCTCAAAATCCTTATCACGTAAATCCCGGCGAATTTTCACACCAGTAACAACTTTGATTTGATGATTTAAGTCTTTTCGCAAGTCACCAACAGTGTTTTTATAATTCAAATTGTGTAAAGTGATATATTCTTTTACCTTGTTACTAACAATGCGTGAAATGTACTCATATCGCGCAGAACTCAAAACTTGATTTCCGTCAAGCTCTTGAACCTTGGCTTTCACCTCATCCACTTCACCTTTTAAATCAAGATTACCTTTTGCAATTACAGCTAATTTTTCATCATTAGTCATTGGCAATGATTGTTGGTTAAGTTGTTTTTGCATTTCGTTAAACGCTTGAATGTAACGAAGCTTGAATTGCATTGATTTATCATCTGTATAGCTCATGACAAGTAACGTGAAACCGTCTTTGTTCATTTGATACATTGGATAAGTTCTGCCTCGAACTTCATATTCTTTTTCTTGAAACATTTCGTTCGCCACATCTGGCGAGCCAATTTTTTTAATTTGTTTCTTTACATCTCGTAAAATTTTGTCATGATTCTTATCAAATACACTTGCTACCTGTAATGATGTCGTGGTTGCCACTCCGTTTTGAAGTTCAACTAGTTGTTCTGTTTGTGTCATACTTTTTCTCCTTTATTTATTGCTATAGTTGATTTGTGAGTGTCGCAATACTCCCTACATCAATGAAAGGAGCATTTACAATGAATTGGATTATTCGTACAAATAACAAATCGAAAGATTTACCTAAAATTCAAATCAACAACGTAACTAGCACAACAACTTATTCCGTCCTTAGCGAATAAGTTGAAATTGCTGTAGATAAAATTAATCTAAACAATATTCGTGGTGTACTTAATTTAGTTGGTGATACAAAATTTTCAATTAATTGATCTGATATTTCTTCAATTGAGATTACAAATTAATCTCTTGCAAAATCGATGCAATCGCTTCGGCGTTTGTATCTTTTTTATTTTCAATATCCTTTTCAGCTAAATGCTTAGCATATTTAAGAAAGAAATAGCTGCTCTCTACATCCATCTTCATAACCTCCTTTATTTAGCTTGTTTCCGACGTATCTACAGTATTGAAATATAAATCGCAACTAGGCCTAGAAACGTATAAGCAATAAACTGTGTTAATGTTCCCCGACAGTCTTCAGGTTGTTTACCGATGTTTGCCATTATCCAGATAAATGCTACAGTTATCGTGATAATGGTTATAAACCCAACGCCAAACCAGAATAATGGTGGGCAATTAATTTTCATCCATCTTTACAAGCTCCTTTCTGTATCTTTTTGATAAACTATATATGCGAGTGTCGCAATCCTCCCCTACACTGATGAAAGGAGATTATTAATGAATAGAACTCTAATACTTAGCTTCTTTCCAATGAGTAAAGAACATGTGGTTGATATAATTACTATTCTGCGTTCAAATTTCAAACATGTAGTCGCTTTAAATCAATCAACTTTTCTGATTAATAGTACTTTGCCTAAAGAATCAATTGCTGGTTTATTTGACTCGATTTTGTCAATTGATGCTAATAATGAAGACGGACTATTTCTATCCGAAATAAGTTCAGAAAATCATTTTATAAAAGGTACACTGTCATCACAAATGAATATTGAGCGTATGTTTAAATTATCTAGTAAATCATTTAATGATTAACCGTAGTAAAATTTCTTAATCACTTTGATTAAACCAACTCAGGTCAATAGGCCCCCTAGTATTCAAAGTTTTTGCAATTTCACGAGATGTAATATCTGTATTTTTATTTTCGCGTTCCTTGCTACCAACAATATCTTGGAGCGTTTTTTTGATCTCTTTTTCTGTACCTTCAATTATTAATTTCATAGCTATATCTCCTGCAATTATTATTTATCCTTTAATTAACTTGCTTACGACGTTCGTTTAATACGCCAGATACATACATTTCTGAATCATTTAAAACACGATCAATTGTGTTCTGCCCTGCAGTTCCTGATTTAACTTTTATCCACGTCGATTTAGAAATACCTAAATGCTCATAGACTTCTTTTTCTGTCATTTGAGCTGCATATATTTCTCCAACCAATCGGCCAACTCTGTCTAAATAAGATTGATTAATTGTGATTGCTACCATCGGTTAACCTCCTTTTTATTATTTTGGTGTACTTTTGTTCCCTACTTTTGTTTACAGTCACTCTAAAGAGTGGTATTATGTACACATAAATAAAGCACATAAAACAACTTCTATAACGCCGTTTCCTGTCAAAGATTATCGTTATTAGTAATTACTTTTGTGCACCACTTTTGTAAAGAACTTTGGTACATGAATAATATACCACTCCATAGATATGTTTACAACCTTTTTACATATTTTTAGAGTGATTATTATTTTTTTACCTTGAAAGGTACTGATATGACACTATTTGAACGAGTAAAAACAATTTCCAAAAAACATGGATTTAGTAGTTTACAGACTCTATCCGAACAAGCGGGGCTATCACCCAACGTGGTCTACGGTTGGAAAACAAAAGAACCTTCTGCAAAATCACTACAAGCCGTTGCTGACGTCCTAAACGTCTCAGTCGATTACCTATTAGGTAATACAGATGATATGCACGCAAATAAAAAAACACCGACTGATGATGATTTAGAACATATGCTAGATGGTGCTGTTGCTTATGGTGGTAAACCCATGTCCGACAATGATCGTACAATTCTAAAAGGTATGCTAAGAGCTTATTTCGATAATAAAGAGGATTAATATATGTCGGAAACAAGTGAATTGTTAAAAAAGTATGGTATTACGATGTTAATAGCCCCTACTAATTTATCTGCAAAAGCATGGTATGTACCTGAAGCTAAGGTTATTTTTGTAAAAGCCGGTTTAAATGATATTGAAAGACGTGATGTCATTATTCATGAAATTAATGGACACGTAGGTAACAAACATAAAATTAGTTCTATTGAAGCTCCAACCTCTCGTATTCATAAAGAAGGCGAAGCGGATAGAGCTATGATTCATACGTTGGCAAAAAGCTTTTTAGATAGTTGTACATCTTTGCCGGTATTTGTTGATATTGCTAATTTCTTGAAAGTTAATCACTTAAATAATGATTTATACGATGTTGCTTATTCAGAATTTGAAAATTTACTTAAATAAAAAGCCGCCCGTTAAGGCGACATATATTACGTGCAGAAAGGAATCACGTTAAAAGCTTGAGGAGTATGGGCAAATGAAGTATGGGAAATATTATGTAACTGGACTAATTGTGCTATTGTTAGCCGGCGGTGGAACTGGTCTGGCGATTAATCATAACAACAGTACAAAACAAGTTGAAACACATAAAAATTTAAAATCTTCAAGTTCTAGTTCGCACAAAACCAAAAAACATAGTGCTAAAAAATCTAGTTCAAAATCTTCAAGCAAAAGTTCAAATTCTAGTAGTGAGATGTCACCATCACAACAGCAAGTAAGTTCATCATCAGTAACTAGTGATACGGCTGATTCTGGTGTTGATGATGGTCAACCAACTTCAAACACGACACTAACAGCTTTCTTAAATAAATATGGTATCACCCCTGCACAATGGTTAGTGCAAAATAAGGGAATGTCAGTTGAAGATGCGCTTTACGCAACACCAGATGAACAAGAAACATCTGGTGAATTGCAAAGTGAATGGGCATATAAACAAGGTACACATGATTCAATGGTATCAAGTAATACCGGTGATGATATGAGTCAGTCAAATGATGATGATACGAACGCATATTCTGATGACCCTGATAATTATCAAGACAGTGATAATTAATAAAAAAGCCACCCATTAAGGTGGCGGAAAGAAAATTATTATGGATGAAGAAAAAATAAATGCTCTGTACGTCACAAAAATGAATCACGATAAACCAATAATGACTATTAACAAATCTGGAGATAGAATTGCTCTCGATATTCATACTCAATTTATTAACGTTCAAAGTAAAGATATAGATATAAAAGTTAAAATTAAAGATCAAACAGGAACTGAATTGGACTCATTTAAAAAAAGTATTTCTACCCCTTTAATTAAGAACCCTATAAATGAAAGCTTAATTGGTGAGATAACAACATTTCTTATAATGGATAAAAAAGACTTAGACAACGTAAATATGTTAACTTTTGATGTTAAAATTAATAATAGTCGTACAGCCACGACTGTTCTATTTTTTAAGGAGGAGAGTCATGGCTGAATTTGACATTAACGATGGCAAGTCGTCACTATTAACAAATGCAGTAATAGTTGATAATGATGGTAAGGTTTTGGAAGATGGAGATGTAACTGTGAAAGAACATTTTATTACAGATGAAGAACTTAAAAATAGCGAACTCAGGCAACAATTTATTGTTCAAGAACTTCAGCGCTCTATGGATAAAGGCTTTTCAAGTATAGATTTACAATTAGAAAGATTTAATAGTAAAAATTCAAATATGGATACAAAATTAGACTCAATGAATACTAAATTATCTTGGCTATTTGGTATTTTAAGTAGTGTAGTGATTATTCCAATTATAATTTGGGCAACAACTCAGGCAATTGATTATATCTTTTAAAGACTAAGCTAAACAAAAACACGCACACCCTCCATGACCAAACTTTAGGTGTACGTGCATCTCAATATTAACAAGCGTTTTAGTACGCTTTTTACTTATTCAGTATAACATACTGGATTATTTGAAAGGACATTTTTATGAGTGTTTTTAAGACAAAAACAGGATGGCGTGCTGAAGTTACTACTTCTGTTAAAGATAAAAACGGTCGCTATAAAAGAAAAACAAAAAGCGGATTTAAAAGTAAAAAACAAGCCGAAACTTGGGCAGCATCTATTACCATCGATAATGGAAAATCTGCTTTACAAAAAGGAGCTATCACACCATTCAAAAAATATTTTGATGAATATAGAGAATTGTATTTTGCCAGTCGTGATTTAAAAGAATCAACCTATGTAGCTTGGGATGCAGCAGAAAAATATATTGTTGATGTTTATTTCGCTGATGCTATGCTAAGTGATATCACGCGCCAGTCATATCAAACCTATTTAAATGATTACGCTAAAAATAGAAAGCGCAGTTCTGTTACAAAAAGGAATCAAATTATTAAACAGGTTATTGTACAAGCTTTCCATGATGGCTTAATAGAATCTGACCCTACTTTTGGAACAGTTACTCCTGGTGAAAAACCTAAGCCAGATGAAGAAAAATTTATTCAGGTGGATGAATTTAATTGGCTTATTGATTTTATAGAATCAGATGAAAAACTGATAACATGGCGAACTTCGTTTATGATTTATTTAATTGCATTGTCAGGTATGCGAGCTGGTGAAGCATTAGCATTAACAAAAAAAGATATTAATTTAGTAGATCATACAATTACAATAAACAAAACGAAACAACGTGCTTCAGGTAAAAGTACAGTACCAAAAACCGAATCGTCAATTAGAACGATTGCTATGCCAAAAAGATTTTTCATAAATTATCAAAAATTTATCAGTGCAAAAAAGTCATGGAATAAACAAGAAGAATTATTTGATGGCCGTCGCTATGCTACTGTTTGTAATATTTGGCTTGAAAGAATCGAACGTGAACATAATTTTAGTAATATTGTTTCTGTACATGGCTTGCGACATTCACACGTTTCATATCTTTTAGATAAAGGAGTTGATATGACCTATGCATCAAAAAGATTAGGTCATCGAAATATTTTAATAACGCAACAAATTTATGCTCATTTGTTAATGGAAAAGCAGACAAGCGAAGAAGAAAAAACAATTAAATTTTTAGATGAAATCTAGCGTTTTGGGCTAGATTTTTTTGTGGGAATTTTGTGGGAACATTTTAAAAGTTGTGGGATTTTGTGGGAATTTTAACGAACATTACAGAACGCTAGCGTACTTTAACAAACAAATAAAAACCGCTATAATCATTGATTGAACAACGATTATAGCGGTTTAATAATATATTAATCTAGTTTAATGCCATGAATTTATCATTATTATTTAAGATGATTAACGCTGTCGCTTACGTCGTGTACTCAACAGACCAACGAAAGCTACTATGCCGATAACAACACTAGTAAGGATAATATTATCTCTTTTATCCATCACATTCGTTCGTGGTAATTTTGATTTATTGGTAGCCATTTGTTGTTGCAATCCTTGTTGATTACTCATTGTAGGATCAACAAGTGGTTGGCTAGTGACAGTTGCTGACTCGATTGTAGCGTTTGTATGATCATGTGATGGTACAAAATCATTATTTGGAACACTAACTGAATTAGCTGATGAACTATTCATACTTGAGTGATGACTTGCACCTGTTGATGTACCGCTACTATTCGCTGTGCTTGAACTTGCTGATGCACTGCTACTATCTACGGCACTTGAGCTCGTTGAATCACTACTGCTATCTACGGCACTTGAGCTCGTTGATGCACTGCTACTATCTAGAGCACTTGAACTCGTTGAATCACTACTATTATCTGCTGTGCTTGAGCTCGTTGATGCACTGCTACTATCTACAGCACTTGAACTCGTTGAATCACTACTGCTATCTACGGCACTTGAGCTCGTTGATGCACTGCTATTGTCTGCTGTGCTTGAGCTCGTTGATGCACTGCTACTATCTACAGCACTTGAACTCGTTGAATCACTACTGCTATCTACGGCACTTGAGCTCGTTGATGCACTGCTACTATCTACAGCACTTGAACTCGTTGAATCACTACTATCTGCTGTGCTTGAACTTGTTGCCCCACTGTTACCATTTGATGAATCGATATCTCCCCAGATGTATGTTTTATTCACTTGAGGATGTGCTAAATCAACTAGCACCTTTCCAGTATTATCTTCTTGCCATTGACCATTCGTTTCATTCCCTGTAATTGGGTTTACAACGCCTGCTTGTGGATTAACTAACCAAGGATCGACTAATTTTGCACTTGGTCCCAACTTTAATTTTGCGACTGATGTCCGATAGAGCATGCCACCAAAATCAGTCACATTTTGTGTATTAAAACTCGTCAAATCAAGCATAATTAAGTTTGGTGTGTCAATAAACATATTCCCCATAGTTGTCACTTGACTTGTATCAAATGACGATAAGTCAACCTGCCGAATACCAGAATTACTAAACATATCTTTCATACTCATTACACTTGCAGTATTTAATTTACTCAAATCTGAAGTTACTAACGCACTCGTATAAGCAAACATGCCATTCATATTTGTGACATTATTTGTATGCCAAGAACTCAAATCCAGATAAGTTAAACTACTATCAAATAGAAACATATTTTGCATACTATTAACATGCGATGTATCAAGATTGTGCAATCCTTGAATTTGTTTTAAATTATTGCCAAACGAAAGCAGTCCTGTACTGTCCTGTGGCGCAGTTACTGGACCAAGGAAAACAATCTTGCTTACTTGACTTTTAATTGATGCTAAATCAGTATCTGGATTGCTAAGTTGCCCACCGCCATTAACGCTTAATTCACCCGTACTTTTATTAAACGTCCAAGTAGCAGTTCCCCACACACCAGTCGTTAAATTATCGTTTGTATCTTGATCTTGTGTTTGTGTGCTATTCTGGTTGCTACCACTAGTCATACTATCAGAAAACACTAAATTAACGGTTGCTGGTTCAATCACTGTACCCACTAATAGTGATGATAATAACGCCATAACTTGTACTTTTTTACTCATCTCAATGCTCCAATTTATGAATTTTATATGAAAAATTCAGATATAAATTATGTTTCTTTTGTCAATGTTTGATTATAGTCAATAAAAAGACAATATTACTATCAACCTTTTATTTATCAAATAAAATAAGTAATAATTGCATTAAGATGCTCAATAAAAACAGTATTAGAAATACTTAAAGGATACAAAAAGATAAATATTTAAGTGTTTTTTATATTCAAAAATTCATTTCTGATAGACAATTAGCAAATTTTTTTGTTCGACATCATGATTATAAATCGTTAAATTAAAAAGACCATCAATTTTAACCACTTAACTGTGGTAAATTGATGGTCTTAAATGTATCACAAAAGGTCAAAAATTTCTTTTAAACTTTTGGATTCACTCTTTTTAAAATTAAAAACTAAATTTGTTACTGTTTTCTTCCTTAATGTACTTTGAAGTCAAACCTTCAGCTTCAAGGAACTCACGGAATGGTACCAACTCTTGTGCTTCGTACTTTTCCTTGTAGTCATTAACAACGTCTTCACTGTACAAATTAGTATCAAGCTTCAATGTTTCAACTGGAATTGGACGATCCTTAGTGATTTTTGCATCAACCACAACCACACGACCTTGGTTATAGTAGTCAACAGCTTCCTTCATCACACGATCAATGTCTTCAATACGGCTAACAGTCAAACCAACAGCACCTTGTGCTTCGGCAATCTTAGCGTAGTCAACATCAGTAAAGTCAACACCAAAGTTATAAGTATTTGTATCCTCATACTTATTCTTGATGAAACCATATTCCGTGTTTGTAAAGACAACATTGATAACTGGCAAGTTGTAACGAACGTTAGTAACAACATCAGGGTAAGTCATTGAGAAAGCACCATCACCCATCAAATTCCAAACTTGACGATCTGGGTATGTGTTCTTGGCACCAATACCACCTGGCAAACCAATTCCCATTGTTGCAAATAATGGTGACGTACGCCACATATTCTTAGGTGTCATGTGCAAATGACGAATTGACATTTGTGTGACGTTACCAACATCAGTTGAGAAGATAGCATCTTCTGCAGCATACTTGTTAATAGCATTGTAAACTTGGTAAGCTTGAAGATCACCTTCAGTCTTTTGCTCAAGTTTGTTCATGTAGTCACGCCAGTTTTGAACGTTCTTAATGTTTGCATTCCACCATGATGACTCTGAAACAGGAGAAACCTTAGCCAAGATTTCATCAATTGCTTCACCAGCATCACCAAGAATTGCAACATCGGTTTGGTGGCGCTTTCCTAGCATTGCAGGGTTGTTATCAATTTGGATGAACTTGTCAACGTTACGGAAAGTTCCCTCAACTTCTGAGAATGGGAAGTTTGTTCCGACAAACAAAACCGTATCTGCCTCAAGAACAGCTTCATTAGCTGGTTTCCAACCAACACGGAATGTTGATCCAGTCAATGCTTCAAAATCCCAGTCAAAAGTCTCAAAGTTCTTACCAGTTGTGATAATTGGTGCCTTGATCTTACGTGCCAATTCTTGTACAGCAGGTCCATGACCGATAGTACCAACACCAGCGTAGATAACTGGACGCTTTGCTTGGTTTAGCAATGAAACAGCTTCATCGATATCTGATTCATCAACAGGTGCTGACTTGTATTCTTTGTACTTTAAACCTGAAGAATACAATGGTGTTGAGTAAATTGAGTTTTCATTAATTTCTGCAAAACCAAAGTCTGCAGGTACTTCAAGAACGGCAACACCACGTTTAGCAATCGCTGTACGGATGGCATCATCAACCAAGTGAGGTAATTGCTCAGCAGTTGCGACACGGCGATTATATACAGCAATGTTTTCGTACATTGGATTTTGGTTTAATTCTTGGAATGAGTCCATGTTCAATTCACGAACTGGCTTTGATCCCAAAATGGCCAAAACTGGTACGTTATCCATTGCAGCATCGTACAAACCATTAATCAAGTGAGTTGCACCAGGGCCACCAGAACCGACAGTAACGCCTAACTTACCACCGAACTTCCATTGCATAACAGCAGCCATTGCACCAACTTCTTCATGCTTTACTTGCAAAAACTTGATGTTGTTCTCAGGATTACCCATGGCATCCATCATACCGCTCAACGTTCCAGAAGGGACACCATACATTGTGGTAACGCCCCATCCTTCCATAACCTTCAAAGCTGCTAACCCAGCTGAGATCTTCTTATCTGACATCTAACATATCTCCTATAAAATAAACGCGCTGTAAACGCTTTCTTTCCACTGCTCTTAATTGTATCGGAACAGTGTATTCATGTCAAGTACTTATATAAAGTAAATCAGTCTATTTTGGTATGATTCATCATTTCAGAAAATCAATGATCATACGACTTATCTAACCGCCAAAAATAAAAAGAATGAGATGAAAACGATCATCTCATTCTTAACAATATCCATTGCTTACTTATTAAAATATGCCTTCAATTCATCAACCTTGTCCAAACGCTCCCAAGGTAAGTCCAACTCTGGACGACCAAAGTGACCATAAGCAGCCGTTGCTTCATAACGTGGCTTACGCAAATCCAAATCTTCAATAATACCGGCTGGACGTAATTCAAACAAATCACGAATAGCTGCGACCAAGTCGTCATCAGATACCTTACCTGTACCAAACGTATTCACATTTACTGAGACTGGCGCTGCTACACCAATAGCATACGCAACTTGTATTTCAACCTTTTCAGCCAAACCAGCTGCCACAATATTCTTGGCAATGTGGCGAGTTGCATAAGCCGCACTACGATCGACCTTCGTAGCATCCTTTCCAGAGAAGGCGCCACCACCATGGCGAGCATAACCACCATACGTATCAACAATGACCTTTCGTCCGGTCATACCAGCATCCCCTTTTGGACCACCGATAACGAAACGACCTGTTGGGTTGATCAAGTAACGCGTATTCTCATCGACCATTTCAGCTGGCAAAATTGGCTTAATAATGTACTCCCGAACATCTTTGCGTAATTGTTCCAATGTGACAGATGCACGGTGTTGTGTTGATAAGACAACTGTATCAATACGAATTGGCTTATCATTTTCATCCAATTCTACTGTAACTTGTGCTTTTGCATCAGGTAATAGATAATCTAAAATACCTGCACGACGCACGTCAGCTTGTTTCTTAACTAATTTGTGTGACAGAACAACTGACAAAGGTAGATATTCATCTGTCTCGTTTGTTGCAAAACCGAACATCAAACCTTGATCCCCTGCACCAATTTGATCAAGTGGATCAACACCACCGTCTTCACGTTGTTCGATTGCTGAATCAACACCTTGTGCAATATCAGGTGACTGTTCATCCAAAGTCACACCAACATGAATGTCATCTGCCAAGAACCCAGCATCAGGATCATCATAACCAATTCGCTTTAATGTCTGACGTACAATATCATTAATGTTGACATAGGCTGTTGTTGACATCTCACCAAACACATTAACGTATCCGGTTGTCA
Source organism: Weissella sp. ESL1177 (assembly GCF_058107185.1). NCBI lineage: Bacteria > Bacillati > Bacillota > Bacilli > Lactobacillales > Lactobacillaceae > Weissella > Weissella sp. ESL1177. The sequence goes on along the minus strand of NZ_CM176591.1, from coordinate 1,968,808 downwards.
CTGATGTTTCTACCGCTGTTCGCGCCTGAGGATCTTCCTTTAAGACCGCATCCAAAATGGCATCTGAAATTTGATCAGATACTTTATCAGGATGTCCTTCTGAAACTGACTCTGACGTAAATAAACGCTTTTCTGACATAATTATCAATATCTCCTTTAAATTTCATCTAAAATTCAAAATAAATAACCCCGACTACCACACATAGGCGGCATGTCGGGGTTTAATCGATATGCGCCTATCTACTAGAAATTACCACATCACCAATAAATGGTAGTTGGTGTCAGATCATAAGGTCTAGTCCCTCCCTGACTCTCGATAGGATGTCGAGTTATTTACTTTTTAATACGGTATCTATCATACTGATTTTTTTATTTTTGTGCAAGTCGTTTTTTAAGTAATCAAAATCATATCATAACTTATTTTTTAGTATTTAATGCTAACGCTTCGCTGACATATTGCACCATAGCACTTGCCCCTGGATTATTGGCAACCTTTATTAAATAACCCAATCGACGTAACCGATGTGCAGCAGTAACTGTCTCATGATGCGCACCACGCATAACAACTAATTGAAAATCATATTGTGATTTCTGCATTTCATGGATGATTTTATCATTGTTCAGATCAGATGGATCTAACCAAATGACTGTTACACCAAGCTGTTTTAATTTTTTGGCAGCATTTTTTACTGTTTCACCCCACCAAGAAATAATTAATACTTGTTTGTCTGACTGTACATTTGTTGCGACACACTTGTTTTTAGAAATCGTTGTTTTCACCTGGACAATTGGTTCATTTAATTGTCGAATCAACATAATATGACCTGTATCAATCCGCTGTCTAGCTGAATAATAGTAATCCGAGGTAATCTCAGATAACGCCAGCCCATTTAATGAAACATGAGTCATGTTATATTGTTGACCTCGACGATCAATAAATAACCATTGATCACCGTCCTGTTCAAAATATCCTTGGATTTGATGCCATAAAACCAAATCTTCAGCGATCAATTCATTATACTTTTGTACCAAACGTAACAGAGGATGGTATTCATCAATACAATCTAAATGTAGGTCACTTGTCAATTGTCGGAGTCGTTCTGAACGACTGAGCGTTGGTTGCAATATCACCGGTGATTGTACTTGTCGTAATTGTTGCTGAACCTCCCCTAATTCATCTTGTAATTTTTTTATTTTTTCTTTGAATTGGCGATCATCAACTTTTGGACAAACGTGTTTTAGCCAAATCCGTTCATTTATTTTATGAGTTAATTGCTTGTGTTTATTTTGTGTTTGTTGGATTCTAATCTGCTCACGAATATCACTAATTGTTTGTGTCTGTTTATTTAATTTAAATTGATAATCGTCATTTTTCTTTTCTAATTGTCGATATTGTTCTTGCAATTGCTGATATTGCATATCTTTAATGTGTAGTGTCTCTCTGGCTGCATTCATGCCTGCTAACGCTTGGTCATACTGCTTTGCTAGCTGGCTTTTTGCAATCGTTAACTGGCGGATACGTTGCTTCAGTACTTGATTAGCTCGTTGATTTTTATCATGTGTTTCAAGTGGTTGCTGCACGCTCATTGGTTGACTCGATACTTTAATTAATCTGTGATAAAATTCTTCTTCTGTTATCGCTTGTGATAGTAATCTGTTTAGCTCCTGTAGAAATCGATGCACTTCATACTGTTGTCCATCTGAAAAAACAACTTGTAACTGCCTATGTCGTAAATCATTTTGATAAGTCAATGTGGTCAATTGCAGTGGCTGCTGAATTAACTTGTTATCGAGCAATGATTGCACTGGTTGTAATATTCTTTTACTGGCTTGTGTCAGTGCATTTAATTGTTGCCGAGATAAAATACTATCAACGATATAACTTTTTTTAATTAATCTTGCAAAAGGTTGTAATTCAGCAATTAATTGCTTACTTTTATCATTGATTACTGGGGTCCGTCGTTTCTTGACTTTCATTCAAATACCTTCCGTCAAATAAATATAATCAAATATTACTTTATTTTTCTTTATAAAACAATATTTTTCATGACGAAAAAATATACTAAAAATAAAAAATTAGTTTAGCCAATCTAATGATCTAGCAATTGGCGTATTAAATGCTCTCAATAGTATTGATACAAGGTTGGCACAGCATCTTGCAATCATCAGTATCAACGACAGTGCAAGTGCTGCATATACACAACCTGCCCTAACAACTTTTCACATCGATATTGATCAACTGGTTACGGCAAGTTTTGATAGGCTCGATGAAATGATTACTTTTAATCGTGATATGCAAGCCGTTACTCTCATCACACCTTCTTTGATTTACCGAGATAGTTTTCAACAATAAAATTTTAGACAAAAAACGAGTGGTAATCGCTATTAATCATGGCGATTACCACTCGTTTTATTGATATTATTTAAATTTATGCAACATTTCCCGCACGTCATTTATTTCACATTTATACTATACCAAATCTGGTTATTCGTTGTGCGACAATTGCTAATTGCTTATCTTAATACCACATCAACTCAATAAATGCTCAATAAACACTCGAATATTATCATTCAAATATTTTTGATTATCTACCTTTTGTGGGTTTTCTGTATAAACATATTTAAAGACGGAATGACCGAAGTTCATTAACATTAAGTTTTGTACTTCTATTTCAATATTGATATCAGCTTTAATTTCATTAGCTGCAATCATCTTCTGCAGTAACGTTGTCATTAAATTACTTTGCAGTATAAATAACTGATTTAATATATCTGATAACTCTGGAAATTCATAATTTTCTCTTAATACTAATTGAAAGACAGGTTGATGATTTTCAATAAAATATTGATAAATGCTGACTGCACGAGTCAAATCATGTTTCGCATCTCCTGATAACTGAAAGGTTTCTCCAACCTGAGAAACTTCTTTTGAATAGTCATCGATCAATCGTCTGAGAATACTCTCTTTATCAGAAAAATGTCGAAACAGTGTGCTCTCATTAATACCAGCTGTTGCAGCAATTTTACGCGTTGTTGAACCCCTGTACCCAAATTGATTTACCAACTTCGCAAAAGCTGTCAATATTTTTTGATCAACATCACTTGTCATAACTTCTTGTAACTCCTTTAACTCAGATCATGAAAATCAATCATCGTCTGCTTTTTTCTCAATGTGACAATAATTAAATTAATTATTATTGCGCCCAATAATATTAATATTAACATGAACATGTTGTTTGTGATGCTGTTGTTTGTGTAGAAAGTGTCAAAATCAGCACTCACAATGTAAGACATTGGTAAAATAGTATGCACAAATTTAAAGAAACCGTTCATTAAAATTGCGGGGAACATGCCACCACTAGCAACAATTTGCATCATGGTAATCAAAATGTTCAATGTTACGCCCAATTGTCCAAGTAGTAAGTACATCATTGCTGTGATATTAAAGGCTGCCCAGACAAACAACCAATGACTAACAAACATTGGCAGGAACATCGTACCATCAAAGCCAATATAACTCATTAGAATCAATGAATTAACCAAACTACTAATTGCTGAAATGATAATATATGTGATTTCTAAATCAGCAAATGCATGAAATCGTCCTATCTGACCAGCAAACTTAGCATATGTGCCATAGAGGACTAATGATGCAATCATCGTTCCCAGATACAATGCTAATGCAAAGAAGAATGGGGCCATAGCATAATTCAATCCTTCGTGAAGTGCATTTTCACGGTGTAATTTCACTTGAACGCTGTTTGATAGATTGGTTGCTTGCTTTTTGGCAGAGGCAATAATTGTTTGTTTTTGTTGATTAGCTTGTTGTGTTGCTTGCTTTTTTTGATCAGTTATTTGTTGATTTAATTGATCAGTTAACGTTTGTTGTTGTGCTGCTGGCGCACTCGCAATTTTTTGTTGTGCTTGTTTTAGCTTGTCTGCTGATGCTGCTTTTTTCTTTTGCACGTCTTGTTGCAACTCACCGAGTTGTGGTTTAGCAAAAGCGAAAGTTGCTTTTTGCATCGTGATATTTTGTGTAACTGTCTGGCCTATTTTTTGAGCAGCTAATTTAACAGATGAGTTCACTAAACTAGGATTAGCATCATTCGTGTACATCTCTAAATTCGTTTTATGATTTGCTTTTACATCTGCCGAAAAATTCTTTGGAATTGCAATGACGAAATAACTCTTACGATTATCGAGTTCTTTTTTTGCTGTGTTTAAATTGCTAGTCTGTTTCACATCATGAAATGGTAATTTCTGCTTTAATTGCGTTGCCAAATGTTTACTCTTAGGATCTTGATTGACCAGCGTGACTGGTAATCGATCAATATGATTGGGGACAGCATGATAACCTGTAAAATAAATTGTAAAAATTAAAATACCGAATAATAAGGTAACCAGTGTAGCCAATTTTGGACCTTTACTGCTTAAAAATTCTTTGATTCGCATGTCTTCATACTCCTCTTTCTTTTATTTCCACTGATAATAATAACAGAATAAAATAATAAAGCAAGTGCTTGCTTGCAAAAAATAAAAAATAAAAATTCGTCTAAAGCTTATCGTTGCTTCAAACGAATTCCTGTCTCTAATGACCTCTTTATTTCACTATTTCACAGTTTTTGTGCCACCCGCATCACCATTAACGCCTTCTTCGATACCTGGATTATACCAATCAACATGTGCATTAGTTTTTTGTTTCGTTAAATCAAAATACGACACAATTCGACTGGGCGCCTTTGACCACGTGTAATCTTTTTTCAAGTAACCAGTCGTAATAATTCGATATGAGGTACTTGGAAATAGACACGTAATAATTGTCACTTGTGCCTGTTGCGTGGGATCAAGGACATTGACATCATCAGCCTTAACTAGTCGCTGTTGCTTAATACGATATTCATAAATACCGTCATTATTAGCCAAATAAACCGCCTTATGATTCAACCAATTGTTTGTTTGTCGTTGCCCATCTACCAAGTATGGCGCATCATTTTTATAATTCTGCTGCAAACCACTAAAGCCAGTTAATCCATCATCAAAATTGTGACTCGCTAAGCCATAGTTACCTTGTCCCATTACAGGCACTTGCTTCCCCGTCGGATCAACATTATTACGATTTGCATAATTTGCACCTGCTTGGAGTCCCTTTTCTGAATAGGCATCATTGAAAATCGGTTCAAGAATACCCACAGTTGGTATGCTGACAAAGCCCTGTTTTTTCAAACCAGGTTGCGTTTCACGCATTAATCGTTGTCTAATTTTATTCCGCTCTTGCAATCGAATTTTCTGATGACGATCAACTGTCACTTTATGCGTTCGAATTGTTTGAATTGTTTTATTATGAATATCAAACCAATTTTGCTGATAACAAATGTAACCAACACTACATAAAATAATAACTGTCAAAATGGTTTGAAAAAATCTTTTTGCTAATTTCATTTTTGATGAACTTTCTGTCTATGCCAATTAAATTTCAGCACTCAAATTCGTTTGAAAAATTTATTACTAATAAATAGTATAACAAAAGACTACTATATTTATGAAGAAATCAATCATCTAATACTACTAACTTAACTTCCAACATATTAGAATTAAGAAAAAAATAAAAAGACACCTATAAAATGTTGTTATCTAAAAAAGAAAACAAGGTATTTATTGATGTCCATAAGTGGTTTTATCATAAATCCAGTTGACTAACAAATAAGATAAAATTTTCCCAATGTTAACTTTATAATACGTTGTAATGTCCATTTTGTTTTAAAAAATAGGACATGCACTCACCATATACATCAAACCATCGATGATAAAAACTTTTTCAAAGCATCCTGCCAAGTAGGAATTTCAAAACCTGTTGATTTAGCCTTTTCCAAACTCATTACAGCATGTTTAGGTCTATAGGCTTTTTGTGGAAACTCCGCACTGGTTACTGGCATAACTTTTACTGATGTTGTTTTTAAAATTTCCTGTGCAAATTCATACCAAGTAGCTGTATCATCATTAGATAAATGATAAATACCATATTCTGATCTTGTTTTAATTAGATGCAACATAAATTCTGCTAATGTTCTTGTCCAAGTAGGTCGTCCCATTTGATCGTTAACCACTGTTAATTTAGAATGATTTTGAGCAAGCCGTTGCATTGTATACACAAAATTATTGCCAAATTCACCAAATACCCAACTCGTTCTAACAAGGTAGGCATCGGCTCCACTTTCACTAACAGCTAATTCACCAGCTAACTTTGCGCGTCCATAAGCATTTTTAGGATTAACTGGATCATCCTCTTTGTATTCTTCCAAATTCATGCCATCAAAAACGTAGTCTGTTGATATAGCAACCAATTTCGCACTATATTTTTTCACTGCATCAGCAATATTTTTTGTACCCTCAACATTTACTTGCCAATTTTGAGAACGCCCTTCATCTTCGGCTAAATCAACTTTTGTATAAGCAGCAGCATGTAGCACAACATCTGGTTTCTCGTGTTCAAATACTGACATCACATGCTCTCGGTCGGTAATATCCAATTGGTGTGAATCAAAGGCCACAAAATCCAATTGACGTTCCAACAACAATTTTTGCAATTCTTGACCAAGTTGCCCATTAGCACCTGTAATTAAGTACTTCATAATTCCTCCAAAAGTAGTTTATGCACCTTCAATATTATTGATTATTCTGTGCATACTCAGCCTCAACAGCTGCCTTTTCAGCTTCCCACCATGATTGATGATCTTCATACCATTTAATGGTATCCTTCAAACCAGTTGCAAAATCGGTATATTTTGGTTGCCAACCCAGTTCTTCACGAATCTTTGTAGCATCGATCGCATAACGTAAATCATGCCCTGAACGATCTTGCACAAAGTCAAAATCATTTTCATCTTTACCCATATCTTTTAAGATTGTGCGTAATACTGTGATATTATCTTTTTCACCATCTGCGCCAACTAAGTAAGTTTCACCAATCTTGCCCTTCGTTAGAATGGCCCATACAGCAGTTGCATGATCATATGTATGAATCCAATCACGAACATTTTTACCAGAACCGTATAATTTTGGTTTGATACCAGAAATAATATTCGTCACCTGACGAGGAATGAACTTCTCAATATGTTGATAAGGTCCATAATTATTAGACGTATTTGAAATGGTCGCCTTCAAACCAAAAGAACGCACCCAGGCACGTACTAATAGGTCTGAACTAGCTTTCGATGATGAGTAGGGACTTGATGGTCGATATTGAGATTCAGGCGTGAATTTTTCACCCTTTCCTTCACCATGACCAGGTAAATCCTCACGTAATGGTAAATCGCCATAAACTTCATCTGTAGAAACATGATGGAAACGCTTATTATATTTACGAGCTGCTTCAATTAGTGTGTAAGTTCCCATAATGTTAGTTTGAATAAATGGTGAAGGATCTTTTAATGAATTATCATTATGACTTTCAGCAGCATAGTGAATCACTGCATCAGTTTCTGAAACTAATTTATCAACTAATGGTGCATCTACAATATCACCAACCACTAGTTTCACACGGTCTTCAGGTAATCCAGCTAAATTTGCTTTATTACCCGCATAAGTCAACTTATCAAGAACCGTGACAGTAACTTCAGGATGTTCGTCAACAAGATAACGCACAAAATTTGCGCCAATAAAGCCAGCACCACCGGTTACCAATATATTTTTATATTCCGTCATGAATTGAGCTCCTATTTCAATTGATCTCGCTTTAATGGTTCAACATCTTTTAATAATGGATGCTGTTTATCAGCTTCACTCACTTCTGCATGATTAAGATCATCCCATTTGATTCCCAATGTCGAATCAGCATAATTCACAAAAGCGTACTTTGGCTTTAGCTCTAAGGCCCAATAATCATTAACTAAATAAGTATACGAAACTGTTTCACTTAATACCTGAAAACCATTGGCCACACCACGAGGCACATAAATCCCTTTGCTAGCATCAATAACCGTTTGATAAACATGCCCAAACGAATCGCCTTCACGTAAATCCACCCATGCACCAAGGACTTGGCCGTTATCAGCTACTGAAATGTACTTATCCCAAGGCTCTGCATGTAAACCACGTAACACTCCCTTACGTGATAATGACACATTGTTTTGTAGTTTGTTCTCTTTGAAGAACTCTTTTGGAAAACCTAAAGGCAACATTTTTTCTTTTTGAAAATTTTCTTTAAACCAACCACGATTATCACCGTGAACAGGAATATCAAATTCTATCATCCCTGGAATTACAGTGATTGAACGAGCAGCTAATTTCTTTTCAAAAAAATTTTTATCCATACTATTTTTTCAACTTTCTTCTGCAACTATTCTCAGTAAATATTGTCCATAATCATTTTTCTTTAATGGTTCTGCCAAGGCTTCTAATTGTTTAATATCAATATATCCCATGCGATAAGCAACTTCTTCCAATGACGCTACTTTCAAATTTTGTTGCTTTTGAATAGCAGCAATAAACGATGAAGCCTCCAATAATGAATCATGTGTCCCCGTGTCAAGCCAAGCGTACCCACGTCCCATTACTTGTACATCTAAGTCTCCACGATCAAGGTAGGCTTGATTGATATCCGAAATTTCTATTTCACCACGAGCTGAAGGTTTTATACTTGCAGCTATTTTTATGACATCATTATCATAAAAATAGAGCCCTGTAACAGCAAAATCAGATTTTGGTTTTACTGGTTTTTCAACAATTGATAATGCTTTACCATCATCATCAAACTCTACAACACCAAAACGTTCTGGATCTTTTACTTGATAACCAAATATTGTTGCCCCTGTTGTTTTAGTAGCAACTTTTTGTAATTTTTGGGACAAACCAGCACCATAAAAAATATTGTCACCCAACACCAACGCAACAGTATCCTCACCTATAAAATCAGCACCTATAATAAACGCATCTGCCAAACCACGCGGTTCTCTTTGCACAGCATATTTAATATGTAATCCCAATTCTTGTCCATTACCAAATAAGTTTTTAAATTGTTTAATATATGTAGGTGTTGAAATTAACAATATATCTTTAATACCTGCTAACATTAAAACCGACATTGGATAATAAATCATTGGCTTATCATAAACTGGTACTAATTGTTTACTCGTGGCTTTTGTAATTGGATACAGGCGAGAACCTGATCCCCCAGCTAAAATAATTCCTTTCATGATAAACTCCTATTGTCATATTACACACATATAAAAATTTCTTTTTAAAATTCTATGTAGATATTTCATTCATTCTTATAAATATCTCTTGTATATACTTTATCTTTTGAATTTTCTAAATCTTTCGAAATTCTGTTGGCTAATATTATATCTGATTTCTGCTTAAATTCCTTTAAATCATTGACAACAATTGCTCCCTTGAAAATTTTTGCTGCTAGCTTTGGCTCATAAACAATCATTGTAATCCCAGCTTTGTTAATTCGATTCATTATTCCCTGAATTGCCGAATATCTAAAATTATCAGAATTTGCTTTCATAGTTAATCTATAAATTCCAATAACTTTTGGATTTTTCCTCAATATTTGTCTCGTAATAAAATCTTTACGAGTAATATTACTATCAACAATAGCCTTAATTAAATTATTAGGGACTTCTTTATAATTTGCCAACAATTGCTTTGTATCCTTAGGAAGACAGTATCCACCATAACCAAAGGACGGGTTGTTATACCCCTTACCGATGCGCGGATCAGCAGCGATAGCATCGATAATATTTTTACTACTCATTTTGTTAACTTCAGCATACGAATCTAATTCATTAAAGAAAGAAACACGCATGGCTAAATAAGTGTTAGAAAATAATTTTACAGCTTCTGCTTCCGTACTTGTTAAATAAAATTCTGGTATATCTTTCTTAATAGCTGCTTCACGTAATAACTTTACAAGAGTTTTTCCATTTTTAGTTTTATCACCTACCACAATTCTTGATGGATATAAATTATCGTATAATGCCTTACCCTCTCTCAAAAATTCTGGTGAAAATATAATACGATCTGTATTAAATTTTTTTTTCATCAACTCAGTAAATTCGACAGGTATCGTTGACTTAATAATAATTAACGCATTATTATTAAGCTTCAAAACTTCTTCAATAACTGCTTCAACACTAGATGTATCAAAATAATTTGTGTCTTCATCATAATTTGTAGGTGTAGCAATAATAACCATATCTGCATTGCTATATGCAAAATTTGAATTTAACGTAGCAGTTAAGTCTAACTCTTTATTTCTTAAAAAGTTGGAAATTTCTTCATCAACGATTGGTGAAATTTTATTATTAATTAAGTCAACTTTTTCTTTTATAATGTCTTTAGCAATTACTTTATTATTTTGAGCTAACAATGCTGCTAACGATAATCCGACATAACCTGTACCGGCAATTGTAATAATCATTTTAAACTCCTTATTAAATACTAATGCCAATTTTCAAAGAAAACACGTAATGACTTCCGTATCAGTTTATTTTTTGCCTTATTTTTTACTGTACCACTCCCATCTTCATGATGTTTTATAGTCCAATTAGTATCGTATATCATCGATATATTTTTACTTTTTGCTAATTCTGCAATATGATCTTCTTCAGCATATAAAAACATTTTCTCATCAAACATCGGTATCATTTTTTCCAACGTTTCTTTTTTCATGCCATAAAAAGAACCATGTAATGCATAAACAGGGGTCTTTCGTACATTCTTGTTTGAAAACATAACTTGAATTTTATTAAAAATTTTATTATTTATCAGGTATAAATAGTACCAAAAGCTAACACCAGAATATACATATTTTTTCAATAATCTAAATCCAATTTTTTCTTTCTTATAATAATATGGATTTTGATTTTTACCTGAGTCCGTTATGACTTTTGGGCCTACAATCTCATTGTCTCCAATTTCATTAAGACTGATATCTTTAATTTCAACATCAGGATTAGAAATAAATAGATAGTCATAATCAAATCGCTGTGAAAAATTTATTCCTGCATTATTTCCTGCGCCATAACCCTTATTAGGGACTTCAATAAAGTCTGCCCCAATATTGTAAGAAACTTTTCGACCTTCTGCTGTTAACTTCTTATTTTTAAAACTATCTACAACAACAATTTTATAATTACTAGTCATAAATGGAATCGAAGCATTGAAACGTTTTAAATCTGCATAATTACCATAAACTAAAACCACAAATATAATTTTTTTATTATCCATTCTCTTCTCTAATCTTTCTATTAACCATAAGATTCCAAAAAATAACACTAAATAACGCTAATATAGAATCAGAAATAACAAAAGACCACGCTACAAAGATAATACTATCTGAAAAAAACATTATCAGCAGCATTATAAAAAATGAAACACATAAACTAATTGTATTAACAGGTCTAACCGAAATTGCATCAATTGGATTACGTAAAAGCAAGAATTGTGCTCTTGGAATCAAAGTCACCAGCAAAATCTTTGCTATATTTAATTGCTTAGTATATTCATTTGAGTATAATAACTGCATTATTTGCTTCGAAAAAATAGTACCGAAAAATACAACAATAAGTGAGAACAGTAAATATAGAATAGATAAATAGTCAACTTGCTTTCTTACTTGAATCATTTTTTTCTCCATTAGCGCTTTACTAACTTTGGGTAACAAGACAATACCAACATAACTGAATAAAGGTAAAAATGCTTGTAAAATTCCTGTAGATGCTGCGAAAAAGCCTGTAGAAAGCTGCCCGAATTTTTGATGTATTATCATTAATGGCATCAAATAATAAGAAAACTGTACGATTTCTCCTGGAATTCTAGGGACACCATAAATCAATAATTCTTTTAACTTATTAAATAAATTATTAATTTTAAAAGTTTTAAATTTTGAATTTAATTGAGTAAACATAAACATAAATATTATACTTAATAATATGTTTGACAATCCCCAACTTAATAGTATAGATGCAATACCATTATTCCTAAAAATGTATACAATCATAATATTTATAAATTGCGTTAATAACTGTATAAGCGTATAAGTATAAAACTGTTCTCTACCACGATATGCAGAAAAAATAAATGTGTTCACTGCTATCCCAATAGAATAAATTAATAATGGTATGACATAATTTGAAAAATTAATATTCCCAAAAATATAAATTGAAACTATTTTTTGATTAAAATATATTAAAGTTGATAAACAAGCAATCATTGTCAATAATATATACATTCCAAGTTGATAATATTCATAAGCTTTTTTAGGATTACTTTTAAAATATAATGAATAATATCTTGGAATACTAATACCCAATTCTAAAAGTATGATAAAACCAATAAGGGTTGCAGACCTCTTAGCAATATTAAATATTCCAAACTCATTTACACCAACAAAAATAGCTAACAACTTATTTATTAAAAAATTGGATAATAAAACAAAAATTTGTCCTAAAAATGTAATAATGATATCTTTTAAAAAATGACTATCTTTTATTTTGTTCACTTGGTGACCTCACTATAATTAAATAAGGGAAAAATAAAACGATTGCTAAGATATAGCTCATATAACTCCATGGACTAATGATAAAACTATAAAAAATAAAGAAATAACCATTTAATAAAATGAATGATGATAAGTATATGTTGCTTCTTTTGATTAAAGAATAATATGAAAATACTACAATTCCCATTCCAAGTGAAAAAATTAAAAATGAACCTAATACACCAAAATCTTCAATTAGCCCTCTAAACGCTGTATAAATGTTTGCTGCAAATCCATCAATCATAATATAGTCAGAATATACACCTTGAATTCTTTTTGAGATATCTAAAAAATTAAAAATACCTATAAAAGTATTTTCTCCTAATCCATAATTAATGGTTCCTTGATAATTTCCTAACCAATAATCAAATGTTGAAATAGATCCAAACGCATATATTAAAAATTTATGTAATACGATTTGAATATTTTGTAACGTTATTGACCCTATTCTAAATAACATCGTTAAAATCAAGCCTGAAAGCGTTCCAAAAATAACCATCCCCCATTTAATTAAGCTACTAAATTTTACATGTACATCCCTACCTAGATAAACATTTGCAATCATCATTGCAGATAAAAAAAAGAAAAGACTACTTAATAATTCATTTTTTGTATTTTGAATTAAAATATTAGAAATCGCAGGTAAGAGACTTATCAATCCCAAAAATTTACTTTTTCTTTGTTTTACAGATGCAAAATGATAACCACCAATTATAGGAGATAAATACTCAAATATCATGAAAAACTGCATTATATTGTTTGTCTTATGAAACCCACTATACCTATTAACTGCCATTTGATTATTCATTTCTAAAAAGGCCTCAAAATCAAAAAGATCACTTATCGAAAATCCATTTAATCGAATATTTAAAACAGGCACCATCATTCCTAAGAAAATAACACAAAGTAAAATAAAACCACTTTTATGACTATTAAACTCTATATAATCATTTTTATTTATATTTTCATCTAATAAATTTCCAACAAATAAATTCAGTATGAAACTAACTAAACAGAGCAATGTTACATACATTATTCCGACATAATTATAATTAAATTGAATAAATATTAAACTAAAAAGCAAAAAACTCAACCATATATTTGAAAATATAAAAGAGGGTTCCATAAAGCTACTATGCAAAATTTTTCTATTAATAATAATGCTTGTGAAAAGTATTAATAAAATACAAAACGCTATAAAAAAACGCATTAATATTTTCCTTCCTTTATTTTGATAGTTTGGCTCTAATGCCTTTAATAATTAAAATGCTTAATACCCAAAAAGATTTAATATACCCAATTTTTTCTAATTTTATGTATATATATAAATGATATTTTATTAAACTAAATTTATTTTGAGAAATAGACCCCATTCTAACTCTATGATATGCCTGTATCTCTGGATAAGTATGAATTACTTTTGCTTTTTTTATAACTCTTAACCACATTAAATAATCATTTCTTTTTTTTATATTAGGTATATAGGTCTTACCTAATTTTGATGCATCATATATAATGGTTGAATTGCCAGGACAATTGGTCAATAACTTATTATAAGTTATCTTATTAGGTGATTTTTTTACAATATTTAGCTTTCTACTCTCCTCATCAATTTTTCCATAATATGAACATGTGAAATAAAAATTATTCTTCAACATAAAATCAATCTGGTTAGTCAGTTTATTTTTATTCCAAATATCATCACTATCTAAAAAAGCTAAGTATTGGCCATTTGCTATTTTCACACCTCTATTTCTAGCTTCTGCAGCGCCTTGATTACTTTCTTGCTGATATACTCTAATACGCAAATCTTTTTTCGAATTATCTAACGCCAAAGTAAACGAATTATCTTTTGAACAATCATCAATTATAATAAGTTCCCAATTTTTATATGTTTGTTTCAAAACTGAATCTATCGTTTCTTGTAAATATTTTTCCGTTTCAAACAGTGGCATTATAATACTAACCAAAGGTTCTTTATACATATTGTAACTTTCACATTCTTTCAATTAACTATATTTTTATTGACATCTTTCCCTAATAAAATATTATAAATCGTATGAAATAAAATATTTAAGTCAGTACTTATAGTTACCTTTCTAGCATAATATCCATCAAAATACGCTTTTTCCTTATCTGTAATATTATTACGTCCATTTACTTGAGCCAGTCCCGTTATACCTGGTCTAACTAAATTAGCGCCATTTATTTCACGATCTTTTATGACATTGATATCACTTTTTGCTAGTGGCCTTGGACCTATAAAACTCATATCACCCTTAGCAACATTAAAAATTTGAGGTAACTCATCTAAGGAAAACTGCCTTAATATCTTGCCAACTGGCGTTAGGAATTCATTAAGATTACTGAATTCCTGGTTAGACAATTGTGGTGATTCCACGTACATCGTCCGAAATTTGTAAATAATAAACTTTTTTGAAAAAAGTCCATATCTTTCTTGTTTAAATAAAACCGGGCCTTTAGATGTTATCTTTATTATTATTGCAATTGTACACATAGGTAATAATAAGAGAAATCCTAAACAAATTGCTGAAAATTGATCTATTATTAATTTAATATCCTTATACATACATATTCCTCTTGTATAATTATTTATTTATTATTTTCATATATTTTGTAATCATATCCCCCATTTTTTTTAGTATCTTTTACACATGCTACCACACCTAAAATTTTTGTTTTCCCCAACTTCAATATTTCAACAGTGCGTTTTATAGATGTTTTCATTGTTTTTTCCATCATTGTTATTATCACCGTCCCATCAATCTGTGGTAACAAAACTTGTGCATCAGATACTACCATGATTGGTGGTACATCTAAAACAACAATGTCATAGTTATTACGCATCCAATCAATCAAAGCTGACATTCGCTTTGAATTCAATAACTCTGCTGGATTCGGCGGTGTTGGCCCAGCTGTTAGCACTTCTAAATTTTGTACAAATGTCTGTTGTACAATATCTTTAGGCTGTTCAGTAGATGATAAAATTGTACTTAATCCATGACTATTAGATAACCTAAAAGTCGACTGTGCTGTTGAACGCCGCATGTCTGCATCAACATACAAAACGTTTTTACCTGCTTGTGCCCAAGCAACTGCTGTATTCGTAGAAACTGTCGTTTTACCATCTGAAATCTCTGCTGATGTAAACATAATGATTTGTAACTTATCTAAAGCAGCACCAGCAAATTCAATATTCGTTCTTAATGTCCGAAATTGTTCAGAAATAATACTTTTTGGTGCAACAACTGTTATTAATGGTGCACCCTTATCTTGTGTTTCTATCTCTTTATTAACTTTTTTATTGCTAAATATTCTCATAATCACCTCTTTAATTAAATTCGACGTTTACTACGCGAACGCCCCAACTCTTCATATGATATTGGAACCGTATTAATTACTTCGTCAACACTTTTAATACTTCCAATAAAATTAATTTGTCCTAAATTAATTAACTGTAATTCATCAGTCAAATAGCTAATATCTTTAACGGTTCGGTCACTTAGTTCTTTAATCATGCCCCATACAAAACCAATAACAAGTCCAGCTACTAGACCAGCTAAAGTAAGTAATTTAATGTTAGGTGCAACTGGTTTGTTATTCTTTGTTGCCTTTGAAACAACTGATACGTTAGAAACACTCATAATTGAAGAAACTTTTTGTTTAAATACTTTGGCAATTTCATTAGCTACATCACATGCCAATTGACTATTTTTTAAGGTAACACTAACTGTAAACACCTGTGAATTTTGTTGGTTAGTAATTGAAATATTCTTAGATAATTCTTCCGCACTAATTTCAGATTTATCATATTTCGCATTAATTATTTTATATTTAGTGGATTGTCCTTTTTTTATTACTTGTTTTTGTGTTGTTGTCAAATTTTTAACAACTGTATTCAAAATGACAGGACGAGTGATAATATCCTTATATGTATTAATCATTTGAATATCAGCCTGTTGATTTTGTAATTGCGTCGCTGTGTTCTCATCATTTTTACGATTAACCAATAAAGCAACCGACGAACTGTATTGAGGTTGGATGACAAACTTTGAAACACCAAAAGCTATACCAGCTAATACAATTCCCAAAACTATCATTAATATTATGTTTTTTCGTAAAATCAACCATAGTCGTTTGATGTCAATTATGTTATCCATTAAAGTATCCACCTATCCATTATTGTCATTTTTTTATCTACTACTCGTATTTTATTACATTTTTTTAAATCAATGAACTAATTTAATTTAAAAAATGTAAAAATATTTGTATAAAATAATCCTTTTTTAATCGATTATTTTAATTGAGTAAAATTCAATATAAGTTATAATGAATCTAGAATAATGATTGGAGCCGTTTCTATGATTGACATACATTGTCATCTATTACCTGGTATTGATGACGGATCTGAAAATTTAGATATTTCATTACAATTAGCTCGTGATGCTGTAGCTGATGGCATTACGCATGCTCTTATGACACCTCATCATATGAATGGACAGTATATTAATCATGCTGAAGATGTTATCAATCTCACAACCTGGTTCCAAACTGAATTAGATAAAAATAACATCCCCCTTACTATATTTCCTTCACAAGAAGTACGCATTAATGGAAACTTATTATCATTACTTGATAACCATGATATTTTAACGACAGATGAACAGGGACAGTATATTCTCATTGAGTTTCCTGCACATGATATTCCTATGTTTACTAAAGAAATGTTGTTTAAGATACAGGAACGTGGCCTCACACCAGTCATCGTCCATCCGGAACGTAATACCGCGTTAATGACCCATCCTGAATTACTGTACGACATGATTAATAATGGGGCTTACTCACAAGTTACAGCTAGTTCATACGTTGGTACCTTTGGTAAAGCTATTCAAAAATTTTCAGAGGATATTTTAGATAATGGTTTAGCTCAGATCATTGCATCTGATGCCCATCATTTACCTGGTCGAACTTACGAAATGAGTGATGCGTTTACAAAGTTAAAGAAAAAATATGGTCAACGTCATAGTCGCATATTTGATGATAATGCAAAGGCACTCATTAACGGGGAGCCATTAATACGCTTTGATGAAATACCAATTAAAAAGAAGAAATTCTTCTCGGCTTACTAATGACCTATAAATAAAACTAGTCGAATGCTTCGTAAAAAAGCATTCGACTAGTTTATAATATTCAGTTTTCTATTATACATCATATCGTTTTGGTCTGAATTTTATGGCAAATCGTTACCTGCTGCTAAGTAGATATCATACCACTCTTGATGTGACAACTTCACATCACGACCATCAATCATTTCTATCAGACGACTTGGTGTCATTGATCCTAAAATAACTTGCATATTCGCTGGATGTGCAAGAATAAATGCAACGGCAATACCATTCTTTGTTGAATCGTGCTTGTCAGCAATTTCTTGCAACTTCGCATTCAACTCAGGGAACTTATCGTTATCGATAAAGTGCCCTTCAAACATACCATATTGGAATGGTGACCAAGCTTGAATCGTCATATTCTTTAATTGTGAATATGGTAAGATTCCACCATCATGATCAACTGAGCGACTATCTGCCATGTTCACATGAATACCAGCGTCAACCATTCCCGTATGCATTACCCCAAATTGTAATTGGTTAGCAACTAACTTTTGATGTACAGCAGATTGTAATAATTCGACCTGCCATGTGTTCATATTTGAAACACCAAATTGCTTTACTTTACCACTAGCTGCTAATTCATCAAACGCTGCAGCAATTTCATCGGGTTGCATCAAAGCATCTGGTCGATGTAACAAGAACACATCTAAATAATCTGTCCCTAATCGAGATAACTCAGCATCAACTGACGCAATAATATGATTTTTTGAAAACTCATAACGTGAGCCGGTCAAACCATCAGCCGCAACTGGGCCACGATCTGATAGAATACCACCTTTCGTTTGTAAAATGATATCTTCACGCTTAGCACCGGCTGCTTTTAGCGCTTTGGCTAAACTGGTTGTTGATTGGCCATTCCCATAAATATCAGCCGTATCAAAGAAATTGATACCCTTTGACAAGACCGTCTCAACGACTTCTTGTGCTTCGGCTGCTGACTTGTCCCCCATTCGCATTGCTCCCAACGCAATTGTTGGGACCATTAAGCCAGAACCGCCTAAGTTGATTTGTGACATCTTATGAATACCTCCCTTTTCAAAGTATATTTTACACTGATTTATGATACAAAACCAATCAAACACTATGCAAAAAACTGAGAATCGACTAATCGATCCTCAGTTCAAATGTATTAATGTTTACTTCAAGAAATCAGCATCCTTGAATGCGGGGTTGGGATACTTGTAAAAGCCCTCACCAGCGGCTGCTCCAGTTTTTCCTTCATCAATCATTGTCTTCAACTTTTTAGCAATCGCAGCAGCTTCCTCATCTGAATCTGCTTTAGCAAGTGATAGATTATATGGTGTGTTCAAACCAACAACATCCAAAATAGCAAATGGTCCTTGTGGTGCACCAGTTGCAATCATCCATGACTTATCAATAGTTTCTGGATCAGCAACACCTTTAATCCAAAGTCCTTCGGCAGCATCAAGCAATGGTACTAATAATGAATTCAAAATGTAACCATGTTGCTCTTTGTTCAAACGGAATGGAACCATACGAATGTCTCGTGCAAATGCAACCAGTTCGTCAATGTACTTGTCATCCGTACCGGCATGTCCCATAATTTCAGCATTATTATTCTTCCAAATCTGGTTAGCAAAATGAATCGCTAAGAACTTTTCTGGTCGATCAACATATTCTGCAAACTGTGATGGCACAAATGTTGATGAATTTGTTGCAAAAATGGTCTTAGCTGGTGCAACTTCAGATAACTCTTTATAATAACTTGACTTAATTTTTACACTTTCAGGAATTGCTTCAATCACTAAATCAGCATCAGCAACAGCTTCTGCTAAACTGGTAGAAAATGACATATTATCAATAACTGATGATGCTTTATCACCATCATCATAAAAATCTTCATATTCAGGTACATAACTAGCTAATAATGTCTTAGCATGTGCTAAAGCATCATCGTTAATATCATATAGTGTGACATTAAATCCTGTAAATGCTGTTTGAAAAGCAATTTGGCTACCTAATACACCACCGCCAGCAACTGTAACATTCTTGATCGACATTCAAAATCCTCCTAAGTCATCCTTATAAAAACATACAATTTATAAACTTACAATATATTATTTATAACATCGTTATTATTTATCAGCTACTTTTAACGAACCTTAAACAAAGACTACTTTTTTAAATATTGAAAACCACGGGCTAAATCAGTTAATAAATCACGCTTATCTTCAACACCAATTGACAAACGAATTAATTCATCTTGGATACCATTTTTTAATCGTGTCTCGCGTGGAATTGCACCATGTGTCATTATTGCTGGTATTTCAATCAAGCTTTCTAAAGCACCAAGACTTTCAGCTAGAGTAATGACCCGTAATTGTTCAACAAAGATTTGTGGATCTAAACCTGATTGTAACTCAAATGAAATCATCGCACCAAAACCATGCATTTGTTTTTTAGCTATCTCGTAATCAGGATTTTCAGGATTACCAGGATAGTATATTTTGCTGACCAGAGGTTGTTGCTTTAAATATTCAAATATCACTTGTGCATTATCTAAATGAGCCCGCATACGAAGTGATAATGTCTTCATACCACGTTGTAATAACCAACTTTCTTGTGGTGCCAAAATATTTCCCATCGCATTTTGCAGGTAACCAATTTGCTCTCCTAATGTAGGATCTTTCGTTGCCACCAAACCAGCAACCACGTCACTATGCCCACCTAAATACTTCGTTGCACTATGCAAAACAATATCAATACCAAGCTCAAGCGGTCGTTGTATATAGGGCGATGCAAATGTGTTATCAATAATACTAATAATATGATGACGTTGTGCAATATTCGCAATCGCTGCAATATCTGTTACTCGTAATAGTGGATTTGTTGGCGTTTCCAAATAAATGGCTTTGGTTTGTGGCGTAATTGCCTGTTCAACTGCCACTAAATCACGTGTATCGACAATTGTAAAAGTCATCCCAAAACGTTTTAGCACTGTATCGATTAAACGAAATGTTCCCCCATAGACATCGTCCCCAATGATGAAATGATCACCATGTGAAAATAATGAAAAAACAGTATCAATTGCTGCTGACCCCGAAGCAAATGCAAAACCCGCCACGCCACCTTCAAGATCTGCAATTAGTTTCTCAACTGCTTCACGTGTCGGATTCCCTGACCGTGAATATTCATATTTATTTTGACCAATTTTCTTTTGATGAAAGGTCGATGCCATATATATCGGTATCGACGTTGCTCCCGTAAATTCGTCTTCGCTAATCCCACCATGAATTAATTTTGTATCAAATTCCATTACTTAATCTCCCGTATTATTACTCTGTTCTAAAGTTTCATTTTTTCTAATAAAAAAGAGCACAAATTCTGATCATCATCAGAGAATTTGCGCTCTTCGTTCAATGTTAATCCTGCTACCATTGAACAATTTTTAAGGGTATAATGCCTCAAAAATGCCACTCTTAACAGGCCGAACATCGCAAAAAGCGCTGTGTTCGACAAAAACATCCCATTAAGCGAAACGTCGTTTGATTCATACTACCCCTCCACGAATTTGATTGACATTAGTGTACCTATTTTACGTTTATTTTGTCAACTACTTATGATAAATAACCAAATAAAAAATCGTGAAATCAGCATGATTTCACGATTATCCTCAACCATTAAAATAATGGCGCTAAGGTATCAATAATTAATTTAATATTCAATATCGTTAACAAAATAGCCACAATATAACCTGTCCACTTTGCCCAGACATTGTTTTTAAATTCTCCCATATACTTCTCTGATGAAGTAAAATATATTAATGGAAACATTGAGAATGGTAAGGCAACCGATAGAAAGACTTGTGAGTAAACTAGTAGTTCATCCAAAGCACCTTCTGTTGCACCAAAAATAATAGTAAATATGATAATTGGTACTAGTGCCAAACCACGGGTTACCAAACGTTGTAGCCACATTGGCATGCGTAAAGTCGTATAGCCTTCCATGATAATTTGTGCTGTTAACGTTCCTGTGATCGTTGAATTTTGTCCAGATGCTAATAAGGCGATCGCAAACAACATACTTAAGAATGGACTTGCAATTGCACCAACAATTTGACGGTTATTAAGCGCATTGAACAAATCACCAAACGCTTCTAAATCAGAACCATGGCCAAAGAACAAGGCAGCACCAACAATCAACAACAAAGCATTAACAATAAAAGCACCTGTTAATTGAATGTTAGAATCCCAAGCTGTAAACTTCAAAGCTTCTTTGATGCTTTTTTTATCACGCTTAACTTTACGCGTCTGCGAAATTGATGAATGTAAATAAAGGTTGTGAGGCATAACCGTTGCACCAACAATTCCTAACGCTAACATCAATTGACTATGATGGATAATTTCTTTATGCGGTATTAGATTAACTGCCGCTGCTCCCATATCTGGTTTTGCTAAAATAGCCATGTATAAGAAGATGCCCAAAATAACCAAAATCAAAGTCGCAACAATCGCCTCGATCTTACGAAATCCTAATTTCATTAACAATAATAGTAACAAAACATCAGCAGCTGTGATCAAAACTCCCCATAATAATGGTAATCCAAATAGTAGATGCAGGGCGATAGCTGCCCCAATAACTTCAGCCATATCAGTTGCCATAATGGCCAACTCAGTCATGATCCATAGTAGCCAACCAATTGTTTTACTCGTACTGTCACGAGTCATTTGAGCCAAATCTTTTTGTGCGACAATTCCCAGTTTAGCGGCCATGTATTGTAACAACATCGCAATTAAACTCGAAATTAGAACAACTGACAATAACAAGTAGTGGTAACGTGCACCACCGACAATAGATGTAATCCAATTACCCGGATCCATGTATCCTACAGCAACCAGTGCCCCCGGTCCACTCCATGCCATTAATTTCCGGAAAAAGCTGCCTGTGCTCGGTACAGCAACTGAACCATTAATTTCAGCAAGACTTTGCTCTTCAGGTTCTTGTGCTGTTAGTTTCTCTGCCATTGATCGCTCTCCTATCTTACTCTCTAATACCTTCCTTTTATAGTATCTAACAAAGCATTAAAAATTCAAACCATTATGTACTATATAAATAAAAGTAAGGGATTTCAAAGAATATTCTTAACCAAAACGCAATAAATGTTACCCAATAATTCCTAAAAAAAAGTTCTATAAATCCTGTATTTTTGGATTTATAGAACTCTACGCATGCCGTCGATGGGGGTCGAACCCATACTCTCTTGCGAGAACTGGATTTTGAGTCCAGCGCGTCTGCCAATTCCGCCACAACGGCATATAATAATTAAATATATACAACAAAACGATGTCATCGAATGCCGTCGATGGGGGTCGAACCCATACTCCCTTGCGGGAACTGGATTTTGAGTCCAGCGCGTCTGCCAATTCCGCCACAACGGCATATTTAATTATTATGTTATAAAAACGAAGTCATTAAGACTTCAAGGGCGGTAGATGGGGATCGAACCCACGCGTGCCGGAACCACAAACCGGTGTGTTAACCACTTCACCACTACCGCCATCATCAGATAAACAGGGGTAGAGGGAGTCGAACCCCCACCGGCGGTTTTGGAGACCGTTGTTCTACCATTAAACTATACCCCTATTTGAGATGGTCCTATTGATAATACTTTGTATCATCAAATGGCGCGGGGCGGAATCGAACCGTCGACACTACGAGCTTCAATCGTATGCTCTACCAACTGAGCTACCGCGCCATTATAAACGGTCACAACGGGATTCGAACCCGTGATCTTTCGCGTGACAGGCGAACGTCATAACCAACTAGACCATGCGACCAATGGACGTTACAGGGTTCGAACCTGTGACCCCCTGCTTGTAAGGCAGGTGCTCTCCCAGCTGAGCTAAACGTCCATTTTTTATTGTTACAAACTCAACAACAAAAATTATTATACCGATATTTTGCAACCTTTGCAACCCTAAACACAGGTATATTTAAATTAATATATGAATTAGTATATTTTTTCATAAAAACACTATGTCAACATCACATTTATTATACAAGGCCTCTGATTTTTGTTTTATCCTTACCAATATAAAAACTTACATTAAGAATCGCGAATTTATTATCATGCTATTTTGATTAAGTCATAATAAATGAATTAGGTAATTGCAACTTTGCGATATTTCCCCTATAATATGTAATCGTGGTGGTAACGTGTACGTGTACGTGTACATTTCATAAACTATTCATTAATCTTGGTAGTGTAGCCAAGTGGTAAGGCAACGGTCTGCAAAACCGTCATCACGGGTTCGATTCCCGCCACTACCTTCTAAAAAAAGAATGTTCCAAAAGGTTTCAATCGTTTGGAACACGTTTAAAAAGAGAGTGCAACAAAAGACGCTCTAAAGCCGATTGTAACGATAATTAGGTGATTTTGGGTCCGTAGTATAACGAAGGACCGGAATTGCCTAATTGTTGTTACAGCAAGGCTTTAGTCTTTTGGAACACGTTTAAAAGCGCCAATCTACCAGTTGATAGATTGACGCCTTTTTCAGTTGGTCATAACAACTTATGTCCCAAACCTTTTTTGTTTTATGATTCACTCAATGCTTGTTCCCAAATAGCAACGGCTTTACCATCAGAAAAATTCTTCGCTGATTCATACGCTGACTGTGACATCTTAGTCCATAATTCATTATCACGTAGTAGTTGGCTAGCTTGTTTTGCCATTGCTACATTTGAACCATCTGGCACGATGTAACCATTCACACCGTCAGTAATTAATGCATGAGCACCATATGGCACATCATAACTAATACTTGGCACACCGTGACTCATTGCTTCAACAAGATTCATCCCCAATCCTTCACCAACTGACGGTTGCAAAATAATCTGTGCTTGTTGATAAGCATCTTGTAAGGCTTGACCAGTCACATAGCCACCAAAAGTCACATGATCAACAACATTCAACTTTGCTGCTAAATCCTGTAACTCCTGCATGATTTCTTGCGATGCAGCATAGCCATAATAAACTAATGTTGCATCTGGTACATCATTCACGACTCGTGCCAGTACACGCATAGCCTGATCAGGTCGCTTTTCAGGTGATAAACGACCAACATAAATAAGTTGATGCTGTTGTCGTTTTCCTAATGGTATTTGTGGCTGCTGAAGCGCATCTTCACTTATGGTCAAATCAGGTGCAACTCGGATCGTTAATTGTGGATAACGTGTTTGTAAATCACG
Organism: Weissella sp. ESL1177; assembly: GCF_058107185.1. NCBI lineage: Bacteria > Bacillati > Bacillota > Bacilli > Lactobacillales > Lactobacillaceae > Weissella > Weissella sp. ESL1177. The sequence goes on along the minus strand of NZ_CM176591.1, from coordinate 1,943,866 downwards.
TTGTTGTGTTGCCGTTGGTACAAGAATGGCCGTAAATGCTTGTCCATAACGCTCCAATACGTTGGTATAAGCTGGATATAGCTTCCCTCGTACTGGATGTTTTGTATCGCTTGTGTGCACATCATGTAGATAAGCAAATTTACTGGTTGCCCCTTGTACCCCTGCAACAACATGATCTAAACTACGTCGATCAGAAATTAACGTTGCAGCTGGTTGTTGACGTGTGATTTCATTTAAAAAGAACAAAAATAATTGTTCTTCGGTATTAAACCGATAATCATGACCAAGATAGTTGCGTAACTTATACATACTAGGCAAGAGTTGACCATTAATATTCATTTGAGTCATTTCAAGAACGGTTTCACCTGCTAAGTTCAAAAACTTACGTACAGCCAATTGACCATCTGGATGGAAGTAATCAACTGATGACTTGAAACCGCGCCAGTCAAAGTTTTCACGAACGGTTAGATTATCAGCCCGATCATAATACATGATATCATTAACTAATCCTACTGTTGCCGGCATGACATTAATACGTGCAACCACACGTCCAGCATCCTCTAACGTTGAATAATTTGGCCCATGACTAACAATATGATATTGATCTAAAGGGATTTGTGGTAATAAGCGTAAGTGTTGTTCTTGGCGTAAAACATTCGTCGTTCCTTGAAAGAAATCATACATATTAAGCACTTCAGACGCTTTTAATCCCATCGCTGTTGCATCACGATTTAAAAAACGATTATAATCACGGGTAACATAAACTGCTTGATCTAACCGGCCAGCTTGTTTTTGCCGATTAAAAAATTGGACACGTTTCGCTTGGGCATGTTCAGTTCCTGAATTATAGGCGAAAATATTTTCACTCACAAAATAATACATTATTGTTGTCCTCCACGATAACCTGGCATACCCGATAACTTCATTGGCCAACTTTGCTTTGCATCAGTTAACAGAGCCTGCCAAGCTGACCAAACCGAATCTTCAGAATATCTTTCAGCTGATTGGTAAGCCCCAATAATATACTCTTCCGCTAAATCCGAATCGCGCAAAACACGTAAAATTGCTTCAGCCATTGCTCGATAATCACCATATGCGACCACCGCACCATTGACGCCATCTTCCACAATTTCATTAGGACCATAATTAACATCGTATGAAAAGGCAATCAATCCATGTGAAATAGCTTCCATAATGGCGAGATTGAACCCTTCCATTCTCGATGTTAAACCATACATCATTGCATTATTTTGCACAGCATCAATGTCTGTTGTATACCCCTTTAATGTCACAACATCTTCTAATTGATAATCCGCAATGACCTGTTCTACTTCACGTCGCGCTTTATAATTATCACTTGGATCTGGATAACCATAAATATCCAAGGTCACCTGTGGAAATTCTTGATGAACAATACCAATTGCACGGACCAAATCATCTAAATGTTTTTCCCAGGCAATTCGTGAGAAGACAACCATCTTTCCAAATTCACGATTCGCTAGCGGTATGCGTGGTGCTTGTGATAAACGATCTGGCACCACACCAACTGGAATCGTAAATAACTTAGTTTTGGGTTGGAAACGGGCACGGACATCAGCCGTTTGTTTGTGTGTTGCTGACACAACTGCATCATAATCATCAATCGCGTTTAATGCATACTCATAATTATTATTGAGCAATGGTGCCGCCGGATCCTGTGCATCCGCAGTATGTGCATTATGCAAATGAAAAACAGTATAGGCTGGTTTATTCAACTGGCGCAGTCCCCAATCGCCTAAATGAGTCCGATCGGCAATAAACACATTAGGTTGATCCACTGACCAAAAATCATCATTTAAACAATCCAAAAAATATTTTGTGAATTCTGTCAATGTATCGAATTGGTACACCTGATTTTGTTGATCAATCAAACGCCATCCCGTTTTTTGACGCTCACCAGACATTGTCTGCTTATGAAATGCCTCGATAACAGTTCGACCAGATGGTGTTTGCCAAGTCTCTGTACCAATTTTATTATCAGGGGTATACCATTGCTTTAATGACACAAAGCCACGTGAATCATAATAATCAACACAATATAGATTATTAAAGCCATCAAGCCATTCAACTGACTGAACTTGCTGCGCTGCGTCAGGATTATAATTCACCCGTGCAACCAATTGGTCATTAGTTGTCACCAAATAGCGTTTTTTTTCTGATTCATCAGTTATTTGTGCATTTAACACACCAAATTCAATATCTTGTACTTGCACTTGCTTTGGTGTGACTTGCATCGCTTCTTGAAAATAATCAAACATATTGATGAGTTGTTCATCAGGAATTCCGGCATTATTAGCATTGATGTGCGCATTTGGATCCCAATCACGCAAAACAACCCGTGCCGGTTCATTATTTTTATTGAATAAGTCTAAACGCTTTAATTCTGCATGTTCAATACCAGATTTTTGTTTTGGCATTGTCGCATTAATAAAGAAGTTCATTCGTTCCGCCTTTCATCACTGCATCTGAGACGAAATGTCACTACAGTTTATTTCATTATTTGTATTAGGCAAACTGTGACCATAAGCGCACAATTGCTTGTGTCCCAGCATCTGACAAGCCATTATCATCAGCTAATTTTGTATATAGTTGTTCAGCTAGTATTGTCATTGGCAGCGTAAGGCCTAATTTTTTGGCTTCATCTAGGGCAATTCGTAAGTCTTTAATGAAGTGTTTAACGTAGAAACCAGGCTCGTAATCACCTGCCAAAATACGTGGTCCATAATTATCTAATGACCAGTTCTGCGCTGCACCACCGCCAAGAGTATGCAAAACTTCAGAAACATTTAACTGCGCTGCTTTCGCATATGCCATTGTTTCAGCCATGCCCAACATGGTACCAGCCACCATAATTTGATTAGCCATTTTTGCATGCTGCCCTTTACCGGCTGCACCGAACAAAGTGGTCGCTTTTGCAATCACTTGAAAAATCGGTTGTAACTGATTAAAGGCGGTTTCATCACCACCAACCATCACCGTTAATGTCCCATTTTTGGCACCGGTATCACCACCAGAAACTGGTGCATCCAAAACAGTAACCCCTATTTTCTGACCAGCTTCAGCTAATTCAGTTGCCAACGTTGGTGTTGATGTTGTCATATCAACCATAATTTGTCCAGCGTGGGCACCTGCAAAAATGCCATTCTCACCATAATATTGACTTGCCACATCTTTAGGATAACCAACCATTGTCATAACAACGTCTGCTACTTCCGCAATTTTACGTGGCGAATCTTGCCACACAGCACCATGCGCAATGACTGATTGTGCATGTGCCTTGGTGCGATTATAAACAAACACCTCATAATTTGCTTGCAATAAATTGTTAATGATGCCTGTTCCCATAACACCCGTACCAATAAAACCAATTTTCATTTGCCATGCCCCCATTTATATAATTTGTCTAGCATTAAATTTATCTAGCATACTCTGTAATGTATATTATTGATTTTATCTTAAATTTAGTTAATTTAACAAAAAAATCCACAAAACTGATGATAAATATCAATTTTGTGAATTAATTCATTTTTACCAAGCATTATTATTGGTGAATCTATAATATATTTTTATTAAAATCATCTCTTCATTCATATAAAACTTCCATAATTCTCACGTGTAACTTTTTTAATGAAAATATTAAAATTCATACGGTATTTTTATAGAAACTAAATCATATGCAGAAATTTTACATTGTATACACGTTTCTTCCAGCGCATTAACAATTGTGCCATTATTCAGCATCTTCTTTGGAATATTTTGTTCACTATTAGTTAGATTTTGAATACGTACAATATAACTATTTTCGTCCGTATACGATGGATAAATTGCCGAAACATCAATTTCTTCGGGTAAACTAAGAAGTGAAAAATCATTTGGGATAACTGGATTATTCTCTGTTTTCCAAATTTTGTTGTCTAATCGATTAATAAAAACATTCAATGTTTGGTTTTGATACGTCATGTCTTGGCTTAAACGTTTGCTAGTTAATCTATTATTTTTAGCCTCATCAAAATCACTATTTTGAATTGTAAATGCAAAATCAAACGTATTTAATCCCATCTCTTGAGCAATAGGAGTTGGCATCATGATATGTCCTTGACTAGTAGTATCTCCTGATGCTCTTCCAGGACGCCATTCAAGATTTGACTTACCTAATTGACCAGTTGTCGCCATTAACGTTATAAACAATTGGTTATTTTTTAATTCATACTCCTTTTGTCCATCCCCCCAAAAAGTAAAATGCTTTCCTTCTGTTGAGACTGACACAGTTTTATCAAAATTATATAAATTAACTGGTTTTTCAACAAATTTCGTTTTCCAATCATCGTCAATCTTTTTATTTTGTGTTCTTACATAACCTGCCTGAATTTGTGCAATTGCTACATCTGACAATATTGAAGTATTAAAACACACTCTAATACGATGAGATTCAACTTCATTATCGATTTCTAAATGAGATTCAATTTGTTGATCATTATTAAATTTCAAATGTAATTCATACTTAATTAGGCCTTTATCAGGATCTTGACCCATTCGATTTTCTAAATTCTTTGGAATTCTCGCTGAACCATTTAAAATTAAAACATTCCCATTAGAACTTTCCAACACCTTTGAAGTTTTAAATGATAGCTTTTTTTCTTCGTCACCAAAAAGTGGTGAATAATCATAAGTGTCACCATCGTTTGCGCTATCAACTAATGAAATAACATCATTAATCTTCTCTTTACCATTAAATAAAGCAATATTACCTTGCACAAATTCTAACGTATAATTACCAGACGTAATGCTAGATTCAGAATTCCTTAGACTACTACTTACCAACTCGCTATCGGTATCTTCGATATCAAGCACTGTATAACTCATAGGTAGTAATGTGATGTTCCCTTCAATCGCCAACTCATAATAGGCAGGTTCGTCTATGAACTCCTGTCCTTTTGAAGTCATTGTCATTATATTTTGCCGTGCTGAATGATATTTCGCTGAAATAATTTCTTGGTTACTCATTCTTGAAAGTTTAATTTTTTTTGTTGGTACAACAACGTTTACAACTTTCTTACCGTCAAATTTATGTGCATCGGTATTAAAAATAAGGATCTGTTTATTTGTTAATCCTAAATAATCTGCGATTTTTTTTTGAATAAGATTTTCAATACCATCTGCTAATTCGTTAGCTTCTTTAAATCTATGACGCACATCCACAGCAACATTGTCCGAAATACTACCACCTAATGTATCATGTGCTTGGCATTCTAACAGCTTATGCCATAATTTTATTAATAAACCGTTACCAATATCAATGCCAATCTTATGACCCATTACAACTAACGGTTCAATGCGCTTTAATATTTTTTGCTCCAATAAATAATTTTGTTGTTTTATTTTATAACGGACAGATCCAATTGTGCGATGTACTCGCGCATATGTTGGTAATCTTAATTCACCTGAATAATTTGGCAAAGTTTCTTTCTTTTGACGTATTAGTTCTAAGAAACCAGGATAAGTATCTATTACTGTTTCATATTGACTATGCTCATTAAGTAATTTTACTGTATCTTCCATGTTCTTAACGATATTCATTTGGTCAATACCTGACGGCATTAAAACATCATCATGTTGTCCATGTTCTGATTGAAACTTCACTGCTGAGTCATAACGCTTTTCAACAAATTCTTGTATATTTTGCTTTGATTCAGGTGTAATTTGACCAGTAAAATACCCAAATGGAAAATTAATAGCTAATATTTCTTTATCACCCAACCCATGCCATTTAAAATAGACGGAATTTGTTTGTATATCAAAATTAGTACCTCTCCAAAAAAACATGTTATCAATGCCAACTTGATGAAAAATAGTTGGCATTTGCGCATTAAATCCAAAAGTATCAGGTAAATAACCAATCTTCATTGGCTCTCCATACTTCTTCTTTGTTTCTAGCATACCTAATGCTAAATTTCTGATAATAGACTCTGAATCAGGTAATAATGCATCAGTTTGTGTATACCACGGGCCGAGAAAAAGTCGACCTTCTTTAACCAAGTTCTGAATTCTCGACAAATTTTCTGGATGTATTGCTATATATTCATCAACAATAGAAATCTGTCCATCTAAACAGAAATTAGACGATTTATTTTTTTCTAATTCATTAATTACTTCCGTAAATAGTTGTTCACTCAATACTTGAGCATCCATTGTTGTAAAATACCACTCTCGATCCCAATGAGTGTGATTAACCAAATGTGCTTTAACCATGAATAAATTCATTCCTTTCTTTACAATAAAAAAGGCAATACCAAATGATCCATGACATTGCCTTTATTTTTATTCTTGTAGCAATTTTATTGCTAAAGCAAAATTACCAACAGTTGCTGATCCATTTTCTTTTATAGAAGGCATTGTAATGTATTCTTCTAATTCAGGAACCTCGACATAATTATTTAATATGGTCTTAAATGCTATTCTCACCTTTTTCAAGAAACTTTCACTTGAAACACCACCACCAAATATAATCTTATTTGGTCGCAATGTTAAAGTAACCTGTAATGCTGCTTGAGCTATATAATAAGCCATAATATCCCAAACTTTATTATCTAAGCGCACATCTCTTCCAGGTATTCCCAACCGTGCATCAAAAGTTGGTCCGGAAACCAATCCCTCTAAACAATCACCGTGAAAGGGGCAAATACCTGAAAATTCTAAATCATCAGGATGCCGTTTTAGTAAAACATGTCCCATCTCTGGATGTCCTATTATTCCTAGTAACTTCCCGTCAACAATAATTCCCGCACCAACTCCGGTACCAATTGTATAGTATACTAATGAACTAATTTGCTCATTAGATAATGTTGACATGACATATTCACCATAAGCTGATCCGTTAACATCTGTTGTAAAAAAAATAGGTATATCAAATTTCTTTTCTAAAGAACCAACAAAATCCGTATTTTGCCAACCTGGTTTAGGAGTTTTGGTAATGAATCCATATTTTTCAGAATTCTTTCTTATCTCAATTGGCCCAAAAGATGCAATGCTTAAAGCTTTTATATCAAATTTTTTAAAATAATTAATAACTTTACCTAAAGTTTCGGTTGGTGATGTTGTTGGAAATTGTATTTTGTCTTTCACCTGATAATTTTCATTACCAACCGCACATACAAACTTCGTACCACCTGCTTCAATAGATCCTACTAACATTTATTTCACCTAATTTAGTCTTTCTGACAAATTTCTAACACTTCATGATTTGGTCCATAAAAATTAAAATAGTGGATACCATTTTTCCAAAATGGTAACGTTTGAATTTTGTCATCTATCAATTCAAAATCAGATTGTTTAACAAATTTAAATGCTTCCTGAACATTTTCTGTCTTAATAGCAATATGGTTAATTGCACCGGAAAAAGGAGTAGTCTCATCTTCATAAATTTCTAGCATTAAATCATTAATTTCCAAAAAAGCTACATGACTACCTTGATTATTCTCTTGATTGATTAGTGTAAATCCTAATTTTTTATACAATTGCACACTACTATCAAAATTTTGTGTTGGAATTCCAATGTGCGCAATACCATCAAAATGATTCATCATATTTCCCCCATATTTTAAATCAACGTCAATTTTTTAAGACCTTTAACTATTCCTAAATTATCGTTTGTATCCGTAATGAACGATGCTAACGATTTTATTTTTTGATTACCATTTCCCATAGCAACCCCATAATCAACAGTTTCAAACATGGTCACATCATTGTTTCCATCACCAAATGCATATGTTGGTACATCTAAATTTTTAATTTTTAATAAACTTTTGATTCCTGCACCTTTAGAACCACCTTTTAAGACCGTATCAATTGAATGTTCACCCGTAATAAAGCAGGCTAATTCAGGTAAGGCCTGGGCATACCCTCCATCCGCTTGATGTGAAACAACTAGTAACTGATTGACTGAATTTGATTTAAAAAAATCACTGTCTACTTTAGGAAATGGTGCTGAAATATTTTCATAAAATTCTCGTACAAGAGATTGATCTTCTGAAACTGCAATTTCTTTATAGTTGTAGAAACCTAAAATATCATTTCGAGATTTAGCATATTTTAATGCCCTTTCACAGACATCCTTTGGAATCGTCTTATTTGCAATAGTTTCACCTTGAAACTCAATATATTGTCCGTTCATAGAAATAATAGAATCAATACCACATTCCGTCATAAATTTACGTACTTCAAAGGCAGCTCGTCCTGTACAAATAACGGGCACATGTCCGTTAGCTTTCAATTTTTTTATCGCTTTACTGACTTCGGCAACGATCGTCGATTTAGTAGATAATAACGTACCATCCATATCAAAAAAAACTAATGATTTTATTTCTTCTGCCATAATTTCTCAGTTCTTTATTTTAATTGACGTAAAATAATATTCTTAAATGTTGCTTTACCATTTGACACCGCAACAGTCAAATGGTCACCGAATTCTTGGTATACACGAGTAATCAAACTAATATTATTAACAACCATAACCATGATGTCTTCATCAACCATCAACTTAACATGTAAGTCATCAAATTCGTCAATAGGTAGCGGACGATTCAATCCCTTATTCATCATTTGGAACCAAGGCCATTCTGGACTCTTATCAAAGACAAGTCGTTGATCGTCAGATGATAATAAGTATTGATATGATTCGTCTGTATCCAAATTTTTAAAAGCACGCACAGCAATATCACTAATTGAATCAGCTGAAATATCCATATCTAATACAAAATGTTTACCAACATTTTCTCCAATAAGTTTTTCGGTACGACCTTCTTGATTTTCTAAAGTGAAATCAGAAATTTGATGTCCTTTATCAAATTGATCAGTCAATTCATCTGGTAATTTCGTTCCCAATGTACCATCAACACGTTGTACCAGTTCAAGAGGTACATAAGTTCCTCCCCATTCCCAATTAACCATATCACCTTGTCCACGATCTCGAGTTGGCACCCAACCAAACAAAACGCGTCGCTTGCCATCAAACGCCGTTCTAGCTGCATAGTAAGCCCGACCATCAAATGAATCGTCCTTTGGTTTACTCCAAGGTCCATTAATATTTTTACTCATACGGTATCTTGTTTTACTTTGCTCACTATATTCAGTGTAAAGAAGATACCACCAATCACCCATCTTAAACAAATCTGGCATTTCAATACCTGTATAAAGATTTGGAGCGAAAAAATCTCCTTGGAAATTCCAATTTTTTAAATCCTTAGAAGTAAATGAAACAATACGACCTGTCAATTGTGACTTAGGTCCTTGTAGACGCGTTCCTAAAATCAATAAATATTCTTCATTATCTTCATCCCATATAACCCATGGATCACGCCAATCAGTACCGTCATAACCTTCTTGTGCAGGTAACACTAATTTATCAACATTTTTTTCAAAATGCTCATAGTCATCACTCACACCATGTAACAGCACTTGAGAAACTTTTCCCTCTTGATCAGCCTTTTTATTGTATCCAGTATAGAAAGCATGAATTCTTCCTTGTGCTTCAAAAACAGAGCCGGCGTAAATCCATTGTGCTAAATCGTCCGCATCCCCCTCAGAAATTGCTGATCCGTGATCTTCATAATCAACAAAATTTTCTGTTGTTGATAAATCCCAACCAAAAGGTAAATCATTTTCAGTTAATGGCCCTGGTTTACGTGGATCACGTTGATGATACAAATAAAACTTTCTATCTTTTCCAAATGGCATAATGTCTCCCATCCAAGTATTCTTAGGTGGTTGATAAAATAATTTATACATGAAATATCCCTCCAAAATTCCTATGCTATTTCGGCTACTTTACGGTCACGATGCATTAATTTCTTAATAAAGTTGCAAATAAGCGCACCAATAACTACTCCAATAACAATTGATAATACGTACAAGAAAATATTTGATGAGAAAGGAGCAGCCATGAACGTTGAAAGGGCTGTTTGCTGTGTTGTACCAAACATTGCGTTTAATCCACTAGCTGTTCCTGCACCAATCATACAGGCAGGTATTACAGCAATTGGATCAGCAACTGCAAATGGTATGGCACCTTCCGTTGTTGCAATAATTCCCATCACTAATGCTGTAGTGGCATTATCATGCTCTTCTTCACTATAATATTTTTTACCCATAAAAGCTGCTAAAGCCATAATTAAAGGTGGAATTCCAATAGCAGTAAAACAAGCTGTGCTAATCGCATAACCACCTGAAGTATAAGCTGCCATACTGAACGTATAAGCAACTTTATTAATTGGTCCCCCCATGTCTGTTGCCATCATAGCCCCGATAATTGTGGCAACTAACACTTGATTTGAACCTCCCAAGCTTGTTAACCAATGAGTCAATCCACTTTGTAATGCTCTAACTGGATCACTAAATAAGTAATACACAATCAATCCACCAACTAGAACGGATATTAGTGGAATTACAAAAATTGACTTCAGTGAAATCAAACTCATAGGCATAGGTATCTTTTTAGTCCAATGAACGACATATCCTACCAAAATACCTACAACCATTCCACCAAGGAATCCCATCTGCAACTTATTAGAAACCAATCCTACAATGAACGCTGGCGCTAATCCTGGACGATCAGCTATGGAGTAAGCAATATATGCTGCAATCATAACAGGAATAAAATTTAGTCCCTGTTGACCAATCATACGTAAAATTCCCCAAATATTGCTGGTTTGATTCCATACACCATTCCCTCCTCCAACAACAGCAACCGATACTAACAAACCAGATGCCGAAACTAAAGGAATCATATAGGAAACACCGGTTTGAAAATGACCAACAAGATCTTTAAAAAATTGTTTTACATCATCCATCTTAATAACCCTACCTTTAATTTTTATGCATTTTCTAATGCAGAATGAGCCTTTTGAATTGCCTTATTACCATCCTTAACAACCTCAGAAGTTCCCATTTCAACAATGATTTTCCCTTCAAATCGTTCCTTTTCACGAACTGATGTATCTACAGCAAAAATAACTGCATCAGCTGCATCGATGTCTTTCTGCTTAAGCTTATTTTCAAATCCCATAGCCCCTTGCGTTTCAACTTTCATTTCATCCCCATTTTTTTTAGCATATTTCTTAAGATTTTGGGCTGCCATATATGTGTGTGCAACCCCTGCAATACAAGCTGATACTGCTACAAATTTACTCATTATTCTTCCCCCTCGTCAGATTGACTTTGTTTAAAAATTTCTACTAGTTTTTTAGGATCATTTTCCGATTTAATAGCTGCTACAAAATCATCATCCATTAATTTCCCTGAAATATTAGCAAGCATCTTAAGATGTTCTTTACCATCATCTTTTTCCCGTACTGCCATCAAGAAAATAATAGACACCTTACCATCATCTAGAGACTCCCATTCTAATGGCGTTTTTGTCTTAGCAAAAACAAATGAAGCCGTGTTCACAGATGTACTCTTACCATGTGGTATAGCAATTCCATTACCAATACCAGTTGTTGTTAAACTTTCACGGTAAAGTACATCTTTTTTAAAAGCCATTGCATCAGTTACCGTACCGTTCTTTTCCATTAGCTTTGCTAGTTGTTCAATTGCATCTTCCTTTGAACTTACATCTAAACCAATAACAATATTTTTTTCGGATAAACCATTTCCCTTACTGCTCAATTTTTTCACTTCCCAACATTTTTATGACTTCTTGTTTCGTTACCGAATGAATAATTCGTTGTAATAATTGCTTATCTTCAAGTAAATTATTGAAATAGCTATAAATAGCATCTATGTAAGGCTTAACATCTTGATTCATAGCTAAAAAGAAAACAATATTTACTTTGCCACTCGTCCATTCAATACCACTAGAGTTAATATAAACCGCTATACAAGGTTTTTTAACAAATTCGATTGGTGCATGTGGAATTGCTATAAAATCAATTTGTGTACTTCCTAATGACTCTCTTAAATTTGCTGCTTCACCAATACCTTCAGTAACATATTCTTTTTTTTCAAGTACATTACCCATATGTTCAATAGCTTCTTGTTTTGTTACTTTTTTAGAATCTATTAAAATCAAATCTTCATGTATCAAGGACATAAAATTCTGTTTAGGTAATTTTTTACCACCTATTTCTTCAATAGACTTATTTAATATCATTCGCGAATGATCATCCAAAAATGGTGGTACGAGAACTACTTTTTTATTACTCACATTTATGTAAACTGTGCTAATAATTAAATCTTCAGTAATCGTTGTTTTCTTCAACTCCGTTGTTGATATAACTCGTTGAATAACCAAATTATCAGAAAAATACTTATTAATACGTTGTTCTAATAATTTAGCTGTACCTAATCCTGTACTACATACAATAACCGCTGAAATTTTTTTATTCGCACGTTCCAAAAATGTTTCAATATGTAATGCTATATAAGCTAATTCATCATCATTTACATGAACATTAAACTCACTTTTAATTGCAACACCTAAATCAATTGCCTGATTATATGCAAATGAAAAAGTTCTTTTAATTTCATTTACGTATGGATTTTTAATACGTAACCCTAAAGCAAATCTGTGTAAAGCTGGAATTAAATGTAAAGTTAGATTTTCTATTAAAACTTCGTCAAAGTCACTTAAATTAGTTCTCAAAAAATCACCAATCATATTATCCGTTTTAACTTTTTCATTATCACTATCATTTGATATAATTTGTTCAATATCAGAGCGATTTGCCGCTAAAATATGAATATTGATATATCTTTGTTCTGCTAATGGAATTTGTAAGTCAAAATAATCTTCTAATAAATCTGTCAATAGATTAGTATTATTTGAAAATGGTTGTTGACTTGTTAACTGGTCTTCTGCTAATAATTCATTTTTTTGAATTCGACGAATAGCAATGACCAAATGTACGGCTAAAGATTGATATTCATAATCATTCAATTGAATCGAACTGATACTTTGGAACTTGTTTAATATTTTTTCTACACCACAAAATGTCTTTTCGTCAAAAATACTTTTTAATTCATCTGGTACTTTTATATTTAAATTACTACCTGTTTTTTTAGTAATTTCAAATCTACTGGTTTTGCCCCAATATTTTCCCAAAACACTTGATAAAATTAAACGTCTGACATTTTCAGAAGCTTTAATTGAAATTCCAGTAGTATTACTAACTAACAAGGCCCCTTGTTCTTCAATAAGAGGTCGTAATTCCTTAAGATATTTAGCAACGGTTGTTCGACTTATAAAATACTTATCCTCCATTTCTTGCATTGTAATCGGTTGATTTAATAATAATAATTCAGAAAGAATTGATAACTTTACTTGTGACGTATTTTGTTCATTATCGCTTAGCTCACCTTGCCAAACCCCCTTCTTTAATTGGTTAACTTTCCCTTCAAAGAAAATCCCAACCGAGCGTTTACGAACCAATTTAGCTCCATAATCACCAACAACATTTTCAATATTATTCAAATACTTATTTACTGTTTTCCGTGATTTTCCAATTGAGCGTTCAATGTCTTGATAATGTACAATACCATTATTAAGAATTAATTGAATTATTTTAATTTCATAAGGATTAATCATCATCACCTCTTTCTGAAAACGTTTTCATTTTATAATATATACTGACTTATGAATACGTACAAAAGTACAACAAGTAAAGTATACGTTTATGTAACCGCTTAAAAATCAAGCTTTTCTATTATTTTAAATCACTATTTTAGTATCTAATTAATCAGCAATTTTTTAATAACAGGTATGCCATAAATATCAAAATATAAAAAATTAGACGACAAACTATCGAAATATTTCGATAATTTATCGTCTAATAAGTATTTAGATTTTTAACTGTTAATTAAAACTCATATATTACTTCTATTAATCAGCAAAAACAACTTGTCCATCTTCAAACGCAGCAATTCGAGCTAACGATTCAACATGAATATCTTGTTCATCCAATAAAGAACGACCTTTTTGGAATGTCTTTTCAATAACGATGCCAACACCTACAACTTCAGCTTGTGCTGCTTTGGCAATCTCCATTAAACCGGTTACTGCTTGTCCATTTGCTAAGAAATCATCAATTAACAAAACACGTTCACCTGCATGTAAGAAGCGCTTGTCAATCATAACATGATTTGTTTCTTGCTTCGTAAATGAGTACACGTCCGCCACATATGATTCAGCTGATAATGTGATTGACTTCTTCTTACGAGCAAACACCATCGGTACATGTAAGGCCAAGGCAGCAAAAATTGCTGGGGCAATTCCTGAAGATTCAACTGTTAATACTTTGTCAATTTTTTCATCCGCAAATAGACGTGCAAATTCTTCTCCCATGGCTTGCATAAGTTCAGGATCGACTTGATGATTCAAAAAGTTATCAACTTTTAAAACATCTTCCCCTAAAACACGTCCATCTTGTTTAATACGATCTTCTAAAACTTTCATGTCCCCTAATTAACCTCTTTCTCACGTCCTGGAAGTAACACATTCAACAATACTGCAAGTATTGATGTGACAACAACTGAATTTTCAATCACTAGTTTCACAAGCTCTGGTAAATGTTGAAAAATTTGTGGATACACAGTCACACCGATGGCAGAACCAATTGAAATACCTGCAATCATTAGATTACGTTCTGCATCAAAGTCGACCTGTTTCAAAATAGTGATCCCTTGTACTCCGATTGTACCAAATAAAATAATCATTGCACCACCCAAAACAGATGATGGAATAATTGTTGTAAGTGCACCAAACTTTGGTAACAAACCAATTAATAACAAAATCAAAACAGCGTAGTAAATTGGCTTTCTTGTCTTCACACCCGATAGACGAACGACACCAACATTTTGTGAAAATGTTGAATAAGGAAATGTGTTAAATAGTCCTGATAAAATGACAGCAAGTCCTTCAGCACGGTAACCTTTTGCCATATCTTCATTGGTTAATTTACGTCCTGTTAGATCAGCTAACGCAAAATAAACGCCAGTTGATTCCATCATTGATGTCAGCGCAACAATCATCATGGTAATCATCGCTGACCAATGAAAGGTTGGGGTTGCCAAGAAAAATGGTGTTGGCATATGAAACCAAGAAGCCTCAGCAACTGGTTGTAGCGAAACTTGCCCTAAGAGACCCGCAAAAATGGTTCCTAAAATAATACCTAGTAAAATCGCAATTGACTTCATAAAGCCTTTTGCAAATAAGTTAAATAATAGAATAATAATGATTGTCACTAGCCCAATTGATAAATTAGTTAAACTACCAAAACTCTTGGCAGCCGTATCGCCACCACCCCAATTTTGAAATCCTACCGGAATCAACGTGAAACCAATGACTGTGATCAATGATCCTGTCACAACTGGTGGAAAGTATTCACGTAACCGCGCAAATAATCCACTAATTAGGAAAACAAAGATACCTGCTGAAATCGTTGCACCATACATGGCACCAATGCCTAACGTACTCCCAATATTAATCAATGGTGATACAGTTTGCACCGCTGAACCAATCACAACTGGCATGGCAATACCTGTATAGCGTGTCCCTTTAATTTGAAATAAGGTTCCAATCGCTGTCATAAAAATATCAGCTGAAATCAAGTATGCCATCTGTTGGGCATTAAAATGCAAAGCTGCCCCAATCAATAACGGTACTAAAATACCACCAGAATACATTGCCAAAACGTGTTGTAATCCTAAAATAAGATTACGCAACTTGCCGAAACGGACGGTTGTTGTCCGCGTGTTCGTCTCCATAATTTAACTCTCCTCCAATTTAGACACACACGTAACCACTATCCCAAATCGATATTCGACATGAAAAAAGCACCCACACACGCAAAAAGCATGCAGAATGGGTGCACAAAGATATCAAAACACTATCGGTAGTCCGCTTCTTGGGAAGCAGGTAGGAACTCGTTGGCCATTCTCCAACAATTATACCGACAGTGATTACGTTTTAAGTATTATGTAATTTAATATAGCAGACATTTTGTCATTTGAAAACTATCATGTTCGTATTTCAACAAAAACTTGTCATAATTAGTCGACTAAAAGCCTTTTGGCTGATGTCATCACATCAATCAAATATACAATAAATAACATTTTATTAGTAAAAATTGTTGACAAATGGGGGTAAAGTTTTATATTTTAGCGAGAGTGGTAGAAAAAATGGGCTGGTGTCATGATGATATGCACTATTTAGGAGGTAGCGTATGAAAGAATTTAGAATTCAAAGTTTTGTATTAATTTTAATATCTTTTGTATTAGGGTTTAGCGAGTTTATTATTATCGGTATTCTTGATGATTTAGCAAAAGAATTTTCAGTGAGTGTTGCCACAACGGGCTATTTGGTAACCATCTTTGCATTAGTTTATGCTGTATGTACCCCAATCATTACATCGACATTGCGGAATAATCTGTATCATGCCATGCTTGTTTTGGCACTTGTCTTTACACTTGGTAATGCTTTGACTATTTTTGCACCCAATTATGCGGTTCTTGTTATTTCACGTATCATCGTTGCGATTGTTTCGGGCGCACTGGTATCGCTATCAATGACCTTTGCAACAGTAATTGCTCCTATGGCAAAACGTGCCTGGCTAGTAAGTTGGATTTTTTCTGGCTTTAGTGTTGCTTCAGTTTTTGGTGTGCCCCTTGGTACCTGGATTAGTACAACATTTGGTTGGCGTTTCACTTTTATTGCGATCACCTTACTAAGCATCATTACTGTCCTATTAATTATCAAAACATTACCCCATCATTTGATGCAGGAAAAGCAAGGTCATATTCTACAACAATTTGTTATTTTTAAAGATCCCAGAATTTATTTGAGTGTCTTTATTCAAACTTGTAGTTTGGCAGGTGTCTATGTTTTTTATACATACTTACGCCCGATTTTTTCAAAAACATTGTCGTTTGACCCTGGTTTTATCACCATTCTATTAACGATTTTTGGCGTGATGTCATTAATCAGTAATCAAGCGAGTGGTCGTATTGCTGACAACAAAGGCCTGCGACTCATGCCAATATTATATCTCATTGAATTTGTCGTACTCATTATTATGCCACTGTTGCTTGGCAATGTTTGGTCGGGTACTTTTGATATTATGTTAGTTGGTATTTTGATGTACCTTGTCAATTCACCACTACAACTCCATATTATGGGTGTTGCTGAACGTGATTATCCTCACGCACTCGTTTTGGCTTCATCAATCAATTCTATTTTTTCAAATTTAGGTATTTCATTAGGCTCTGCAGTTGGTGGTATCGTTGTTTCAAACTTTGGTCTAAACAATGTTGGTATCGGTGGTGCCATTTTCACTGCCTTTGCCTTGATCTCAACGATGATGTTGAATCGGGTTAATGCTAAGCAAAAAGGATCAATTTCATAATCGAAAAACGAGGCTAGAACATTCACGTTCTAGCCTCGTTTTACTTATCTAAAATCTAATTGAAGCATTATGAATTAGTTGTCCATCCACCATCAACAACCAATTCTTCCCCTGTCACAAAGCTTGATTCATCTGAAGCAAGGTATAGATATGCATAACCAATGTCTGAAGCATCTGCAACATATGGTGGTAATGCTGCTTTACCCTCATAAGCTTGCCCCATTTCTTCTTTACTCTTAAGACCGGCTTCTTCCGCCATGCCTGTGAATGTCGAACCTGGGTGAACTGAATTAACACGAATGTGATCCTTACCAAACTCTTGCGCAGCGTACTTAGTCAATGAACGCACAGCTCCCTTGGCAGCACTATAAGCCGCACTAAATCCAGTCGCACTCCCACCAACTAAAGCCCCAATTGAAGACGTATTAACAATTGAACCTTTACCTATCTTTTGCATATATGGAATAACGGCTTGCATTCCTAAAAATACAGAAGTTCCATCAATCGCCATCACTTTATTCCATGTATCTAAATCTGTATCAAGAATCCCCTTCGCAATGTGGATTCCCGCATTATTAATTAAAATATCAATTTTTCCGTATAGTTCAACGGTTTTCTTAACAACTCTTTGCCATTCTTCTGGACTTGAAACATCCAAATTTAACGCAGTAGCTTCGCCGCCATTTTGTCTAATATTTTCTGCTGCTTTATTTAATTTTTCTTCTGCTACATCAGTTAAAACAACGCTAGCACCTTCACGAGCAAAAATTTGTGCACCAGCTAATCCCATACCACTAGCTGCACCAGTGATAATAGCAACTTTATTATCCAAACGTCCCATAATACAAGTCCTTTCTTCTACTAAAGTTCTACAGTTACAAATAATTTATCTCTTACCAGATAAATTATAACTTAATTGGGTCGGCTTTGAAAGCGCTTTCTTAATCTTGCGAAGGTAGTAAAAAAAAAGTCCCCTATTGATTGGTAATAATGCCTTTGACCATCAATAGGGGACTATATTAAACACTGCATTTTATGCTAGAAAAAATAAGGTAAATCAGAAGCAACTGACGGGTAAGCAAATAATTGTTGTTCAACATCAGCTTGTGTTAAACCTTGATTAATAGCTGTGGTCAAATAATTGATTAGCTCATCAGCATGACTATTCATCACAGTTGCACCAACTATTTGACCTGTTTCATTCAGTGCCACTCTGATACGAGAAGCCAGATCACTTTGACGATATGCGGTATACCATCTAGTCATATCAATATCATTAACAGTATATCCTTGTTGCTCAGCTGTTTCAGTTGTCACACCGACTTGCGCTAATTTTGGCGTGCCATAAACAACAACTGGTATTGCTGGATAAGTAATTGGTTGTGTTTGACCTAACATTTCATTAACGGCATGGCGTGCTTCAAACGATGCGACGGGAGTTATTTTAGGCACCGGTGAATTTGCAACGTCTCCTATCGCATAAATATGTGGATTACTTGTCCGAAGATGTTGATCCACCAACACGCCGTTATCTGAATACTGGACATTTGCATGATCTAAGGTCAATGTATCATGATTACCAACACGACCAGCTGCACGAACAACTGCACCGGCAACAATCGTATTACCAAAGCTTAACGTGACTTCCAGATCACTATCAACTGATTTAATGTCCGTCACTTCTGTATCAAAATACATTTGAATGCCACGATCATCTAGTTGATCCATCAAGGAATCAACCATCGTTTCATCAAATGAACGCAATAAACGATCGCCACGAATCACTAAACTCACTTTTGTCCCAACGGCTGCCGCAATCGCTGCAAACTCAACCGCAACAAACCCACCGCCAATAATAACCAAGCTATCTGGTAATTCTGGCAAACTCAAAAACGCTTCTGAATCAATGGTCAACTCTGCACCTGGAAATGATAACTCAGCCGGACGTTGGCCAACTGCAATAATCCAGTCCGTTGCTGTTAACGTTATATCTTTTTGATCAAGTTGTTTAATAATAGCCGTCTGCTCATCAACAAATTGGGCTTGACCTGCAAAATGATCGATGCCACTGGCGGTTAAAGATTTCTCAGTTCCTGATGAAATTCCCTCTGTATATTGATTTTTATGGCGCATTAAATCTGGCCAATTAATGGTCAATTGCCCATCAATACCTGAACCCGTTAAAAAATTGGCATATTCTTCTGCTTCAACCGCACCTAATAAAATTTTCTTTGGATCACAACCATAATTTGGACATGTTCCACCCCAAAGATATTTTTCAATGATGGCAACTCGTTTACCCGCATCATGTAACTGGTGGGCTGCTGCTAGTCCTGCTGGACCCGCGCCAATGATTGCAACATCATATTGTTTTGTTTCACTCACTGATTTCATACCATCCCTTCATAAAACATTATCTGCTACCATTATCGCAAACTTTTTATGAAATGTATGGTAATAATGTCTGCGCAAAATGTTCCAAATCTGTCTTATCTTGATCAGTAAACCGACTAAATGTCACAGAATCAATATCAATCACACCAATTCGTTTGCCATCTTCACGTGTTAAAGGGACAACAATTTCGGCATTTGATGCTGAATCACAGGCAATATGGCCAGCATGTTGATGCACATCATCAACGACTATCGTTTCCTGTTTTGCATAGGCCTGCCCAACCACACCAGCACCTGGTTTAATGCGTACAACAGCTGCTTTACCCATAAAAGGGCCTAAAATTAATTCATCACTCGTTTCATCATATAAATAAAAACCCGCCCAATTAACAGTCGCTAAGTTTTCATACAAGATTGCTGCCGCATTTGCTAAATTAGACATTGGAAACTTTTCTGATGCTTCACCTGTAATCCACGATGTTAATAATTGTGATAATAAAGGGGTTGTTTGTGTTTCAGTTGTCATTTTAAAATCCTCCAGTATATAAAAAAGTCCCCAATAAGAACGGATTGTTCTTATCAGGGACGATGTCTCGTGTTACCACCCAAATTCATTTATTTGTCATCAAATAAATCTCTATAGTTCCATTAAAAACCAGGGAAGCTAACGGTTCCTGCCGTGACACCAGCTTGCACTCGTATCATTCTCAGAGCTCATCTTCAAGTTACGTACCAAACACATTTTCATCAACGTAGTGCTTTCTGAATTAGTACCATAACCTTACTATTCTCATCATAGAATCTCTCAACATTCAATTGAACATATCATACAAAGGACCGTAATCTTTGTCAATCTTTTTATGAGAAATCTATCATTTTACAAAGAAGCTGCTAACCATTCTTTGACTTGCTTTGGATTTAAACGTTCACCATTACCAATATGATCAACTTGTTGACCATCCTTAAACAAGACAAATGCTGGAATACCCATCAAACCTTGTTCTTGTGCAATGGCGAGATTTGCATCACGATCTGCATCAAACCAGTTTGCACCAGCAGAAACAGCGTCATTCTTAATTTCTTTTACAAATGGCTTAATTGCCTTGCAATCGCCACACCAATCAGCTTGTAAAAACATGATTTGCTTACCAGGTTTTGCAATTTCTTGACGAATTGTTTCATCATCATTTAATTCTGGTTGATAAAATTCCATGTTCATGCCCTCTTTCACTTATTTATAGTAAGTTTAACAGCTATCAATAGTTGCGTCAAGATAGCTCTCTTTGCTTTGAGTATGAACGATTCATGTTTATTTGACAAGTTAATGATGAATTAAACTTCACGCAAACGTAGATCCTGTACACGTGTTTGACCGATGACACGTAGGAAACGGTAGTAGAACCATGCCAGAACAGCTGGAATTGCAACACCAAAGATACCTAGCAAAACCAAGCCTTGTACGTTATGAGCAAGCAACCAAAGTGGTGCAATCAATGAATTTAGTCCCAGACCAGCAAGCGTGTAAGGCACTTTGAATCCGAAACCAACAACAGCGACAACAGCTGTTACCATGGCAATAACTGCTGGTCCAACTGCTAGAATTGGACGCTTTAACAAGTTAGCAAATTGCACTTTTGGTGTCACCAAACCTTGTGCGATATTTCCACCAATTGTGTTTTGATTAAATGACATCGCAGTGAATGAAACGAATGCAACAGTTGTTCCAATCAAAGCGGCTCCTGAAGACATCGGATCAAGCTGGACGGCAATTGCCAAGGCAGCTGATGAAGCGGGCGTCATCAAGAAAACGAACCATGCAAATGAGACAACCAATGAACCAAGAACTGGATTAACTTGCATTGTGTGTCCTAGTGCACCACTCACCCAGTTTAGAGCTGGTGTTGTAACAGATGCCAAACCAAGACCAGCAATTGAACCAACCATGGTTACCGCAAATGGTACCAAAACCATGTCCAACGGGGTTTTACCCGTCATCCACTTACCAAGCATCGCTGCAACAAGACCAGCCAAGACGGCTGACACAGGTTGACCAGACGTCATAATCTGTGATCCAGCAGCTTGAGCAGCTTCCCACCCTGTTGCTGTCATCGTATGAGCAGCAACACCAGATGTAAAGTAAACACTATTTGCACCAACCGTTGAAGCAATCATTGTTGCACCAATTACCAATGTTGATGTACGCATCATCACAGCAATCGCCATTCCCAAAGCAGGGGCCAGCAACTTTTGTGCAATGTTACCAACTTGCACCAACGCATCCCAATGTACTGCAGTTCCTACCGTATTAACCAACAATCCAATGCCTAAAAATACCAACACTGTATTTGAAACACCTTGTGATACAAGGAATACATAATCCTTCGCTGTCAACTTCTTTTCCTGCTCTTGTTCTTGGGTCATAACACCTACTCCTTTTTCTTTTGGGACTGAAGATACAAAAAACCGCTAGTTAGAAAATCCCTAACTAGCGGTTCACGAATAACAATTCAGTGATAAACTAGTCGGCCTTTTTTCTTAGGCCGACACAAATTGCACGACCATTTTAGTTGATAATAATCAAGTCTAAAATTAAGCCGCGTAATAACGCATTGTTCATGTTGTTCATCATTGTCTTTGTCATCATGTTTGTCTCCGTTTTTATTTGATGTCTTTTATTATGCACCTAAAAATTTGAATGTCAACACTTTTCTTTAATTTAATTTTAATTTTATATTCATAATCTAATAAAAACAGCAGCCTATCAATAAATCAATAGACTACTGTTTAAAAGTTTCTTGCGATTAGTCCAATGGGACGTCAACAACCCAACCTTCAGGACCCTTTTCGTCACCATATTGAATAGCAACCAGACGATCATATAATGCTTGCGTCTTTGGTCCAACTGCTGTTTCTGAATAAAAAACATGCTTTTTACCATGATGTGTAATTGAACCAACCGGTGAAATAACTGCGGCTGTCCCCATGGCACCAGCTTCGGCAAATTGATCCAAATCATTAATACTAATTGTTGTTTCCTCAGGCTGCAAACCCATTTCTTCCGCTAATTGTAACAATGAATATTTTGTCACTGATGGCAAAATTGATGGTGATTTTGGCGTCAAAAAACGACCATCCTTAGTAATACCAAAGAAATTAGCTGATCCTAATTCTTCAATATTCTCATGCAACCGTGGGTCTAGGTAAACCACATCTGAAAAGCCTGCCTTGTGAGCTTGCTCACCTGGTAACATTGAAGCGGCATAATTACCACCAACCTTAGCTTGACCAGTACCACCATGAGCAGCACGGTCAAAGTCACTCGTCACATAGGCTGTTGGTGTTAAGCCACCAGGATAGTATGCACCAACTGGTGTCACAAAAATATTAAAGATATAATCATCACCTGGATGAACCCCAATATCCGGTGTCGATGCAACTAATAGTGGTCGAATATACAATGTCCCACCTGATTCGTAAGGTGGCACAAATTCTTGATTTGCTTTCACAACATCCTTAATTGCTTGTACAAATAAATCTTCCGGATAACCAGCCATTAATAGACGTTCTGCTGAATTAGCCATACGCGCAGCATTACGATCTGGACGGAAAATATTGACCCCACCATCTTGACGTCGATAAGCCTTCAATCCTTCAAACACTTGTTGACCATAATGTAGACCAACAGCAGCCTCACTGATACCTAAATCACTGTCAGTCACTAACTGACCTGGTTGCCAAGCACCATCATGATACTCTGCACGATAACGATAAGGTAAATCATGATAAACAAATCCTAGATTATCCCAATCTAGATCGGATACTTTTGTTTTACTCATTATAAATAAATCCCCCTCTTGCAATTCGGTAATCAATTATTAGAATATTATGAGATGTTTGTCAAGAGCATCTTAATTTATTTTTTAAGAATCATCGTTACAATGAATCACTAATCACTAGCAATTACCAAAAATTAAACAAGGAGGTCTCCTGTCATGAGTATTTTTGAAGAACCGATCTTAGATGCCATCATCGTATTCCCAATCATTTGCCTAGTACTCTATTTACCATTTATGTTAATACAATACCATCGTTACGGTGTTGTCACTGCTTGGCATACATTAATGACCGTTAGTTTTGTCTTCTACTTAACCAGCGCATTTTTTGTAGTCAATTTACCTTTGCCAACAGCTCAACGCATACAACATCTCATTGCCATTAATTATCCGACAATGAAGCTTGATCCCTTGAAAATATTTAAATCATTTATCAAAAGTAATCCCATGATGAATGGTGGCAGTTTACTGGCCGGTTTACTGGATTCTACTGTGACACAAGTCTTGCTGAATATCTTATTAACAATTCCTTTTGGTCTTTACCTGCGTGTCTATTACAAACAGTCATTCAAAAAAACATTATTATTTACTTTCTTATTGACGAGTTTCTTCGAATTGACGCAATTAACAGGCCTTTATCACATTTATGCTCGTCCTTACCGTTTATTTGATGTAGACGATTTGATCCTCAATACACTTGGTGGCATTATCGGTTGGGCATGCGCACCCATTCTTGGAAAGGTATTCCCTTCTCAAGAACGTATGAATCGTGTCACAATTAGTCAACAAGATAGTTTCACCTTGATTCGCCGTGTGATTGCTTTTGTCCTAGATGTCGCATTAAATCTCATCATCTGTCTGGTTTGTTTAGCAGTTTTCCCTAATCACTTGATGCTAATCAATTTTGTAGCAAACATCATCATTTGGGGAATAGTGCCGGCTTTAACTTCGAAAACACTTGGGCAAAGACTCGTTAAAGTCGTTACCCAGACACATCACCAACAAAATTGGCGTACTATCATACGTCACCTATCTGTCATTGGTTTTATTAACTTACTCTTGCCTTCTTGGATGACCATGTTAATTCAAATCGTTTAAATATCAAGATAATATAGACAGGTTTGAAGACAATTATAACGGTCAATTTATTTTGAAATACCAAACAAATTTTCGGCGTTTTTATAAGCGATATTTATACGTACGTTTTCATCAAGTGGAACAGTGTTAATAAACTTTATTTCTTCATCCAATGATTGGAATGGATAATCTGATGAAAACATTATATGGGATTCAGGTACCTCAGAAAGTACATAGTTGAATAAATTTTCATAATGAAATCCCGAAATTGTATAATATAAGTTGTTCTTTAAGTAATAAGGATACGAGTGTTTTAGTTTTCCACCTGTCGCTTTGTATAAACGGTCCATAAAAAATGGTAACCCTTCACCTAAATGTCCAACAATCACTTTCAAATTGGGATGCCGATCAAACACACCCGCCGCAATCATACGTAAAATATGAGTACCCGTTTCAATGTGCCATCCCCATCCACCTGAACTTATCGTCATCTTGGCATAGGAATCATTGACATTGTAGTAGGTGTCCATGATTGATTTAGGTGGTAATGTTGGATGCAGATAAATTGGACAATTCAAACGTTCAGCTTCTGCTAAAATTGGATCAAATCGATCCTCATCCAAGTAATGTCCTTTAATATGGCCATTAATTATCACACCAGAAAAATAACCCGTTTCCATACAACGACTTAACTCTTGGGCAGCTTTAACGGGGACATCAGTTGGAATCGCAGCAAATCCTCGAAAACGTGAAGGATTCTGCTTGATTCCGGCGAGCAATATATCATTGCTTAAATGAGCATATTCGATTGCTTCATCATCTGGTAATAATTCCATGTTAACCGCTGTAATCGATAAAAATTGCATAGATAAACCAACGTCATCCATTTGCTTTATTCTGTAGTCACCGATATTAGATAAATTTTTTACAGCTATATCTAATGCATCTGATGTACCTAATTGTTGCTTTAAAAGCTGCATGTATTTATATCCAGGCGTGCCTTTTTTGGTAAATAACTCTTTTGGGCACCAATGCTCCTCTAATCCAATTAATTTCATTTTATCTCCTCATTTGCTTTATTTGTATCTGTGTATTTACCAATGACAATCATAAAGAACCAAATCAAAACAAACGGTGCGTTTAAATCAAGTCCCCATGTTGGTGCAAAAGGACTAACAAGACTATATCCAAGTAGTAAAATGCCAGCAAGAACAGCACATACCTGAATAATTTTATTGTTTGTTGTCAAGGCAGAAGATAAAAACCATAGTCCTTGGAAACAATGAGCAGCTAAACGTATTGCTAGACATATTGTAATAACTTCGGAATGATTCGAAATACCCAAGGATGAATCCCCCATAATGCTGTAAAAATTATTGATATAAAGTATCCCACTCAATACATCGAGAATAATCCAGTAGGTACCAGCATGTTTTCCCCACTTAGGAACCGGTAACTTCACAATAAAGAAAAACATAGAAAGATGCCATAAAAGTCCAAAGTATTCTCGAACATATTGACCTACACCGCTTGTAAAGATAAATAACGGTGTAGATATCAATAATAGCGCAAAAGAAATTATTGACACTACTTTTAATGACGGCAGATAGTCATCCTCTAATTTGAATGCTAATTTAATTGTTTCCATATCTCTGTCTCCAATCATATTATTATCTATCATGGTTTTTTTGAATGATTATGTTATAGCATCCATTTAGATACGATACAATAGTTCTATAAAATACAGCGCACAAGGGGGCAAAAATGTATCATATAAAAAAAGATCGTCGGTCAATTAGATCAGCTAAAATTATTTCAGAAGGCGTGGCTACTGCTTTAGATACTTACCAATATTCAGAAATCAATATCTCACTTGTTTGCAAAATAACTGGCGTTAGTAGATCCACATTTTACAGGTTATTTGACACACTTGATGATGTGTTACTTTACTTATTTGATGACTTATTTCGTCAAAGTATTGATAAATTCGTCAATTCGTCAAAACATACCGAGTCTTTTGCTGAATCGTTGTTGACTGTTGCAATGAACAATAAGCCACTGGTAAAAACCATTATTAAAAGTGGGAGGATGGATTTATTTACTCACGTTTCTTTGGCAAACGAACGTGAATTGGTTAAACAAAATGACGTCAAGGTCACAAATCAGGATTTATTGTTCGTAACGCCAATGTTGAATCAAATGGCCCTAGTTGTGCTAAAAGTATGGGTAAATAATGGTTGTATTGAGAGTCCAAAAGAATTGTATGCCATCATGAAACATGAACTTTTGTTAATTAGTCATACTATTTAAGTACTTAATACAGTTATTATTTAGTATAACGACATATCACAAGAAATAATGCTATACAATAATGATCAAAATTAGATTATTTCGTCACTAGGTGCAAAGTTAATACTCATTATCTTTGTACATTGATCTCGTTATATTCTCATTCATTTATAACGTAAAACCCCGTAAGTTGGTCTTTATACCAACTTACGGGGTTTATTTTAATCTTTTGTCTCGCTTTTTTTATTATTTGACAACCGCAACAGCCCACTTCTTCTTACCGCGCTTGATAATAACATACTTACCATCATACTTGTCAGCAGGATTGACAACAGCATCTTCATCCTTCAGTTGGACACCATTGATGCGCACAGCTCCATCCTTAACAGAACGCCGAGCTGCTGTTTTTGACTTTTCTAGACCGGCTGCCACAATCAAATCTAATAGCCCAATCTCAGCATTTTGGATTTCAAAAGTTGGTACATTACCAGCTAGTACAGCAACTTCATCAGTTGATAATGTTGCAACGTCCGCATTACCAAATAACACATCCGTCATGACTTCGGCAGTATGCATCGCTTCTTCACCATGCACAAATGTTGTCACTTCTTGGGCCAAACGCCGCTGTGCGTGACGAGCTGCTGCATTTTCTGACAATTCAGCGACTAAATCATTAATTTCTTCTTGTGTTAAGAACGTAAAGAACTTCAACATCTTTTCAACGTCAGCATCTGCTGTATTTAGCCAGAATTGGTAGAATTCAAATGGGGTCGTCTTTTCAGGATCTAGCCAAACAGCACCACCTTCGGTCTTACCAAACTTTGTACCATCTGATTTCAATAGCAGTGGTACCGTTAATCCAAAGGCTGGTGCATCACTTGCAATTAATTTATGAATTAAATCAACGCCATTAGTAATATTACCCCATTGATCAGAACCACCAATTTGTAGACGGACATGCTCACGCTTGTATAATTCATAGAAATCAATCGCTTGCAAAATCTGGTAAGTAAATTCAGTAAATGAAATACCAGCTTCTAATCGTGAAGCCACAACATCCTTTGCTAACATGGTGTTAATTGAGAATAATTTACCATAATCACGTAACATTTCTAACAGTGACATCTTACCAAGCCAGTCATAATTGTTCACGATCGTAAAGCCATTTTCACCAAATAGTTTCACCATTTGGGCACGAATCTTTTCAACATTTGCTGCCACATCTGCTTGTGATAATAATTTTCGCTCTAACTTCTTACCAGACGGATCACCAATTGACCCAGTACCGCCACCTACAACAATAACTGGCTTATGACCAACTAGTTGGAAGCGTTTCAAAATCATAAAAGGAATTAAATGACCAATATGCATTGAATCACCCGTTGGATCAATACCAGCGTATAACCCAATCGATTCTTTACTAACTAATTCACGTAAACCTGCTTCGTCTGTCACTTGGTTAATCGCACCACGCCAAGTCAATTCATTGATTATATCTACTACCATTTACTCTACCTCCAAATTATTTATGTATTTGTTACAAAATTAAAAAGCGCCCTAACCAAGAAAATTTTCCTTGATTAGGGCGCATTAAACGCGGTACCACCTAAATTGTCACTGATTGTGACCACTCAACTATCTTATATCGCAAGATAAACGACCATGTCGTTTTCTGACTGTAATTCAATAATTGGTTTGATTAGTTCACAGCAACCACTAATTCTCTCATTGTCCACCAATTCATCTACTAATGTCTAACATGATAAAACGATTATAGCACAATTTATCATGACTGGTTTATTTTAGAACAAAAGAAAAGAGACCTCTCTCACTAAATGAGTGCAGATCTCTCTTTGTATAAGCAGACCACCACGTACTGCTTATACGTTTTCACCATATCATGTTAACGGGCACCACCCCATTAACAATCCCCTTTTGTTCTAAGAATCCCGTCTTAGAACTCCTTCCGCCTTATTGAGGTTCCTTCACAACCTCAATAAAACCATTATCGGACAGCAGGGAATTGCACCCTCCATAAAGGCGATCCTAGGACATCACTCCTTGACCAACTGCATCCCCGACAACAATATTATTATAGCATATTTTATTTCAAGTGAAATATTGTATCCCCGCTAATTCCTGTTTGCTTTATTATTTCATCTGATAATCGTAATAAATGTGTCGTCAACTTAGTTACTTCTGGCAAATGGTTCGTTTTTAATCCTGCCAATGCTAAAGCTTGTGCATCCCATTCATCAGCAACGAAATTATACAATCCTGTGCGCGCCGCATATGCCCGTGAAGTCACATTAATATTGAATAAACGATACATCAAATAACTTTGTAAACTCATGTAGTGCATGGCTTGTTCATAAATATCAGGTCGTTCATTTTTTAGCCATAAAATTAAAATTAATGGTGTCGTATCCATAAGTGGCAAACCCATTTTACGTTGTAACTGACCCGTCACGCCATTCATTGTCAATGCATCAACATATTTTTGAGTATCCGTACCATAAATAACCGGGGTTAATGGTACAAAATCTTTATCTAATGGTATTAACCCATCAACCACAATTTCAGAAAAATTAATCGTTTGTATGTCATCATTTGTATTTGCATGCACTGTTGCCCCAATTTGCTTTAGCACTTCAAGTACTTGGTGAAATACTTTTTCTGGTGTGATCGTTGCATAATTCGTTTCTGCTGGTACTTGCCACTCAGCTTGTTGACAGGTGTTATTTTCATCAATCAATGTCGTCTGAATTGCCAGCATCGAAACGTCAATATTTAGTGTATATTTCATAATGACTCCTCTAGGTTAATATTACCTATTATACGCTAGACAAACAAAAACACCCAACAGTTTCCCGCTGGGTGTACTTTCACAATTAAAATATTTGTTGATCGTACTAAGTAAAAATTACTTAGCAGCATCCATTGCATGACCACCAAAACCATTACGCAAAGCTGATACAACCTTACCAGTAAATGTATCTTCTTGTAATGAACGGTAACGCATCATCAATGACAAAGCGATAACTGGTGCTGGTACTTGCAAGTCCAATGCTTCTTCAATTGTCCACTTACCTTCACCAGATGAGTGCATCACACCTGAAATCTTATCAAGCTTAGGATCCTTTGAGAATTGCTCTTCAGCCAATTCCATCAACCATGAACGAATAACTGAACCATGGTTCCATAACTTAGCAACAGCCTCGTAATCGTAATCGTATTGAGAAGCTTCCAAAACTTCAAAACCTTCAGCGATAGATTGCATCATACCATACTCGATACCATTGTGAACCATCTTCAAGTAGTGACCTGAACCTAATTCACCAGTGTATAGGTAACCATCTTTTTCAGCAATACCTTCAAATAATGGCTCGATTGTCTTCCAGGCCTCAGCGTCATCACCACCGATCATGAAGTTTCCACCGTTACGAGCACCTGACATACCACCTGAAGTACCAGCATCAAAGAACTTAATACCGGCAGCAGTTGTGCGCTTATTTTGCTCCAAATTGTCCTTGTAGTTTGAGTTACCACCATCAATGATGATATCTCCTGCAGACATCTTTTCAATCAACGTATCAATCGTTGAGTTAGTTGGCTTACCAGCTGGTACCATTACCCAAACAACCTTTGGTGATGGCAAAGCTGCTAGCATATCATCTAAATCAGTAACACCAGTAACAGCATCTGAATATGAATCAGCTTCTTTAACTGAATCTGCACTCAAATCATAAGCAACTACTTCATGACCGTTATCAACGGCATTCTTTACCAAGTTCAAGCCCATCTTACCAAGGCCGATCATTGCGAACTTCATGTGTGTACCCCTTTATTTCTTGTGTTTTTTTCTACTCCATTATTATAATGCAAAAGTTTTTCACATTGCAAGTTTTTTGTTGTAAAATGTTTTCATAAGCTATTTTAGGTTGTTTCATTTTGGGAACACCCTAAAATTTGTTAAGGAGATATTATGGCACAATCAGGTTTTGCTCGAATTCGGTCGATGCGTGACCAGTTGACTGGTTCAGATAATAAAATCGCAACGTTTATATTAAAAAATCCCAATGAAATCCGTTCATTAACTATTCAAGAATTAGCAAACGCCGTTGGTCTATCGACGGCCACCATTTCCCGTTTTGTTAAGCGTGTTGGCTTTAGCTCATTTCGTGAATTTTCATTGAGTCTAGCAAGTGCTCCGACAACGGAAAATAGTTTTTTTGGTGAGATTGATCAAACAGATACACAAGACAACATTGTCCGTAAAGTATTTAGTGGTGCTGAAAATGCACTGGAAGCAACGTTAAATCTCGTGAAATCCAATGATTGGGCTATCGCAACTGACTGGTTGATCCAAGCCCAACATGTTGGGTTATTTGGTATTGGTGGCTCTTCTATCGTTGCCTTGAATGGCTATCATAAATTTTTAAGAACACCCCTACATATCGAGCAACATCCTGATTATGATGTGCAGTTAATGCAAGCCGTCCATATGAATGAAAATGATGTGGCCATTGTTATTTCTCACTCAGGTCGCAATCATGGCACGCTAAATATTGCACGTCGTTTACGCATGAATAATGTTAAGATTATCGCCATCACCGGCCATCCAAAATCAGAATTAGCAAAATTGGCTTCATTGACTTTGGCAAGTGCTGCAGAGGAAGTTAATATTCGTAGTGAATCAATGTCATCATTAATTGCGCAACTAACCATTATGGATAGCCTATTTACCTTGGTTGGTGTGCAATTAGGTGATGAAACGCAAGCTGTTGTTGATAATATCCGTGCAACGATTGAAGATAGTCGTGAATAATTTTATTTAAAATATAGTGTGACAAAAGACGTTTAAAGGCGTCAATCTACCAATTGATAGATTGACGCCTTTTCATCCGTTTATAACAACTGATGTCCTAACCCTTTAAATTTTTTATAATTGTTTTGGTGTTAATTCATTGAGAGATCGTAACCAGTTACCTGTTGCTGTATCCGTTGTGTGCACTTTGAACGGTGTCGTTGAATAAACGGTCATCACATTTTGCCAATTAATTTGATTTTTAGTGAAAAATGATTTTGCCAACTGCTGAATATTCTCATTCGTCACAGTTGCTAATTGACCGGCATTGTCAAAACGCATCAAATACCAATTAATAGCCAATTGTTGTGCAACAAGCTGTGCAATATCAACCACTTGATGTGTTAACAACAAGCGTTCCTTCGTTGGCACTGCTGGTACCTCTTTATTCAAAAAATGGTAAAATTTTGGCCACTGACCAACAATTAATGCATAAAACTGCCAAGGTACCTTCGTCGCAATTTTTGTGATCGTCTGCGTTGTTAGTTGCGTGACATCCAAATTATTTTCAGTTGCGTTGCCTAATTGCTGACACCACTCTGACAAAAAACGTTGCATCGTTTCATTAACTAAGTTAGATGATGATTGTTGGGTTAAGACAAACCGTCCCTGCAAGAAATCACCAACATCAGCCATCGCCATGTTAGCATCTGTCTGTTGTTGTGCGCGTTGTTTAAATTGACGTCGTTTTTTATTAGTACTTGTGCCCGCATAATGTCCTTGTTTTACCAAAACTTTCCCCTTTAACTAGCGATCTGATCGATTCAACAACCAAGAGACAATAATCACAATAATCACAGCACCAATAATTGATGGGATAATAGCCATCCCTGCAAGATGTGGCCCCCATTCGCCAAACACCTTCTCACCTAACCAAGAACCAACTAACCCAGCGACAATATTCGCAATCCAACCCATCGAGCCACCACGCTTTGTGACTGCGCCTGCAATTGCACCGATTACTGCACCAATAATTAATACCCAAATAAAATGAAACATGCTTTATTCTCCTTACTTACTTTTAATAATTAACTACCTATGTTACAATGACAAAAACAGGGAGGACAATATCATGTATTTAACATTTTCAGATACCGCTAAACAGCGAATTTCACCCTTATTAACAGCAGACACACGCATTGCACTAGACTTAGACGATGGTGTTGGTCCCTTTTCGAATGCCGCAACTTGCACATTTGATGTTGCTTTTAACTTAGTACTTTGCCAAGTAAACGATCTATCTAATGATTTCAACGAAACAATTGATAGTAACTTAGGTCCTGTCTATATTAAAGATTATACAACAGAACAATTGGACAATGAACTGAAACTAGATGTTGATCGTTACCTACGATATAGCTTGTCTAGCGATGCTGGTATGCTAGACCCTAGTGTTACTTTGCGCAATTTACAACCAACAAGATAATGATATAATGTTAGGACTTTTATTGACGTCCGCAACTTAAAAAACAGGAGGTTACCCATTTTATGTGGATAACTTCCTGTTTTTTAATTGTTTAAACAGCGTTATTTTGACCGCATGCTCATTTTTATGACTTAAATCATGTTAGCAATCGCCAAATAAATTGGTACTAAAATAATTATCAGTAACGTTGAAATAGTAATCACATTACTTGCATATTTTGTATCACCTTTGGCTTGACCAACTAATAGTGCCATCGCCGTTAAGGCAGGCATACCTGACATTAAGAAAATAACTTTGACGCCTAAATTAGCCAAAGCAAAGGGCGTTTGTTGTACTAATTTTAACATTATAAATATCACAGCAGGACCAATGACAAAACGAGCCAACAAAGCTATAATTGTATCACGTTCAATTTTTAATGAACTAAGACCTGCATCGGCAATAATAATACCTAAGTATAACAAAGCTAATGGTGTCACCAAACCACCAATCATATTCAAACTTGAATCTGCTAATTCTGGTAATGGTAAGCCAATCAACAACCAAATAATACCAACTAAGAAACCTAGCACGGGTGCTGGTAATAGCTTCTTCCAATTGAACGAAGTTTCTGCTGCTTTTTCCTTCGTATCATTTTGAATAAAGAAAATACCAACGGCCCAGGTAGAAACCGTATTAACCAAATAATATACCAAATAATAAGGCATTGCTTTCTCACCGAAGATAGCTAAGGTTAATGGTAACCCGATAAAAATAACATTGTTGTTAGTAAACGTATTTATCATAATACCACGACGACCGACACGAATTCTGAATACTTTATTTGCAATAAAACTCAGAATGTAAAGTACAAAGAAGGCCAAGGCAACAAACAAAACACTCATACCAAAAGTACCTAGTAATTTACGTGTTAAGTTTTCTTGAATCCCAACAAATACTGAAATTGGCAAAGCAATATTAACAATTAAAAATTCCAAATCTTTTTTAAAAACATCGTGAAAATGATCTTTCTTACGTAAATAAATACCAATCAAAACAACAAAAATAATTTTAATGATACTATTTAGCGAGGTTGCTATCGCATTCATGCTTTAGTCCTCCCCATAAACTGGGTGCCATTGATATTGTTCAACCAATGTTTTGGCATCGCCTTGTTGTTGGGCAACACCGTCGTCAATGGCAGCTTGTGCAACTGCTTGTGCAACTGCCGTTGAAATTTCAGATAGCTTCTCAAATGATGGCAAAATGGCACTACCAACCTGACTAGTATCAACTAACTCACCCAACGCTGTAGCTGAAGCTGACAACATGTTTTCAGTTAGTCGACTAGCTTTACTTGCAATCACCCCTAATCCAATACCAGGGTAAACAATCGCATTATTTGCTTGACCAATGTGGAAAACAACATCTTCATAATTAACAGGTTCAAATGGCATTCCTGTGGCAACTAGTGCTCGACCATCAGACCAGTTGATAACATCTTCTGGCACTGCCTCGTGAAGCTTGGTTGGATTTGATAATGGCAAAATAATTGGACGTGCCGCATGTGCTGCCATTTCACGAACAATTGCTTCAGTAAAGTGACCCGCTTGACCAGACGTACCAACCAAAATCGTTGGTTGGACTGCTTTAACAACTGCTTCCAAAGTTGTTAAAGCACCATCATTATCAAACTCTGCACGTGAACGTGCAAATGGTCGTTGTTCAGGTGTCAGATTTTCATCATCATCAAACAATAGGCCTTGACGATCAACAAGATAAAAGTGTTGACGAGCTTCTTCTGCCGTCAAACCAGCATTAATAAATTCTTGCAAAACACGGTTAGCAATACCAACCCCAGCTGAACCAGCACCATATGTTATATACGTTTGATCAGTTAACTTTTCACCAGAAATCTTTAATGCACTTAATATTGCTGCTGTCACAACAATACCAGTCCCTTGAATATCATCGTTAAACGTTGCTAAACGATTTTGGTAACGCGTTAACAACTTAGTTGCCGTTGAACGACCAAAATCTTCAAAGTGTAAGTAAAAGTTGGGGAAAATTTGATCCGCTTCATCAACTAATTGATCAATAAAATCAAAATATTCGTCGCCACGAATGCGTTCGTGACGATTGCCAAGATAACCATCATTTTCCAAAAGCGTTTCACGATTTGTCCCAGCATCTAACACAACTGGCAAAACACGGCGTGGGTCAATGCCAGCTGCAGCCGTATAAACCATCAATTTACCGACCACAATGTCAGCCCCTTGCACACCCCAATCACCAATACCTAAAATACCTTCGCCATCCGTGATAACTATCATATCGATATCACGACCATTAGCGGCATTCTTCAAACTAGCACCGATATTTTCTGGATGATGAATATCCAAAAAAGCAACTTCTTGTGGATTAACAAACAAGTCTGAATAACGTTCAATTGTCTCACCAACAGTAGGTGAATAAACAATTGGCATCATTTCAGTCAAATGTGCACCCAAGACGGCATAAAACAAAGTGCGATTTTCATTAAAAATTTGACTCAAAAACAATCGTTTCTCAATATCACTAACTTTACTGTTATATTGTGCATAAGTTTGTGCCACTTGTTCATGCAAGGA
Organism: Weissella sp. ESL1177; assembly: GCF_058107185.1. Classification (NCBI taxonomy): domain Bacteria; kingdom Bacillati; phylum Bacillota; class Bacilli; order Lactobacillales; family Lactobacillaceae; genus Weissella; species Weissella sp. ESL1177. The sequence goes on along the minus strand of NZ_CM176591.1, from coordinate 1,907,939 downwards.
TTGCACTTTCGTTGGCAGTAAACCGACTAATCCTAGCGCCTTACGCTCCGTCATCGTAAAGGCCGTTCCTTTATTATAAAACGGATCCTGCAAAATCTGCATACCACTTTTCATCTCAAAAAACCTCCTATTAAGTACATTAGCGTATAATAGACTTTTAAAAATGTTATAGTCAAAAGTGACTGTTTATATAAAAAAAATTTATATGAGGAAAGTAGTATGCATTTAAAAGATTTAGCTTATTTTGAACGTCTAGCTGTTCATAAAAATTACACATTAGTCGCTGAACAATTTCATGTATCCCAACCAACCATTACCTATGCCATAAAGCGATTAGAACAAGAAGTAGGTGCCGCTCTTTTTACACGAAATCAAGCACACAAAGAGGTTCATTTAACTGAAGCAGGGGCGATTTTATTACAGAGTGCTCGTCATATACAAGTCGAGTGGACAACTGCGACAAAGGAAATTCAACGTCTTGGTCGTCATAAAATTCGTTTAGGATTGCCTCCGATTATCGAGACATATTTATTTTCAAAGGTCGCAAAAAAACTACTAAATGCGAATGTTTTACATTTAATTGAGACAGAAGAGGTTGGTAGTTCCAAATTATTAACACTTTTACGGCAAGGAAACATTGACATTGCATTAATCGGTGCGACTGAAAATTTTGATTTGACTGACTTAGAAGTTTTTGAATTAGCTAATTTCCCGTTCGTTATTATTACCAAAACAACCGATCCACGAAAATTTGCTACTTTCGCAGATTTTGCCAATGAGTCATTCATTTCTTTAAATGAACAATTTGTTCATCCAAACGCTTTTCGTATTTTCTCTAACCAATCAGGTATTCAGCCTCATGTGGTTTACCAAACTAATAACATTACCGCTATGAAAAAATTAGTACGTGAAGGCATTGGTTTAGCCTTTTTAACATCACTAGCCATGGAAAAAAACGAAGACGGCCTGAAAAAAATCAGTTTAATTGATCAACCACAGCCGAAATTTCATGTCTACATGGCATTTAGAAAGCAACACTATATGACACAAGATCAAGTGATCGTGCGTGATATTATTAAAGACGCTTTTCAAGAAAGCTAACAAAAAAAGTCTGCGACAAAAAACATCAGTTAGCATGATTGAATAATACATAATAAAAGAGTGTGAAAAAGACGTTTAAAAGGCGTCAGTCTACCAAATTGATAGATTGACGCCCTTTTTGGCTGGTCCTAACGACTTTTTTCCCAAACCAGAATTGATCTTTCATTGTTTTGTTTAGATCAATATCATATGTCATTTTCGTAATTGTTGTTCTAATTGTTGAATTTTACTAATCAAAGCATCTTCAATAATACGATAATGTACTAATTCTTGATCAGATACAGACTGTTGTTGCTTAATTGGTACCATGGTTTGTACTTGGCCTTGATTTTGACGTAGTAATTCATTCTCATGACGTACTTTTTTTATTTCTTGTGCCATTAATTGCATCGTTTCCTGCAATTCAGTCACTTGCGCTTCATAAATTTCAGCACCTGTTTGCCATTTTTCCGCTTCTTGTTGCGCTTGATTTAACGCTACAGTTAATTGCTTAATTTGTTCTGCCATCGTTAATGCCATGTTATCCCTCCCACTTTTACAGTACAAAAAAAGCCATTCACAATGGAATGACCGTTAAACTCCGAATGTCGGGCTCGAACCGACGACAGCACGATTAACAGTCGTGTGCTCTACCAACTGAGCTAATTCGGAATAATATGCATCGCAACGTCCTATCCTCGCAGGAGGCGATCCTCCAACTACTTTTGGCGCAACTGAGCTTAACTACTGTGTTCGGTATGGGAACAGGTGTGACCTCAGCGCCATCATCACGACACAAAATGACGTTGTAAGTACATAACTTACGGTAAATTATATTATCTCGAAATACCCATTCTGTCAATACTTTTGTATATAAAAAGAGCTTAAAAGTGACCATTAAGTGCTGGACACTTTCAAACTCTTAAATAACTATTCATGTTTCCGTTGACGGAATAAATAGATAATGGCTGGTAAAATCGTTAGTGTGCTAATCAAAGCATACGCCGTATCCAATACGGTGATCAAACCAAAATCTTTTAGGACAGGGAAGTTAACAAACAGCAATGTCGAAAAGCCAGCCACAACAGTCAAACCAGAAGCTGTGATTGCTTGTCCAACTGAACTTAATGCTGTATTAATTGCTGCCTCATTATCTTTTCCTCGCTGCCGTTCTTCAATATAACGCTCTAATACGAGAATTGTAAACTCAGTTCCAATACCAAGTACCAACGAACTTAACGCAATCGTCACAGGATTATAACTAATGCCCAATAACTTCAATGTTAGTGGTGATAGACCTAGCACAATCGCAATCGGTAACAATGGGTAAATAGCATAATGGAAATGACGATAAACCACTAATAAGACAAGGAAGATAATCACTAACCCAGCGACCATAATCGTTGTTCGACTAGCTGAAATATTATGAATACCCTCATAAAGCATGGCTGATGAACCCGCCGGTGCAACTTTAATACTATTTGGCAAATGTTGCGCATCTTTGGTAATACTATTCATCAATCGTAACGCTTTCTGCGTATTCAAATTAGGATTGATCTTAAAACTAATCGTTGCATAACGATGATTTTCACTAATCAATGTACTCTTCATAATCGTTGGCATTTGATTAATACTTTGGGTCAATGTCTTTTGCGAACTTTGTAATTGTTGCTTACCTAAACTATCAACCAACGTTGTGGTGTCTAACACATCCCCCTTGTGTTTTGTCGCCTCTTTGTTTGCAAAGTCTGTCATTTCTTGCAAAACGGCCTTTGAACGAACATCATCAGCGCTAACTAAATAAGTTAGATTTGTGGTTGAACCGACCAACTTCTCTAATTTCTTATTTTGCTTAAGCGCTGGTAAGTCCTGAGGGATCATCTTCATCATGTCAGTTTCTAATTTGACTTGATGCTCAAAGTAAAAGCCAATGCCACCTAAAGCAATCCCAACGACTAAGACAATCGTTGCATGTTTCATAATCCAACTTGATAATAGGCCCAAGTGTTTATTTAACCAAGACTTTTCCAAAGTCTGATTCTTAACGGTTGTGCTATCAAAATGGGCATCGCGAATCGATAAGAATGAAAAAATCGTTAACGATTCAACAAGATAACAAACAAGAACTCCGATTGCTAAGGTTAGACCAAAGCCTTTCAACATTGGTGCTTTTGAAATCAACATCGTCAAAAAGCTTAGAATCATCACAGTCGTTGCAATGGCAACCGCTGAACCAGAATGACCAAACGTTGTCACAACGGCTTTTTCAGCGTTATAACCATTTTTACGGAATTCTTCTTCATATCGATTAACAAATTGGACACCGAAGTCTGTTCCTAAACCAATTAAGATAGGGAGCGTTGCCATAGTAGCCATTGTTAAATCAATACCTGCCAAGCCCATGAAACCAAAGGTCCAAATCATACCAATCAAAACGACAAATAATGGCATTAAGCGACGACGTACTGGGAAAACAAGCAACAAAATAATAATCATAATGACAACAGCCGCTACCAACATAATCATCATACTTTTTGTCATTTGACTACCAACAGTACCCGCAATCGCAGGCGCACCTGCGATGGCTGCCTTGTAACGTCCACTCTGCAAGCCATTATCTTTTAATAGCTTGTTAATTGCATTAGCTTGTGTTTGATTGGTATTCATATCAGCTTTTGCAGATGTCGTCAGCGAAATTAACAAATGCTGTCCGTTACGTGGCAATAATTGTTGCAATTGGGCTGGCATTTTCCCATTATTTGAATAAATCAAATCTTTAATCAACGCATCATGCATATTCTGCACTTTGGGCAACATGCTCATAACTTTTTGCGACAATTGCGCCTGTTGTTGCTGCGTTAACAACGACATGGTATATTTTTGGACTTGTTGTTGCTGCGTTTTATTTAACAGCTTGGCCAACATTTGTGATTGATTCGTCTGTTGATCAGTCTGTTGCATTGCCTGAGCCAGTTGCAATTTTTGTGCATCAGTCAGAATCGATTGTGTATACTGTGATACTTTTTGTTGCTGCCCATCATTAAGCATAGCCATTAAATCAGTTTGTAACACCTGTTGTTGCTTGGTTGATAATTCAGCCATCATATCTTGTTGCAACTGACTTGTATTACTTGAACGACTCATGGTGCTCGTTGTTGTATTGGCATGTAATTGCGCATTCAAAAGATTAACAACACTGGTTGCTGATTGCATATATTTGATATCTTTTGCATCATCCATAAAACTAGCAACCTTTTTGAATGTTTTAGCATCCACCACCTGTTGCTTGTTTTTAGCTGAAATATCAACAATAAACGTGTCACTACCAAAATTTTTCTGATAAACTTTGGTATCTTTCGATAATTTTGAGCTGCTTGAAACAAACATCCCATTACCGGTATTTAATTGTATTTTTGTTAACCCAAAAGCCAAACCGATTGTCACAATTGTGATTAATGCTAAAAATAATTTGGCATGATCATGAACAACCTGTCCAATTTTCTTAAATAAATTGGTCATTCCTTCCTACTCCTTCTCTAATTTAAACGCTGTACACTTATGAAAATGATATGTACAAAAATTTTTAATTATCCTATCATCACCTCATTTCACGATTATCTACGGGATGATTTTCCACCGTATCTCTTAATAAATCATGTAAGCGTTCATATAAAATACCCACGCGTAGTCCACTGGTTGAGAAGGTAATTTTTTCAGAATCAAGATAATTCATCAAGAAAATAACCGGTACTAAACCACCAACAATAATATCAGCACGGTCCTTACTAATACCGGGTACTTCTTTACGTGCAGCACAATCCAAACTAATAATATCCTCAAAAGTTTTATTAACTTGCGTATCCTTAATTTGATAGCCATGTACGTCTTCCATGTTGAATAAATGATCCCGACGACGATTAATTTTTGCTAGCGTTCGATTACTGCCACCTAGCCCAATAATTGGCAAATTTAGCCCATTCTTTAGCCACCAAATATTTTGGAAAATTTCATTAATTGCAATGGTTGCCTTAAAAAGTTCAGTCGCTGAAATACTATCATTTAAATCAAAATCTGATGAAATTGTCACTGACCCTATTGGAATACTGATCAAGTGCGCGACTTTGCCGTTCTGAACAAGCACAATTTCAATACTGGCACCACCAGTATCAATCAAAATAGCATTCGTCACAGGAAGCGTCTCACTGACACCAATATAATCATAATAGGCTTCTTGCGTTCCCGAAATAACTTCTAAATTAATACCAATCTCTGACTTCACCTTTTTCAAAAAAGCCTTCTGGTTTGATGCTTGTCGAACAGCTGCTGTTGCCACTGCCTTAATTTGCACATTATCTAGTTTTTTATAGACTTCTTTGTATGATTTCAATGCTGTCAGTGTTCTTTCAATTGCTTCTGGTTGTAAAACTTTCTCTTGGCCCATATTTTCAGAAAGTCGTACAAATTCTTTCATATGAGTGACTGTTTCGTGAGTGCCATCAGCATTAATACGGGTAATTGTCATGCGCACTGAGTTAGATCCTAAATCGATTACGACAAAGTTTTCCATACATTTTCCTTTCCGCGTTCTTATATTCACCATATAACGAGCCTTATTATTTTTCAGGACTCATCATAGGTTGAAATTGGTTTGGATTTTTTTTATTCGTCGCTGCTTGTTGTTGTTCAGCTCGTTTCGTTGCTTGTGATGCAAAATAATCCTGTGCATCAAGTGATGCTTTCCCACGACGATCAACACGTTTATAATGACCGTCTACATCTAGCACACGGGTTTTCACATTATCATCCCACATTGTTTGATAAATTGCTAGAACGCGCTCTGCTAATACTGGTTGTTCGACTGGAAATAGTTGTTCAACACGTCGATTTAAGTTTCTAGTCATTAAATCAGCGGATGATAAGTATACTTGTTTCTCACCATCAAATTCGAAAATATAAATACGGCTATGCTCTAGGAAACGTCCCACAATGGAATGAACACTAATATTTTCACTCACATTTTTAATACCTGGCTTCAAACAACAAATACCGCGAATAATAAGATTAATCGTGACGCCCGCATGTGAGGCTTCATACATTTTGGCAATCATTTCTTGATCAGATAGAGAATTCATCTTCATTTTTATCTGAACTGGTCGCCCAATTTTTGCATAACGAATCGCTTGATCTAGTTTATCAATAATAAATTCACGAATACCTTTTGGTGAAATATGCAATTTATGAAAATAGGGTGGTTTTGAATAACCTGATAACATGTTAAAGATATTTGTTACATCAATACCAATATTATTATTAGCTGTTAACAACCCAATATCGGTATAAAAATGAGCAGTTATATCATTATAGTTTCCTGTCCCTAAGTGCACGTATCGCTGAATGCCACTTTCCTCGCGACGTACCACTAATGATAACTTAGAATGCGTTTTCAAGCCAACTAGACCATAAATGACGTGACATCCCATCCGTTCAAGTTGCCGCGCCCAATGCACATTATTTTCCTCATCAAATCGTGCTTTGACCTCAACTAACACAGTGACTTGTTTTCCATTCTGAGCAGCTCGTCCCAAATATTTAATAATCGGTGAATTACCTGAAACACGATAGAGTGTCATTTTAATCGCCAACACATCCTGATCAATCGAGGCTTGACGAATAAATTCAACCACAGAATCAAATTTATCATATGGATGTTGCATTAACCGGTCTGCTTTTTGGATTGCTTCAAAAATATTATGATTATGATCGAGTGCCTCATCTTGATAAGCTTTAAATGGCGGATATCTTAATTCATCACGACCGGTGACTGCACTTGCCAGTTTACCAAGAAAGTTCAGATCCACAGGGCCATTAACCTCATAGACAGAATCTTCATCTGTTTTTAGTTCGCGAACTAAACGTTTCCGTAGCTTTTTACTAATATCTGAATCAACTTCCAAACGGATCACTTTCCCATGAGCTCGTAACTTTAATTGTTGTTGTACTTCCTTCAACAGATCTGAAGTATCTTCTTCAGCAACATCTAGATCCATATCACGAATCACACGGAAAGTCGTCATCTCATGAATTTCATAGTTGATAAATAACTGTTCAACAAAACGTTTCACAATATCCTCTAATAAAATAAAATCATTATCAGCTGCTGGTAACTTAACCACTCTTGGAAAAATGCTAGGTATTTGTAACGTAGCATACAATGATTTATCACTGCCTTTTTTACTTAAACGTAATGATAAGTTAATTGTATCATTACTAATAAATGGAAAAGGATGGGATGTATCATCTGCCATTGGTGTGAGCACCGGATACAACTCATCATGAAAATACCCCTTAATAAACTGAAACTGCTCATCATTTAAATCATTAACTTGTTGTAAATTAATTCCTGCTTGTTTAATTGCTGGCAATAAAATTCGATTCAATGTCACATATTGCTTTACTAATTGTTCATGAGCTTTATTGTTAACTGCCTTGAGTTGTTCCTCAGCTGATAAACCAGATGCATCCCGACCATCCCATTTTACTTCAATCAACTTAGTCAGTGAAGCCACACGAACCATAACAAATTCATCCATATTACTTTGCGTAATACCGAGAAATTTTAATCGCTCTAATAGTGGGTTATTTTTATTACGTGCTTCTTCTAGCACGCGATCATTAAAGTCTAACCAACTTAATTCCCGATTGGTATAAAAATTTGGATTTTCAAAATCAATTTTTGTCATGACTGACCCTCCTTTGCTTTATAATTGCTTTTCGGCCGTAGGTTTCTTGGAAAAATTGACTCTTTGATTGAAATATCCAATTCTCATAAGCTAAATTATCGTGACTATACGCAGAAATAATCACACTTTGATTCTTAATCGATACTGAAATCTTTTTAATTTTTTGTTGCCGATCATCATCTAGCGCATCAGCTAATCGAAGAATTGCAGCCAATTTAGAAATTAATCGTCTATTTTCTGCAGATATACGACTAAAATGACTTAAATCTTCACTGGGTGTCGTTGCACTGTGATATCTGGCAATTGCAGCAATAATTTCCAATTCCGTTTGTGATAGGCCAATAATGTCTGAATGCCGAATAATATATTCTGAATGAACATAATGCGAATGAACGCCAATATAATTACCAACATCATGCAAAATAGCTGCCACTTCTAATAATAGTCGTTCTCTTTTTCCAAAACGATGTAAAGGCTTTAATTGATTAAATAGATGCAATGCAAACTTTGTCACTAAATCACGATGAATCGGTTCCACATGATAATGATTTGCCACATTAATTGCCATCGTAATTGTTTGATGTGTAAAATCGTGTTTTGAAAAGCCTAGCGCAACTTCTTCATCATTGACAATACCATCAACGACACCCGCATCAGAGAACCGTAATTCTTTTGCACCAGTCAATTGCGTTATGCGCTTAATCAATAATAATTCAGGCAAAATAAGTGGTATCACGTCTTCGTTAACATTTAATTGATCAATCAAATATTGATCTGATGCATCGACAATGTCATCAATCATTTCATTAAATATCGTCACTGGTAAAGCATCAATTAAATGATGATGCTCATACTGACTAACCATTTTTTTAATTGGTGAAGTGCCTAATAAAATAATTTTTGTCTCATGATTTTTTGATATTAAATTTGCCAGACTACCAATATCAAAGTCTTTGAGTTTACTATCAATATAATCATTAAGTACACTAAAAGAACTTGGTGCAGATTGCCGTAAACTTTGTAAGTCTTCTGCGATCTTAATTGGTCCTAAAGCAAAATTCGTCGATGTCACAAAATGACCATCATCAAATCGTGTAATTGATGTATTCCCGGAAGTAATTCCCACCAAATAAACAATGCCTTGACTATCTGCCTGATTATTTGCTAACGCCAATGAAACATTTTGGTTTCGATAATACGCTTCATCACTCATTGAAAGCCAACCTATTTCGATACCCGTATGTAGAAAGAACTGATCAGCCATAAAATCAGCATTTAGCGCTTGTGATAAGGCTTGGCTACCCCATAATTGATAATTTTCAACACCATAATCACGTAAAATTTGAATGAATCCAGTTAATGCCTCAACAATTTTATTAACTGATTCAAAGCACACCGGATGATAGTGATACACATCATCACCTAAATTAATTTCTTTATTTACTTTTTCAAGAGATTTATGCGTTTTCAAATTAACGATTAGCAACTCAACCCCCGTTACGTTGACTATCATTACGCCAAAGTATTTTTGAGCCATGTAAAAATCTCCCCAATTTTTCATTTTTCTTGTTTAACTATCATTCTTATATGTTAGTATACAATAAATTCTCAAGCTTCATCTTTTAAATTACTCTAAATTAAGCATTTACTTACTTTCTCTGTTTATTGGCATCAATCGCTACCAAACATTTTATAGCTATAAAAAAACTGATAATGTATCACACAGCATGTGTTGCATTATCAGTCTCACAATTTTTTATAGTTGGCCAATCGTATCAACCTTTTTTTGCTGATAGTACCAAGCAATAATTACTGTTCCCAAACTAACAAGGACCAAAACAAATAAAATACCATAATCCAAACGACTTCCTTGTATTGTTAATTGCGCAAGGTGCCCATTTTTCATTTGCTGTGTCGCAATGATTGCGGACAAAACGCTCGTCCCAAATGAACCGGCATATTGTTGGAACGTATTAAATAAGGAATTCAAATCAGCATTTTGCGCATTGGTCACTTGCAAACTTGCATCAGACATTGAATTACTAAAGCCCATATTAAACCCACCGCGTAACAACACATAGATCAATGTTATCGAAATTGCTGTTGCATATGATGTTGTTAAGAAAAATAAGCCTGTTCCAAAAAGCAAAGAAATACTTGAAATCAAGAGTGGTTTAGTTGCACCTTGTCTATCAAACATTTTTCCTGCAAACGGTGAAATAGCTGCACCAAATAATGCCCCCGGTAACACAATTAATCCCGCAACGAACGCACTGACGTGTAACGTATCCTCAGCAAAAATTGGTATGACAAATGATATGCCAATATTGATAAACTGTAAAATAAAAAAGTTAAGCCAGCGTAAGCTAATCAACGGATTTTTTAATAGCTCAAAATTCAAAATTTTTCGTGTTGATTGTCGTAAATGAAGCGTTAGCAAAACAGCGGCAACAATAAACAACACTAATAACCAGATAAAACTTGGTGTATGAAAGCCCTTATTACCAGCATTAGAAAATGCCGTACTTAAACTAGCAAAAGTGATTGTTAATAAGATAACACCCAACCAATCAAATTTTTGATCTGTCTTTTCAGCTTCAAGCCGAATATATTTTTCTCCTAAAATAGCAGCAAATATCAGCATGACTAAAGCAATCACAAAAATACCTCGCCAAGACCAAAAGGCTGCTAATGTTCCCCCATAAGCTGGACCTAAAGCAGGTGCTAAAGAAATAATCATTCCTGCCGTTCCCATATAAAGCCCTCGCTGACTTTGCGGTACTAAAGCAAGTACTAAACGATACATCAAGGGTGTTGAAATTCCTGTAGAAACTGCCTGCAAAAGTCTGCCTAAAAACAACATTGTAAACGTTCCTGCTAAAGCGCACATTGCCGTACCGATAATATTAAAAATAATTGCTGTTGTAAATAAAGTACGTGCATGAAATCGTTTGTTTAAAAAGCCCGTTGTACTCATGATGATCGTTACCATCAATAAGTAACCTGAAGTTACCAACTGCATCGTTCCAAGTGAAACTGAAAATTCTTGTGTTAGCATCGGAAAAGTAACATTTAATGACGTTTCTACTAAGATTCCTAAAAAAGAAAGTAAGGCAGCAGCAGCGATTGCGCATTTTGCCTGTTTACTAACGGTTTGCGTATCCATAAGTTAACATCCTTCCTAATTATTTTATAGATTATAAATAAATATTTTATGCAAAAAGCATTTTACAATAAACTATCCTACATCTTTCATAAAAAAATAACAAATTTTTATCGTTAATGGCAACGCTATGCAAGTGGTTCACAATATTTTAAATCATTATCATTTATTATTATTTGATTATATTATTTTTTTGGTATATAAAAAGTCCCCAATTGATGGACAGAGAAAATAATATAATTTTCTGCCCGCCATTAATTGGAGACTATAGCATATATAATTTTTTGTTGGCTAGATATTTGCTTTTTTAGTTGTGCCACAAAAGTGCTACAAAACAAAAAATACTCTTACAAACACCTTAATACCAAGGGTTGTAAGAGTGAACGCATGCCGACTGGGGGATTCGAACCCTCGACCTACGGTTTACGATACCGTTGCTCTACCAACTGAGCTAAGTCGGCAATTACTCCGAATGTCGGGCTCGAACCGACGACAGCACGATTAACAGTCGTGTGCTCTACCAACTGAGCTAATTCGGAATGATGCATCGCAATGTCCTATCCTCGCAGGAGGCGATCCTCCAACTACTTTCGGCGTAACTGAGCTTAACTGCTGTGTTCGGTATGGGAACAGGTGTGACCTCAGTGCCATCATCACGACACGTTTCCAATTGAGTGAACTTAGTTCCCTCAAAACTGAATCATAATTGTTTTTTTGCCTTACACCACTTGCTACTTGGTTAAGTCCTCGAACCATTAGTACTAGTCCGCTCCATGCGTCACCGCACGTCCACTTCTAGCCTATCTACCTCATCATCTTTGAGGGGTCTTACTTCATTACTGAATGGGAAATCTCATCTCGAGGCGAGTTTCACACTTAGATGCTTTCAGCGTTTATCTCATCCGTACATAGCTACTCAGCGATGCTCCTGGCGGAACAACTGATACACCAGTGGTACGTCCACCCCGGTCCTCTCGTACTAAGGGCAGCTCCTCTCAAATTTCCTACGCCCGCGACGGATAGGGACCGAACTGTCTCACGACGTTCTGAACCCAGCTCGCGTACCGCTTTAATGGGCGAACAGCCCAACCCTTGGGACCGACTACAGCCCCAGGATGCGATGAGCCGACATCGAGGTGCCAAACCTCCCCGTCGATGTGGACTCTTGGGGGAGATAAGCCTGTTATCCCCAGGGTAGCTTTTGTCCGTTGAGCGATGGCCCTTCCATGCGGAACCACCGGATCACTAAGCCCTACTTTCGTACCTGCTCGACTGGTAAGTCTCACAGTCAAGCTCCCTTGTGCCTTTACACTCTGCGAATGATTTCCAACCATTCTGAGGGAACCTTTGGGCGCCTCCGTTACCTTTTAGGAGGCGACCGCCCCAGTCAAACTGCCTGCCAGACACTGTCTTCCACCACGCTTAGTGGTGTGAGTTAGAGTGTTCATACAACGAGGGTAGTATCCCACGTTTGCCTCCATCGAAACTAGCGTCCCGATTTCTACGGCTCCTACCTATGCTGTACAAGCTGCACAAACACTCAATATCAAGCTACAGTAAAGCTCCATGGGGTCTTTCCGTCCTGTCGCGGGTAACCCGCATCTTCACGGGTCTTTAAATTTCACCGAGTCTCTCGTTGAGACAGCGCCCAGATCGTTACGCCTTTCGTGCGGGTCGGAACTTACCCGACAAGGAATTTCGCTACCTTAGGACCGTTATAGTTACGGCCGCCGTTTACTGGGGCTTCAATTCGTACCTTCGCCGAAGCTAAGCACTCCTTTTAACCTTCCAGCACCGGGCAGGCGTCAGCCCCTATACGTCATCTTACGATTTTGCAGAAACCTGTGTTTTTGATAAACAGTCGCCTGGGCCTATTCACTGCGGCTCAGCTTGCGCTGAGCACCCCTTCTCCCGAAGTTACGGGGTCATTTTGCCGAGTTCCTTAACGAGAGTTCACTCGCTCACCTTAGGATGCTCTCCTCGACTACCTGTGTCGGTTTGCGGTACGGGCAGGTAAACACTAACTAGAAGCTTTTCTCGGCAGCGTGACATCACAGACTTCCCTACTTGATTTCGGTCCTCATCACAATTTGTCCTTATGACAGCAAGCATTTGACTCACTCTCAGACTTATTGCTTGACCCAGCTTTTCCAACTGCTGGGTTCTGTTAGCCTTCTGCGTCCCTCCATTGTTCAAACATGTTCACCTGGTACAGGAATCTCAACCTGTTAGCCATCGACTACGCCTTTCGGCCTCGCCTTAGGTCCCGACTAACCCTGGGAGGACGAGCCTTCCCCAGGAAACCTTAGTCATACGGTGGACAGGATTCTCACCTGTCTTTCGCTACTCATACCGGCATTCTCACTTCTAAGCGCTCCACCAGTCCTCACGGTCTGACTTCATCGCCCTTAGAACGCTCTCCTATCGCGCCACTAATGTGGCACCCGTAGTTTCGGTGGTGTGTTTAGCCCCGGTACATTTTCGGCGCAGAATCACTCGACTAGTGAGCTATTACGCACTCTTTAAATGGTGGCTGCTTCTGAGCCAACATCCTAGTTGTCTATGCAACTTCACATCCTTTTCCACTTAACACACACTTAGGGACCTTAACTGACGATCTGGGCTGTTCCCCTTTCGACAATGGATCTTATCACTCACTGTCTGACTCCCGGACATACGTGATTGGCATTCGGAGTTTATCTTAATTTAGTAACCCGAGATGGGCCCCGCACCAAAACAGTGCTCTACCTCCAACACGCTATCTTCCGAGGCTAGCCCTAAAGCTATTTCGGAGAGAACCAGCTATCTCCAAGTTCGATTGGAATTTCACCGCTACCCACACCTCATCCCAACATTTTTCAACATGTACGGGTTCGGGCCTCCAGTGCGTTTTACCGCACCTTCACCCTGGACATGGGTAGGTCACCTGGTTTCGGGTCTACAACAACATACTCGAACGCCCATTTCAGACTCGCTTTCGCTACGGCTCCGGTCTTTCCACCTTAACCTTGCATGTTATCGTAACTCGCCGGTTCATTCTACAAAAGGCACGCTATCACCCATTAACGGGCTCTAACTTGTTGTAGGCACATGGTTTCAGGAACTTTTTCACTCCCCTTCCGGGGTGCTTTTCACCTTTCCCTCACGGTACTGGTTCACTATCGGTCACTAGGGAGTATTTAGCCTTACGAGATGGTCCTCGCAGTTTCCGACCGGATTTCACGTGTCCGGCCGTACTCAGGATCCTACACGGGAGTTTGCTTACTTTCGCATACGGGGCTATCACCCTGTTTCGCTCAGCTTCCCAGCTGCTTCTGCTAATAAACAAATTTGTAACTCCACAACGGTAGTCCTACAACCCCAGTGTGCAAGCACACTGGTTTGGGCTCCTCCGCGTTCGCTCGCCGCTACTGACGGAATCGATTTTTCTTTCTTCTCCTGTTGCTAATGAGATGTTTCAGTTCACAACGTCTACCTTCGTTCAACTATGTATTCATTGAACGATAACTTGCATCACAAGTTGGGTTTCCCCATTCGGAAATCCCCGGATCATAGCTTACTTACAGCTCCCCGAGGCATATCGGTGTTAGTCCCGTCCTTCATCGGCTCCTAGTGCCAAGGCATTCACCATGCGCCCTTAATAACTTAACCGATCAACTCTCGTTGATGATTTCGTTTGAGTATTGTGACTCAATGGTCACAAGCGATTTTAAACTGATTTAAAAAACTCAAAAAATTACGCGGTGTATTTTTTCGGCTCAATTTAATTGATTAATATCAATTGAAATGAATTTAAAAATTTACAATTATGATTCAGTTTTCAAAGAACTAATAAGCAACCGTTTGGTTGCGATGGAGAATATCGGGATCGAACCGATGACCTCCTGCTTGCAAAGCAGGCGCTCTCCCAGCTGAGCTAATTCCCCATATCATGGGACTGAGAGGACTCGAACCTCCGACCTCACCCTTATCAGGGGTGCGCTCTAACCAGCTGAGCTACAGTCCCAGAGATTCGACTCTCTGTCTTCATTGAGTGTAAATCACTCAAAACTAAATATCGTTTCGTTGATTGTGTAGGTTTCCGATTTTCCTTAGAAAGGAGGTGATCCAGCCGCAGGTTCTCCTACGGCTACCTTGTTACGACTTCACCCTAATCATCTGTCCCACCTTAGACGGCTGGCTCCTAAAAGGTTACCCCACCGGCTTTGGGTGTTACAAACTCTCATGGTGTGACGGGCGGTGTGTACAAGACCCGGGAACGTATTCACCGCGGCGTGCTGATCCGCGATTACTAGCGATTCCGACTTCATGTAGGCGAGTTGCAGCCTACAATCCGAACTGAGACATACTTTAAGAGATTAGCGCACCCTCGCGGGTTGGCGACTCGTTGTATATGCCATTGTAGCACGTGTGTAGCCCAGGTCATAAGGGGCATGATGATTTGACGTCATCCCCACCTTCCTCCGGTTTGTCACCGGCAGTCTCACTAGAGTGCCCAACTGAATGCTGGCAACTAATAATAAGGGTTGCGCTCGTTGCGGGACTTAACCCAACATCTCACGACACGAGCTGACGACAACCATGCACCACCTGTCACCTTGTCCCCGAAGGGAACGTCCTATTTCTAGGATTAGCAAGGGATGTCAAGACCTGGTAAGGTTCTTCGCGTTGCTTCGAATTAAACCACATGCTCCACCGCTTGTGCGGGTCCCCGTCAATTCCTTTGAGTTTCAACCTTGCGGTCGTACTCCCCAGGCGGAGTGCTTAATGCGTTAGCTGCGACACTCAAGGGCGGAAACCCTCGAACATCTAGCACTCATCGTTTACGGTGTGGACTACCAGGGTATCTAATCCTGTTTGCTACCCACACTTTCGAGCCTCAACGTCAGTTACAGTCCAGAAAGCCGCCTTCGCCACTGGTGTTCTTCCATATATCTACGCATTTCACCGCTACACATGGAGTTCCACTTTCCTCTACTGCACTCAAGTCATCCAGTTTCCAAAGCCATTCCTCAGTTGAGCTGAGGGCTTTCACTTCAGACTTAAATAACCGTCTGCGCTCGCTTTACGCCCAATAAATCCGGATAACGCTTGGAACATACGTATTACCGCGGCTGCTGGCACGTATTTAGCCGTTCCTTTCTGGTAAGATACCGTCACACACTGAACAGTTACTCTCAGTGCCGTTCTTCTCTTATAACAGTGTTTTACGAGCCGAAACCCTTCATCACACACGCGGCGTTGCTCCATCAGGCTTGCGCCCATTGTGGAAGATTCCCTACTGCTGCCTCCCGTAGGAGTATGGGCCGTGTCTCAGTCCCATTGTGGCCGATCAGTCTCTCAACTCGGCTATGCATCATAGCCTTGGTAAGCCTTTACCTTACCAACTAGCTAATGCACCGCGGGTCCATCTCTTAGTGATAGCAGAACCATCTTTCAACCAACAACCATGCGGTTGTTGGTATTATACGGTATTAGCACTTGTTTCCAAATGTTATCCCCTGCTAAGAGGTAGGTTACCCACGTGTTACTCACCCGTTCGCCACTCTTTGTCAGATAAAATCAAATCTGAGCAAGCTCGTCATTTCATTTAAAGACAAAGCGTTCGACTTGCATGTATTAGGCACGCCGCCAGCGTTCATCCTGAGCCAGGATCAAACTCTCATTTTAAAAGCTTGAGTATAACTCATTGTTTTTTGTTGTTTAACAGAAGTTAAACGAATTTACTAGCGAATTGACTTCGCAAATGTTTTTGTATCAAGCAAATTGCTTGATGACCCTACACATTTGTTTCATCGAAACGATATTCAGTTTTCAATGATCTACGTTGCGTCTCACAACTCAATTAGTTTATCAACAAACTATTCATCTGTCAATAACTAATTTTCAGATTAGCAAAGCAATCCGAAGCGTTTACCACAACTCAAACTATATTACAGTATGTTGATTTAAATGTCAACACTATAATTTAGATAAGTTTTGATGTGATTTGAATTGATTTTTAAATCATTTCCAAAACCCAACTTTTATATAATACGACGTTATAAAGCAGATTGCAAGTACTAATTTAAAAACCTATGCAACTAAAGAATAAGCAAATGACATTTTTTCTATATAAAAAGGTAATTCTCCAAATAATCAGAGAATTACCTATTAACATGATGCTATTTATCAAACAATGACACTTATTTTAACGCATCGTTGGGAATAACAATACGTCACGAATGGTATCTGCATTTGTTAGCAACATCACTAACCGATCAATACCGATACCTAATCCACCAGTAGGTGGCATACCATACTCTAGAGCCTCAATAAAGTCTTCATCAATACCTTCAGCTTCATCGTTTCCAGCTGCCCGCTCGGCTGCTTGTGCTTCAAAACGCTCACGTTGGTCAATCGGATCATTCAGCTCAGTAAAGGCGTTAGCATACTCACCGCCCGAAATAAACAATTCAAAACGTTGTGCAAAACGCTGATCATCGTCACTCTTCTTTGCCAATGGTGATACTTCTACTGGATGACCATAGACAAAAGTTGGTTCAATTAATGTCTCTTCCACAAAGTCCTCAAAGAACTCATTAATAATATGACCAATGCCCCAGTATTGTTCATACTTTACACCCTTTTCATCAGCAATCGCACGAGCTTCTTCAATGGTGTAATGTTGCCAAAAATCAACGCCCGTTTTCTCTTTGATTAAGTCCACCATATGTTTGCGAGCAAACGGCTTAGCCAAATCAATCGTGTGATCTTGGTAGGTGATAATCATATCATCTGCAACAACCTTTGCAGCTGCTTTAAAAATATTTTCAGTCTCAGTCATGACGTCACTAAGATCCCAAAAAGCAGCGTATGATTCCATGACCGTAAATTCGGGATTGTGCTTTGGATCCATCCCCTCATTTCGGAAGACGCGACCAATTTCATAAACGCGTTCCATGCCACCAACAATTAAACGTTTTAAATGCAACTCAAGCGCAATACGCATATACAAGTCAATATTTAATGCATTGTGATGTGTAATAAATGGCCGTGCTGCAGCGCCACCAGCAGCATTTTGTAGCATCGGTGTTTCCACTTCTATAAAGCCATCGCCATCCATGTAGGAACGAATAGCAGAAATAATCTTTGACCGCTTTTGGAAACGTTCAAAAGATTCATCATTTGCAATCAAATCCAAATACCGTTGACGATATTTTGTCTCAACATCGGTTAACCCATGGAACTTATCAGGCAATGGACGCAAAGCTTTTGATAAGTGCGTAATTTCAGTCACATTTAATGACAATTCACCAGCACGTGTCTTCATGATGGTTCCTTTAAAGCCTAACCAATCACCTAAATCTGACTTCTTAAACCAATCGTAAGCCTCTTCACCAACAACAGGCTTTTGAACAAAGACTTGGATACGTCCTGAACGATCCTTAATATCAGCAAAACTAATTTTACCTGAGCGACGCTTTGTCATCATACGTCCAGCAATTGCTACTTCATTTGCTTGTGCTTCTAAATCTTCACCTGAAACATCATCATACAATGCATGTAATTCAGATGCCATATGCGTCCGATCAAAGCGGTGACCAAATGGATCGATCCCTGCATCACGCAGTTCAGTCATTTTTTCACGGCGCTTGATCATTTGGTCATTTAATGACACTTGTTGGTCAGCCATAATCCTATTCCTGCCTCATTTTTCCTTTTATTAGTTCGTTGTTGGTTTTCACCATACATATCTATAAGTTTGCCAATCTTCTGCAAATTTTGCAAGCCTCAACACTAATTTTTTCCACTAACATCTTTATTAGCAATAATTGACTGTAATTCACTTTCATCAAAATTAATAATCTTACCAGTAAAACGATCAACAATTTCAATACCATGATCTTCTGCTAAAATCGTTTGTAATTCTGATAATGATAAAGTTGCTAACATTCGTGCATAGTCATGCTTTGCAATTTCAGGATACAAAGCAACTTCTGTTGTTGATAATACTTTGATAGTTTCTGCACCAAACAAATTTGTTAACAAATCACTCGCTGTAAATCCTTCCAGCATTTGTGTCGAAATAGCTGGGAAATGCGCCAATTTTTCTTCTAGCACGGCAATATCTTCATCTGTTGCATCTGGTAAAGTTGAAACCATGAACCCACCAGCCGTCACTACCGCACCATCTGGATCAACCATCACAGACACCGCAACTGCAGAGGGAATCTGCTCTGATTTCGCCATGTAGTAAGTTAAATCATCACCAATTTCACCCGTAACTAACGCCACTTGACCAGTGAACGGTTCGTCAGTGCCAAAATCTTTCGTCACAGATAAAAACCCATTTGTCCCAACAGCATCCGCCACATTTGGTTGCCCTTTTAAAGTCAAAGGCAATGTGACTTGCGGATTCGTTACATACCCACGAACTTCTCCCTGTGCAGATGCTTCAACAACGATTTTACCGGCAGGTCCTTGACCATCAATACTAATTGCTAACCGTTCTTCCCCTTTTAGGATCGCATTTGAGACCATTAACGAACCAATGAGTGCACGACCAAGAATTGTTGTCCCCAGTTGTGATGCATCATGAAATGTTGCAACTTTTTTCATCATATCTGTTGCTTCAATAGCAATCGCACGAAATTTACCATCGTTTGTTATCGCACGTACTAATTTATCTGTCATATTGATATCCTTTTCTTTATTGTGTTTTCCGTTATCAAGTGTAACACACCGTGTATGAAATTTGAGCCTTTGTTGCATAGCAAAAAAGAGTTAGAAAAATAAATTTTCTAACTCTTAATCTAACCATTATTAGGCTTCATCATGATCATGATCATCATCATCAGACTTATTCTCTGGTGTGATTGCTTCTGAAGCTGTTATTTGTTCAGAAGAAACATCTTCAGTCAACTTATCATTGGCTGCTTTCTTTGCTTCTTCATATGACATTGGTGTTGCTCCTTCTGATTTTGAGCCATCTTTATCTGGCATCTTACCAGTGTTGAACAAACTCAAAATTTGCTTCTCATCCAACGTCTCATACTCTAACAAAGCTTGCGCAATGGCTTCATGACGTTCTTTATAACGTAAGATAATGTCGCATGCTGTTTCATAACCTTGCGTTGTAATATGGCGAACTTCTTCATCAATTAGGCGTGACGTTGTATCTGAATATAATGGTTGACCATACTGTGGTCCATTATTCTTTTCCAACTGAACCATTCCCAACTTATCAGACATACCATATTGCGTTACCATAGCACGCGCAAGTCCAGTAGCCTGCTCAAAGTCGTTCGAAGCACCTGAAGATTGTTGATTAAATATCAAGACTTCAGCCGCACGACCACCCATCAAACCAGCAACTTGATCCATCGCATCAGTCTTACTCATCAGCATCTGATCTTCACGAGGAAGCATAATGGCATAACCACCTGCTCGTCCACGTGGAACAATTGTTACTTTATGAACGACACGTGCTTCATTTAATACCAAACCAACAATCGCATGTCCAGCTTCGTGATAAGCAACTGTTTCACGTTCTTTTGCTGAAACCACACGATCTTTCTTGGCAGGTCCAGCAATCACACGATCTTCAGCTTCATCCAAATCTTTTGCAGTAATCGTATTATTGTTTTGACGAGCAGCTAACAAAGCCGCTTCATTTAACAAGTTTTCCAAGTCAGCACCGACAAAGCCAGGTGTTTGCTTAGCAATTTCTTTCAAATCAACGCTTGAATCTAATGGTTTGTTCTTTGCGTGAACCTTCAAGATTGCTTCACGACCCTTAACATCAGGTTGTCCAACCAAAATTTTTCGATCAAAACGACCAGGACGAAGTAAAGCAGGATCCAACACATCGGAACGGTTTGTGGCTGCCATGACGATAACACCTTCATTACCTTCGAACCCATCCATTTCGACCAACATTTGGTTCAATGTTTGTTCACGTTCATCATGGCCACCGCCCATGCCGTTACCACGCTGACGTCCAACCGCATCAATTTCATCGATAAAGATAATTGATGGCGCTGCTTTCTTGGCATTTTCGAACAAATCACGCACACGGCTAGCACCAACACCAACGAACATTTCAACGAAATCTGAACCAGAAATTGAGAAGAATGGCACACCAGCTTCACCAGCAACCGCTTTGGCAAGCAATGTTTTACCAGTTCCGGGAGGACCCTCTAATAGAACACCTGATGGAATACGAGCACCTAACTTCAAGAACTTCTTTGGATCTTTCAAGAACTCAACAACTTCAACCAGTTCTTGTTTTTCTTCTTCAGCACCTGCTACATCTGCAAAGCGCTTCTTATTTTCTGATGGGTCAGCTGGCTTTGCCTTTGACTTACCAATACCCATCATATTGCCACGACCACCTTGACCACCTTGGTTCAAGCCACCCATCATGAGGTAGAACAAACCAACCATTAAGATCAATGGTAATATCGTGACCAAGAAGGTCCCCCAGAAATTAGTAGGTTGTGGCTTTGTCGTAATATCAGTGTCTGCTTTTTCAGCAATTTTTTGGACATTAGCAACAACTGTGTCACTACCGACTAACTTTGTCTCAAAGGAAGTTGCCTTTCCTGATTGACCACCGCCTAACAGTGACGCAAAGGTATCGTTATCACCCGACTTTTTACTTGACTGTGCTTTGGTATACTCACCCTTGACGTTGTAGACACCATCGCCTGGCTGAATCGTGACTTTTGAAATTTTCTTGTCACGCAATTCCGTCATAAATGTTGACGTAGAGATAGTCTTCGTATTTGAGGTCTGTGTGGGCCCGGCTACCCAATATATCAAACCCATAATACCAAGGACTACGATTACGTAAAACAAACTATTTCGGACAAAATTCCCGTTTCGTTGGTTTTTCATCAATTCCTCCTGCAGATAGTAATAGCAGTTACTATCATATTATTATGTACGACATGATTAATTTACAGTTTAATTAGTGATTTGGTGTGATATCTACCGTGTCAACAACATCAGCATGTTTTGGATCATAAACTTCACGTTTCAAAACACCAACATAGGGTAGATTACGGTATAGTTGCTTGTAATCAAGACCATACCCTACCACGAAGGCTTTTGGTACATCAAAGCCAACATAGTCAACTGCTGCTTCCACAACACGACCATCTTTTTTATCCAATAAACTAGCAGTTTTTACTGATTTTGCACCACGACTTTTTAATAACTCAATCATAAACTTTAGTGACCGGCCAGTATCCACGATATCTTCCATGATAATGACATCACGACCATTGATATCCGTTTGTAGATCCGTTACCAAATCTACATTTCCTGATGAAGAGACGCCACCGTTATAGCTAGAAACATCAATGAATTCGACTTCTGCATATTGCATATGACGCATTACATCAACTGTCCACAAAACAGCACCTTTTAGTACTGAAAGAATAATCGGTGTCCGACCCTGATAGTCAGCAGCTAATTGCTCGCCAACACGCTTCGCAGCTTTCGCAATATCTGCCTCGCTATATAATATCCGTTCGATATCATTATTCATGTCCGGTTGGTTCATGTTTTGTTAATCTCCTAAATCTTAATTCCCCTACTGTTACATAGATTTAAGAATAACATGTTTATCTCCAAATGTTTAGTCAATAACTCAAAGAACTATAAAAGTTTTAACCTTTTAACAATCGCAACCATTGATGATCCCTCACCAATTGTTCATTTTCATTTAATTGCACTGTGCCAATTGCCACATTTTGATTTCTCATTAATTGAATCACTTGGCGCAATTGTCGATTTTTAATATCTAATATTTGTTGTTCTTGCAACCATCGTTGTAGCACCAATAATAATTGATCGGTTGGTAATTGCCAATCAAGTGTGCCAGCTTTTAATCGCTGAACATCACGATCCAATTGTGGCAACGCCAATGTTTGTAATGCTGTTAATTGATCTGCAAAATCTATAATATGAGCTAATGCTTGATGATTAATTTGCTGTAAATCAGGAATAACGGCATGGCGGAGACGATTTCGTGCATATTGCTGATCATTATTCGTATAATCGTCAATCCATTCTTGCACAGGTTCCTTAACCAAATCATCAAGAGCCGCTTTGGGAAGCCCTAAGAATGGTCGAACCAACTCTAAACCATTTGACAAAGTTTGTTTTGCTGCCATCCCTGTCAATTGATCTAATCGACTCCCACGCACTAATTTATATAGAATTGTTTCTACTTGATCATCACGATGATGTGCGGTCACAATCATATTTGCACCGATCTGTTTTGCAATGGTAAACATCGCTGCATATCTTTTTTCACGCGCTTGTTCTTCGACTGCAAAAGTCGGTGCTTCTGGCCAATCTAATCGTTGTACCGTAGTCGTCTTTAAATGTGGCGTCTTTTCAAAAATATGGCGTACAAACTGTTCTTCTTCTGATGCATCTGATCGCAGTTGATGATTAATGTAGATCGCACTAACTTGTGGTTGAATATCCAATGGTAACCCACCATCAGTCAGCCAACGCAACAACCTTAACGAATCTTGTCCACCAGATACTGCCACCAAAACATGATCCGTCGCCTGAAACAACCGTTGCTCACGTATCTGTCGAATTAAATTGGCTCGTAATACTTTGGGTTTCATTCTATTTACCCTACCTTTTTGTTGACTAATCTTATTATATGTCAAAATAGCACAAAACTAATGTCGCATTTCATAATGGCACACCAAAACAATGACATGTTATCAACGATTAAAAGGCGGAAGTATCCGATATAATCAGAAAACTTCCGCCTAATCAGACGACATATTGCCCATCATCGGTTAAATCAATCAGGGATATTAAAGACAACTTCATTATCTTTCGTGTACATGTACTTCTCACGAACTAATTTTTCCAAATAGCTATCATCACCCAAATCTTTAACTTCTTGTTTTAAATCAGAATGCGAATTTTTGGCATTCGTTAACGTCTGATTCGTTTCCTGCAAACCAGCAGATGCCGTCGTATACTTTGTATATTGTTTGTGAAGATTAACCATTGCAATCACAGCAACAATAATGATAATGACTGCTAAAATCAAACGACGCCGAAAATGAATATAGCGTGAATACCGAGCTTGCCGTGCTTCATAGACAATATGATTTTTACCAGCAGCGTTTAGTGGTTGTATATTTGATTGTCTTTTAATTTTACGCATCACTAATCACCTTCCTGATAGTCATATCAAGTCTCAATCGATATTCTTAAACACTATAACTGTACCGCAAGAATTAAATTTTCTTAACTCTCATTATCATTTCTTAATAATTTCGTATAAAAACATAACAGAACGTTATCTTATTCCGCATCAAAATCCTGCGCATATGATTCTGAAACAATGCGATACATGTGTTCAGCTTCATCTTTTTTGGTTGTTTCAACAATTCGTTCAACCGCAATGACTGATGTTTTATTACCAAACCGAATTGTTAATTCGTCACCTGTTTTGACATCACTAGATGACTTGGCTTTTTTGCCATTAATGTCAATTCGTCCTTGATCTGAAATATCTTTTGCTACCGAACGTCGTTTAATTAAACGTGAGACCTTTAAATATTTATCTAATCGCATGAGTTTCCCTTTCGTTTTAAGAAATGATATATTTTATAACCTTTAGGTAAGGCGTACCATTCTTCCATTGACAACAGACGTAAATGCCAAATCATCACTATAAATATTATTATACCAATTAGGACCGCTATTATGAGCGTTAATAAGCTAGCCACTCGTGATGAACCAATAATCAAGTCGCTTATTTGACACCACACACCTGCACCAATCAATACAGATAGTAATGTTGCCCCTAATTTTAGCCACCAATTCTTGCCATGCCAATGTTGTCGTAATTGTTTTGGTAAGCGACGCGTCACGAAATATAACATCGGCAACAAGGCAATAAAAGTTGCCCATGAAGCGCCAATAATACCGTAACGAGAAATTAAAATCATATTCAACACATATTTCAAGATCATGGTGATAAGTACAAACCAACCAACCCATCGCGTATAGTCTAAACTTTGCAGCACACTCGTGATAATTAAAATCAATGTTGCAGGTATAATCGTCAACACAAAAATCATTAAGGCACTGCTACCTTCGCGGGTGCTAAACAGCACCTGATTAACCACAGGCATAACAGCTATCAAACCAATTGTTGCGACACCAGATAAAATCAACGATAACCTTAACATCATTTGAAAATCGTGTTTAAAATCACTATCGGCGTGTCGAACAACATGGTGACGTAATACTGGTAGTAAAGATGTACTGACTGCCGTTGCCAATACCATACCAAGTTGCACGAGTGGCTGACCTCGATCGTAAACACCTTTAGCATACTCTGCTGCATGTGCTGTCAAACCAGATACTTCTAATAATCCTTTTGTCGAAAAAGAATCAACCAATTGTAACAGTACTAACAATCCTGTCAACATCGCTAATAAATTACCTTCAGACCATAAACGTCGAAAAATATGTAACCAGCCAATCGTCCGATCTTTTTTGATTTCTTGCGAAAGCGGTAATTGCCAAACTGACCGAATTGTTTTCGTCATATACCCCGTTGCCAGTATACCAGCAACTGCTGCTGCTGCCATTGCCCAAGTACCAATTCTATACACTGACCAATTAGCATGTACACCCCACCAAGCAACACCAATAATAATACCCACACGCACGATTTGCTCAATGACTTGTGAGACTGCCGTTGGCACCATATTTAACTGACCTTGCGCAAAGCCACGACCAACTGATAAGAATGGCATCAGCCAAAACATCCAGGCAACAGCTCTAATAACAGGTATCAACTTTAAATCATCACCCATACCTAAAGCCAATATTGGTGCACCACCATAAACTAGTAAAAAAAGAAAGCAGCTGATCATCAGTAATAACCAAAATAAGCGTCGGGCCACTAGTTGCTGGCGTGCCTCGCTTGTTTGTTCTGTAATGATCTTAGAAATAAATAATGGCCAACCACTCAAAGCTAGTACCATACCAATACCATAGATAGGATAAACCTGTTGATAGACATAAAAGCCAGTATTGCCAACTAAGTTTTGAAAAGGAATCCGATACACGGCACTTAGTATCTTTGCAATAATACCAGCTAACGTTAAAATACCCGCACCAGCCATCAAATTTTGACTACTTTTACTCATCTACTTAATCCTTTTTTGGCAATAAAGCCTCTAAAAACTGCATTAATGTTTGTAACCATTCATCATCTGTTTGTTTTGGTTGAATCGCCATCGCAAACAATACCGGTTCATTTACTTTAATTTGTCCACGCGTTTTCGTCAAGGACATTGCTTGTTGCACTTGTTCACTTGTCATTTGTGCCTGCTTATCAAAGTGTACTGTGACAATCATTGGCTGATTAATCGTCCGCTTAATTTGTGCAATACCAAGTTGATCAGCCAATGCCTTTAATTTTGACACAACCAACAAACGATTAGCTGCTGCTGGTATGTCACCAAAACGATCTACCAAATCATCTGTAATTTCTGCAAATTGTTCTGGCTTGGTTGCTTTACGAATACGTTGATACAAATCAATTTTTTGTGGTCCATCTGCCACATAGTTTGCAGGTAGGTAAGCTTCTACCTGTAAGTCTAATTCTGAATCAAAGCGCTTTTGTTGTTTACCCTGCTTAACAACAACAGCATCTTGAAGCATTTGTGTGTATAAATCATACCCAACAGCATTAATAAAGCCATGTTGTGATTGCCCTAGTAAATCACCAGCACCACGAATTGACAAGTCACGCATGGCAATCTTAAACCCAGAACCTAACTCAGTGAAATCACGAATAGCTGTTAACCGTTTTTCACTTTCTTCATTCAACGACCGTGTACCTGGGTAAGTGAAGTAAGCATACGCCACATGATGTGAACGCCCAACACGCCCGCGCAATTGGTAAAGTTGTGCTAAGCCCATATAATCAGCATTTTCCACAAATAAGGTATTCGCATTAGGAATATCAACACCTGTTTCAATAATCGTGGTTGTCACTAAGACATCGTACTCACCATTAATAAAGTCAACCAAAATACCTTCCATTTGTGTTTCTGTCATTTGACCATGGATGTAAGCAACTTGCGCTTCAGGTACTAGACTTTGAATCATGCCAGCGACCTTTTCAATATCGGCAACGCGATTATGTAGATAAAAAGTTTGCCCACCACGTGCCATTTCCCGTTCAATGGCATTCGCAATTACGCGGCCATTTTGCTCCATCACATATGTTTGAATCGGATAACGATTAGCTGGTGGTGTTTCAATCACAGATAAGTCACGAACACCGACCATCGCCATATTTAGTGTTCGTGGAATTGGCGTTGCTGTCAGTGTTAAGACATCAACATTTGTTTGTAAGCTTTTTAATCGTTCCTTGTGTTTCACACCAAAACGCTGTTCTTCGTCAATAATCAGTAGACCAAGATCACCAAAAACGATATCTTTCGCTAACAGACTATGCGTGCCAATGACAATATCAATCGTGTGATTTTTCAAGCCGGCCTTAATCTCCGTCATTTGCTTTTTCGTTTGAAAACGTGACATCCAAGCAATCGTGAGATGTGTGCCTTCAAAACGATTCAAAAATGATTCATAATGCTGTTGTGCCAAAATCGTTGTGGGTACCAGCATCGCCACTTGCTTACCCTCATGAGCAGCCTTAAAAGCAGCACGCATCGCGACTTCTGTCTTACCGAAACCAACATCTCCAACCAATAACCGATCCATTGGTCGTGACTTCTCCATATCGGCTTTAATTTCCTTGATTGAACGAATTTGATCTGGTGTTTCAGGATATGGAAAAGCTGCTTCAAATTCATGCATTGCCTCATCGTCAGGTGCAAAAGCATATCCCTGCTTAACCTCACGTTCAGCATATAAGGCTAATAAGTCATCAGCAATATCTTCAACTTTCTTCGCAACTTTGGCTTTCGCGCGTTGCCATTCCGTCCCACCCATTTTATTGATCTTTGGTGCTTTTTCGGCAGCACCAACATACTTCTGGACAAGATCAAGTTGCGTAACAGGAATAAATAGTTTATCACCTTTTTGATAGGCAATCGTAATATAATCCTGCTTGACACCACGATTTTCAATCGTTTGCATGCCTTCATAAATACCAATACCATGGTTTACATGAACGACATAATCACCTGGTTTTAGTTCATTATAACTTTTAATGCGTTCAGCATTCGATAGCGTTTGTCGTTTTGGTGCCCGTTTCCGAACTTGTTGGAATAACTCTTTTTCTGTCAAAACAACAATTTTTTGCATTGGTAGTTCAAAACCCGCACTTAATGGTAGGGTCGTCACTTGTGTTCTACCCGCAACAATTGCATCAGCCGCCACACGATTTACTTGCATCCCAAAATCGGCTAATGTTTGCACTAATTTTCCCTGTCGTTCATCAGTATTGGTTAGAAAAATAACCGTCATGTTTTGTTTTTGCCAACGTGATATTTCCCCTTTTAACAAGGGCATTTGACCAAAGAATTGTTGTGTTGGTCGCACAGTCACATTTGTGAGACTGGTTTGTCGTAATTGACCAATCCCTCGTTGCAGTGGCGAAAAAATCAAACTGGTTTGCTGAATATCACGCGCTTGATCAGTTAAAGACCAGCCAAAATCAGCATTCGTTAATCCTTGCTGTTTGTCTAACTTATCTGTCCACCAATTTGTGTCATCTAAACGAATTTGTGCCGCATTTTCAACCGCTCGTGGATAATCATCAAAGACAACGTAGCCTTTTTTAGGTAAGTAATCAAAAATGCTAGCTGCATCAGGATACAATGTATGCAAATACGCCCGAATCTCTGGTAATAATTGACCATCTGCTAATGATGTCAACAATGGGGTCATCGCCTCTGTTAAATGCCGTTTTTCTGCACCGACAAGTCGGTCACGTTGTTTCGTCATCGCTAGTTCTAATTGCGTACTAGCCGCTTGTCGTGCTGCATCACTGATGACTAAATCAGTGGCAGGTAAAATGGTCAATGTCTCTAGATTTTTAATACTCCGTTGGCTTTCAGCATCAAAAGTACGCATTGAATCTAATGCTGTATCAAAAAAATCTAGTCGCACAGGATAATCTGCATCTAAGGGATAAATGTCAATAATTGACCCACGAATAGCGTACTCTCCTGGTTGCTCAACTGTTGTATTACGATGATAACCCATTTGATGCAAGCTTGATTCCAATTGCTGCAAATCGTATTCATGATCAAAATCAATGGTTAATTGGGCTTGTTGAAACGTTACAACTGGTGGCAAATAACGTTGCGCACCAGCAATCCCTGTCACAATAACTGCCTGCGGATCTGTTAACAACAGATGCAAAGCCTTCACCCGTGCAAGTCGCGTATCTAATGATGTCACTGCCATTTCTGCTGCTAAACTTTCCTCAGCAGGGAATACAGCAACATGTTTATCACCCAGCAAAGCCTGTAGATCCTCCGCTAATTGATCTGCATGAAATTGACTATCTGAGACAACCACCATTGGTTGACGATTTTTTTGTTGTAATGCAGCTAAATAAACCGTTCGTGCCGTACCAGAAATACCTGTTATTAAATGACGGCCACCCTTTTTTAAATCAATGGCTAACTGCTGTAATGATTTATCCTGTTGTAAAAGTTCCGTTAGTTGCATAACACATCACTATCCTTTTAATTAAATTGATTCATTAACATTGGCATTTCTTGACCAGCAGCAAAACTTTCAAAAATTGTCACGGCTTTATCCAATCCGGCTAATAAATCAGCTTGTTCGTCTTTACCAAAATGTCCTAATACATAATCAACAACTGCTTGGTGCACATGAGCTGGATGACCGATTCCAAATTTTAATCGGTTAAATTTTTGCGTATTTAAATGACTAGCAATACTTTTAATCCCATTATGACCACCAGCTGACCCCTGCTGGCGTAAACGTAAACGACCTAGATCCATATCCATATCATCTTGAACAATCAATAAATCTGCTAAATCTAACTTATAGTAATCAACTAACGGCCGAACTGCTTGACCTGAGTCATTCATATAGGTTGTTGGTTTTACTAATATCACTTTTTCATGATTGATATGCACATCAGCCACAAAAGCATGATGTGCGGCATCTTGTTTAAACTTGGCCGAATATTTATTTGCCAACGCATCAATGGTCATAAACCCAATATTATGGCGTGTCCCATCATATTCTTTACCAATATTGCCTAATCCAACAATCATTTTCATTATTTGTATGCCTCACTTTTTATCTTCAACCAACGCACGAAATGGGTCGAGACTGACTTAGTCCCCACCCTAGTACCTGATTTACTTTGTTTATGGGATGTTACCCTCATGTTCACGAGGTACCCTAATGACTATAAATTTTAACCCAATTTATCCTGATTTGATAGTCTGAAGTTTTTAATACCACTCATTGCTGGTGATCTTAAAAACGTTCATTTGCCATTTCTTATCGTTGGTTTGTGTCATTTGACTATTTATGTTTACGTCATTAAAAAACTAACAAGTACCCCATTCTAATTGGTTACTTGTTAGTCCCTAAAATATCGTATCGTTATTGACTAACCACAATGGCAATTTGCCTTATTTTTTCATACCACGAGCATCTTCCCAGCGTGTCCTAGCAACGGAAGCAACGATGGCAATAACAATCAAACTCACAATGACAATTAATGACGCAACATTTGAAATTTCAAAATGCCAATGCCACATTTTACCCGCTTCATTTATCAACATCTTTGCGCCAATAAAGGCTAAAATCACCGCCAAAGCATATTTGATATAACGGAACATTGGTAGCAACTTTGATAATGCAAAGAACAATGATCGTAATCCTAATACTGCAAAAATATTTGATGTCACAACAATAAACGTATCTTGTGTCACAGCCAAAACTGCTGGAATAGAATCGACCGCAAATAAAATATCAGATAATTCAATAAAAATTAACGCAATCAGAAATGGTGTCACATAATGCTTGCCATTTTCTTTTACAATAAAGTGTGGCTGACTAACATCATCTTTTACTGGGAGAATCTTACGCAATCCTTGGATCAATTTACTATCATTCAGATCCTGATTTTTTTCCTTATTGAACAACATTTTGATGCCTGTATAAACCAAAAAAATGCCAAATAAATACATTAGCCATTCGAATTTATGTAATAGTGCTGCTCCTCCTAAGATAAAGAGTACTCGCATGATAATTGCCCCGAAAATTCCCCAGAACAATACGCGATGTTGATAACGGGCTTCGATACCAAAAAAGCCAAATACGAGGATAAAGATGAACAAATTATCCATACTTAATGACTCTTCTAGTAGATAACCCGTTACAAAATCTACGGCATGACCGCTACCTTCAAAATACCAAATACCCGCTGCAAAAATAAATGCTAGCGCGATCCAAACCGCGGTTTGAAAAAGTGATTTGCCAAATGTCGGCACCTCTTCTTTTTTATTAAAAACGCCTAAATCCAATGCCAACATGGCAATAACAAATAGAAAAAAGCCAATCCAAACCCAGATACTAACTGTCATTTAATACGCTTCCTTTTATAATAGTTCAATTCTCTATTAGCTTATTTTATCAGATAATGACCACACATGTTGTTACGATTAACATTTCTTTTAATTAAGCATAACAATATTTAAAAATATATGATTAATGCAAAAAGCACAAACATTACTCAACCAACGCGATAATGTTTATGCTGTCATATGTGTGCGACACAATCACACTTTTGTATTTATCATTTTTAATCTGCTTGCATATTTTCTATTATTTTAAAATTATGTTGCTTCACAACGAAGAAGAGGAACATCGCCAATAATGATACTAACCCAACACTCACTAAGACAGTCACTTCGGTTGAAATTGATCCACCAATCATGATTGTTTCACGCAAACCACTGACAGAATAAGTCATTGGTACGAATGGATGTAACCATTCGTAAAACTTATTCGACAATTCAATAGGATATGTGCCAGCAGCGACACTCAGTTGTAAGACCAATAACACCATTGAAACAAAGGCACCCGCTTTACCAAACCACATATAAATGGCTGTCACTAATGCTGCATCCACATA
Source organism: Weissella sp. ESL1177 (assembly GCF_058107185.1). NCBI lineage: Bacteria > Bacillati > Bacillota > Bacilli > Lactobacillales > Lactobacillaceae > Weissella > Weissella sp. ESL1177. The sequence continues at coordinate 1,875,808 of NZ_CM176591.1, read as the reverse complement.
ACTTATTAGTAACATGAATAAGAACGTTTGCCCTGGCTCAACAGGATTCATCCCCAAAATCCAATCACTTAATGCATATAACGTGACTGCGGTCATTGTTGCAATACCAAAAAGAATCAACATTTTTGAACCAAACCAAGCACCTAATGAAGAAACTTTACCTCGTGGTGAAACCATATCAAGCATGAGATTCAAGGCCATCATCCCCACAAACATCCCAACTGAGAACATATATGGAATCATACCAGTACCATTATTAGGTACTTTATCCTTCTCTGTATGTGTCACAGTTGCTGGATTTGCCATTTGTTGCACTGTCTTTTTTGTTCCCTTTAGTTGATTAGCTTGCTTGCCCGCATCAGCTAATTTATTAGCCAATGTTGTATTACCTGCATTCATCTGTGACAAGGCTGGCCCCATTTGTTGTGTTGCACTTGCTAATTGCCCGGAACCGTTACTAATTTGACTAGCGCCATTGCTTAATTGCTTAGCACCGCTCGTTAATTGACCATTCATACCAGTCAATGTTTGTAGGCCACTCGTCAACTGTGTTGCACCACCATCTAACTGTCCAACACCGCTACTTAATGTTTGTGCACCAGATTGTAAAGTCGTTAGACCATTATTTAATGTTGCTGACTGATTTTGCAACGTCTGTAAGCCACTCGTCAACGTTTGCCCACCAACAGCTAATTGTCCAACAGCTTGCTGCATGGTTGGCATTTTACTCGTTAACTGTTTTGACCCTGTTGCTAACTGAGAAACTGCATCTGGTAATTTTTGCATCGCCGTTAATTGATTATTAACCTGGTGCAAATCAGTACTTTTAGCAGTCTGTGCTAATTCAGTTAAAGTTGCTTGATGTGTTTTTGCAACTTGCTGTAGTTGCTTAACATTATTTTGCAATGCATCAGCATGCTCGGTCATTGTTGCTAATACTTTTGCCGTTTGCGTATCACTTTGCTTGCTAACCATTGCTTGCACAAATTTTGTTTTTTGCTCGTCAGTCGCACTAATGCCTGCTGCTTGTAGTGCGGCATTGACATTGCTTGATAACGTGCCTTGGTCTGTAGCGTTAGCCTGTGCCAAGGCTTTCAAATCTGATTGTAACGTACTAAATTGATTGTTGATTGTTTGATCATCAGGCAATACGGCCTTTGTATCATCAACGATACGCGATAACTCAGCAACTTCTTTTTGTACTTTAGCTAAGTTGCCTTTCACATCGTTATCAACCAGCTCATTATTTAATTGTGTTAATCCATCATTTAACTTCGTTACACCTGAAGTTAATGTGGGAATCTGTTGATTTAATTGATTTAACCCATTAGATAATGTTTCACTACCATGACTTGCTGTTGCAACTGCATGTGTATACTGTTGTGTGCCTTGACGTAATTGACTCACACCGTTAATGAGCGTTGGTGCTTGCTGATTCATTTGATGCAATCCACTCGCTAATTGTTGACTACCACCACTTGCCGTGCCAACTGCTGACGTGTATTGTTCTAATCCTTGTGTCAATGTGTGAGCACCATCTTCAAATGTTAGTGAACTTGCAGCCAATTTTTCAAGGTTAGCAGTCACTTGATCACTGCCTGATTTTAACGTACTGGCCCCATTAGCCAACTTTTTATTCGCTTTACCAGCCGCCGTCATACCTAAACCAGCTTGTTTGATTTCTTTAAAAATCGTTTTTGTATAAATCTTGGTCACTTTACCAGATATTTGTGTCCCAATTTGTTTCGCACCAGACTCAGATAATTTTCCAGCAATGAAACTATGTCCTGAGCTTGTTTCATAGTGCAATTTCATTTGCTTAGGTTGCTTGTTTAATAAGGTTGTTGCATTTTTCGAAAAATTCTTTGGAATCGTAATAACTGTATAATACTTACCATCATTGAGGCCCTTTTGTGCGACTTGCGCTGATGGAAATTTAAAATTCATGGCGTTTGATTTTTGTAATTCTTTTTTTAAATCTTGTCCAACTGTCAACTTTTTACCTTGGTAAGTCACAGCTTTATCTTTATTGACAACTGCGACGGGTAATTTACTCACTTCACCATAGGGATTCCACAATGATCCTAAGAAGGTAACGGCATATATTGATGGCACAAAAAATAAGACAAAAATAACTAACATATAAAATTTATGTGCTTTTAACCACTGCCACTCTGATTTTAACATTGCATTCTCTCCTCCTATATAAATTATTGAACAACTTGTTGAATAATTTATCTACCTGCATTATATTAATGCTAATAGGAAGTTAGTACAATAGACAATTTTTAACACGTTGTTCAATAAATGGAGACCATATTATGAAACAAGCTGAACGTAACGAAAGAACTCAACAAAATATTAAAACATCTTTTATTCATCTTATTGAAAAAAAAGGATTCAACAACATTACTGTATCTGATATTACACGCGAAGCTCGTGTTAGTCGGGGAACATTTTATGTGCATTATACTGATAAATACGAATTACTCGCAAAAATAGAAGATGAGTTAATGATTAACATTACGACTGCTCTAAAAGATAATTTAAAAGAGCCACTTAGTAATGATACCAATGTTGACAGATCTAGTGCCGCTTATCGTGTCTTTAATCAGGCACTCGGTTACGTTGATGGTGAACGAGAAACCATGCATGCCCTATTTTCATCAAATGGCGACCCTCAATTTTTCTCACAAATTAAGGCCGTGGTAGACGACTTATTTACGAGACAATTGGCCAAAAATAAGGGACATTTCTCAACTGATATCCCAATTGATTACACGAAAGAAATTGCAATCAATAGCATTCTTAATATTGTGCGCCATTGGATCGATAAAGCACACCCTGAATCGCCTGAAGAATTAGCTGATATTTTAATGCGGAGTCGTTTTATAGCCCCTCATGATTTACTATCATTTGACTAATAACCAGGACGTCCACTAACCAAATAAATATTGCCAATTTTTTTCAATCTGAGCATTTAATTGCTTAACTGATATTCCTCGCAAATCAGCGACTGTTTGATATAACTTTTCCAATAACGGCACATATTCTTGAACCGTCACTTCACGTTGTAATACCCAACTCAAACTTGCTAAACCATCTGATTCAATAAATAAGTGTGATAGTGGTACCTTTTTCGCAAATTTCTGGACCACTTCATCGGTCAATACATCAGGTCCAATGGAAAAGTAACTATGTTGGCGAGCAATATAGTCATCTTGGTGCATTGGTGATGAATACCAATGCACCAACACTGTTAGATTTGACATGTCATTGATCGCTGTTAAAATTTCTTGTTCACAACCTTTTGTATGTAAAATAACAGGCTTTTTCATGCCAGCAGCCGCTGCCAACTGTTGTGCAAAGAGATGCCGCTGGTCCACAAGCGGCACGTCTGTCCAAACACTATCTAAACCAATCTCACCAATAATCGGTGCCTGCGTTAATAAACTTTGATCGATTTTTTGCCGTTGTGACTCCCACGGATGAACACCATAACTTGTCAGCTGTCTTCGACCAGCGTATTGTTTGTTAAATTGGAATTCCTCGGCAGTCGTTGCATTTAAAATCGTTGCAATTCCTGCACTTTTTTGTACTTGTATTAAATTTGGATTACCATCACTATGGCAATGCATATCAACTAACATACCCTCTCCTCTACAACAAAAAAGCCAAGGCAGCAATCACTGCCTCAGCTCGTTGCATCTATTCTCAAAAGATACATACGTATTGTATGTGTCACTATATAAACACGACAATAAACCACATGTTTCTCTCTGATTATCACATATATGACGACTGTGACAGATCTTCCAATGACTCCAAGTGATACCCTTTTCTGGACAAAATTTTGATAATTTTTGATAATGATCCTTCACTGACTGTATTTGGTAGTGTAAATAATAGCCGAGTCGTTCGTGGATTTCGATCAGGATCCAAAGTCATTGCTGATGAAATCGTGGTATAGCGTGAAATAATATGAGCCGCTTTTTCCAAACTACCCCGCTCACCATCTGATACCACTGTCAAGCTATATCGGCCTTCATTCGTTGCCCAAGAATCAGCTAATAACCTCATCATACGACTATGTGTCAAGATACCCATAAAGTGATTGTCTTCATTCAAAACAGAAATGAATGGCAAATCTTTTAAGGTAAAAAACGCCTCATAAAATGTCGCTTCCACACGCACAAACTTTGTCATGTTTCGCATATAACTCGTAACCGGCATATTCAAATCTCCACCCTGTATCATGTGGTGATAAATATGTAACTTATAAATTGCCCCGCGAAACAATTGCCCACTTTCATCCAAAATAGGAATAGCCCGAAATCCGGAATGATCAAAGATATCTAATGCATCTTGAAGTGTTGCATTTTCACTGAGCGTCGTTAAAACGTCTCGAGATTTAACCAATGTCGCTAGCATCTAGACAACTCCTATCCTTAGTTTCTAATCTAATTATAATACCACGAAACCTTTACCACTGCACTGTTTTCTGATAATCGTAACCTAAAATTCACATTAAATGAGAAGATTAGGGATTTTATTATTATGACAATAACCACTTAAAATAGCCTAATAATTTTAAAAAAATCAGATAAATTTATTGTCTGTCATCCCTAAGAGACATGAATAGAAAAACATTTGTTTAATAAATAAACACTAAAAAAAAGGGGTGGCTATCAGTCGTTATGACCAGCTGAAAAGAGCATCAACCTATCAACTTAAAATTGGTAGATTGACGTCTTTAATCATGTTCTAAAAGCCTGAATCCTTGCTGCAACAACAATTTTTATTTAACGCAATTGTAAATCCTGATTATAGTATTGTGGGTACATCAGATAACAAGCAATCACGCTACCGATACTTGTTGAAGCTAATAACATAAAAGTGACCATGATTTGATACATGATTGCTTTGGTTGGATCAACACCAGCAAAAATTAGTCCAGACATCATCCCTGGTAAACTAACCAAGCCAACTGTTTTTGCTGAATCAATCGTTGGTGCGAGACTTGTCCGAATCGCCCGTCGCACAATTTCAATAGATGCTTGTTTGGCAGATGCACCCAAGGCCAACATTTCTAAAACGGGTTGCCGTTGATCATTGAAATTTTCATACATACTCCGATAAGCTAATCCAATCGCAACCATCACATTACTTGCAATCATACCTGAAATTGGCACCATCTGACTAGGTACAAATTTGATCACACCTGTTGTTACTAATAACGCTAGGGTTACCCCTGTCGCAATCGTAATCGCAAATAAACTGATCCAAAAACCATATGGCATATGATGTGCTCGTTTACGCGCATTTGCAGCGGCATTGAAAATGATGATTAATATCATTAATGACGTCAACCAATATTGATTGGTTTTTATGACATAAGTCAAAACATAACCAACAATCACCAGCTGGATAATTGCTCGGAAAACACCGATGATCATATCCTTTTCAAGACCAATTTTCTCATGTAAATTGATAATTAACGCAATGATCACCAAAATAACCGCAAACGTTAACGCCGTTGGGCTCACCAATAAATCATTATTCATTATTTTTTCTCCAATTCACCATCAATAATCCGAATTAAGCGGTCAGCATTAATAATTTCCCCTTCATCATGAGTCACTGACAAAATGGTGACCCCTCTTTTTTGATAGGTCAGTATTAATCGTTGTACAATTTCTTTCGTTTTTGCATCTAGTCCTGTTGTTATTTCATCTAGCAATAAAATTTGGGGTTGAAATAATAAATTTCTAATCAATGCTACTCGTTGTTTTTGCCCGCCTGATAATGTCTTAATATCTTTTTTTAAAAAATCAGCTGTTAAGTCAACTGAATTTAAGGCTGTTATCACCCTTTGTTCATCAAAATCTTTATTTCTAATCGTGAATGGCATTATTAAGTTATCTTTTACTGTTCGACCAAATAAACTTGGCTGTTGAAAACAATATGACACTTGTTGTCGATAAGTTGCTTTGTCAAACGTGTGCTGATTTTTCCCATCAAAATAAATGTTTCCGGTCGTTGGTGTTAATAAACTAGCAATTAATTTCAGTAATAAACTCTTACCAGAACCAGATGGACCAGTAATCGTCAACCAAGAACCCGTTGGTACTTGTAATGTCATATTTTTTAACAATTCTTTTTTATCAATTACAAGGCTCACTTGTTGCAACTCTAAAATCGTCGTCATTTAATCACCTTCCCATGGCATCGTTAATTCATCTATATTATATAGCATAAATAGTGCAAAATATTCTCAATATCATATTTTGTACGTTCAATTAATTTAGATAAATTTTTATCATCTAGCGTTATAATTTCAAGATAAAATTTCATTGTCCGAGGTATTTTATGAATTTAATACGTAACTATATCTACAATACGTTTTATCAAATTTTTGCATTATTTACGCCATTGCTAACCATGCCCTATATTGCACGTATTTTAGGTCCTGCCTCTCTCGGTATTCATTCATTTACTGCTGCAAATACCCAATATTTTATTTTAATTTGTAGTATCGGCATGACCTACGGCTGTCAACAAATTGCCATTACCAATCAAAATAAAACCTTGCGATCACAAATTTTCTGGGAATTATTTATCTTACGTTTATTGATACTAGGATTAACATTGTTTACCTTCCTTATTTTTATTAATTGTACCCAAAGGCATTATTTACTTTACTATCTTGCACAATCTATTCAGATTATCGCAGTTGCTTTGGACATCTCTTGGTTATATCAAGGTATGGAGAATTTTAAACTGATTACTATCCGAAATTTTATGATTCGCATCATATCAACATTGAGTATCCTCATTTTTATCAATGATTCGACGGATTTGCTCTTGTATATCACCATTTTATCTGTGACTACTCTACTTGGTAATTTAACAATTTATGCTACTTTACATTATGAAATAACAAAACCAAATCTTCACCATCTTGATATTGTCAGACATATTAAACCAGCACTATTATTACTACTACCAGAAATAATGATTGTTTTTTATGTCACCATCAACAAAACATCATTAGGATTATTTGGCAACATGACAGCAGTTGCTTATTTTGAAAATGCTGATCGTCTCATTAAAATTCTGATAACCATTGTGACCGCTTCTGGCATTATCTTAATACCAAGAATTAATGCGTTATACGCAAACAACCACTCAGAACAAATTAAAAAACTAATTATCAAAAGTTTTTCGATAACTAGTTTTTTAAGCTTTCCAATGATTGCTGGTATTTATGCATTATCAGAAGATTTTTCATTGTGGTTTTTTTCAGATAAATTTATTGGTATTAACCATTACATTAATGTTGAGGCGATTCTCATTATCTTGGTTGGTTGGAGTAATGTTATTGGTGTGCAATTTTTAATACCCACTCAAAAAATTAAATTTTATCTTTATTCCGTTTCACTTGGTGCAGTAACCAACTTAATTTTAAATTACCCTGCCATCTTGATTTTTCACGATATCGGTGTCGTCTACGCAACAATCTGTGCTGAAATTGTCGTCACAATGTATCAATTTTACGTTGCTAAAAAATATCTCAATATCACACACATGTTACTAAATAGTTTAAAATTTCTGTTTGCTGCAATGAGCATGTTTTTATTACTGTCATACATGACAGCACACCTTTCTTTTTCTTTATACCATTTTGCTATGGAAATTTTCGTAGGATTTGTCTTCTACTTGTTAGTCGTTTCAATCTTATACCATCAAAAAATTAAACAATTAATATCTCATTAAAAATAATATGAAGATGAGCCAAAAGCTACTTAACAAGAAAATAGCCGAACAATAAGAAAATGATGCCTGCAATACAACAAGTCATTGGCAATTTTCATCATATATCGTCCGACTATTCTAATTGATTTTTACGCTGGGCTTAGTCAGTTAGTGCTATTAGTTATTCAGCTTGCCTATCATCAAAATTTTTTTACTTAGTCTACTGTCCCATTGCTTTCATGATAACGCATGTCACCCCACCAATTAGGCATAAGTTCACCTAAGGTAATCGTCTGTCCTTTTTGGTAATCTACCATAATCTCTGTTTGCTTATTTTTTTGATCTAATTGCAATAAAAATTCTTGGCAAGCACCACATGGCATCCCCGTACCACCACCACTAGGAGCTGCATCTCGAAAGGCAATCATCCGTTTAATATGTGTCTGACCACTATTAACATACATGTTCAATGCTGCAACGCGTTCTGCGCATAAGTTACAAACACCTGAACAACTTTCAATACAAAAGCCAGTAAAAACTGCCCCATTTTCAGCCTCTAATGCACAAACAACATGATGTGCATAAATAAATGGATTTATCTCCTTTGGATCATATTCTTGCTTTGCTTGTTCATACAATTGTTGCCACTCTGCCATGATATTTTCCCCTCTCACCTTGACTAACATTCCCTAATTTACTTCGCATTTAAAAAACATAAGCGTAAAATATATTTGTTAATACATAAACGTGCTTCTAAGGAGATTACACATATATGCTATCCACTTTTTTAATTTCACTAAACAGTGTTTTGATCATTATTACAGTCATCGTCATTGGCTTAATTATTGGTAAATCAAAAATAGTTAGTCCATACTTTATCAATGATTTATCGACTATCGTCGTTAATGTTGCTTTACCAGTATCCGTCTTCATTTCTTCGCAAAAATACATCACCCGGCAAAATTTTAGCACATTGTTTATTGGTTTTGTGTTATCGACAATTGCTATCATTATGTGTTTCTTAATTGCCGTTCCCATTGGTCGTCTTTTACATCTTGGTAAAGAACGTCATAGTTTATTCATCAATGCTTTTGTGAATGCGAATACGCTATTCGTTGGTCTACCTTTAAATCTAGCCTTGTTTGGTAACAAAAGTTTACCTTATTTCCTCGCTTATTTCGTTGCCAACACGATTGCAACCTGGGGCGTTGGTGTAAAATTAATTTATAAAGATAATCCTCAAGCACCAGCTAAACATCATGAACCGCTTTGGCGACGTGTCATGAATTTATTAACACCACCAATGTGGGGCTTTGTTATTGGTTTAATTTTCTTTGTGGTTAATATTAAACTACCTGTCCACGGTTTTTTGTATCAAGCATTTAATTATGTTGCTAATGTTGTGACGCCGTTATCATTAATTTTTCTAGGTCTCCAACTTGCTAAAACACAAATGGCTGACATGAAAATTGAAAAAATTGATTTCATTGCGCAATGTGGTAAATTTATCATTTCACCGCTAATGATGTTTCTTGTTTTATGGGTCAACCAGTTACTTGGTTGGATTGCACTACCAGAACTGTTTGTTAAAACCCTGATGATTCAATCCGTCACACCAATGCTAACTGTATTACCAATGTTAGCCGAACAAAATAACATGGATGTTGGTTTTTCAACACGTATTCTAACCGAAAGTATCTTCATCTTTCCGTTTGCAGTTGTCATTATCATGTTATTTATTTAAACAAGTGAAATGACATGACAACACCTTTATTTATCGGTATAAAAATACGTAAACAATTAAAAAGTATAAAAAAGTGTCTCTCATATTGAAACCGAATGAGGCATATCAAACAAGTTAAAATTGTATCATTTGCTTTTCTTAGGCGGTAAATTATTTCGATAATTTACCGCCTAATGTCGTTTATATACGTTCATAATGATCATTAATTAACCTAGCTGAAATTTTCATTTTTCTATCTGTTGGCTGTTTCTCTTTTTAATAAGTTGCAATATCCCATTTATTATTTCGATATCTTGCCATATAAACATTTTTGACATCGTCAATTCCCTGAGCACGAAGTTCTTCATCCAACCAGTGTTGATCTTTATTCATCACTTGTAAGACATCCGTATCCACTTTGCCATCAATAATCACAGGAAATCTAACATCTTCATCATTTTTGCCTAAAATCGTCATACTACCATTCTGTTCTAGAATCGCACGTTTCACAGTTGTAATATCTAACACGCCAGCTGCACGTAATTTAAAATCAATTTCCTTTGCTGACAAATTAGCATGTAGACAGTTTTCTACTAATAATTTGCCATTATAAATAATGGTCATCGGTTCACCATCGATAAATTTACCGATTAAATGAATATGAATCTTTAAATAACGTGTCGTTAACATTAATAACGCCCAAATTGCCAAAATCACAATAAATTGCGCAACTGTTATTGCTTGATTGTATAAAATACCACCTATAATCCCACCTAAAACGTAATTTTGTACTTGATCAAGCGGTGATGTGGGTGCCAAACTACCCTTACCACTAAATTTAATCAGCAATGTAATAAAGACGAAACCAATCACTAGTTTCAAAAATATATCTGAATATGAAAACATACTTTAATCCTCTTTTACTGTAACAGTATTTGAACGCAAATTAATTTTCTCTAAGACATACTCTGAGCTATCATTATTAAAAATAACCCGATAGTCGCCGCGCGGACTACGAACCAAAATATCACCAGATCCTGTTTGCAAATTATTAACAAGCAACTTTTGTGGTTTAACTTTTAGTTTTTTTGCCACATCTTTGACTAAAGATACTTCTTGACTACTTTTCTGACTACTGGTTCTAAAATTTGTATAATCATTAAATTGAATTGCTAACATTAAAATCATTGCTGTCGCGACAATAATTGCCAGATCCTTATATTTAATCTCTAATTTATTTGATAAATAACGTATCAGCAAAATAATAAACGCAATGGCTAAAATAGCAATAATAATACTACGTAAGTATGGAAAATGTGTTTGATTATCTAATAAGTATTGATAAGTATAAAACTTCATTGTCCAACTCCTTATCTCTTAAAAATGTCGTCTCAAACTCTTAAAATAATACACACCATTTTATATTTTTATATTGATTTTATAAAAAAACGATCCATGGTCGCGTGTTGCCCACTATTCAATGGTGCCTCTAATTCTGTAAACCCATAACGTTGATAAACATGAATGGCCACGGTTAAAACATGATGTGTTTCCAAATAAATTTTTTGATACCCTTTTTCTTTCGCAAACTGTATGGCTTGATCTAATAATCGATAACTTAAATGTTGTCCTTGCGCCTGATAATCTATATATAATTTTTGTAATTCTGCAATCTTTTTTTGTTCATCATATTCTGCAATCCCTGCTCCACCAAGAACGTGATTTTGATCATCAATTGCAACAAAATATTGTCGCTGTGCATTTACTTGATAATAATCACTCAAATGAGCCAATTCAGGATCAAAATATGCTGTTCCTGGCACATTTAGATGATGCCTCGTCAACAACGACTGAATCAGTTCTTGAAGATATCTATCATCGCGTTGTTGAATTGGTCGAATATTGATCATTTTGCCACCTCCTATTATGGTATTGCTTCATTCATCGTTACTGCCAATCTTTACAAACATCTACCCATTGGTGCGCGTTTGTATATTGTGCTAATTCATCCAGAGATAATGCCACAGCACTATGATCGTCTCCCGCCGCTGGGTAAACAATATCAAAGCGCTTTAAAGATTCATCTAAGAAAATGGCAACATCTTCCTTGGTAACAAAGGGGCAAACACCACCAGGTGCATGGCCAATATATGATTCTACTTGGTCACTTGCAATCATCTTAGGTCGTTTATGAAAGACCGCTTTAAAGTTATGATTATCAACTTTTGCATCACCAGCCATCACAACTAACACTGGTTGCTCATTGACTAAGAAAGACATCGTTTTTGCAATATGTGATGGTTCACAATGTAACGCATGTGCTGCTTCAACAACAGTGGCACTTGACTTATCAAAGCGTTTCACGCGATCACCTAACCCCAACTGATTGAAATATTCATTTACTTTCTGAAAAGACATTCTGACATCCCCCTCATATGATTTATACTGTTGCTTTTAACGCACTTTACCATGGCGAATAATTAATTCAGATGCAATTGGTATATGTGAAATTTCCCCACTAATAACCAAATCGACCGCCTTTTGACCAATTTGTTCATAGTGATGATCAATGGTTGAAATATTCATTAAACGACTTGAAATTTCATTATCTTGCCCAATTAAGATAGGCATTGGTTGTTGGCGGTCACGATAACATTCACGAATACCAGCAGCAATATCATCCCCATTTGCAAAGATTGCCTCTGGTGGTTCGGGTAATGATAAATACTTTTTTGCTGCTTGATAACCATCTTCAAACCCCAATATACCTGTTAAAATATATTGTAATTCTGGTTTATGACCAAATATTTGTTCATAACAATCAATTGTCGCTCGACTCGTTGGACTTTCTTCATAATAACGATTAAAGGTTAGTGCTATTCGCTGATTACCTTGTTGTTTTAATAGACGAAATACTTTTAAGTAAGTCGTCTCACGCACTGAGTAAGCTGCTGCTAATTGCCTATCTCCCAAATTTTGACAGCAAACAATTGGTCCATATTTCTGATAAGTCAACATACTATCCAATGACAAACCATGTGATGTAAAAATTAAACCATCATAATTTTTTTGATGTAATTGTTCCAAATACTTTAATTCCAAATTAACGTCATAATTCGATTTTAGAGCCACCACGTTATACCCGATACGAAACGCTGCTTTTGTAATACCAGCAAATAATTTTGAAAAATAAGCATATTCTAAAAATGGGACAACCACACCAATCGTTTTGGTTTTACCTGTACTCAAATCTCGTGCAATCGTATTTGGCACATAGTCAACCGATGTAATGACCTGTTGAATTTTCGTCGCTGCCGCCGTCGAAACATAGCCATTCTGATTAATATATCGCGAAACTGTTGCGACTGAATACCCTGATAACCGTGCAATATCTTTAATATTAGCCATCATTTTTCTCCTTCTTCACAGTTTCTTGCAATAGAAATTTTTTTATTCCATAAGCAACGCCATCAACGGTATTGGGTTTAGTAACATACTGTGCAGCTTGTTGCACAGCAATCGGTGCATTGCCCATTGCAATGGCAGTTCCAACTGCACCAAACATTGATAAATCATTATACCCATCCCCGAAAGCTGCTGTTTCTGACTTTGCTAACTTTTCATGAGTCATAATGTCAGTAACACCAAATGCTTTTTCGGCTATTGCACTTGTGATTTCTAAATGTTCACTATCTGATTGTTGTACATTGATTCCTGGTAAGTTCAAATCTAGAATAGTCTGCGTGATGGCGTCCAATTTTGTTGCCGTCAAATCAATTAGCATAATTTTGAAAATACCGAAATCACTATCTGAGTGTAATGTTGATAATGCTGTATCCTGTGGCACCATCCCCGTAAACAAAATTTCACGATCAACTTCTGGTCCTTGTCGATTAACGAACCAATTATCTTGTGTATAATAGCTTAAACTCATTTCTGAATAATTTTTTGCTAACCACTGAACCAATTGTATACTAACTTGACTTGCAATCGGATTAGTATGAAGAACTCGTAGATGATTATCCTGTAACTGATAAATCAAACCACCATTAAAAGCCACTTGTGGTGCTGTTAGAGCTAATTTTTGAATAGCAAAAATCATTTCCTGTGGTGCTCGAGCTGAGACTAAAGTAACTGGTATTTTTGCATCAATAATTGTCGTAACTGTGTTCTCTGTTAATACTCCCTGTTCATCCAACAAAGTCCCATCCATATCTAAAAATATTTGTTTAATCATGACTCATATTCCTCACTTTAGTCTCATTATTGCCCTTATTTTAACTTATAAAATAGTCTCCGTGTCAAAAAGCTAACGAAAGTAAACAAAGATTTTACCTTTTTAGAAAAAATTTGATGATACCATGAAAACAGTGAACTAATCATCACCATGGTTTGTCATCATGACATAAATTTTATAATTTTTATTGACAAGTAATTGTGAATGAGTTAATCTCTTGTTAAATTAAAATATGATTAAAAAGCAATGAAGAGAATTTTATTACTTGCTGTGTTTAGAGAGTCGTTGGTTGGTGAAAAGCGATACACAAAAATTAATAATGATCATCTCTGAGCAATGTTGTGAACTTCAACAAATCACTAAACAACATTGGGGCACACCCATTATCATGTGAACGTATCGTCGATAGACTGTACGTAAGATGTTTTTTATAAAACAATATTAAGGTGGTACCGTGCGTCAGCGCCCTTAACTTTTAGCAATAAATTGGTAAAAGTTAAGGGCTTTTTTCATATCAATTTTCAATTTGGGGAGGTGATGGCTAATGGAACCTGCGATTAATAACACAACGAATGACCGTCCAATAATTACTAATCACTATTGTCATATCAATCAGACAACACCTTGCCAAGGTGATAAATTGTCTCACTTGGAATGACTAACTCGTCTAAGAAAGCAGGCAAATAAAATGAAATATGCAGTATTAGGAGCTGGTGCCATGGGCTTACGCTTTGGTGTCTTACTACAAACAGCTGGTTTTGAGGTTGATTTTGTTGATACATGGCCAGAACAGGTTGAAACGATTCGTGCACAACACGGTGTTTACGTTGCTAGGGATGGTCAGAATAAACACTTAGTACCCATTAATATTTACTATCCAGAAGAATATGATGGCCAAGCTGATGTTCTGATCGTCTTTACAAAACAATATTTGCTCCAAGAGCTCTTATCACGTTCGGCACATTTCTTTAACGAACATCAAGTTGTATTAACTTGTATGAACGGGATGGGACATATTGAAAAAATTAATCAATATTTTCCAGCAGAACGTGTCATTGGTGGTACAGCGATGATTGGCACAGTATTAAATGCTGCTGGGGATGTCGATTTTATTGGTCAAAAAGGTGCTGGTTCCGTTAATTTTGCAAATCAAACTGAAAAACCCGATAGCGTTACGCAGCAAATTGTGACAGATTTTGACGTTGCGGGAATGAATCCAACTTTAACGACCAATTTTTCTGGTACATTAATGGCCAAAGTCATCTTTAATTCTGTTGTTAATACACTTTGTACAATGTTTAGGATTCGTATGGGAGAATTTATTCAAGCACCCACAACAAAAGCACTTGCTGTCCAATTAATTGATGAAGCATATGATGTCTGCGAACGTGCTGGTATCAAACTACTGACGACACGTCAAGAAGAATGGCAACAAGTTGTCTCTGTTAGTCAAACTGGTAATCCACTGCATTTCCCATCAATGTATCAAGATCTATCCAATGGTCGAGAAACAGAAGTTGATTATATCAATGGGTACCTTTATGATTTAGGCAAAAAGTATCATTACGAAGCATCAACCCACAACTTTTTACGCAACCTTGTCCACCTCACGGAATATGTCGACAAATTTGATGTTGACCAGTTTATTAAACAAGTCCTTGATGACGACAAAGCTCATGAAAAAAAGACATCTGTCACCGCTAGTTAGTCCAAAAACACACACATTATCATTTACAATGATCAATAACAAGGAGAATATAACATGAAGGAAAAAGTAGAAAATTTGGATTGGGAAAATCTAGGCTTTGAGTACCATGATTTACCATATGACTTTGAAGCAAAGTTTAAAGATGGTCAGTGGCAGCCAGGTGAATTAACCACTCGTTCAACAATTGAGCTATCCGTTGCAGCTGAAGTTCTTCATTACGGTCAAGAGGTCTTTGAAGGATTAAAAGCTTATCGCCGTAAAGATGGTAAAATCAATCTATTTCGACCAGAATTAAACGCTGAACGGATGGTAAATTCTGCAGAACGGATGCTAATGGCACCTTACCCTGTTGCTGATTTCGTTGCGGCTGTCAAACAAGTAGTTAAAGCAAATGAGGCATTCGTTCCGCCATATGGTAGTGGTGGTTCACTTTATTTAAGACCATTTATGATTGGTACAACAACTGTCGTTGGTGTTGCCCCTGCTACTGAATATACCTTTCACATTTATGCCACACCGGTTGGTGCCTATGTTAATGGCTTAAATCCCGCAGCCTATACAGTGAGTGACTACGACCGTGCATCTTATGCTGGTACTGGTCAGGCAAAGACATCTGGTAATTATGCAAGTAGTTTGTTTTCTTCAGCGAAAGCACATCATGATGGCTATGCAGATTGTCTTTTCCTTGATCCTCGTGAACATAAATATGTTGATGAATTTGGTGGTGCAAATTTCTTTGGTATCACAAAAGAAGGCCAATTTGTGACACCTAAGTCAAATTCTATTCTACCTTCAATCACGAAACGTTCCTTACTCCAACTTGCTAAGGATCAAGGATTAAACCCGGTTGAACGGCCTGTACCTTTTGCGGAAGTTGACCAATTTGCTGAAGCCGGTGCAATGGGAACTGCTGCTGTGATTTCACCAGTTGGTTCATTAACCTATGACGGTCAGAAACATGTTTTTTATAGTGAAACTGAAGCTGGTCCAGTGACTACCAAACTATACAATGAGCTCGTTGGCATTCAATACGGTGACCGGCCAGACCCTTATGGCTGGACACAAACGGTTGATTAATAATAAAAATACCAGATGGTCATCTGAAAGAAAGATGACCATCTGGTATTTTATTGTTATCAACAAAAAAGCGAGTGGGATAAAAGACGTTTTGAAGCCGATTGTAACGCCTTATATTCCAACGCCTTACCTATTATTCTATTAATAAATTTACTTGGCTGTCTTAGTCTTCATAAAAATAACTAACCAGATAAAGCTGATGGCGACAATAATCGTACTGAACCAGATTAAATGACTAAATCCAGTTGCTGTTTGTGAAGCAATCGCTGCTTTGGTTGTACCAGTTGTCTGAATGAACAATGCTGCAACTGTCGTACCAACAGCCCCTACGAATTGTTGTACCGTATTAAAAACGGCATTAACATCACCCGCCTGCTGTGGTTGGACTTCAGCAACACCTGCAGTCATTGACACACTAAAAGTTAGGTTTCGTGCTAACGTAAATAGGGCATAAATGACAGTTAGACCGATCGAAGCAATGCTTGGTGCCATAAATGAAAAAATAATCATCACAATCAAGAAGGCAATCGATCCCCATGTTAACGGCTGATTTGCTCCTTTAAGATCATACATTGAACCATAAATAGGTGCGACTGCTGATCCTAACAATGAACCTGGCATCAAAATAAAGCCGGCAATCATGGTTGTTGCCCCAAGTGTTAGTTGACTATATTGTGGTAATGCAAAATTAACTGCCAAGTTAATTGCTTGAGATGTTGCATAAATTAACAATGCCATCACCATTGCCTTACTACGAAAAATTGATAAATCAATTAATTGATGCGTCGCACGTTTTGCAACGATAATAAAGCCAGCCATTGCAACAATTGCAACAATTGCTAAGCTAATAATCGTCGCCGTTATTTTTCCTGATTCTAATTGTCCTAACGCTAACAAAGCTGATGTTAATGAAGCACCAACTAAAATAAATTGGCCCAGTGCAAATTTATTCGTCGACTTTGGTACTTGACGATCAAGATTAAACCAACCAATCATTAATGAGATAATTGTGACTGGTAAGATAATCATAAAAATAGCTCGCCAACCGAGTGTATAGGCAACAATACCACCGTACACCGGTCCCAATGCGGGTGCTAAAGAAATAATCAATGTGCCAAACCCCATGTACTTACCGATTTGAGACATTGGGACACTGGTAAATATAATATTAAATACTAATGGTAAAGCAAACCCCGTTCCGATGGCCATAATTAAACGGCCTAATAATAAGATCCAAAAATTTGGCGCAATAATTGCAATAATATCTCCGATAACAAAGGCTACCCAACCAACTATGTATGTTTGGCGCTTACTCAAAATCGCATTAAAATGTGCTGATGTCAGCATCAATAATGCAACGACCAGTAAATAGGCCGTTGTCAACCATTGGACGGTCCCCATTGGTTGACCAAACTGTTGAATTAATTCTGGAAACGTCACATTCATTGATGTTTCCGTTAAAATACCTGAAAATCCTAAAATTGCTGTCGCCACAATGGACCAAATAACTTTAGATGAAACTTTCTCCTCGTTCATAAATCCTCCTAATTCTCTATAAAAGTGCCTGATTTTTATTTAAGCACATTTTCTTCCTTGTTGTAAGTATCTTTTATGTTACAAAATACTTGTCGTACAGGTTATTCTCTTCTAGAGCATATTAAAAGCTGTCAATCTACCAGATAGCATCCGCTAGACTAACAGCTATTTCTTGCTGACATTAATATTAATCACATCAAGAGACTTATTTAATTTTTAATTTCTGACCAACGACCATATTATCCAAATCAACTGATGGGTTGAGGTTTTGTAATTTTGTCACCGTTAACCCATATTTTGTGGCGATGGCATAAGCAGTCTCACCTGATTGCACAACAACTTTTTTCTTATTAGACGTAGCACTTGTCGACTGAGTACTTTGTGTTGTTGTCGTTGAGCTAGCTGTAGATGAAGATTTACTTGAACTAACTTTGTGGCTACTGCTACTAGCACTGGATGTACTTGAAACTGCTGTCGTTTGTGCGCTTTTATTTGTTAATGCACCATAAGCAACTGGTAATGTAAAACCAATAACAAATAACAAAACATAGCCTACCAAGATAACTAGCCAAAATTTAAATCGAGACGGACGTTTTGATTTCATCTTATCTTCACCTTTGTTTATTATTGTGAATATCATAACATCTTTTTTGATATCCTGTGAACTATTTTATCTTTTTTTACTTATACAGCGGTTAAATTATCAAGAAATTGTACCTTCGTTTGATTTACTGATAAAATGAATTGATTGACGCAAATTTGATTAGGAGAATAGTCATCGTGAAACAACTTTTTAAACTGCTTTTCAATAATAAATTGGTTGCAACCATTATCAACGTTGCTTCACGTGTTGATATCGTCACTGCTAGCTCTTCAATTGCTTACTTTGGCTTATTATCAATTTTTCCAGCTATTGTTATCCTAGGAACCCTACTACCTTATTTGGGACTAACGATTGACACCGCATTAAAATATGCGCAAACAGCTGTCCCTGAATCAGTGTTCACCTTTATTGAACCTGTTATTCGGTCAATTTTAAGTCAAAATGGTGTTGGCGTATTATCAGCATCCATTATCATAACACTATGGTCACTGTCTCGTGTCGTTTCAGCGATTCGGATTGCTCAAAATGGTATTTATAACGTCCAACCTAATAATGTTGCTATTTTTGATCGCTTTATTTCAATGTTTTGGCTAATTATTATTATAAGTATTATTGGCATTTTGCTAATCACTGCTTCAATTGGCTCAAACGTTTTAGAAGCTTTACCAATTAGCAGTCACATTGTCTATCAAATTGAATCCGCGAAACGACTTGTCGTCACCATTGGCCTATTTGTTGGCGCTTTTTTATTCAATACACTGTTACCAATTAAAAAACCACGCATTATTTGGATTTTCGTTGGGACATTTGTCCAAGTGACCATCGTGATTTGGTTAGCAAAGGCTTTCGGATGGTATGTTAATTTTGCTGCCCAAACTTTTACATTTTATCAAGCTTTGAGTTCTGCTATTATTTTATTATTGTGGTTCAATTTTATTGCCTTAGCTTCATTAATTGGAACCATTATTACAAGTATTTTAGAAGAACTATTCCCGCCACGATCTAGTGATCGAGCAAGTAATTGGTACATGATCAAATTATTATTCCGAAATTCAGGAAAAAATAGTAGAAAATAGTTGAATTATCGGATAATGTGCGCTATATTAGTATTTGTTAATAGGAACAAACTTCCCTTTGACTATATGTACAGCAGACTCATAACCTAAGTCCGCAAGACTTAGCTAGTAGGCCTAACTAACCTACACAACCTACTCCTTAAAATACAACCACAAATACCCCTTACTCGTCTATTTGTGGTCAGTATGATGATAACTCGGTTATCATCATACTAAAAAAAGCACCAGCAATCCCACGTTGCTGGTGCTTTTTTGTTGTACTTAATGATAAGCACAAGTCACTTCATGATCATTAATGATGCCAATTGCTTGTAAGAAAGAATAAATCGTCACTGGACCAACAAATTTAAAGCCCATCTTTTTCATCTGCTTTGATACGAAAATTGCTAACTCATTTGTCGCTGGCACAGCTTGATAATTGACGACATGATGATCAATTGGCACATGATCGACAAACGACCACAACCATCGATCAAAAGTTTGTCCACGTTCTTGCAAAGCTAAAATAACTTGCGCATTATTGATCGTTGCTTGTATTTTTTGCCGATGTCGAATAATCGCCTTATTTTGTAATAAACGTTCAACCGCTTGTTCATCATATTGAGCCACTGTTATGAAATCATAATTTGCAAAAGCTTGTCGAAATGCTTGTCGTTTATGTAAGACTGTTCGCCAACTTAATCCTGCTTGGTACGTTTCTAAACTCAATAATTCAAAAAGTCTTTGTTCACGATGCTCTGGTTTACCCCATTCGGTATCATGATAGGCTACCATCAAATCATCATGTTCATCTACCCATTGACAACGCTTCAAATCAGACATCGCTTCCTCCTTACCAAGGGCCAAATCACTTAACTGTAATATTACCATCTGAGACATCAACATTTAATTGATTATTCGTTGCCAAATCATCTAAATAATTAGTACCATAATTCGTCCCATTAACTTTAATGTGTCCTGCAGTTGTTTGCATCTGTAAGCCAACATTAGATAAACCAACGACCTTTAATGAACCATCCATAATTGTCATGATATTATGTCCTGTTAACTGGCTATCCAGTAGTTTCACATGACCACTTGTCATTTGAATCGCGCTTGTATCTGCCGTCGTCTGCTGCAATGTCACTTTACTTTCATCTGCCGATAACATTAAGCGACCAAGATTAGCTTGGTCTGTGTTGATATGACTATCACTACCATTCAAAGTTGTTTGTGAAACCTGTGCCTTTTTTAAAGCCACTGTCGCTGAGTGCGCCGAAACTGATAAACTATGTAACTTTGTTTGATTAAGATGAATATCCGAATCTGATGCGGTTAAGATAGCACGCGTTGCTTGTAAATTTGAAATTGTCATCATGCCATCCATTGCAGATTGACGATATTCATTTAATTTTTTATTAGCAGGTATCGTAACAATCAATTTCTCAGGTTCATGCTTACCGAAACCAACTTCATAACCCTTCTCTTGATTGGGGATATAGTGTATTTTTAACTGATGACCACTTTGGACAACATGTAAAAAGTCTGGATTAGTAATCCGACCAGCAATCGTCACGTTTTTTTGTTTACTTGTTTGAAAAATAACTGGCACATTATCCGTTTCAATATCAATTTTGTTCACAAATTTAACCTCACGATGTACTGTTTTAATCTGTGATACTTCAAAGTGTCCGTTATGCCACCCTAAATTATTTTGTCCATCATGTGCTAAGCCAATCAGCATAATAATAACGCCAAAAGAAATGACGATAAACCCTGTTAAAATATATCGAAATCCCTTATGCATGATGCGTCACCCCTTTGCCCTTATGAGAAAATTTACGACCAACATACTTCACAAAGTGCATTAAACCGCGAAACACTAAGCGAACAATCATCACACCAATTGGCCAAGCGACTAACTGTAAGCCAACAATAATCAGGCCAATCCCACCTTGATATAAACCAGTCGCCCAATTAGTTGGTAATATCGCAATACCACCGACAATTTGGAATAACCCCGTCATTAGGTAATAAATTAGGACGACCACAACAAAAACAGCGATACTGATTGTCGCAAATAAACAAATTAGTATCAATAACATGGCTGGTAACCAAACCACCGATGTCAGTAATCCTTCTAAAACAATACTAATTAAATTAAATTCTCGTTTTAACCAATTTTGATGTTCCTGATGACTCACATCATGTCCAGTTTGGTATGCTTTGTCCTCTTCAAGGCGCAATGAATAATCGACTAATATACGTCGTGCTAATTGTTTTGGTGTCCCCAATTCAGAAATTAACCGTTCACCAGATAATTGCGCATCGGTTGTATACTCTTGATAAAAGCGGATCACATCTTCTTGTTCTTCAGGCGTTAATTGCTGTAAATAATTTTTTACTTGTGTAAAATAAATACTATTTTCCATCGATGTCTCCTTGTAGGATTAACGTATTGATTTTATTACTAAAATCACGCCATTCATCTTGGATACGCTTCATTTCTTGTCGACCCAACTGAGATATTTTATAATATCTGCGATTACGACCTTCAAAAGGTTCATCATAAGTGGTTACCCAGTCACGTTTTTTTAAACGGCGTAGGACTGGATACATCGTAGATTCAGAGACAGCAAATCGCTCTTGAACCTGCTTTGTTAAAGCATAACCATATAAATCTTCTTCAGAAAGCAGCGCTAATACCAGACCATCCATTAAATCGCTTGATAACTGCATTGCCATAACTAATCTTCCTTTACAATACTATAAGACATATAATATAATACAAGTATAAGGAATATAGACTCGTCTGTAAAGTGTTTTAATCCCTAATACTTTGGGAGAAAGTGAGAAATATTATGAACAAAGATAAGAAATTAACAAAATCAAATGATCGTGTTTTATCAGGTGTCCTAGGTGGTATTTCAGAATATTTTGATTTAGATGCATCATTAGTTCGTTTACTGTTTGCAGCGGCCACTATTTTTACGGGATTCTTCCCATTCGTTTTTATCTATATCGTTGCAGTTGTGATTATGCCTGATTCGCCAAAAAAAAATCAATACAAATATCGTTTTGATGAAAATGCTGATGAAAAGCGTCGTGATGTTACCCCCGATGAAGACGATCAAATTTAGTAATTGCATGTCTCAATTTAATAGACGCGTTATATGAAAAATTGTTCAAAATAAAAGACTGCTAATCTAAGAGGCACCCAATCGCTGTAAACAAACTGATTGGGTGCCTCTTAATTTTAACGGTCACTTTTTATTAATCGCTTTCAAGCGGGGACGTAGCATCCTCCTAAATAGAGATTCCGCAATCGCAAAACCAATATCAATCGCCAACGCAATGACCAACGTTTTGATCAAATGACGACCGGCATTTAAATAATGACCTAGCGTAAATTCTTTTAAGCTTGTATAGATAATAATACCTGGTACTAGTGATACTAAACTAGGCACATAAATCATATTAACCGGTGCCTTCATTAAAATAGCTGCAACGTTACCCAAGAGACCAATCGTTAAGGCCGCTAAAAAATTTTGTAAAATAATATTGGGGGTCATCTGCACAGTGAATAAATACACTGTCCATCCACAAGCGCCTGTGATACCGGCAGATAATAAAACACGACGAGGCACATTCGTAATAATACCAAAACCAACTGTTGATAGAAAACTAAAAATAAAGCCACATAAAAATGTCATGAGATACCTCCCATTACAAAATGGACGATAAAACTACCAACAATAGCACCAATGCCAATTGAACCAGCAATCATCATCGCATCGACACCACGTACCAAACCAGAAATAATGTCTCGATCAATCATTTCACGCAAAGAGTTAGTCAATGGTACCCCCGGTACAAGAGGCATTAACGCACTAATCATAATATTAGCAGCACTATCGGCTATGCCAATGCGTTGTAAAAAAGTTGCTAGCAAACTAATGACAAAGCCCCCAACAATGGCACTAAAATAAGGTGCTGTTGCCTGTTGATTTCCCCACTGTGCAGCAAGATAACCTAAAATACCGATTAAAAAAGCGCATGCTAAATCAGACCATGTGGCTTTAAAAAGTAACATTGGCGCCACTGAAACAAATCCGGCACCAATAATTTTTTGTGGCCAAGTAAAATCAATGACTTTATGATCAATTAGCTGTACTTTACGTGCCAATTCACTAAAATCGATTTCATGAGCTGAGAATTGTCGTGACAACGTATTGATCTCATCTACTTTTTGTAAATTAAAAGATGAAATATTCGGTTTAACCAAGTGCGTAGTTGCCCCATTTTCGGTACTAATAAAAATAGCCGTCATCGTTGCATGGCAATTTAAACCAATCCCAGCAGCTTTACCAATGTAAGTAATGGTTGATTCTACTCGAGTCGTTTCAGCACCGTTCTCAAGTAAAATTCTTGCGACCATACCACACACATCAATAATATGATCTAATTTTTCTTTGACCACATTTTTTACCTCCCAAAAACATTGATTTCGTAAATAAATCATAGCATGTCAACAAAGTATTTTATAGCAACTATTTATTTGTTATCACGCTATTTAAAGACCTAATAGCTAACAAAATTTGGCTACTAGGTCTTTAAATGTTTTATCATCTCATCTTACTTGGTCATCGTTATCACAAATTCAGCAAAGCTAGCACGAACATGCCGATGGCAATAACATCGTTCATAAATCAACACAAATATCATTTTTTCTGAGTGTCATGTCCATCACCCTGGTCAAAACATTTTTTAATGAATATTGATTTAATCTTGCCAAATAACCTGCAAATTAGTTGGCTGTGCAATCTGAATCTTTGGATGATCCATGATATATTCGCCGATTAAGTCAGCTGTTTCACGTTGTACTTCTCGAACGGCTTTAGTCATCGAAAACATTGGGAAGTTACCCGCACCACCTGCACGATAATTATTCATCGTTACTTCATAAGTTGCTGTCATGTCAAGCGCTTGACCATCTTTTCGTACTACAACAACACGATCACCCATTGGTCGACGAATATCAATTGTATAGTCAATACCACTCCAAATATCATAATTATAATGTTGTACTTTTGGTGTCGTAAACAATGGATTGATTGCTGGTTGTTCTGTGTCATCAAGCTTAAAATATCGCGCATTAACCTCTAAGGCATCTTTTATATCTTGACCCGTTAATTTTTCAACTACTAATGTGTTCGGAAAAATATAATTTGTCATAATATCACGTTGTGTTACCGCATTCATTAACCCCCGAACTTCATTATTGAATAGCGCGGTGTTAGAGATTTGCGTTCCCGTTGCTGCCATTTGAACGCGATTGACTAGTTCAATAAATGGGTGATTATGCAACCGTGCTGCAAAATGATCAGTAATGGTCATATTGTCTCCGACATAACCCACTGGTGTGTCTAACCAAGCATTGACTTGCTTTTGTAATGGGTCAATTGTTGTCACAATATCTTGCCGTTCTGGTACAGTACCAGTCGTCAATAATTCTGCAGTAGCTGCCGTGCGGTGTTTCTTATCATCTAGAGTAATCGTCATCAATCCAACATGGTCACCACGATAACCTGGTTGGGTTGTCGGTACACCATGAACAACCTCTGCAATTTCACGATGTTGATGCCCTGTGACAAGTGCATCAACACCTGATAATTGTAGTAGTTGAAAACCTTGATTTTCAGACGTAACACGTTCTATTGGCTTACCCGTTTGCAAATCTTCCGCAAAACCGCCATGATAAGCTAACACAAGAACGTCAACTTGTGGCCGTAACTCTTTAATCAATTTTTTGGCAACAACAACCGGATCCTCAAACAATAATCCTGTAATATGAGCAGGCTGCTCCCAATGTGGAATAAATTGTGTCGTTAAGCCAATTACCCCAATCTTAATACCTGCCCGATCAAAAATTTTGTATGCCTGCCCTACAAAAGGTTGTTGCGTCTGTTCATCTAGTATATTGGCATTTAACAAATTAGGTGTTGTCGCAAAGACCTTTTCAATATATGTTCGCCCAAAATTAAATTCATGATTACCTAAGATTCGCACATCATAACCAATTTCATCAGCTAATTGTTGATAAATGTCTACCTGATCAGGTGTTACTTTTTCAATATAATTTGTTAGCGGTGACCCTTGAATAAAATCACCATTTTCAATGGTTAAAACAACGTCGCCTGCTGTTTTAGCTTGTTGCTTATACTGACCAATGATCGTTGCTGCCCTCGTTAGACCAAGACCATCATTTGATAATGGCCGTCGAAAATCATCTGCCCGAATGTAGCCGTGCACATCCGACGTTGAAAGTATTGCTACTTGCATGTTATTCTCCCTTACTTAATCACTTTAAACTGAAAGGGCCAGCAATCTAACCCTTTATTTGGTAGATCGCTAGCTCTTAGACGTGTACCAAAAGATCGTCGCAATGCCCATTGCTTTAAATCTCCTCAATACACTATTTCATTCATATTAGTTTCATCATTAAACTAAACGCTTACGTAATTGACCAGATAAGAAATCAATCACAGTCACCATCACGATAATCCCTAACAATATGATACCAACTTTAGACCACTGGCGCGTCTGTAGCGCAAAAATCAATGGTGCACCAATACCACCAGCACCAACAATTCCCAATATGGCAGCCGAGCGAACCGCAATTTCAAAGCGGTAAAGTGTATAATTCATAAACTCTGGCATGACAGCGGGAATGGTTGCTAAAGTCAGTCCATCTAAAGCTGAGCCACCCGCTGCGATAATTGCTTCGTTCGGACCACGATCAATATTTTCAATTGCTTCCGAAAACAATTTTCCTAACATGCCAATGGAATGAATCGAAACAGCCAAAACACCAGCATAAGCGCCTGGTCCAACTGCTTTAATAAACATAATGGCCAAAACAATTTCTGGAAAGACTCGAATAATTGTTAAAATTAATTTTCCAATCGTCGAACGTGGTGTGAAGAAACCTTTCTTCGTTCGAGCGGCCAAAAAGGCAAAGGGTAATGTTAGAATAGCTGAAATAAATGTTCCAAGGAACGCAATGGCTAATGTCTCAATCAAAGCACTAACCAAATCTTCACCATCCCCAGTATAAACATACGACCAGTCTGGATGGAACAAACCATGAATAATTGACTTAGTCACCGCCACCGCCTGTGGTTTCACAGTTGATAGTGGAATACCTGAAAAAGCCCAAACAAAGATTAACACAACTAAGATCGTTATGATCCATGGACCATACTTTTGCCACGGATTTCGTTGAATTTTTTGCATTATGCCAACGCCTCCCGTAGTCGATTTGAAATACCATCAACGACAATAACAACTACCAAAATTGCTAAAATAACAATAGCCGTACGATCGTAACGGAATAACGATAAAGTTTGATCCAAATACAAACCGACACCACCGGCACCTAAATAACCAAGTACGGTAGAGGCACGGACATTAATTTCTAATGTATATAGAAAATAACTTAAAAATTGATTCATAACCTGTGGTATAACAGCGAAAACAATTTTCTGAATGCCATTCGCACCAACAGAAGTGAGTGCCTCAATTGGTCCATCATCAATCGTTTCAATCGCTTCGTAGAACAATTTAGAAATCATCCCAAAACTAAAAATTGTCAATGCACCAACACCAGCCATTGGTCCAATGCCGACAATGGCAACAAAAACAGCCGCTAACAACAAATCTGGTAACGCGCGAACCAAATTCAAAAAGAAACGAATAATCCCGCGTAAATAAGTATTTTTAACGATATTTCGTGCTGCTAACAAACTAAATGGTACAGCAATAATTGTCCCTAATAAGGTCCCAACAAGTGCCATCTGAATCGTTTGTGCAATCGGTGTAATAATTGAAGAAATAAATGTCCAATCTGGGTGCATCATACGAATCAATAATTGCCAAAATTGATCCCAACTAAAGTTTGCAGTTGCGCCAGTTTTATAACCCGATCCAATAAAAATGAGGACAAATAGGAGGACAGACAAAATGCCCTTAACATGCCACTTTTCACTGAATTGGCGTTCAGGTAAAGTTGCGTTCATAGCTTACTCCTCATCTCCCGCTTCAGCATAAATACCATCGAAATCATCTGCGTTGACTTCAGCAATTGGTTTATCATAAACTAATTGACCACCACGTAGCCCAATAATTCGCGTTGCATACGCCATCGCCAATGACACACTGTGCAAATTAACAACAACTGTCATCCCCATATCATTCAGATGTTGCAAATCATCCATCACCATTTTTGTTGTTTTTGGATCAAGTGAGGCAATTGGTTCATCGGCTAAAACAATATTTGGCGATTGCATCATTGAACGGGCAATCGCAACACGTTGTTGTTGCCCACCAGATAACTCATCTGCACGTATATAATATTTATCCAACATATTGACACGATCCAAAGTAGCAGCCGCTTTTTCTTTATCTTCCTTAGAAAATAAGCCAAAAGTACTTTTGAAGGTTGAATAATACCCTACTCGACCAGCTAACACATTACGTGCAACGGTTGCTCGTTTTACTAAGTTAAAATTTTGGAAAATCATCGCAATATTACGTCGTTGTTCCCGTAATTGCTTGCCTTTAGCTTTCGTAATATCAACGCCATCGAGTAAAATTTCGCCTTCGCTCACATCATGAAGTCGATTGATTGCTCTTAATAATGTACTCTTACCAGCACCAGATAAACCAACAATCACGACAAATTCGCCTGACTGTATATCCAGATTAATATGATCCAACCCAATGGTCCCATTAGGGTAAATCTTAGAAACATTATTAATTTTTATGGTGCCTGCACCATTAGCCATAATTATGCCATCCTATCCTATATAACCCGAAAAAAATTATATATTTTCAAATATGTATTAAAGCGAGCCCTGTCATAAACCATCATGACAAGACTCACTTTTAGATATGCTTATGATAGATTTTTAGTTAATGTTTTCAACTTGCTTTTGATACTTACGAACTGTGTCAAAGTTTGAATCCTTTGACTTTGAAACACCAGCCCAACTGTAAACATCCTTCATAACTTGCTTACCCTTAGCTGTCTTTGATACCTTGATCATTGCCTTTTGAATGGTCTTTGTATCAGCCTTTGAGATACCCTTACGCAATGTAATGGTATCGTTAGGAATCTTTGCTGTGTAAGCTAGTACACGTGTATCTTTAAAGACATCAGGATTATCCTTTTTAACAAGGTTACGAGCATCATCAAAGACAAACGCAGCATCTGTATCACCATTAACGACTGAGATAATTCCTTGATCATGTCCCTTAACCGTGACTAGTTTAGAATTCTTAACAACATTCATGCCCTTCTTGTTCAAATCAACAACAGGGAAAATGTAACCAGCATCTGACGTTGGATTTTGAACAGCAATCTTCTTGCCCTTCAAATCTTTAACATTCTTAATGCTTGAATCCTTCTTGACAACAACCAGTGCCCGATAGTAATCAACTAACTTGTCAGTATCAGAACCATCATTTTTCTTATCATTGATACCATAACGTTGTGACTGCAAAATAACTTTTGCGCCATATTGCTTATGTGCTTGCACATAAGGATCAGGTGGCAAGAAGCCCATATCAACCTTGCCTGATCCCATTGCTTCGACAACTGTATTGTAATCAGTTGAGATCGTAACGTGAACTGGAATACCTAATTGCTTCTTCAACAACTTTTCCAATGGCTTAGCCTTTGCCTGGATCGTATCTGCTTGTGATGAAGGTACGAATTGTACGTTCAACTCTTTCAAATCAACTTTTGAAGCTGCGTCCGCATTAACTGCTGGTATCGCTGATACAACAGTTGTTGCTAACATTGCGACAGTGGCTCCCGCTACAATTTTCTTAAACATGCCCTTTATACTCCTTAATGTTTGTCTGATACACGCTATGTATAGTTATGCTTAAAGGTTACTTAAATAATATCAACGAACGTTAAAAACGTCAATGATTTATATCGTTCACTTTTATTGTAAAACGTTTTATCTAATTGGTTTGTACCAATTAATTGTTCGTATTTTAATCAAAAGCCCCACAAAAAAAGACACCCGTCTAACATTGGACTGATGTCTTTTGTATGATATTTGTTGCAATATAAAACTGGACGGTGAATTACCAAAATATTTTAGCAATTCATCGTCCAGAAAAAGCGATTATTTAATTTTTCAAGTGATATTTAAATTTTTTATATTAATCTTCTTTTTTATTACGTCGATAACCCATACTACCTAACATGAGTAACACTAATAAACTAAACACTTCAACAAATAGGGTATTTACTGATTCACTTTGTTTTACATTTGTTTCAGGTAACTTTATATCATTATTAATGCCCAAATTTTTATTTAATTCGGAATGACTTTTATTATCGTTATTAACATTGTTTACAACAATATCACCTTTTTTACTATTGTCATTGCTTAATTTACCGTCAGAAGTTGTACCATTATTTTCAAACGTGGTTTGCTCTTCTGTAATCATTTCTAATACGCCATAAATTAAAGTTCTTCCTTTAACGTCAGCTGCCATTACTGCTGTTGTTGTCGTTGCAACATTAATATTAGTAATGGCTGTTCTATACGCATCGTTTACTTCAGTAATTAACGCCATCTTACGGTCATCACTTAATGCCGAATTTTGAATTTGATTAATCACATTTGTCCAGGCAGCTGTTAATTCTGTTATCGCAGCATTCTTCGTATCTTGTAATGCTGCAGCATCAACTATTGTCGTAAGTGCAACTTTCCCATTAACCTCTGCTTGATTAATCGTGTCTGCTTCCGTACTTGTATTGATTGTTGCTTGTGCGATTGCTAATTTTTTAGCAATCTCAGCCTTATAAGTTGTCTTTTCTGCATCTGACAGGTTTGTATCTGCATCTATCGCTGCATTCGCTGCCATTGCAGCTTCATTTAACTTACTATTCGCTGCATTCTTCGCATCCTGCAATACAGTACTTTCTGACGTTAATTTATCAGCTACCACATAAATTGCCGTTTTACCGTCACTACCAGCTGTTGCAATTGCTTCAGTTGTCGTTGCAGCAGTGACATTGTTTTCAGCTGCATGATAAGCATCAGTCACTTCTTTAATCAAGGCTGTTTTGCGATCATCACTTAATGCTGATTTTTGAATTTGATTAACCACATCTGTACGTGCGACTTTCAATTCTTTCAAAACTATATTTTTAGCATTTTGTAATGCTGCAGCATCAACTATTGTATTAATGTTTGTTGTGCTATCAGCTATTGCTTGATTAATAGCATCTACGTCTGTACCCGCATTAACTGCTGCTTGGGCTGTTGCTAATGCCTGCGCCACTTCTGCCTTATAAGACGTCTTCTCATCAGCTGTTAAATTAGCATCTGCTTCAATCGCTGCATTTGCTACTGTGGCCACTGCAGCTAATTTACTATTGGCTTCATTCTTTGCATCTTGCAATGCAGCACTTTCTGCTGTTAATTTATCAGCTACCGCATAGATTGCCGTTTTACCGTCACTACCAGCCGTTGCAACTGCTTTAGTCGTTGTTGCAGCAGTGACATTATTTTCAGCTGCATGATAAGCATCAGTCACTTCTTTAATCAAGGCTGTTTTGCGATCATCACTTAATGCTGATTTTTGAATTTGATTAACTACATCTGTACGAGCATCCGTTAATGATTTTATTGTGGCATTCTTTGTATCTTGTAACGCAGCAGTACTAATGATTTCTGTCAGAGTAGTTTTTCCATTAGCCTCTGCTTGATTAAGCGTTGCTGCGTCTGCGCTTGCATTCACTGCATCTTTTGCAGTAGCTAACGCTTGAGCAACTTTAGTCTTGTATGTTGCTTTCTCTGCAGCTGTTAAGTTTATATCTGCATCTATCGCTACATTTGCTGCCGTTGCGGCCTCATCCAGTCTACCATTAGCCGCATTCTTTGCATCTTGTAATGCAGCAACATTAACTGTTGCCGTTAATGCCGTTTTTCCATTAGCTTCTGCTTGATTAAGCGTTGCTGCGTCTGCGCTTGCATTCACTGCATCTTTTGCGGTAGCTAACGCTTGAACAACTTCAGTCTTATATGCTGCTTTCTCTGCAGCTGTTAAGTTTGCATCTGCTTCTATCGCTGCATTCGCTATATCAGCGGCTTCATCTAGTCTACTGTTAGCAGCATTCTTTGCATCTTGTAGTGCAGCGACATTAATTGTTGCCGTTAATGCCGTTTTCCCATTAGCTTCTGCTTGATTAATTGTTACCACATCTGTATCTGCATTTACTGCATCT
Organism: Weissella sp. ESL1177; assembly: GCF_058107185.1. Taxonomy (NCBI): domain Bacteria; kingdom Bacillati; phylum Bacillota; class Bacilli; order Lactobacillales; family Lactobacillaceae; genus Weissella; species Weissella sp. ESL1177. The sequence continues at coordinate 1,843,800 of NZ_CM176591.1, read as the reverse complement.
TTTGCAGTAGCTAACGCTTGCGCCACTTCAGTCTTATATGCTGCTTTCTCTGCAGCTGTTAAGTTTGCATCTGCTTCTATCGCTGCATTCGCTGTATCAGCGGCTTCATCCAGTCTACTGTTAGCAGCATTCTTTGCATCTTGTAGTGCAGCAGTATCTATTATGTTATTAAGTGTTATTTCACCGATTATATTTGCTTGATCAATCGTTGCCGTATCTGTACCTGCATTTATTGCATTTTTTGCAGTGGCTAACGCTTGGGCAACTTCAGTTTTATACGCTGCTTTCTCTGTAACTGTTAAGTTTGCATCTGCTTCTATCGCTGCATTTGCTGTATCAGCAACTTCATCCAATCTATCATTAGCCGCATTTTTCGATTCCTGTAATGCTGCACTTTCTGTTGTTAAGTCATCTAATATTGCGTAGATCGCGGTTTGTCCTTCAGTGCCAGCTATTGTCGTTGCTGCCATAGTCGTTGCACTGTCAACATTATTAATCGCTGTATTGTATGCATCAGTGACTTCGGCAACTAATGCTGATTTACGTTCATCACTCAATGCTGAATTTTGAATTTGATCAACCACATCTGTGTGTGCAACTGCCAATGCTTTCATTGCTGCATTCTTTGTATCTTGTAACCTTGCATCACCAATTATTCCAGTAAATGTCGTTTTACCGTTAGCTTCTGTTTGATTGATTGTTGTCGTATCTGTATCTGTATTAATTGCATCCTTTGCAGTCGTCAACGCTTGCGTCACTTTTGCCTTATAAGATGACTTTTCATCAACCGTCAAATTAGTGTCTGCTTCAATCGCCGCATTCGCTGCAGTTGCGGCTTCATCTAACCTATTGTTAGCTTCATTTTTCGCGTCTTGTAACGCTGCAGTATGAATTGTCCCAGTAAATGTTGTTTTACCATTAGCTTCTGCCTGGTTAATTTCATTTATATCTGTACCCATATTAACTGTTTCTTGGGCTGTTGCTAGCGCTTGCGCCACTTCTGCCTTATAAGCTATCTTTTCGTCAACTGTCAAATTAGCATCTGCTTCAATCGCTGCATTTGCTACCGTTGCAGCGTCATCTAACCTGCTGTTGGCCGCATTTTTCGCATCTTGTAATGCTGCAGCATCAATTATTCCAGTAAACGTTGTTTCACCATTGGCTGCGTCTTGATTAACTGCATCAACTTCTGTACCCGCATTAACTGCTGCTTGAGCCGTTGCTAATGCTTGCGCTACTTCTGCCTTATAAGACGTCTTTTCATCAGCCGTCAAATTAGTGTCTGCTTCAATCGCTGCATTCGCTGCTGTGGCCGCTGTATCTAACTGACTATTAGCTGCATCTTTGGTTTCTTGTAGTATGGTACTTTCTGTCGTTAATTTATTCAAAACCGCATCAATGTCTGTTTGTCCCGCATTACCAGCTTTTGCTACCGCAGATATTGTTTTTGCAGCAGTGACATTGTTTTCAGCTGCATTATAGGCATCAGTCACTTCTTTAATCAAGGCTGTTTTACGGTCATCACTCAATGCTGATTTTTGAATTTGATTAACCACATTCGTGCGTTCGGTAGCCAATGCTGCTGTTGTAGCACTCTTTGCATTTTGTAACGCTGCTGTACCAACTATTGTATTAATAGTTGTTGTGCCATCAGTTATTACTTGATTAATGGTGTCTGAATCTGTACCTGCATTAACTTTATCCTGTGCACTGGTTAATGTCTGCGCCACTTCTTCCTTATAAGTTGTCTTTTCTGCATCTGATAAGTTTGTATCTGCATCTATCGCTGCATTTGCTACCGTTGCAGCGTCATCTAACCTGCTGTTGGCCGCATTTTTCGCATCTTGTAATGCTGCAGCATCAACTATTGTATTAATGGTTGTTGTGCCATCAGTTATTACTTGATTAATGGCGTCTGCATCTGTACCTGCATTAACTTTATCCTGTGCACTGGTTAATGTCTGCGCCACTTCTTCCTTATAAGTTGTCTTTTCTGCATCTGATAAGTTTGTATCTGCATCTATCACTGCGTTCGCTGCCGTTGCAGCTTCATTTAACTTGCTATTAGCAGCATTCTTCGCATCCTGCAACCCTGCAGCATCAACTATTGTATTAATGGTTGTTGTGCCATCAGTTATTACTTGATTAATGGTGTCTGCATCTGTACCTGCATTAACTTTATCCTGTGCACTGGTTAATGTCTGCGCCACTTCTTCCTTATAAGTTGTCTTTTCTGCATCTGATAAGTTTGTATCTGCATCTATCGCTGCGTTCGCTGCCGTTGCAGCTTCATTTAACTTGCTATTAGCAGCATTCTTCGCATCCTGCAATGCAGTACTTTCTGCTGTTAATTTATCAGCTACCGCATAAATTGCCGTTTTACCGTCACTACCAGCTGTTGCAATTGCTTCAGTTGTCGTTGCAGCAGTGACATTGTTTTCAGCTACATTATAAGCATCCGTCACTTCTTTAATCAAGGCTGTTTTACGATCATCACTTAATGCTGATTTTTGAATTTGATTAACCACATCTGTACGTGCGACTTTCAATTCTTTCAAAACTATATTTTTAGCATCTTGTAATGCTGCAGCGTCAACTATTCCAGTAAACGTTATTTTACCATTTGCTTCCGCTTGATTAATAGCAGCTGCTTCTGTACCCGCATTAACTGCTGCTTGAGCTGTTGCTAATGCCTGCGCCACTTCTGCCTTATAAGACATCTTCTCATCAGCTGTTAAATCAGCATCTGCTTCTATCGCTGCGTTCGCTGTCGTTGCAGCTTCATTTAATTTGCTATTAGCAGCATTCTTCGCATCTTGCAATGCAGCACTTTCTGCTGTTAATTTATCAGCTACCGCATAAATTGCCGTTTTACCGTCACTACCAGCCGTTGCAACTGCTTTAGTCGTTGTTGCAGCAGTGACATTATTTTCAGTTGCATGATAAGCATCAGTTACTTCTTTAATCAAGGCTGTTTTGCGATCATCACTTAATGCTGATTTTTGAATTTGATTAACTACATCTGTACGAGCATCCGTTAATGATTTCATTGTGGCATTCTTTGTATCTTGTAACACTGCAGCTTCTACCGTTTCAGTAAATGTAGTTGTCCCATCAGCTATTACTTGATTGATAGCATCTGCATCTGTACCCGCATTAACTTTATCCTGTGCATTAGCTAATGCTTGCGCCACTTCTGTCTTATAAGCTACCTTTTCCTCAGATGTTAAATTATGATTTGCTTCAATTGCCTTATTGGCTTGTGATGCTTCTGCAGCTAATTTGCTATTCGCTGCATTCTTCGCATCTTGTAATGCTGCGGATCCAACGATTGACGTAAAGGTTGTTTCGCCATTAGCTTCAGCTTGATTAATCGTTTCTGCATCTGTACCCGCATTGACTTTATCTTGTGCACTAGCTAATGCTTGCGCCACTTCTGCCTTATAAGACGTCTTCTCGTCAGCTGTTAAATTAGCATCTGCTTCAATCGCCACATTCGTTGCTGTTGCTACTGCAGCTAACTTGCTATTCGCTGCATTCTTTGCATCTTGTAATGCAGCGGACCCAATGACTGAAGTAAAGGTTGTTTCACCATTGGCTTCAGCTTGATCAATCATTTCTGCATCTGTACCTGCATTAACTTTATCCTGTGCACTGGCTAATGCCTTCGCCACTTCTGCCTTATAAGCTGTCTTTTCGTCAGTTGTCAAGTTTGCATCTGCCTCAATCACGGCATTAGCCGCCGTAGCTGCTGCAGCTAATTTACTATTCGCTGCATTCTTTTTATCTTGTAATGCTGCAACACCAACTGTTTCAGAAAACGATGTTGTTCCAGAGGCCAACGCTTGATTAATACCGTCTACATCCATACTTGCATTGACTTTATCTTGTGCACTAGCTAGTGTTTGCGCCACTTCCGCCTTATAAGACGTTTTCTCGTCAGCTGTCAAATTAGTATCTGCATCAATCATTGTATTCGCTGTGGCAGCTGCTGTCGCTAATTTACTATTCGCTGCATTTTTCGTATCTTGTAATTTTGCATCACTAACAGTTGTTGTAATTGCTGTTTTACCACTTGCTTCCGCTTGATTAATCGTTTCTGCATCTGTACCTGCATTAACTTTATCCTGTGCACTGGCTAATGCCTTCGCCACTTCTGCTTTATAAGACGTCTTCTCGTCAGCTGTCAAATTAGCATCTGCTTCAATCGCTGTATCTGCTACTGTTGCCGCTGCTTCCAACCTACTATTTGCTGCATCTTTGGCTCCTTGCAATGCAGCACTTTCTGTTGTTAAATCATCCAATACTGCATAAATTGCTGTTCGCCCTTCACTACCAGCTGTCGCAACCGCTTTAGTCGTTGTTGCAGCAGTGACATTGTTTTCAGCTGTAGTATAAGCATCAGTCACTTCTTCAATCAACGCTGCTTTACGGTCATCACTTAATGTTGAACTTTGAATTTGATCAATAACATCTGTACGTGCCGTTGCCAATGCTTTAATGGCTGCGTTCTTTGTCCCTTGTAAAACAGCGACATTAACAGTTGTAGTAAAGGTTGTTTTACCATTTGCTTCTGCTTGATTAATTGCATCAACATCTGTACTTGCATTCACTGCTGCTTGAGCCGTTGCTAATTTTTGTGCTATTTCAGTCTTATAAGCGATTTTTTCATCATCTGTTAAATTGGTATCTGCTTCAATCGCTGCATTCGCTGCACTTGCTGCATCATCTAACTGATTATTTGCCACATTTTTCGCATCTTGTAACATTGCTGCACTAACGACTGTAGCAAGTGCTGTTTCACCATTTCCTTCCGCTTGATTAATCGTTTCTGCGTCCGTACCCGCATTAATTTTACCTTGGGCTGCCGCTAATGCTTGTGCCACTGCTGATTTATAAGTTGTCTTTTCGTCAGCTGTCAAATTAGCATCTGCTTCAATTGTTGCGCTTGCTGTGGCAGCTGCCGCAGATAATTTGCTATTAGCTGCATTCTTCGCATCTTGTAATGCTGCAGATCCAACAATTGACGTAAATGTTGTTTCACCATTCGCTTCTGCTTGATTAATCGTTTCTGCATCTGTACCCGCATTAATCTTGTCTTGTGCCGTGGCTAATGCTTGGGTCACTTCTGCCTTATAAGACGTTTTTTCGTCAGCTGTCAAATTAGCATCTGCTTCAATCGTTGCATTCGCTGTGGCAGCCGCTATCGTTAATTTACTGTTGGCGGCATTCTTCGCATCTTGCAACGCTGCTGCACCCACAATTGACGTAAATGTTGTTTCACCATTTGCTTCCGCTTGATTAACTGTTTTAACGTCGGTACCGGCATTAATCTTGTCTTGTGCCGTGGCTAATGCCTGAGTCACTTTTGCCTTATAAGACGTTTTCTCGTCAGCTGTCAAATTAGTATCTGCTTCAATCGTTGCATTCGCTGTGGCAGCTGCTGCATCTAACTTGCTATTTGCCGCATCCTTCGCATCTTGTAATGCAACACTCTCTATCGTTAACTTATCTAACACTGCATCAATGGCTGCTTGACCATCAGTACCAGTTGTTGCAACGGTTGTTGTTGTCGTTGCATTATTAACATTATTAACTGCTGTATTATAAGCAGTAGTCACTTCATCTATCAAGGCTGTTTTACGTTCATCGCTTAATGATGCATTTTGAATTTGACTAATCGCATCTGTACGTGCTGTTGTCAATGCCGCTATAGCCGCATTCTTTGCATTTTGTAACGTTGCAACATCAACTGTTCCAGTAATCGCCGTTTCAGCATTTGTTTCTGCTTGTGAAATGATATCATTATCGATTGCATTATTAATTGTCGTTGTTGCGTTCGTTACTGAAGATTCTATTTGTGCAACGTACATTGCCTTTTCATCTGCCGTTAAATTAGCATCATTCGCAATAGCTTCTTTTGCTGTTTCACTCGTTGCTTTAATTTTTGATATTGCATTCGTTTTAGCTGCTTGCAACGTTGTATCTGCAATTTTCTGTGTCCCCGCTATTTTTGCTGTATCAATACTATCTTCGTCGACAGCACTATTAATAGACGTTGTCGTATCTGTTACAATTTTTTCAATTTCAGCATTATACTGTGCTTTTTCTTCATCACTTAGACTAGTATTATTAGCTATTGTTTCCTTAGAATTTTTTGCTGCTGTTTCAACTTCTATGATTGCATTTGCCTTACTTGCTTCCAATGCAACAGCCGTGACTGTTTCTTTACCATTAGTAATGGCTTGATTTAAACTATCTGTATCTTTCGCGTTAGCTATTTGTACATTAACAGCATTAACTGATTCATCAATCTGTGCTTTATAAGCATTTTTAACATCATCTGTCAAATTAACATTAGCGTCGATGGCATCTTTTGCTGCTGTTGCTGCTTGATTTAGTGCACTAGTATCTGCATCTTTATTACTTGTTAATTCATTAAAATCAGTAATATCATTATGCCATACATCATATGATTGACTAGCATCTGTATTACCCGTAGCATCATCAATATTTGCAGCAGCTTGTTTTGCAAGTTCATCTAATTGATTATTAAGGATGTTTCTCTGTTCATCTGTCAAATTGGTTAATTGTGACATTTGATTTTGCGCATCGACTTTTTCTTGTTCAATCTTTTCCTTAAGTTGATCTTTTGTTAGAATTTCCAGATCTTGACTAGCCACGTCACTATCAATAAAGTTTCTTGTTGCTAATAAATTAATATCTGATCCTGGTGTCAAATCACTAACTTCATCTGTTGGAATTGTAAAAGTGAACTTATAACCCTTACCAGAATCATCAGCTACTGTTGCTGATTGTGCGGCATATACAACAGTAGAATCGACACCATTTTCACGCCAATATGGACTCTCTAGTGCATTACCTTTTATCTCATCACCATTAACATCAGCATGAATATATGCACCTGCAACATCGGTATAACCTGTAATTGTTTTTGACCCATCCGAGTTAGTTGTGATCGTTATATCATCAGAAAGTGAAACAAAATCATTAGCCGCTACGAATTCTAGTTTTGCGGCACTTTCAGCTGTTCCCAAAGCATTCAATTTTGAAATTAAAGCTTGCTCATCGGCTTGTGTCAATCCAATAATTTTATCTTGATCTGTTGTTGATACTGTAATTTTACCATTTGATCCAGTAAAACTAATCGTCTTAAAGGGTCCAGTAATCCCTGTATCATCTTTTAAACGAGACTTACTAATAACAAATGATGCATCCTTTATCCATTGTGCATTTGTATTAGTCCCCGTATATAGTAAGAAATCATTTGGGTTATCAATTTCAACATTCTTACCCGTATCTAATAAAATAATTTTACCTGTTCCACTTGTAGCATCATCTAATGAGACTTTAAAGATACTACCAGTCAAAACAGCATTCCCGTTGATATGTACCAGTGTACCAGCAAAATCAGCCATATCATGCCCTAAGACATTAAATTCAGCATTTTTACCGATATTTAATTTACCATTAATATATATAGCTGTATTTGCTTCTTGACCCCAAGATCCATTTTTACTAATATTTCCCGTCACATTAATATTGACTTTAGCTCCATCTTCAATATTAACAACGGTATTAACATCTGTAATACTAATAGCTGCAATAGCATTTTTACTTGTTTCATCAGCATTAATATTAAGAGTACCACCAGATTCTACTGTCAGCGTACCACTTCCAGACATATAAATACCATTTGCTTTACTACTTCCTTCAGCATTTCCAGTAGTAAATGTGCCATTATCATGTGGTATCAAAGTAACCACCGCACCATCTTTAACGGTTATACTACTGTTTGCCCCAGTCATTTTAATAACATTGTCTTTATACGTCGAACCCTCAAATTGAGAATCCGTATCAAAAATTACGTGACTATTAGCAGCTGTAAATTCCATGACTTGCTGTGCATTTGCAACTGACACTGTTGTACCGTCTGGACTAGTGTACTCATTAACCGTATTAACGACATTATGTCCTTGGAAAATAGCGGTTGTATTCGCATTGGCATAGAATAACTGTGCACCAGTATATGTCATATCAATAAAAGTTAATGTTGCTGACTTACCTGCATTATTTTCATTTAATACTCCATAATAAGAAGTACTATAGATATCAATATTTTTATAAGTTAAATCTGTCTTTCCGGTAATATAATGACCACTAAAATCAACTTTATAACGACCATTATCATTTGAGCGAATAATTAAACCTGTATTAGCTGATGGAATATTTATAGAACCCGACCCTGTTCCAACAATATCATTATCTACAATGATCTCGTGTGTTGCTGCATTTGTTACAGCATTAGTAAATTCTTGCCATGTTGTCACATGTGTCGCTGTGGTATCATCATCTGCCTTTGTTAGATTATCAGTTGCTTTTGCACTCTGTACACGCTCATCATAGACTTCATGTTGATTTGCTTCATTCGTTTCAGAAACACTATCTATTGCTTGTGTAATTTCTACACCTGATTGATTGTCTGAATCACTTGTTGATTGATTTGAATCCGTATCACTACTTTCAACAGCAGTCTCATTATTTTCTAGACTAGAATCACTACTATCGTTTGGATTTACTGCAGTATTTGCTGATGAATCTATCGCAACACTAGTTGTCTGATTACCTGTTACTAAAATTTCATCAGTTGATGATGTATCAGTTTCCGATTTTGAATCTGTTGTGTTACTTTCCAACCCTGTTGGTACTGTATCTACATTATGTATCTCTGTTGTCACAACATTTTCTGCTGATGAAGATATGTCACTACTTGCTGAACTTGATAGTTCTGTTGAAGTAGCAGTATCTACTTTAGATTCATCATTGACATCATTCTTGTTAGATTCACTTGCCACTTCACTGTCATTAGATGACGAAATTACTTCGGTTGGTGTTGTATCTTCATTAGGGACTACCATACTAGATTCAGTACTGGTATTCTTGTCATTTTGTTCATTATTAGTACTCGTTACTGTCGAACTTTGCTGATTCTCCGATTCACTCTGATTATTATCAGATGTTGTACTACTATTTGATTTAATAACAGTGACATTACTGTTATTACCATCAGCATGTACTTCTCCCGTTAATGACATACCTGCCATCATAACTGCTATGGTTGAAATAGATGCAAAAACCCATTTTTTACCATCTTTATACATTTTATAGTGTTGTTTCATTGCCCATTTCTCCTTATGATAACCACATCTATTTGATCTAAAAATTTAACAAATTAAATTTTACTATTTAATCATATCATGACAATACATAGTTAGAAACTATAATATATATTAAGTATAATAATTCACTAACATATTATCAAATGTTGAAATTGAATTTATCAATTAAATGAATTTTAATATATTAATTTAAAATATTTTTTAAATATTAAAGATATCATCCAAAAAATAGATTTAAATTAAATAACTTTTAAATATATGAACTCATTACCCTTCGTGAAAAAATTACACTAACTTAATTAAAAAATTAAATGTCAATATATCATTTTTATTCTAATCAACTAGATACCAACAAAGTTTCAATTAGTTTCTTCTCTAATCACTAATATTTTCATTAAACTGTCGATTTTTAAATGTTGATTTATACATAAAAATCACCTTTAAAGACTATTTTTATTCACAAAGATATAAACAAAAAGCAACTAAATTTTTTAAAAATCCAGTTGCCTAAAACCATTCACTTAAATATTTGATACTATCAATATAATTAAATACTTATCGAATAATTATATGTTTATTAACGTTTAATTTTTATTTCCTTTCTTATTATATATACCCAAAATACTCAATAAACTACTTAATGCAACAAACAAACTGGCTACGATAACACCCATCAATTTATTCTGATTATCATTTACATTCGTTTGAGGTAATAGCGCTTTCTTATTATTAATATTTGAATGGTGAGCTTTATTATCTATAGCATCATTCGATATGCTAATATCATTAATATTTGCACCTTGGTCATCTACATTAACGTTATTATTTATAGTATTTTGATTATCATTCACACCTGTAACATCATTATTCGTTTGATCAGTATTTTGTACTAAATGATAAATATAAGTGATATCAATGTTGTTAGTTGCAAATTGCCCCTTAGCAGTATTTGGCACTTTGGTCAAAATATAACCTGGTATTTGCTTGCCTTGTGTTGTGTACATAGATCCTATATAGCCTGTTAAAATATCATCAGCTGCAATTGTATTACCATTTTGATCAACGTAATGAATGGTTACTTGACCGATAGTTTTATCCAATATGAAATTAATTATTGTATCCTTCGTTGGATTCGTTGGTGTTATGACCGTTCCTGACGCTAACTCATGGCCATCACTATCAACTGCCGTATAACCTGGTACTGCTGGCACTGTAACTGTTCCTACCTGGGTTGGATCATTGTCATCATTTGGATAAGTGACTGGCGTTTGCGCAGGGAAGTTAGGATCATCTGATGTTGCTACTAAGGCTCCAACTGGGGCATACGTATACGTCACATCTGTCTGACCTGTTGTCACTGTTCCCGTACTATTGGCAGGTGTCTCGACTAAGACATAACCATTGATAACTGGGGCTGTTGTCGTATAGTCGTCACCTTGATTGCTTGTCATTGTTGTACTTGGTGCTAACTCATTACCTGTAGCATCAACATAGTGCGTTACCACTTGCCCTGTATTAGTAACTGGTACGTAATTAATCGTGGTATCCTTCGTTGGATCCGTTGGTGTTATGGCCGTTCCTGGCGCTAACTCATGGCCATCACTATCAACTGCCGTATAACCTGGTACTGCTGGCACTGTGACTGTTCCTACCTGGGTTGGATCACTATCATCATTTGGATAAGTGACTGGCGTTTGCGCAGGGAAGTTAGGATCATCTGATGTTGCTACTAAAGCTCCAACTGGGGCATACGTATACGTTACATCTGTCTGATCTGTTGTCACTGTTCCCGTACTATTGGCAGGTGTCTCAACTAAGACATAACCATTGATAACTGGGGCTGTTGTCGTATAGTTGTCACCTTGATTGCTTGTCATTGTTGTACTTGGTGCTAACTCATTACCTGTAGCATCAACATAATGCGTTACCACTTGCCCTGTCTTAGTAACTGGTACGTAATTAATCGTGGTATCCTTCGTTGGATCCGTTGGTGTTATGACCGTTCCTGGCGCTAACTCATGGCCATCACTATCAACTGCCGTATAACCTGATACTGCTGGTACTGTGACTGTCCCTACCTGGGTTGGATCACTGTCATCATTTGGATAAGTGACTGGCGTTTGCGCAGGGAAATTAGGATCATCTGATGTTGCTACTAAGGCTCCAACTGGGGCATACGTATACGTCACATCTGTCTGACCTGTTGTCACTGTTCCCGTACTATTGGCAGGTGTCTCGACTAAGACATAACCATTGATAACTGGGGCTGTTGTCGTATAGTCGTCACCTTGATTGCTTGTCATTGTTGTACTTGGTGCTAACTCATTACCTGTAGCATCAACATAGTGCGTTACCACTTGCCCTGTCTTAGCAACTGGTACGTAATTAATCGTGGTATCCTTCGTTGGATTCGTTGGTGTTATGACCGTTCCTGACGCTAACTCATGGCCATCACTATCAACTGCCGTATAACCTGGTACTGCTGGCACTGTAACTGTTCCTACCTGGGTTGGATCATTGTCATCATTTGGATAAGTGACTGGCGTTTGCGCAGGGAAGTTAGGATCATCTGATGTTGCTACTAAGGCTCCAACTGGGGCATACGTATACGTTACATCTGTCTGACCTGTTGTCACTGTTCCCGTACTATTGGCAGGTGTCTCGACTAAGACATAGCCATTGATAACTGGGGCTGTTGTCGTATAGTCGTCACCCAAAACGCCATTAGTCGTCGTACTATTTTCAATTTCACTGCCATTTTCATCAACATAATGCGTCACCACAGTACCATCTGCTTTAACATAAGTTAATGGTGTATCCTCACCTGGATTATCAATCGCTACTACGGTACCTGGCGCTACTACGGTACCATTATGATCAATAGCAATGTAACCTGGTACATCCGGTACGGTCACTGACAACACCTTACTTGGATCATTTGGGTCATTTTCGTACGTCATGTCACCCGGATTTGGAAAATCAGAATCTGTTGAACTAATGATTACATGGCCAACTGGTTCATAAATATAGTTAACATCAACATTACCATTTTCAAACTTACCAGTACTGTTTGCAGGTATTGCTTTTAACACATAACCATTAATAACTTTAGCATCACTAGTGTATGCATCACCAGTTCCTCCTGTTGTCATATCTGAATCAGACAATTCATCACCATTTTCATCAACATAATGAACTGTCATTGTACCAGTATCACGTTGATAAATAATTGGTGTATTAACAGCTGCATCAGCTGGCGTAATAACCGTTCCTGGTGCTAATTTACTGCCATCGACATCATAAGCTGTGTAACCTGGTACTTCTGGTACCGTAACTGTACCAACCTGAGTTGGATCATTATCATCATTTGGATAAACAACATTATCTATATTTGGAAAATTAGGATCCGTTGAACTAGGCACCAATGCACCAACGGGCTCGTATACATATGTCACATCTGTTTCATCATTAGTAATTGATCCTGTGGCATTTTCAGGAACAGAATCTAAGACATAACCATTAATAACTTTAGAATCAGATTGATAATTGTCACCAGTATTCCCTTCGATAATGACAGAATTGTCAATACTATTGCCTGCTTTGTCTACGTAATGAACAGTCACTTTACCTGTATCTCGCACATAATGTATGTTCGTATTTTCACCACGATTTGCTGGTGTAATGACAGTACCTGGATCTAATTTATTACCATCAACACCATACGCTGTGTAACCTGGTACTTCTGGTATCGTGACTGTGCCAACTTTTGTTGGATCACTAGCATCATTAGGATATGGTACTGCGTCAACTCCTGGGAAATCAGGATCATCTGATGTGGCAACTAATGAACCAACAAGTGCATACTTATAGGTGACCGTTGTCCCCGCCTTATCAATAACACCAGTTGCATTTCCCGGCTGAGCCGTTAAATAATAGCCATTAATAACCGGAGATTGTGTTTCATAATTATCACCCGTATTTCCATTAATAATGGTTTGATCTTTTAATGAATTATCATCTTGATCGACATAGTTAACCGTGACTGTACCAGTATCACGTCGATAAATTATATTTGTATTTTCACCCGGATTAGTTGGTGTAATAACCGTTCCCGGTAGCATTTCATTACCATCAGCATCAAATGCTGTATAACCTGGTACTTCTGGCAACGTCACTGAACCGACAGTCGTAGCATAATTGGGATTATTTGGATAAGTAATTGTCCCTGCATTAGGAAAATCATCATCAGGTGAACTAATGACAACTTGACCAATTGGTTCATAAGTAACCACTTGGTTAGAGTCTTGACTATCCTCTGTCAAATCATTAACCGCATCAATCTTACTAGTATCCGCATAATAACCATCTACTACAGGAGATGATACTTCATCAAAAGAAGTATCATCATTAACTGCTTGCCAATCTCCTGTTGATAATATTTCTCCCGTAACTTTATCAACAACAACATCACGATTAAACGTCACAGCATCTTTAGCAGCAGGTGCTGCCGTCGTCCCATCAGCAAATTGATAGTTAATTGTCTGTGAAACATTATGGGATACAGAATTAAAATCCGTCCCAGAAGGATAAACTGGACTATTAGGATCATCCGTATTAATTGGATTACCAGGGACCACCGGATTAGCTGCATTAATTGTCACTTGTCCGTGAACTAAAGTAATATTAAATTCCTGATCTTCTAATTCATTATTATCATAAACTGTATCAGGTGTTAACTCGTTATTTTGCAATTCATATCCTTGATTAATATAATTATTAATTTTTTCACTTGCATCATAATTAATTAACTCATCTGGCAAACCACTAATTTCTTCAGTTTCTAATTCTTTACCTGTTGTACCATCTATAAAATGAACAAGTGCATCCTCACTACCATAATAGTCAAAACTAGTTATTTTAAATAAATGTAAATTTTTTGCCCAACCAGTTGAAGCAGACATCATAAAGGCTGCTAAATTATTATCATAATTATTAATGTCAATTGTTTTACGCCACGTCAAAACATTACTATTAGTATCATAGGTTATAACTAGTTCATGTGTTGTACCGTCATAATTCATTGTAAAATCATGATATTGTCCATCAACAGCATCATTACCAATGACTTGATATCCATCTTCACCTTCATTTTGGGCTGTTTCTGGCCACCATACTTCAGGATAAGCATCATTATCGTTTGGATGCTTATATGTTGTCGTAACAAAGCCACCAAATGGTTCACCATTCGTATTAGGATCTGCTGATGTTCCAAATTGATCTGAAGCAGAGGTAGCATCAGGATTAGGATCTGCAGCATCATTATGCCAAGTATCTAATTTAAACCCAACTGCATGTTCTAGATTTCCCATACCATTACTACCACCAGATATACCAATATCTGAGGTATTACCATTATGAAATGCCATACCGATTCCATCAGCACCATCAGAATCATCGCCCAAGTTAACTTGACCTACTAATTGAAAACTTTGATTTAAATCAATTTTATTCTTTAATGTGAAATTTCCAACCTTATCATTTTCATCTGGTACAAGAGTAACAACACCCGTTTCCGCATCATAGGTGGCATCCCCATCTAAATCAAAATAATCCAAAAAATTTTCTTTAGTCACATGTGTTATTTCATTAGCTCTAACACCCACTCTTTTTAAAAAGTCTTGGTATGAAACTGAAACTGACTTATTTCTTGAATTCGTTGGATTATTTTGTTTTACAACTGTCGTTGATACCGGATCTTGATTATCTTCACTCACAACTTCACTTGTTGCTGTTGATGATTCTGCTGACTGATTACTCTCACTCACGGCTTCACTTGTTGCCGTTGATGATTCTGCTGACTGATCACTCTCACTCACGGCTTCACTTGTTGCCGTTGATGATTCTGCTGACTGATTACTCTCACTCACGGCTTCACTTGTTGCCGTTGATGATTCTGCTGACTGATCACTCTCACTCACGGCTTCACTTGTTACCGTTGATGATTCTGCTGACTGATCACTCTCACTCACGGCTTCACTTGTTGCCGTTGATGATTCTGCTGACTGATTACTCTCACTCACGGCTTCACTTGTTGCCGTTGATGATTCTGCTGACTGATTACTCTCACTCACGGCTTCACTTGTTGCCGTTGATGATTCTGCTGACTGATTACTCTCACTCACAACACTATCAGAAATTAATATGTTATCTTGTCTATTTGAAAGATTACTAGTTTCATTTATCGATATATTAGCGTCTGCCTCAACATTACTATCTATCGTTATAATACCTATGCCCATGGACGCTGTCATAATAGCACCAAAAAACCAACGTTTACCAGCTTTATACATCTTATAATGTAGTTTTGTGTTCATTATCTACCCCTCCAAAAATCATAAGAATACGTATTACCTTAACTACAGCTTAAATATAACACTTTTCATTAATAAATAATACTTTAATGACTTAAATCACATCATGAAAGCGTATAACAAACAGTTAAACAAAATAATCTAAATATACAAATGCATATTAATAAAAATAAGTAAATAAATTTAATTGTTTTAAAACACATACTTTAAAATATCAAAATAATAACATTTATATTTTTAATTACACTATCAAAAAAGCAACCAAATCCATAGTGAATTCAGTTGCTTAATGCTTAAGTTATTCAATTAAATAATTTTGCTATTAGTAATATTTAGCAATGGTATTAAAATCGCTTTATTTAAAATCTTCCTAATAACCAACACCTGCGCCTGCACCACCATTTGGATCCATAGTCGCACCACCGCCATAATTGCCAGCACCAGTACCAGTACCAGTAGTACCATATGTACTATCACTAGTTGTGCCATACGTACCCGCAGTACTAGTTGTTGTATTCGTTGAAGAAGACGTATTTTCTGACGGTAATCCATTTGCCGTTAATGTTGATTCTGCAACATGACCACCATAAAGTGATCCTGTTTTCTTATGCTTTAGGCCTAATGATGACCTCAAAACATTTGTGACACGTTGCTTTTCACTTTGTGTAATTAACTCTGAAGAACCTGATGTTAAGGTCACCTCAGTCCCTTGTGCATGATCTGTTTTGATTGTTTTTGTCGCACTGAGATACTTTGACGCAATCGTCAACATATCACCAAAAGTTAAGTCTGTTTTGGTTGAGTCCGAAATGGTACTCAAGAACTTTTGGTTAACCAAAGTTGTTGGATTACTCTTTGCTTTTTTCACAATTGCTTGCAAAACCAATCGTTGTCGTGCTTGACGACCATAATCACCTTGTGGATCATCATAACGCATTCGTGAAAATGCTAACGCAGCGGCACCATTCATCTTTGTATAAGTCTTTGTTGATCCACTCTTTGTTAATGTAAACGTAGAAGATCCTTTAGTAAAGTTATAAATAACATCACCCGTATTATGTGCAGTATATGGATTATAACCAAATGTTAATGGTGACTTGACCTGTACACCACCAATCTGATTAATAACTTTCTCCAAACCACCCATATTAACCAAGGCATAATAATCAATTGGGACATTCAACCACTTTTGAATCGTTTGAATGGTTGTCTTTGCTGATCCAAACTCATAAGCTGCATTTAGCTTTTGTGGGAATTGATTTTCATAGCCAATTGGTGCAATAACAGAATCACGTGGTAACGACATGATCGTTACTTTTTCCTTTTTGGGATTAACTGTCACTAACATCAAAGAATCAGTACGTCCTTTATATGTTCGATCGAGTTCTCCGGTATCGGTCCCCAACAATAAAATAGAAAATGGCTTACCATTTTTTATGACGCTAGAAACATTTCGTGATTTCGTTAATCCTGTTCCTTGATAAGAACTATCAATTGCACTTTTTGTGTTATTGTAAGCAATACCAAACATCACCCCAACAGCTAACACAATCAACGCAATGACTAGTAAAATAGCATTACGGATTGGATGCTTACGTGGTCCCCCCGATTGTGGCGCTTTATTGCCACGTGGTCCGCCTGTGCGTTTCCGCCGCTTAATTTCTTTATTCTCAGCTTCACGACGAGCCGATCGAGTTTGTGGCTCATTATCCATGAGCATCTCCTCTCTTAACTTCAATAATTGATTATATGTTACACTCTAAAAAAATAACCCTTATGAGTTTACAAAAATTTCCTTTGACAAAGCTTATAGTAACTTGTCTATCATACCATAATTTTAAATTTGGTAGATATAATCATCAATCAAAATTAAGAAGTCAATTCTAATTTATCTTTTTAAACGGCCACTGGCGCTTTAATGCTGGCATGTGGATCATAGTCGTGCAATTTAATATCCGCCATCGTGTAGTCAGCAATGTCTTTAACATCAGGATTTAATGTTATTGTTGGTAATGGTCGCATATCACGTTGCAACTGTTCGTTCACTTGTTCAATGTGATTTGAATAGATGTGCGTGTCACCAAAAGTATGAATAAATTCACCTGGTTCTAATCCTGTTTGTGCAGCGATCATATGAAGTAGCAGTGAATACGAGGCAATATTAAATGGCACACCTAAAAAAACATCTGCTGAACGTTGATACAATTGTAAACTCAATTTACCGTCTGCAACATAAAATTGGAACAACGTATGACAAGGTGGCAAAGCTTGGGTGGGGACATCTTCAGGATTCCATGCTGTCACAATCAATCGCCGTGAATTCGGATTTTGTTTTATTTGTGTGATAACATCCTGAATTTGATCAATAAATCCACCTTGTACCCGACGCCAATGGCGCCACTGTGCACCATAAACATCACCTAATTCACCATATTTTTGCGCAAATTCATCATCATTTAAAATGCGATCAACAAAGATCGTGTGTTGTTCGTCATACTGTGCTTTAAAATCCTTATCCACCAACGAGCGACGACCAAAATCAGTCATATCAGGGCCATCATATTCAACAGACTCGATCCAATTCTTAAACGCCCATTCATCCCAGATATGATTTTTATGTTCTAATAAAAATTTGATATTTGTATCACCGCGCAAAAACCACAATAATTCGCTCTTAATCAATCCAAAAGGCACTCGTTTTGTTGTCAGTAAAGGAAAGCCCTCGTTCATATCAAAACGTAACTGACGACCAAAAACTGATCGCGTGCCAGTCCCTGTACGATCTTCTTTGATAGCACCATTGTTCAATATATCCTGTGCTAAATCTAAATAACCCTGTTCATTTTTACTCATACGATGATATCCTTTCTATAAATATGATTCGAAATCAATTTTCTGTAAGTCACTTGATCCGACTTTAATTTGTTCAATCTCAACTTGTTTTGCTTGTAATAAATCTGCGACAAAATCATCATTATGATAGTTTCGTAAATAATTAATCTTCACAATACCTGCTTGAAGCAATAATTTTGTGCAATGCACACATGGAAAATCGGTCACAAATACTTGCGCACCATCAGCACTAATTCCCATCTTTGCTAATTGAATTAACGCATTTTGTTCAGCATGTACCGCTCGAATACAATGGCCATCGACAATTAGATCACCAACTTCCGTACAATGGGGCGTACCCGACACAGAACCATTATAACCACTTGCAATGATGCGTCCATCTTTCACAGCTACTGCGCCGACATGTAGTCGGGTACAAGTACTACGTGCAGCTAAGATGATCGCCTGAAGCATAAAATATTTATCCCAAGTAATACGTTCATCTTTCATTTTTTTAACCCCTCTTCATATGTCCTAGTTGTTCCTAATATTAGCAAGGATACCTTCCAATGAAAAGGCTTGAATTTTACGAAATACCGAAAATATCTAATAGCGCCTACTACATTTATTTAATGACATTTTTATATACCAAAAACATGTTAAAATAGCTACTATTTTTTTGAATTTACTGTTGCAAAAAGTAGACATAGGCAAGATTGATTTTAAATTTCATTTATGTTAAAATAATAATAACTTTGGTTTATCTATTTTTAGAATAACATTCACGATTCACGCAGCGATTTCATTTGTCGCTGGCTATGGGGGTGCCCCATGAGAGGAGTTCTTATGCCTGCAGCATTAGCAGAAATTAAGCAACAATTAGATGCACACATCGGTGAACAAATTACTTTGACAACCCACGAAAGTCGTCACCGCACCATTGAACACCAAGCAATCGTTCGCAATACCTTCCGTTCAGTTTTCGTTCTTGATTTAGAACAAGATGGTCACGAATTTGATCGTGCTTCATTTAGCTACACCGACATTTTGACAGAAAACATTGAAATTGATTTCGATTAATATATTAAAAGCGCTGATTATAATGACATCACATTATTATAATCAGCGCTTTTATTTTATGATTCATTCGTATGTTGATCTTGCTTTGCTAAACGCACCACTTCAAATTCGTTAATATATGCATCCTTAAAATCTAATGGTGTAATCGCAAAATTTTCTAATTCTATCGTATCGCCTGCATTAATATCAGGGAACTGTTCAATAATAAATCCTGTCAATGTCACCATATCTGATTTATCAAAAGCATGGATATCTGTTTTAAAATATCGTTCAAAATCATAAACGGTCATTTTACCAGATACTTTATAATGCATCTGTTGCTTATCATCAGAACCAAGCTTTTCAACTAAGTCATCAACCACCCAGTCAACTTCATCACGCACTGAACCAAATAATTCCTCGTAAATATCCTTATCCGTTACGATGCCTGATGTACCACCATACTCATCTTTCACAACAATCATAGGGGTCCGCTTTGAAATCATTAATTTCAAAACATCTTGAATTGGCATATTTTCTGGAACTGTTGGCATATTACGAATAATCTTACGAATCGATGCTGTCCGGTCGACTTCTACTTGGCGCATAATATCATAATTAAAAATATAACCCAATATTTTATCTTTATCTCCATCAGCAACGACAGGGAATCGTGAATGTTTTGTTTCAAAATAAGCATGTAGTGCATCTTCAATACTATCCGTCACATCGACAACTAACAGCTGCGTACGATCAATCATAATATCGTTAACAACTTTATCATTCATTTCAAAAGCACGTTCCATAAAGACATAATCTTCATTTTGTAACTGACCAAATCTAGCTGCATTACGTGATAAGCTCAATATTTCGGCTTCTGAATAAACTTCATTATCTTCAGACGCTGTCCGCAAACCCATTAAATGAGTTGCACCAGTCGCTGACTTGTTGAGTAACCAGACAAATGGGTAAAACAAAACGTGAAATAGTCGTAAAGGACCAGAAACGAACAGTGCCACTTTAACTGGAAATTCAATCGAAACATTTTTAGGTACCAACTCAGTTAATACCACTTCAATATACGTCAACAGAATCAACGCCACAATTGATGCAATCGCTGCAGCACTCGTTCCTGTCATTTCTTTCAAAACACCACCTGCCAATAACAGGTGCGCAATTGTTTCTTCACCCATCCAACCTAAGACTAAACCGGTGACCGTAATACCAACCTGGGTTGTTGAGAGATATTCATTTAGATTATCAACCATATGAATGGTTGCAGCAATTTTACGTGATGGCTTTTCACGAGCTTCTTGTAATTCAACTAAGGCACTACGACGCACTTTAACCAAAGCAAATTCAGCAGAAACACATAATGCTGCAAACATTAATACTAAAATTATTACAATGATTGATATAATCAATCTTCCTTCACTCAAATTAATTTCCTACTTTCAAATATAATGACACCAATTAAACATATTATATCAAATTTTTTATATTTAGAGACATACCTAATCAGTCTCATCTAATTTGAGTTACTTCGATATATCATGCTTAGCAACCGTTTTTATTTTAAAAGGCATCAAATCCTCCAAAACATTGGAATTTGATACCTTTCTTGTATTTTATTTATTAGACCTAACGAATGATACAATCAAACGAGGTTAATGTTTATTCTCTTTATCATTATTATCAGCATCGTCTGATGTATCAATTTCCGTAGCAGGTAGAGCAACCACCTCAAACTCTTCGATATAAGCATCTTTAAAATCAAGCGCTGTGATTTCAAAATTAGCAATGTGAATTGCTTGGCCAACATGGAAATCTGGGTGTTCATCCAAGACATAACCAGTTAACGTGACTTTTTCCGACTCTTCAAAAGATTTAATTTCTGTCTTAAAGAAACGTTCAAAGTCATATAACGTCATCTTACCAGATACTTTATAGTGCATATTACCAGCAGTATCTGAACCCATTTTTTCGACTAAATCATCAGCGACATCGTCAATTTCATCTCGAACTGACCCAAATAATTCTTCATAAATATCTTTATCAGTCACAATACCAGATGTCCCACCAAACTCATCCTTTACAACAACGATTGGTGCACGATGTTCAATCATCTCTTGTAAGACTTCTGTGATTGGTTGCGTTTCAGAAACCGTTGGTAAGTTACGTAATACGGTACGAATTGACGCATTTGGACTGATTCGTCCTTGACGAACCAAATCATATGAAAAGACATAGCCAAGAATCTTATCTTTATCATTATCTGCAACAACTGGCATTCGTGAAAACTTTTCTTCTAAATACAAATTCAAAGCATCTGCAATAGAATCTGTGACATTCACAACCGTCAGTTGCGTACGATCAATCATAATATCAATTGCTTCTTTGTCATTCATGGCAAATGCACGCGTCATAAACGTTAAATCTTCTTCATCAAGTTCCCCTGCATCAGCAGCATCTCTGGATAAAGATAAAATTTCAGCCTCGGAATAAATATCTTCATTAGGATGGGCGTCAAATCCCAAAACCTTAGTAAAGAAAGCGGCCGCACGATCAAACAACCAAATTAATGGGTATAAAATCACATGAAAAAACATAACAGGTCGAACGATCGCTAATAATATTTTGACAGGCTGATCAATGGCGATATTTTTAGGTACCAAATCAGTAAATACAGCATGTATAAACGTAAAAATTAAAATAGCAGCGATTGATGCGACACTATGTGCAATAGCAGCTGGCAAAATATTTGCATTGATAATCAAAGTGGCGATAAAGTTTTCACCTAACCAACCTAAAATCAATGATGTTAATGTAATACCAACTTGTGCTGTTGATAGATATTCTGATAGATGGTCCAACATATTCAATGCATGAGAAATCTTACCTGAAGGCTTCTCACGTGCTTCTTGTAGCGCACGCAAAGAACTAGGACGTACTTTAACCAATGAATACTCCGTTAAAGTGAACAAAACAGCTAACAACAAAATAACAATGATAATCACCAGATTAGTGATAATAGACGGACCGGAATCCATGACATACCTTCTTTCAAAATTGGTTATAATTTTAATTATACCAAATGGCGTTACTTACTGTACACACCTGATTCAACTAAAGCATTATGCAATATGATAAATTGTTCCAACGATAATTTTTCTGCACGAATCCGTGGATCTAAGTCAATCAACGTTAATGCGTTAGTTAACTTCACTTTCATTTCATCATCTTTACCAAAAGCTGTCATTAAATTATTCCACAATGTCTTACGACGCATCGTAAAACCAATTTTGAATAAATTAAATAATTGCTTTTCGTTATGTGGCAATGTTTGTAAAGGTTCGCGTGGTGTTAATGAAATAATCGCTGAATCAACATTTGGGTTTGGCACAAATGCCGTTCGTGAGACCGTAAACGCTAAGGTCGCATGCATACGGTATTGCACAGCTAATGTTAATGCACCGTAATCTTTTGTCCCCACCTCTGCAGACAAGCGATTGGCCACTTCTTTTTGCATCATCACAACGATATTTGCAAATGTTACTTCTGATTGCAGTACCTGCATTAAAATTGGTGTTGTGATGTAATAAGGTAAGTTTGCAACTAATTTCAACGGAGCATCTGGATCACTAAAATGTTGCTGAATCGCCTCTGCCAAATTTACTTTTAAAATGTCTTGATTAATAACTTTGACATTATCATAAGGTGCCATAGTATGTTCTAGCACTGGTATCAAACGATCATCAATTTCAAATGCTAAGACTTCCTTTGCTGCCCGAGCCAGCTGCTCAGTTAAAGCACCAATACCTGGTCCGATTTCAATCACATTATCTGTTGGTTGAACATCTCCAGCGGCAACAATATTTTTCAAAATATTAATATCTGTCAAAAAATTTTGACCCAAAGATTTTTTTGTATTAATACCAAAACTATTCATAATGGCCTGCGTCCGCATCGGCGTCGCAATATCTGGCACATCTGTCATTATTTTTCCTCATCTATTTTCCATAAAACTTGTAAGACTTCTTGTTTCTTAATACCAAACATCGTTAGGCGTTTCATTAATTGTTTACCGTTAACGTAACCTAAGCCCATTTTTTCAGCCACATATTCCCGTCGTTTTGCTGCATCACGGCCTGACATTAAGCCCCATTGCCGTAAATCCGACAACGAAATATCTGATTGCACGGTTTTAGTTGGTGCTGTGTAGACTGACTGAAGTGCCATACGCAACACTGCCGGTGTCGCATACTCAATACCTAAACTATGATGTTTAATCTGACGCCCTGCTTCATCTTTCGTTAAAAAAGCATGCTTGGCATCCGGGACAGCTGTACTAATTAATTTTCTTAATCGCTCACCATTAAAATCAGGATCAGTAAAAACAATGATGCCCCGTGTTTTTGCTGCTTGTTTAATCGCTGCAATCGTTTGTTCACTCAATGCTGAACCATTTGTTTCAATTGTATCCGCTATCACCGCATGCCGTAAGGCTTCCGTATCTGCCCGTCCTTCGACAACAATCACTTCTTTAATTTTCATTAGTCTGTTGATCTAAATGCCATAAGCGATGGGCATTATTTGTTGTTATTTCAGCAATTTCGTTATAGGTTTTTCCCAATAAATCAGCAATATGTTCTATTGTATAATGAACATACATTGGCTCGTTTGGCTTGCCCCGCATTGGTGTTGGTGCCAAGTAAGGCGCATCCGTTTCAACCAATAATTTATCTAGTGGCACTGATTTCACGGTCTCTTGTACTTCTTTGGCATTCTTAAAAGTTGCGATCCCTGAAAATGAAATATACATCCCCAAGTCAATAAATTGCTGTGCTTCTTCGGGCGTACCCGTAAATGAATGCATCACGCCACCAAATTCTTCAACATGAGCTTCTTTCAGCAAATGATACGTATCCTTGATTGCGCTGCGTGTATGCACCGTTACTGGTAATTTAAATTCGTGTGCTAAATCCAATTGTTGTTGAAAAGCACGCTTTTGATCTGTTGATGATGGATTTTCATCCCAATAGTAATCTAATCCCGTTTCTCCAACACCAATCACGGCATCATCTTTTAATTGTTCACGATAAATTGCTAGTGCTTTATCATTGATTTGCGCAATATCTTCCGGTTGCCAACCAATAATAGCGTGCATCCCCTCAAATTCATGTGCCAATTGAATAGCCCGTTCATTAGATTGGATATCAAAACCAACAATGTTCATCTCAACAATCCGAAACTCACGCGCACGAGCCCAATAAGCTGCGACATCATGCCAAAACGTATCATCATTTAAATGTGTATGCGTATCATAACCGTTTGATGGTCGTTTTCCTGAATTATAAATTGACATGTTCAGTCCTCTTTTATCCTTATTATTTATGCATTATTTTTTTATTTTAATTTTTATTATTTTAGCAAGTATTTTTTAAAAACACCAAAAGAACTCATTAATACCAGTATATTAAGCATAACATGCAAACACACAGATTACCTATGATTAAACAAATATTATTCTTCTATATTATTTGCTAAAGTAATCCCCTGTGCACTAATGACTTCATCATATAACGACTTTAATAAACTAGGATGGTAATCACCTTGTAAACGACGTTCTTGTATATAATTCAGTTCAACTTGTAAGGCAGCTAATAAGACCGTTTGCTCATCTGCAGAATTTGCTTTTTGATGTTGTAAAAGTGCCTGTTGCTGCGTATATGCATTCCGCAAAGCAATCAATTGTCGTGGCTGATCATTTTCTTTTGGTAAATGATTCATATACTCCGTCATTGCTACATTAATAATCGACAAAATTTCATCAACAGCAGCAACATGATTCCGTGGTTGCATTTTTTTAACATGCAACGACTGTCTCTGAAATAAACGTTTTACCAGGCGTTGCCAAACTCGAAAGCGCTGCTTACCAATTTTACCAAACCCATTTTGGAATGACTGCATCCGATTATAAATCGTCAATGCTTCATTAGAAACCTCACCACTATCAATAGCTGTAATCATCGCCTGATCCGCCACTTCATACAAGGTACGATAAGCTTGTTTACGTGTGGCATCATCTAATTGTGCATCACCATAGCCAAGCTGGTCTTTTAATTGTTGCATCACGTTATGTTTTGTCATCTCAGATGAATCAGAATCACCGACATAAGCGATTGCTGCATTCACCATGCTGGTGTGTGCTTGATTATATGTTGCATCGTCATAATCAGGCATTATCCGCTTTAATACTTTCGGTAACCCAATAACAGGTACTAACAAACTCATAATAATGACTGTTGCTGCAATTAATAACAACGCATCTCTTTCTGTGAAAGCTGCGCCATTAGTTAAAGTTAGCGGTAGAGAAAATGCCATCGACATCGTCACAGCACCATGAACACCACCAATTGCAAAGACAAAACTATCACGTTTGACACGTTGTGGACTATCCAAATGCTTACTATATTGCATCGCAAAGTACCGGAAGATTGTCATCACAATATATAGCAACACACCAATACCTAGTAATACCAGCCAAGTTCTCATTGGCTGCCGAACATAAACTTTTGCCACACGCACCAAAGATGTTCCTAATAAGACAAACACCACACCATTCAAAATTTGTGAAATAATATCTGTCAGTTCTATGGTTAAATGATTTAACTTTGGTGCCATAAACTGTGTATGCTGTTGTTCTACATTAGATAGAACGCCCATAACGACAACAGCAATAATTCCTGATACACCAAAGCCATGCTCGGCAATGCCATAAACAATAATTGGCGTCAAGAAGTATAGTAATATATGGGATACCGTGTCATCAAATTCTGCTTTCAATAAATGCTGGCGTAAATAGATAAATATAAATCCTGCCACACCACCAGCAATAACGCCTCCTAAAGCAACAATTATAAATTCGCCGAAACCATGAAGAAATGAAAATTTACCAGTATTCATCCATAAAATGGCCAACTCTAAAATCACTAAACCCGTTGCATCATTAAATAATGATTCCAAGTTCAATGATCTTTTAATGTTTTTTGGCATAGCCAAGCCATTCGTCACTGATTCTAATGCTGTTGCATCTGTTGGCGTCACAATGGCTGCTAACGCTAATGCAAATGGTAATGCCCAACCAATCACAACATGACCAAAAATCATCAAAACAACCACCGTTAACACTGCTAAAACACCAGCTAATGCAACAATTGATCGAAAATGTTTTGAAATTAGTCGTGCTTGTGTACGTTGCCCTTCATAAAATAATAGCGGTGCAATAACCAACATCATAAACCATTCTGGATTTAACATAATGACATATTTATTCACCACCGGTAAACTAGCTAACAAAATACCGCCAGCAATTTGCCACAAAGCTTGTGGTATTTTTGGAAAAGCTTGTGTCAAAAAATTAGCAATAATAATTGTGGCACAAATATATGCTAATGCATAAAAAATCGTCATACGACCTCCTCCTCGCCGCCTGTCTTCTTCAATAAATAAGGGATTGAGAATATCTTCCCAATCCCTTAACACTGTTCATGTTGAACCATTAACCTAGCTCTGAACCTGCTTCAATCTCATCTGGCAATATTGATAAGGTCACTTTACCATCTTTTTCAGCGGAAAGTAACATTCCTTCAGATAATTCCCCCATCATCTTACGTGGCTTCAAATTAGCAACGTAAGCAACTTTCTTACCAACTAGTTCACCATATTCTGGATAAAACTTTTTAATACCTGACAAAATTGTTCGCCCATCAGCTGAACCATCATCTAACTTAAAACGTAATAATTTATTAGACTTCTCAACTTCAGAAACTTCTTTGATCTCAGCGACACGTAATTCGACCTTATCGAAATCATCAAAAACGATTTCTTCTTTTGTCATGACCTTCTTAGGTGCCTTAGGATTAGTACTTGAACGTGTCTGTTTACCACCTTGACCCGTCATGTTATCACGAATATAAGCAACTTCAGCTTCAACATCTACTCGTGGGAAAATTGGCTGTCCCTTTTCAACAACTTTGCCACCAGTTGGCAAATCTTCAAAGCGTAGATCAACAATTTGAACATTTGATTCTGTCAGTCCTAATTGTTGGAAAATTTTGCGAGGTGCTTGTGTCAGAATTGGTTGCAGTAGAATGGCTACAACTCGTAATGCTGCTGCTAAATGAGCCATAACTGATGCCAACACATCTGCTTTACTATCATCCTTTGCCAATGTCCATGGTGTTGTCTCATCAATATACTTATTTGCTCGTGAAATCAATTGCCAAATTGCAGCTAATGCATCTGCTGTATGCATTGATTGCATATTCGCATTGTACGTTGCAATCGTATCTTGTGCTGTTTGTACTAACTCGCGATCAAAATCAGTCAATCCAGTATGTAATTCTGGAATCACACCACCTTCATATTTATTAATCATCGCAACTGTACGATTTAACAAATTACCCAGATCATTTGCTAAGTCATAATTTAACTTTGACACAAAGTCTTCAGGTGTAAAAATACCATCGTTCCCAAATGGCATTGCACGTAGTAGATAGTAACGAACCGCATCAATCCCATAGCGATCTGCCAACGTATCAGGGTAAACAACATTTCCCTTTGACTTTGACATCTTACCATCACGCATCGTTAACCAACCGTGGCCAACAATTGTTTCAGGTAATGGCAGCCCTAATGCATGCAACATAATTGGCCAATAAATTGTATGGAAACGAACAATTTCCTTACCAACTAAATGAACATTTGCTGGCCAGTACTTATCAAACATTGTTGTATCATCTGACATATAACCGAGCTTTGTAATATAGTTAGATAGCGCATCAATCCAAACATAGACCACATGATCTGGATCTGAAGCAACTGGCACACCCCAATTGAATGCTGTACGGGTGACTGCCAAATCTTCTAACCCCGGTTCGATAAAATTCTTAATCATTTCATTCATCCGCGCAGCAGGTTGAATGAAATTAGGATGTGACTTGTAATAATCAAGTAGCCAGTCAGCATACTTACTCATCTTGAAAAAATATGACTCTTCTTTAACCAGTTCAACTTCATGGCCTGAAGGCGCTTTGCCACCAATGACATGACCGTCATCATCACGATAAACCTCTGCTAATTGTGATTCAGTAAAATATTCTTCATCATCAACAGAGTACCAACCTTCATACTGACCTTTATAAATATCACCTTGATCTAAAAATTTTTGAAAGATCTTTTGAACTGCTTTTTCATGATAGTCATCTGTTGTACGAATAAAACCATCATTACTAATCTCAAGTTCAGACCACAATTTTTTAATATCTGCAGCCATCTTATCAACGTATTCTTGTGGTGAAACGTTTAGTTTTTCGGCCTTTTGTTCAATTTTTAGACCGTGTTCATCGGTTCCTGTTAGAAAATACACATCTTCATTCAACAATCGGTGATAGCGTGCAGCAGCGTCAGCAAGTACAGTTGTGTATGTATTACCAATGTGCAATTTACCAGATGGATAGTAGATTGGTGTTGTGATGTAAAAAGTCTTTTGTTCTGCCATTAATTATTACCTCCCATCCTACAGATGAGTAGAATGTATATTTTAGTATCTATATTGTTTGTCTGACAATAATTATAGCAAAATTTAGCGTTTCTCGCTGAAAAATCAAAAATATCAGCAGTTTCTGATAAATAGTTATATTTAGTTAGTTTAAAATTTGACAAACTAACGATATAAGTTTATTATTTAGTAAGTTGATATATTAACTAACTAAATAATAAATATTAATTGGAGGATTACACAATGCATAAAGACACAATTATTAAAAATATTTTGATGATTTCTCGTCATCCATACATCATCTTTTCTACAAAAATCGCACAACATCATGATAAATCATTTGCTACCTTAAAAATTTTGTCAACAACAGAAAATGTCACAGCAAGCTATCTATCAGAGGCTTTTGATATTAAACCTTCTAGTGTGACACAAATTATTAAAAAGTTAGAAGAAGGTGGCCTGGTGAATCGAGAAAAGTCTGATGAAGATTCGCGCATTAGTTATCTCAGATTAACTGATAAAGGTCGTGAAAACCTCAAAGAAAGTGATGTCACGAGTGATTCACTACAAAATCTCTTATTTAAAGACTTTACAGAAGACGAGCTCGTTAATTTTAACGACTACTTAACACGTCTTGTTAAGAACAGTGAAAGTGATGAATTTAAGAAACAACTACAAGAAGTTTTTGGTGATGACGAACGTTGGGCTCACTTTGATAAGATGAGTACCCGTTTTGGGCGTGCTCGCTCTCATATGTTAGAAGCTGAACACGCACATCGACATGGTCATCCACATCATTTCCGTGAACGATTTAACAATGAATCACGATCTTTTTTTAATTAAAAAATCTACACATAACATATAAGTGCTTAAAAAATAAAGCAGGTTAGAAAATTTGGAAAATTTTCTAACCTGCTTTTCAATTTAATAAAATTAATTTTATTTCAATTGTCTGATTATTATCAGTAAGCCAACCGTCTTTTGAAAGGCATTGAAATAGTTTATCACTTCTTATCGACAAAAAAAGAACCCACAATTGGTTGTGGGTTCTTTCGTTTGCATCGCAATGTCCTATCCTCGCAGGAGGCGATCCTCCAACTACTTTCGGCGTAACTGAGCTTAACTGCTGTGTTCGGTATGGGAACAGGTGTGACCTCAGTGCCATCATCACGACACGTTTCTAATTGAGTGAACTTAGTTCCCTCAAAACTGAATCATAATTGCTTTTTTGCCTTACACCACTTGCTACTTGGTTAAGTCCTCGAACCATTAGTACTAGTCCGCTCCATGCGTCACCGCACGTCCACTTCTAGCCTATCTACCTCATCATCTTTGAGGGGTCTTACTTCATTACTGAATGGGAAATCTCATCTCGAGGCGAGTTTCACACTTAGATGCTTTCAGCGTTTATCTCATCCGTACATAGCTACTCAGCGATGCTCCTGGCGGAACAACTGATACACCAGTGGTACGTCCACCCCGGTCCTCTCGTACTAAGGGCAGCTCCTCTCAAATTTCCTACGCCCGCGACGGATAGGGACCGAACTGTCTCACGACGTTCTGAACCCAGCTCGCGTACCGCTTTAATGGGCGAACAGCCCAACCCTTGGGACCGACTACAGCCCCAGGATGCGATGAGCCGACATCGAGGTGCCAAACCTCCCCGTCGATGTGGACTCTTGGGGGAGATAAGCCTGTTATCCCCAGGGTAGCTTTTGTCCGTTGAGCGATGGCCCTTCCATGCGGAACCACCGGATCACTAAGCCCTACTTTCGTACCTGCTCGACTGGTAAGTCTCACAGTCAAGCTCCCTTGTGCCTTTACACTCTGCGAATGATTTCCAACCATTCTGAGGGAACCTTTGGGCGCCTCCGTTACCTTTTAGGAGGCGACCGCCCCAGTCAAACTGCCTGCCAGACACTGTCTTCCACCACGCTTAGTGGTGTGAGTTAGAGTGTTCATACAACGAGGGTAGTATCCCACGTTTGCCTCCATCGAAACTAGCGTCCCGATTTCTACGGCTCCTACCTATGCTGTACAAGCTGCACAAACACTCAATATCAAGCTACAGTAAAGCTCCATGGGGTCTTTCCGTCCTGTCGCGGGTAACCCGCATCTTCACGGGTCTTTAAATTTCACCGAGTCTCTCGTTGAGACAGCGCCCAGATCGTTACGCCTTTCGTGCGGGTCGGAACTTACCCGACAAGGAATTTCGCTACCTTAGGACCGTTATAGTTACGGCCGCCGTTTACTGGGGCTTCAATTCGTACCTTCGCCGAAGCTAAGCACTCCTTTTAACCTTCCAGCACCGGGCAGGCGTCAGCCCCTATACGTCATCTTACGATTTTGCAGAAACCTGTGTTTTTGATAAACAGTCGCCTGGGCCTATTCACTGCGGCTCAGCTTGCGCTGAGCACCCCTTCTCCCGAAGTTACGGGGTCATTTTGCCGAGTTCCTTAACGAGAGTTCACTCGCTCACCTTAGGATGCTCTCCTCGACTACCTGTGTCGGTTTGCGGTACGGGCAGGTAAACACTAACTAGAAGCTTTTCTCGGCAGCGTGACATCACAGACTTCCCTACTTGATTTCGGTCCTCATCACAACTTGTCCTTATGACAGCAAGCATTTGACTCACTCTCAGACTCATTGCTTGACCCAGCTTTTCCAACTGCTGGGTTCTGTTAGCCTTCTGCGTCCCTCCATTGTTCAAACATGTTCACCTGGTACAGGAATCTCAACCTGTTAGCCATCGACTACGCCTTTCGGCCTCGCCTTAGGTCCCGACTAACCCTGGGAGGACGAGCCTTCCCCAGGAAACCTTAGTCATACGGTGGACAGGATTCTCACCTGTCTTTCGCTACTCATACCGGCATTCTCACTTCTAAGCGCTCCACCAGTCCTCACGGTCTGACTTCATCGCCCTTAGAACGCTCTCCTATCGCGCCACTGATGTGGCACCCGTAGTTTCGGTGGTGTGTTTAGCCCCGGTACATTTTCGGCGCAGAATCACTCGACTAGTGAGCTATTACGCACTCTTTAAATGGTGGCTGCTTCTGAGCCAACATCCTAGTTGTCTATGCAACTTCACATCCTTTTCCACTTAACACACACTTAGGGACCTTAACTGACGATCTGGGCTGTTCCCCTTTCGACAATGGATCTTATCACTCACTGTCTGACTCCCGGACATACGTGATTGGCATTCGGAGTTTATCTTAATTTAGTAACCCGAGATGAGCCCCGCACCAAAACAGTGCTCTACCTCCAACACGCTATCTTCCGAGGCTAGCCCTAAAGCTATTTCGGAGAGAACCAGCTATCTCCAAGTTCGATTGGAATTTCACCGCTACCCACACCTCATCCCAACATTTTTCAACATGTACGGGTTCGGGCCTCCAGTGCGTTTTACCGCACCTTCACCCTGGACATGGGTAGGTCACCTGGTTTCGGGTCTACAACAACATACTCGAACGCCCATTTCAGACTCGCTTTCGCTACGGCTCCGGTCTTTCCACCTTAACCTTGCATGTTATCGTAACTCGCCGGTTCATTCTACAAAAGGCACGCTATCACCCATTAACGGGCTCTAACTTGTTGTAGGCACATGGTTTCAGGAACTTTTTCACTCCCCTTCCGGGGTGCTTTTCACCTTTCCCTCACGGTACTGGTTCACTATCGGTCACTAGGGAGTATTTAGCCTTACGAGATGGTCCTCGCAGTTTCCGACCGGATTTCACGTGTCCGGCCGTACTCAGGATCCTACACGGGAGTTTGCTTACTTTCGCATACGGGGCTATCACCCTGTTTCGCTCAGCTTCCCAGCTGCTTCTGCTAATAAACAAATTTGTAACTCCACAACGGTAGTCCTACAACCCCAGTGTGCAAGCACACTGGTTTGGGCTCCTCCGCGTTCGCTCGCCGCTACTGACGGAATCGATTTTTCTTTCTTCTCCTGTTGCTAATGAGATGTTTCAGTTCACAACGTCTACCTTCGTTCAACTATGTATTCATTGAACGATAACTTGCATCACAAGTTGGGTTCCCCCATTCGGAAATCCCCGGATCATAGCTTACTTACAGCTCCCCGAGGCATATCGGTGTTAGTCCCGTCCTTCATCGGCTCCTAGTGCCAAGGCATTCACCATGCGCCCTTAATAACTTAACCGATCAACTCTCGTTGATGATTTCGTTTGAGTATTGTGACTCAATGGTCACAAGCGATTTTAAACTGATTTAAAAAACTCAAAAAATTACGCGGTGTATTTTTTCGGCTCAATTTAATTGATTAATATCAATTGAAATGAATTTAAAAATTTACAATTATGATTCAGTTTTCAAAGAACTAATAAGCAACCGTTTGGTTGCGATGGAGAATATCGGGATCGAACCGATGACCTCCTGCTTGCAAAGCAGGCGCTCTCCCAGCTGAGCTAATTCCCCATATCATGGGACTGAGAGGACTCGAACCTCCGACCTCACCCTTATCAGGGGTGCGCTCTAACCAGCTGAGCTACAGTCCCAGGTCGAATCTTATGAGTGTTAATCACTCAAAACTAAATATCGTTTCGTTGATTGTGTAGGTTTCCGATTTTCCTTAGAAAGGAGGTGATCCAGCCGCAGGTTCTCCTACGGCTACCTTGTTACGACTTCACCCTAATCATCTGTCCCACCTTAGACGGCTGGCTCCTAAAAGGTTACCCCACCGGCTTTGGGTGTTACAAACTCTCATGGTGTGACGGGCGGTGTGTACAAGACCCGGGAACGTATTCACCGCGGCGTGCTGATCCGCGATTACTAGCGATTCCGACTTCATGTAGGCGAGTTGCAGCCTACAATCCGAACTGAGACATACTTTAAGAGATTAGCGCACCCTCGCGGGTTGGCGACTCGTTGTATATGCCATTGTAGCACGTGTGTAGCCCAGGTCATAAGGGGCATGATGATTTGACGTCATCCCCACCTTCCTCCGGTTTGTCACCGGCAGTCTCACTAGAGTGCCCAACTAAATGCTGGCAACTAATAATAAGGGTTGCGCTCGTTGCGGGACTTAACCCAACATCTCACGACACGAGCTGACGACAACCATGCACCACCTGTCACCTTGTCCCCGAAGGGAACGTCCTATTTCTAGGATTAGCAAGGGATGTCAAGACCTGGTAAGGTTCTTCGCGTTGCTTCGAATTAAACCACATGCTCCACCGCTTGTGCGGGTCCCCGTCAATTCCTTTGAGTTTCAACCTTGCGGTCGTACTCCCCAGGCGGAGTGCTTAATGCGTTAGCTGCGACACTCAAGGGCGGAAACCCTCGAACATCTAGCACTCATCGTTTACGGTGTGGACTACCAGGGTATCTAATCCTGTTTGCTACCCACACTTTCGAGCCTCAACGTCAGTTACAGTCCAGAAAGCCGCCTTCGCCACTGGTGTTCTTCCATATATCTACGCATTTCACCGCTACACATGGAGTTCCACTTTCCTCTACTGCACTCAAGTCATCCAGTTTCCAAAGCCATTCCTCAGTTGAGCTGAGGGCTTTCACTTCAGACTTAAATAACCGTCTGCGCTCGCTTTACGCCCAATAAATCCGGATAACGCTTGGAACATACGTATTACCGCGGCTGCTGGCACGTATTTAGCCGTTCCTTTCTGGTAAGATACCGTCACACACTGAACAGTTACTCTCAGTGCCGTTCTTCTCTTATAACAGTGTTTTACGAGCCGAAACCCTTCATCACACACGCGGCGTTGCTCCATCAGGCTTGCGCCCATTGTGGAAGATTCCCTACTGCTGCCTCCCGTAGGAGTATGGGCCGTGTCTCAGTCCCATTGTGGCCGATCAGTCTCTCAACTCGGCTATGCATCATGGCCTTGGTAAGCCTTTACCTTACCAACTAGCTAATGCACCGCGGGTCCATCTCTTAGTGATAGCAGAACCATCTTTCAACCAACAACCATGCGGTTGTTGGTATTATACGGTATTAGCACTTGTTTCCAAATGTTATCCCCTGCTAAGAGGTAGGTTACCCACGTGTTACTCACCCGTTCGCCACTCTTTGTCAGATAAAATCAAATCTGAGCAAGCTCGTCATTTCATTTAAAGACAAAGCGTTCGACTTGCATGTATTAGGCACGCCGCCAGCGTTCATCCTGAGCCAGGATCAAACTCTCATTTTAAAAGCTTGAGTATAACTCATTGTTTTTTGTTGTTTAACAGAAGTTAAACGAATTTACTAGCGAATTGACTTCGCAAATGTTTTTGTATCAAGCAAATTGCTTGATGACCCTACACATTTGTTTCATCGAAACGATATTCAGTTTTCAATGATCTACGTTGTCTCGCTGACAACTTAATTTATATTACAGTATATTCAAATCATTGTCAACAACTAATTAAATTAATTATTAATTGATTTAAACTGTAAATCCGTTATCTCACGCGACCACTTAAATATGATAGCAGTAATCCTAACGTTCGTCAACAAGTAATTATTTATAATTTTTTACGAACATTCTTATTCACCAATTAGTATAGAAAATTATCTGGCAAATAAATCTATTATGTACAATAAAAAATCGTGAATCCACCAGATTAGAATGGTGGATTCACGACTTTTTAACCGACTTAAATCATTCTTCTCCTCTGCCAATAAGTTTGCCTAACTCTCACTAAGATATAACCAAATCTACAATATAAATGTTTAACATCATCTTACTAGCGATTAAACAGCCATCATACCTATCAGCTTATTTAATAATATAGAAAGAACATTGATTATATTTTGAGATCAGTGAAAAATTCCCGTGCATCACCAACAATTTGTTTAACGTTCGCTGGTGCTGGAATTTTTTCTAAATTAACTGCTAATACTGGTACATTTGGACTCACGTATTGTAATAAACCAGCAAATGGATAGACCACAAAGCTTGTTCCCACGATCACAACAAAGTCTGCTTGTGCAACCCATTGTACTGCTTCATCGACCCGAAATGGCACTTCACCATATAAAGTGATTGCTGGTCGTAATAATGCACCATCTTCACGATAAAGTGAATGTAAATATGATTTCACATCACTTGGTTGACCATCTTTAGGTGCATAAATATTATATAGTGACCCATGGAATTCAATAACATGTTCAGCCCCTGCCTTCAAATGTAAACCATCAACATTTTGGGTAATAATTCGTGCACGTTGTTGTTGCGTTAAAGCTGCCATCTTTTGATGAATAATATTTGGTTGTGCATCTGGGAAATACATATTTTCCTTTGCAAATTCATACATCTTTTCAGGTTCTTTTGCTAAGGCTTCTGTGCTTAATAAATATTCTGGTGGTAATGAGACGCCATCATAAATACCTCCCTTAGATCGATAATCAGGAATACCTGATGCTGTTGACACGCCAGCACCAGTTAAAAACACAATATTTTTCGCCTGATTAAATAATTGTTGGATGTCCGACGTTATTAATGTCATTTTCTCCTCCTAACGAACTGCAAAAGGTTGACCTAATTTTGTCAATACTTCTTTAACGGGTGTTTGATAAAGTTCCTTGAAAAAATCAGCAAGTTGATCATCCGGTGCTGAAAGCACAAAACTATTCTGACCCGATGTTTTTAATAAACCAGCATAAGCTGATTTACCAGTATTACGGTCTGTCATCGTCATATGTTTGATATCAAATACTTGTGCCAGCGGTAACCTCAATTGACGTTCTGATAGTACTGGTGTCAATGTCGCAAACTCATCAGCATGAATTTCAGGTAAATGCCAAGCAGCCATTTGTTCATCAAACATAGAAAAAGCTGTCACGAGAGCACGATGAACTGTAAATGGATTTTTAATATCATCAATTCGCATAGCTGTTACAATCTTTTCTGCTGCCGCCCATGCTTTTGGATATAACGCAATCATCGTTTCAACAATTGCTGTCGTTTCCTGTGGTACATTATTTAAAAATACTTGTAAGTCTAGTAACGTTAGTAACCGTAATGCTGCTTCTCCCTGATTATTTTCAGTTTCTTTCGTCAATGTCTTTTGAACACCCGCAACCATCCCCTTAACAACATCATCTGTCAACAAGCCATGTGCTGCCTGTTCCCGATAAACAATTGCTCGCAAAGCTGGTTGATATAAGTAAGTCGCCATAACCATCAATTGATCAGTTAATGACACATCATCATCATTCAATTGAAAATAAATTTGTGGATAACCATTTAATGTCAATAGCATCATTAATAATTCTGAAGTTGCTAGAAAATTTGGTGCGGTTGCATCATTTACTTCAACCATCAATCGTGTCCCTAACATTGCTGTGGTTACTTGATCATGCGTAATAATCCCACTCGCTTCCTCATTACCTCGTAAAACAACGGACCCGGGATATACCTTATTGACCTGATCTAATAATGTGATTGTTTCTTTTGCAAATTTCATTTATTTTTCCTACTTTTATTTTTTAGATATCATGGCACGTATTTCTACTAACAATTGCCGTGCAGTGGTTGCATTTATTTGCGTTGCTTGATTTAATTTTTCAACGAGTTGTGGTAATTCTTCTTCTGTTGCACCGACTTGAAGAGCAAGTGACTTCGCTTGCAATGCCATATGACCTGCTTGGATACCTGTCGAAACCAAGGCGCGTAATGCCGCCAAATTTTGTGCCAAACCTGTCGCAATAATAATGCTAGCCAATTGTTCAACATTTGGATTATTCATAATATGATGATTTAATTTAACAGCTGGTACAATCCCAATCGACCCACCAACAACGCCAATTGATAATGGCATCACGGTTCGACCAACCAATTGTTGTTGTTCAACTTGCCATGAAATTAATCCTTGATACTGACCATGACGTGCAGCATATGCATGTAATGATGCATTAACAGCCCGTGTATCGTTGCCACTTGCTAAAACCACCGCCTCGATACCATTTAAGATACCTTTATTAGCAGTTACTGCCCGATGTGGTGACAAAGTTTCCAGATGACTGGCCAAAGCAATTTTTTCTGCAACAAGTTCACCTGACAATCCTTGTTTGGTTGCCAATGCATCAACTGGTATCGCAACTTCAGCTTCAACCAAAGATTCTGTGCCATAGTTTGATAAGATCGCCATTAATACCTGGTATCCTTGCTGACGAAGCTGATTTGCAACAGCTTCAGCCATTGTATTGACTGTATTCGCACCCATCGCCTCTTTTGTATCAACCAAGACATTGACCGCCACATTAGTTTCATCTAGTAGTTCGACTGTTATTTTCTGCGCACCGCCACCTCTATCTAACATCGATGGATGTGCATCATTCGCACACTGTAATAGTTGTTCTGTATTATCGATAATATAAGATTGTAAGCCATCTACATCTTGCACATTAACCAATAATACTTGCCCACGCATAAAATGTTGTCGGCGTCTTGTTTTGACACCCAAACCTTGACGCATCATACGTGCACCATTATTGGCTGCTGCAATCACGCTAGGTTCTTCTGTTGCCATTGGTACGATCACTTTTTGACCATCAACTGGCAATTGTAACAATAATCCCGTCGGTACACCAAAATTATAAATATAATTTTCAACTTGCTGTGCCCCAATCTTATCATATTGCTGTTGCATCAGTGTTTGTTCCGCAACTGTTAACTTTTGATTATCAACTAATACTGCCAGCCGTTCTGACCATGATCGTTTATAAAAATTATGCCAATCTGCCATTCATTTTTCCTCGTTGTTCTATCTATTTATTAGTTTAACAGTTCTTTACTTATTTTTGCGATTAGAAGAGCATTATTTAAAAAAATTCGTAAAATGAAAAAGACTGACATTTAACCATATGCAATGGTAAATTGTCAGTCTTGTCATATATTAAGAATCAAAAAATTTTTGCTAACACATGTCATGAAAGCTTATTTTTAATCAATCTGTTTTGAGTTATCTGGCCAGGATTGCACAATATATTTTACTTGATGATTTTCATCAATGCGAGCATATAGACGTTGCGTTTCTTGTTCATCAAAGAATCCTAAATCAACAGTTGGTATACCCTCTAATAACACAACCCCTTTAACACCATTATGCATAACTTCATGTAATACACGCCAGTTTTCTTGGTATTCTTTTGTTTTTTTGACGGCACCTTTTAGTGTATAACCATCATCTAAAAACTCTTTAATTGCGGCAACTGTTACATATGTCGTGTAATTATAGACACGTGCATCTTGTTCACCTTCTCGATTTAATGAAGAGATAATGCCTTTGCTTTCCCAATAACGCAATTGACGTGTTGACACACCCGTCATTGTTGCTAATTCACCGATTCGAAATTGAAATAAATCAGATGCCAAAGCCTTCATACGAAAGTGATGTTCTCCTGAAAATGCCATAACCCCGCTCCTTCAAATATTGTCGCTTTTATTGTCAGGTCATTTAACAAATTTGTCAACTTCGTTAAATGTAGCACAAGAAAATATCGACAAATCACAGATTATCCTGTGACCAAATCTCATATCGATATCGCCACATTATGGATTTGGTGTGTCATCACCACCATCTGTATCATCACCACCATCTGGATTAACTTGTTGAATACGTGAAGTATCTGACTTTGGTTTATCCTTTTCTGGTGCATCTGTTTCATACAATGTTTGTGATTTTTTATCATTACGTTGATGCCACAAAGATGTTGAGTTTGTACCTAATTGTTTATCAAGCTTTAATAGCTTTG
Organism: Weissella sp. ESL1177; assembly: GCF_058107185.1. NCBI lineage: Bacteria > Bacillati > Bacillota > Bacilli > Lactobacillales > Lactobacillaceae > Weissella > Weissella sp. ESL1177. The sequence goes on along the minus strand of NZ_CM176591.1, from coordinate 1,804,053 downwards.
CTAACCCATTCGAATAGTTATACTTTGATGCATCGACTCGTTGATAACCTTTTGGTTTGTAGAAACGTAATAAATCTTTTTGATTAAGATTATCGGATACTTTTAATTGTTTTTTAACGATTTCCTGATCTTTTTCAAATTTTGCCTTGATTTTCTTTGAAGGTGCTTTGATTGCTTCACCTGTCGCATTATCGTACAAGACATGATTAGTGTACGTATATTCTGGTGTCACGAAATCTTTGTCACGGAAGGCGACCACTTGTTGTCGGTTAGTACTTAACAAGTCTTGCCCTAATTGCACATATTTCTTTGAATCAACACCCAATAAATGTAAGATCGTTGGCATCACATCAATTTCACCACCATAAGTATGGTTGATACCACCACCATGCCAACCAGGAATATTAATCATAAATGGCACACGTTGCATTTGTGCATTATCAAAATCACCCCAATCACTGGCATCTTTACCTAAGACGGAAGCTAATTGTTTATTTTCTGAATTTGAAATACCATAATGATCACCGTATAGCACAATAATTGATTTGTTATATAGTCCTGATTTCTTCAAATAGTTAAAGAATTCACCGATTGATTGATCCAAATAATGGTTTGTTTCAAAATAACCGTTAACAACATCAGAATCTGTATCCGTCGTCGTAAAGTTTGGATCTTTATCTTCATCATCTAGACTATAAGGGAAATGATTCGTTACCGTAATATACTTTGCATAAAATGGTTGTTGCATTTTTTCTAAGTACGGAATTGAATCATAAAATAATAACTTATCCTTTAAGCCATAACCCATGGCTTTGTCCCCAGATGTATCATAATAACTGGCATCAAAGAAATATTGATAACCCATATTTTTATAGACGTTATTACGATTCCAGAAACTAGCATTATTACCATGGAAAACAGCTGATGAATAGCCACCCGTTTGTTTTAATATTGACGGCATAGCTTCAAAGGTTTGATCATTACCTTGTGTCGCAAATAATGATCCTTGTGGTAAGCCAAAGGTTGATGTTTCTAACATATTTTCCGCATCGGAAGTTTTTCCTTGGCCAACTTGGTGAAAGAAGTTATCAAATGCAATCGTTGAATCTGAATGATAGATATTATTCAAATTAGGTGTCACTTCTTGGTCATTGACCTTTAAATCAAGTGAAAATTGTTGGAATGATTCCAAGTGAATCACAAAAACGTTCTTACCTTTTGCAATACCTGCATATTTAGCATTTGCATCTGCATAATGTTTATTCACATATGACAAAACATTATCAATATCAGATTTCTTCGCTGTTTTTCGCATCTCAGTTACGCCGTGTGTTTTAATACCATCCAACACAGTATAGGCATCAATACCAAGATACTTAACCATCATTTTACTATCAAATTGACGTGTAATTAGTTGTGGTCGATCAGCCTCACCTAACACAAGCATTGTCATGAACCCAAATAACGCAAAGGTTGTCATCGTAAAGCCCATAAATTTTGATGTTTCACGCTTGTCAAAACGCATCTTTTTTAATAGAAATAAGATAATAAAAATTGGAATATCAATCCAATAAAGTAAATCATGAATATTTGTCAGGGCAAATCCTGAAGCGCCTAATCCTTGATTTACTTTGTCATAGCCCAACATCGTTGCTACGGACATAAAGTCTGTAAATTCACGATAATAAATAACATTTAAATGCACCATTAATGTATTAATGATGTACATAATAATCGCCACTGGGTAAAATAACTTAGACTTTCGAAAATAAAAAGCTATCCCGATGAGTAACGTTGCAATCGGTATTGGATTAAGCAACAAGGTGATTACTTGAACAATGGACGCACCTGAATAAAGATGGAAATCCATTATATTTGCTAATTGTGTTTTTGCCCAGACTAATATGATCAAGATTAAGACAAAACCTAATCGTGTATTCATCCAAGCAAAACGACCCTTATGCGCCATAGTTGTTTGCTCTCTTCTTTCTAAATCTTGTAACTCTGATTTTAAAAGTAATATCTGTCCCATTATAGCGCAAAATCGCTTATGGCACCTTAGTCTTTTTTCTAAAATGATAAATATGCGGTAAAATAGTAAAAACATCATTAATGAGGCAATAATATGATAGAAAAAGGTTTCCAAATTAAACATGAATATGGCATTGGCACAATTCGTGATGCTGCCATTATGATTCGTAAAGCTGTTTTCATAAAAGAACAAGGTGTGCCCGCAGAGATTGAATTAGACGAACTTGATCCTGAGACAATCCATTATGTTGGTTTTTTAGCAGATAAACCAATCACAACAGCACGTGTCGCTAACAATGATGAACAACATCATTGGCACGTTCAGCGTGTTGCTACAATAAAAACGGCACGTGGTAACGGTTATGCAGCTGCTTTATTGCAGCAAATCATTGCTGATGCAACACAAGCAAATGTCGAAATTTTGGATTTAGGTGCTCAAGTTACAGCCATTGGTTTTTATGAAAAACTAGGTTTTAAAGCTGAAGGTCTTATCTTTAAAGAAGCTAATATCAACCATCGTCATATGGTATTGCACTTAAAGTAATTATAATGGCGATAAATCTATACAATAGGGATTGGCACATCAGTCGTTATGACCAGCTAAAAAGGGCGTCGATCTATCAATTTGAAATTGGTAGATTGACGTCCTTAAATGTATTCCAAAAGACCGAAACCTTGCTATAACAATCGGCTTCAGAACGCCTTTTGTTTCTCTCTGTTTATTGACTTTATATTAATTATAAACTAACCCACCATCAACTAAGATTGCTTGACCAGTAATGTAGTCAGAATCTTCAGAAGCTAAGAAGTGAACAAGGTTGGCAACATCAGTTGGTGTCTCATAACGTCCCAAAGCAATTTCACCAGAGAACTTTGCAAATGGCTCACCTGGCTTCAATGAAGGATCGGCCTTGACCATTTCGACATCAATACGATCCCACATCTTTGTCTTCGCAACACCAGGGCAGTATGCATTGACAGTGATGTGCTTTGAAGCTAATTCTTTAGCAGCAACATGTGTAAATGCCTTAACTGCATGCTTTGAAGCTGAGTAGGTACCCAAAACTTCATAAGCTTCATGTCCAGCAATTGAACAAGCGTTGATAATCTTACCAGGTGTTCCCTGCTTGATAAATTGTTCAGCCGCTGCTTGTGTCCCATAAACCGTTCCAAACACATTAATCTTAAAAGTGCGCTCAAGCTCATCTTCATCAATCTTCAAGAACGGCGTAACAGCTTCAACACCAGCGTTATTAACAAAAACATTTAATTGACCAAACTTGTCAACAGCTGCAGCCACTAATGCTTCTTGATCTGCCTTTTTAGAAACATCCCCCACGAAGCTAGCAACTTCACCAAATGCCTTTAATTCTGTCTCAGTCTTAGTCAAAGCATCTTGGTTAATATCATGAATCATGACACTAAACCCATCTTTAAGTAATCGTTCAGCGATACCTTTACCTAATCCCCCAGCTGATCCAGTAACTACGGCAACCTTCTTTGACATAATCATACCTCCCAAGTATAAACCAATATAGAAACAACATTATGTTAGCGCTTCCACAATTCCATTGTAACGCTTTCTTTTTCTTTAAGACACACTTTTTTCATATTTACTCGCATTTTTTTGAAATAAAATAAAAGGGTCTGAGACATCAGTCGTTATGATCAGCTGAAAAAGGCGCTAATCTATCAATTTTGATTGGTAGATTAGCGCCTTTAAACGCGTTTCAAAAGACTGAAGCCTTTTGTCACACTCTCATTATCATCAAATGATTTCATTAATAATGTTCCGATAGTCTGTCACTGGTTTGATAAATTCTTGATATGACTGTTGTGATAGATACGTAAAACTTGGCCAGAAACGATCATCAACCATAAACTTCAGCGCATTCACTGTTGATTCCCAAAGTTTTTCTGCCTCCTCTGGTTGATCATTTAACGTTAATTTAACAACTTCTGTCAATTTTTTAACAAAAGTAAAATAACTACCAAAATCAGGCAACGTACATACTTCAATAAAATGAAGTGTCTTTGCAACTGTCTCTTGATCCCCATTTTCCAAGGCCAATAATAATAATTGGAAGTTTAACAAACCAACATTCCAAACTGCTGCTGGCAAAAAGTTATCCATTTCGACCAAACCATAGCCTTCTAGTGAGGCGATTTGTTGTACCTGATCAGACATTTTTTTAACCATTGTTTTGACCGTACTATACTGCTCATGACGAATAATATTAGCAAATAATAACATATCCGTCGATGAGTATGAATCACGATGATCTAAAATTTTAACAATGGTTGGTCGTGCAATCTCCACTAAACGATAGCGTTGTGCAAAATTAACGACTTGGGCATTGATTGCACGAACGACATTTAATAACAAACGTGTGTCTTGTGTTTCCTCAAATAATGATAATACTTGATACACCATGTCTTCATTAGGTGTTTGTGTATACGAATTTGGATCTAGTCCTAATTCTTTAATCGTTGAATCAACCAATTCCGGTTGTGTTAAATAAATGTGCAATAACAATTCGTCATATGAAACCCCAATTGTACTCAGTAAATTCACAAATGTTGTTGCACTAACACGACCATTTCCTTTTAGATAGTCATATAAACGTGATCTTGAAATATCGACAGATTTTAAAATAATTGGAATGGAAATATTACGTTTCTTAATAAAATGTATTAACGCATTTCGAACTGCTTCAGCAGGGACGCGATTTTTACCCATGATAAATTATTCCTCCACCACTTGTTGTATTGCGTACTATTATAACGCGAATTAGTCAATCAATAGTAAAACTTGTCTATTTTTATCTATTATTTATCAGACGGTTTTAATTGTCACGATGATAAACTGTCTTCGTATCAAAAAAATCATTCAAAACAACATTTTGCCCAGTCATCGTTTCATGTAACCGAATACCATCTACATTTATCCGCGCGTTGCGATAATAATCATCTGTCAACTGACCCCAAGAAGTTTGTGATGCATCAACATTATCAAAAATATGAAAACCAACGCTCTTCAGATAAGTGTATTTTTCATTATCATTCGTATAATTAGTGAAAGAACCAATGTCTGCACCAAATGGATAGATTAGCACAGGGGTTTTACCAACAATTGGTTGTACTTCTTGCTGCCAAAGCTTTGTATCCGCTTTGATATTGTCGATATTTGATTCTGTCATATTAATATGTCCCCATGAATGGGATGCAAACTGCCAACCTTCTTTTTTCATCGCATCAGCGACTTTTGTTGCACGTTTTGCTTCTTGGTGTGTCTTTTTTGTATGACCATATTGACTGACTGATGAACGATAACCTAACGTACCGTTATAACCTGTTTCAGCAACAATACCCTTTGACCCACCATAAGAAAAATCAGGATGTTTTTTAATAAATGTATCAATAATTGGCACCATATCATAGTCGCCAATCTTTTTTTGACCATTTACGGTATATTGATTTTTAACAGCACCATTTTTATTCAGTAATAATTTATCGGCAAACCCAGAATCTTTCATATACTCATAGTAATTAACATCATCCTGAGAAATAATTAGTGGTTTTTTCCCTACTGGTAACTGAATTGGTTTAAATTTTAACTTGCCTTGCTGATTAATCGAAATAATATCCTTAAAATTAATTAACACATAGCCTCTATCATATAACTGACTAAGCATTGGCTTAAACTCATCAATTGTAACCATGTAATCTTTATACCCTTGAGCTTGTTTAGATGAAAATGCCTGCTTAGGATCAACAATTAATGAATGATAAAAAAGATGTGAAATCTTTGTTGGGTCATCCCACGTGACCAATTTTGATTGTTGGTTATTGATATTCTTTTTTAGCTGATTGACGGTTGCACCTTTATGCCCAGATAGCAGCGCTTTTGCTTTTTTATATTGATATTGTTGACTTAATATTTTTGCCTGTTTCACTGCTTTAGACGTATGACTATCATTTTTTTCAGCCCTCACATCATCATTGATATCCCCGTAAAGACCTAAACTTGCCCCTAAAACCAGTCCGATGAAAAGATTCGTCTTTTTTATTTTCAACACGTCTATCCCCCTGTAACTTATATGAATATTAAATACCAAGTTAGGCCCATTTTATATCTTGTAATCAGAAAAATACAATTATTTGCATTACCTTAGCCATTTAAAAGCGATCACATAAAAAAAGAGTGACCAGAATCACCCTTTTAAAAAAATTATTTTCACATCATGGCAGTTTTACCTATTCAGATTTATTTCAAATAAGCAACTGGTTTTTGTACGTCAATCTTGGTACCTTGATATTTATCTTTCACATATTTTTGAATCGCCGGTTCATGATAAAGTTTGACTAATTTTTGATAAGTCTGTTTATCTTTATGCGAAACATCAGCTGCTGTCGCTAAAATATTAACATTTTGACGGGTGCTTTGATTGATTTTCTCATGATAAAGTGAATCTTTCAGCACATTAAGGTGTCCTTCTAAGGCGACAGTATTTGAAATTAATGCAGCATCAACACTATTCAAGACACGTGGACCAGTTGTATCATCAATCTTTTTAAATTTTAACTGACGCGGATTTGATACGATGTCATCCACATTGCCCAATGAGTTAAAACCTGCTTTCAATTTGATCAACCCCGCATCTTGTAATAATAACAACCCGCGTGCGGTATTTGCTGGATTATCTGCAATAGCAATAGTTGCCCCAGTCCCAATATCTTTGATTGACTGATACTTATCTGAATATATGCCCATTGGCTCTAAGTAAGTGGTTCCTAACACGGTTAACTGATGTTTCGGATTTTCGTGATTATAAGCCTCATAATATGCATACGATTGAAAAGCATTAACATTCACATTATGCTCTGACGTTGCATTATTCATTTGCACACCATCGTTGATCTGCTTCACATGAATTTTCAAATTAAGCGCCTTAGCTTCTTTACTTTTGGCAATATATTGCCAAACTTGATAATCACTTCCCATTGATCCGACTGTGATTTGATCAGGCGCATTCGCTATTTTGTAAGTATTGACCACATGTAAGCCAACCGCAACAACACCAAGTATCACGAAGCTGCTGATTAATATCAACCAATTTTTTAACTTCACTTTTTAGCCTCCCTTATGTCGATGCCTAAATATGAATTGTTTGCCATCAAAATCGTTCAACTCTACGGGCAATCCAGTCACCAATGATTTGTGTCATAAATACCAACACTAAAATCACTAATAATGCCGCAATCGTTACATCATTCTCAAAACGGGCATAGCCAACACTAATCGCAATATCACCAAGACCCCCTGATCCAATCGCACCTGCCATTGTTGTCAACCCAAGCAAACTAATAATCGTAACAACTGAAACACGAATAATATCAGGCAAACACTCTCGTAAATAAATACGAAAAATAATTTCAGCAGTACTCGATCCCATGGCTTGGGCAGCTTCAATGACTGATGGTTCAATACTTAATAATGCATTTTGAATTTGGCGCGCATAAAACGGGAAAATACCAATAATTAATGGCACTAAGGCAGCTGGTGTCCCAACCGTCGTGCCAACAATGTACTTTGTGACTGGTGCAATAACTGCTAGTAAAATAATAAATGGTATTGATCGTAATAAGTTAACGACTTTATCTAAAAAAAGATAAAATGGTGGGTCAGCATCAATACCACCTGGTTGCGTCACAACAAGGAAAATGCCTGTTCCAAGCCCCAACACACCTGCAATCAATGCTGACCAGAACGTCATATATAGTGTTTCCCAAGTGGATTGAACAAATTGTGGCCAGATACTAACAACGTTTGGAAACAAATTAGCTAACATAAATTTCTCCTTTCGCCTGTGGTACATCAGAAAAATCAGTGACCTTGACACCTGCTCCCTCTAAATAGCGCAACACTTGATCAAATTGATCACTTGGGGTTGATAAAATAACTAACATGTACCCTAATGATAATTGCGCAACTTTTTGTACGTTGGCAAAAATAATATTAGCCTTCACACCATACTGAATAGCTAATTCTGAAATAACTGACTCACTAGTTGCTTGACTAGAAAATCTTAAATATAATAGGTGTTCATTCGGTTGCAATTTCTCTACTAGTTTATCTTCTATGATTTGTTGGCGCATTTCAGTCACATTTGCTGCCGACTCAACAAATTTTTTTGTTAGTGGTTGTTGTGGATTCGTAAATAATTCACCAACTGAACCACGTTCAATAATTTGCCCTTTTTCTATCACGGCAACTTCCTGACAAATTGACTTAATGACTTGCATTTCATGCGTAATCAAAACAATAGTGAGCCCCAATTGATCGTTCAGTTTCTTCAATAATTTTAAAATCGCTTCAGTTGTTTGCGGATCCAAAGCACTGGTTGCCTCATCACTAATTAAAATATCTGGGTCATTTGCCAAAGCACGGGCAATGGCAACACGTTGTTTTTGCCCACCTGATAATTCGTCTGGATATGATTGTGCATATTCCTCTAATCCCACTAATTGCAACAACTTTAAAGCCTTAGCCTCACGATCTTTGCGTGATATTTTTTGACTCAATAACGGATATGCAACATTGTTTAAAACTGTACGTGAACGTAGCAAATTAAAATGTTGAAAAATCATACCAATCTTTTGTCTAACACTACGCAACTTTTTATCAGTTAATTGTTGTAAATTTTTGCCAGACACCATGACCTGACCACTGGTAGGCCGTTGTAATAAATTAATCACTCGTACCAAAGTACTTTTACCAGCACCTGAATAACCAATAATGCCATAGATGCTGCCTTTTTTTACTTGTAATGAGACATTATCTACAGCTGTTACTAATTCATCGTTTCGCTTAAAAGTTACCTTGATATCTTGCAAATCAATCGCAATATCCGTTACACCCATTGCATGCTCCTCCCTTTATTTTCTTTTTCTGTAGTACTGATAATAAAAAAGACGATTTATCAACTAAAGTGCATTCCACCATCAATTAACAATGATTGACCAGTAATATAGGCTGCACTCGGTGAAGCAAACCAAGCAATAATTTCTGCAACATCTTCAGCAGTTGCCTCACGACCTAAACCAATTTCCGTTAAACAATTGGCTTGTTGTTGCGGAACAGAAATTCCTTTAATTTGAGCCGTTTTCGCATCAATTGCATCACGTAATGGGGTGCGGACAATACCAGGACAATATGCATTAACCGTAATTTGATCAGGTGCCAATTCCTTTGCAGCAGCTTGCGTTAAGCCCCGAACACCAAATTTGGAAGCTGAGTAAGCACTCTGTAAGGCTGATGCCTCAATACCAGCAAGTGAAGCAGCATTAATAATGCGACCACCATGACCTTGTTGTTTAAATTTCTTGGCAGCAGCCTGAATGCCCCAATAAGTGCCTTTCAGATTAACATCAAACAATCTAGTAATTTTTTCTGGATCTGAATCAATCACTGAATCAATAAAAGCAATACCAGCATTATTTATGAATACCGCTAATTCACCAAAATCATTGACCGCTTCATCGACTAGGTGAAAGACAGCTTGACGATCGGCAACATCCAATACATAAGCCTTTGCCTCAAAACCTTGATCACGTAAATTTTGAACAACTTTTGTCACGGTTTGTTGATTAATATCGGCGGCTGCAATATTAAAGCCATCCTTTGCTAAACGATAAGCAGCTGCTTCACCGATTCCTTGACCTGCCCCTGTAATAATTGCTGTTTTTCTCATGTGTATATCTCCTTTTCAATCTCATTTTTATACTAAATTAAAACCCCCACTTCTGTGTTATACAGAAGTGAGGGCATCACGTTACCATTCTGATTTGTTTGTCGATTACTCAGACAAACCTCATTAACCGAAATATAGGTAAATTTTGCCTATATTTCGGTTTGTCCAATAACGGAGACAACCCGAACAATGCTAACATTATTGCTCACATTGCTTAATCATCGGCCATTTTTCGTTTACTAACACAATTACGACTCTCAACAGTTATCGTTTCTCTGTAAATTTGTTTTGTAACTACTTTCCGAATCACATTATTTTACTTATTGCTTAATAAAAAAATCCTTAGGAAAGATATCTTTCCTAAGGACGTTTTGAACGCGGTACCACCTTAATTCCTGGTAAAAACCAGCTTATTATGTTGCCATAATTAACTTGATATTGGTAGTCAACCATCGACAGCTCACTGACGCTCGCCAATCTTTCGCTCAAAGACCATCTTCAAATTGCTTAGCTACTTGTTCACACCCATCACAAGCTCTCTGAGAACGCCACAATTTTACTCATCTCTTCATCGCTTTTTAATCTTATTTTAATCTGGTGTAAATTTTAAACTCATTAATTTGAGATGTCAAGATTAAATATATCCGTATTAAGTGTTTTTAAACGAAAAAATGGTGGCGTATCTTATCTCTCATCATGCGCATTAATATCACGTATAATAAAAAAATCTAAACTGTACATTTGGTCTAATCTGCCGCTAAAAAAAAGAGCGAGTAATCTAACCACTTTAAGTTGGTAAATTGCTTGCTCCTAAAATGGGTTACAAAAAATTGCAATTAAAGCTGTTTTTTGTCTCACGCCCTTTGATTATTTATTTAAATAATACTACTCTTGCTCATTGTCATCATTTTCTGCACGACGTTGTAATTCAACAACTTCTGCTGGTTGTTGACCATCGGTTGATGAATTTGGTAAGTCTGTCGTTGTTTCTTCTTCGTCAGCTGACTCCGGTATAATATGCTCAACTTTCGCAAATGTTGCAACTGAAGAATCATCATCCAAACGAATGACACGAACACCTTGTGTCGCACGCCCCGTTTCAGAAATTGAATCAACTGTGAAACGGATCATAACACCTTTATTCGTTGTCAACATAATATCTTCGCTACCATCAACAACCTTCAAACCAGCTAATGGCCCATTCTTTTCAGTCACTTGTGCAGTCTTGATACCTTTACCACCACGACCCTTAATTGGGTATTGGTCAACGGGCGTTTGCTTACCATAACCTTTTTCAGTAATAATTAGCACGCGTCCATCCTTGGTCAATACTTGTGCACTAACGACATAATCTGATGGACGCAATGTAATACCACGAACACCAGCAGCAGAACGACCCATTGAACGAACCGCTTCACTATTGAATGATACTGCGTAACCACCATGGGTACCAATAATAATGTTTTGATCACCATCAGTAACCAAGACATTAATTAATTGATCATCATCACGTAAGTTAATTGCCTTCAAACCATGAGCACGGATATTACCAAATTCATTAACTGGTGTCCGTTTTACAACACCTTGACGAGTTGTAAAGAATAGATAATCTTCACTTTCACTGGCATCACCACGAACGTTGATAACGGTTTGAACACTCTCACCAGCTTCAATGCCTAGTAAGTTAACAACCGGGATTCCTTTCGCTGTACGACCATATTCTGGTATCTCATAACCCTTCATCTTGTAAACTTTACCTGAATTCGTAAAGAACAATAATGTATCATGTGTTGATGTCCCAATTAATTCATCGATAAAGTCATCATCATTGACCCCCATACCTTGAATACCACGACCACCACGATTTTGTGCACGGAATTCTGTTTGTGCCATTCGCTTAATGTAGCCAGCATGTGTCAATGAAACAATAATGTCTTCTTCTTCAATTAAGTCTTCATCTTCAATACTTGTTACATCACCAATTTGCAATTCTGTTCGACGATCATCGCCATATTTCGATTGCACTTCGAGTAACTCAGTATAGATAATTTCATCAATTCGTTCAGGTTTAGCTAGAATATCTTGGAAATCGGCAATTGATGCTAACAATCCTTGGTACTCATTTTCAATCTTATCGCGTTCCAAACCAGTCAAACGAACCAGACGCATGTCTAGAATGGCCTGTGCTTGTTTATCTGATAAAGCATAATCGGACATCAACTTCTGCTTAGCAATTTCTGAAGTCTCTGAACTACGAATAATATGAATAATCGCATCAATATGATCTAAAGCAATCCGTAATCCTTCAAGAATATGAGCACGTGCTTGCGCTTTACGTAAATCAAATTCTGTACGACGACGAACAACCTTTTGCTGGTGTTCTAGATAAGCAACCAACATATCCTTTAATCCCAAAAGTTTTGGTCGGCCATCTTGCACCGCCAACATATTGAAACTAAAACTTGTTTGCATCAACGTGTTCTTGTACAGATTATTTAAAACAACAGATGCCGAAACATCGCGACGAATCTCGATTGCAATTCGCGTTCCTTCTTGATCGGATTCATCATTGACACCAGTAATTCCTTCAATGCGTTTATCACGACCTAATTCAGCAATGCGTTCAATTAACTTGGCCTTATTGACCATATAAGGTAGTTCAGTCACAATAATGTGTTCTTTACCAGATTTTTCAGTTTCAATTTCAGTCTTTGCTCGGACTGTAACAACACCCTTACCCGTTTCATAAGCTTTACGAATACCGGATTTTCCCATCACAATAGCACCTGTTGGAAAATCTGGTCCCGGAATTGCTTCCATCAATTCCGTTGTGGTAATATCTGGATTCTTCATCAACATATGAAGACCGGAAATAACTTCGCCTAAATTATGTGGTGGAATATTAGTTGCCATTCCAACCGCAATACCATTCGCACCATTGACTAGTAGATTAGGAAAACGAGCTGGTAAAACAACCGGTTCACGATCAGTACCATCATAGTTATCTTGAAAATCAATCGTATCCTTGTTGATATCACGTAACATTTCGGTCGCAATTTTACTTAAACGCGCTTCAGTATAACGCATGGCAGCAGCTGGATCACCATCAACTGATCCAAAGTTACCATGTCCATCAACCAACATATAACGATACGAAAAGTCTTGCGCCATACGCACCATAGAATCATAAATTGCCGAATCCCCATGTGGATGGTACTTTCCCATAACATCCCCAACAATACGGGCTGACTTTTTATGTTGCTTATCTGGTGTTACCCCTAATTCATTCATGCCATATAAAATACGACGATGAACTGGTTTCAACCCATCTCGTACATCTGGTAACGCACGTGCCACAATAACTGACATGGCATAATCCAAGAAAGATGTTCGCATTTGCTCACCAAGTTTAGCGGGCTTAATACGGCTGTTTTTTTGTTCTTCTTCAGCCATTTGACTTCCTTTCTCTTACTTTAAGTGTTAACACGTCGATAATACTAAACGTCTAGTTCTGCGTATTGGGCATTGTCTTCAATGAACTTACGACGTGGTTCAACCTTATCACCCATCAACATTGAAAATACCATATCTGCTTCAACGGCATCATCCATTTCAACACGTAACAAACGACGAACTGATGGATCCATTGTTGTTTCCCATAATTGACTAGCATCCATTTCACCAAGTCCCTTGTATCGTTGAATAACTGGTTTTGGTGAAGCTGGCAAAGTTGGTAATAATGCTTCCAATTCTTCATCAGCATCTAAATACTTAATAAACTTACCTTGGCGTACTTGATATAGCGGTGGTTGGGCAATATAAATATAACCTGCTTCTAATAGTGGACGCATGTAACGATAAATTAAAGTTAATAATAGCGTTCGAATATGCGCACCATCGACATCGGCATCAGTCATAATAATTAATTTATGATATTTTGCTTTTGTTACATCAAATTCTGAACCAAATCCAGTCCCCATTGCTGTAAATAATGACCGGATCTCATCATTGGCTAAAATCTTTTCCATTGATGCTTTCTCAACGTTCAAGATTTTTCCACGGATTGGTAAGATAGCTTGCGTTAGCCGTTCACGTCCTTGCTTAGCCGAACCACCAGCAGAATCGCCCTCGACAATAAATAATTCTGAAATTTCTGGATCTTTTGAGGTATTATCTGCAAGCTTTCCTGGTAAATTAGCAATTTCTAGTCCTGACTTCTTACGTGTTGCTTCACGCGCACGCTTTGCAGCTAAACGAGCCTTTCCAGCTAGAATCCCCTTTTCAACAATTTGCTTTGCAGTTGTTGGATTTTCCATCATAAAACGAGCAAACGTATCTGAAAACATGCGATCAACTGCTGTTCGAGCATCAGAATTACCTAATTTCGTCTTTGTTTGACCCTCAAACTGTGGATCCGGATGCTTAACTGAAACAATCGCTGTTAATCCTTCACGAACATCATCTCCAGAAAGTGCATCATCATTGTCTTTTAATATTTTATTTTTACGTGCATAGTCATTGATAACACGTGTCAAAGCTGATTTAAAGCCAGTTTCGTGTGTACCACCTTCATATGTGTGAATATTATTTGTAAATGACAATAAATTACTGTGGAAATCATCCGTATATTGTAGTGATACTTCTACAGCAATATCATTTTCCATACCTTCAACATAGATTGGTTCATTGAAAATCACATCTTTATTGACATTCAAGAAATCAACGTATTCTTTGATACCACCCTCGTAGTGGAATGATTCAACAATTGGCTCCTCTGGACGCATATCAGTAATTGAAATGCGAAGTCCCTTATTCAAAAACGCCAATTCACGGACACGATTCATCAATGTCTTATAGTCAAATTTGGTTGTTTCACGAAAGATATCTGGATCTGGTGAAAAATGAACAATTGTTCCACGTGAAACAGGCTCATTCTCAATTGAAACTTGATGCATTTCTGTCTTTACGTGACCACGTTCAAAGTCCATTGCATAACCTTTACCGTCACGTACAACTAGAACATCTAAAGTTGTTGATAGCGCATTAACAACCGAAGCACCAACACCGTGTAACCCACCAGAAACTTTATATCCGCCGCCACCGAATTTACCACCAGCATGTAGAATTGTAAAAACTGTTTCTAAAGCTGGCTTACCAGTTTTTGCTTGAATATCGACTGGGATACCACGACCGTTATCAATAACAGTAATTGAGTTATCTTTTTCAATGGTTACTGTAATATGATCAGCAAACCCTGCTAGGGCTTCATCAATACCATTATCGACAATTTCCCACACTAAATGGTGTAGTCCTTGACTTGATGTCGATCCAATATACATACCCGGACGCTTACGAACAGCTTCCAATCCTTCCAAAACTTGAATTTGACTGGCATCGTAATCATCTGCTTGTGTATGCATTTGTGATACATCTTCTTCAGCCATGTTTCCCTCCTTAAACTTAACAACTAGTAATTTTCGCTAGTATTTTCTACTGCAACATTTTCATCTACCACTAAATGTCCTGAATTGACATGGAATATTTTGGGTTCATGTATCAACTGACGTGCGACATCACTTAATGACGGTGTCGTAATAAATGTTTGAACCTTATCTTGCATAGCAGCTAACAAATGGGTTTGACGACTACTATCTAATTCAGAAAGCACATCATCCAATAGTAATATTGGATATTCGCCCGTTTCTTCTTTCATTAGATCAATCTCTGCTAACTTCACCGCCAATGCAGTTGTTCGTTGTTGTCCTTGTGAACCAAAATTAGCAACATCATGCCCATTCACATCAAAACGCAAATCATCTCGATGAGGTCCTAATAATGTCGTCCCTATCATCATTTCACGTTCAACTAATCGTTCAAAGCGTGCGAACATTGCTTGTTTAACAGTTGCCACATCTTTTAGTGCCTCTGTTTCAAGTTGTGAAACATAATGAACATGTAATTGTTCATTATCTTGCGTAATTGCCGCTTGAATTGGTTGTGCTGCCGCATCTAATTTTTCAATGAGTGTCACTCGCCGCATGATTAATTCACTTGCAAAATTAATCAATTGTTCCGTTAGAACATCTAAATATAATTTGTCAGTTGCTTGTTTACTTTGTAACTGTTTCAGATAACGATTACGTTGTTTCAATACTTCTTTATACTGATTAGCTGTGTATAAATATTTCGCACTCATTTGGCTAAATTCACGATCAATAAAATTACGACGTACGGTTGGTGCACCTTTTACTAAATCCAAATCCTCAGGTGCAAATAAAATCACATTTAATTGGCCAATATAGTTCGCTAATTTTGCTTGATCTAAATGATTGATTCGTGCTTTTTTACCTTTATTTGTGAATTTTAATGATAGTGGTACATCACTATATTGTCGTGCAACAGTCCCTGCAACCAATGCTTCTTTTGCTTGCCAACTAATTAATTCTTTATCAGTTGATGTGCGGTGTGACCGTGTTAAAGCTAAAACATAGATGGCTTCCAGTAAATTGGTTTTGCCTTGCGCATTCGGTCCTAAAAAGACATTGACACCCGATGAAAAAGTGACATCTAATTTTTCATAGTTCCGAAAGTTGTTTAGTTTTAACGACAATAATTCCATTAGTTTGTACTAGCACCTGTTCCATTAATAACGAAACGTTCACCAGATGGGACAGCAACCACGTCTCCTGGATATAGTTTCCGACCACGACGATCATCAGGTTCTTCATTGACTAAGACCGTATTTTCATGTAAATACCACTTTGCCTGACCACCAGTTGCAATAATGCTCTCTTCTTTTAACAATTGCCCTAACGTTATAAAGGGTGCTTGAATTTGCACTTCTGTTGCCAATATTCCATCCTCTCTACCGCTTGTTAAAACGGCTTTTACTCGGTTCCATATTGCTTATATTATACGCCTTTTTTTACCTTTCCACAATCTTATTAAGGCGTCATAGCCTGTCTCAGGTTGTTTAACCTAATTTAAATAAAAAAGCCGAAAAATACTGTTTTGTCGTCAAATAGCATTTTTCGGCTTTTTAAATGTTTTAGTAAGTTCTAACTGGTGTAATTAATTGGATGAAATTTGTCTCATTATTGGTTGGCACTAATGTAAATGGATCTAATGCTGTCTTAAATCCGATTTGAATTTGCTCATCACCAAATGAACGTAATGCTTCACGCATATAATCAGGATTAAATGAAATAGTTAAATCATCCCCGGCTGTTTCAGCAGCAAAAATTTGCTCTTCAACGCGACCGACTTCAGGTGAGTTTGATGAAATCAATGATTTATCACTATTAATTGTAAATTGGATAACATTTGAACGACCTTCATGACTTAACAAAGCTGCACGTTCGATCGTTTGTAGTAAATCACGTGCATTAATCGTCAACGTTGTTCTTTTTTCTGTTGGAATTAAACGTGATGCATCAGGATAATTACCTTCTAACAAGCGTGAATAGAAAGTTGTGTTCTCCCCTAATTGAAAAATAACTTGATTTTCAGCAACACGAACGTCAACTTTTTCAACTTCATCCAACATTGCTTGTAATTGGTTTAGTGATGTTCCTGGCACAATAATGTCTGCATTAACATCAGAATCATCGAAACCAACAGTACGTTGTGCAAGACGATGACGATCAGTTGCAACAGCTGTTAAATTACCACTTGCCAAAATAAAATGAACACCTGTCAAAATTGGTTGGCTAAGTTGTTTTGAAACCGCAATCACAGTTTGTCCAATAATTTCATTTAATGTGTCTGCAGATAATGTCAAATTATTACGAACTTCAATTTCTGGTAAATGTGGATAATTATTCGCATCTTGCCCATTAATATCAAATTCTGCATTTTCAGACGTAATTTTTGTTTGTAAACCTGCTGAATTTGTTAATTTAAAGTTTTCGCCTGGTAGTCGTTTGACAATATTTGAAAAAAAGGTTGCTGGTAAAACAATGGCTCCTGAATCAACAATTTGTAATTTTGCTTCATCATCATTAACTGGAATTAAGATTTCAATTGAAATATCAGTGTTTGATCCTGTTAATGTTAGGCCGGTTTCATCAAGAACTAATTTGATTCCCTTTAAGATTGTCATTGATGTTCGTGATGAAATAGCCCGGTTAACATTATTCATTGCTTTGATAAAAGCTGCTCGATTAATAGTAAATTCCATAAGATCTCCTCAATGTACAAAAACATAATTATGAAATGCGTTCTGCCTTACTTAATTATAAATAAAAAGATAATAATAATAATAAGGGGTGTGGAAGTTGTGGATAACTCAAACCTATACCATTATACCAATTATTGGTCTATGTATATAAATCTGTGGATAACTAGCTAATGATTAGTGAATTATTCACAAGGCACTTTCTTACCCATTGCTCAATTCTTCACGAATATTTTGCACTTGTTCAGCTAGAATACTATCATTTTCGATGGCATTCTCAATTTTTTCCGTAGAATGCATAACAGTCGTATGATCTTTACCACCAAATGCACGGCCAATCTGTGGTAAAGAATCCTGTGTTAATTCGCGAGCGATATACATTGCGATTTGACGTGGGACAACAATTTCTTTATTACGCTTTTTCCCGTTTAAATCTTGGACAGTGACATTAAAGAAATTAGCAACAGCTTCTTGGATCAATGGAATCGTGATGGCTCGTTGTCGCTTGAAATTCATTGTTTCCAATATAGTACGCGCTGTTTCAACGGTAATTGGCACATTTGAAAAACGCATTTTTCCAACAACTTGATTGAAGACACCTTCTAGATCACGAACGTTGGTATCAACGGCTGCTGCAATTTCATCAATGACATCATTTGGGATGCTTAGATTTTCTAAATCAGATTTATTTCTTAAAATAGCAACACGTGTTGGTAGATCAGGTTTTGTGATATTAGCAGAATAACCTTGACCAAAACGGGTGACTAATCGCATTTCTAGACCAGGAATTTCTTTTGGTAATTTATCAGATGTTAAAACGATTTGATGATTTTCACGTGTAATGGCATTGAATGTATTGAAAAACTCTTCTTGGATTTTTTCTTTACCAGCTAAGAATTGTACATCGTCTACCATTAGTAAGTCAGTTGATCGATATTCACGCTTGAAGGCTTCAGTTTCTTTCTGACCACGACGCAATGCTTCAGTAAAATCATTGATAAAGTCCTCAGTCGTAATGAATTTGACGTTAGCATTTGGTGTGCGTTCAAGCACTTTATTACCAATAGCCTGCATCAAGTGCGTTTTTCCTAAACCAACACCACCATAAATGAGTAAAGGATTCCATTGTGTTCCTGGCTTATCGGCAACGGCTTGTGCAACAGCATAAGCTTCGCGATTTTCGTCAGAAGAAACAAATGTTTCAAATCGAAATTCTGGATTTAAAATCGATTGCGTCACAAATTCAGAAGCTAAATTGGCTTTACCTTGTTGTGTTAGCTGTTCATCATCATCTGGTAAATCGAATAACGTCGTTGGTGTTGGTGAAACATATGTGACAGAAGGAATAATGAAGGTTGGTTTACCAGTTAAGTTCAGTGTGGCAGTCATTGCTGCTTGCATGAATGCTTGATAATATGAACTACTTGCATTTAACCATTCAGTTGCGACTTGTTCGTATGCCGTTGTTAACTGTAAGGTTACCGTATTATTTTCATTTTCAACCAGTTGCAACGGTTTCAATGTATCAACATAGTTTGTGTATGAAAAGCCTTGTGAAATTGAATTCCGGAGCTCTTCTTTAATGGCATTCCAAAGTTGGATAGGATCCATTTGGTAACCTCCTTAAAAAATTAATTTATCTTTTTGTGGGTTTTCCACAGGACGTTTGCTGAATCTATTTTCTATAGATAGCACAATTCGACAAAGTTCATTTTATCAGCAAGTGAATAAGTTTTCCACAAGGAATATGCCTATTATATCAATGTTTTCGCCTCATTAAGTAACATTTTGGTAGATTCACAGGCTGTGGAAATCTTAATTTAAGTTATCAACTGGATGTAAAACAAAATAATGACCCAATTCTGGAAAGTGTGGATAACTTAGGGGAAAAGTGAGAAATTTACAAGCAATTGTTAACAACAGAATGTTGATAGTACAGTTTTTAAAATAGTTATCCACATATCCACAGGGTATGTGTTAGAAGGTTTTCCCAATATGTGGAACATGTGGAAAAACTGTGGATTGTGGGGAAAACTCACCTAACACTCTGTTAGATTACCTCTTTTTATTAACATAACGCTCTGTTAGTTTTTGGAAAACTTCTTTAAAAAAAAGGTGCTTCTAAATATAAAGTTTTTTTTAAGGAAAATATTAATCACGCATTATCCGCAATTTAAAATACATAAAGATTATCTAAATGACTTAATTTTCTTGATTTGACGTATCGGTAATGGTACAATTGGATACGAATTGTGGTTTGGCCATGCCAACCGCAGGCCAAATCTAACTACGAATGGGAGGTGTATTCATATGAAGCGTACATACCAACCTAAGAAGCGTCACCGTGAACGTGTGCATGGTTTCCGTAAGCGCATGAGCACTAGCAACGGTCGCAAGGTGCTAGCACGTCGCCGCCAAAAGGGCCGCAAGGTATTGTCAGCCTAATTAGGTCAGGCCTTCTATTAGGATTACTGATAATGATCGCGCATGAGTCGGCTATTTGGGCCGATTCATGCGTTTTCTTTTGTCGTGAAAAAGTTTGGAGCAAAAACAAATGCGTAAGAGTTACCGTGTAAAAAAAGAAGCTGATTTTCAACTAGTTTTTGAGCAGCATCACTCGGTCGCAAATAAAATGTTTATTGTTTACACAATGAGGCGTGAACAACCAACCCACTTTCGTTTAGGGATTTCAATTTCTAAGAAAGTTGGTTTGCGTGGTCATGAGCGTGTGTGGGTAAAGCGTCGTATTCGACAAAGTGTTTTGGAATTCAAACCCAAAATGCGTTCGGATATTGATATCCTTGTGATAGCGCGACCAGCAGCACATGATCAAGACATGGCGATCATTAAAAAGAATTTAGAACACGTTTTTAAATTGGCAAATGTTTTTGTCGATGATGAAGCGGAATAAAAACTACTATATATGGAGAGAACGAATGCAGACTGCTAAAAAAATGTTTACCATGCGTTCGGCTATTACTGCAATTGTTGCGTTGTTGATCATGATAGTTGCGGCCGTCATGTATGATGGGCATGTTACAGGAAATGGTTTTTGGCGTGGTATAATTATCGCTAATTTTTCACGTTCAATATTGGGTGTATCAGCCTGGTTTGGCAATAACTATGGTTTTGGTATTATTATTTTTACGTTATTGATTCGGTTATTGATTTTACCGTTGATGGTTTATCAAACTGGTTCAACGCGTAAGATGCAAGAGATTGCACCTGAATTAAAAAAATTACAACAAAAGTATTCAAGTCGTGATCCTGAAACAATGCAGGCAATGCAAGCTGAACAAAAGAAGTTATATCAGGAAGCTGGTGTTAATCCGTTTGCCAGTTTTATCCCACTGCTTGTCCAAATGCCAATCTTAATTGCGCTATATACGGCTATTCGAACAACGAAAGTATTGGAAACAGGCACATTTTTCTGGGTACAGCTGGGTGAGCGTGACCCTTACTTTATTTTGCCAATCTTGGCCGCCCTATTTACCTTTGCGTCATCATATTTGATTATGATGGGTCAACCAGAAAAAAATGGTATGACAACGTCAATGACATATGTCATGCCGATCATGATTTTTATCTTTGCGATCTCAGTACCTTCTGCCTTGTCACTTTACTGGGTGATTTCAAATGCATTCCAAGTTGCCCAAACGTGGACGATTCAAAATCCATTTGAGATTCGACGAGAGCGTGCAGCAAAGAAAGAAGCTGAACGTGCTAAAGAGCGTGCTATTCGTAAAGCGGTCCGTCGCCATAAGCGTTAATATAAGTTATCTAAAATAGCAGTCTACGAAATCATTCGTGACTGTTTTTTTGTTTGGTCATCTTAATCTATTTTTAATTTAGCACCTCTATGGTTAGAATTATGGTAAAATTAAGCATTAATAATATTATGTGTAAGGAGCGTACCCATGAAAACATTTCGTGAATTAATGTCTTGGGTTATTCCAATTCTGTTAGGATTACTTATCGCTTTTGGGATAAGGTCTGTTTGGTTTACCATGGTTCGAGTTGATGGTGCGTCAATGGAACCAAATCTAACCAATAACGAACGCGTCTTTGTTTTTAGAACTGATAAATTAAAAACAGAGACGATTCACCGTGGTAGTGTCATCGTATTTGATGCTCATGGTGAAGATCCAACAGCAACTGAAAGTAAGGACTATGTAAAACGTGTTATTGGATTGCCTGGTGATACGGTTAGTGCTGTTGACGGTGTTCTAAAAGTCAACGGAAAAGTTGTTGATCAAAAATATATTTCTGAATCTGAACAATTAGCAACCAATACAGTCAATCAAGTTGGTAATTGGCAATCACTTAAGCAATTAGGTAATCGTCAAGGTTGGACAGGTCAAAAAACGGTTAAAGTGCCAGCTGGTAAATACTTTGTGTTAGGTGATCATCGAACAGTTTCTAATGATTCTCGTTATTGGGGATTTGTCGATAATAATAAAGTGCTTGGGGTTGTTAAAGTGCCATTCTGGGGAAATACAACTAAGAAACAAAATATTAATACGGCTTGGAAATCATATTTTGAATAAGTAAAATTGAAATTAGAAAAATAAGAGGTTGGAACATGTTTTTTTGTTCCAACCTCTTATTTTGTGAAAACAACAGTTATTTTTAACGTCTTAACACGGTGACGATTAATAATCGTGCCATTTTAAACAGTGTATACTAAGGGTGAATGGAGGTACTGTTATGCAATTAGGATTAAAGGCTAGTACGAATAAACGTCAAATTGATGATCGACTACAATATCATCCTGATGTCTTTGAATTTCATTTAACGGATCAAGATTTTACAACTGATGGTTGGAAACACTTTTTAAAGATGGTCTCATATGTTAATGATCAAGTGCCTCACATCGTTTTTCATCATCCTATGAAATGGCACAATCAACGTTGTGAGCTATATACGAATCCAGCAGTAAACCCAAATCTGTATCAATTTGTTATTCAAAGTGCAGCACGTTTAATAAAATTGGCAGCACAAACCAATAGCTATGCCCTAGTGCATGGCGCTTATAAGTCTGCTATGAGTGATATTACAAATCAGTGGCCAACGATTGCACTCGCTCAAGATGCCGTTTTTCATGAAATGGATCGGTTAAGAGAAATTGCGCCCGAACATGTTGTTTTTGAAAATGGTATCTCACCAGTTTACGGATATGGTGATCCTGAAATAGAGAATCGAATCGTTCAAGCGAACTTCCCCTTGGCATTTGATATTAGTCATGCGTTCATTACCGTTCATGCTGATAATGATGCACTGATAGCAAGCTTACGACACCTGAAGCCGCAAGTGAAACACTATCATTTGGTTGATTCGATGGGAAAAGATCATGATAGTCTACCATTAGGCAAAGGACGAGTGGATTGGCAGCGCGTTATTGATGAGATAAATCCGTCAGCTAGTTGCATCTATGAAATTAACTTAGCAGATCAATGGCATTGCCAAGAGATGATTGCCAGTCATCAATACTTAACACATATTGTTTGCGAACACCAAAGCGCATTAAAATAAGTAATTTTCGTTATCATCTCACAGAAATTAACAGTAGAAATAATATGAGTTTCTATTACTAATTTCTAGGAGAAATTTTTTTATGCGGGACGCAACCCTCTCATTAAAAATTCGGCTGCTTCTTGACTAACACGAGTCACATCGATCGTATAGTTCGTAGAAAAAATTAACGGTGCAAGATAACTACCAATGGTTCCTAGAATATATTGGCATGTTCGACTGATCTGCCAATTAACGATTTGACCCTGTTGTTGATAGTATTCAAAAATTATGCTTAATTTCTCCAAGTTCAAATTAGAAATATTTTTGATAATTTGTTGGCGAATTTTGTCATTAGTCATTGATTCACGAATCAAAATACGAATTTGTGGCAAATTATTAATAAAAAATTGTAGTCGATTTTGAATGATATTTTGTAAAAATTCTTGAAAGTGAGGAACTTTTAGTTTTGTTAGTTCATTGATAAATTCATTTGCAACATTAGGCATCACTTCATTAATGATTGAATCAATCACAACTTGTAATAATTTTTTTTTGGTCTTAAATTGTTTATAAACGGTGCCTTCTGCGACACCAGCTAACTTGGCAATATCACTAGTACTCGTATTTTCAAAGCCTTTTTCAGAAAATAGCATCAAACATGCTTGCAAAACGGCTTTTTGTTTATCAGAAATATTCATTTCAGTCAGGCTTTTATTAAATAGTGTTGAAATATTGTTAGTCATAAATAATTTAATCCCCCCTAAACTTCACGATAACGGCGCATACCATTGAGATTCAAGACCAAGAATAGGACAGTAAAAGCTAATAATGCTAATAGATCTGGCCAAATTTGGGTGATACCAAATCCCTTAGTTACAACAGCGTTCATTGCATCGGCACCATAATAGAGTGGCATAACATGGCCAATTGCTTGTAACCAGCCCGCCATTTGGTCGATGGGGATGATTCCTGAGAAGAAGACTTGTGGAATGACAACAATTGGAATGAATTGCATCATTTGGAATTCTGATGTTGCAAAAGTTGAAATAAATAAGCCCATTGTTAGGGCAATCGTAGCCATTAGAACATTAATCAAGATGACATGCCAAATACTACCCAAGATTTGAATATCAAAAACGTAGATACTATATACAATAATCAATAGTGTTTGAATCAGCGCAAAAATACCATAACCACTTAAGTAGCCAGTAATAATTTCACCACGTTTGATGGGTGTTGCTAATAGACGCTTTAACGTACCGGTTGTTCTTTCACGTAGTAGGGCGATTCCTGAAATCAAAAAAACAAAGAAAAAGACGACAAACCCCATCATAACTGGCAAGAAAGCATCAAAAAAATTCGTGTCTTTGTCACCATAAATGTAGTGTGTGCTAACCGAATAGGATTTCGTTGCATTATTTTTTTGTTCAGGTAATGTGGTTTGAACATTTGCTTGCGTACCAGTTTGTTTTGCAAGTATTACTAGCTGTTGCTGTAATTTTTGAATCGCTTCTTTTTGTGTTTTTAAAGCCGTTACTGAAGCCTGTGTTTTTAGCTTAACTTGACCGGCTTGCAAACTTTTTTTAATAATTGAACTTTTGGTTTGATTACTATTTTGTAGCGTTAAAGTTAATTTATTGTCTTTTTGTGTCATGACAGCAGCATAGTCATGATCATGGATCAATTGTTTTGCCGAATCATCGGAAGAGATATGATGTATTTTCAAATTGTCATTGTTAATGGCTTTCACAAGCGTTGTGTCAACATTTCGAACGGCTAAATCTGCTGTTTGATCGTCATTAGATTGAAAAAGAAAATACATCAAAGTAAGAATCAGTAAGGGTGCGATAAACATCATGGCTAAAGTTCGTTTATCTCGCAACATTTCTTGTAAAATTCGCTTAATCATTGCTAGTGTGCGCATCTTGATCCCTCCCTGCTTTTAAAAAGACTTCCTCAACACTGTTAACTTTATATTCTTTTATTAATTTGGCTGGTTGGCCCTGCGCGATGGCGACACCATTGCGAATCATCAACAGACTGTCTGATTCTTCAGCATCGTCCATGACATGGGTCGTTAAGAGAATTGTTTTGCCTTCATGACTTAATCTGTGTAATTCTTGCCAAATTTGTTGTCTTAATTCAGGATCGATGCCCACAGTTGGTTCATCCAAAATGAGGATTTCTGGATTGGCAACTAAAGCAATGGCTAAAGATAAGCGTCGTTTCATACCGCCGGAATAGTCACTCACCTGTTTATCTAAATCTTCATCTAAATTAACAACTTTTGTTGCATAGTCAATTTGCGTTGGTAACGCTTTTTTATTCATACCTTGCATTTGTCCAAAGAAAATCAAATTTTCTCGAGCAGTTAATGATTCATATAAAGCATCAGCTTGCGCCATAAAGCCAATTCTAGCCAATATTTCGCGATTAGGCATAGCTGTCCCTAATACAGTAACAGATCCTTTTTTGGGTTTCGACATGCCCATGATCGTATTAATGAGCGTGGTTTTCCCCGAACCACTTGGACCAATTAAGCCTAAAATTTCACCAGATACAATCGATAAATTAATATCGCTAATAACAATATTTTTCCCATAACCTTGGGCAAGATCTTTTATTTGAATGATTTCTCCCATGTTGTCACCCCTCTGATTATTCTTTGTGACATTATTACCTTTAAAAGTGAGTGAGCATTCACTCCTTCGGTGTCAGCGTAACATGACACTGAAAGAATGTAAAAAGATTAGCTTGTTTTGTAGGTTAAACATAGTAAAAACATGATACTTATGACTTGTCCCATTATAGATATGAGCCTCAAATATTGTATTCAGTTGTTATTTTTCTTGACTTAAAGGTGATAATTTTGCGCTTATACCTGCCAAAATTCGGATAATTTCAGCAATTAAAGCGCCAATACCATCAAAAGATATGAAATCGTTGCATCTATTACTGGATAATGAAGAGATTTAGTCATATAGAAAATAAAATTGACTTCAAACATATTCAAAGAAAAATTGGGTTTAACTTTAACTTTCAACCGTTTCGGTATGGCGATCTATTCCATCAAAAATGGGTAACATTTTTTGTAAAGTCCATAAAAAATCGCCACACCTAACACTTGACTGCATTCTCACTTTAAATCAAAAATAGCAAACAAATATTTATTTTAGAGTATAATTACTCTAACTATTTGTTTGTGTTCAAAAAATTTAAGAAAAGCGAGAGTGGGAGTATATGCTATTTGATATGGTTAATTACGATGAATTAGAAAAAACACTTGAGAAAAAGTTTGAAGAATTTGACCATAAAAATGGTTTGGAAGTCACAAATAAAAAATATGCGTTTTCTGTTAAAGACAGCAATGGTAATTTCAAGGCTGGCGTGACCTTTAGTCAATTTGGTACTGAATTTTGGCTTCAAGATATTTATATTGATGAAAAATTTAGAGGTCAAGCTATCGGCACAAACTTAGTCGCAGAAGTTGAAAAATTTGCTAAAGAAAATGATGGAACGGTCATACGCCTCACAACTTATACAGATTTAGCGCCTGAATTTTATAAAAAAATGGACTACCGTATTCTTGGAGTTATTAAAGATGTTCCCCAGTCAGGAATTGACCGTATAGACTTCGTGAAATATTTAAAGTTTTAGTCAATCGCTTACTTTGTAAATACAAATTATTTAATTTTATTCAAACACAGATAAAAGAGAGTAAAAATATGCTGGAACAAGTTTATCTTGCCTATGGAGGAGTCATATGATAATCACTTTGAAAGAACTACAAAGTAATGAATTATCAGCTTTTTGGGAACTAGCTTTTAGTGATCCCAACGCTGAATGGACTAAATGGAATGAGCCATATTTTCCCAATAAAATACCGACAAAAGAGGCTTTTACTGATTTAACTCAGGAAAATACTTATTTAAATAATCCTTTACGTAAAATCATTTGGGCAGATGGTAAAATGACTGGAATGGTTACGGCCAACTATGAAGATAAGCCATTAAACCATTGGCTTGACGTGGGAATTGTCATTTATCGACAATCTGTACAACACCAAGGTATTGGGAAAATTGCTTTAAAACAATGGATAGATGAATTATTTGCGGCAACATCATTACCACATATTGGTTTAACCACATGGTCAGGTAACTATCGCATGGTTGCTTTAGCTGAAAGTTTGGCTCTAAAAAAAGAAGCTGAAGTGCGCCAGGTTCGTTATTGGCAAGGACAGTATTGGGATTTTGTTAAATATGGTATCCTACGTTCAGAATGGACAAAGTAATTTTTTACGGTAACATTCTCGTATGTTAAAATCCTCATAGTCCTGATTTACGAAGAAAATAAATTTGTGAAACGAGACTGGTGAGAGCCTTAAAATCTAAAATCCAATAGAGATTGGGACAAAAGTAAAAAAATTAAATATTCGAATTATGTATGATGAAATTAATAATTTTCGTCATTTAATTATAGTTTGGATATTTTCTTTTTAACTAGACTTTTGTACTTATCTCTTTTTTTATACACTATATTGGTTTTTAAATATTTTTATTGTGGGTACAAATAACAAGATTAAAACCATTAAACGTGTCGTCTATAATTTTTGAAACTTTAAAATGATTCGTCTACACATGTAATTACCTTTAAAGATAGTTTTAACTTGTAAAATTATACAAAAAAGCAGCCAAATTTATGAAAAATTCAGCTGCTTAAAGTTTAAGCTATTTACCTTTTTAGGTATATCTCAAAATACATCCATTATCTGTTAACCAAATAATCGTCCTAAATTGGTTGAATGATTGTTTGGTCGGCTATTTTGAGCAATTGTAGCGGGGTATCAAATGCTTCAGAAAGCAAATCTATTTGTTTTTGCATTAGGATAGCAGATTCGCTGATTAGGTCAGCAGAGCGCCGTAATAACCAAATGTGTTGGCTGTACCGGAATGCCTGATTTAAATCATGAAGCACCATTAAAACGGTCATTTGTCGTTTTACTTGTAGTTGTTGCAAAGTTTTTAAGAATCGTTCTTGAAAATGCAAATCTAAAAACGTTGTTGGCTCATCTAAAATCAATAAATCTGGTTGTTGTTGTAACACGAATCCTAACCAGGCAAGCTGTTGTTGTCCACCGGATAAATCAGACATTTGTTGATTTAATAACGGCGTCAATTGCAAGGTTTCGATGACTTCTGTATCCATCGTTGCCTGACTAAGTTGTAGTAATTCATACACAGTTAAGGGTTCGTATAACTGGTTATGTTGAGATAATACAGCAACGTGCTTGGCTTGACTAATGACTGAACCATGGTCGGGTTGCAGTTCGTTGGTTAGTAATTGAATTAAAGTTGATTTACCAACGCCATTTGGACCAATCAATGCAGTAATTTGATGCTCAGGTAAGTACGCTGATACATTATTTAATAACTGATGATTACCACGACTAAAGGAAAGATGATCAAGGTTGAGCATGATGACCTCCTTTGATTAACATTAGACCAAATAACGGGCCACTAATTGCTAATAGAATGGCACTGGTGGGTAGTTCCTTGGGTGCCATGACTGTACGTGCAATGGTATCAGCATTAAGCAATAACAAGCTACCCCATAAAGCGGTAGGCCAGATTAACTGCTGACTTTGTTGTTTCGGACTCATAAAACGGGCAATTTCTGGCAAGATGGCCCCTAGAAAGAACACTATACCGATGAGACTGGTTAGTGCCCCTGTCCATAAACCAATTGCCAGCAGGATGAACCAAATCGTTTTCTCTTCTGAAATACCAAGTAGTTTGACTTGCCGAGAAGGAAGCGCAAAATATTTCAAATTTGGCCAAACAACAGTGATCAGGATACAACCAATAATCGTCATCATGAATAATTGCATGACTTGTGGCCAGCTCACCGTACTTAGTGAGGGTATTGGAACTCCCAAACCTTCACTAGCAATATTAGTGAGTGCTTGAAAAGTCATGGCTGTTGCAATTCCCAATAAAATTAGACGCAATGGTGGTTGATGTTTTGGTAGTACAACGAACCAAACGGCTGTCAATACTGCTCCAGCAAAACTACTTAGCAAAACGTTGACGTTTAACAAATGTGGTAAAAGTACCAAGAAAGCAATCAATAGAAATTGACTACCATTCATAATACCTAAAATAGATGTATCCACAAGTTGATTGCGTAAAACGCTTTGTAGCAATAACCCACTAATACCAATGAGTGCCCCACCTAATACCGCGACAAGAATTCTTGGTAACCGGTAATTAATCATTAATTGCCAAGTGTCATGATTACCTTGAATAATTTTCATCAAAGAAATTGGTGTACTACCAACGACAAGTGCGACCATGATACTGATAACCACTAAGATGGCCAAAATAAATCGATAATATTTTGACATGATCGCCTCCTATTTTTTAAGCCAAGTACGAATTTGTTGATAAGCTTTAGGCGCATTTAAATTAGCAGTCATACCAAATGTTGGTTCCTTTGCTCGGTAAATATGACCTTCTTTAACGGCAGGAATTGCTTGCCATGTTGATTGCGTGAACAGTGAGTCAAAATTTTTGAAAACACTACCAGGCATTGCATGAGCCATCGTGATGATGACCGTTGGTTGCGTTTGGGCAATTTGTTCAGCATTCATCGTGACGAACGGACTGGAACCATTGCCAACCACATGACCACCAGCTTTAGTAATTAAATCACCGACATAACTATGTTTCGTACCAACTAAGAATGAGCCACCGGGCATTCCCATTAATAACAAGACATTTTGATGATGTTTGGTATGTTGTTGTGGTAACGACAGTGTGTGATTTAATTTTTTAGCAGCAGTTTCTCGATGGTAAGTTTTACCAAGAGAAGTAATTGCTGACTGTAAATTCGATAATGTATTAAAGTTCAACTGTTGATGTTTAATATGATCACTATCTAACTTTTGCTGATAATCAGAAGCAATCGCCGTATCTAAATACACCAAGTCAGGTTTTAATTGACCAATTTTTTCCAAGTTTGGTGCCACATGATTACCTACTTGTGGTAAATCACGATATTTTTTAGGTAGCGATTGTTGATCACCAGGTGTTGGTACACCTACTAAAGGCACGTTTAACTTATCAAATATTTGGGATTGTGCATTTGTTGTCACAATAATTCGCTTTGAAGTTGTCGTTTCATGAACTGGCCGCATCATTAGCCAAATCCAGCCAGCACTAATAATTAATAGTATTAACAATAAAATAGTTAATATTTTTTGTTGTTTTCGCATCGTCACTTACTTCTTTTTCTTCAAATTAAAGACAAGACCAAGAATGATACCTAAGACTAAGCCACCGCCAACGATACCAACGATTGGTAGTTGCGTACCCTGATCTTTATGTTTTTCTTCAGTAACTTGAGTTTTATGTTTTGCTTTTGAAGTTGATTTGTTAGTTGATGACGACTTGCTACTTACTGCATTAGTGTTGTCATTGTCATTTTGAGAACTTGAGCTAGTGACAGATTCACTTGTACTATTTGTTGTGACTGATGAACTGCTGGATTGTGAATTAACCTGTTGACTAGAAGATGTTGATGTAGAGGCAGCAGGTACTTTAGATGTATCTAATACTAAACCAACAATGTAGTTATGATGGTAATTAATACTGTCGACATCAACTTTAATTGCAGCATTGTGACGAGCGCTTAAGTTTGATGTCACGAAACTATAAGTAATCGTCTGTGAATTACCAGATTGGCTACGTGATACATTTGCTCCTGCACCATCAATGTTCAGTACTTGAACAGGATAGTCACCAAGATCTTTACCAGTTGTCACAGTTGACGTTACAGTATAAGTATTATTACCGTTCGCCGTCACTGTGGCAGAATGTGAAAAGTACGCTGCTGCATAAGAAGTATTAGATGTACCATTTTCTAGTACTTGCATAGGAACAGTATATGAGTCTGCATGAACAGCAGTTTGCATACCAAACATACAAAGTATTAATGCGAATAGTCCAAGGACTGCTCGAAGATATTTATTATGAAACATTTGCCTACCTCATTTTAAAGAAATTCGTCAAAAGGGCGACACCAACGTAACCCAATGCAGCAGCTAGAATACCACCAGCAACAATTAATACGTTACGTTGTGTCGTATTATCGTTTTTAGAATCATCTTGGGTATCTTTAGTGACATGACTATTTTTCTTAGCATGTGACTTGGTATGTGACTTGGCTTTAGCGTTATTTTGCGTATTACCTTTAGAAGTAGTTGTTGCATTATTTAAAGGTGTAAATGATGTTCCACGTGAAACATCTGAACTTAATGGGCTAGTTGTGAGACCAGAAGCATCTGGCAAACCAGTTGTTGGTTGCGTGGCTTCACTAGCACTACTCAATGCACGGCCAATTACCAAGCGAATCGTATAGATGTGATCGTATTGAAGCGGTGAGGTAAACTGAACGTGAATTTGCGTTGCAATAGGTGCTTTAATTTCATTTTCTGAGAATTGAAGCTCATAAGTTGATTGATAGTAGTTACCAGTCTTAATCGTGCTAATCCGCTTAACTTGGTGACGACTATCCATGAATGAAATTGGATTACGCCCCATCATAACAGGTGTATGTGTTGTGATATATCCAGTGTATGAGCCATTCTTATTGTGACGCAATTGAATAGTAGGTAGGAAATATTGTGCAGCAACTGAAGTACTATTACTATTACTCTGCAAAATCGTTAATTGATGCAGGGTTGCATTTGGAATACCAAGATAATTTTGAGAAGCAGAATTATCTTTCTGATTTGTATCAGCCTTTGGAATAATATTTTTGCCAAGGTTACTTGGTTGTTTTGTAGGTTGTATACTCTGAATATTAAAGACAATATCAGCACTAGGATTCTCAGTGAAATTGAGCGTTGGAACATAGATAGTCATATTAGACTTTAGCGTGTGTAATAAGTCAGACACTGGCAAAGTTACTTGCCAACCATTTTCTTTTGCTTGTGCCTTGTGACCATTGACAGCAAAAGCGGTCATTAGTGACATTGCACCATTTTTAGTTTTAAAGTAAATAGTTGCTTGACCATTTTTGACATCAACAATAGCTGTAGATGTCATGTATTGTTGCATTGTTGATGGTGTATGAGTACCAGTTTTATAAACTTGGTATCCAATTTGGTAACGACCATCTTTATTTATATTAGCGGGTTTTGAAGAACTTTGACTAGATTGACTTGTAGAAGCAGCGCTAGAAGAACTCTGACTAGACTGACTAGTAGAAGTAGCGCTAGAAGAACTCTGACTACTCGTTCCCTTAGCAATATCAAACTTAATATCAGCATCAGGATCTTCTGTTAAACCTATTTGTGGTACTTCGATATGCATGTGGGCTGTTAATGTCTTGGCTAAGTCCTTTGCTGGCAAAGTCACAATCCAATTATTTCCATTTGCTGTAGCTTTAGTATCATTAACCGATAATTGTTTCATCATTGACATCGCACTATTCTTTGTTGCAAAGGTAATCGTTGCTTTGCCATTTTTGATCGTCACTTTGGCTGATTCTGTCATGTAATTAGCCATAGTTGAGTCAGTCGTTGTTCCTGATTTATAAATATGATATTTGACATTGTAAGTACCATCTTTGAAATCAGTTGTCAGTAGCTGCTCAGGTTGACTAGTAGAAGTGGCACTAGAAGAACTTGAATTAGGTTTGCTTACAGATGAAGCACTGGAAGAACTTTGACTAGGCTTGCTTGTAGAAGCGGCACTAGAAGAACTTACTTGACTGTCAGATGAAGAGTCAGCTGCCCCATCATCACTACTAATATCCTTGATACTATTCATATCAAAGGAAATGTCTGCAGATGGCTTTTCCGTGTAGTTCAATTGGGCAACATAAATCGTCATGTCAGCTTTAAGGGTGTTAGTTAGGTCTTTCGCTGGCAAAGTGACAATCCATGAATCCCCCTTGGCCTCAGCGTCAACGCCATTAACCGAGAACTGTTTCATCATTGACATGGCATCGTTCTTAGTCTCGAAGTTAATGGTTGCCTCACCATTTTTAACAGTCACTTTGGCTGATTTAGTCATGTAGTTAACCATGGCCGAATCAGTCGTTGTCCCTGATTTGTAAACATCGTAATTTATAGCATACTTACCATCTTTTTGAATATCGGGTTGAGCTGGTGTGGGCTTAGATTCTGAAGTAGCGCTAGAAGAGCTTTGACTAGGCTTGCTTGTAGAAGTAGCGCTGGAAGAACTCTGACTAGGCTTGCTTGTAGAAGTAGCACTGGAAGAGCTTTGACTAGGCTTGCTTGTAGAAGTAGCGCTAGAAGAACTTTGACTAGGTTTACTTGTAGAAGTAGCGCTAGAAGAACTTTGGCTAGACTGACTTGTAGAAGCTGCGCTAGAAGAACTTGAACTAGGCTTGCTTACAGATGAAGCACTAGAAGAGCTTACTTGACTGTCAGATGAAGAGTCAGCTGCCCCATCATCACTACTAATATCCTTGATACTGTTCATATCAAAGGAAATGTCTGCAGATGGCTTTTCCGTGTAGTTCAATTGGGCAACATAAATCGTCATGTCAGCTTTAAGGGTGTTAGTTAGGTCTTTCGCTGGCAAAGTGACAATCCATGAATCCCCCTTGGCCTCAGCGTCAACGCCATTAACCGAGAACTGTTTCATCATTGACATGGCATCGTTCTTAGTCTCAAAGTTGATGGTTGCCTTACCATTTTTAACAGTCACTTTGGCTGATTTAGTCATGTAGTTAGCCATGGCCGAATCAGTCGTTGTCCCTGATTTGTAAACATCGTAATTTATAGCATACTTACCATCTTTTTGAATATCGGGTTGAGCTGGTGTGGGCTTAGATTCTGAAGTAGCGCTAGAAGAGCTTGAACTAGGTTTGCTTACAGATGAAGCACTAGAAGAACTTTGACTAGGCTTGCTTGTAGAAGTAGCGCTAGAAGAACTCTGACTAGGTTTACTTGTAGAAGTAGCGCTAGAAGAACTTTGACTAGGCTTGCTTGTAGAAGTAGCGCTAGAAGAACTCTGACTAGGTTTACTTGTAGAAGTAGCGCTAGAAGAACTTTGACTAGGCTTGCTTGTAGAAGCAGCACTAGAAGAACTCTGACTAGATTTACTTGTAGAAGTAGCGCTAGAAGAACTTTGGCTAGACCGACTTGTAGAAGCAGCACTAGAAGAACTTTGGCTAGATTGACTTGAGGAAGCAACACTAGAACTTGATGAATCATCCGTTGCGACATTTTTGATACTTTTCATGTCAAAGACAATATCTGCACTAGGTGTTTCTGTGAAGTTAATTGCGGCAACATAAATTGTCATCTCAGCAGTCAGTGTTTTATTCAAATCTTTAACTGGTACGGTCACAACCCAAGAATCATCTTTGGCTTTTGCCGTAACGCCATTGATTGAGAATTTCTTCATCATTGACATCGCATCGTTCTTGGTTGCGAAATCAATGGTAGCCTCCCCATCTTTAACGTTTACTTTGGCTGATTCAGTCATGTAAGTTTTCATCGTTGAATCGTCAGTTGTTCCTGATTTGTAGACATTATAATTAATAGAATAAGTGCCGTCCTGCAAGATGTCTTTGTCAGATGTGGCTGTCGATTCTGATGATGAACTAGATGAGCTGTCATTATCACTTGGTGCATTGATCAATGCTGGGGTCATATCAAAAGTGATATTTGAACTATAACCTTTACTTGGACTCTTTGGTACACTGGTAAATGACGCAATTGTTACCTTACCATCTTTATCTGGTATCAAGTCCTTGGTAGGAATAGTAAAATCAACGGATGTTTTACTATCTGTATCCTTAGTTTGACCGTCAAAAGTGACACTTGGAATCATTGACATCATGTCAGGAACACCATATGTGACTGAGACGACACTTGTTTGATCACCAATTTTAACGTTAAACTTTGGTGCAAAGAACTTATCCATTTGACTGTCAGGGCTAACATTAATTTGATAGTCACCAGTTTTGAATGTGTCTTGCGTTGCTGTTAGATCACCAACGTTAAAGGTTAGATTAGATGGATAATCGTGGACATATCCCATAGCGTCAACATGAGTAGTAGACTTTAAGGTTACTTGTCCATTTTTATCAGCTTGTAAATCCTTAGTTGGTATTGTAAAGGTTGTATCTTGACTAGTCACTGACTTCTTTTGACCATCAAGAGTGATATAAGGAATCATCCCAACTGTTTTGTCATCCAGAAGACTGATTGTGACGTCAGTTTTATCCCCTTTGACATTAATGTGAGCAGTTGAATTGAAGAACTTGTCCATGCCCTGATCAGCAGTCATTTTAACTGCTTCACCAGCTGAAACTTGATTACTATCGTTAGCGTCAGTTGATTTGCTTTCATCAGTTTGTGAATTGTCAACTGTTGATACGGTTGTGTCATTATCAGAAACTGATGTTGTAGAAGAAGACGACACACTTGTGGATTGACTATTCTTGGTTGAAGATACTGATGAAGTTGGTGAACTAACTGACGTTTGATCATCATTTGAACTAGCAGTGCTGCTTGATGACACACTAGAACTTGAAACAGTACTTGACGACACACTAGAATTTGAACTAGTAGTTGTTTCAGGCTTGAATCCCTGAATAGCTAAACGAATGTCATATTCATGATCATAATTCATCATTGGAATGTTCACATGAATCTTCGTTTTGATTGGTTGACCACTTGCTAATTCGTCAGCGGTTAATGTTAGGCGATAAACTGTTTGGTTGTACCCATTTTTTTGAGTGGTCCCCATTTTAACAACTTGATGTTGGGTATCCTCGCTTGAAATGGGGTCGTCGCCAAGACTAACTGGTGTATTAGATGTTAAATAGGCATAATAATTACCATCAGCCAGCTTCTCTAATGAAATCGTGTTTAAATAGAATTGGGATGCAGTAGAAGTTGCATCACTATTTCCCTGCAAAATTTTCAAATCATAATTCTTTTTAGTTGTTGCAGCTTGAGTTGTTTCAGCAGCATTAATGACCGTATTAACACTTGAAACAGTTGTTGTTGCTAGCATACTTCCAAGAACAACCGTTGAAAACAGTGTTGCAGTTCGTGAAAAAGTACTCATATCTGTCCTAAAACTCCTTGTATTATATTTTATTTGTCCAGTTTACAAGACTTCACACAATATTCATGAAAAGTTCATAATCGAACATGGTCAATTTTAAAGGTTATTTTTAGGTTAATCAAGTTATTTAAATCGAGAGTCTGAATATAATTAGTGATAAAATGGATTAAAGAAAATTTGCGAGGTTACCAATATGAAACAGACGTATGCGATTGTTGGTTTGGGCCGGTTTGGTAGCTCATTACTAGAATCACTAATAGAGGCTGATCAGGAAGTTTTAGTTATTGATAAAAATCCCAACCTAGTTGAGAATTATATGGATATTGCAACACATGCGGTCATTGCAGATGCACAGGATGAAGATGCATTACGAGATTTAGATTTAGCAAGTTTTGATCATGTTGTGGTTGCCATTGGGCATAATCAACAGGCATCGATTTTAACAACGATTCTATTGAAAGATTTAGGCGTTCGCCACGTTATTGCGAAAGCTGAAAATAATTTGCACGCTCGTGTACTAGACAAAGTTGGTGCTGATCAGGTTGTGAGACCCGAAAATGAAATGGCCCATCGTTTAGCTGAACAATTGATGACACCAAACTTGCTTAATTTTATTGACTTAGGTGATAAACATTCATTAGGTGAAATTAAAATCGGTAATTTACGTTTTGCAAACAAAACGATTGAAGAGATTGACATTAGAAAAAATTATGGTCTTAATATCATTGCGATTCGTTCAGAAGACCGAGTCGTTATTACACCCGAACCTGATGAAGTGATTCAGGTTGGGGATGTGTTAACAGTTGCGGGTGAAACGAAAGATGTGAAGCATTTTGAATCGTTAGTTGCCAAAATTAAGTAATTATCAGTGAATCGCTATTGACTATCAAACTTAAACGTCCTATAGTTAGACATACTAATTGATGTCTTGGTGAAAAAAGAGACTGTTGGTTATTGATGATATCTAGAGAATTTGTATTTGGTGAAAACAAATTATCATCAGCTAATAGTGGCGCTTTTGGAGAGACGAAAATTACCTGTAATTAAGTGGCTTAGTCAGCGACTAAGAATTAGGGTGGAACCGCGTTATCAAACGTCCCTATGTCAAATTTAATTTGGCATGGGGATATTTTTTTATCCTCATGCAGTGAGGTATATTTATGAATAATCAGTCTGAACGTGAGTTATCACGTGGTCTCAAGGCACGTCATGTACAAATGATTGCCATTGGTGGTGCGATTGGAACGGGTCTATTTTTAGGATCAGGTTCGGCAATTAAAGCAGCAGGTCCAGCGCTAATTTTAGCGTATGCCATCACTGGTTTATTTGCCTATTTAATGATGCGTGCGGTCGGTGAACTATTACTTTCGAATACAAAAGTTCGTTCATTCATTGATTTTGTACGAATTTATTTGGGTGATAAATGGGAATTTGCTATTGGTTGGGCATATTGGTTAAGTTGGGCAAGTTTAGCCATGGCTGATTTAACAGCTAGTGGTATTTATTTGCGGTATTGGTTCCCATCATTACCACAGTGGATTACGCCATTAATCGTTATTATTGTATTAGTAACATTTAATTTGATCAACGTTCGGTGGTTTGGTGAATTAGAATCATGGTTTGCTTCAATTAAAGTATTTGCGATTTTGGCATTGATCGTTGTCGGCATTGGTCTAATTCTTTCAGGATTCCATACAGGTGGCAATACAGCTAGTTTTAGTAATTTAGTGTCACATGGTGGTTTCTTTGCAACAGGATTTAAGGGCTTTATCATGGCATTTCCAATGGTGATCTTTGCTTTTACAGGAATTGAAATGGTTGGTTTAACTGCTGGTGAAACAGAAAATCCTGAACGTGATTTACCCAAAGCAATTAATTCAGTGCCCGTGAGAATTGGTTTATTCTACGTCGGGGCCATTGCAATTATTATGTCAGTTTATCCTTGGGATCAAATTGATACATCACAGTCCCCTTTTGTACAGGTGTTTTCGGGTATGGGGATTAAGTTTGCAGCAACATTAGTTAACTTTGTTATCTTAACAGCTGCTTTATCAGCGGCGAACTCAGCGATTTTTTCAACGTCACGTACATTATACGTGCTAGCAAAAAATCGCCAAGCACCTCATTCACTAGCAAAAGTGTCAAAGAATATGGTGCCTGTTACAGGTATGTTGGCATCATCGATTGTGTTCTTAGTGGTTGTCTTATTAAACTATTTCTTCCCTTCAAAAATATTTACGATGATTACCAGTGTTGCCACAATGAGTTTCATTTTTGTTTGGTTACTGATTATGGTTGCACATATTAAATATAGGCAAACACAAGCAGCGATTAATAATCCCTATAAAATGCCACTATTTCCGGCGACAAGTTATTTAACGATTATTTTCTTTATTATTGTGTTAATTATTTTAGCAATTAACGTTGAAACCAGATTATCAGTCTTTCTAACCATTCTATTCTTTATCTTGTTACTGGGTGGTTATAGTTTGTGGTCAAAACGTCGGCGTCAAGAATAAATGAAAAATAAGCGTGAGACAAAAGGCTTCAGTCTTTTGGAACACATTTAAGGACGGCAATCTACCAATTAAATTGATAGATTGCCGTCCTTTTCAGCTGGTCAAAACGACCGATGTTTTTATTAATAACGATGACTAATCTTCTAATAGTAGCTGAAAAGCAAGTCGTTCACCATTTGGGACAGGCATAAGCACGTGACCACAATATTGAAAACCAGCTTTTTTAACCGTCTTTTGCATCCCCTGATTAATTTCATGGGTATCAATCCGAATATCACGATAGCCATGCTCTAATGACAATATCACTAGATCATGAATTAAATGATGTGCGAGACCTTGACCACGAACATCTGCATCGATGGCAATGCGATGTAGACAGAGATATTGTGACTCATGACCTAACCATGAACCATCAATGTCCTCATAAGCTTGCTCAGGTCCGGGCACTAATTTACCAACACCAGCCACCTGATGATGATGGATGAGCACATAGACAAGGCCATTCTGAATATCTTGCACAAATTCTTCTCGTTGGGGCTCTGCTGATCCTTGCCATTGGGGTGAATTTTGACTGCCGAGATAGGCTACTGCCTGTTGAATAATACGATAAATAGCATCAACATCTGTTAATTTTGCTTGTCGCGTATAAGTTAATGACATGGATATGCGCCTCCCGATATAATTGAAATTTTGTACTTCATTATAGCAAATAATTAAAAAAATTGGTTTATAAAAAAATAAGCTAATAAAACAATGTTTTTTTAACTTATTATAAGGAATGATTAGGTATAATACTAATTAATGGTCATTTATATCGCCATGAACACGAATATAGTGATAAACGACATGAAATGAGGAAATAATCAATGCAAAAACGACCAGGAGATATTATCTTCCGTGCTGTTAAAGGTGCATTAATTGGATCAGGATTTATTTTACCAGGCATTAGTGGTGGCGCTCTTGCCGCCGTCTTTGGATTATATGAACGCTTAATTTTATTTATGGCAAATCCATTGAAAAACTTTAAAGCAAATGTCCGGTTTTTCTTACCAGTTGGAATTGGTGCAGTGCTGGGTATTTTTTTACTATCATTTTTGATTAGCTTTATGTTAGGAGAAATTGAAAGTGTTGCACGTTGGTTCTTTATTGGTGCTATTTTAGGAACGGTGCCAACATTATGGTATGAAGCGGGAAAAATGGGACGATCACAATGGGATATCGCATTGTCCATAATGGCGTGTATTTTGATGTTAATATTCTTATGGTTTGGTCGACCATTATTTTCAACCATTGAACCCAGCATGGGCGCTTGGTTTTTAGCAGGTGCTTTGATTGGATTAGGATTACTTGTACCAGGATTGAGTCCATCTAATTTTTTAATTTATTTAGGACTATACAAAGGAATGAGTGATGGTATTAAAAATGGTGATTTAACGGTATTGATCCCCCTTCTCTTAGGATTGATTGTGATTGTTTTAGTATTTGCAAAAGTTATGGCGTATGTTTTTAAAGTTGCTTATGCCAAGTTGTTCCATATTATTTTTGGTATTGTGATGGCATCAACAGTGATGATTATCCCGATAGATTATACTGGTTTCACTGTTTGGCATTATATGTTTGCAGTTATCTTATTAGCTCTTGGCACAGGATTGGGCTGGTGGATGGGTCGTTTAGAGCAGATGGTAAAGCCAGAGATAGTGGTTTAGAATTTCATAGTAGTGAAATTTGAGGTGGTGACTTGTCGTATGATACAAGGTAAATGATGCATGCAACAGCTCATCATTGAAAGCGATTTCAATAATGAGTTGTGTTTCATAATTAAACGTGCTATGGTTATCTTGTTAAGTTAATTAACGTATCTGGGGTGCTGTTAAGCTGAGAATATACCCACTGAACCTGATTTGGTTAATACCTGCGCAGGAAGATACAGTCCGAACATAGTAATTGATGGGCAGTCTTTTTGTGAAAACAAAGAGGCTGCTTTTTATATTTTATGAGGATTGCATAAAGCAATTGGTAAAAACAAAATCTAAACAACCATCGTCTGGGGTGCTGTCAAGCTGAGAATATACCCATGAACCTGATGTCGATAATACGATCGAAGGAAGTACGATATTTGACTGTGTACAAATACCCTTCTTTCGTGATGAGAAAGGAGGGTATTTTTTTGATTATTTTAAATGGTGAACAAATCGCAAATATGGCTGGTAAGACACTAGTCGATTTATTACAAGAAAAAACAGATATGATGCAAAATGTTGTTGTGGAATTAAATGGCAAAATTATTCATCGTGAAGAATTAGCGACACAAAGATTATCAGAAAATGATCATGTTGAACTAATTTCTTTTGTTGGTGGTGGTTAGAAAAGAGGACAAATAAAATGACACCAAAATTTCAAGGCGTAGCTGTCGCCGATTTCTTTGAGGGCATGAAAGCACGTAATGTTGCTGGTACAACGGAACCTTTGCAAAATGCGCGAGTTACGATTGCTGGTGCAGGTGGCTTAGGTTCAAATATTGCAATTGCACTTGCCCGTAGTGGTGTTGGTCATTTAACAATCATTGATTTTGATACCATCGAAATGAGTAATCTTAATCGGCAACAATATAAAGTTAGTCAGATTGGGATGCCTAAAGTTGTGGCATTGAAGCAAAATTTATTAGAATTTAATCCATTTATTGATATTGATATCCAGCAGGTCAAAATAACGCCTGATAATATCGAAATATTATTTGCAGATTGTGATATTGTCTGTGAGGCGTTTGATAACCCAATGGCCAAGGCGATGTTATTGGATGGTATAACCAACTTTTATCCTGACAAGCCACTTGTTATGGGCAATGGTATGGCAGGATTACATGTCACTAATGAGATGAAAACAAAACAACAGTTACCAAATGTTTATATTTGTGGAGATGGTTATAGTAAAGGTGCTGAAGGACTGATGGCACCACGTGTTATGGTATGTGCTGGTCATGAGGCTAATGCCATCTTACGGTTATTAACTAAGCGCCCCGTTTTAGCAGAATAGGAGATAAATAATCATGGTTGAAAGTAATGATGATTTAATTATTGGTGGTCACCATTTTTCTTCGCGTTTCATTTTAGGATCAGGGAAATATTCATATGAATTAATTGATTCGGCAATTCATCATGCTGACGCACAAATTATTACAATGGCTTTGCGCCGAACGAACGCAGCTGAAGAAAATATTTTGAATTATATTCCTGAAGATGTCACGATTTTACCAAACACATCTGGTTGTACGAATGCTGAAGAAGCTATCCGCATGGCACGCATTGCTCGTGAATTAAGTGGTAGTGATTTCATTAAGCTTGAAGTTGTACCAGATAAAACTTACTTGTTACCTGATAATGAAGAAACAATCAAAGCAACGCAGGTTTTGGTAGATGAGGGATTTATTGTGATGCCATATATGTTGCCTGATTTAAATGCTGCGCGTAAGTTAGTGGCCGCAGGTGCTGCAGCTGTGATGCCATTAGGAGCGCCAATTGGTACGAATCAAGGCTTGGCAACGAAAGCATTGATTCAAATTTTAATTAACGAAATTGATGCACCGATTATCGTTGATGCCGGTATTGGTCGTCCAAGTCAAGCAGCTGAAGCTATGGAAATGGGTGCCGCTGCAGTAATGGCTAATACAGCGATGGCAACAGCTGGTGATATACCATTGATGTCAGAAGCCTTTAAGTTAGCTGTTCAAGCAGGCCGAAAAGGTTATCTTGCGCATCTTGGTCGTGTTTTGGATAAAAAAGCTGTGGCATCTTCACCAATAGCGGGTATTAGTAAATAATTATGTCGAATGAAACTGTACAATTAGGTGATTTGCTAGATCAGTTCAATGCATCAGATGAAGTTGGGCAAAATCGGCTCGTTTATAATCAACAGTGGTTGCAGAATCAACGTGCTTTAATTTTACTTGGTCAAAAATATCATGCAAAAGCCACTGTTGATGATTATGGCAATGTTTCTCTAGATTTTCCGGGACAAGAAACAGTTGCACCGATTGCAACGGGTTCTCATATGGACACTGTGCGTCAAGGTGGTCGTTATGATGGCTTATTTGGTATTCTGGGTGGATTTTGTGCGATACAAAAAGTCTATCAACAAGGTTCTTTACCTAAAAAACCGCTCCGTTTGATTTCTTTTAGCGAAGAAGAAGGTAGCCGTTTTCCAGCAGCATTTACTGGATCCAGTTATTATACAGGACATCGGCAAGTAACATCATTAGTTGATAAATCAGGTATAACATTTGAACAAGCTAGACGCAGTGCAGTCAAACAATTACAAGCAATGTCTGGTGTGAGTCGACAGCGAGCGTCTTTACCAGCAAGCTTTATGGAATTGCATATTGAACAAGGACCGCGCCTGGCACAGGCACACCAATCAATTGGGTTAGTGACTGGCATTGTTGCACAAAATCGCTATGATGTGACGGTGCATGGTCAGGCAAACCATGCTGGTACGACACCAATGGCACAACGTCAAGATGCAGTTGCAACGGCAAGTTATCTGATGACAAAATTATATGATTTGGCCGGACAATCATCACAAAGTCTAACATTTACCATTGGAGAAATATATGTCTCCCCTAATGTGAGCAATGTCATTGCCGAAACCTGCATGTTTACCATTGATTGTCGGGATGAATCAGACGAATTATTAGCCACATTTGTGACAGCGATGAAAGCAATGATAGCACAATTTGATCATGTGACGGTAAAACAGACATTACATGTTCCTGCAACCCTTTTATCACAGGCATTAAGACAACAAAATGCTAAGATAGCTACTCAAATGAAGCTCCCCTTCCAAGAGTTATTTTCGGGTGCAGGTCATGATAGTCAAATAATGAGTGCGGTTGTGCCAACAACGATGATTTTTGTACCAAGTGAAGCAGGAATTAGTCATGCCCCGGTTGAATATACAAAGATGTCAGATTTATTAAATGGTATTGCATTGTTAGCTGTTAGTCTGTCTACACAAGCAAATGGGGCGTGAGAAAATGCGAGTAAAAGTTCATCTAACAACGCAAATTATTATTGGGATGATCATTGGTGTGATTTTCGGTGCTATTTTTGGCACAAAAATTGCAGGGATTCAAATGATTGGTGATATCTTTTTGAGACTGATTCAAATGGCAGTGATGCCTTTAGTTTTTTGTACAGTTATTGTGGCAGTCGGTAAATTACCATTGCAGCAATTAGGACGTCTCGGATTAAAAACAGCTACTTGGTTTGCAGGTACGACCCTTGTTGCTGCGTTAGTTGGACTTTTATTGGGTTGGTGGTTGATGCCTGGTGTTGGCATTCACTTGAAATTACATCCAGAACTCGTTGAAAATATAACGAGTCAGCCCCTTTCAACGTCAACCATGATATTAGATTTTTTCCCAACCAATATTTTTACGGCGTTAGCAAAAGGCAATACGATTCAAGTGATTATATTTGCACTCTGTTTTGGTGTTGTTTTAAGCCATGCAAATGCTCATCAACAGTATCAAAATATCATTCGTGGCCTAGAACAAATGAACCAATTATTGATTGATTTGATTCAATTCGTTTTACGATTGGCACCCATTGGTATTGGTGCGTTAACTGCAGCAACCATTGCTAAAAATGGGTTATTAGTTCTACTACCCTT
The DNA here is from genome assembly GCF_058107185.1 of Weissella sp. ESL1177. NCBI lineage: Bacteria > Bacillati > Bacillota > Bacilli > Lactobacillales > Lactobacillaceae > Weissella > Weissella sp. ESL1177. The sequence continues at coordinate 1,759,277 of NZ_CM176591.1, read as the reverse complement.
ATTCAAGTTTTTAGCCTTATTTGCGATTGGCACGATTCTTTTCTTAGCTGCCCTATTTGGCATGATTATGATACGTGCGCAGATGTCTTTACGGACAGTCATGCATGGTTTTGCTAATATTCTATTGATCGCAATGACAACGACATCTTCTGCTGCCTCATTACCAATCGAAATGGCTGATGCTGAACATCGTTTGGGTGTTAAAAAAGAGATTAGTGAGTTAGTTTTACCATTGGGGATGGCATTAAATAGTAATGGGTTAGCCATGTATTTAGCATTAGCATGTGTGACAATGACTCAGTTTTATGGGTTGTCATTGTCATTTGCGATGATGTTAAAGATTGTGCTGTTAGCCATTGTGGCGTGCTTAGGAACTGTCGCAGTGCCTGGTGGCGGCTTAGTGGCGCTAACAATTATTGTCCCAACGCTTGGATTACCATTAGACAGTATTGCCTTATTAGCAGGTATTGATTGGTTTGCAGGTGTTTTCCGTACGGTACTTAATGTTGTTGGTGACACAACGACTGCGATTATGATTGCAGCTGATGAAAAGGAATTAAAGCAAATCGTCTTGCCAGTAAAAAATTAGCTAAACGCTCAGCTGATGATTAAAGTTATGAATTTGTTAACTTTAGTATTTACTATAATGTTGGGTATGAATAGAAGTATGCATAGTCGTTTAAGTATTGAGATGCTGCTTAGATTTATAGTTGCACAAGAATAAAAAGATAGTGCAGCTTTGCATCAACGAGACTTCCCATTAAGTTGATACAAGATGGTGGCATAATTTAACGACGAAATAACCGCTAGTTTGTTGGAACTAAGGCGGTTATTTTTTTGCAATGATTAATCAATCGATTAAATTTAACCTAACATTGATATGCACCATTTTTGATTTTTATAAGTTAGACTTAAATTAATTAAAAGAATAAAAAAGCGCTCAAAAATTTTCATTCTGAGCTTTGTAATGAATTTCTATCATAAGCTTTACGATATAGATTGGTAATTGCGTATTACTTTTCAAAATTTCTAAATCTTGTAACATACTAATTTGTAGGAATCTTGTACTATTTTAGCGATTGGGTGAATATTTTGTCGTGAATTTATATCTCAGCGTTAGCTTGCTTTGTAGGTCAAATACAGTAGAAAACGCGATATTTATGACTAACATTGCTGTAGACACAACTCTTAAATATAGGATTCAGATATTACTTTTCTTGCCCTAAAGGTGATAATTTTGCGCCTATACCTGCCAAAGTTCGAATGATTCCAGCAATTAGAATGACAATAAACATCGGTTGACCATGGTCTAGTAAAAGACCACCAAACCATGAACCGATAGGAATGGACGCATAAGATACCATACGTGTAACTGAAACAACTCGCCCTAATAGTTCTTGAGGGACAGTTCGTTGTCGTAATGTAAAATAAGTAATCACATTGATGTTACCAAAAAAACTAATCAGACCTAAAATACAACCAATATAGAGATAATGCGTATTTAACAACAATAACAGGGTACTGATTCCTGCTAAAATAGTGCTGCTGGATAGCAAAAAGCCTGCATGAAAGTGATTGACGACTTTTCCCCCGATTAATCCAGCAATTAAAGCGCCAATACCACCAAGAGACATAGCAATCGTCGCAGCTATCACTGGATAATGAAGGAATTTCGTCATATAGAAAATAAAATTAGCTTCAAACATATTCAAAGCAAAATTGGTAAATAAAAACATTACTGAGCCACTAAAAATCACGCGTTGTTGCACACTATATTTAGCACCTGTCCCAATATCATGGGCTATTTTGTGCCACATACTAGTTGGTCTGTTTGCTTGATGATCAATCTTACTAGGTAATCCCCAAAGCATGATTGCTGCTAGCAAAAATGAAATGGTGTTGATCCATAAAGCATGGTTACCACCTAATAGGGTCACCACTGACCCACCCATTAAAGGGCCTAAAATTGATAACGTATTATCAATTGTTTGAATGACTGCATTAGCATTAGCAAACTTTTCTGGTATAACAATCTCTGGAATAATACTTTGAAAACTTGGGTGAATGAGAGGATCCATTGAAGATAAAATAAAAATACCAATATACAATAGTGTAAAGTTAATCGTTGCCTTTGATAGCATGATCATTAAACCGAAACTAGCTATCGCAGAAAAAAGATTTCCTAAAATTAAAATTTTCTTCTTATCGTAATTATCGGCTAAACTACCACCCACCAAAGAAAAAACTATCCAAGGAATAAAAGAAACACCAAACGTTGTTGCTGCATGATAAGCAGAGCCTGTCTTATCTAAAATAATGATTGGAATGGCTAATTTATATAGCCAATCTCCAATCGATGAAATTAAAAAACTAAGCCATAAATAATGAAACTTCGACCGTATTATCTGCAAATTTTTTCCTCCATAGATTAGATATTCATCAGTTTTTTGCTTATAAATTGAACTGATGTCTTTTATTTTAAAAGAAGTGTAAAATGGGAAGATGAGAATTTGCATATAGGTTAAAAATTATGAAAATTGGACAAATATTTAAAGAATTTAGAACAAGTAAACATATTACTTTACAAGAAGCAAGTCAGGGAATTATTTCTGTCCCTTTTCTGTCACGTTTTGAACGTGGCTTGACTGATATTTCTTTCACACATTTATTACAATTACTAAATCGCATTAACGTACAACTTTCGGAATTTGAATTTTTATACCAAGAACAGCGTACAGAAAATAATGATTTATTACCTGATTTTCAAATGGCTTATCAAAATGGTGATGTTAAACAATTAAAAAAATATTTAAGTCAGTGGCAAAATAAATCTGGTAAGTTTGCGGAGTTGCAAGTTATCCAATTAAAAATGATGTTGACAACCTTGGGTGTGGGTAAAATAAACGAAAACGAGATGCGAATTCTCGAAGAGTATTTTCAGAGTATAGCAAGTTGGACTTTCTTCGAATTATATTTATTTGGTCATGCGGTTCCATTTTTAAATAAAACTTTTATGTTTAATTTATTTAAAGAATTACAAAAAAAAGAAATCATTTACGATAACTTTCGTAATGATAGTTTTTCCATGCTCTTTTATATTTACAATAACGTCATCTTATTTTTATTAAGTCATAACTCTCTGGATGAAGCAGAGACACTAGTTATCAAATTAGAAAGTTATTTCAATGATCGTGATAAAGATTATTATCATAAAGCACGCATTTTTAACTTGAAGGGGCTTTTATTTTATCTACAAGGGAAAAAAGAAGTCGGACTACACTTAATCAAAAAAGCAAATATGATTGCCTATTTGACCAATCAAGATGCTAGTTATCTAAATAATGAACGACGTTATTTGGATGATTATTTAACATTCAACGAAGTGGAATTCGTTTTTGATTTCTCTGATGTATAAATTTAATTAGTGATTCCTGACAATCTAAATAATAATGAATTTTTAAATATGTAAGGTACAATACGTAGTTATAAAAAGCGCCAATTACAACTGTAATTAGCGTTTTTTAATTAAGCTATTTTCATGCATATATTGACCTTATATTAGGTAATGCTTTGATTATTATTTGTGCAACGCAATTCCCTTAAATAACTTGTCCACGTGATTCTTTTTGCCACGCATACCCACACCAACTAAGTTTAAGTCATTGGTTGAAAATTCTTTAATAGATGCACGATTATCCTCATCATTATATGTGGTAAATAACTCTTCGGTATAAATGGTCATTACAACATCTTTGTTTAATGCTTTTTGTACTAATTCTTGCAGTTGTTCCTTAGTAGCAGTATGAATCATAATTGGTTGTTGAGACATAGGTAAATATTCTTGCCCATCTTTATCTTGATATGGTTCGCCAATAATGTCTTGTGTCCCAGCAATACCACTAACTAAGAAAGAATTAACGTTAAGTTCTTGCCATGGTGCCAAATCATCACGTAGTGCAATTTTTATTTTAGTATCAAATGCCATTTCATACACCCCTGAATTAATATTTTATTGGTTACATAATAGCATGGTAAAATATATTAGTAAAATCGATATTTTTAATTTTTAATATCTAATTAATGAATTTAAAAGGTGGCGCTTATGGAATTAAAAAATTTATTAACTGTCAAAAAAATAGTAGAAACGGGTTCATATCAGAATGCAGCGAAGTCTCTTGGTTATTCACAATCAACAATAACTTTTCAAATTAAACAACTTGAAAAAGAATTAGGTTATCAGTTATTCAATCGACAAGGGCATGCTATGGTTCTTTCTTCAAATGGCAAGAAAATTATGCCAATGATCAATCAAATATTATCTAGAGTCGATGAAATGGAAAATATTAATAAAAAAGATAATATTAGCGGAGAAGTTATTTTGGCTGTTCCGGAAAGTCTAATTACCTATCAACTGCAACCCCTACTTCGTGAGTTTAAAAAAAGGGCCCCAAAAGCTAAGCTTGTTATTAAAGTTATGAATTGTTTTCAAATTTATAATCAAGTAAAACATGGGAATGTTGATCTTGGTATTCACTATAACGTTGGGTATGATGAAGGCATTCATCAAAAGAAATTGAACTCTTTTTCATTGGCCTTAGTTTGTTCTCCTTTTTTGTCATCAAAAAAGGATAAAGATTTTATAACGCGTAATCAAATTAAAGAAATATGTCATATACAAAATGATGCAGATGCCTTGTACTTAAAATATTTCAATCAATATTTAAAAGAAAAAAATATTGTATTAAATGGCACGTTAGAATTATGGAGTATTGAAGCTATCAAGCAAAGTGTTCATAGTAATTTAGGTGTTGCGATTCTTCCTAGATTTACAGTTGAGGAAGAATTAAAAAATGGCTTTTTAAAGGAAATACCACTCAATGATTTTTCTCACCAATTACAGTCAGTTGCTTCGTATAAAAAAAATCATTTTCAAAATAGTGCAACGAAATTATTACTCAATCTATTAGATACTTTTTGTTGATAATTGATGATGTTTATTCAAAATCTATTCCGGTTTGGGAAGCAGCGAAGGCGAAAAAGAAGAAGAAAAAAGAACTTTCAACCAAAGAAACAGAAATTACTGAGATAACAAATGATATAACGAGTGAAGATTACGTTACGGATATTGACGAAGGTGAATTATGGCGTGAAAAGTTGTTGGATAAACTACAACGAATGAATCCGTATAAATTCGAAGAATTAATCGTTAGTTTAATGCGTAAAATAGGTATTAAAATGGAACAAACGCCGAAATCAGGTGATAGTGGGATTGATGGTATTGGTTATTTAAGAACGCCAGAATTATTAACGTATAAAGTTGTTTTACAAACGAAGCGGTTTAATAAGGGTCAAGTAACTGGACCAGATACTGGACCAGATATTAGTAATTTTGCGGGTAGTATTAGTGGACATAATGCTGACCGTGGTATTTTTGTCACAACGTCAGTTTATACAAAAGATGCCATTGAACGGTCTCGTCAAGGAGCTAATTTAATTACACTCATTAATGGTGATGAGTTAATAGATTTATTGTATGAAAATCAAATGGATGTCCGTGAAAAGACGATTGTGGTTATTGACGATGATTTATTCGCAGAAGATTAATTATTGACTAAAATGGTTCTAAACTGTACCATACAGACGTACACGTACACAAAATGAGAGAGGTATTATATTAAATTAATTTTGGATAGAAGTATTTGTCTTAAATAGTATCAACTGGTACTGCTTAAAATGGAGGTGATAATCATGGTAAGCCAAGTACATTTCAGAATGGACGATAATGAAAAACGAGCTTTTGAAGTCGATGATATTCCTTTTGAAACGTTACAACCAATACCACAATTAGCGGCAGTCATTAAAAGTCAAGACTATATTGAATTTAATCATCCTGAAGAAGGGTTAGCATGGTTAAATGACTGAATACGTTTATAAAATTAATTTTGTGTGCTTTATTGATACGGGATCCTGTGCAGATCTTTTCAAATAAATAATTTTAAACATAACTTTGATAATAAAAGCCACGCCGTAATTATTAGATATTGATGTCTAACAATTACAGTGTGGCTTATTTTTTATCTTTATTTATGTGGTAATAAATAAGAAAATTATTTCAAAAATTCATTCAAAATTTCACTAAATGCTGGCATATCTTCAGCTGAAATGTCATAAGTTTCGCGATAATTTTGGACCATCTCATTACCAAATTGGCTAACTTCTAGTGGCATAAAGCTGGTATCAATTGGATCAATGTTTTGAATCTTGGCATCAAGTAAGATTGGTTTTGTATTACCGTTTGCTTGTAAATCACTAATTTTGTCCATAGCATCATGTAGTTCTTGTAAGTTTGTAACTGTAAAACCAATGGCGCCCATGTTGTTAGCCATCTCACCCCAATTAGCACCAAGTAGGTCAATACCATAAGGTGCTTGGTTGGCTTGAATTTTTTCATGCGCAATGTAGCCAAAGGCGCGGTTTTCCAATACAACATTGATAACCGGCAAATCGTATTTAACTTCAGTTAATAAATCAGGCATGACCATAGCATAACCACCATCCCCTGATATTGACCACACTTGTTTGTCTGGGAAGTTTAGTTTACCAGCTAGGCCGGCAGGTAGACCGAATCCCATGGTACCGTACCAGGCAGACATGGTGAACTTTTGTTGCTTATTGAATGGCAATTGGCGAATAGACCATTCAGTGTTATTACCAACATCAAGACCAAACACAGCATTATCAGTTGCGTTGTCCGCAATGGCCTTTAGGACACCTTCAGCACGCAATCCATCTTTGTCGTCTTGTGCTACCTTGTCTAACCAAGTTAACCATAAGGCACGGTCCTTCTTAGCAGCTTCTAGGAATGTTGTTATTTCGGCTTGATAATCGGTTTTTGCTAGCTCATTTAAGAAGCGATGTGCATCGGCCAAAACAGTGATATTTGCATCAAATTGTTTACCTAAATCAGCCAGATTATTGTTAACCTGAATAAATGTTTTGTCTTGTGGTAAGAAACGAGCAAATGGATAGTTGGTACCGACGAATAGAATCAAATCACTTGCTTGACTGACTTCAAAGGCTGACTTAGTGCCAAGTCGACCACGAGCCCCCATGTAATAAGGATGATCAGTTGGAAAGACATCGGTTGCTGGCGCAGTTGACAAAACCGGCATACCAAATTTTTCAGCAACTGCAACGGCTTCTTCACGCGCACCGCGAGCCCCTTTTCCTAGCCACATAATTGGGCGTTTCGCCGATTTAATGGCTTCAGTAACAGCTGTAACGTCAATATCTGAAATCGCCAAATCCAATTGGTTTTGTTTCAAAGGCTTTGTTTGCATATCAGTGTAGTCAATTTCCTGTCCTGATAGATCATCAGGTAAGATGACGACTGAAACTGAACGGGTTGCATATGCTGAACGAATGGCTTCATCAACAACTTTTGGAATTTGCTCTGCACTAACGACTTGCTTATGGAAAGTTGCAACGTCTGCAAAGATTGGGTCTTGATTCATTTCTTGGAAGAAGTTCGTATTCATGACACCAGTAGCCGATTGACCAACTAATGCTAATACGGGCGCGTGGTCCATCTTTGCATCATACAAACCATTTAATAGATGTACTGAACCAGGACCAGCTGATCCAAAAGCAACCCCAATCGTACCTGTTAACTTTGCATCTGCAGATGCTGCCAAAGCCCCAATTTCTTCATGACGTACTTGAATATACTTAATGTTATCTCGTTCTTGGTATAGACCATCAACCAGATTATTTACTGAATCAGCAGTAATACCATAAACGTGATCAACGTCCCACTGCTCTAATACTTTTGCTAACGCTTGTCCTGCTGTCATCTTTGCCATGAATAGATACCTCTTTTCATACGAAACAGAACGGTATAAAATCGTTCGTTTGTTTTAAACCAACATTTTTTGTTCAATCAATGAACAATGACCAGTATAACACTTACTTAATGTAAGTAAATAGTAAATTAAAAAATTGTTTTTGTTGTATCATACAGACGTACACGTACACGTACACGTACACGTACACGTACACGTACACGTACGCAAAAGAAAAACCGCGCCATTTGTTACGACGCGATTCTATGTATTGATTAAGCAGCCTCTGCTTCAGATGTTTTTGGTTGACGATTTAAGATTAGGTTCAAGACAATTGCAGTAATTGCAGCGACAGCAATTGGTGATCCAATTAAGTATTGCAACATTTGTGGTGCAGCTTCCTTAAGCTTATCAGGCAACAATGCTAGTGCCATTGTCACGGCGATTGGAATACCAATGATGTAGCTTTGATTACCAGATGTCTTTAAATCACCGATCGTGTTTAAACCATTTAACATAATGATGACGAGAACAACAGCTCCCACACCACCAATCACAGGTTCAGGAATGGCAGCTAACAAAGCAGATAATTTACTGAAAAATCCAAAACCAATAAACCAGCAACCGGCGGCAATGAAGACTTTACGACTAGCAACACCTGTGATCGATACGATACCAGCATTTGTTGAGTAGCCAGTCATTGGAATACTACCTAGTAACACAGAGACAAGACAGCTAATCCCCTCACCAATCATGCCGTGACTCCATTGTTTGCCAACAATTTTTTTACCAGTAACCGCACTCATTGCAAACCAAGTACCAGTCGTTTCAGCTGTTAGCACCATATAAATAATGATAAATGTAATGATAGCTGATAAGTTAAAAGTAAAGCCGTAATGGAATATAGTGAATTTTGGAAAACTAAACCAAGCGGCTGATGCTAGACCGCTCCAATCCATGCGCCCCATGAATACCGAAGCAATGACACCAACGATCATTGTAATAATAATGGCTGATATTTTTAGGAAGCGATGTATTTTAGCAACGTAAGTGCCGATGGTAACAACAATGAGCAAGGTTCCAACAGTAATACCAGCTAAAGCAACATTTTCAAAATCACTACCAGCAGCATGAAAAATATTACTATTTAGCATATTGGGCAAATTACCTAATCCAACACAGGTTATGATCGTACCACCAACTACCGGTGGCAAAAGATGGGTAATAATTTTTTCATACCAACCGGTCATACCAAGTATTATTAAGAATAATGCACCAATTAAACAAGAAGTTAGTACGACAGACATCCCACCATTGCGCCCACCATTAGCAAAATAAATACCAACAATGGCACTAGCAGGAACGAAAGATGGCCCTTGTGATAATGGCATTTTCATGAAAATTGCTGTTTGAATAATCGTACCGAAGCCACAAGCTAAGAAAGCTGCTTGTAATAAGGCAGAAGTTTGGCTAGCACTTAAGGCTAACATGCCAGCGATTAGCAATGGCCCCACATAGGCATCCATTGCAAGTACGTGTTGTAGGCCTAAGACAGTTGCTTCTGATGTTGGTAATGTATCATCAGGACCTAGAATTAATCCAGCCACTTTTTTATTCTCTGCCATTACTTGATCTCCCCCTTGGCAACAAGGCCTTGTGTTAAGACAACATCAATTTCATTGGGTGTTGTTTCATACATTAATTTTTCAAATCGTGTATAAGGGGTTTGTTCAACAAATTCTGGATACTTTGAATGAACAACTTGTAGGTCAGCAAAGGCACCTTCTTCGATAACACCCGTATTTAGGTGTAATGACTTCGCACCACCAGCAGTTGCTAAATAAAAAGCTGTGTCAGCAGTAATACGTGATTCACCAGCACCACGCTTTTCAACCTCAAGGTGATTATCAACACCATCACTAAGCATTGCTGAGGCGATGGCGGATTGACGTAGCGTTTGATAAATACTTGGTTCGTAACCACCACAGATATCAGTCCCTAACCCAACGTTAATATGCTTTGTGAGAGCTTTTTTAACCGGTAAAACAGCATTACCGTGGAATCCGTTAGAAATCGGACAATGTGCAATGGCTGTGCCACGTTTTTGGAACAAATCTAAGTCATCATCACTCAATAATGTACCATGTGCCATAATTGCTTTGTCAGTTAGTAAACCAGTTTCATCTAACATGACCGCATCACGTTTATTGTAGTTATCCAATGCATAAGCATCTTCAGTATCGTTTTCACTGCAATGTGATTGAATTAATAAATCGTATTTTTTAGCGAGCTTGCCTAGACCACGCATACCTTCTAAGGTACATGATGTTAAATAACGTGGTGTAATAACAGCCTGCATCTTTAATGGTTGATCAACGTTCATTTTCTCAACTGTTTGAATAAAGTCTTCAGTGTCGGCCAAAGCACTTTCTGTTGATGCATCATGATAATAATCAGGACATTCATCTGGGTTATCCATGACCACTTTACCGATCAAGCCGCGTTGATGAAACTTTTGGCAAGATTTAACGAGTTCAACGTTACCAGCGTTGTCTAGTGAACCAAAATACAAAACGGTTGTTGTCCCGTTGGCAATTAAAGTTTGTACGAGGTTATCGTAAACTTTGTGAGCAAATTCAGCATCAGAAAATTTTGCCTCTAATGGGAAAGTATATTTAAAAAACCAATCATCATCAAAGCTGTTTAATGCTTGACTAATATTTGGCCATTGAGGTGCGTGTACATGAGTATCAATAAAACCTGGTAGTAGATATTGATCATCAGCTAAAGTCCATAAATTATTATCAACTTTAGCCTGTTCTAAAACATCTTGATAACTGGTATCACCAGGATGGACGATCTTATCGATTTGACCATCATTGTTTAAACAAATTAAACTGTTGTCATAGAAACCAACCTTGGTTTCAGATATAGCAGAATAATAACTACCTTGAATAACTTTTGTAAAATGCACGACTCATTCACCTCATCTTTAAATTTCAATAATAACTTAACATTAAAAAATAAGGGCGTAAATAAAGTTCAATATTGAACTATTGAGGAAAATGATTTATAAAGGCTTATCTTAAGATTATTTTGGCTTTTTAAAATTTTTATATTCATGTAAAAATCGTCTAAATGTTAATTTGTGAGCAATAATAATATTAAATATATTTTATTTATTTGTGTTATTGTTCGTGTTTACAGTGATGATTGATTTATCCATGAACTAGCATTAGACGATAGTGTTTTGTCATTTTTTCGTATTGCTTGCTTATTTATGATAAGGCGTATGAGCATTGATCATAAAACTACGATAGATTTGCTCCGTCAATACGAGGCGCATGAGTTGATGTGGTAACGTGAAACGCCCAAAACTAATTTGTGTGTTGGCCCGTTTGAGTACTTCTGGGGCTAATCCCAAAGATCCACCAATCACAAAGGTTAAATCAGACTTTCCGGTCGTTGTTAAATGATCAATTTCAGCAGCTAGTTCTTCACTAGAGCGTTCGGTTCCCTTAATGGCTAATGCAAAAACGTATTCCTTATCTTTAATTTTATTAAGAATACGGTCACCCTCTTTTGCCATGACCTGATCCATTTGTGCCTGTGATAATTGTTCAGGTGCTTTTTCATCAGGAACCTCAATAATGTCAACTTTCGCAAATTTATGCAAACGTTTTGTGTATTCGTTAATACCATCTTTCAGATATTTTTCCTTTAATTTGCCAACACCGATAATTTTAATGTTCATTGTTCGTGTCCCTTCTTTATATGTTTATTTCATTTCGGAAAATGTTTCATAAGATGTGGATAAGTATCAAAATAAATTGTAAAACATGGGTTATCCACAAATTGATAACAACTTAAAAAATGCCTGTAATCATTATTATATCAGAGTTTAAGCTGCTTTTTATGAGTATTGGTAGTCACTTATCCACTGTTGTGAACAATGCTTGTGGATAACTATAAAAAACGGATAATAACGGGATTTATAACTAATAAATTAGTGAATTTATATAGAATAAAAGTCAGTATTTTAAAAGTTATACACAGTCCAAAAACGGCCACTTTATTAATTTAACAAAGGATAATTGAAATTTACGATATTAACATTCGATTTTTGTGTTTTTAATTGTGCGAAATAGGTGATAATTGTAGGATAATAATGGTAAATACGTACGTTTTTGCTTAAAAAGACAACAATTAAGTTAAAACCCAATAATTGATTACAGTTTAACCTAATTTTAAGCTAAAACCCTAATTTAACAACCTTTTGGCTATTACAATTGTTTTAAACAGGTTTTCCACATTGAATTATTTCCTGGTTTAATAGGGTTTATCAGGCATAAATTTTGAGTTATTAACATGTTTTCCACAGAAGGCGGTGGAATACGTGGACTTTTCCTCTTTTTATCCACAAAATTCTGTGAAAAACTTTTGGTGCGCTCATGTATAATAAAAGAGTGTTGGGAGATACTTAATTATGAAAAAAATATTTAACAAATTAACGCCACCGCAAGTATTAACGTTAGGATTTTTGGCGATTATATTTGTTGGGGCTTTGATATTAAAGATGCCGATTTCACAGCAGAATGGTGTTCATGTTAATTTTTTAGATGCCTTATTCACAGCTGTATCAGCAACGGCGATTACTGGGTTGACCGTGGTTAATACCGCAACAACTTGGACAATGTTTGGGCAAGTTATCTTATTGATTATGATTGAAATTGGTGCATTGGGATTCATGACGTTTGCGGTTTTGTTATTTGCAATTACGGGACAACGTCTTGATTTAAAAGCACGTTTGATGGCACAACAAGCCTTAAATTTGCGTAATTTAGCTGATGTTAAGAGTGTGTTGTCATATGTTTTCTCGTTATCAGCAATTATTCAAATTTTGGGTGCTTTGCTAATGCTACCTGATTTTATTCCTCGTTTTGGTGTCAGTCGAGGCATTTATTTGAGTGTTGCTTCGTCAATTTCTTCATTTGGAAATGCGGGTTTCACCTTCTTCGACCGACCAGTGACGTTTTTACAAAATGATCCTTATATTTTGATTATTTGGATGTTGTTGATTACAGCTGGTTCACTAGGATTTTTAGTTTGGCGCGATTTATTGCTTTATCACAAACAACGACGCGTTAGTCTACATACGAAAGTGGCCCTGCATGTATCAGCTTGGTTAGTTGGACTAAGTTTTGTGATGTTCCTTTTTACAGAAAAAATTTTAGCGCCGTTAGTGCATTCTTCATCACTAGGTCATCGTCTCATTGATACGTTGTTCTTAGCTGTTGTCCCACGTACGGCAGGTCTGGAAGTTATCCCATTATCGCAATTATCTGCTGCAGGGATTATGATTATCACTTTACTAATGTTTATTGGTGGTACACCAGGTTCAACATCTGGTGGTATTAAAACAACCACGCTTGGTATTTTGTGGATGCAATCATTGGCAGCATTACGTGGCCAAGAACAAGTGAATTTTGGTGGACGGCGGTTCAGTCCCAAAGTAGTCATTAAAGCGATGATGTTAGCAGTTATTTCAATTGTGTTTGTTGCCGCTGTTTCACTACTACTAACGATGACGGAAACCATACCAAAAGGTCAAGGTATGGAATACATTGTTTTTGAAGTCATTTCAGCCTTCTCCACAACGGGATTCTCGTTGGGATTGACCCCTCATTTAACGAGTTTTGGTAAAGTCATCATTATGATTGTGATGTTTATTGGGCGTGTTGGCTTGTATACAGTGATGTTCTCAGTGATGAATATTCGCGATAAGTCACGGAATTACCAATATCCAACTGAGGAAGTAATTATTGGCTAAAAGTTATTAAGTTGCGTAAACTTGTAGATAAAAATGATAGGAGTTCAAGCATGTCAGAAATTAAGATGATTGCCTCGGATTTAGATAGTACATTCTTTAACGATAATCGGCGCTATCATAAAACGCATTTTGCTAATATTTTAGATAAACTAACAATTCAAGGTGGTCATTTTATCGTTGCTAGTGGTCGTGATATTGAGTCAGTTGACCCTTCTTTTAAGGCGTTTGAAGGACGTTATGATTTAGTTGCAGATAATGGTGCTGTTGTTAGAACGTCTGATGGTGAAATTTTGCAAATGGTTGGTCTACACGTTGCGGATGTGACGGATATCATGGCAGTTATTAATGAATTACCGTTTCAACCATTACATGGTGCAGTTTTCACTGGAACAACCAAGACGTACATGCTACAGTCACAGGCACGTTTGAATTTAGTGCATAAAGCGAAAATGTTAAAATATCATCATAATTTGCAATTAATTGATTTCGTCGATCAAGTGCACGAACCTATTTTGAAAGTTACCGTGACCTTCGCCGAAGAACAAATGCAGAAATTTATTGATTTGGCACGCTTACGTCTTGGAGGTCGTGCTCACGTGACAACATCTGGTTATGGATCAGTTGATATTGTGGCACCAAACATTAATAAAGCCAATGGCTTACAAGTACTTGCTAGTCATTATGGATTGAAATTAAATGAAAATTTGGCAGCCTTTGGTGATGGTTTAAATGATGCTGAGATGTTAAATGTTGCAGCATATCCCTTTGCAATGATCAACGGTGATGAATCTTTGAAAGCCCTCTATCCAACTGCAGTTGCAGATAACAATCATGATGGTGTCTTAAAGACGATCGATACCTTACTTTAATTAAAAAGACCAACCTAGAAAATAAGGTTGGCCTTTTTATTGTGCATAAATATACAAAAATGATATGCATAGATAGAATAACGTTGTGGAATCTATTTGAATAGTCATTAAGCGTGTTAAACTTTTGTTCCCCTATGAATTACGATTGTAAAATTTTGTTAACATGTTCTTTAACATGAACTTTGTGATAGGTGTTACAATGGGCGAAATATTAATAAAAAATGAGGCGATATATGAAGCCTCATTTTTAATGTTATTCGGATAACTGATCCATCGCATCGTTCAATAAATGATCAACCGTGACATTTCCGTGACTAGTCGCATGCCCTTTAACCCAAATAAACGATAATCTTGGTGCAACTGGTTTTATCAATGTATAAATTTTTTGCCAGGCTTCTAAGTTAGCAATTTCTCCAGTTTGTTTGTGCCAACCGTTAGCTGCCCAGTTGTACATCCAATTGGTGACGGTATCTAAGACATATTTTGAATCACTAACGATTGTTATGGGGGTTGTAACCTTAGCAGCTTGTAATAAGGCATTTATTAACGCTAACATTTCCATATCGTTATTTGTTCGCCCAAAATAAGCCCCTTGGTCGGTAAAAATAGGTTCATTGAGGTTCGAGCCACGATAAATGGCAATAGCCCAACCAGCTTTATCCGTTTTCTTAACATGACCACCAGCAACATTGCCAGTATTACGACTACCACCATCGGTAAAAATGTAATATTGGTTGGGATCGGCATTAAATTTGCCATTATAAGCAATTTTGTATTGACGAGATGGTTCATTTTTAATAGTCACTTGTTCATCAAACCAGGCTTGTGCAGCAGATTTGGTTGTAAAACCTTTAAATCGTGGTGCTGGCTTTGTCTGGGTATAGGGTTTAACGGCTGACCAAGGCTTGGTATATAAGCCTTCGTATTGGTTACCAACAATGGCATAAGTTTTCATGAGAATGGTCCCTTTAATTCTGAATTTATTGCTTTTAATGATACAGTATTTTCTTTAATGTTGACAAGTTGACAGTACCTATTGTTTTAGTGTAGTATAACGGTGCAACACTGAAAGGAGCCAATATGGAATTTAGTTCAAGTCAGCCGATATATTTACAAGTAGCAACTTGGTTAGAACAACAAATTCTTGCAGGACATTATGAAACTGGGGGTAAAATTCCTGGCGTACGTGATCTGGCAGTCCAATTGATTGTTAGTACACGAACCGTGCAAAATGCGATTAATCAATTAGTTAATATTGGATTGATTGTGACAAAACGTGGGCAAGGAAATTTTGTCACTGAAAATGCAGAAAAAATCTCTGCTGTGAAAATAGATAAAAAAATGCAGGTCACACAAAGTTATATTGAAGAAATTATGCATATTGCACAAGCTGATGAAATACCAACATTAGTTGCAAATGCTGTGGCACATTATGAGGAGTTAAGTAAGAGGAGGACCAATGTTACAGGTTAATAATTTGCATTACACAAAAAGTAGGCATGTCATACTTCGCGGTTTGAGTTTTAAAATACCTGCTAAACGAACGGTTGCACTCTTAGGAGAAAATGGCGTTGGTAAAACCACGTTGATGCGTCTGATTGCAGGTCTAATTGAACCTAATCCACATTCGGATATTATGATTGATGGTGCAACAGGGGCTAAAATTAAAGCTAAATTATCCTATATTTCAACATTAGATTGGGCGAATAATTATGATCGTGTGACTGATATAGTCGACTTTTTCAAAATGGGCTATCCAGATTTCAACGAACAACGAATGGATGAATTGATTAAGTTTATGCGGATCGATCGTACGTTAAGGCTGACAAAATTATCAACCGGAACGATGGAAAAATTACTCATTGCTTTGACAATTTCACGTGATACAGCTGTCTATCTATTAGATGAACCGTTTGGTGGTGTTGACGTGTTAGCCCGTAAAAAAATTATGCAGTCACTTTTGCACTGGGTACCAGAAGACGCCACGGTACTAGTTTCTACGCACTATATTCAAGAAATTGAAAGTTTGGTTGATGATGCGATTATTTTAAAAGACGGTCGCTTACTGGCTTATGATTCAGTTGAAAACATCCGTCAAACGGAAGGATTGTCGTTGGAACAGTACTATACACAACTATATATTGAAGATAACGGGGGGCGCGAATAATGTTAACAAATACGCAACTCTTTAAAATTTTTGCTAAAGATTCGATGAATCGCATTATGTTTATCATGGGTATTGGTGCCGTTATTGGTATCTTAATTTTTATTTGGCAATTATTTCCTTTTGTACCACATGATGCAATTACGGGTAATATTGTCTCATCAGCTTTCAAGGATCGGTTGGTTGTTTATGAAGGTTTATTAGCCGTTTGTATCATTGTTGTATTAGGCATTCGGATGTTTATTTCTGCTTCGAAAACATGGAGTAAATCAAAATATGTGTTGTTGCCTGCGCGTGTCGATCAATTACTATTTTGGAATCTAGTTGTTCGATTTATCATTCATGTGTTTGCAATTTTTATTACAGGTATTATCTTTTTGGGATTAGAGTGGTTTGTTAATTCTTCATACCACGAAGCAATTGTGAATGCTTTGACATCCATTACCGTGGGAGGCATTGGTTGGGTGTTTAATATACTGATTGTATTTTATCTCTTCTTCAATTTAGCAGTTGTGACAAATAACTGGTTAATGGGATTTGTTGGTGATAAATGGCAACAACGGGTGAAAGTGCTGGCACTCATTCTACTAATTTATGTGTCAGGATACGTATTTGAATGGATACCTGGCATTACAAGCTATGGGTTCGGATGGCCTGGAACAGTTATTATAGATATTCTGGTAGATATTGTTATGATGGGATTAATATGGTATTTACTACGATACCATAATGATGCAAAGTAAATTAAATAATATTTTTAATATATACAAAAGGGGCATCAATCCATCTTGTTTTTATCAGATAAATTGATGCCCTTTTTAGATGTGTTCAAAAAAATCGATACGTGACATGATACGTTTAATGACTCATTTTAATATGATTTAATTTATGGTCTAGATGACCAAAAATGTGATGATCAGCGTATCCAATAAACATGCCTTGGAAAAAGAATGAGAACAGTGTTCCAACATTAATGGCAACCAAATCACCAGAGAATGCCCAAACAATCATTGATATCATCATTGGGAATGAAAAATTAATGATTTGTGAAATAGCAGCATTACCCTTAAAAAACATGAACCGCGTTAGATTGGCTAAATCATCAATCGGATGCAGAATAAATTGTAGACGTTGGGTAATGGAAACACCAAATCCAATCGAAACAATCCCTAGAAAATCAATAACAGTTCGCCAAGTGATTGGTAAATCACCTAATCCCATGGCAGTTAAGCGGTTTGAAACAAGACCAATGATGCCACTAAATGCCACAACAAAGAGGATATTACCAATTAGATGTGGCCAATCAATGCGTCGTTGTAACAAGCAAACAGCGATTGCTGCCAAAACACCATAGAAGAAGAGAATGATGCTAATTGGTGTTTGAGTAGCGTTAGCAATATTAGCGGCTGATGCTGTCCATGGTGCAGACCCCATATTGGCAGCAACGGTCACGCCGTTACCAAATGTATTAAAAAGTAAACCTGCAATAAAATAAATAATAATTTCGTGTGACGATAAACGTCTTAAATGCCCATGTTCGTTATACATAAAAATACCTCAATCATAGTTAACCTCAATTTTCATTCTAACAAACTTTAGCAAGTGTGTTCGATTAGTTTTATAAAAAGATCATAAAGTACAGTGATAAATTATCTTATTGTTCGGGAAAATCGAATTAAAGTTCGTTTTTTACTTGTTCAAGACACCGTTTTACGAAAAAAATAAGATAATCTTTGATTTTTGATAATCAAATATAATACAATAGGGAAGTTGTTTAAAAATTGAATTATTTATTAAGGGGTCTGGTTTTCATGTTTGAACGTTATTTCAAGCTATCTGAATCAGGAACGTCTGTTAAAACCGAGTTACTAGCTGGATTAACAACATTCCTGTCGATGGCTTATATTTTATTCGTTAACCCTTCAGTACTGGGCGCAACTGGCATGGATAAAAATGCTGTTTTCGTTGCAACTGGTCTAATTGGTGCGATTGCAACCATCTTTATGGGTGTTGTTGCAAAGTATCCATTTGCTATTGCCCCAGGGCTTGGTATCAATGCTTTCTTTGCTTATAGTGTTGTTATCGGTATGGGTATTAAATGGCAAACTGCGCTAGCGGGTGTTTTTGTTGCTGGTGTTATTTTCTGGCTTTTGACGGTGTTTAAAATCCGAGAAATCATTATTAATGCTATTCCAGCTGATTTAAAAGCAGCAATTGCTGGTGGTATTGGCTTCTTTATTGCCATGATCGGCTTGGTCGATGGTGGATTGATTGCTGCTAATAAATCCACCATTATTGGTTGGGGTAATTGGAGTGATCCGAAAGTATTATTGACGATTGCCGGTGTACTCATTACTTTTGCTTTGTACGCACGTAAAGTTCCTGGTGCCATCTTTATTGGTATGGTTGTTACTTCTATTATTGGTTTAGTTACAGGTTTGATTCCGTTACCTTCATCAATTGTTTCAAGTGTGCCAAGTTTGTCACCAACTTTTGGACAAGCTATCTTTGGTTTGAAGGATGTCTTTACTTGGCAGATGGTACCGGTTATTTTAACTTTTCTATTAGTTGCTTTCTTTGATACAGCTGGTTCGTTAATTGGTATTGCGCGTTCTGGTGGTTTCTTAGTTAACAATGAGTTACCACGAGCTGGTAAAGCTTTGATGGCAGATGCCATTGGTATGTTGGGTGGTTCATTATTAGGAACTTCACCAACAACAGCCTTTGTTGAATCATCAACAGGTATTGCCTTAGGTGGTCGTACAGGTTTGACATCAGTGTTTACAGGATTTTTCTTATTGTTGTCATTGTTCTTCTCACCATTGCTAGTCGTTGTGACTTCTAATGTGACAGCACCAGCATTGATTATTGTTGGTATTTTGATGGCAAGCAACTTGGCTGAAATCAATTGGCATGATTTCCCAGTAGCTGCAGCATCGTTCTTAACTGTTCTGGGTATGCCACTATCATATTCAATTTCTGATGGTATCGCTCTTGGATTTATTGTTTATCCAATTTTGATGATTGTGACTGGACGCGGTAAGAAAGTTCATCCAATTATGTATGGTCTGGGATTATTGTTTATCTTATTTGTCTTTATTCTACAAACAAATGGTTAATGGTTCCATGTGAAACATTAAAAACAGTCGATTGAAATTTTTCAATCGACTGTTTTTTAGTTTAGTTCATGGTCGCTGGTGCCGCCATGTATAATAGTCAGCATGTCCTTTAGAGAAATTTCAACCATATTCCGAATCGCATTATCAGTGTAAAAACCAATGTGTGGGGTAATAATGGCATTAGGTAACTCTAAAATAGTTTTTAAATAATCATTGTGAAATGGTGTTTTAGAAAAGTCGTTACTAAAGATATCTGCTTCACCTTCAATGGTATCCAAACCAGCGGCAGTAATATCGTGATGACGCAATGCAGTAATTAAGGCAGGGGTATCAACGACACCACCACGTGAAGCATTAATAAATATCGCACTTGATTTCATCTTTTTAAAAACAGTTTCATCAAATAAATGATAGGTACTGTCTAAAAGTGGTGTGTGGGTCGTCACGATGTCTGCTTCTTGATAGACCGTATCGTGATCAACATAATCTAACACACTATTTAATTCAGGACGATGAATTGGATCTGCTGCAATGACGGAGGCACCTAGTGCTTTAAAAATACGAGCAACTTCACTACCGATTTTACCAGCACCAATAATACCAACAGTTAAATCATGAATTTCACGAGATTGCAGACCTTCCCATGTAAAGTCACCAGATTGTTCACGGCGTTGTGCAGTATTTAAATGACGTAATAACCACATGACTTGTGTTAAGACCATTTCAGAAACAGAACGTGGTGAATATGCTGGCACATTAGTGACTTTTAGCTGATTTTGGGTGGCAAAATTTAAATTAATCGTGTCGTAGCCAGTTATCCGTAATGTGATTTGTTTGATACCAAATTCATGTAATTTTTGGTAAACAATGGGATCATCAATGAGATTATCTTGTTGCGTTGAAATACCATCATACCCTTTTGATAAAGCCACAGTTTCAGGAGTTAAGGTGACGTCATTATAATCAATTTGGACGTCAGGATGGTGGGTTAACCACTGTTTCACAACCACTTTTTCATCATCCATGATATGATACATTAAAATTTTTGTCATTTATCATTTTCCTTTGTAAATAGCATTATGAAAAGGTCAACGTTGAGAAAGCTTGTACGGCGCGTTTTAAAGTAGCCATATCTTGTGTCACAGCAATTCGAATGTAGCCCTTACCAGCATCGCCAAATGCTTGACCTGGGATAACTAGTACACCTGCTTTTTCTAATAAGTAATTACTAAATGCAATATCATCCATGCCTGTTGCTGAAATATCAGCAAACAAGTAAATACTGCCGGAAACAGGTAGGATAGTTAACCAAGGCAACTTGTTTAGTTCAGTCGCTACGTAGTTTAAGCGTTCTCCAAATTGTTCCTTCAACGTTGGCGTAAATTCATCGATATGTTGTAAGCCATAAGCACCAGCAGCTTGTGAAACACTTGGTGCAGAAAAATCGACACCTTCATTTAACAAGCCAGCAGCAGCGACAACATCGGCTGGGCCAGCTAAATAACCAATTCTAAAACCAGTCATTGCAAATATTTTTGATAAAGAACCAGCAACTAAGGTATGTTCGGGTGCGAGTACTTCTAATGGCATAAATTCATGATTGCCATATACAAATGGCCAATAGACTTCATCGGCAATTAGATAGAAATCATTTGATTTTGCTAAGTCAGCGAGTGTTTGTAATGTTTCTTGATTATAAACAGCACCAGTTGGGTTATTTGGTGTGTTCACGATGATGGCTTTGGTCTTGTTGGTAATAGCAGCCATAATATCTGCCTTCGTTGGTTGAAAATAATTATCAGCTGAACAAGGCACAATGACCATCTTGCCATAATGTGCTTCAATCTGGACTTTGTAAGGAGAAAAATAAGGTTCAAATACAATCACTTCATCATCAGGGTCAATAATGGCACCCAATGCTAAATAAGTTGCATGACTAGCACCAACGGTGGCACGGACATTTTCCTGGTGATAGGTTATGTGAAATTTTTGTTGATAAAAATCAATGATGGCTTGTAAATATTCTGGGTCACCATCACTAGCTGTGTAGTGCGTTTTACCAGCGGTCAATGCTTCTTTTGCAGCTGTTAAAATAGGTTCTGGTGTGATCATGTCTGGATCACCAATTGATAAATTAATAACATTGGTCATTAACGAAGCATTTTTACCAATATCTGACATGATATTAGTTGGTTGATTCTGAAATAAATTAGCAAGACGACGTGTCATATAAATCACCTCTAGTTTTCTCATTATATTTTAATAGTATTATACATTTTCTAAGGTTATTTTGCAGAGTCATTTTTATAAAAAAAGACAATCAATCGTCACCGAAAGATTGTCTTGTGTCTGTTATGATTATTTTTTACGGATTAACAATAAATTTAGCGGAATGCCCATTATCAACCAGAATAACGTTATCAGTCACGATTTTTGCCATTGCATCACGGGCTTCAACAGTTGCATTACCAACATGTGGTGTGAGAATGACATTTTTCAGTAGTTTAAAGCCATCATCTACGTTAGGTTCGTGTTCATAAACATCTAACGCAGCACCAGCAATTTCACCATTCTTTAAAGCAGTTAATAAGGCAGCTTCATCAATGATTGGTCCACGCCCCACGTTAATAATGGCGGCAGTTGATTTCATGGCTTTAAAAGCAGTTGCATCAAACTGATGATAATTTTCATCGGTTTGTGGCGCATTAATTGAGATAAAGTCACTAGTGGCAATTAATTCATTAAGTGATCTGTAAGTAACTTTCATTGAGCGCTCTTCTGGATCAGACAGTGGTGTGCGCTTGTAGTATTGCACATGCATCCCCAATGCATTTGCCTTACGTGCAACGTCACTACCAATATTTCCTAAGCCGACGATTCCTAATGTTTTGCCTGCAATTTCATGACCTAAGAAATATAAAGGTGCCCAGCCAGGAAAGCCATCATGGCGCATTTTTTGGTCACCTTCGACAATGCGGTGGCTGAGTGCCAACATTAAACCAATGGTTACTTCGGCAACGGCATTCGTTGAAACAGCAGGCGTGTTTGTCACAACAATGCCCTTTTCTTTGGCATAATTTGTATCAATATTATTAAAGCCAGCCCCAAAATTTGCAATTAATTTGAGCTTTGGTGCAGCATCAATAATTTCTTGATCAACCTTTGTTGAGAGTGGTGTAATCAAAAAATCAATATCACGAACGTTTTCAAGCAATGTTTCATGTGAAATTAAGCCATCACCATCATAAACAGAAACAGTAAAACCATGTTTAGACAGTGTTTGTACAGCCAGTGATGGTAGCTCTGCAGATAGATATACCTTACTCATAATGTTTCCCCTCTTTTTGTTTTGATAACGCTTTCATTATCTCGCAATTTGTGTGAAATGACAAATCAGTCAAGTGTTATATGATTCGTTCAAAAAAGTCATCTATTATGACGTTGTGGTTAAGGTAATGGCTTTCTTAACTAACGGCAAATAGATGACTTTCTATGTAGATATTTTAATGACTCAGCTTATTGAGAGCATCTAGAACAGGTTGGAACTCGGCTAAGGTGTGGTAACGGTCACCAATTAAGACACCATCATAACCAATGGCCTTGGCAATTGGTGAACCTGCTTCATCCATGTGACCACCTAAAATTAGTTGATAGTTAATTTCAGGGTAATGTTGTGCCATAAAGTGACGAATCGCATGATGAATCTCGCGAATTTCATCGATTGAATAAAGTGCGCGACCCATTTCAGTTGAAGCCAATGACTCATAGGCAATAATGATTGGTTTATGAATTGGTTCATCCTTCAGTAAAATGCCCAATTCTTCAACGACCATTTCAATATTGCTATATTGACCAACTGAAATAATTGGTGTGATATTATTCTCGAGTGCATTTTCTAATCGATTCCGGACAATCAATAGCCCCTCATTTAATGACTTGCGACGTTCCAAATGCCCAATAAAACTCGTTGTAATACCAAGAGACTGTAAAACACTTGGCGAAATTTCGCCAACAGTTCGTTGTTTAATAGTCAAATTTTGGCTGATAATTTCAAAATTATCATACGTGTTCGGCACGGGCAAAGTCGGTGCAATCTTTAAATCGATGTCGACACTTGCTTGACTAAGATCAGTCAAAAATTGTTTTTGTTGCTCAAAGTCAACTAAATTTTTAAAATTTAAGACGGCTAGCATTGGATAATACCTCCATATATGACGATTACTTGTATACGTCATAGTATAACATGTAAACTTTAATAATTTATGATGGCTTAAACTGTCGTATTGTTGGTATTAGGATTAGTGTATGAATAGATAATAAAGCTTTGTTAAGAGACCCGTGTCGAACATCACGAACAGACCAATTGCAAGATAGAAAATACGGGTGATTAGATCACCATACTTGGTAAATAGCGTTTTTACAAAGCGAATGTGACAAATATAGTATGCGCATATACTTGTCAATAAGGCCCAAATAATAAAATAAATGCCAGTAAAGATTGTTTCAAATAGATTAAAGGTTGATAATACAGGAATATATAGTGCAAAGTTATCAGCACCACACGAAGCCAAGTACATCACATAAACAAACCAAGTGGCATTAGCACTATTTGTTGATTTTGTCTGGTCATCATCGTCAGTTTCACCACGAATAGCAAACCAAATAGGAAGCAAACCTAATAAACCAATTGACCAAGTGGGTAAAAAAGTTTGAATCATTTGACCAGCAACGGCACTGATCGTAAATAATGTCAAAACGCCCAAAGTGTAACCAAGCATCGTATAGCGTAAACGAAATTTTTGAAGCATAAAAATTAAAACAATAAAGAAATCAACATTCGCACCAATAAATACGGCGGTCATTAGAGTGATGTGCATAGATAAGTCTCCTTATTTTATATAACCATTTGATTATATAACCTTTTTGGTATATGTTATCATTATCATACGACATTTAAAAGAGGAAAATTAAATGAAATTTGATCAAGAGGAATTTGATACTGCTCATGAAATTTTAAAAGTGCTTAGTAGTGAAACACGTTTACAAATTTTATTACTATTGGAACGGACCCCTATGACAGTCAATGAGTTGGTGCAAGCATTAAACATGTCACAGCCTGGTGTTTCAAAACAACTACGGATATTACGCGACTATCGGTTGGTATCATTTAATAAAGATGGCCAACATAGTGTTTATTCACTAGATGATACGCATGTTTTAACGGTTGTTGATGCGACAATGGGGCACGCACGACATATTTTAGGTCGGTCAAGTTGAAAAAATAAAAAATTAGTCAAAAGATTTGATGGCGGTCTTGGGGGATGACATGCGAATACGCTATATACGTTTATTGATAAAAATATTGTCGGTTATGATGTTGGTATTATTGGGATGGCTAGTGATTCATTTGTATCGGATTGGTGTTTTTAATGATACAGATTCACTGATTAAGTTACTCAAAAAATATGGTATTTGGGCGCCCATACTGTTTGTATTCGTACAGATTGTCCAAGTTGTTATCCCAATCTTACCAGGAGGTGTTTCATTAGCTGCGGGAGTAGTCATGTTTGGTCCGTGGTTAGGTTTTGTTTATAATTATGTCGGTATTGTACTGGGATCAATAATATTATTCTGGTTAGGACGGCGATATGGTCGCCGAGTTATTGATATATTTGTGAGTGAAGATACACTGAACAAATATATGCATCGATTAGATTCAAAAGGGTGGCATTGGACATTTGCATTGCTAATTTTTTCACCAGTTGCACCTGATGATGCGTTGGTGTTACTGACAAGTTTAACCGAAATGACGTGGCGTGAATTTACACTAATTATTGTACTTGGTAAGCCGTTATCTATTTTTATTTATAGTATGGCGATGTTGTATGGTGCTGATTGGTTATTAAAATTAATAGGCAACTAAAAAAGGAAAGTTCCACGTGGAACTTTCCTTTTTGTCGTTATACTTTATTTTTTAGCCTTAGGCTTCTTTAACATTGATAGATACATGAAAATTATTGAGCCAACACCAATGCATAACAAGACAATAATATCAGTCATGTTTGAAGCAGGGGTGCCATGAATATATAGGCTGTTAGTAATCATATCCAATGGGAAGCGTAATGGCGTCCAGCTGTAAATACCATTTGCGAATAGTGGTGTTAACATTTCCTTTGGATATGTTAGGACACCCATTGATAGCAACATGATAATGACGAGAATCGGTGCACCAGCAAATCCCAACCAATCCACAATGAAAGTTTGGATTAGGTAGAAAATGAAGGCGCTAAAGCCGATTGTTAACAAGAAATTACCAGTATTAGGAACAGGAACATCGAAGCAAATGTGAGCAAAGAAATAAATCGTTAAGCTAATAATAGCTGCTAGCACAATACCCGTTATGATTTGACTGGTAACCAGGCTAGCATTGAAATGACCATTTTCAGAGCGCTTTTTGTGTTCACGCCAGAGTAGAATAGTGCCAATTAGTGAACCTAACCATGAAATAACAACCATCAATAATGACGCCATACCGCTAACACTCTTATCAGGAATTTTGTTCATAACTTTAGTCGTTGAAGTGATTGGTTGATTAATCGTCTGCCATTGTGCAGGTGATAATGTGATTTTATTTTCTGTTAAGACATTTTGCATTTTTTGTGAAACACCTGTACTTAGACCGTTAATGATTTTAGGTAGTGCAGTTGTAACAACAGAAGATGCGGTTGCATTCATACCTTGGTTAGTAATGATTTTAACTTTAGCTTGCGATGGTAACGCCTTAGTGAGTCCAGCCGCAGCTTCAGTTTGAGCCTTTAACTGAGGATTACCAGCGATAGTTTCCTTAGGTAAGTCCTTTGTCTTAGCTTGGATGACCAATCCTTTAAGGTAGTTTTGTTGACCTGCTAAACTCTTATCAAAGTTTTTATCAATGACCAAAGCACCGTAGTACTTCTTATTATCCAAACCATTTTGTAGTTTGTTTTCATTTTTGACGTTGATCAACTTAAATTGGGCGTCATCATCATCAAACTTGTCTTCAAGCTTATCAATAATTGCTTTACTTTGCTTGTCGCCAGAATTGTTGACAACAGCAATTGGTAATTGCTTCAGCTCTACGGAATTACGAGCGCCGATTTGTGCAAATGAAAAAATTGCTAATACTGCGAAAATGGCAACTGCATATAGCCAAAACATTTTACTAGAAATGACTTTCCACATAAATATATTCTCCCTTATCCTATTATTTATCCAACAACATGTTGTATTATAATATGTGAGTAAATGAAAGAGTACAACAGATATGAATAATGTGTTGTATAGGGGGACAGATTTTGAAACAACTTGATCGAACAGCACACACAAAACAGAAAATTGTGCGGGCATTTATTGAGATTTTGCAAGAAATACCCGCAACAGAAGTTAGAGTTTCTGATATTACAAAAAAAGCCCAAATTGATCGGGGCTCATTTTATCGTTACTTTGAAAATAAAGAGGCTTTAATTGAGGACTGCGAAGAAAGCATTTTGAATAAATTCTATATTGAACACGAACAGCTGTTAAAACAAGTTAATTCATTAAATGAAATTCAACTGGTGCCGACGATTATTACGCCGTTGTTAGATACAATTTCTAATAATTTAGAGATGATTGATACCTTATTAAATCGTTTAGGGGATAATCATTTTTACGTGAAGTTTAAGGATTTTTTGTTGGATGAAGGGATGGCAACAGTTACTAAACTTGGTAATCATACTGGACGGCATTCTGATAAACAGCAAGAATTATTAGCAAATTATACAAGCTCAGCAATTTTGGGATTAATTAGTTTGTGGAGTAGTGATAGTCGCTTTACAAAACAGGATATCGAAACATTTATTGGGACGTTTGTGACGCAAGGGATAGGTAAATTAATCTAAAAAACGAGGTTGGGACAAAAGAAAATGTTCCAACCTCGTTTTGCTAAAATATTTGAATTATAAGCCTGTAATTTTTATAGCATAAACGCGTTCCAAAAGTCTGAAGCCTCAATGTAACGCAATTTACGTCATTCCTGTCCTTCGCTTTGCTACGGCCAAAAATAGCGCAAATTACGTTACACCCCGGCTTCAAAACGACTTTTGTCTCGCTCTCTTTTTATAATCTATTCTTTAACTGTATCGTTTAACTTTTTTGCTTGATATAAATCAGGGAAGACCTTGGCACTTTTGACACCCCAGTAATAGAAAATTAGTGAGACGACAATAATGACGACAAAATCCCATGGATAATGAATCCAACCAATTCCGTTGAATTCATGACTACCAGCAAATGAAATGATTGAAATAAAGACAAGATAAACAATTAACCATAGCGCTGATTTGAAAGCTTTGAAGGTATCATTGTGTTTGGCCTTATATTCATAATAGAAATATATCGGTAATCCAAGCATGATAACAATAATAACTTCAACAGTCGTTGGCCACATTGACCAGTAAATTGCTAGTGAAGCTAATACGAACGCTATCGGAGCAATAATTGATAAGAAGCGCAATTTAACGGGACGTTTGAAATCAGCCCCTAAACGTCTAAAGGCAACGGCAGTAACTGGTCCTGTTAAGTAAGCAATCAATGTTGATGCACAGATAACGGTTGCCAGTGTTGACCATGAACGAAATACCGAAACCATGATCATACTAATAACAAAATTAGTGATCATTGCAGCGTGTGGCATCTGGAATTTACCAGTAAGTTTACCTAAGTACTTTGGCATGTGCTTGTTACTTTCCATAGCGTATAGTACTCGACCAGTTGAAGCAGCAAATGATACACCAGTACCCACAGGTGAGATGAACGCGTCAAGGTAAAGTAGGACAGATAGCCAGTGAATGCCTAGTAGAATTGCTAAGTCAGCAAACGGTGAACTGAAGTTAATGCCGTTCCAACCATGCTTTGCTAGTATACTAGGATCAATGGCTGTGATAAAGGCACTTTGAATTAACACATAAATAACACCACTAATTAGTAATGATAAGAAGATACCACGATTAATATTCTTTTTCGTGTTTTTGATTTCGCTTCCCATGTTAATAACTGTTTGGAAGGCATTAAACGAAAAAATAATACCAGCTGTTGCCGTTGCTGAAAAGATAGGCGCAGAACCATAAGGCATGAATTCATGCATTGAGTGACCATAATTACCAGGGTGAAAACTTGAAAGTATCAACATGATAACCGTAATGGCCGGAATACCTATTTTGAAAATAGAAATAAAATTAGTGAACTTTGTTAGTAAGGTGACTGACCAAAAATTAATAAGGGTAAATACTAACATAAAACCAAAGACTAGCAATAGTCCAGGTGTAGTAATTTCACCATTACTGAAAAATTGGTTAGTCCAATTAGCCCATGACCACGGCCATGAACTCATATATTGAACGGCGGCGACTGCTTCAATCGGAATCAAAGCAATCAAAGATACCCAGTTAGACCAAGAAGAAATAAAACCAAGTAAAGGTCCATGTGAGTACTGGGCATAACGGCTCATACCCCCAGCTTCAGGGAACATTGTGCCTAGTTCAATATAGTTGTACGCAATTGATGCGATAACGACACCACCAATCACCCAAGAAATAATTGCTGCTGGACCAGCGACGCGGGTTGCCTCCCATGATCCAAATAACCAACCTGAACCAATTAATGATCCGAGCGTCAGCATGACAAGTTGAAATAAGCCAATCTTTTTTGTTTTATTTGACTTCATAATACCTCCTTCAGGTAATAGCCAATATTGTAACAAATTTATGAAATAATACCAAATTAGGGATTATCGAGGCAATTTTAATAGATTTATTAAATAAGAAAGCATTTAATTTGATTGAAAACAAACAGAAAACGATTTCAAGTAGTTTGTATAGCAGTTGTAAAGAATTTTTGATGATTATAAATAGGCTGTCAATTTATTGTAAAGATTGTTACAACAAAAATACTAATAAAAGTTTTAATAAAAGTTGTTATTGTTCGTTATAATGCGAATGAATACCTGATAGTGGGGTAAATAAGGCGGTTTTTAACTAAAAATAATAATTACCCCCTTTTTTAAAGATTCCTATGTTACAAGTAATTTGTTGCGTCTGCCATGATATTTTTCGATAATATACTTGCAACGTTATTATTTTGAGGATCATTTAAGGAGATAAGGCATGATTTTTAAAAAGCATCATGACAATGTCGAAATGACAACTGCAAAGCTCGCCGTGTTGTTGGTACCTGTGATGACATTATCAGTGGGGATAACATCTTTAATGGCAGCAAAATCATATGAAATTATTCGATTAGCGAATGCCAAAAGTCAGGCAATCGAGAAAGAGAAATAAGTGCATGGTGAATCGTATTTTTACGTACTTAAAAAGTGACATCATGTTTACTGTCAGTATGGTGCTGGCAGTTGTCACTTCTTTTTTTGTGGTGCCTGATTTAGGAGCAGTTAATTGGCATACCATCTTTAGTTTGATGACTATGATGATCTGGGTTAGTTTATTAGAAAATGCAGGTGTCTTACATGCGGTATCTGTCTGGTTAGTTAGTCGTAGTCATCATGCTCGAGCGTTAATGACAAGTGTGACATTTCTATCGTTTTTTGGGGCAATGTTACTTTCAAACGATATTGCAATTTTGACATTAATGCCAATTTACTTACGATTAGCATCAAGTTTATCAACACAACTAAAAATTATCGGCTCAACGCTGATTATCATGGCTGCTAATTCAGGGGCAATTTTATTTCCATTTGGTAAATCACAAAATTTGTTCTTATTCGGGCATTATGGGATTGGCGTTGGTGAGTTCTTTGGTTGGTCAATCTCATTGACCATTGCATCTATGATTTTAATGTTTATTATTACGCGATTTATCAAAGCAACACCGCTGTCTATCGATTTAAAACCCGTTGAAAGCATTGACCGGCGTCAATTATTCTTTTTGGTTGTGACAGGTTTGATTTTAATTGCGACCATTTTTGGTTGGTTACCCTTTAATACGGTTGTACCAATTATGTTGATTATATTCCTTATTTATAATCATAAAATATATAAAATGGTGGATTATGGATTATTAACCACATTCTTGTTCTTTTTTATTGCAACTAACAATTTAGCCAACATACATATCGTACAAGATTTAGTTAGTTCCCTATTTGATACGCCGGCACATGTCTTATTTGGTAGTTTTGCATTAAGCCAAATCATTTCAAATGTGCCATCAACAATTTTAATTTCGACATTTACGAATCATGCACATGAGTTGTTTCTAGGAACGAATATTGGTGGATTAGGAACCATTATTGCTTCTATGGCTAATTTAATTGGCTTTCGTGTTTATCGCCAAATTGAACCAGATTCATCTTCAACGTTCTTAAAGTTATTCATGGTGCTGAATTTTGTTATGGCTGCAGTACTATTAGTATTATTTGGTCTATAATTGAAAGATAGCTAGATCCGATGAAAATCATCGGGTCTTTTTTGATAAAAAACTATTCAGTTGTTTTTAAAACATTTATAATAACTAATGAGAGTTTAACTTTTATCGTGAGTCGGAGAGAGACTATGCCTAAAAAATTAGACGAACCAGATGTTGCAGCTTTAGCGAAAAAGCCTATCTTTGATAAGATAGCCGATGGTGATTGGTATCAATATGGTCAGGAACCTCAGTTGCAGGCGATTGTTAAAGCAAGTACGCAGGCCATTCAAAAAATTAATCAGATTGCGATTACTGATTTTGATAAAGCATTAAAAGCGTTACATCAATTAGTGCCAAATATGGCTGACGATGTGGAAGTTTATTTTCCAGTTGTTAATATTGAATATCCTGATAACTTATTTATTGACCAAGGCACATTTATTAATTTGAATTTCACTATCTTAAGTGCTGGTAAAATAACGATTGGTAAAAATTGCTTCTTGGGACCTAATACGCAGTTATACACGCCAAATCATCACCCTAATAATAAGCAATTACGGCGCGAAAATTGGCAATATGATTTGCCAATCACGATAGGTGATGATTGTTGGTTTGGGGGTTCAGTTATCGTACTACCTGGTGTCACGATTGGTGATAACGTTGTTGTTGGTGCTGGTAGCGTGGTAACTCACGATATGCCTAGTAATACGGTGGTTGCAGGCAACCCTGCACGAATTATCCGTCACGTATAAACTAAAAACTGAGAGGTAACATCTAAACAACTTGTTCAGCTTGTCGCTTCTCAGTTTTTTTGTTTAAACAAAGTCTTGACCGATAAAACCAGTTTTATCATCATCAGTGATTTGACGTAATATATGACAAGGATTGCCAACTGCGACAACATGACTTGGTATGTCATGGGTCACCACGCTGCCAGCACCAATGATGACATCGTCACCAATGGTCACACCTGGCAGAACAGTGACATTTGCAGCTAGCCAGCATCGATTACCAATTGTAATTGGCTTAGCGATACAACCACCCAATTCACGTTCACGTGCATCAAAGGAATGATTACTTGTGTATAGGCCAACTTTAGGACCAAAAAGTACACGATCACCAATCGTTACTTTCGCACCATCTAAGATGACAGCGTCATAATTCGCATAAAAATAATCACCAACATGAATGTTACGACCAAACTCACATCGAAAATTTGGGTTAAGATCAGGTGCAATACCAGTACTACCAAATAAATGCTGGATGAGCTGTTCTTTTTTTTCTGGATCAGTTTCAGCGTTGATTTCAGTCGTTAACTTGGTTGAACGATGTCGTTCGGCTACTAAAAGTGGATCTAAGTCATTATATGTTTTGCCAGTGGCCATATACGCAAATTTTTCTTCTAAATTCATGTTATCCCCCTCAATAAAACGTTAACACTAGGTTAGCACAAAGTGTTTTTTTTAAAAATCATCACAATTTTTCGTTGACAAATCTCATTAAATTAGACTATGATTAGAACTATATTAAGAGCCAGGAGTTATTATTCATGAAATTACACAATATGACAAAATTGAATAACTGGAACTATTACTTTCGTTTCTTTAGGTAGTGTTTGTGTCTAACTAATATTAGGTACAAACACGAGATCATGTTTGTACCTGTGGGAATGAGAGCGATTTGGCTCGATTTAAAAAGCCCAACAGGTTAGAAAATAATCTGTTGGGGGAGAATGACATGTCTGTAATGACCCTTGAGATTGTTTTCAATCAAGAGGGCTTTTTTTCGTAGAAATCATACTTGTATTAATGATTAAAGGAGAAAAATGATGGACATGACAACGCATCTTAATAGACGACTAGCAGATGTCAAAGCTTCGAGCATTTTAGCATTTGCAAATTTTGCACAACAAATACCGAATATTGTTAATTTTACGATTGGTGAACCAGA
The DNA here is from genome assembly GCF_058107185.1 of Weissella sp. ESL1177. Classification (NCBI taxonomy): domain Bacteria; kingdom Bacillati; phylum Bacillota; class Bacilli; order Lactobacillales; family Lactobacillaceae; genus Weissella; species Weissella sp. ESL1177. The sequence goes on along the minus strand of NZ_CM176591.1, from coordinate 1,726,068 downwards.
TTTTGATGTACCAGAGCATATTCAACAAGCTGCTATTCATAGTATTCAAGAAAATCATTCGCATTATGCTCCTGCTAATGGGACACAGGCATTACGAGAACAAGCTAGCAATTTCTTAGCCACTAAATATCAACAAACGTATGCACCAGATGAAATCATTGTGACAGAAGGGGCAACTGAAGCAATTTATACAGCCATTAATTCAGTACTCAACCCAGGTGATAAAGTCATTATTCCGACACCAACATTCCCATTGTATATTGCAGATGTCACAGTGGCAGGTGGTCAACCAATTTTAGTCGATACGTCATCAACTGGATTTAAATTAACACCAACGGTACTCATTGAGACGTTAAATCGGGTTGGCGATGATGTGAAAATGGTTGTCCTTAATTATCCAAGTAATCCAACTGGGGTTGTGTATTCACAAGCTGAGTTAGATGCCTTAGGAGATGTTCTGCGGGGTAAGCCGATTTTTGTATTATGTGACGAGATATATAGTGAATTAAACTATGATCAACCGCATACGTCATTAGTGAAATCATTACGAGAACAGACCATCTTAATTACGGGTGTTTCAAAATCACATGCAATGACTGGTTGGCGAATTGGCTTCCTATGTGCACCCAAAGCAATTAGTGATGAGTTAAGCAAGATCCATCAGTTTACGATCACAAGTGCCGCAACAGTGGCGCAAGATGCTGCAACAGAAGCTCTTGGACATGGGCAGGATGATGCATTGCCTATGAGAGATGAATATCGGCAACGGCGAGACTTTATTTTAGAAACGTTGGATGAATTAGGCTTTGAAACCGTGAAGCCAGAGGGAGCATTTTATATTTATACCAAGATGCCATCTGATTTAGAAAAGGATGATGAAGTATTTGCATATGATTTAGCGAAACAAGGGGGTGTTGCAGCGGTACCAGGATCTTACTTTGGACCTGGTGGTGAACATTATCTCAGAATGAGTTATGCCACCAGTATGACCGAAATTAAACGTGGTATGACCCAGTTACAGGAATATGTTGCCAAGCAACGGGCAACACAGAGTAGTATAGATTAAAGGAGCAAATAGAAATGAAAATTTTGTTATTGAGTGTTCGACCAGATGAAGAAACAGCGATTAAATCATGGGGTGAACAGCATCCAAATATTGATTTAACAATAGCTGAATGGGAATTACATTCAGATACAGTTGATAAGGTTGCTGGTTATGATGGGGTAGTAATTCAGCAACGTAGTCAAATTGAGTCAGACGTTTATCCACGTTTGCATGAACTTGGCATCAAACAAATAACAACAAGAACAGCTGGCTATGATGTGATCGATGTTCAAGCAGCTAAGACCAATGGACTTGTGGTTAGTAATGTACCTGCTTATTCACCACGGTCAGTTGCTGAGTTGTCTTTGACACATACACTACGTTTGATTAGGAAACAAGAATTAGTTGATCAACGTGTCCGAGAACAAGATTTTCGTTGGGCTGGTTTGCAAGGTAGTGAAATTCATTCATTAACGATTGGTATTATTGGTGCTGGACGAATTGGTGGGACTGCTGCTCGGTTATTTCATGCATTGAATGCAAATGTGATTGCTTATGACATTAAACCAAATCATGAGCTAGATGATGTGTTAACGTTTAAATCATTTGAAGAAGTCTTACAACAAGCAGATGTTATTTGTTTACATGTTGATTTAAATGAAACATCACAGGGATTAATAAATGCAGCAGCATTAGCACAAATGAAACCGACAGCATACTTAATCAATGAATGTCGCGGTCCAGTAGTGGATACAACAGCATTGATCGCTGCTTTGCGCGAGAAACGATTAGCAGGAGCAGCATTAGATACGATGGTTGGTGAAGAGACTTTCTTCAATTTTGATTTACGTGGACAGCAGTTACCAAATCAAGATTTAATCACGTTACGAGAATTTGATAATGTTATTATTACGCCTCATGTTGGGTTCTATACTAATATTGCTGTGCAAAACATGGTAGATATTAGTTTGGATGATACGTTAGCTATTATTAATGGCAAGACAATTGCACATCAAGTTGGATAAAATTTAAGAGAGTGTGAAAAAAGATGCTTTGAAGCCGATTGTAACAACAATTAGATGATTTTGGTTTGCAGTATAACGAAGAACCGGAAGCGCCTAATTGTTGTTATAGTGAGACTCCGGTTTTTTGGAACACGTTTAAAGGCGCTAATCTACCAATCAAAATTGATAGATTAGCGCCTTTTTCAGCTGATTATAACGACTTATGTCTCAGTCCCTTTTCATTTATATGTTTGATGAACAGCTAATGTTTCACATGAAACATTAGTTACTTCGTGCAGGTAAGTCTAATGAATCAACTGCCAGAACGTGACCTTTAATGGCGCGTCGGAAATCATTTAAGAAATAGCCAGCTTTGAGATCTAATTTAGTATCTAGTGCAAACACTTTAATAGTGTAATCATGAGTTTTATCAGGTGGCATTGGTCCAGTATAACTTTGCGTTAGTGTTGGATTATCTAAACGATATTGTGCATATTTTGAATTAGTACCTGGTACGTATGAAATGTCTTTATGAGCAATGTCTTCAGGAATATCACTTACTGGTAAATTAGCAGCTAACCAATGAATCCAAACAAATCCAGCAACGGGTACAGAATCGTAGTCAATAAATACAACTGAAAGTGATGCTGTGCCCGTGGGAATATCATGTACCCGGATTGGAAAATTAACGACAGGTGTATCATCCAAGCGATATTCTGCTGGCGCAAATTTTGCATATTTATCCGGTATGAAATGGTTGTTATCTAATGTCACATCGATTTTCATGAAAAAGCCTCCAAAATTATGATTAGATTTAATCTAACATGTCTATTCAAATAGCGCAATTGTTAACAATCTACAATAATTTCTATACCCATTCAATGGACTAAAATGATGACTTGCTGAGAGTGAATGAAACAGCGGCGTAATTGATTATTCAAAACATTAAGAATTGTGGCATGACTATGCGACAATAAAAGTGTTATTTAAAGAATCAGTGTTAATAGACATTTTCAGACGACGTGCAAAGAAAATACCTAATGAGAAATCAATGTTTGCGCCATTGCTAATTTTGTCAAAGGCAGTGTTTTATTGCTGATTAAGTAGTTATTTTTTATAAAAGTATCTCATTAACTTTGGTGACTACCAATTGGTAATACTTATTGAAATAGATTTTAGTTGCTATTTTTTGTTTACAATTGTAAACTATCGATAGAATATGAAACGAAGGGGGCTTAATCAGATGAACATGAATGAACATGAAGAACATATGAATATGGAGATGCATGAGGAACAGATGGATATGCATCATCAATCTGATATGGGGCATGATGATATGATGATGCATGGTGGTCACATGATGCACATGGGTAATTTAAAAAAGAAATTTTGGTGGTCAATTATTATAACGATTCCCTTATTATTGATGTCATCAATGATGGGGATGAATCAACCACTTATTTATTTTCAAGGTAGTGACTGGGTAGTTGCCCTATTAGGGACAATTATCTTCTTTTACGGTGGTATGCCATTCTTTATTGGTGCAAAAGGAGAATTACAAGAAAGAAAACCAGCAATGATGACCTTGATTACAATGGGTATTACCGTTGCATATGTTTACAGTATTTATTCAGTTGTGGTGAACAATATGTTACATGTTTCACCACATGTGATGGATTTCTTTTGGGAATTGGCGACATTGGTTGACATTATGTTGTTGGGTCATTGGATTGAAATGAATGCGGTCAGTCATGCTGGTTCAGCACTTAATGAATTAGTAAAATTATTACCTAATCAGGCACATTTAATTAATGATCAGGGACAAATCATTGACGTGAAATTACAAGATGTTGTCACAGGTGATCATTTAATTGTTCGTGGTGGTGAAAAAATACCAGCTGATGGGCAAGTTATTAAAGGTGAATCAGCCGTCAATGAAGCGATGGTTACAGGTGAGGCAAAGTTAGTTCAAAAACAAGTTGATGCTAAAGTTTTTGGTGGTTCTGTTAATGGGGATGGGACAATTCAAATTAAAGTTACCGGAATTGGTGAAAATAGTTTTTTGGCACAAGTGACAAAGATGGTTACATCTGCACAAAATGAAAAGTCAGATCGTGAAAATATTGCTGATCGTGTTGCATCTTGGCTATTTTATGTGGCATTAACGGTAGCGGTGATCAGCTTTATTGCTTGGTGGGTGATAAGTGATTTAGCAACAGCTTTACCACGTGCAGTGACTGTTTTGATCATTGCTTGTCCACATGCACTGGGATTGGCTATTCCGTTAGTTATTGCTAGAAGTACTTCTTTAAGCGCTAAAAAGGGATTGTTAATTCGTGATCGTAATGCCATGGAACAGGTTAAAGCGTTGAAATATGTGTTAATGGATAAGACCGGGACCTTAACAGAGGGAAATTTTAAGGTTAATGCATATGGTAGCTTGACTAATGATCTGTCAAATCATGATATATTACGGATGATGGCCACGTTAGAGTCAGGTTCGTCACATCCACTAGCTGTTGGTATCACAAAGAAAGCACAAAAAGAAAATATTTCATATCAGACGGTTAATAGTGATCAAATTAAAGGTGTGGGCTTAAAAGGACAAGTAGATAATCAGGATTATTTCATTGTTTCACCTGGTTATTTAGAGAAAAATAAGCTAGCCATTGATAATCAACACTTTGATAAGTTAGCAAGTGAAGGTAATTCATTAAGTTTCCTTGTACAGAATGATCAGGTATTAGGATTTGTTGCACAGGGTGATCAAATTAAGCCAGCAGCAAAGCAGTTAGTGACAAGATTGCAGGAGCAGGGAATGATACCCGTGATGTTAACTGGTGATAATCAACAAACAGCCCAAGGCGTTGCCAAAGAATTAGGCATAAAAGAGTTTAAAGCACAATTACTACCTGAAGACAAAGAAAAAGCTGTCAAAAAGTATCAGAAAATGGGAAAAGTCATGATGATTGGTGATGGTGTGAACGATGCACCCAGTTTAGCCCGTGCGGACATTGGTGTTGCCATTGGTAGTGGGACAGATGTTGCCATTGAATCGGCAGACGTGGTATTAGTTAAGAGTGATCCACATGATATTATCCAATTTATTGAATTAGCACAGCGGACCACACGGAAGATGACCCAAAATCTTTGGTGGGGAGCTGGTTATAATATTGTTGCAATCCCATTAGCAGCAGGTATTTTAGCGCCAGTTGGATTTGTATTAAGCCCAATGGTAGGGGCGGTGTTGATGTCATTAAGTACAATTATCGTTGCCATTAATGCACTAACGTTAAAAGTTGAATAGCTACAAAGCAGCATCAGATAACGAGTTGTTATGTGATGCTGCTTTTTATGATGTTAAGGAACTACTTTCATGAATCATATGCAATAGTTCTTTTTTTGAGACATCTGTATTGTTAACAGAAATGGTATTCCAATGGGTTTTATTCATATGGTAGCCGGGGAAAATACCTTGGCGTTCACGCATTAATTCGCCATGTTCAGGTAGCAATTTCAGATCAATCAGTAATTCACCATCTTTTTCAAAAATCAAGGCAATGATTTTACCATTAGTCTTTTGTTTCATCACGGTCCAAAGAATTTTTTCAGTACGTTTACCACCATTGAATGGATAATCTTCGAATGAATTGGTATGTGTTTTAACAAGATTAATTAATTCCTGACGTTTCATGAAAAGTCTCCTAAAATATGATAATAATACGAGACTAGTTTGTTGGTAAAGTTGTCTCACCAATGATTAATTCTGGCAGTACATAGACAGAGTCTACATTTTTCCCAGCTAATTCTGCCAATAATAACTTCACCATGTGTTCAGCAATTTTTTTAAGGGGTTGTTGTATTGTTGTCAATGGTTGTTCAGCTAATTGGTGAATGTATATACCATCAAACCCGACAATGCCAACCTCGGTAGGTACTTGTAATCCTTGTTCACGACTAGCACGTAGCGCACCAAGTCCCAAACGATCTGTTGCGGCTACAATGCCTGTATGGGCAACTAAATTATCGTTCATAAAGAAGTCTTGGACAACATGTTCATCGTTTGGTAAACGATGAATTTCAGGCTGATAGCCAGCAACTTGCATTGCCTTGTGGTAGCCGTTTTCACGGTTTGTTTCAAACGGTTCATCAATGTCCATACCTAAGAATAGGATACGTTGATAGTTTTGATTCAGTAGTAGTTGCGTTGCTAAATATGTACCTGCTGTATTGTCAATGTCCACGGATGTGACACCAGATTCGGTACCGTACAATACAACTGGAATCGGTAAGTTATGTAGAACATCGAAATCTGTTTGGCGAGCACCGCTGACTAAGAAACCATCAACATTTGTTAAATCAAAATTACGATCATGACGCATTTCTAAAGTATAACCTTTTGCTTGTAAGGCATCGGTTAAGTGCATCAGTAAGTGGGCGTAATAGGGTTCAATTTCGTTAATATCGTCTAACAAGATAAAGGCAATATTGTAATGACGATTATTTGCTAGTGCTCTACCAGCACGATTTTGTACATAACCTAATTGTTCAATGACCCGTTGAACATCTGTTTTAATTTCAGATGATACCTGTTCAGGATGATTGATCACACGAGAAACAGTCATTTTTGATACATGAGCTTCGCTTGCCACGTCTGATATTGAAACCATAATATTGACCTCGATGCTTTACACTGAAAACGCTTTCTAAAATTTCTAATTTCATAATACCATGAATATTGTATGAAGATAAACTGGCAAACGATTTGGGGTAACATTGGTGGTGTGATTGCTAGTTCATTGCCATTTTGCCTTACAGTAATTGGCGTAGCAAACATAGCTACTCAAGGTGAGTTACTAGCATCAGTTAAATGGTCATTTTAAAAAGCACTAACGTTTATAAAAAAATTTGCACCGATTAATCAATTAAATTGACCAATTATATAAAATTAAATATTGATGAGAATAAATCAGGTATAATAATGCTTATAAAATATAAGACTTATTGGAAAGGAGCATTATTCAATTGAAAGTGAATTTTTTTATAGATGATGACCAGCCAGAACACATTGATTTTCATGTCAAAAAAATAACTCCTGAAATGCAAGCAATTGTCAATAATTTACAACAACAACACACGCAATTATGGGGATATCAAGGTAAGACAGTAGTCCCATTGCAGTCAGATAAAATAATTAGAATTATGACATCATCTGGTGAAGTTCACGTGCAAACTGATTCAGGTATGTATCGAGCGAAACAGCGCATCTATCAATTAGTAGCATTATTACCAGAAAAATTCATTCAAATTTCGAGTGGTGAGATTATCAATTTTGATTTTATTGATCATCTGGAACTGAGTGGTAGTGGAAACATTAAATTAATTCTAATCACTAAAGAAGAAACCTATGTATCGCGACGATTTGTTTCAAAAATAAGGAGGAGGTTAGGTATATGATTCGACAAATGACGAAACGTTTCTTTATGGGCATGCCTTTTGGAATTACATATGGGCTGTTAGTTTCACTGCTAAATGATTATGGACGAGGCAGCCAAATTTACCAACCATACGAAGCACGATTTGCTGAGCACTTTTCTAGTTCGTTACATGCATTTACTGTTGCTATTATCCTATGGGCATTAATTGGATCACTTTTTTCAACTACGTCAATATTATTTCAAAAAGAAAATTGGAGTTTGACGCGACAAACACTAACCCATTTTGTCATAACAGTTTTAGGGTTTATGATGATTGCTTATTTTGCAGGATGGTATCCGTTAAATATTAACAGTATTGCAAGTGAATTGATTGTCTTCGTTATTATATATGTTGCCACTTGGAGTTATACAATGATTCGTGTGAAAAGAAGTATTGATGCTATCAATAAAAAAATTAAAAATAAATAATTTACAAAAATGGGAAGAGTTAAGATTATTTTAATGATTCATTATTTGGAAGAAACATACCAAGCAGATTTGGTCTGTGTGCTTGATTACGGTATCATCTAAAATAATAAAATGAAAATATTCAAAAAATAAGTTGGTATGATAAATAAATCATTCTTATAAATTAAAAATATATTTTAGTAACTTTAAATATGTACAAATTTCAGGTAATCAAGTACAAATCGTATCAAAAGATACAAAACAAACTTTGATATTTTGATAAATAAAAAGCGACTTAATTTTTAATCAAGTCGCTTTTTCTAATTACAATACAATGTCTTCTCGAGCGTGGATCAACCTTGTAATGAATTCGTTTATTGGGGTAGGAATACTTTGCTCTTTTCCCATACGTGCAATTGCACCATTGAGATAGTCAATTTCCGTACGACGACCAGATGCAATATCTTGATGCATTGATGGATAGTGGTCGCCAGCTTGATCAGGCGCTAGTGATGCATTAATCGTTGCCATCGCTAATTCAACAGTTAAAGGAATGTCTTTGGCTTGAGCAACAGCTGTAAACTCATTAACGATTTGCTGTATTAGCATTGGTGTAGCATCACTTTTGTTAAGATCCATAATCTTACAATCTAAAATGGTGCATAGTGTATTTAGCACACTATTTAAACAAGCTTTTTTCCAAATAGACAATAAAACATTATCGCTTTGTCGAGCATCTAATCCGGCTTCATTTAAAGTATTGTTAATTTTAACAACTGTTTCATGTGAAACATTTTTAATTGCTTGAAATTCAATATAACCTGAACCATTCAAAGCAATAGCTCCAGGACCAATTAACTCGCTAGTCCATAAAGTGGTACCCACTAGCAAAGCTAGGTTTGGAGCAACCTTTTGAATAGTTTCTAAATTACCAATACCGTTTGATAAACATAAAATAGCCGTCTTGTCAGTTAATAAATGTGCAATTCTTTTAAGCATATCACTTAACTGCATAGCTTTTGTAAATAGTAAAATCAGATCAAAGTGATCATGAACATCTTCAGGAAAAGCAGCTGGAATTTTAACAAACTGTTGTTTTCCAGCTATTTCTACAGAAAGACCGTTTTTATTAATATTGGCAATATGTTCTGGCCATAGATCCAATAGTGTGACTTCATTACCAGATTGTTGGAGCATGTAGCCAAAACGGCTTCCCATAGCGCCACTACCCGCAATTGCTATTTTCATGATGTATCCTTTCTATAAAAGCATTTTTGTATAGCTCATAGAATCATTTTATCAGATTTACATTGAATATAGGATCGCTAATTTAGGAAGCCATCTTGTTGGTCGATAACAGGTGCTTTCGCTTAATCACGATAAGCATTAATGAGGTGTTCAGTATTAATAGATAAACAGGAAATGCATAGGTACTAAATGACCAATGTGTTGTCGCAGCAAGAATACCAGTTGTTGCAGAAATAACGCCACCTGAGTAATAAACAGGTGTCTCGGTTGTCGGATAGAACCAGGCCTTACGTAAAGTTGGAATAGATGCAATTCCATCACTTAAAATTGAAAACACAATTGCTAAGATTGGATTATTAGTTAGTTGCCAAATAATTAATGCAAAGATAGCAACAAGACCACATAAATAATCAATGGTATTTAATTGCCAATAAGCAGATTTATTAAAGAGCGATGCAATAAACACGAGCATTGGCATAAATCCAGCCATAAAAACAGGCAAAATTGCCCAATCAAATCCGCTAGCTGAAATGCTTGCAACAACAGAGATTAAGGGAGAAATACCCCACAATAACCAAGTCACTTTATTAGGTTGTACTTTGCCCTGCAGAGTCGCTATTAAATAGAATGAGCCAAATATAATAGAACAGGCAGCACCAATTAAAACAAGATATTGCAAACTAATGTCCTCCAACTAAAGTCATATCAATATGAGGAATGTTGTCTTCTAAATAGACGTCAGAAACCGGTTTGAATCCAAATGATTCATAAAATTGACGTAGATAGTTTTGTGCACCAATTTTAATGGCTTGATTAGGATAAATACGGTGAATTTCTTGAATGGTTGCTGAAACAATTTCGCGACCATAATGCTGACCACGGAAAGACTTTGCGACAAGTACACGACCAAAACGAATATACTGCGGATTATCATCAGCGATAATTCGAGTATAGGCAACTAATTGATCATCAATCGTCAGGCAGACATGGCGGGCTTTAAAGTCGGCTTGATCAACTTCTTGATAGGCACACTCTTGTTCAACAACGAATACTTTGGTGCGCTCTTGCATAATGGTTATCATATTTGAACTTGTGAGTTCATCAGTATTTTTAATAATTAATTGTTTTTTTGTCATAAATAATATCCTTTTAGTGATTACCTGATTAGGTAATTATAAAAATTTTCCCTAATGCTTTATATTAGCATATAAATTTTACGTATTATCAATTAAATATTCTGATTTCGGTAACAATGATTTAAAATTTAGAAAGTAAAAAGTGTGTTTTCCGAATTTTTAACTTGACTAGCGTGGCTAAATTTCGTATTGTTTAAAGAAAATAACGAGAATTAGTGGGGAATTTTTAATGATAAACGTGTATTTCAATCACGATGGCAACGTTGATGATTTAGTATCATTATTACTTTTGTTACAGATGCCGGATGTTAATCTTTTGGGTGTTGGGGTGACTGATGCTGATGGGTACGTTGAACCGTCAGTTTCGGCATCAAGAAAGATTGTTGATTTATTTGGTCATGAAGGGCGTCAACCATTAGACATTGCGAAGTCAAACTCACGTGCAAGTCATCAATTTCCAAAAGAATGGCGTTTAAGTTCATTTTCTTTTGATGATTTTCCAATTTTAAACGAACACGGGACACCAAAAACACCAGTTGCTGAAAAACCAGGACACCTTGATATGATTGATAAAATTAAGGCATCTGAAGAAAAAGTGACCCTTGTTATGACTGGTCCCTTATCAGATTTAGCTCGTGCCTTAGAGGTTGATCCAAGCATTACCGAGAATATTGAAAGTTTACACTGGATGGGCGGTGCGCTTAATAGTAAGGGTAACGTTGCTGAGCCAGGTGCTGATGATACGATGGAATGGAATGCTTACTGGGATGCAGAAGCAGTTAAGCGTGTTTGGGATTCTGATTTAAAGATTGTGATGGTTGGTTTGGATAGTACTGATCAGGTGCCATTGACACCCGAATTGCGGTCACGTTGGGCAAAGCAACGTCAGCATCCAGCCATTGATTTGATAGGTCAGGGCTACTCATTAGTTCACTCTTTTGAAGCCAATTCAATCTACTATTTATGGGATGTGCTAACAACATTAGCTAGTCGCTATCCAGAATTAGTCGAATCAGTACAAGTAAAAACGGATGTTATCACGACTGGTGAATCAGAAGGTCGTACTTATCAAACAGATGATGGTCGTGAAATTACTTTTGTCACGAGTGTAGATGCAGCTGCTTTTTATGATAAAATCGATGAATTAGCCAAATTAGGCGATAAGTAAATAAAACTTTGAAAAATACGATAATCTGTATGGATTGTCGTATTTTTTGATGGTATATTTTCTATAAATTAGATAATTGGCGTTTTTCATTCGGATTATAATAATGAAACGTGAATAAATGATATATATAACATGAGGAGGAAATTTTAATGACACGCTCACAACAATATCTTGATATATATTGTTTTACACCCGAAGAAAATCGGCGCTTTGCACGATCAAATTTTACCAAGTTAGTATATACTAATGCCCGTTTTGAGGGAGTCAATACGACTTTACCGCAAACGCAAACAATTATGGATGGCATGAGTGTTGCAGGTGTGCCAGTGGCAGATGTTTTAACAATTGTTAATTTAAAACGTGGTTGGCAATATGTCACAATGCAAGAAGTTCCCTTAACTTTGTCACTGGAAAAAGAAATCAATAAAATTGTGGCTGCCGAAGATGCTTTAGTACCTGGTGAGTTACGGCAAGGAACAGGAGGTGTTCATTTAGGACAAAATAAATATTTTGAGCTCCCTATGGTTGATGAAAAAACTGAACAAACATATCTACAAAATTTATTAAGTTCAGAACGAACAACTACGGATAAAGCCTTAACAGTTATGTATCATAATATGCGGCAACAAATTTTTTGGGATGGGAATAAACGGACGGCTACTTTAGTTGCTAATAAAATTATGATTGACGGTGGTGCAGGCCTTATTAATGTGCCGTTAGATAAATGGGCTAAGTGGAATGAGTTAATTGCTGATTTTTATGACACAAATGACATGCAAACCATTAAAGAGTGGACATACCAAAATGGTATTCAGGGCTTAGAAGTGCGGTACAACAAATAAAGTTTATATAAGTAATTTGATCCAAAAAACAATACATAATTGGATGTCAAAAAAATTGAAATGTGTATTCCACATTGTTGATATTGCCTACATTTACTAAATTAATCATCTAGATAGTAATAACGAGCTCACTTTTCCACTTAACACTTGACTATATGTTCACTTAAAACCAGCAATTTATCCAACAAAAACTTATGATGAATAACATTGTACTTGGATAATATTTCGCTAATTAATTTACCTATTTTTGAAGATTTAATAGTTAAAATTAGGCTCAATTTCAAATAGCATGAAAATCGTGAAATTGTCTCATTGAGTTTGTGAAAACTGCTCATTAATTTGATGGTCATTACATCAAATTTATGAGCTTTTTGTTTATTAATAAACCGTTAAAAGTGTTTGTAATGCATGATGATGGAATAGTTCAAAGCGAATTCTTAAAGCATACGTTTTAAAACTATGAAAATCATACGCTGTACGATTAATTTATTTAATACGAGGTGATGAGCGCGTCCTTCAGGCATGACTTCATTAAAATTACCATCATTAGAAATCAAAAAAATAATATTCTTATCTTTTCTTTTAAACCAACTGAATTTAGAATAGAAGCCATTTATGGACATCAATAAACACCTCGTTTCTTATTTTTTAGACAACTATATTTTACGCCGGTATTTTTATTGGTGTTTTTTTCTTGTGAAAAAGAGCAAAATAAAAGCGTGAAATTTTTACTTTCATGCTAAAAAGTATAGAGCCGAAATTAACAACTATTCAACGATAAGACCAAAAGCGCCTTTAAATAGGCGCTTTTTCGTGAATTCTGGTAGTTGCTGGAGGCATGAGTATTTGTTCAAAATTTTTATATACTTATCCACATTAGAGGTCCTTTCCAAAGGGATTTTGTTTGGCAGACTAGTTCCAGCTAGTCTGTTTTTTTCTTTGTCATAAATTATATAGAAAAACAAAGAAAAAGGAACGGATGACTAATCTGTCAGATTAGTTATCCGTACTAAATATTGTAGAACCATTTTCAATACATTTGACTGTCAGCTACTGGTTCTTAATAAATAATGTTGCTGTATTTTGAGCCATTTCACCCACTGAAAGACTATGGTCTTCACATAACCACCATTCAACGATGCCAGCCAGAGCGTGTGATTTGAATTGATTTGAGAAGTTACCGATATATTCATTATTTGAAGAAATCGTGGTTCTCGTTAATTCATTGATGATCTGTTGTTTAAATTTCTGTTGAAAATATTTTACTCCGTCGCCCTTTAGCATTAATACAAAAAAATCATAGTTATCTTCAAAAAATTGGTAAACTGTTTTGAAATAAGATTCTAATTCTGTGGCATCAGAACTAAATTTGATCTGTGCACAAATTTTTTGCAACTCTAAAAGTTTAGCCGCAATACAGTTATTTAATAAATCATATTTATCTTCATAATGAAAATAGAAAGTGCCACGATTAATATCGGCTTCTTTTGTGAGCTCATTAATTGTGATGGTATTAAGATCCTGTGTTTTTAGTAACTTTAATAGTGCTTGTGTAATTGCTGTTTTTGTTTTCTTGACCCTACGATCTTCTTTTTGCATGAGAATCCTCCTAAGATTTTGGTCATTTTTGTTTATTTGTTGAATATTCAACAAAAGGAGAGCAAATAACCATTGAAAGTATGGTTGTTACTGGCTATCATCATAACAAACACTTGTTAAAAATAAAACACTTGTTGAAAATTAATCTGAAAAAATGTGTAAGGAGAGAAAATATGGGTTTATTAAGTAATAAATTAATTCAATTACAGACTAAAAAGGATCCAAAATACAAGGCTTCAGAAAAATTGCTGTGGGACCGAAAGTATAATTCTAGTTCATGGTTTGTAATCGGTCATTTCGAAGATAAGGGACATCGGTTAAATTATTTATATCATTTGATGGTCTGGCCAGATGATCAAACAGGTGAGCCAATGTTAAATTCGGTGGTCTCAGTTACTGATGAAACGACAGGCTTTTATCGGGGAGAAGACAAATTCTATCCCTTAGATCAAGCAGAGATAGCAGAAGATCATTTTGCAATTAAAGTACCCAACGGTTCAATGGAAGGGGACCTAGAGCATCTCCACATTACTGGGGAGCTTGAAGGAGTATCAATGGATATTGACCTTGATTTGAAAGATGCAGTTATCTATAATGCCGGATCTGGTTCGTTTAAATTGGCAATAATTGATGTTAACCAATTTTCTAAGCCTAACATCGACCCAAGTGGCACACTTTTGATAGACGGACAGAAATACGATGTTTCAGGAGATGCCTGGTTTGATCGACAATGGCAAAAAGTTCCCGAAGCAAAAGGAAACAGTACTAATAATGATCCTGTTACTAGTGGAAAAATACATTGGTATTGGTTAGACCTTAATCTAGATTGTGGAGATAAATTAAGTCTGTGGTGTGTAGAGGTCGCTAAAATTACTAGAGCTTGGGCCACCGTTTGGCATACAGATGGGACAACTGAAGTGGTTGATGTTACACCATTTTCAAAATACCACCCCAAAAAATGGCTTAGTCCAGTATCAGGTCAGAACTATCCAATCGAGTTTACGGTCAATATCCCGCAACTGGACGCTGATCTTCATGTTACACCTTATCCTGTGGAACAAGAGATTGCCTCAGAGCACATTAGTAAATATGAAGCGGCGAGCCAAGTGGAAGGTACTTACCTTGGTAAAAAAAGCAAAGGATTTTGTTACGTTGAGCTTGTGGGTGGCTTCTCATAAAATTGATGATTAATTATTAAACTGGAACTCTAAAAATGTAAAATAGTTGGAGGGTATCTTAATGCGAAAAAATTTGAGCGAGAATATACAGACAATGCCGTTAATGATGTTTCCTAAAGTAGATTTATCGAAAGACTTATTACTTAAAAAGGATTTTATTACCAATTCATGGTTTGTATGCGGTCATTTTGAATCAGATGGACATATTTTGAATTTCTTTTATGATGTATTAATTGGTGGTGTTCCCAATCAAAAATCAATGATTATGGAAAGCATGTCTGTTACAGACCAGACAACCAAAGAGACAATTGATTTTAGCAAAGCATATCCTGCTGAAATATGTACTGTATCAGATGATTGTTTGAATATTATTACACCAACCGCATCCTTGTCAGGTACACTTGACCAATTTAATTTGAAAGCTTCCGTAAAAAATATAGATATAAATGTCACATTAATTCCAAAAGGATACCCAATATATAACGCTGGCGATGGCAATTTTAATATTGCACATTTAGCCTCTTATGAATATTCACTTCCACAAATTGAAACAACAGGGACGATGGCAATTAAGGGGAAATCATATACTATTGATGGTATTTCATGGTTTGACAGGCAGTGGGGAGGAGATTCAAAGGCTCCCACTGCTGCAATTCCCATTGTTCCTAAATGGGCATGGATGGATCTCAATCTTGATAATGGAGATTTTTTAAGTCTCTGGGCACTACCAATAAATAAAGAACGAGAAATTGGCTGGGTTACAGTTCTTCATCCAGATGGCACCCAAAGTATTTTTAATATCGAACCACTACTACCAAAGGTAACGGAATATTATCATAGTGATATTACGGGAATTGATTATCCAGTTCATTGGCATATTTCAATTCCTGATGCGGATGCACAATTAGAAGTTATCTCAGATCCAGTTAATCAAGAAGCATACTCAGCTGAAGTTAAGAGCTTGACGCATTTCGAGGGTGCAAGCTTCATCAAAGGTACTTACGGAGGGAACCCCGTTTCTGGCTATTGTTATGTAGAGTTAATGAATTGGGACAGTAATTTTAAAGAAAATATTTAGCGAAGTAAATAGTTTCGTTGTGATATTAATAATATCAGGCAAAAGATGCTGATTCGTTTATCCGATGGAACAAAAGGTCGCCTCAGAAAACATTAGTAAATACGAAATAGTAAATAAAGTAAACCCCTAAAAAAGTTGCCACACCTAATACTTGACTACATTCTCACTTACTTAGAATCAATAACACTAAACAAGTTATAACTTAACGGTTTTGGAAAGTAGGTAATGTAAAGTAGGTAATGTTATGAAGTATGGTTATGCACGAGTGAGTATACCTGACCAAAAACTAGGAAATTAAGTCCAACAATTACAAGCCACAGATACTGAAAAAATTTATCAAGAAAAATTTACCAGCATAACCACGCGTCACCCCCAAAAATTTAATCAACTGCTAAAAATACTAGCCACTGGCGATATGCTAATCATTATCAAGCTTAATCGTTTTGCCAGAAACACTTGAGACGCCTTAGACATCATTCAACAACTTTTCAACCAAGGTGTTTAAAGTCCATATATTGAACATGGGCGTTATTGATGATACATCCACTGGAAATTTTATTTTCACGATTTTTAGTGCGTTTGCCCAATTTGAATGAGACATGATTGTGACGAGAGAAAGCAGGTAGGCAGAGCCTATGCGAGAAAACATGACTCCCATTTTAGAGAGACGACCTGAAATCTATACAGATGAACAAATTCAATTTGCTTATGAGTTACGTCAGCAAGGCATAATTTATAAAATGATTGAACGGAAAACAAGTATTAGCATTAAAACCCAGTAACGATGGTTTCAATCTCTCCATACGAAAAGAAAAATATGGAAAAGTTTATAAAACGGTAATGGTGCATAAAAACATGTTGTGCGATTACCGTTTTTTATCATGTTACAATATTAGAAGAACGACTAGGAGGGAAGTCAGATGGATAAGCAGACATTTGTGAATCAGATTCACAATGGTTTAATTGTTTCATGCCAAGCGTTACCGGGTGAACCACTTTATACTGAAAAGGGCGGTGTGATGCCTTTATTAGCACTTGCAGCACAACAAGGTGGTGCTGTTGGTATTCGGGCAAATTCAGTACGCGATATTAAAGAAATTAAAGCGACGGTTGATTTGCCAATTATTGGTATCATTAAAAGAGATTATCCACCAGAAGAACCTTACATTACGGCAACGATGCAAGAAATTGATGAGTTAATGACAGTCAGGCCTGATGTGATTGCTTTTGATGCGACGTTACGTCCCCGACATGATGGTATCACGGTCAGCGAATTTATTGGCCAAGTTAAGGGAAAATATCCTGATCAATTGTTAATGGCAGATACTGCAACTTTTGCTGATGGTCAAAATGCCTGGCAAGCAGGTGTTGATTTTGTTGGTACTACCCTGGCTGGCTATACATCGAATAGTCAAGTGATTGATGGTCCTAATTTTGAATTAATACAACAGTTAGTAGATGCAGGTATTGATGTGATTGCAGAAGGTAAGATACATACACCTGCTGAGGCAAAAAGAATTCAACAAATGGGTGTTGCTGGTGTTGTCGTTGGTGGCGCTATTACACGGCCAAAAGAAATGACAGCGCGTTTTGTTGCGGCATTACACGATTAAATACATAAGCGCTATAAATATTTAATGGGCTAAAAATAAGACGATATATACAATAAGGACCATGAGTCTAACCAGGTTAATTTGGTAGATTCACGGTCCTTTTAAGTGTGTTTCAAAAGATAAAAGTTATGATAACAACGAGTGTACTGCCTATTTAGGCCTCAATCTGTATCACGATAATCTTCACGTCATATTTGGGGTTAAATATGTTTAAAAAAACTAAGCTTTAAAATAAATATGATGATGTAATTGACAACGTGGATTAAACGAATGTTGGCAAAACGGACAACGATTTTTAGCATAAATTTGATAATCCATTGTATGACGACACACACCACAAAGAATCGACTGCTCATCCGGATTTGTTGGGACAAATTGATGGGTCATTAATTGATCATGGCACAAATAACAAGCAAAATACTGTTGACATGTCTGGCAAAGGAGTGCAGCAACGTCATTTTCAGTATGATAGTGTTGGCAACGACCGTCTTGATCAATGTCAATGCCATATATTGTTGGATCAAGGGGGGGATTAGAAGACATGAGTTTTAATCACCTCACCACTTGTAAATGATTTTGTCATGCCATTTTCATCTTGGATGACTAAACCACCATCGTCAGCAATCTGTTTTGCAACACCAGTAATCGTACGGGTACCTAATTTCAACGTGACACGTTTACCAATGACGTTTGAACGACGACGATATTCTGTTAACAGTGACGCAACATTACCGTCATTGTAAGCTGTAATGATACGTTTTGCTAAGGTAACTAATAAACGGTTGCGATCGATTGACGCTGTTTGGTTAATACCTTGTGCAATATTAGCAAGTTCATTTGGGAAATTTTTCGTTGTTAGATTTAGACCAACGCCCATAATAAAAGCTGATGTAGACTGTGATTCTAGTTCAATGTTGGCTTCTGTGATGATACCTCCAACTTTTTTATCATCGATAAACAAATCATTTACCCATTTTAGGTCAATGTGCTGTTCTGGGAAAAATTCTTCAAGGGTTTGTGCAATGACAACGGCCATGCCGGTAGTTAGTAAACCGACTTGTGACCAATCATCAGATGTATTTGGCAAAATAATAGTAAAATACAAGCCACTAGTAGCTGGTGAAAAGAATGCACGTCCTCGACGACCATAACCATTTGTTTGTGATTCAGCAGCAAAAATAACTGGCTGTGTGATAGGATGCGTTGTTAAATATTGTTTTGCTAAAAATTGTGTTGAAGTCACTTCTTTTTCAATATAGATTGCTTCATAGAGTGGCTCGTTTTCGTAGTAATGAATAATGTCAGCATCTAAAAAGGGCGTGCCTATATATTGATAACCAAGATTTTTACGACTAATAATGTCATGATTTTTCTTTTTTAGCGCATTGATTGCTTTCCAAATACTTTCGCGACTAACGTTTAAGTCTGTCGCTAATTTGTCACCTGAAAGCCAGGTGCCTTTGTTTGCTAATAATTCATATAATACTTGTTGTTTTGTTGTTACCAAAATAGAACTCCTTTAAAAAATACCTTGTAAAGCAGGAAGTTTTCTTAATCGTCTTGAAATGATGACAGATAAAATGGCTTTGATCGTATCACCAGGCAAGAAAGCAATATTTGACGTTAGGGCAGTCATGAATGGCATATGTGACTGGATAGATAGCCAGACTGAACCGATAAAATCAATCAATAAAACACCAGCAACGAGAACAATGATTAATTCTAGCCACCAAGATAGTAATCCCTTTCGATGAAATAGATAAATAATTGAACCAAGGACAGCAGGTACGAATAACCAAGCAAAAAGATAACCACCTGTTGGTCCAATAAAAATAGCAGCACCACCACGACCACCAGATAAAACGGGCAATCCAAACAAGGCTAATGCCAAAAATAAGACTAATGCTAATGTACCATACTTCGGTCCTAGAATTTCACTAGCTAATAGGACACCTAAATTTTGCAAGACGATTGGGATAGGAATAAAGCCTAAGGGGATTCCTGGAAAGATACCTAAAACGATTAAAATCGCAGTCATCATGGCAGCGAGAGCTAATCTGTGTGTTTGATTTTTTTTCATAAAAAGCGTGTTTCCATTCCTAAATTTTTAATACACAATTATTATATGCATTAGTGACCCTTAAATCAATATGTAGGTTACTAATGAATAAAAGCGAACAATTTAAATGATTGATTTGTTTTAGTTAATTTTTTTATACTTATTTAGGTGCGGATGGTGCAAATGTTTGTTATAATTTGATTTGTTCACAAACAATCGAATTTTTGAGGTGACTATTATTATTTATCAAACAGTTCTTAAGGGTGGCTATTATACGGCCCTTGATAAAAATCAAATTATGTATCAAGCAGATAGCTTAATTTGTATCAACGAACAGGGAAACATTGCGCACATTGCAAAGCCAACTGACAGCGACTATTCAGCAATCCTAGAAAAGGCAAAAGCTAATGATTCATTAGTCGTATTGGCAAATGATCAAGTCATTCTGCCAGGATTTATTGACTTACACGTACATGCTCCACAATGGCCAAATGCAGGTTTGGCCCTTGATCGACCATTATATGAGTGGCTGGAGGAATACACATTTCCGTTGGAAGCGAAATTTAAAGATGCTCAATTTGCGCACTTAGTTTATGACAATCTGGTTGAGACGATGCTGGCTAATGGGACGACAACAGCGCTTTATTTTGGTTCTGTAGACAATACCGGAAATGTGGCATTGGCGAAAGCTTGTTTAGCACATCATCAACGAGGATTTGTTGGCAAAGTCGTGATGGATAATCCAGAACAAACACCTGAATATTATCGTGATAAATCAGCACAATCTGCATTAGCAGACACAGAAGAGTTTATTCATATCGTTGAAAAATTAAATGACCAACAACCAATACCTGTCACACCGGTTATTACGCCTCGATTTTTACCGTCTTGTACGGATGAGGTACTGGCTGGTTTGGGAAAATTGGCAGCGAAATATGATTTGCCGATTCAATCACACTGTAGTGAAAGTGATTGGGAAAATGGCTATGCATTGGAAACACATGGTCAACGAGATGCAGCAGTGCTTGATCAATTTGGTTTATTAACAAATAAAGCAGTTATGGCACATGGTACCATGCTAAATGACGAGGACTTGAATAGATTTAAAACACGGGGTGTTGGTATTGCGCACTGTCCAATTTCAAATGTTTATTTTGGAAATGCTGTTATGCCCGCCAGAAAAATTTTGGCTAAGAATGTAAAAGTTGGTTTGGGAACAGATATTTCTGGTGGATTTGATGCCAGTATTTATCAAAATATTCGGCAAGCAATTATGTCGGCACGGCTGTTAAATGATGGTGTTGATAATCGTTTAGCGCCTGAAGAACGTGGGCGTAAAGAGACATCAATTACTGCTAAAAATGCCTTCTATATGGCAACGATTGGTGGTGCCGAAAGTTTGAATTTAACAACAGGTCAGATAAAAACAGGTTATGCAGCGGATTTACAGATTTTGCATACCAAGTATCCAACATTTGGACACCAAAATGCGACGGAGATGTTTGAAAAATTAATGTATCAGACAACATCATCGGAAATTGATCATGTCATGACGCAAGGAATATTTGTTAAGTAAATTGTTTCATGTGAAACATAGTGGACTAAAAGGAGAAGAGAAGTTCATGGCTGAAGAGAAGAGCGGGTTGCTAATTGGTGCGAATGATAAGGTACCGGTTGCTGAGGCAGGTTTATTAGGATTACAACATGTGCTAGCAATGGATGTTTACGTACCACCGCTAATTATTGCAGGACTACTATCATTAAGTGCTACGCAGACAACAGGATTTTTACAGGTTGCATTTTTGGCTTGTGGTATAGGAACATTGCTACAAACATCAGTGTTTATGAAGATGCCAATGTCACAAGGTCCATCTTATGTACCTGTTGGAGCAGTTGCTGGTGTTTATTTTGCCAATGGCGCTGCTCACGGAGGAATGTCTGCTGTTATTGGCGCAACATTAGTTGGTGCTATTCTGTTAATCTTGTTAGGACTCTCAGGTGTTTATCAAAAGATTGTTAATGCATTAGTCCCTGCAATTGTTGGGGGAACAATTATTACTTGTGTTGGACTATCGTTATTACCGTCAGCCTTAAATGATAATATTTTTAAAGCGAGTGGTAATATTTTTCAAAATATTGAATTAGCAGCAATTACAATGGCTGCTTTACTCGTATCAATTGCGATTGGTACATATTTACCAAAATTGCAAAAAATATTTAAGATTGGTTCGATCGTGATTGCTTTAGCAGTTGGGACAATCGCGTCGTCTTTTATGGGCGTTATGAATTGGCAAACGGTTAATGATGCAGCTTGGTTTAGTTTACCTAAGTTTACAGCGCTACATTATGGCATTAGCTTTAATTTATCAGCTATTATTACATTTATTATTATTTTTATGGTGCTAACTTCAGAGACAACTGGTACTTGGTTTGCAATGAGTGCAGTAACCAACGAAAAGATAACTGATCAGCAATGGAATCGTGGTATTATTGGTGAAGGTGTGAGTTGTGCTATCTCAGCTTTGTTGGGTAGCACGCCAATGACAGGTTATTCAACGAACGCTGGTGTGGTATCAATTACTGGTGTTGCAAGTCGTCGTGTTTTCGTTGCTGCTGGTATTTGGTTTGTTATTCTGGGATTTTTTGGTAAATTATCAGCATTATTGGCAGCTGTACCTTCTGCGGTGATTGGTGGGATATTCGCAGTGATTGTCGTTATTATCATGTTGAGTGGTTTGAATGTTATCGGTGACTTGAATATGACTGGCAATAAGGGTTATGTCATTGGTGTACCAATTGTGATGACGCTAGCACTTGTTTTTCTACCTGATAAGGTAACAAACGCAGCGCCACAGTTGTTACAATATTTGTTGGGCTCACCCATTACAGTTGCAGCCATTACAGCTGTTATACTAAATTTATTACTCTTGAAAAGAGAAAACACAACAAAGTAATGACAGATTTATGTTAATTTAAAAAAAGCTCATGCACTAATTGCATTTTGAAAAAGCCATCAATCTTCCTATTTTTATAAGGGAGATTGATGGCTTTAAAAATGGCTCAAAAGACTGCAACCGCATTGTCATAATGATTATTTAATGATAGTTAATTCATTTAATGTTTTGCCAGCTTCGTTTTTGATTTGTAACCAACTGTTAGTACCTGCAAAGTATAGAAAAAGGCCAACTTCATTAACACTTTTCAGAATAATGTCAGTAGTCGTTATATTGTTATCAAAGTCGTTGGTGTGTTCACTACGAAGTTTTTCACCAAAACGTGCAGAAAAGCCAACTGAGCCATCTTTGTTTAAAGGCGTATCTGAACGCATGATTGCGCCTTTCTTAATCAATAATTGATTTCGTTGCTGCCAATAAACAGTCGCTTTGGCACCTTCATAATTGATATAAAAAGGTTCAGTAGCAATTTCCTTTGTCCATTGATGTCGAGGTTTAGCAACCTTTTTGGACTTAATATTTTGAAAATAATAGCCAAAGCGAGCCATAATTGTTATTAAACCAGCGATTGTTGGTTCTAATTGGGTTTGAATATGATGAGGTACTTTTTCAACAATTTTATCAGAGAGTAAGCCATTCGTTTGTGCTGTTAGAATTAATTGGCGGCAGATATATGTTGGTTCAGATTCCCAATTTGAAGTTGGTAAGGTAATCAACATTATATCGTCTGCATTGGTTGTTTGAACGCCAGTGGCCATGACAATATCTTGTAATTGTTTCTTTTGAAATAGTAAGACAATAGTTTGTGTCGCAATATTTGCGGGCATCTTTGGTAATAATTGGATACTGATATTTTTTTCTGTCCAAATGATATCTGTTGTTTTCTGATTGATACAGACAGTTAAGTTAATAGCCATAGTAGTCCGACACTTTCTTTTATGAAATAGTGATTGCTTGCTTTTATCATATCAAAATAAGTACGAAAGAACAGTGAAACACTGAAAAATTTTTTCGATAAAAAATATTTTTTTATTAAAAATAAAGTCATATGAATAAGATTATAATAAATTCGAATCTTAATTTATCATGAAAGGATGTTTACTGTATGGCATTAAGTCAATCAAAAAGGAACCTATTTGTTTTAACATTATTGTTAGGCACTTTTACGATGTCAATTAGCCAATCAAGTTTATCGACAGCATATCCGACATTTATGGCATATTTTCATTTACCTGCGAGTACCATTGCTTGGTTAACAACGGGTTTTATGTTAATGATGTCAGTGGTGATGCCATTATCACCATGGTTAATGAGCAACATGCCATTTAAAAAATTATATCTGAGTTTGTTAGGTATTTTTGCAGTTGGGACGTTATTTATTATTTTGGCACCTAATTTTCCATTAATGATGGTCGGACGCTTGATGGAAGGTTTTAGTGTTGGCGTGTTATTTCCATCATACCAATCAATTATTTTAGCGATTACACCCAAAGAACATCGCGGTACCGTTATGGGAACGGTTGGTTTGGTGATGGGCTCAGCTTTGGCAGCTGGTCCAATTATATCGGGTATTGTACTGCAATTTTTTCATTGGCAAGCTATTTTCGGCCTTTTTTTGATGGTATTAATCATTGTATTTGTATTAGCCTTAAAATTTGTGCAAAGTCCGTTAGCGATAGAAAAGTCGCATTTTGATTTTATTTCAGTGATTTTATCGGCAGGTATAATTGGCCTACTTTACTTTATTAATGAGGTTTCTAAAATGAGCTGGCGTGATTATCCAAACTGGTTGATTTTAGGTGTGTCACTTATTTTATTAGTGATGTTTGTTAAACGACAATTGCATCTGTCAAAACCATTGTTACGGTTGGATATTTTACGCATCACTAACTTTGATTTAGGCGTTGCTCTGACTTCGTTGTCATATATGTCATTAATTACAGTTACAATTATCATGCCATTGTATTATCAGCAAATGTTGGGACTATCACCCTTGTGGTCGGGATTCTCATTGGTACCAGCGGCTGTTTTATTATCTGTGTTAAATAAAAAGAGCGGGCAGTTAGCGGATAAGATTGGTTTTAAAACGGTGATGTTATTTGGCTTTGTCATGTTCATAATTGGTTGGGCGTTGTTACTATTTTGTAGTGACTGGCATAATATTTGGCTAGCAATTATTTGTACAATGATTATTGAAGCAGGGAATGCCTTTTCCATGATGCCTGCAACTACGCTAGGAGCAAATTCTCTAAAAGATGAACTGATTCCACATGGATTATCAATTATTGCGACAGTTCGCCAAATTGTGGGATCAACAGCGATTGTCGTTGCAACAGTTATTTTAGGAACACATCATTTTAAAGGCGTCTTTTTAACAATGATGATGTTAGCAATTATAGCCCTGCTGTTGGTTAGTAAAATAAAAGATTATCATAAAAACTAGTGACGAGAGACTGCTTGTTTATTATAAATAAAAGATCTTTGTATTTTTAAATGTAATGGAATAAATTTTTTTACTTGCATATGCAATTTACCAGTGATAAACTTTTGTTTAAATTAGAATATATTAAAAATAAGATAAGAAGAGTAGTTACCATATATATTTTACAGAGAGTCTTGTTGATGAGATTAGGCATTGAAAATGGTAATGAAGATGAGCTTTGATAATTTTTTATTTGTGAATGCAAATAAAACGTCTGACTTCGTTATCGGTCTGTTGAGGCATTATTTTTGTATGGTATTTTATATAGAATGATGTAAATAGGGATGGTAACGCGATCATTCGGCCCAAAGACAATTATTGTCTTTGGGCCTTTTTTAATTTTAAACACTAAAGGAGTAGATACAATGACAACAGCAACTCAAATAAAATTTCCCAATCATTATGATATCGTGGGTAGCTTTTTACGAACAGATGCCTTAAAAGCAGCTCGTGAGCAGTTTGAAAAAGGTGAGATCACACAAGATCAATTAATAGCAGTGCAGCATGCGGAGACCAAGAAAATTGTTGAAAAACAAGTTACATTAGGGTTAAAGGATGTGACAGACGGTGAATTTAACCGTTCTTGGTGGCATTTAGATTTCCTATGGGGATTAAATGGGGTCGATACATATGATTATCATGAAAGTTACAAATTTCATGGTAGCAAAACGCGGACTGATAACGTGCAATTAGTTGGTAAAGTAGCTTATAATCCAAATCATCCATTTTTTGCAAGTTACGAGTATTTAGCATCTATTACGCCTGATGGTGTGACACCAAAGCAAACGATACCATCACCAACAATGCTTTTCCGTGATAATCGAAGTGACAATTGGTCAAAATTTTATGAAACATATGATGAATATTTAGCCGATTTGGCAACAGCCTATCATCAGACAATCCAACATTTTTATGATTTGGGTGCACGATATGTGCAATTGGATGACACAACTTGGGCATATTTGATTAGTAAATTGCATGAAACAGCTGGTGATCAAAAAGCGCATCAAGAATATTTGCAGATGGCAGCAAATGCTGTGAAGGTCATTAACAGTGCACTAGCTGACTTGCCTGAAGACTTAACAGTCACGACACATATCTGTCGGGGAAACTTTCAGTCAACGTATCTATTTTCTGGTGGCTATGAAGACGTTGCATCATATTTAGGTCAATTAAATTATGATGGTATCTTTCTAGAATTTGATGATAGTCGTTCAGGATCGTTTGCACCACTTGAGCAAATATGGCATGGTGATCAAAATAAGCGCATCGTTTTAGGATTAGTTACCTCTAAAAAGCCAACATTGGAAGATCAAGATGCCATTATTGCTAGGGTTCAAGAGGCAGCCAAAATTATACCGCTGGAAAATTTGGCGTTATCAACACAATGTGGTTTTGCTTCAACTGAGGAGGGGAACAAGTTAACGCAAGAAGAACAGTGGCATAAGTTACGCTTTGTTATTGAAACAGCGAAAAAAATCTGGGCTTAATTAATGTAAGCGTTTCAATAGAGAGACAGTGATGTCAGTGTATCATCAATCATTAAGACAAAGAGTAAGTGAAAATCTGCTATACTAGAACTAATAAGTCAAATGATTGATGAAGTAAATAGATAAACAAGCGTTCTCTTGGAAAGGATTATTATCATGACACTAACACCTCGCATATCAATTGCTACTATGATGACGGTTTTGCCGTTGAAAGGACAAATTTTCTTAGAAAAATCCGCAGAGGGTTATTTCACGACGTCTGATTTGGGTCCCAAGATTACTATTACGGTAAAAAATCCAGATGATATTGAACAAATGTTAACTGAATTTAGTTTCTTTATCGATGAACATTCTGTTGATGAAAATAATAATGAATTAATTCGTTACACTGATTTAGCGTTAATGCGATAAACATCATTAAAGGAGCTGTTGATTGACCAGATCAACAGCTCCTTTTGCATATAACAGCTCAATGTCTTCGTTATATTTTATTGAAATAACTTTGCTTTTTGGACGTCAGCGATTGTTTTTGTGCCTGCCAATTGCATTGTAATCTTTAGCTCATGCGTCAATTGATTAACAACTGAAGCAACACCTTGAGCGCCACCTAAAGCTAAACCATAAATAATGGGCCGTGACAATCCAATTAAATCCGCACCACATGCCAAGGCTTTGAAAGCGTGCGAACCACGACGCACACCGCCATCGAAAATAATTGGGACACGATGATTAACAGCTGTGGCAATACCTGGTAAGACATCAAATGAAGCTGGGCCACCATTTAATTGACGGCCGCCATGATTTGATACCCAGATACCCTTAGCACCAGCATTGATAGCAAGCATGGCATCTTCAGGCGTTTGAATGCCTTTTATGATGACGGGTAAATGAGTATAATCGATCACGCGTTTAATATCTGTTATGCCAATCTGATGTAATTCATTGTCAAAAACATCTTTACCATGTCCAGCCATCTGATTTGATTGACCAGACCCTGACTGATAGTCTTCAAGGTTGGCCATTGGCACAGGAAAATGAAAATCATTAACAATATCGGCTTCTCGATAACCTTCAGCTGTAATATCAGTCGTGACAACGATTGCTTGACAACCTGCTGCAGCTGCTTTATCTAAAAGAAATTTGTTTAAATGATTATCTTGGCTAAGATAAAGTTGGAAGAATTGTGGTGAGCCATGTCCAGCGGCTGCAGCATCCGCAATGCGCTTAGATGAATAAGTACTTTGAGTCATTAGAGAACCGGTAGCTGACATGCCCTCAGCAGTGGCAATTTCACCACGTATATGAGCAATCCCTTGTGCAGCAGCAGGCGCCATAACAAAAGGTGTTTGCAAAGGTAAGCCAAAAATATTAGTGGATGTATCGGGGTTACCAATATTTGATAAAACATGTGGTAGGATTTGTACATGATTAAAGGCAGTTGTATTTTCATTTAGTGTCCATTCATCTTCAGAGCCACCGCGAATAAAATCAAAACTACCTTTTGGCATAATCTCTTTTGCTTGCGCCTCTAAAGAGGGTAGATTAATGACTTGTAGCGGTTGCTCTCGTTCACTTAATTCATAACCATTAATAATTGTCATAGTCGTGTCTCCTAATATTTCATGAGTTCTTTCTAATTATTTTATCATTTAAATTTATTTTTGCTGTAAAATCGTAAAAACTGGCATAATTAATTGTAAAATAGCCTAGAAAGATTTTATTATATGGTCCATCAGGTTATATTTATAGTTAAGGAATAAAAAATAAAAGGGGTGAGCAAATGACAGGTATTCAACGACAAGCGGCGATTAAAGCAGCTTTAAGTAATCCAGATACAGTAATTAGTGCCAATAAGTTTGCCAAGCAATTCCATGTTTCACGCCAAACGATTGTTGGTGATATTGCGTTGTTACGTGCCAGAGGAGAGCAAATTACAGCAACACCACAAGGGTATCGCTATCAAACAAAACAGCAGTATAGTACGATTTTGGTCGTGCAACATGATGCAGATCAGATAGAAGATGAACTAACAGCATTGGTACAAGCAGGTGTCATGATTGCAGATGTGCAAGTCGATCATCCAGTTTATGGTTTATTAAAAGGTGAATTAGCGATTCAATCGATTGCTGATGTCAAACAATTTGTTTATCATCTAGATCAAACAAATGGGGAACCATTATCAACCTTAACGAATGGCCTTCACATGCATCGCATTGAATATAGAGATGTTGCCACTTTGGAAACAGCAAAAAACGCGCTTCGGCAATTACATATTTTATATGAAAATTAATTGGGTTGACAAGACACCCTACGGATTGCTATGATTTAACCATTGCAAGGTGACAAGACACCTAGATGGGAGTGAACTGATTTTAAAGCGATCAGTATTGTGAAGCGTTATGAGTAATATTAAAAAGTTGTTGACGGTAACCGGATTAGCTTGGTTATTTGATGCAATGGATGTTGGCCTATTATCATTTATTTTGGTTGCTATTCAACAGGAGTGGGGACTATCATCTGTCCAAGTCGGATGGATTGGGTCTGTTAATTCTATTGGATTAGCGGTGGGAGCCATTACTTTTGGTGCATTGGCTGATCAAAAAGGGCGTAAGCTCATGTTAATGACAACATTATTAATTTTTTCAATTGCGACAGGTTTATCAGCCTTGACTATTGGATTTGTTAGTTTTATCGTTCTTAGGTTTTTTGTGGGTGTTGGTTTAGGTGGTGAGTTACCAGTTGCCACAACTCTTGTGTCCGAGCGTGTCCCAAAAGAAAAACGTGGCCGAATAATTGTGCTATTAGAAAGTTTTTGGGCGATTGGCTGGTTGATTGCTAGTTTGCTAGCCTATTTCGTTATGCCTCATTTTGGTTGGCGAATCACATTAGTTATTTCTGCATGTACAGCGTTCTATGTTTTCATTTTGCGTCGTCATTTACCAAATGATAAACAAGCGAAAAATGTGACACAAGTACCCAAAGAATCTGTTATAGAAAAGTTAAAGAAATTATTTCATGCGGAGCACCGCAACCAAACGATTATGTTATGGATAGCATGGTTTATGATCATGTTTTCATATTATGGTATCTTTTTGTGGCTACCCAGTGTCTTAATTGGTAAGGGCTTTAGCACGGTGAATAGTTTTGGGTACGTTGTTATTATGACATTAGCGCAATTACCTGGTTACTTTACGTCAGCTTGGTTGGTTGAAAAGTGGGGTCGTAAGCCAGTTATTGCGACATTCTTAGCTGGAACTGCTATTTTTGCAGCTGTATTTGGCTTTTCAACGAGTTTAACCATGATCATGATTTCGGGGATGTTACTATCATTCTTTAATCTTGGTGCTTGGGGTGCAATGTATGCTTATACGCCAGAATTATATCCAGCAGCTATTCGAGCAACTGCTAATGGTGCGGCAGAAGGATTTGGTCGTTTAGGAGGTATTTTAGGACCACTATCGATTGGATTTTTCTTGAGTCATCATTTATCGTTTCCTTATATTTTTGGTGTCTTCAGTGTGGCATTAGTCATCGCAATCATTGTTATTTTGTTCTTAGGCAAAGAAACACGGGGAACGACAATTGATTAGAGACGTTGTTTATTAACGCAGGCTATTCATGATATATACGAGAGAGATTTTCCAATATTGTTTGGGAAATCTCTATTTTTTATATATTTAAAATTTTTAGTTGACCTTAACGCTACGTTACCCTTTATGATGTACTTAACATAAAAGAAGGAGGGATAGTCATGGCCTACACTATAAAAAAAACGGCCGAACTGTCAGGGGTTAGTACACGAACCTTACGCTATTATGATGAAATTTCACTGTTGAAGCCAGCACAAATTAATTCATCTGGTTATCGTTTGTATGGAGAAAAAGAAATTAATCGATTACAACAGATTTTGTATTATCGTGAGTTAAACCTGAATTTAGAGGATATTAAATCCATTTTAGATGATGTAGATTTTGATGTCGAACAAGTACTTGAACAACATTATCAGAAATTATTAGCGAAAAAAGAACGACTTGAAGGATTATTAGATAATCTAGAAAAAACGATGAAGTATTATAAAGGAGAAGTAGAAATGACAGATACTGAAAAATTTATGGCGTTTAAGGAAAAGAAAGTTCTTGAAAATGAACAGAAATATGGTGACGAAATGTGTCATCAATATGGTGAAGATGAAGTTAAGCAGACAAATAAAAAATATTTACGTTTGACAGAAGCTGATTTTGAAGAAATGAAAGCAACCGAAAGAACACTGTTTAACCATTTGAAAAACTACATTAAACAACCCATGATTGAAAGTGAAGTTGCAAAAGAAATTTTTATGTTACATAAAAATTGGTTGAGTTTCACTTTACCAAATTACTCGACAGAAATGCATAAAAATATTGGGACAATGTACGTAGAAGATAGTCGTTTTAAGTCGTATTACGATCTCCATCATAAAGGGACAGCGCAGGCATTACATGATATTATTCAATATTATGCAAATTAGATGATTTAATTGTTTCACATGGAACAATTAAGTTAAGTGGTTAGTCAAAAAAAGGCTGTCAATCAGCCATTTTAACTTGGTTGATTGACAGTCTTTAAATATGTTCTAAAAGATCAAAGCATCGTAATTTATTTTCACATCTTTTAATGTTATCTGCATTACTACATCAATATTATTTTTGATAAATTTTTTT
Organism: Weissella sp. ESL1177; assembly: GCF_058107185.1. Taxonomy (NCBI): domain Bacteria; kingdom Bacillati; phylum Bacillota; class Bacilli; order Lactobacillales; family Lactobacillaceae; genus Weissella; species Weissella sp. ESL1177. Next base: position 1,694,587 of record NZ_CM176591.1, on the reverse strand, counting down.
CAAATTAGTAATGTCTTGTTCAGATAAAGTTGTTTTTCCTTGGTCAATTGGATACATGACTGAATCTTTGTTTTGGGTATGATCTAAACCAAGTGCGTGGCCAACCTCATGGATAGCAGCTGATAAACGAATTGGATAAGCAGTGTTAAGAGTGGCTTTACCGTGGTTATAATCAGATTGAATTAACCCATATCTTGAGTAGATTTTAGGACCACCAACACCGAGTTCTTGCAGACTACTTGTACTATTGATTTGTTTATTATAAATACCCAAACGCAGAGTGTTTTTTGAGTTATTTTGATTAGTTGCAGTTATTTTAACAATACCAGTTTTGTTATAAATATTAATTGCTTGTAAGAAAACAGTGCGGACTTGAGTGGGCACATTATTATCAAAATAATAGGTATAAGTGTTCGCCAGGTCTTTATTGACGACGATTGATTCAATACCAGTTGATGATTCAGTTGTTGTTTTCGTTTGTGTTGCTGTTTGTTTCTCAGTGAGCAGTGGAATTTTTTCAGTCCATGTTTTTAAATTAGTTGTTAATGAGGTGACTTGACGATTAAGTTGCTGGCTGATGGTGGGTGTTGTTGCCCAATGATAAACGATGACGGCAACAATAATTAGTATGAGACCTTTAAAAAATTTCAAAATTGCTACCTTCCTTGGGTTGATTGTGCAACAAATTTATCTTCATACAATAACATATGAAGGTATAAATTACCTTATAACTAAAAAGGAGCATCTTTAAATTCTTTTGTGGATAAAGGATTTTGAAGGTGCTTCTTTTTATGTGGTCAACTATAAAATAATTTTAAATTAATGTCTTGGTCATAATTACCAAATCCTTTACCAAAAATGGTACAACCACCTTGATTTTCGGCATCTGTTTTGATAGCTAGCCGGATTTTAAAAGTTTGTCTAGAAATATCGATATCAGATAATGAAATTGAAGTAAATGGTTGCCCGTCTAGGTAGGTACCGTGGTCAGTAATACGCAAAATCTTTTGAATACCATATTGATTAACATTATCTGGTACCCAGTCGGGTGTGTATTTACCACGAGTATCTGAAAAATCACCAGGACTAGTCCATGTACCGATTTTAACGTCATTAATGTAAAAAGTAATGTCTGATGGCCAAACATTATTTGAGAACGGAAATTCTGATCCAAGCTCCATGGAGAGATCTAACATTTCAAGATGTTCATTTTTTGTCAAAAAATTAGGTGATTGATATTCAACAAAACCATTAGAAAACCAAATCATACCTGCATAAATTCGTTGTGGATCCATGAAATAAGCAGGATTATCTACTTTACCAATATAGTCATTAGGACCGGCTAAACCACAAGAGGGTTCAACAGAAAAATCTGTGTAATGTCCCACAGGAATATTGGTTTCATGGACATCAAAAGATGGATAAATTCGTTCAGGAAATCGGACTGAAATGTTATCTACTTTCAGCATGGACAGTTTATTATGACCATTTTTTTCAAAGGCAATAATGCCAGCATCAGCTAAAGTCTGCAAATGTTTCAAAGTGATTGTGGTACTAATGCCAAGATGTGCAGCAATATCCCTGACGTTAAGTTTTTCGTGAGATAAAATTTGAATAATTTTTAGACGCATTGGATTTGCGAGTGCTTTGTAAACGGGTAATGAATTGTCTGAAATATCTAGTTGCATACGCTAACTCCTAAAATAACATAAATGTTTATCATTATTTTAATAATAACATAAACATTTTTTATATAGCAATATAAAGGCTTTTTTGGTGATTTATAAACAATAAAAATGTTATTTGTTGTATAAAAATGGTTTAAAAGATTAACAAAAAGGTATTGAAAGCGTTTGCACTGTGATTTAAAATGAACATGTTGAAAAATAAAGCACACATTGAAAAGGGTGGTAAAAAAATGATCGATAGTTACATCAACCCGTTAATTATTCAACGAGCTGATCCTTACATTTATAAACACACAGATGGCTATTATTATTTTACAGCGTCTGTCCCTGCTTATAATTTAATTGAAATTCGTCGTGCTAAAACGATTAACGGATTAGCTCATGCAATGCCGCGAACTGTTTGGCGTAAACATGACAGTGGTGAAATGAGTCAATTGATTTGGGCACCAGAAATACATTATATCAATGATAAATGGTATATCTATTTTGCTGCTACTGATACAACTGAATTAGATGAATTAGGGATGTTTACACATCGTATGTATTGTATTGCATGTGATAATGATGACCCAATGATCGGAGAAGCAGCTTGGCATGAAAAGGGACAAATTTTAACTGATAAAGATACCTTCAGTTTGGATGCAACATCATTTAATCATAATGACAAGCTCTATTATGTTTGGGCACAAAAAGACAAGACAATTACAGGTAATTCTAATATATATATTGCTGAAATGTTGAATCCTTGGACGCTTAAGACAAAGCCAGTGATGCTTTCAAAACCTGAATTTGATTGGGAAACAAAGATTTTTTCAGTGAATGAAGGACCAGCCGTTTTGCAACGAAATGGCAAGATATTTATCACATTTTCTGGGTCTGCGACTGATGAGAATTATGCAATGGGGATGTTGTGGATAAATGATACGGACAATATTTTAGATGCAAATAAGTGGCATAAACTTGATCATGCAATCTTTCAATCCGATATTGATAATGGTTTATATGGTCCGGGACATAATTCTTTTACCGTTGCAGAAGATGATAAAACTGATTTGTTAGTATATCACGTACGTAATTACTTAGATATAAAAGGGGATCCATTATATGATCCAAATCGTCATACAATGGTGCAACCATTTACTTGGGATGACAAAGGATTTCCAGTATTTGGCAAACCAACCCCATTTAATGTTGAGTAATTTCTTTAATGAAAAGAAGGTATAGATTATGGATCAAACGCAAAATACACAAAAAAAGCATTTTTGGAGTTTTTTTGGCACTGATGTCAGTTATTTCTTTATCTGGCAAATTGTGCAAGGCTTCCTGGTACTTTGGCTAAAACAAGAAGCAGATTTGAGTGGTGGTCAAGCTGGCTTTGTTTTTTCCTTTTTAGCATTTGCATCACTATTTTATCAACCCGTATTTGGTATTATTTCAGATAAATTAGTCTTTAAGAAGACATTACTATTATCAATCACAATAGCTGCTATCTTAATCGGTCCATTTTTTCAGTGGCTATTTATACCATTACTACATTTTAACTCATTGTTAGGCGCAATTATTGGTGGTTTCGCGTTAGCCTATGTTCTTAACGGTGGTGTTGCAGTTATTGAATCTTATGTTGAACGTGCAAGTTTAGCTAATGGCTTTGAGTATGGTCATGCCCGTATGGGAGGTTCAATTGGAGGCGCATTAGCATCATTCGTTGCTGGCTTGGTGTTTGTTAAAAATCCATTCTTGGTTTTCTGGATATGTTCACTTGCTGGGATCATATTGACTTGTCTGGTAATTTTTGGTGATCGTATTAACTTTGCTAATAAAGATGCAGCAGAAGGCGCAAGTTCAGCACCTTTAAATGTTAAAACAATTTTATCCATTTTTAAAATTAAAAATTTCTGGATTTTAAGTATTTTCTTCATGGGAACATCAGCTATTTATGATGTGTTTGATCAACAGTTCCCAGTATTTTATCAAACATTCTTTACTAGTGCTGCTGCTGGAACTGTGGCATACAGTCGTTTGCTTACAACACAAATTGCTTTAGAAGCCTTATTAATGATTCCAATGCCATGGATCATTAATAAAATTGGTGCTAAGAATGGACTGATTGCTTATGGTGTTCTAACTTTCTTACGGATTACATTGAGTGCAATTGCCCCTAATTTCTGGTTCTTAACATTTGTTCGTCTGCTTGCATCATTTGAGATGCCACTCTTCCTCGTCTCAACAATGAAGTACATTGCTGGCGCATTTGATTTAAGATTGTATGCCACGATTTACGCTTTGGCATTTAATTTTGCAAAACAAATATCGTTGTTTATTTTCTCGACAATTGCAGGTGATCTTTATGATAGTGTTGGCTTCCATACGACATATTTCGTCTTAGCTGCATTAGTCGCTTGTGTGACAATTATTGCGGTGTTTATGTTGAAGAAAGAGAACCCAGCTCAGGCGGGAGAAGTCGCGGAGTGATCATCGCACGGATAATTTGGCTAATAAAAAACGATCGGCATCTGGTAACGGATTTCGATCGTTTTTGTGTTTAGAAATTGTTAAATAAGGACGCCTTTTGACTGATTTAAAAGTTGCTTCCCTTTAGCATAATTGTCATCGCGCTCACTTTGTGGCATCATACTTCCCCCGGTTGCCCAAACGATATGAGTTGCATTGGCTGTATTGAATGCGGGTATATTTTTAATAGTTGGTGCAATACCAGTAAAACCGGCAGCCGCTGAAGGCTCAACAGTGATATGTTGTGTATCTTCTAATTGTGTGACATATCGATAAATATCATTGTCAGGGAAGGTGACGCTACCAAATAGCAATGTCCGCATGACCTTACCAGCAACGCGTGATGGACGGCCAACTGCCAGACCATCGGCAGCGGTTAAACCATCTAGACCGATGTCATAGACTGAAATCTGGTCATTTAATTTTGTCATCATACCAAGGGTGACAGAAGGAACATGTGTTGGTTCACAGAAGATGGCGTGCACATCAGGACCTAAGATTGTTTTTAACCCAAAGGTCACGCCACTTGGACTACCACCAACACCTGCTGGCAGATAAACGATGACCGGATGGTCTGAATCAACTACAATGTGCTGATTCTTTAGCTGTTTTTGTAAGCGAACAGCTGCAACAGCATAGCCTAAGAATAAATCGCTTGAACCCTCATCATCTACAAAATGGCTATTTGGATCAAGCGCAGCATCAGCACGTGCTTTCGGGATGACTTCTGAGAAATTCGTGTTGAATTCTTTGACAGTGACACCATTTTCACGTAATTTATCTTTTTTCCATTGACGAGCATCATGTGACATGTAGACGGTTGTTTTAAAGCCGAAAGTGGCAGCAACAATGCCAACGCTTAGTGCAAGATTACCTGTTGAAGCCACGATAACGCCGTAATCAGCAAATAACTGGCGATATTCATCAGAAGCTAAAATACGATAATCATCCATGTAAGCTAAGTTACCATGAGTCATTGCGATTTCTTCGGCAAATTTTAGCACTTCATAGATACCCCCGCGAGATTTGATTGAGCCGGAGATTGGTAATTGGCTATCAGCTTTTAGATACAAATGACCAGCAAGCTGATGGTTTTGATGATTCCAAGTTTTTTGCATGTTATCTAATGAAATCAAGGGAGATTCAATCATGCCGTTTGTTTCAGCCGTTTCCGGGAAGACAGTCGCTAAGTAAGGTGCAAAGCGGTCTAGACGAGCAACGGCATCAAAAATATCTGATTTTGAAAAAGGGAGATCAGCCTGCTGAGCATAATCTGGGTTGCGCCAAAAAATTGGCTGTTCATTGATTAAATCTTTGATTTGGGGATGTTTTGCTACCAACGTTTCTAAGTCCATGTTATCAATCCTTTCGTCTTTAAATTATAGCGTTATTATAACGCGAAGAAAGTGGCACGAAACCAATTGTGTTAAGTAATGTAACATGACCGATGTTTATTTATTGCTATATTATTTTCGTGGACTATTGTAGAATTAAGGTAAAATTTAATGAGAAATGGAGGCGAATCATATGGAGTCAGCCCGCCAGATGACAAATGTTTCGCGGATTGTTGTGAAGATTGGTACGAGTTCTTTGATGCATGCGAACGGTAAATTAAATTTGCAGGCAATTGATCAGTTGAGTTATACCCTAACTGGCTTAGTTAACGAAGGCAAACAGGTGATTTTAGTTAGTTCAGGGGCGATTGGTGCTGGAATGGGTCAATTGGGTTTGCAAAAGCGACCAGAGCAGATTCAAAAGCAACAAGCTTTAGCTTCCATTGGACAAAGTGAATTAATGACGGTTTATCAGCAACGTTTTGCTGCATATGGTCAAAAAATTAGTCAAGTATTGTTAACGCATGATGTGTTAGATTATCCACAAAGTCGTGAATATGTTCATAACACGATGGAACAATTGCTGGAATGGGGAGTCATTCCCGTTGTTAATGAGAATGATACGGTTGCTGTTGATGAATTGGATCATCGAACAACTTTTGGTGATAATGATCAACTGTCTGCAATCGTTGCAATTCATTCTCACGCAGATTTGTTGATTATGTTATCAGATATTGATGGTTTCTATACGAGTAATCCTCATAAAGACCCAGACGCGAAATTAATTAAGGAATTGCATCAAGTGACTGCTGATTCGCTACAAAAAGCAGGTGGTGCAGGATCGGTGTTCGGTACAGGTGGTATGACAACAAAGTTGAAAGCAGCTGCTAATATTTTGGCACATGATCAAATGATGGTTTTGGCAAATGGGGCTAATCCATCAATTATTTTTAATATTATGAATGGTGAAGCGTTGGGAACCTTATTTATTCCTGATGACACCAATGAGGTACATCAATAATGACAGAATTATTAATTGAAATTGGAAAAAATGCACAGCAGGCTGCACAACAGTTAGCACAATTATCAACAGCCGCTAAAAATCAAGCCTTGCTGGCAATTGCGGATGCATTGGAGACCCAAACGACGAAGATTTTGATTGCTAATCAGGCTGATTTAGCAGATACGACAGGACTAGCAGATAAGTTTGTTGATCGTTTGACGTTAAATGCAGATAGAATTGCGGGGATTGCAGCAGGTGTTCGACAGGTTGCTAGTTTGCCAGATCCGTTGGGAAATATTGAACGCGGTTGGACAACACAAGCAGGATTAGAAATTAGTCAAAAGCGAGTACCGTTGGGTGTTGTGGGCATTATTTATGAAGCACGCCCAAATGTCACGGTTGATTCAGCGGTATTGTGTTTTAAATCCGGGAATGCCGTTATTTTACGTGGTGGTAAAGAAGCAATACATACTAATATGCAAATTGCGACAGTTATTCGTGATGTGTTGCGTGAACAGGGATTACCTCAGGATGCAGTGCAGGTCATCACGGAGACCTCACATGAAGTCGCACAGCAATTTATGCGGTTGAACCAGTATGTTGATGTTTTAATTCCACGTGGATCAGCCAGTTTGATTCAAACAGTTGTGCAACAGGCAACTGTCCCTGTTATTGAAACTGGGGCTGGTAATTGTCATATTTATGTTGATGAAACGGCTGATTTGCAGATGGCTGAAAATATTGTGATTAATGCAAAAACACAGCGACCATCTGTTTGCAACGCTACTGAAAAATTACTTGTGAATGCAGCGATTGCTCCACAATTCTTACCACAAATTGCGAAAGCATTGGTCGCTAATCATGTGGCAATTCGTGGCGATGAACGAACCTGTGAAATTTTAGGTGATCAGGCACGACCAGCACAGCCTGAGGATTGGGATACGGAGTATAATGATTACATTATTGCCATTAAAGTAGTTGATACCCTGGACGAGGCAATTAGCCACATTAATCAACATAATACGAAACATTCTGAAGCAATCATTACAACGAATTATGAACATAGCCAACGATTTACGCAGCAAATTGATGCCGCTTGTGTTTATGTTAATGCATCAACCCGCTTCACAGATGGTTTTGAATTTGGGTTCGGTGCGGAGATTGGTATTTCAACGCAAAAGTTACATGCACGTGGTCCAATGGGCTTAAAAGAATTAACAACAACGAAATATGTGATTTTAGGTCAAGGTCAGATACGAGAATAAAAAATAAGCGACTGAGACATCAGTCGTTATGATCAGTTGAAAAAGGCGCTAATCTATCAATTTTGATTGGTAGATTAGCGCCTTTAAACGTGTTTCAAAAGACTGAATCCTTTTGGAACATTCTCTTTTAATTGTAAAAAATTGTCGAACGTTGGCAATTGCTTAAATGTCAGTTTTATTCCCACTCAACAGTTGCGGGTGGCTTAGCTGTAATATCATAGACGACGCGATTAACGTGGTCAGTTTCGTTAACGATGCGGCGAGAAATTTCTTCTAGCACGTCCCAAGGTAACTTTGCAAAATCAGCGGTCATGCCATCAACTGAAGTAATGGCACGGATTGCAATGGTGTAGTCGTAGGTACGACCGTCACCCATGACACCAACTGAGCGGACACCAGGCAAAACAGTAAAGTATTGCCATACTTCGCCATCTAAACCTTGCTTCGCGATTTCATCACGTAAAATGGCATCAGATTCACGAACAATTTCTAGCTTATCTTCTGTCACTTCACCTAGAACACGGATACCAAGACCTGGTCCAGGGAATGGTTGACGCCAAACAAGTTCATGAGGCATGCCAAGCTTTTCACCAAGTGAACGCACTTCATCTTTAAACAACTTGTTTAAAGGCTCGATTAATTGGAATTGAATATCTTCCGGTAAGCCACCAACGTTGTGATGAGATTTGATTGTTTGGGCAGTATCCGTACCTGACTCGATAACGTCAGTGTATAGGGTTCCTTGCGCTAGGAAGTCAATGCCATCCAATTTTGCGGCTTCTTCATCGAAGACACGAATAAATTCGTTACCAATGATTTTACGCTTTTGTTCAGGATCTGTTACACCAGCTAGTTTCGTCAAGAAACGTTCTTGTGCATCAACTTTGATGATGTTTAGACCAAATTTACCACCAAGCGCTGCCATAACCTCATCAGCTTCGTTCTTACGAAGTAGACCATGATCTACGAAAATTGAGGTTAGTTGATTACCAATTGCTTTGTGTAGTAACACGCCGACAACTGATGAATCAACACCACCAGAAAGGCCAAGCAAGACGCGCTTGTCACCAACTGTTTCACGAATTTTAGTAATTTGTTCTTCAATAAAGTCATCCATTGACCAATCACGTGAGGCATGCACAGCGTTGTCGATAAAATTCTCAAGAATTTTCATACCGTAAACTGTGTGGCGCACTTCAGCGTGGAACTGCACACCATATAATTGGCGCTCAGGATTTTCCATAGCGGCAATTGGGGTGCTATCTGATGTAGCAACAGCTGTGAAACCATCAGGAACAGTGCCAACATAATCACCGTGGGACATCAAAACAGTTTGCGTTTCAGGTGTATCAGCAAATAATGCTGATTGATCATCGGTTACCTTTAGAACTGTCTCACCGTATTCAGATGTATTGTTAGCGGGTAGTACCTTACCACCTGGTAACATATGTGCCATTAGTTGCATACCATAACAAACACCAAGAATTGGAATGTTAAGATTGAAAATTTCTGGATCGACAGAAAATGCACCATCATCATAAACTGAGTTAGGTCCACCCGAGAAAATTAGGCCTTTGGGTTGGAGTTCTTTAATTTCAGCTGCGGTAATAGTGTGTGGCTTTAATTCAGAATATACACCCAGTTCACGAATACGACGTGAAATGAGTTGGTTATATTGAGAACCAAAGTCCAAAACAAGAATACTATCGTGTATATCTGTATTGGCCATGATATCCCCCATTTAATTGATAATTCTATTATACGTACTTTATGATATTTTTCAATGTACTTTTAAAATAATGTTCGTTATTAAAACAAATAAAAATTAACATCATTTACACATCTAAAACTCATTTAAATTAATGATTTTGACATTAAGTAAAACGTTTTGACATATTTTATCATTATATAAAAATTAGCTTGCATTCTAGTTGTGAGACCGCTATAGTAAATAAAATTATATATTCATAAAGAACTCTTAAATGAGTGGTTGGGTTGAGGGACTAATACTTGGAGGTATTAATAAAATGGTTTCACGTCGGATGATGATTGTTGGTGGTGTTGTGGTCGTCGCAGTTGTGGGGATTGGTGTTGCATCAATGAATGGTAGCCAATCAAACAAAAATGATCAGTTCACTGCAGCAATGGTATCAGATACGAATGGTGTGAATGATAAAGGATTTAACCAAAGCGCTTGGGATGGACTGCAAAAATGGGGCAAGCAAAACCATTTAACAAAAGGGAAAGACGGTTATAATTACTTTCAACCCAAAACAGTCGCTGATTATGATACCCAATTAACGCAAGCGGCAACAGCAAACTATAATTTAGTCGCTGCTATTGGGAATACTTTTAAAGATTCTGTTGAAACGGTTGCAAGTAAGCAACCAAAAACAAAATTTGTTTTGGTTGACGAACAAGCAGATAAGAAATATAAAAATGTCGCTTCTGTTAAATTTCATTCGGAACAATCTTCATATCTAGTAGGGGTTGCGGCTGCTAAAAAAGCACAAGAATTAGGCGATAAAACGGTTGGCTTTATTGGTGGTATGCGAAATTCAGTTATTGAGTCATTCTTAGCAGGTTATCAAGCCGGTGTGAAATCAGTTGATCCAAGTATCAAAGTAGATGCCACTTTTGCAGGGACATTTTCTGACCCAGCCAAAGGACAAACGATTGCAAAAGCTAAAATTGCTCAAGGAGAACATGTTATCTTCCAAGCCGCCGGTGGTGTTGGAAACGGTGTTTTCCAAGCTGCCAAAGATCAAAGCGCAACCTTACCATCTGGTTCAAAGGATAAAGTTTGGGTAATTGGTGTTGACCTTGACCAAACGAATATGGGTAACTACAAAACGAAAGATGGTAAGCGGGATAATCTGACATTAACATCATCACTAACAGGAATCGGACGTGGTGTGCAATTAATTACAAAAGCTGCTCAAAATGGTAAATTCCCTGGTGGTAAGACGGTTTATTATGGCCTAAAAGAAGGCGGCGTTGGTGTGGTGACTAAACATTTGAATGCTGATGAAAAGAAGGCTGTTGAAACAGCAAAAGATAAGATTATTGCTGGTGATATCAAGGTGTCAGCTATACCAGAAAAATAAATAAAATAGGCGTCACAATATATTTTTGAGACATATGACGTGAAAAGCTGAGATTATCTGATTTTTTAGTCAGGCATAATCTCAGCTTTTTTAATATCGCTAGTCAAAAATTGCCTTTTTAAGCAATGATTAACGAAAAGTATCGTATGATTGAGTATAATAAAAATGATATGTCTTGTGCGTTGTGAATAAATCAGATAAAAAGGGAATAAATAACGATGAATACGAAAAGAAATACTATGAGCGTTAAAAAAATTCGCCAAATGATTGGTGGCAGAGATGGTTTTGAGTGGGTTGCAGAACAGATGACGCAATTATCACAAATGTACCAATTATATGAATCTGCACAACATGAAATATCAACAAAGTTGGAAAATTTGGATGCTGAATTTGAAGTGAACTATAATCATAATCCGATTCATCACATTGATGGACGAATGAAGGATCCAGAAAGTTTAATGGGTAAATTAAAAAAGAAAAATCTTGAACCTAATGTCACAACTATCAAGAAAAATATTTTTGATATTGCTGGCTTACGTGTTATTACTAATTACATTGATGATATCTATACTGTTGAAAAATTATTAACACAACAAGACGATGTTGAAGTGATTAAACGTAAAGATTATATTGAACATCCGAAAGAAAGTGGTTATCGTAGTTTGCACTTAGTTGTCAAAGTTCCTGTTTTTAAGGCGCATGATGTTGAAGCGGTGCCTGTCGAAATTCAGATTCGAACAATTGGCATGGATATGTGGGCTAGTCTTGAACATGAGTTACGATATAAAACGGATGTTGACCGTGCTGAAGAATTTGCGGATAATTTAGTAGATAATGCAAAGGCATTGTTTGAGATTGAGCAGAATTTTCAAAAGATCCATCACGAACTTTAAACAACAAAAGAAAGAGCTATTGTAGAACGAATTATGGAAAATAAATATGTAAAGAATCACAATAAACATCAACATTTTAAAAAATCTGTTGATGTTTCACGTGGAACAAAAGTAAAAACCAAGACACCAGTCCGTGTAACTATTGGGGATCAATTATTGATCACAATTAAACGATTAGGAATCAATGGTGAAGGCATTGGTTATTATAAGCGTAAAATCACATTTATTCCAGGCGCATTACCAGGTGAAGTCGTTGAAGTTGAGGTGACGAATGTTACTGATAAATTTATTGAAGCACGCATTCGTAAATTCAAGCAAACATCAAAACAACGTGTGACACCTATTGATAACCAAGAAGTGGGTGGCTTTGAATTAGAACATCTCGCTTATGAAGGACAATTACAATTTAAGCAAGATGTTATTCGGCAAGCGTTGGAAAAATATCGACCAGCAGGCTATGCGCATTATAAGTTATTGCCAACGATTGGTATGGCTGACCCTACAGGATATCGTAATAAAGCTCAATTTCCGGTACGTGAAGTCAACGGGCGACTAGCAGTGGGAATGTATAAACGGCATTCACATAAATTAGTGGACTTACCAGTTGTTACAACACAACATCCAGCGACATTAAAAGTTGTACGCACGGTTCGTGATATTTTAGCAGAGATGCAATTACCTATTTATAATGAACGAAAAGATAAAGGTGTGATTAAAACATTAATTGCACGTGTCTCAGAATCAACAGGGCATGTTCAATTAACGATTGTGACCAATGGACGTTCACTACCAAATGCGGATGAACTAATTGATAAAATTCATGTTGCCTTACCAGAAGTTGTATCAATTCACCAAAATATCAACCGTGGTAAGTCATCATTAATATGGGGTGATGATACCCGTCAAATTTGGGGCGAAGATTATATTACAGAACAGATCAATGGCAAGACATTTAAATTATCACCGCGTGCCTTTTTTCAATTGAATCCACGGCAAACGCAGCGACTATATCAAGAAGCAATTAAAGCGTTGAACTTGACGAAAGCGGACAAACTGATCGATGCATACTCAGGTGTTGGAACGATTGGCATTTCGCTAGCTGATAATGCAGGAGAAGTTCGTGGTATGGACACGATTGCAGAATCAATTGATGATGCAAATGAAAATGCAGTGGATAATGGCATTACGAATGCGACCTATTATGTTGGAGCTGCAGAAAAACTTATTCCACAATGGACTCGTGAAGGATGGATTGCAGATGCGATGGTTGTTGACCCACCTCGTACGGGGCTAGATAGTGCATTACGACAAACAATTTTAATAACGAAACCAGAAAAATTTGTTTATGTATCATGTAATGCTTCAACTTTAGCACGTGATTTAGTGGACTTAGCAAAAGTTTATCGTGTTGATTATATACAATCGATTGATATGTTTCCTCAGACAGCTCGTTGGGAGGGAATTGTAAAGTTTACAAAGAAATAATGGTTAAAATTTTTTAAGTGATTGTTGACGATAATGCTATTATGTTAGTATGTTGATTGTCAGCAGGAGAAGTTAATAATGATTAACTGACAATGCTAACTGTCATTAGTGTTGTCTTTTTTGTTTCTGTGAGTAAATGATTGGGAGGATTAAGGAATGAAACAACGTAAGGGGCTGTCAACGCGGTCAGTTGTTGCGACGGGTATTGGTGCTGCTGTATTTCTAATATTATTTAAGTTTGTTGCTATTCCAACAGGGATTCCAAATACCCAAATTAACGTTGCCGAAGCGTGGCTATCGTTAATAACAGCTATTTTTGGACCAATTGTTGGTGGCTTAGTTGCCTTTATTGGGCATGCATTAAACGATGCTATTTCATATGGTTCCGTTTGGTGGAGCTGGGTTATTTCAGACGCTTTGTTTGGTGTTATTTTAGGAATAGCTGTCAAAAAATTACAGCTAACAAATGGTAATTTAACGACTAAAAAGTTGATTGCTTTTAATATTTGGCAGTTACTTGCTAATATTTGTGCGTGGAGCATTATTGCACCATTGGGTGATATTCTAATTTATAGTGAACCGGCAACAAAAGTATTCTTACAAGGATTTGTATCAACGGGTATTAATTTCTTATCAGTTGCTATTTTAGGAACGTTGTTATTAATTGCCTATAATAAGACACAAGTTAAGCAGGGTTCATTGAAGGAAAAAGATTAGTCAATATTGAGTGGGATTATCCTACTCATACATATAAAAATAATTTAAGGAGCGATGTATGACAGCAGCAATTCAAATGCAAAATGTGTCGTTTAAATATGATTCGCAGTCAGAACCAACGTTACATCACATTAATTTATCAATTGCGCCAGGTGAACGTGTTTTATTGTCAGGACCTTCTGGCTCTGGTAAAACCACTTTAGGGCAACTGTTAAACGGATTAATTCCTCATGCGTATAATGGTGAAATAACGGGGAATATTAAAATTAATGGGCATGATATTCAAGAGCAGTCTATTTTTGAACGTTCATTTGATATTGGGACAGTTTTGCAGGATACTGATACGCAATTTGTCGGTCTAACGGTAGCAGAAGATATCGCATTTGCTTTAGAAAATGATCATGTTAGTCATGATGAGTTATTAGATAAGGTTCATCAATGGGCAGAAACGTTACATTTGGATAAGTTACTTAAGGCGGCACCACAAGAATTATCGGGTGGCCAAAAGCAACGCGTCGCTATGGCAGGTGTTTTAATTGATGATAGTCCTATTTTGCTATTTGATGAACCACTGGCTAGTTTAGATCCTGCTAGTGGGCATCGTATGCTCGCCTTATTAGATGAATTACAAGAAAAATATCATTTGACAGTAGTGATGATTGAGCATCGGCTTGAGGATGTGTTACAACATCGGTTAGATCGGGTCATTGTATTGGATAAAGGAACAATTACTTTTGACGGCACGCCAGACGCTATTTTACGGTCAAATACATTACATCAATATGGATTAGCAATGCCTGGTTATTTGAAAATTTTACAGTTGGCAGGTGTTGATCTTGATTCGTTAACAGATATTACGCAACCGCTGAAAGTCTCTGGTACAAATGTGAAGGCAAAGTTACAAGCTTTGCAACCAAAATCTTTGTATTCAGAAGTAAAAGCAACATCTGAAGCGATATTGCATGTTGAACATGTTGCTTTCCAATACGCTAAGCAACGACTTTTTACAGATGTTTCAATGGATTTATATCAGGGTGAATTGGTTGCTTTAGTGGGCAAGAATGGTTCTGGTAAATCAACTTTAAGTAAGCTGATTGCAGGGTTTATTAATCCAACGAGTGGGCATATTAGTTTAAAAAATGTGGGAGATTTGGCACAGTTATCTATAAAAGAACGGGCAGACTATATTGGTTATGTCTCACAAAATCCCAATGATATGATTACGCAATCAATTATTTATGATGAAGTGGCCAGCGGGTTACGCTTACGTGGGCTGACAGAGGAAGAAATTAAGCCACGTGTTTATCGTTTATTAAAATTAGCAGGATTATATGGGATGCGTGAATGGCCAGTGACGGTGTTAAGTTACGGACAAAAAAAACGTTTAACAATTATTAGTGTGTTAGCACTAGAACCAAAAGTTTTGATTTTAGATGAGCCAACAGCTGGTCAAGATTATGCGAATGCGCAAGCAATTATGCAATTTGTCCAAGAACTGAATGTCACCTTTGATACAACTGTTGCGGTGATTACGCATGATATGTCGTTAATGTTGGCAGTTGCTGATCGGGCATTAGTTTTGGTAGATGGTCAATTATTAGCAGATACGACTCCGGCAGAATTACTAAATAATGCTGAATTGGTTGATCAAGCCGATTTGCATATTACGACAATTCATGAGTTGGCACAACAATATCATTTAAAAAATCCAGCTGGTTTAACAGCTTTAATTGGGAGAGGATAGACGGTGATGAATAATATATTTGGTTATCAACCAGGACAGTCCATCATTCACCAATTAAGTGGTGGAACAAAATTATTAATTTTCTTAGTATTAACCATCAGTGGGATGTTAAGTTTCGATGTTCGTTATCTTATTTTGTTAATGGCTTTGTCAATTATTGGTCTGAAAATTGCTGGTATTCATTGGGAAAATGTGGCCACAATTGTTAAATTTGTGGCTGTGTTTGCAGTCATGAACCTATTATTAATTTATCTATTTGCGCCACAATATGGCACGACGTTATTTCATAGTAAAACAATCATTTTGGGTCAAGGCTTTTATGCACTTACTGTCGAACAGTTGTTTTATGAATTTATTGTGCTTGCAAAATACTTTTTTAGCTTACCGTTAGCCTTAATCTTCTTACTGACAACTAATCCAAGTGAATTTGCTGCTGGGTTAAATAAAATTGGTATTTCATACCGAATTTCATATGCAGTAGCATTAACGTTACGATATATTCCTAGTATTCAACAAGAATTTATAACAATCAGTCATGCCCAACAAGCACGTGGTTTTGATATGTCAAAACATGCACCAATGACGCAACGGATTAAAGGTGCTGTTGGTATTATGATGCCCTTGGTATTTTCATCATTGTCAAAGATTGATGAGATTAGTAGGGCAATGGATTTACGTCGTTTTGGTAAAGAAAAGAAACGAACCTGGTATTATGCACAAACGTTTAAGTATCACGATTGGTTATTTTTAATTGGCGTTATTATTTTAATTATCTTTGAAGTGATATTGATTAAGGTAACGGGTAGTCGTTTTTGGTACCCATTTGCAGCATGATTTTTAAAATGTGAATAAAATGAGAACTCTTTAATTAAATGATTGACTTTTCATTATTGGCGTCTTACCATTATATGAGTAAACATGATGATGAGGTAGTAGCCTGTGGTGAATACGCAAAGCGAGTTGCAAATGGTGTGAGGCAATCGGTTCAATCAGGTGAATTTTGGCCTAGGAGTGATTGAAATGATGAGTAGTGATAGCTATAAGTTATTTCCGGTGATGCCCGATATCGCATATAAGTATGCAATCAATACTTAAAGAGCAGTTTGCAGTGATACAAACTGAAACACGGGTGGTAACACGATATTTATCGTCCCGTCGTTCTATTCTATTATAGAGATAGAGCGACGGGATTTTTTTATAGCAAAAGGAGCAATATGACAACAACAATTTTTTCATCTTTGCAGTTGCCAGATGGTGAAGTGTCACAAGATGAGCAAACGTTAAAAACGTATGGCACAAATTACTATACGCAAGAAATCACAACTGAAATATTACCGGATGCCGTTGTATTTGCTGAAACAATTGCTGATGTTCAGGAAACGCTACGTTTTGCAACAGCCCATCAAATTGCGGTTGTACCGCAAGGAGCTAAAACATCAATTGTTAATAGCGCAGCCGGTTTAACAGGTAGTCTAATACTGAATGTATCACGGATGAACCACATTTTAGCCATTGAGCCAGAAAATCAAGTGGCTATTGTTGAACCAGGGGTATTAAATGGCGATTTGGATGCAGAGGCACGTCAAGCAGGTTATTTCTTTTCACCAGATCCTGGGTCGAAACGGATTAGTTCAGTTGGAGGGAACATTGCGACTAATGCAGGCGGTATGTCATCGTTAAAATATGGGACAACCAAGCAATCCGTTTTAGGATTAAAAGTTGTGTTAGCAAATGGTGAATTGATCACACTTGGTGGTAAGACATTTAAAAATAACGTTGCATATGATTTTACTGATTTAATGATTGGATCGGAAGGCACATTAGGTATTATTGTTGAAGCCACGGTTCGTTTACTACCAGTACCATTAGGTGGTGCCATTACGGGCTTAGCAACCTTTCCGACGATTCATGAATTAATGCGTGCTGTACAAGCAGTGCAAGCTAGTGGTGTGAACCCATCAATGTTAGAAATTTTGAATCGTGTTTCGATTGAAGCGTTAGATGAATATGAAAATAGTCATTTGGGTAGCCATGGTGAACAAGCCTTATTGATTTTTCAAATTGATGTTGCTGTCGCTGGTGTGTTGGATAAAATTGATAACCTCTTACATGAATATGGGGCAACGAAGATTGATGTGACAGAAGATGCTGAACGAACAGCTGAAATTATTAAAATTAGGCAAGATATCTTTGCTGCTGGTGCCCAATATGGTCGCTTAATTGTTGAAGATATTGCCGTACCGCTGGGTAAGTTAGCAGATGTTGCTGATAAAGCTGAGGAACTAGCAACAAAATATGATCAACGATTACTTTTGTTAGGGCATGCGGGAGATGGCAATTTGCATCCGGATATTATTTTGCAGGATAAAGATGGCACCTTACCAGCAGATACACAAAAATTTATTAATGAATTATTAGATTTTGTTATAAAATCAAATGGAACAGTTAGTGCAGAGCATGGCATTGGCAGTTTAAAAAATGCCTGGGTACCAAAACAATTAGATGCAAATGTTCGTGTATTACAAAAGCAAGTGAAACAAGTATTTGATCCACTGGGAATTTTAAATCCAGGTCGGAAAATTTAAAAAATGAGGGAATGAACATGGGAGTAAATAAGCGTGTTGCAGCAATTAAGCCAAATGCGATTCGAGCATTTGACGATGAAACAAGTGGTGTTGAAGGTATTTTGAAATTAACACTCGGTGAGCCTGATTTTACAGTGCCGGCACATGTTAAGAAGGCAGCGATTGCAAGTATTGAAGCAGATGATTCACATTATGCACCAGCTGCTGGTACAGTTGCTTTACGAGAAGCTATTCATCATTTTATGTTAGACCGTTATGGCTTATCATATGATGTTGATTCAGAAATCGTTGTTACCTTGGGTGCGACTGAAGGTATTTATGATACATTTACGGCATTTATTAATGAAGGCGATAAGGTATTGTTACCTGCACCAAACTTCTCAATGTATGATCCGACAATTGAGTTAGCTGGTGGTGAAGTTGTCTACGTTGACACGTCAGAATCAGGTTTCTTGTTAACACCAGAACAATTGCAAGCAGCTATTGATGAGTATGGTGATCAATTAACCACAGTGATGTTGAATTATCCATCTAACCCAACAGGCGTTACCTATACCGCTGAACAACTATCAGCTTTGGCTGATGTATTACAGGGAACTAATATTACAGTGATTGCTGATGAAATTTATTCTGAGTTAACTTATAATGCACCACATACATCAATTGCAAAGTTTCTACCTGAGCAGACCATTATTTTGAATGGTGTCTCAAAGTCACATGCGATGACGGGTTATCGGATTGGTTTCATTGTGGGGCCAAAAGACTTATTGCGACCAGCTGCCTTGTTACATCAATTTACAGTGACAGCAGCTTCAAATCCTGCCATGGCAGGAGCAGCGGAGGCCTTGGGTTCAGCACAGGGTAAGTTAGATTCTAAGGCAATGCGTGAAGCTTATCGTGAGCGACGTGATTACTTGGTACCGGCTTTACGCAAGCTGGGCTTTGAAATTACTGAACCAACGGGTGCTTTCTACGTCTTTCCAAAGTTACCAGCAAATGTTGATCAGGATGATTATGCATTTAGTGTTGATTTAGCAAAACGTGGTAAGGTAGCCGTTATTCCAGGATCAGCTTTTAATGTTGGCGGAGAGGCGCATATCCGTATTAGTTACGCAGCATCAATGGCAACATTACATGAAGCTGTGAAGCGCATTGGTGACTTTTTGGCCAACTATTGATTGAAGTAAGAACAATGATAATTTAGAGGGGAGAATATTATGACACGTAAAGTTGGTATTATTGGTATGGGACACGTTGGGGCAGCAGTTGCCCATAGTTTAACAGCACAAGGAGCAGTTGATGATTTTGTTTTCATTGATACGAATGAAGCAAAAGCGACCGCTGAGGCATTAGATTTTGAAGATGCCATGGCTAATCTGGAGTTTCATGCGAATTATGTCGTGAATGATTGGTCAGCATTAGCTGATGCTGACGTTGTTGTTTCTTCAGTTGGAAAGATTTCATTGCAAGAAACGACAACAACGAATGATCGTTTTGTTGAACTGAAATTTACCAAGCAACAAATTGCAGGTGTGTCTAAACAATTAGTTGCATCTGGCTTTAAAGGTATTTTGGTGGTCATTACAAATCCAGTAGATGTTATTACAACGATGTATCAACACTATACTGGTTTCCCAGCAGAACGTGTTATTGGTACGGGGACATTGCTAGACACCGCACGTATGCATCGTGCTGTTGGGGCAGCCTTACAGGTTCATCCAAAGTCAGTTAGTGGCTACAACATTGGTGAACATGGTAATTCACAGTTTACAGCATGGTCAACAGTTACTGTTAAGGATCAACCAATCACAGATTATGACTTGCCATTATCAAAGTTAAATGATGAAGTACGTGATGGGGGTTATACCGTTTATAACGGTAAGAAGTTTACCAGTTATGGCATTGCAAGTGCTGCTAGTCGCTTAACCAAAGCTGTTTTAACAGATAGTCATGAAGAACTACCAGTTTCAAATTATCGTTCTGAATACGATGTTTATGTGTCATATCCAGTCATTGTTGGTCGTGAAGGCGTCGTGGATCAGGTCGCTTTGCACTTACCAGCTGATGAACAAGAGAAGTTGACTGCTTCAGCACACTTTATTAAGGAACAGTATGATAAAGTAATTGCTGAACTGGGTGAATAAGCACACAATAATAGTTGAAATAGTATTTATTTTGTTTAATTACTTAAAAAGGCTGAGACAATAATTTTTGTCTCAGCCTTTTCATACTTATTTAATAGTTAAAACTCAGTTTGCGATGCATCTTGGTGGGTACCGGCAACACCTTCTAATTGATCTAAAGCAGCCATTTCTGCGTCTGTTAGTTCAAAATCAAATACATCAGCATTTTGTGCAATGCGTTCAGTGTGTGTTGATTTAGGTAATGGCAAGAAACCATGTTGCAATGACCAACGAATAAGAACTTGGGCGGTTGACTTATGATGTGTGTCAGCAATATCATGAATAGCTGGAACAGCTAGTAACGATCCAGTGCCTAATGGTGAGTAGGCTTCTGTTAAGATATCGTACTTTTTATTGAAAGCAACGATATCTTGCTCCAAATCAGATGGGTTAATAAATAGTTGATTAACCATTGGTCTAATCGTTGCTGTTTTTAGCAGAGCTTCAACGTGTTTGATTTGGAAATTTGAAATACCAATGGCGCGAATCTTACCATCTGCATAGGCATTTTCCATAAAACGCCAAGCTTCAGCATTTGCTTTATCCCAGTTACGACGATTAATTAGTGGATTTGGCCAATGAATCAAGTATAAATCAAGATAATCCAGTCCTAAAAGTTTTAATGACTTATCTAATGCGATTTTAGCGGCTTCATAACTATGGCTATCATTCCATAATTTCGAAGTCACAAAAAGTTCTTCGCGTGGGATACCAGAATCCTTAATGGCGCGACCAACTGAAGCTTCGTTACCATAGGCAGCAGCTGTGTCGATGTGACGATAGCCAGCTTTCAAGGCATCTAAAACACTTTGATAAGCAACATCGCCATCAGGCGTTTGCCAAGTACCAAAGCCAATGACTGGAATTTTAACGCCATTAGCCAAGGTAAATGTATCTGTTAATGATGAAATAGTCATATATGTACACTCCGTATTTAATAATTTTAGTCAAAATTTGTTGACTATCTACCGTCCAGTATAGCAGAGAATTTTAATAAACAAAATTAGATAGTTTGTATACTATTAATAGTTGGGTATAATAATAAAGACAATCATTTGAGAAAGGAAGCAAGATGTCGAAAGTTACAAAAACAGCCATTTTTGAGGCGACCCAAGCCGTTTTAATGGAAAAAGGTTATGAAAAGGCACGCCTTGCCGACGTAGCTCGTAAATTAGCCATCACACCCGCTGCTTTATACAAGCATTTTGCCAATCGTGATGCATTATTCCAAGAAATGGATGAAGACTGGTTAAAGCACGTTGACGAGCCAATCATTGCAGCCAGTGAGCGTGTGCCCGCTGAAGATCGTGTGCAAGCCTTACATGATTGGCTATGGTTACTCTCAACACGTCGTCAAGCAAGTTTTGCAGCGGCACCAGAAATGTTGGCTTTTTATAAGTTTGAATTGGGAAAACACAATAGTTTGATTGAACCACGTCTCAAGGAGTTTGCAAGCGCTGTTGAACGTATTATGGCGTGGCATACATTCCGACAACAACGTGGTCAAACCGTGATGCAAACGTTCACGTACTTCTATCATCCATTTTTTGCAGGTCGTTGGGATGATAATTTATTTAAAACGATTTTCGAAACGACGTGGCAAGAATTATTACCAGTGATTCAACAAGGATTAATTGAAACTCACGAAGAAAAATAACAAAAGACAGGCAATAACTTTGCCTTTAAAGCGATTCGTCGAACATATTAATATTAGAAGTAAAAACGGAAATGGTGATTATTTGGTATGGTATACAATATATGCATCAAAGTTCAATAGTTTGGAAAATAATCGATAATATATTTGTAATTATTATTAATTATATATTTAGTAAATTGATAATTTTTAAAGATGGGTAATGACAGTGAACAAAATGAAAACTTTTATTCATTTTTTTGAAGACACCTATTTGCATATTCTAGACAAACAACATGCGCCGTTGATTCGCAATAAATTATTTTTTTCTTTAGTGTGCACTTCAAGTTGCAAGTTGCCACAATAAAAAAGGGTACTGATAACTGATTTTTCAAAAATTAGTTATCAGTACCCTTTTACTGTAGAAATGCTTTTGATAAGTACTATTTACTACCAACATCTTGTTAGGATAGTTTAAGCATCTTGATCAAATTTAAAAGCATTTAAGAAGTGGTTAATACGTTCAGTGGGCTTATTAAAGAAGTCATCTGGTGTGCCATCAAAGTTAATTTCACCATCTTCCAAAAATAGCATGCGATCTGCTGCATGACGTGCAAAATCCATATTGTGTGTAACGATGATCATGGATTGATTTTCATGTGCTAAATCATTTAGTACACGTAATACCTGCGCTTCAAGTTCAGGATCTAAGGCTGAAGTTGGTTCATCTAGTAACAAATAATCTGGTGCCATGGCCATTGCACGCGCAATCGCAACACGTTGCGTTTGACCACCTGATAATTGATAGGGATAACGATTAGCCGTTTCGTCCAAATTGACAGCAGTCAATAATTCGTGAGCGTGTTTGGTTGCTTCAGATTTTGATTGTTTTAGCACATGTACTGGTGCCTCAATCATATTACCCATGATCGTTAAATGATCAAACATCCGTGGTTGTTGAAAAACCATGCCAGTTTTTCGTCGCACCCAAAGTAGCGTTTCAGTCGTTATCGGTAAACTTAAGTCGATGGTTCGTTCATCAAGCGTGTATTTACCAGTATCTGGTCGTTCCAATAAATTTAATGAACGAAGTAAAGTTGATTTTCCTGATCCAGATGGGCCAACAATCACGGTTGTTTCATGTGGATTAAAGGTTACGTTGATGTCCTTTAAGGCATGATGTTCAGTATATTTTTTGTCAATATGTTCTAATTTTAGCATGTGGTTTACCTCTGATCCTTGACGAAACGGTCAGCCCAACGTTGAATATAGCGTTGGGGAATTGACAAGATAGTAACAAATAAAGCGTATATCACAGCAACTAATAGATACATTTGTAATGGTTCGAAATTGACAGCTGCTAGTTGTTGGGACAGGTAAAACATCTCGACAATGGTGACAACTGATGCTAACGAAGTGTCTTTGACTAGCGAAATGAATGAATTAGCCAATGTGGGAATTGAGATACGCGTAGCTTGTGGCAAAATAATACGCATAAAAATTTGGCGATCAGTCATGCCCAATGCTGCTGCTGCTTCACGTTGTGTATCAGGAATTGATGAAATAGCCGCGCGGATCGCTTCAGAAGCATAAGCGCCGGTATTTAGTGACAATACCCAGACAGCAGCAGTCCAACCAGATGGTGACAACCAACTGATACCTAGTTTTGGTAGACCATAAAAAACAACAAATAATTGCACTAGCATTGGTGTTGAACGGAAAATCCAAACATAAAACCATAAAATAAATTTGAGTAGACGCCAGCCAAGATCACCCAAGCCAGTTGCATGAGGTACATACGATCGCAAAACTGCTACTAAAGCAGCAATGACAACAGCAATCACAAATGAAATTAATGCTAAAGGTATTGTGTATTTAATACCTGCAATGATCAATTGTGGTGCATAAGTTGCAATAAATTGAAACATGAGTCATCCTTTCAAAAATGAACATAAAAAAAGTGTTAAACCATCTTAGTGAGTAAGATGCCTAACACGTTTTTGGCGATTATTAGATTGGCGTACACCAAGATAACCTACCGCAAAAAACGCGTTAGGCTTTCACAAGTTATATTATTATTTAACGAATTGTGAAACATCAGCATACTCCTAAAATTTTGAGTCCTAAATAATTATCTGCCTTTATTTTAGGTGTCTTACTAATTAATTGCAAGTAAAATTTATGAATTGATTAACTAGTTGACAAATGATTCGTCAGCAGAGTATGATTTGCGACAGAAAAGAAGTGAGGTATTTGGGGATGCGATGTTAATTTAGCGAGCACTAATTAAAAATATGACATAATATATTGATTAATATTTAAATTCTGCTTTAACAAAGGAATGGGTAAAATGAATAAATATACAAAAATTGTTACAGCAACTGCGATAACATTGCTTGTGGCTGGTGGTAGTGTGAGTGCGGTGACACCAAGTATTGCTGCTAAGACTGTACCAACTTATGAAAAAAATTTACATAAAAAAGGCACGTTGACAGTCGGTCTTGAAGGGACGTACTCACCATATTCTTATCGGGATAAGTCAGGTAAACTGACTGGTTTTGAAGTTGATTTATCAAAAGCAGTTGCTAAAAAAATGCATTTAAAAGTTGCTTATTCGCAAACAAAATTTGATTCTTTAGTGGCAGGATTGGAATCGAATAAATATGATGTCGTTTATAACAACATGGGCAATACAAAAGAACGTGCAAAGAAATTTGCATTTGCGGCGCCTTATTTGTATACCAAAACGGTTATGATTACCAAAGCAAATTCAGATATTAAAACAGCCGCAGATCTAAAGGGCAAGAAGTCAGCCCAATCAGCATCATCAAATTTTGGTCAGGCAGCTAAAAAGGCTGGTACAAAGGTTGTGTCCGTACCTGGTTTTGCTGAGGCGATTGATTTAGTCAATTCTGGTAAAGCAGATGTGACATTGAACTCGCAAGATTCATGGGGTGTGTATAAAAAAGCGCATCCAGAAACAAAATTAAAAGCAAAAGTGACGAATGTCTTAGGTGATACGTCAGCTTCACCAATGTTAAATAAGAAAAATGAAGCTTTAGCAAAGAAAATCACGAAGGTACAGAAGCAATTAGCCAAAGATGGCACGATTGCAAAACTTTCAGAAAAGTATTTTGGATCTGATTTGACGAAGAAACCATAAACTGACGTTATAATAAAAGTGCAGACGGAACGCTTTGGTATCCTGTTGTAAAGTATTTCAAACGATCGGGAGGGATAGTGAATGTTAGTTGCAAAGAAAATTATTGTCCGTGGTCGTGTGCAGGGTGTTGGTTTTCGTTATACAACGAAAATGATTGCTGATCAGTTAGATATCCAGGGTCAAGTTTGGAATGAATCAGATGGCTCAGTACACATTGAAGCGCAGGGTGAAAGTGCAGCGATGGCGGATTTTATTTCAAAAATTAGTGTTGCACCATCACCATATGCACGTATTGATTCAGTTAAAAGTCAAGATATGCCAGTTCGTGAAGGTTGGCATCAGTTTCGGGCACATTAAAGCATATCAACATTTAATCAGTCAGCGAGTAACATTGCATGACTGATTTTTTTCGTGTAAGCTGAGGTGTTGAAAGTTTTTTAGGAGGTTGTGGAAAATGAGTATGAAAACATGGTTGAAATTCGTTGAAGTTCAATCATTGGTAGCAAGTATTTTACCACTTATTTTAGGTAACTTATACGCCGCGATTACGTATCAAAAGTTTCATATAACTTTTGCAATTGTCTTTGCGATTGTTGTCATTGCGTTACAGATGGTGGCAAATGTTTGGAATAATATCCAAGATTTTAAATCGGCAACCAGTGAAGAATGGAAAAATGGTGTCAATAATATTATTGGTAACGGTGGTATTTCACAAAGCCAAGGTTGGACAACCATGATTGTACTAGCGTTGATTGCAGCTGTCGGCGGCTTGTGGTTGGCTGTGCAAACGGGTTGGCCATTGCTTATTATGGGGTTGATTGGTTTTTGGATTGTTTATTGGTATGCGGGGACACCACTACCATTATCACGGACTCCTTTTGGCGAATTAGCTTCAGGATTAACGATGGGCTATTTGATTTTTTTGAGTGCAACTTACGTCAATATTGCACCAATATTTAACGGTGAATTAGTGCTTAAAGCAATTATTGCGTCAGCCATTGCATGGTTTGCGATTGGCGATATTATGTTTGCCAATAATATTGGTGACTACAACGAAGATGTTGCTGAAGGTCGGCATACATTAGCTTGGTATTTAGGTAAAGATCGTGCTGTCAAAGCATTTGGGTGGGTTTACATTGCAGGTTATATTATGTTGATCTTAGCAGTCGTTCTTGGCATTTTACCTTGGTTATCACTCGTTGCTTTGTTGTCATTGCCAATTGTGATGAAGAATGCAAAGGCGTTTCAAGCAAATCCCATTAAGCCTAATTTTCCATATGCGATTAAGAATGCTGTTGTCATTTCGCTAACGTTGGCGATCGGACTGATATTAGCATTGCTTTTTGATTAAGTACTGTAAAGCAAGTAAATTATACAAAATAAGTGATTGTCGAAATAAATTCATGTGATATGAATTTATTTCGATTTTTTATTTTTTAGTAACAGGATAAATTGTGGATAACCTGTGTAAAACTTTTAACGTCTATTAGGTTAAAATTAGTTCGTTCGTTTAATACATCACAAACAAACGTAGACCTGATGAATTATTGGTGGTCGATTTATGTTGTTGGAATATCTGGTATAATTAGAAAAAATGAAAGTGAGGTCGTGAAGTGTTAGAACATTTAAAGCAGTCAAAGACACTGTTTTGGACGCTTGAACTATTAGCAATTGCATTATTGGTGTTAATTGTGACACAACTACGCTTTATTCTTGAACCAATTGGTCAATTTATCGGGGCTGTTTTTGTCCCTTTGATCATCTCAGGGTTTCTATATTATTTATTAAATCCAGTGGTCAATGTTTTACAAAAAATACCATTAGGGAAAGTAAAGCATGTTAGTCGAGGATGGTCGATTACCATTGTCATGTTGCTATTATTAGGGATTTTAATTGCATTGATTTTAACGTTACTACCAGCTTTAGTAGAACAAATTGCGGGGTTGATCAAAAATATTCCAGGATTGGTTGAAACTATGCAACATTGGGTTAATCAATTGAGTCATGTTGATATGGCCAAAGAATATGGAATCAAAATTGATCTTGATAAAATTCAACAGCAAGTTCAAAAATTCGGTCAAACAGTGGTTACTGGTGTGGCAACCAGTTTGAGTGTTGTGGTAGCAAAATTAACTAATTTTACAATTACGGCAATTACAGTGCCAGTTATGACAATTTACATGTTAAATGATGGTCATAAACTTTCACCATTTATCCAAAAATTATTTCCGGAACGGCAACAATCACGTATTTCAGATGTGTTAGCGCGTTTGAATCATACAATTGCCCAGTATATTAGTGGGCAAGCATTGGAAATGATTTTTGTTGGTGTTTTTACAACAATTGGCTATTTTATAATTGGTCAAAATTATGCGTTGCTGTTAGGCGTGTTTGCTGGATTAACCAATATGATTCCATATGTGGGGCCTTATATCGGGTTAGTGCCAGCATTGTTTGTGGCTATTACAGACTCGCCATTACAAGCTCTTTGGGTTATTGTTGTTGTATTGATCGTGCAACAAATCGATAGTAATTTGATTTATCCACGTGTTATGGGTGCTTCGTTGCATATTCATCCATTAACGATTATTGTGTTACTGTTGGCAGCTGGTAATATTGCTGGGATTGCTGGCATGATTTTGGCAGTGCCATTCTATGCAATTATTCGAACAGTGATAGTGTACACATGGGAACTTTGGCAGTTACAAAAAACAACAAATGTTGAGACACAAAGCACATCTGATGATGAAACGATCGTCTAATTGACAAAAATCCTAGCAAACGATTGGATGAGCCTTTGTGTGTGGTAGATAACCATAGACAAGGGCTTTTTGTCTATTTAAAGTTAATCAATTGAGGGGCATGACGTATGGTAACTGATTTACATTTAGGACAAATAATAAAAGAAAACAATTTATATACAGAATTACTTCAAGGTAAGTTTGGTATTGAATTAGAAGCACATCGTGTGACGAGAAAAGGTCGTTTGAGTCGAGCTGATCATTCATCAAAGTTAGGTTCAAGACGCATGCATCCGTACCTACAAACTGATTATAGTGAGACACAAGCAGAGTTAGTAACAGAACCTGTCGGATCATTTGAAGCAGCTAGAGACCGTTTGCTCCAATTACAATGGATTTTACGTCATCATATGGCTGATGATGAGTCTATTTGGCCATTAAGTATGCCACCACAATTACGGAAAGATGATCTACAGTGGTTAGACGAAAATTTTGAAAGAACGTGGGTCCAAGATTATCGCGATTGGTTATTGCATAAATATGGTTCAACTCATGAAATTATGACGGGTTTGCATCTCAATTACTCATTATCAGATGAATTATTACAGAAACTATTCAGCGCAAGTGATGTGAATGATTTTGCAACATTTAAAAATGATGTTTATTTCTACTTAGCACGGCAAATCGTTGCACATCGTTGGTTATTTAATTATTTATTTGGTGCGGCACCTTTTAATTTAAATGATACCGATTCAAGGACACCACAGTTTCATAACCCTGTGCGTTCTTTACGAACTAGTGATTATGGTTTCGTCAATGATCAAGGAGAAAAATTGGATTATATCGGTGATTATGATGATCATCAACGACAAATTGATGAGCTCGTATCACAAGGAAAATTATTCTCTGAACATGAGATTTATGGACCGGTTCGTTTTAAGAGTAATCATGAAAATGGTGTCAATACGGATTACATAGAGATTCGCATTTTAGATACTGATCCATTTGATATTGCTGGTATTTCAGAAAATGATTTGAATTTGATTCATTTATTACTTATTTATTTTATTAGTGATGAAGATGATTTAACGGCAGATATTTTGCAGCAGCATGAGCAATTAGCCAATGAAATTTCTTTGCAGAACCCTATGATGGATCTGCCTAATAAAAAAGATGCTTTTGCGATTATGAAAAAAATTTCACAATTAGCGGATCATTTTGGGATGCGATTTAATGATGGGTTATCCTTGATCACTGATCGGGTGCTAACGCCCGCTAAAACGCCAGCAGCCAAGTTAATAGCATTAGCCCCAGATGTTGCGACTATGCAAGCGTGGGCAACAAAAATTGGTAATGAGAGAACAGATTATTTTAAAGCACACGAAGACGAATTATTTGAGGCGTACTTTGGGGATGGTCCTTTAACGCAAATTGTGCGGGATGCCATTACCGCTGGGGTACGTGTTTTGGATTATGAACCACAACAAGTGCTTTTAAAATTTGGCGAACATGAAGAGATGATTACAACGCCAGTAAATTTGACAGATGTTTTCCCGGAGTTAAATATTTACTAACTATAAATAAGTGATAAAATAACAATTAGTATGAAACTAATTGGAGGATTTTGACAATGAGAAAGCAACATCCATTTAATTTTGAAAAATGGGAGCAATTCTTAGCCGAGGCTGAAGGAAATCCAGTTGCTTGGGTTGCTGGTGATCATGTCACAACGCACCCAGTCTATGATGATCGCATGCTAGCACTTGCCCAGGCTTTTGAATGGTCAGATTATTATGACCAAAACTTTGAACGAACGTTGCACCAAAAAGCACATGATCAATTATTGGAAGAGACTGTTGATTTGATTGCACGAACAAGTGATGATTTTAGGGAATTACGAGCAGTTACCTCAGTTGTCATTCATGGTGAACGTCGATTAGAGGGGTTGTGGGCAGCCATGTTGGAAAAGGGGATTTTACGACGGTTACTACAACGATTACAAGTAAAAACACCAGCTGATTTTCCAGGACCAAATTATTAAATCATGTCAGCGTTAAGAACAATTTTTTTAAAATAAGGAAGAGATGTCGATAGAAATTTCTGTCACAATCTCTTTTTTTTTGATTATGAAAATGATAAAGTTAAAAGATATTATAAAATTCTTATATACTAGTTAATATATATGCAAGAGAAGTCCGATATGTACTGCATATTTATTAAAAAAAGGAAGTGGATAATGGCAAAACAACAAGGTTCTCCTCAGAAATTGGAGCGAGGTTTAACCGGTCGTCATGTTGAGATGATTGCCTTAGGTGGTACGATTGGAACGGGGTTGTTTTTAGGAGCGGGTCGTTCGATTAGCACTGCCGGTCCAGCGATATTGCTTGTTTATATTATCGTTGGGATATTTATGTTTTGGATGATGCGTGCCTTAGGAGAATTGCTACTAACGGATCCTAATCGCGCAACATTCGTTGGATTTATTGAAAAATATGTGGACCCTAAAGCAGGCTTCATTATCGGTTGGACTTATTGGCTGGGGTGGATTACCATTGCGATGGCTGAATTGACAGCGGTTGGTAATTATATGAAATTTTGGTTTCCAGGTATTCCGATTTGGATTTGGGAAGTAATATTCTTAGCCATTTTATATGGTATTAATATTGTTGCGGTTGCTGCCTTTGGTGAAACTGAGTTTTGGTTCGCAATGATTAAGATCGTTGCTATCTTAGCGATGATTGCGACAGGGATTATTATGATGGTATTGCATACTAAAACGTCATCTGGCGTCACATCGATTAGTAATCTATGGCAACATGGTTTTGTTGCCCATGGTGGTCATCATCTGTTATCAGCCTTTCAAATGGTCTTCTTTGCTTTCTTAGGCATTGAATTTGTTGGTATGACGGCAGCGGAGGCACAAGATCCATATAAAAATATTCCGAAAGCCATTAATTCAATTATTTTGCGAATTTTAATTTTCTATATTGGTGCGTTGATTGCCATTATGTGTATCCAACCATGGACGAATTATAGTGCCAGTGAATCACCATTCGTGCAGGTTTTTGCAGGTATTGGGGTCACTGGTGCAGCAGGAATCATCAATTTTGTTGTATTAACAGCCGCTGCGTCTTCATTGAATAGTGCTATCTTTACGACTGGACGGATGTTATATTCGCTATCAAAGGGTAAGGGCTATGTTGGTAAGTTAAATACTCGGTTTATTCCTCGAAATGCTATCAATGTGTCAATGATTTTAATTGCACTGGCAGTTGTTTTAAACTTTTTCTTTCCGGCAAACGCTTTTGATTTAGTCACATCAATTGCATCGGCTGCATTTGTGGTGATGTATGCTGTTTTGGTGTTTGCACATGTTAAGTATCGACAATCAGATGACTTTAAAAACGGTAAGCAATTGTTCAAAATGCCGGGTGCACCAGTAACGGATTATCTAACTATTGCCTTTTTGATAGGTATCTTTCTAATTTTGTTGTTCACACCAGCAACGATGCCAACCACAATTTTGGCGTTAGTTTGGTTTATCATAATGATTATCATAAGTTTACGAATAAAGAGTTAAAAATAGTGTATGATGAAAGGATAGTTGTGTAGGCAATTATCCTTTTTGATTATGGAAACGATAGGGGGTTAATATGACAGAGAGATTTATTGATCGTGATTACACACGAACTTTTGCTAAAACAGATTATATTAAACAGCAATGGCAAGATATACCGTATATGGCAGGATCACGACATGATTTGGATATTTATCTACCAAATGAAGGTCAGGGACCATTTCCAGTCATTGTTGATGTATTTGGTGGTGGATTAGTTTTTGGTGATAAGAGTTCACACAAACTTGAACCAGCTCTTCGACTATTGGATAAAGGCTATGCTGTTGCTAGCATTTCATACTCTTTGATACAAGAGGCTGATTTTCCAACGCAGATATATGAAGTGAAAGCAGCAATTCGCTTTCTTCGAGCACATGCAAATGAATATCAATTAGACATGAACCATGTTGCATTAATGGGTGAGTCTTCAGGTGCGCATTTGGCATTATTAGCGGGTGTAACCGCAACGAAAAAAGAGATGGATAATCGTGATTTTGGGGATTATGCTGATCAATCTGAACAAGTAAATGCCATTATTTCATTATATGGTCCTTATGTATTTGATCAATTTGTGCCGCAATTCAAGGAAAGCGGTGTTACGCCGGCTTATTCTGAGACGGGAACAGCAGAATCTTTTGAAGGACAAATGTTTAAACAACAAGCGCCAAAAGATGACCCCCAAAAAGTTAAGGCATATAATCCAGCCACATATTTTAATTCACAGATGCCACCAATATTAGCATTTGCAGGAACGGCAGATGTTGTTGTACCATATCAACAGACGGTGAATATGATTGCCGACGCACGTCAGTTTGTTAGTGATGATCGTGCTGAAATTCACATCATTGAAGGTACTGGGCATGGACCAGATGCTTATATGACACCTGAGTATACAGAAATCAAAGCCAATTTCTTGAAGAAATGGCTATAATTTGAGGTTAAAGAATGATAGGTGCTTTTGGTAAAACTTTTTTTCGGGCAACGCCACAACAATTATTTGTACAATTAATGATTGACATTGTTTGGTATTTAATTTTTCAACCAACTGACACGCTATCAGTTTGGGTGTATATTCTTATTTTGCCTGGTTTTGATTTGATATCTGCAATTGGTAGTTTTTGGAACTATGTTAAAGATAATAAAACAACAAAAACGAATAAATGATGTTTCATGTGAAACATTGAAAATCGCTGACCTAATTTATTGGGGTCAGCGTTTTTTTAATTTATTGAACGTTAAATAAGCAAAAATGAACGGATAATATTTTTTTATCAGAATTGTTAGAAATGCTTTACGATTTTATATAGACGTGTCATAAGAGATGATATTCGAAAAATGTCAGCGCTATTTTTAAAAATATAGATAAAATATGACTGGTCATTTATAAAAAAATACAGTCTGTTTTTTTGTTAGGAGAAGTGAAATATGACAATGTTTAACGGCATCGGCAATTTGTTATTAGTTATCAGCCTACTGATAGTATTTGTCTTTTTGGGTATGAAATAGCTATTACAATCACTGAACAGACTCAAATAATTCAGATCGTTTTAATGGTAGAGGACAAGTAATGTTAGAGATAATAATTTTAGAAGATAATCAACGACAATTAGACTGGTTAACTAGTTTTATTAGCCGATACACAACGTTTGAAGAATTAGATACGACCATTAAGATGGCGACAACTGATATTGAGCAGGTAAAGAAATTCGTTGAGACTTGTGATCACCAAAATGTGCTTTATTTTTTAAGTATTGAAATAAACCAAGAAAACTCAAGTATTGATTTGGCTGAACAAATACGTCACAAAATGCCTTTAGCAAGCATTGTTTTTATTACAGCGTATGAAGAGTTGTCATTAGTAACTTTAGAACGAAGATTGGCACCATTGGATTATATTTGCAAATCAAAAGATACGATCGTGATTGAAGAAGCGAT
The DNA here is from genome assembly GCF_058107185.1 of Weissella sp. ESL1177. Taxonomy (NCBI): domain Bacteria; kingdom Bacillati; phylum Bacillota; class Bacilli; order Lactobacillales; family Lactobacillaceae; genus Weissella; species Weissella sp. ESL1177. The sequence goes on along the minus strand of NZ_CM176591.1, from coordinate 1,660,984 downwards.
ACGACAAGATATTATTATTGCTCAAGAATTAGTGATTAAGCATATGCAACGAACGCAAGAAAAATTTGTTTATAGACTACGTAACCATTATTATGAGATTCCAATGTCAGACATTATGTATATTGCTTCAAAGCCAAATCAGGTAAATCGAGTGATTGTCCATGCGCAAAATATGGTTGTAGAGATCAACGACTCATTGTTGAACATTGAGAAAAAATATCAAAAATTATTTCGATGTCACAAGGGATTCATAGTAAATCTAACCGCCATTCATTACTTTGATATTGAAACAAATCGAGTCTATTTTGATGATCAGAACAAAATTTGGTGCCCGTTGTCAATTCGAAAGAAAAGACAATTTAAAAAAGCTTGGCATCCATTACGGCATTTCATTTAACGCATAATATATGAAAGATAACGTTTAAATTTCATTCATTCATGGCGGTGTGTATACGGTATGATTGTCTATATGAAGGAGGTGAAAGAAAAACATTTCAGTGATTATTCATGAGAAATACTCATTTTTAAAAAGCGTACGACAATGGTATTTCTTATTGGTGCATTTCGAAATAGACGACATTTTGTGATTAAGTATTTAAATATAACCGCTTTGTTAGTTTACTACCACTAATGGCGCGGTTATTTTTTGAAGATATTGTGACTTTTTTAACAAAAGAGGCATCTTGTGCTAGAATGAAGTTGTTTTAAAGAATAACACTGGAGGGATTAGTAATGACAAAGAAAGTTGCAATGATTACTGGTGGTGCACAAGGAATTGGTGAAGCAATTGTCCGTCGATTAAGTCAAGATGGTTTTGCGGTTGCAGTTGCTGATTTGAATGAGCAAAAAGGTGCAGAAGTTGCTGCAGATATTGAAAAAAATGGTGGAACTGCCATGGCAGTTAAGCTAGATGTTTCTGATCGTGATGACTTCTTTGCAGCAGTAAAACAAGTGGCTGAAAAACTTGGTGGGTTTGATGTATTAGTTAATAATGCTGGTCTTGGTCCAACAACACCAATTGATACAATTACTCCTGAATTATTCGACAAGGTTTACCATATTAATGTTGCCGGTGATATTTGGGGTATTCAAGCAGCTATTGAACAATTTAAGAAGACTGGTCATGGCGGCAAGATTATTAATGCCACTTCACAAGCTGGTGTCGTGGGTAATCCAAACCTTGCATTGTATAGTAGTACAAAGTTTGCAGTGCGTGGTTTAACACAAGTTGCAGCACGTGATTTGGCAGAAGACAATATTACAGTAAATGCTTATGCACCAGGTATTGTTAAAACACCAATGATGTTTGATATTGCTCATGAAGTGGGTAAGAATGCTGGTAAGGATGACGAATGGGGTATGCAAACCTTTGCAAAGGATATTGCATTGAAGCGTCTTTCAGAGCCTGAAGATGTTGCAGCAGCAGTTGCTTTCTTAGCTGGACCAGATTCAAACTACATTACTGGACAAACAATTGAAGTTGATGGTGGTATGCAATTCCATTAATCACATGGTTTAAATAATAAATGAAATTGATGATGAACTAATAACTAGTTCGTGATCAATTTTTTTATTGGTGCTATTTTTAACGATCAAATATTCAATAAGCATTAAACTAACGTCATATTTGCTATCTATCGCAAACATTGCGATACTAGACGTATATTTAACGAAGGAGGGAGTAGACATGCGACAAATACTTGTTGATGTTCATCGCCTGACAAAAAAGTTTCAACTTGATCAGTTAAAAACGTATATTCAGCGTGGTAATTTAAAAATGGTTGGACCAACAATTACGTATTATACTTTATTATCGCTTGTCCCTATTTTGATGAGTGTGGGGGCAGTCGCCAGTTTAGTGGGATTAGATGCGCATGATTTGATCACATTACTTTCTGCACAAATTCCTAGTAATATCATGTCCATTTTGGCACCGATTATTAAATCGGTACTAAAAGGTGGTGTCGGGATTTTGTCATTTTCAATTTTGACGACAATTTGGGCAGCAAGTTCTGTCTTAGCTGTTTTTCGTAAAGCATTCAATGGTGTTTATGATGTACCTGAACGCGTCAGTGGTTTATTGACTCGAGTGTTTAGTTTTTTATGGTTAATGGTTATTTTAGTTTCTGCTGGTTTGGTGATGATTGTCAGTGCTATTTTGCCTGCAGTGATTGCTGCAATTCCAGGAATTAGTTGGTTAGAGTTTATTACGAAACAACGCTGGTTAATTACATTAATTGGTTTATGGATCATTATGTGTGTGTTTAATGCGGCTATGCCTGCAAAGCGGACTGCATTTAGACCATTAGTTGTTGGATCAGGAATTGAAGTTGTTCTGATGATTATTTTGAATTATTCGTTTGGATGGTATGCACAGTTTACAGTAAAAAATGTTGGTTTTTATCAATCATTAGGATCACTGCTTGTGTTAATTGTCTATTTAAATTTAGTAGGGACAATGATGGTCGTTGGGCAAATTTTGATTGCTTGGTTATCAGGGATTTTTGCAACCACTTTGAATCCAGAAGATCCAGTGCCATCAGCAGCTAAGCGACCTGCACCAGCACGTCGACCAGCTGTTTCGATTCAAAAAATCACAAGCCATCGTCGACGGGGAAAAAGGCGACGTTAAAGGATAGATTGTGATTTTTTGTACACTTAAAATAGTAGCTTGTGAAACTTTGTATCCCCTTTTTTAAGTTATTGGCGTTATAATATTCTTATAGCGTGGAAGCGCTAACATTTGTCGTTTATATTAAGGGGGATATTATGGCATACAAAACAACTTATCCGTATACTGGGGAAATTTTACAGGAGTATGATAACGCAACTGCTGAAGATTTAGAGCAAGCATTGACAACAGGTCATGCTTTATATAAAACGTGGCGTGGGACGCCGGTTAGTGAACGTGCACAAATTTTGCAAAAAGTTGCTGATGCGATTACTGAACACAAGGAAGAATTAGCGAAGGCAATGACCTATGATATGGGAAAATTATTGACTGAAGCTGAAGGCGAAGTGGATTTATGTGCAAGCATTGTTGCTTATTATGCGCAAAAGGGTGAAGAATTTATGGCAGACACACCATTAGAATCACCTGCAGGAAAGGCACATTACATCAAGCAATCAACTGGTGTCATCGTAGCCGTCGAGCCTTGGAACTTCCCATTGTATCAAGTCGTACGTGTTTTCGCACCAAACTTTATTGTTGGTAATCCAGTTCTTTTGAAGCATGCTTCAATTTGTCCAAAATCAGCACAACTGTTTGCAGATTTGGTCATCGAAGCTGGGGCACCAAAGGGCGCTTTAACCAACTTATTTATTGACTATGATTTGGTTTCAAAGGCCATTCATGATCCTCGTGTTGCTGGTGTTTGTTTAACAGGATCTGAGCGTGGTGGTGCTGCTGTAGCTAAGGAAGCCGGTGAAGCACTCAAGAAGTCTACTTTGGAACTTGGTGGTAATGATGCGTTTATCATTTTAGATGATGCCGATTGGGATGAAGTTAAGGCAGTTGCACCAGGGGCACGTTTGTATAATGCTGGACAAGTCTGCACATCATCAAAGCGTTTCATTGTGATGGCTGATAAGTATGACGAGTTCATTGATATTCTAAAGGAAGGCTTTTCAAAGGCGAAGTTAGGTGATCCAATGGATCCAACAACTGATGTTGCACCATTGTCATCAAAGAGTGCCCAAGAAAAGCTACAAAAGCAAGTACAATCAGCTATTGATGGTGGTGCCACATTGGTTTACCGTCAAGATCCGGTTGGTGGTGACGGCTTCTTCTTTGAGCCAACGATCTTAACAGATATTACGAAGGATAACCCCGTTTACAACCAAGAAATGTTTGGACCAGTCGCTTCAGTTTATAAAGTTAATTCTGAAGAAGAAGCGATTGCTTTAGCTAATGACTCAAGTTATGGTCTAGGTAACACGGTCTTTTCAAGTGACATCGAACATGCGCAACGTGTGGCAGCTCAAATTGAAACAGGGATGTCATTTATTAACTCCGGTTGGGCTTCATTACCTGAATTGCCATTTGGTGGTGTAAAGAACTCGGGATATGGTCGTGAATTAAGTGAATTAGGATTGAATGCCTTTGTTAACGAGCATTTAATTTTTGAACCAACAAAATAACAGATAATATGAAAAAAGCAGATCATCTTTCGATTTTTGAAAATGATCCGCTTTTTTTGTTATTTTGTTGTAATTGCAATCGTATCAGCAGCCTTTTTTGCTGCCCATTGTTCATCGAATTGATCTAGTAATTCACGAACTTGGGTCGTATTTGTGGTATCCATTAAAGCAACGCGTAAATCTGAGGCGTATGAAAAATGACGAACGTAGATTTTAAAGAAGCGCTTCAATTTTTGGAAATGCATGGGACCAAATTCAGCAGTGAATTGATCATATAAATCTAGTTGCATACGTAGCAATGTTAATGTTTCATCAAGTGTATGCTCACGAGGTGTGATTTCAAAAGCAAATGGATTTTCAAAAATGCCACGACCAATCATGATACCATCAATACCAGGATGTTGGCGGACTAACTCAAGACCAGCAGTACGGTCTTTGATATCACCATTAATTTGTAATAGCGTATTTGGTGCAATTTGATCACGTAACGCGATCAAACGATCAATATACTCATAATGTGCTGGTACTTTTGACATTTCCTTACGAGTACGCAGATGAACAGTTAATAGTGGGACATCTTGTTTTAAGATGAATGGAATCCATTCTTCAAACGTATCGATTTGATTAAAACCTAAACGTGTTTTGACAGAAACAGCAAGACCAGCTTTTTTGGCGCCAGCAATAATATCTTTGGCATTGTCAAAGTGACGAATTAAATCTGATCCGCCACCATTTTTAACAACTGTGGCAGCAGGACAGCCCATATTAAGATCAACGGCTTCATAGCCACGTGCTTTTAAATCGAAACAAGCCGTTTCAAAATCGATAGCACGGTCACCCCATAATTGTGCAACGGGCATTTTTTCTGATGGGTCAACATGTAAACGACCTTGTACCGTAAATTTTGCCTTCGGATGCGTGATGCTACGCGCATTTGTAAATTCAGTGAAATAAACGTCGGGGCCACCAGCGGCGGCGACAACGCGGCGAAAGACAGAATCAGTCACTGCCTCCATCGGTGCCATGGTGAAGAAGGGGATGGTTTCTAATCCTGGTACAGTAGGATGTTTTTGTGCATCGGCAACAACTTTTTGCCAATAAGGTGATTTAACTTGGACCATTTCTAATGCCTTTCTTATATAAAGTATTTATTTTCAAATCATGTCTTGTAAAACATGTCTTGTAAAATTTTTAAAACCTTATCCATAGTAGCGATATTTTGAAAAATTTTCAAGATATTAACTTCTTAAAAGTACACAAAATCAATTTTTCGTTATCCTCAGGACAAATAACATGTGATTTTGATGACAAGGTGTATAATGAAAATAATTTGCTTTAGGAGTTATTTAGGAGTTTATATGAGAATACATAAGAATATGGTCGCCGGCATTGTGCTGACGTTTTTATTAGCCTTAGTTGCTAAATTATTGTCGCCATTATTACCAACATTAGGTGCTGAAGCATTGGCGATGTTGGCAGGTATTGTTTTGGGTAATACAGTATTTGCAAATCAGCGTTGGGCAGCTGGTGTGAAGTGGGCAGAAAAATATCCTATCGAAATTGGCATTGCTTGTTTAGGATTGAATGTCACCTTACAAAATATGGCATCATTAGGATGGCGTGGCGTCATCTTTATTCTATTACAAATGGCTTTGACCATTGTCTTTGTGATGTGGCTGGGTGGTCGTGTCTTTAGGGTTGCACCAGAATCAGCAATGCTAATGGGTGCTGGTAACGCCGTTTGTGGTTCGAGTGCGATTGCATCGGTAGCACCAGCTGTCGGTGCGACTGACGATCAGCGACGTACTTCAGTTGCAACAGTCTCACTAGCTGGTGTTGTCCTGTTGTTTGTTTTACCAATTCTAGGACCAGCAGTTTTGCCAAATAATATGATGGTGAGTGCCTTAATTGGTGGTACTGTCCAATCAGTTGGTCAAGTTTCTGGAACAGCTTCTTTGGTTGGTGGTAGTGTTGTGACTTATGCACCAATCTTTAAAATGTTACGTGTGATTATGCTATCAGTTGTTGTCATTTTTATGGCACGGCATGCTTCAAAATTGGCGGTCGACGGGACAACAGCGACAAAAACAAAGATTAGTATTTCTTGGTTTGTGACCACGTTTATTATCTTCATGTTGATCAATTCATTTATTTCACTACCACATGTGTTAACGCATACTGCACAAGGTGTGACAAGTTTCTTTGGTATCGTTAACTTGGCTGGGATTGGTCTAAATCTAAAATGGACAACGATTAAATCTTCAGGTGCTAAGTTCTTAAGTTATGGTTTGGTAACGATTATTTTCCAAGTATTGGTTGCCCTTGCTTTGATTTATTTATTGATGGGTGCCTAAATTAATGATATAAAAAAATAGTTTTATGCAAAAGACCGGTAATCTCATCATTTAGTAGGGAGATTATCGGTCTTTACTGCAACAGCGGTGATTGTAGCAGGTCTAGTTATTAAAGTCATTTAATTACTGTTAAAATAAGACTAACGCGCGTTTCTATCATTGCTTTTATGACATCTTAAGAGATAAGTAAGCTAAAGAAGAATTAGAAAAGGTTTTATGAAAAATATTTTGGGGAAGGATCAATAGGTGGGGATGTTATTTACAAATTTAAAAAATTATGTCGTGTTTGACTTAGAAATGAACGGGAGTAACCAGATTATCGAAATTGGTGCCATAAAAATTACTGGTGCCAAGAATATTGAAAAATTTTCGATAATCGTTAATAATCCGCCAGTCGGTAGTGCTATGAAATCTTTTCGATATATTACTAAAGCTATGGGCGGTAAAGATGGTTGGATTACGTTAGATATGATTAACCATGGTATTTCTGAAGAACGAGCATTAAATCGATTTATGCGCTTTGTTGGTGATTATGCCATTGTTGGTCATGCGATTGTTGATGGGGATGTGCAATTGATTAAAGAAGGGCTACAACATCATAATCTAGGTAAGTGGGAGACACGCGGGAAATTATATGATACACAACAGATTCATGGTGCAATTACGGGTAATCCTCAAGATATTTCTTTAAAAGATTTGGCGGAAATTTATGGCGTTAATTTAGGGGAACAAAAGCATCGTGCTTTACCGGATGCCAAAGAAACATTAGCTATTTTTTTGGCAATGAAAAAGGCATGGCGGTAGTAACTGATTATTATTGTGCGCTTTGTTTAAGCAATAGATTGATTTTATTGGCTAATGTTTTTTCCAGATCATTAGCTGTCAAACTATATAATGTTCTTCTAAAATGTTCGTTGAGTTCAGTGTACGGTAAGGTTGCTGGCAGGACACTTTTTGACATAATTGTTTCACCGATGCCTTGCAAGACGAGGGCAATAATTAACTCATTACGATTAATTTGCATCTTATTTTTAGGCAAGACACTATATTCTTCAAAAAATTGTTGGGTATAGTGGGCAATTCCTGAACCGGGTTCGCGCACTAACCAAGTACCTGTTTGGTCACCAATACGTACTAGTTGGTCAGTTGTAATTTTTTGACGGTACATTTTTTCAGGATTAATTAATAGCGGTTTCTCTACTAACCCGATATCTAACTTTTTTTGTTCGAGTTGTTTTGCGATGTAGTTTGAATTACCAACGGTTACCTGCCAATCAATGGTTGGTAATTTTTTTTGCGCTATTTCAAAAAAATTCGTGGCAAGCATTTGTGATACTGTTTGAGAAAAGCCAATCCGCAGTAATTTGCGGTTAGGGGTTTTTAAATGCGCTAATTGATCTTGGGTGTTTTGCCAAATATTTCTCATTTTTAATGCTTGTTCATAAAGAATTTTACCTTCAGCGGTAGGTTCAATCGTTCGGTGTTGCCCACGAATAAATAGAGGATGACCAATGTCTTTTTCTAATTGTTTCATTTGAATAGAAATGGTCGGTTGAGTAACAAATAACGTTTGTGCAGCAAGTGAAAAACTTCTGGTTTCATATACTAAGATGAAGGTTTCAAGATATGGATTCATGGTGCACTCCTTTATAAATAATTTTTATATTTATTATATAAATGATTAATTTTATTTATCATAACACAGTCTCTATAATAAAAGTGGTAATAAATTGAAGGAGAAAATGATGAGACAAGTATTGAAGAAAACGCCAATGGCATTGTGTGGTTTGATTTTAGGTATGGAAGCTTTAGGTAATTTGTTGATCATGAATCATCTTGTTACTTTAGGTAATTTTGTTGGTATTGTTGGCATGGTGCTGATGCTATTAATTTTATTAAAATTAATGATGTCATTTGGTAGTGCCTATAGTGAAATGTTAAATCCAGTTGCGGCGGGTACTTTACCAACATTTACGATGTCGTTGATGTTAATGGCCATGTATTTTAACCGTTGGGGTGTGACGCGCTTTGCACTCGTACTATGGTCTCTTGCAATTATTGTTCATCTATTGATTATGGTCACTTTTTGCTGGGTAAATTTGATTCAAACAAAACCGTCTCTACAAGCTGTTTACCCAAGTTGGTTTGTCATGTTTGTGGGTATTGGTGTTGTATCAGTTAGTGCGCCAATGTTTAATGTGTTTATTGGTCAACTATTTTTCTGGCTAGCGCTTAGTTTATATGTTATTGTTTTTCCAATTGTTATTTTTCGTTTGATTCGTCTGCGTGAAATGGCAGAAGGAGCATTACCGCTATTAACGATTACGGCAGCGCCAGCATCACTTTGTTTAACAGGGTATTTAAATAGTTTCACGCAGTTTAACCATATTTTTGCTATTGCTTTAGCAATATTTGCGCAATGTTTATATGTGACGACACTATTTTTCATGATTCGTATTTATATTTCTGCAAAGCATTCTGTTTTGCATTTCTATCCTAGTTTCGCAGCCTTTACTTTTCCACTCGTTATTTCATCAACAGCGTTGACTGTTTTATCAAATCGCTTAAGTTTATCAGTTGGTTTCATAACGTTAGCACGAATTGAATTAGTTATCGCTGCTATCGTTATTGTGTATGTCCTTGGTCACTATATGAAGTTTTTTACAGAACTTTTAAAAATGAATCGCGTCACCACAACGGTCGTTGCAGATGTAAAAAATAAATAATTGAAATTTTTCAAAAAAGGGTTGGGTTTTTTTGTTGAATTTGTTAATATAATGTTCTGCTATTTAATCAATTTAGTAGCTATTAAATAAGAAACGTTCTATAGATAATAGACGCGGAGGAGACGATTATGTTGATGTACACAAGACCAGCTCAACCAAAAGATTTTCCAGCAATTTGGGCTGCGTTTCAAGATGGCGTTGCATACTTGGGCGAACAAGGCGCATCGCAATGGCAGGGCGAAGGCGCACCAGATAGAGCATTATTTGAAGCAGATATCGCAAATGGTTGGGGAATCGTTTTGATTTATGATGGCCAAGTTGCGGGTTATGGTTCGCTAGTACCCGGTCCTGAAGCTGAATATGAAATTTTGCAGGGTGAATGGGTTGGTGAAGAACCAGAGTATGTGGCCATTCATCGAGTAACCATTAATTCATCGATTCGTGGTAAAGGTGTTGGGAAGACTTTGACACGAGATTTAGTTAATTTAGCACGTGCACGCGGTTATCATGATATCCGCATTGATACATTTCCTGAAAATGTGATTATGCAAAATGTCATTGCAAAGACAGATTTTGAATATCGTGGCATGGTACCCTTTGAATATGGTGATCGTTTAGGTTATCAATTATTAGTAGATTAATATATTTATGAGATTTTTTTCATAAAGCAATTGACTTTCCTCACAAATAGGCTTAATATCTACAAGTAAGCTAAAAGAAAAGGAAATGTAGACATGCAAAATCATTTGTCAGTAACGCAAGCGTTTTATTACTTTACGTATTTCGGCTAGTCATCCGAATTATGCGTAGAGTGATTTGCGCTGATCATTTGGATGACGGTAAAGTATCCAAATGTGTGAAGACGAGTGAATCACTTGTGATGCATTATCTGCATGGGCACGTATTGGATACTAATAGTAATCCAATGCGTGTTTTTTGTTATTTTAGTTATTTTTATTTAGTTACTGATAAATGAGTTTGGCCATTGTATCTACAAAAAGGAGTATATGTATGGGAATATGGCAGAGAATGTTTAAACGAGAATCATTAGACAGTTATATGTCGAGTGATGGTCATTTTGAAAAGTCATTAAATGCAAAAGATTTGATGGCATTAGGAATTGGTGCTGTGATTGGGTCAGGAATCTTTGTTTTGCCAGGAACTGTGGCAGCGACAACAACTGGGCCAGCTATTATTTTTAGTTTTATCTTAGCAGCGTTAGTTTCTAGTTTGGTTGCTATGGCCTACTCTGAAATGTCAACAGCAATGCCTGTTGCAGGATCAGCCTACTCGTATGGTAATGTTATTTTCGGTGAAGTGATTGGTTGGGTATTAGGCTGGGCATTGATCTTAGAGTATATGTTAAGTGTGTCGGCTGTTTCAACTGGGTGGTCAGCTTATTTTGCGAATTTAGTATCACCACTGTTTAAGATACCAACGGCTTTATCAGGGGCATACAATCCTGCCCAAGGCACTTATGTTAATATCGTTGCTGTGATCATTGTCTTGTTAATTGGTTTGTTATTACGTGGTGGTTTACGTCAGTCAAAGCGTGTTGAAAATGCGATGGTATTGTTGAAGATCGTTATTATTTTGGCTTTTATTATTATTGGTGTTTTCTTCATTAAAAGTAGTAATTATCATCCTTTAATTCCTAAACGTGTCAACGGAGCCTTTGGCTGGCGTGGGGTGATTACAGGAACGTCGATGGTCTTCTTTGCTTTCCTAGGGTTTGATGCCTTGTCATCATCTGCTGCTGAAGTGAAGAATCCAAAGCGCAACATGCCAATTGGTATTATTGGTACATTGATTGTCGCTGCCGTATTATATGGTGCGATGGGATTGGTACTAACAGGAATGGTGCATTATACAAAGTTGAACGTTGCTGATCCAGCTGCCTTTGCCCTACAACAAGTTGGTCAAAACTGGGCATCACTTATTATTACAATTGGTGCTTTGATTGGTATGGCTACAATGATGTATACCATGACCTATGCTGCTTCTCGTTTAATTTATGCGGTTGGTCGTGATGGCTTGTTGCCAGGTGGTGTTGGTAAACTGAATAAACAAGGCAATCCTAACCGTGCACTAACAGTAGCAACAATTGTTATTGCTATCTTTAGTGGGCTAGTGCCATTGGATAAGTTGGTTGACTTGGTTAATGTTGGAACGTTACTAGCTTTCGTGGTTGTTTCATTAGGAATCATACCATTGCGTCATCGCAAGGATGTTAATCATGATGGGTACAAGATGCCAGGATATCCAGTAATGCCGATTATTTCAGCATTGTTATCTGGTTTTTTGATTACACAACTACACGCAGAAACATTGATAGCAGCAGCCGTTTGGTTTGTTATTGGATTAATTTTGTATATGACATATGGTATTCGTCATTCAAGAATGAATAATTAAATGATTGTATCATCAAGATATCACGTTTTTTATTAACTGAAGAGAGCCGGTAGTCTATCCATTTTAACGATAGATTATCGGCTTTTAATGTGTTCTAAAAGATTACAACATAATGGTAATAACAGTTGTGCTCTTCAAAACATCCTTAGCATATGTTTCTTTAAGGTGATTCCAAATGAGATGTCTATTTTTGCACAGACCATAGCTGATACCAGGGAACATGGTGATCACCAATGATAACGGCCTCATCTGTATAGCCCATCACATGACCGGTAATCATTTGAGGAATAACGCCATTCACTGACTGCGTATTTAGTTGAATGGCGACGGATTCATGTTGGGCGTAGGCTTCAAATAAAATCTTTGACATTAATATTGGCGACATTTCTGATGAGCGCGAACGTTCATTAGCTGTCTTTAAGGCCTGCGCGGTTTTTTGAACTTGTTCAGTATGATCCGATAAATAATAACCTTGCCATTTCATCATGCCACGATCATAATAATCATATTTAAAAAAATTTGCGGCCTGTTTTAGTATGTCGACATTGCACGACTGTGGTTCATTAACCATAAGCATTACCCCCATTATGACCACCAACTAAACCAACACGGTCAAGCATGGTACCACCAGCAAGACTGGAACTTTTGAAAATCGCATCAACGCCAAATTTCTGCCTGATCATATCAATTGTTTGATCTAAGCGATGCTGTTGTTCCAGATCATTTGGCGAAGTAAAAAGATCCAATTGTTCCTGACCAGCAGGGCTTAATTGACCAGCACTGATATTAATATGACGAATCACTTCGCCGTGATAGTGTGAAAGGAATAATTGCTGAAGCGTTTGGGTAATTGGTAGATTGAGATTAGTAGGTGTGATCGTAGTTTGGACATTGAAACCATGGTTTACAGTTGGATTATGATAGCCAACGCCCAAACCAAGTGATAGTTGTTTTGTTACCAAATTTTTGGCGCGTAAACGACTAGCGATTTGTTCACCAATTTCACGAATGATAACCATCATCTCAGCAGGATTATCGTAGTCGTGGGGTAAAACCTGACTATTGCTTAATGAATGATTTTGGGGATGATACTTTTCACGTACGATGCTACGATCAATTCCCCAAGCAAGTGCATATAATTCACCGCCAATAATGCCAAATTTTTCAATCAAATGATATGGATTATGAAATGCTAAGTCTTGCATTGAAAAAATGCCAAGACGATTAAGTTTTTTTGCGGTACGCGTTCCGATGTGCCAAACTGCTGTTAATTGATTAATTGGCCATAAATATTGAGGAATTGTTTCATAATGCCATTCACCAATTAAGCTAGCGTCATGTTTTGCGGTAATATCCAGAGCCATTTTTGCCATTGCCGGATTATCACCAATACCAACAGTTGTATAAATACCGGTTTGCTGTTTAATTTTCATTTGAATCATACGAGCAATTTGTTTCAGCGTTAAATGATGACCATGACCGAATTTTGAAATAATGTACTGGTAGCTATCTGTGATATCTAAAATTGATTCATCGATCGAGTAGATATGGAGATCTTCTTCTGCAACAAATTGCCGATAGATGTCATTGATTTCTTGATTTTTTTTAATATAGTAATTCATACGTGGTTCAGCGATAATGAGGTTAGGATCATCTGGTACATCACGTTGCCGAGTGACATTACTGATGCCAAGGTTCTTTTTCGCTAAAGGAGATGCGGCTAGAACTAAACCACCATTAGTATTTTCTTGACGACTCATGACAACAAGCATTGTTTTTAAAGGGTGACGATGACGGGCAACACATTCAACACTGGCATAAAAACTTTTAGAATCAATGACAAAAATCGCACGTCGTGGTTCTTGTTGATAGACATCAAACATAAAATAGCCTCCAAATTAACTTTAACTTAATATTAGGATAAACCTAATATTTATTTTGTGCAACTATCTTTTGTCGTTGGTGGTTTGCTTGTCGTTGGTGATTGCCTTATGATAAGATTGATTGTTAATGGAATTTAAAAGGAATAGGAGCGATAGGGTTGGAAAAAGAAAAAACAAATAGGGGCATGGTAACGCTGGCCTTATTTATCGCGACTTTTTTGAGTGCGGTAGAAGGAACAATTGTTTCGACAGCGATGCCAACGATTGTTGGTGACTTGGAAGGTATTTCCATTATGAATTGGGTGTTCTCAATTTTTTTACTAACAAGTACGTTAACAACACCAATTTATGGTAAGTTAGTTGATAATATTGGTCGTAAACCAGTGTTTATTGCTGGGCTGATTATCTTTTTAACGGGTTCTGTATTAAGTGGTCTTTCAGATAATATGCCAGAATTAATTATTTGGCGTGCCGTACAGGGTGTTGGTGCTGGGGCGATTTTACCAATTTCTAATACGATTATTGCGGATATTTATCCACCAGAAAAACGTGCGCAAATCATGGGAATTAATAATTCTGCATGGGGTATTGCTTCAGTTGTTGCACCATTACTGGGTGGCTTGATTGTTGATAATTTTACCTGGCGATGGGTATTTTTCATTAATTTACCTTTCGGCTTACTATCGATGGGATTGATTTTATTATTTCTCAAGGAAGACAAATATGAAACAAGGGGTCATTTAGACTTTTGGGGCATTATTTGGTTGTCTATTACCATTTCAGGTATTTTGTATGGTGTTGAATTATTGAATAAAACACAAATTAATTGGTGGATAGTGGGCATCATTTTTATTGTAGTCGTGATTGGTTTACTATTATTTATTCAACAAGAAAAACGTGCAGCAGATCCAATTATTTTGCTTGATTTATTTAAAAATCGCACATTTGTTATTCAAAATTTTGCTGTTGGTATGATGTCAGTCTTCTTAATTGCCTATGATGTCTATGTACCATCTTGGACACAAGGTATTTTAGGTTTACCAGCAACATTAGCCGGATTTGCAACTACACCAAGTTCAATTTTTTGGATCGTTGGCTCATTTATTGCCGGAAAGCTGTTATCAAGATTAACACCACAAAAGATTTTAATGATCAGTATGGGCTTGTTGGTCGTCAGTGGTGCAGTATTATCATGCTTACCAGCGATGATACCATTTTTTGTTTTCTTGATCGTCGGTGTCTTCTTGGGTACTGGTTTTGGGATAACAGTAACTGGCTCAACTATCATTTCGCAAAGCGTTGTGTCAACTAAGCACATTGGTATGGCAACATCATTTAATACATTGGTTCGTAGTTTATCGCAAAGTATTTCAATTTCAATATTTGGTATTGTGATGAATCAATCATTGCAAAATGGTATGGCACAACATACTGATAAGCATTTAACAGTCGCAATGTTTAATAAAATGATTAATCCACATACGGTAAATGAATTACCAAACAAAATTGTTCCGGTGATGCATCAAATTTATCATACAGGATTACGAAATATTTTTGTTATTGCTGTTGCTTGTATGTTGGTGGCATTTATTTATAATTTGAAACATCAAGATCAAGGTGTTGTTCAATAACTAATCAAAAAAAGAGTCGTTATTTTCCAAAACTGGAGAATAACGACTCTTTTGTGATAATCACGGATTATATTTCAAGATTTACTTAAAAATTGCTTGGGCAATATTTTCTGCATCATTCAAATTCTTATCAGTGATATTTGGTCGTGGTGAGAAAGTGGTAAACCATGACCAACCTTCTGTTGGAACACCCCAAATAAACAGACCAGGAACTTCTTGATCGTCTTGATTGATGACAGTGAGGTTTTGTTTGTTCATGCGGGCACCACCTACTGAGTAGGTAGTACCATCTGCTCGTGTATAGATTGCTTCACTGAGGACACCTTTTTCACGTAAATGACGCAATAATGGATTAATGGTATGAGATAGTGCAGGACCAGATAAGTGGGCTTCTACTAAGTTATCAACGGTCCACTGACTGTTACGGCTGTCACTAGCAACAAAATGATTATCTTGAACAGTTACTTTTAGATGAGGTGCAGCAACAGTTAAGAGACCCGTTTCAATAAGGGCACGCATTTGTTCAATGCGTAAAATCGGTGGGCCAACTGAAATCAGAGAATTCAATGGATTAAAGTGTTTTAAGAATTTTTCGTACTCATCAGCATTTAAATAACCAGCATCTAAGTAGTGACGAATCACAGAACGAATATCGCGAAGCATATCAAATGCACCTGCATAAGGGGCATCATTATTTCCCTTGTAGGCATCATTAATGTCCCAAGTTAAATAATTCATCATAAAATCACTATATTCAACTTCGTCAGGAACATCAGCCACCGGATTGAGAATACGTTGCCAATCCATAATGTATTCCTCTGCAACGCCAAATTGACGTGCCGTTGCGTTTAAATCATTACTCTCTGCCAATGCAGTCATAAAGTGATCCGCATTGAATGGCCAAGTAATACCAAAATCATTAATTGTATTATGATAATGTTTATATTCTAATTCTTTTTGCAACAACTTAAAAAAACTATCGTAAGATAATTGACCACCATTGTCGGCCGCAAGCTTGTCAAGATTTTCACTAGTAAAGAAAAGTGGTTGGTAACCAGCATTAACTTTTTGATTAATGCCACGTGCATGTAATGGCAAGCCGCGACGTGAACCAGCGATGATGTGAGGTTCTTGACCAGATGGTAGATAATATAAGATACCATTATTATCACGAGCGAAACGACCACCACGCCCAATGGTCAACTTAGCCAAATAATCAAAGAAACTGAGACCTAGACCACGTAAAACAACTTTTTGGCGAGCTGGAATGTCATCTAGTTTTGCTTCTGCTGGATGAGTTGCTGGCACATATGACATATTATTATATTGTGTTGCTGCATCAGCAAATGTTTGTTGCTCTTCTGACAAAGCATTATCGACCATACCAGTTGCCATGACGATTTTGTCTGCAGTAAATGATGTGCCATCGTCCAAAGACACGTCGAATTGATGGTCATGTTTGACCGCATCAATCACTTGTTTACGTTCATATGACAACATGACATTGCTTGGTACTTGTGTCCCTAAACGTTCATAGAACCATTGACTATAGACACCAAATAGGGCACGTGATGTAAATCGATTTGGATTAATGCGCGCGATTTCGTCAAGAAAATACTCTTCGTTTACAAAATGACGACGTGTCACATATTCTTTACCATACGTTATTGCCCATTCATAAAAATTTGGTCCATAAGTAGCAGTAGCAGTATGATTTGGCACAGATGGATCGGGGAACAACGTTAACTGGCGAGTGACCGTATTCATTAAGAAAATAGGATCTTGATCTGGATTCCAGACACGACCACCAATAGGAAAACTATCATAGAGCGTAATGTCGACAGGTTTGGTTGTCTCTTTTGCGTATGCCATGAGTCGTTCTAGTAACGTTAAATTACGCGGTCCGGCACCAACTAATACGATTTTCATTAGGTGTGACTCTCTTTCTTAAAATTTGTTAGTTCTTCTGGTGAATAGATACCAATGTCTTTCACATAGATATTACCAGCACGTTTCAGACCTTCATTTTGTAGTAATCCTTTTTTAGGATATGCAAACGTGACGGTTGCTGTTGCACGAATGGCTGAACCTAGGATAGTACCTGTTGTAGCATGTAAACCAGAAGGAATATCAACAGACACGACTGGAATATTAGCGGAATTAACACGCTTGATGATATCACCTAACTTGACAGGTACTGGTTTAGACAGACCAGCACCAAACAAGGCATCAACGATAACCGTATAGTGGCGAAAATCATGCACACGATTTTGTGGTGTTACCCCATATTTGCGGGCGATGTCGAGTTGTTTGGCAGTATTAGGTGTCGCACGATGCTCATCCCCTAGTAATAGCAAATCAACATTGACCCCTTTTTGAGCCAACATACGGGTGATTGCGATACCATCCCCACCATTATTACCTAAACCAGCAATGACTAACACGTTAGATAAATCAAAAGTACCCGCACCAAGGACTTCCATTACTGATATGGCTGCTCGTTCCATCAAAACTAATGGATGGACACCAATTTCATCAGTGGTATAGTGACTAAACCGTTGCATTTCTTGTGCAGTGACTGACTCAATCATGAAAAGCAACCTCCTTTAAATATTTTATGTTAATAATTAATTATGATGTTCAGTGTTTATTATATCGCAACTGACTGTTAAAATGTTTCTAGTACAATGTTTTTTTATATTAAGTAAGCAAAATGTAAAGGGGGTAAAGAGATGGATATACAAAAAATTCCAGAGGATATGCAAGATGTGCGTGATCGAGTCGCTTTAATGGCTGGCCGTGGCTTTACGGTATCAGAAGAAGATGTTATCAAAGAAGCATTGAAATTAGGCTTTCAGTCGATAGTCGACGAAAAAATGGATGGTAACTATTATACTATTCGTTGGGACGAAGCGTTCCATGACTTACAAGTTTATGGCATCGATAATGAATTAGTCGGTTCAGCGACGCCAAAACCAGATGGACCCGATTTTATCAAGCAATTTGAGCTTAATGCAACCAATACATGGTTTACTTTAGATAAAGATGCTTTAGACATTATTGGTCGTTAAGTTTAAAAATTTGTTAATAAAGCTGAATTTAAGTGCAATAGTGTTATATAGTTAGAGTTAGTTTATTTATTTCGTTATTGAAAGACGAAGCAATCTTATTAAGGAGCAATTATTGAATATGGAAAGTAATATGCGTAAATATCTAGCAGAGTTCTTTGGAACGTTAATGTTAGTTGCTGTTGGTACTGGAGCGGTTGTTCTAGTTGGTGTACAAACTGGCCCATTACCAGTTGCGTTGGCTTTTGGTATTGCATTAGCCGGTGGTGCTTATGCCTTTGGACCAATTTCAGGGGGTCACTTTAACCCAGCTGTTTCATTGGGAGCTGCCATGAATGGTCGTATCACATGGAAAGAATTTGTTGGCTATGTTATCGCACAATTAATTGGTGGTTTAGCTGGTTCAGCTGTTGTTTGGGCAATCATGAAAGGTGTTGGCGCAACATCAACGATGATTAAGCAAGTTGGTTTTGGTCAAACTGATTACACAACGCCAGTTTCATTTATGGGAGCAACGGTTATTGAGATGATCCTAACATTCTTCTTTGTGCTTGTTATTTTGATGGTAACTTCAAAGAAAGCTGCTAGTTCATCTGTTGCTGCACCAATGATCATTG
The DNA here is from genome assembly GCF_058107185.1 of Weissella sp. ESL1177. Taxonomy (NCBI): domain Bacteria; kingdom Bacillati; phylum Bacillota; class Bacilli; order Lactobacillales; family Lactobacillaceae; genus Weissella; species Weissella sp. ESL1177. The sequence continues at coordinate 1,642,153 of NZ_CM176591.1, read as the reverse complement.
GTTTGACATTGGCAGCTTTGATTACAGTTGGTATCTCTGTAACAGGTGCTTCATTGAACCCAGCACGTTCATTTGGACCTGCTGTCTTCTTTGCAATGTTTGGCTCAGCAACGGCATTAACACATGTTGCGGCATACTTCATCGGACCTTTGGTAGGTGGTGCATTGGCAGCCTTAGTTGCTAAGTATGGCCTTGGTTCAGAAGAATAAATTTTATTAAAATTAAAATAAATAGGGAGTTAACCCTATTATTTACAGTAAAGGCCGTGAATCTAACCATTTTTAATCTGGTAGATGCACGGCCTTTAACTGTATTTTAAAAGAAAAATCGAAACGGTATGGTGATTGTCATTTTTTAATCATGTGCGATTCTGGCTTCGGCTGCCGCCGCAATAGCTGCCACGATATCATCGATGAAAGTGTTAACGCGGCCACCGTTGTGTTGCTCATCGTTTAATTTACCAACGATGCCGGGCTTTGTGCGATCTAGATAGCCAAAATTAGTCCATGAAATTGTGCCGTAGACACCTAAGATTGACATGACTAATTGTTCATCAATACCATAAGTTGCATGGTCCCGACTAATGCGATCTTGTAATGGATCGGGTAACTGGTGGGCTTCGGCCAAATCATCAATGGCTAATCCAGTCATAATTGCGTCTTGTACTTCAGTTTTGTGTAAAACGTGTTGGACAGAATCGATGGCAGTGGCGAGTGATAAATCTGGTATATGATCATGTTGACCAGCGACAACTAGTTCAGCAATATCAGATAATTGCACACCACGATCTTGCAACATTTTAATGACATCTTTGTAATAATCCCGTTCAGTAAATAACATTTTCGTATACTCCCTCTTCTGTACAATGGGATTATTGTATCAAAAGATCGCGGATTTTAAAATTAATCAAAAGTTAGTACTGTTTTTCCTTGGAAGGAATGTTGACGTGCTTGTTCGTGAACTTGGCGAAGATTAGATAAGGTGAATGGTAATACTTGACCGATTCGTAATTTAATTTTGTTGTTAGCCATATCACTAAATAATGCTTCAAGGTTCGGACGCTTACCATCAGAATAAGTACTGGCAGCATCGATTGGGAAAGCATCAATGGCAGTCTCATCCAATCCAACAATACTGCGTAGTTTGCCACCATTTTTTAGAATTTTAGCTGATTGTATAGAGACTGGTCCGCCAATCGTGTCTAACACAGCATCAAAATCAGTTAATTGTGTTTCATAATTCGTATGATAATCGACAGGAGTGACATCGCCAAAAGACTGTAAATAATTAAAGTCGGCAGGTTTTGCAGTGGCATAAACTTGTGCACCAATATTTAGTGCAGCCTGGATGGCAATTGAACCAACAGCACCAGCACCGCCTTGAATGAGTACTTTTTGACCAGATTGTACATTTAAATCACGATGGATCATCTGATAACCAGTTGCCGCACCAATGACAGCTGCAACGGCATGGATGTCATCGATCACAGCAGGAACTTTCGCGGCTGATGATTGACCAACAGGAACAAATTCAGCATAAGTTTTTTGATGACGGGTGGCTGCAATACGATCACCTACTTGAAAGTCAGTCACTTCCGAACCAATCGCAATGACTTCGCCAACAACGCTTGAACCAGGAATGAGAGGTAGTTCCTCTGTCGTTCCCATTTGACCAGCAATAAATTTGACATCGTAAGGATCAATTGCCACAGCGTGATTTTTAACCAATAGTTGTTTCTTTAGTAATTTTGGCATCTCTGTTGTAATTGTTGTTAATTCATCAACAGCACCATAATGATTTAGTTGAATGGCTTTCATAAAAATACCTCCTTAAGGGTCTATAGCTATATTTTAACGTAATTTTGGGATAAAGTTTTAACGCAAAGTATTGTTATATCTGATTATCAAAAATACGGCGTAAAAATAGTCTTTTAATAAATAAAATGAAAAATAAATTAAAAAATGGTTGCCAAACAATAAGACATATGATAATTTAAGTATATTGAATTAATACCAAACAACGGAGGACATTATTATGACTAATTTAAATCAGTTACAAATTAATATGATGATAACGTCCTCTGACTCAACTGTGTACCTAAACAGTTGAGTGTTTTGAGGTGATTAAAAAATTATCGCAAACCCAAGTTGAATGGCTTTTTTTATTGAAGGAGAATAGAAATGACAACAGGAAAAGATGATTTAAGGCGTTCGATGGGTGTTATGACAGGGATATCAGTCGTAATTGGTACAGTCATTGGGTCGGGGATATTTTTTAAGCAAGGGCAGGTTTTGGAAACTGCTGGTGGTACGACGGCTGGACTAGCAGCCTGGGCTGTTGGAGGAATTATTACGTTAGCAGGAGGCCTAACGTTGTCAGAAGTTAGCTCAAGATTGCCTGAAACTGGTGGCATCTATATTTACATGAAGAAATTATATGGTGAATTTATTGGCTTTTTGACTGGTTGGACACAAGTCGCTATCTACGCACCCGCTATTATTGCCTCAGTGGCAGCTTATTTTGCGCAATTATTTGCAGATTTTTTTAATATTTCAACACAATGGGTGCCGTTGATTGGTATTGTGACTTTATTTTTAATTACGATTATGAACTCATTTGATAATCGTATTGCGGGTGCTTTTCAGGTCACAACGACAACGATTAAACTTGTCCCCATTGCTGCCCTGATTATTTTTGGTATATTTTTTGGCAAAGCTGATGCGCTTGGACAAACAGTCCATCATATGGCAACAACCACGTCAGGTAATTTTGGTCTTGCCATTTTAGCAACTTTGTTCGCTTACGATGGTTGGGCAACGTTAGCTAATTTGGGTGGTGAAATTAAAAATCCTCGACGTAATCTACCTCGGGCGATTATTGGTGGCTTGTTGATTGTTATTTTAGCTTATGTGGGTGTTACCTACGGGATTTACCAAGCTGTCCCAGCTAATCAAATTGTTAGTTTAGATAATGAAGTGCCTTATACAGTTGCTAGACAAGCTTTTGGGGTTATCGGTGGTAAATTACTGGCTATTGGTATTTTAGTTTCAATGGCAGGTACACTAAATGGTAAGATGTTAGCCTTTCCACGAATGGTTTATGCAATGGCAGAAGAAGGTGTTTTCCCACATTATTTAAAGAAGGTCAATCAAGCAAAAGCACCCATCGCAGCACTATGGACAACTGCTGGTTTAGCAGCCGTTTTGATTGTTATTTCAGGTGCTGATTGGCTCTCAGATATGGCCGTTTTCGTTATTTGGCTATTCTATGCAGCAACATTTTTTGGTGTCTTCATTTTACGCTTACGTGATAAAAAAGCAGGTGTGAAACCCAACGACTTATTATTCAAGGTACCATTGTATCCGGTAGTACCAATCATTGCGATTGGTGGAGCACTCTTTGTTTTGATCAATACATTAATTGCTAGTTTCTCGATGGTATTGATATCGTTTATTTTTGTTGCGCTTGGCATACCAGTTTATTACTATTATCAACGAAGTAATAAATAAAGAGATACGACGCTTACTAACTATGATTGACTAAAATTAGAAACTAGTTGTTTCCTGAAAAAATATGCGATAATAAATATAAAAGTATAAATGAGTAGGGAGAATGTCAGTATGGGAAAATATCATGTGACAAATTATGAACAAATGTCGTTTGATGATTTTAATCAGCCATCAGGATTGCCTATTGATCGTCAAAATCGATGGGTCGTGCGTGCTGATAAAATTCCGTGGCATGATTTAGAAAAACAATATGCATTAGTATTTACAAGTAATCGTGGTCCGAAGCCATTGCCCTTTCGTTTGGTTTTTGGGGCACTCATGATTCAACAATTACTAGAATTAACTGATGAGGAAACGCTCGAACAAATTAAAGAGAATCCTTATTTACAATATTTTGTGGGATTGTCTGGTTATGTTTATCAACGGCCATTTAGTTCTTCCACGTTAAGTCGTGCACGACAACGTATCGGGGATGCTGAAGTATTAGCGATGGTCAATCAAATTGAAGATATGATGATTGCAGCAGGCGTCACGTCTAAAATTGGAAAACGACACTAAGTTAGAAAAATAGTTATATTAAAATAAATGAAAAAAGTCGTCAATTTACCTATTTTGGATAGATTGACGACTTTTAAACGTGTTCCAAAAGACTGAAGCCTTACTGTAACAACAATTAGGTGCTTCCGGTTCTTCGTTACACAACGAACCAAAATCACCCAATTATCGTTACAATCAGCTTCAAAACGTCTTTTGTCGCACTCTCATTAAACGTGTTCCAAAAGACTGAAGCCTTACTGTAACAACAATTGGGTGCTTCCAGTTCTTCGTTATACTGCGAACCAAAATCACCCACTTAGTTCGCAGCATGCTTTTTTCGTTGTATGAAGAAAATGATTGATAAGAGAATTAAGAATCCAGCGCCAATGCTGACAGAAATTCGCGTATCTGGATTAATAAACATGAAGATAACAATGACAATCAATGAAATTAGTGCAAAATAGTTTGCGATTGGATAAAGTGGCATTTTAAATGGATGCTCAGCCATCAAGTCTTTATTTGAAGCACGGAACCTTAATTCAGAAAATAGAATAACAAACCAAGGAACCATACCAGGCAAGACACTTGAGCTGTAAACCAAAACGAATAAGTTAGACGTTGATTTGCTATAAGCAGAAAGGACCGTATTTAAAATCAAGCCAAGTAGGATACCACCTGAAATTGCTAGAATTGAAACATAAGGCACTTGATGAGATGATAAATATGACAATGGCTTAGCCGTTTCACCATCTCTTGATAGCTTAAATAACATACGACTTGAACTATAAATACCAGAGTTTGCACCTGACATGGCAGCTGTTAGAACAACGAAATTAATAATACCAGCAGCGCCTGAAATACCAACTTTAGAAAATGTTTCAACGAATGGTGAACCAACAGCAGCTAGTTGATTCCATGGGTAGATTGTAACAATAACAAAAATAGCACCAATATAGAAAATTAAGATTCGCCAAACGATTGAACGAATTGATGAGACGATGGCATGCTTGGGATGTTCAGCTTCACCAGCTGTGATACCTAATACTTCAATCCCTTGATATGAACCAACGACAATTGACATGGCAAAGATGAATCCTTTAAAACCACCAGTGAAGAAACCGCCGTGTTGCCATAGATTCGCAAAACCAATGGCGTGCCAATGATTACCTAAGCCTAAGAAAATGACCATTAATCCTAAGACGATCATGATGATAATCGTGACGACTTTGATCATTGCAAAATAAAATTCCATCGTACCATAAGCCTTAGCTGATGTTAGATTAGCGAGTGTTAATGTTGCAATGACAACAACGCCTGATACCCAACCAGGTAAGTGAGGCCACCAATAATTTAAATAAGTGCTAACGGCGATAACCTCGCTAATTCCTACGACAATATATTGGAAAACATTACTCCATTTTGTGAGATAGCCGGCTAGGGGATGAATATAATTAGAGGCATAATCAGCGAATGAACCAGTTGTTGGATTAATAAAAATCATTTCCCCTAGTGCACGCATCACTAAGTATAAAATAATCCCCACAAAAGCATAGGCAAGTAATACAGAAGGACCTGTCCATTGAATGGTAGATGTTGATCCCATGAAGAGACCGACACCGATTGTGCCACCCAATGCAATCATCTGCATTTGCCCACCTGTTAGTGAACGTTTTAGTTCACGTTCAGTTTCAACCTGTTTATTTTTCATCTGCTCGACTCCTTTTTTACTAAAAAGTACACAAAAAACCGTCCAATCAACCTGCACCGCGAAAGGGGTGTCGAGCTGATTGGACGGTTTGTTAATAATCAATAGCTATTAACAACACATTAAATAACCCAACCAGCCAGAATGGTGGTTGAGGTGGTGGTCGTTAGGTGATCCGTCAAGATTAAGTTTTTCACTTGTTGGTGTAACATAACAATTTCCTCTATGTGTTAATTAATAATTAGAAGAATATCATTATTAATCATGAATGACAAGTAGTAATTTAAAAAATGTTAATTTATATGACGTATTTCTTAATTAATTAGTAATAATAAGTCAGCGTGATGGCACATAACATGAGAAACTTTTACCAGTCTTAATGATTTGATTCGTTAAGATAATAAAAATAAGTAATTGAGGAACGCTGTATGTCAAAATTGCGTTTATGGCAAAAAATGATTCGTCGTGAAGATCCGAGCAACTATGCTGATAAAGATAGTCAGTTACAGCCGGTATTAGGGAAACGAGAAATGATCGCCATGGGATTAGGAACAGTGGTTGGTGCTGCGGTATTTACAATGCCTGGTATTGTGGCTGCAGAATATGCTGGACCGGCAGTGACCATTTCGTTTATTGTGGCTGCATTAATTGCTGGCTTATCAGCGTTAGCCTATGCAGAACTGGCTTCCGCTTTGCCATTTGCCGGGTCCATTTATTCATGGGCAAATGTTATTTTTGGTGAATTTATTGGTTGGCTGGCAGGTTGGGCTATTTTGGCAGAATATTTAATTGCATTAGCACTTGTTTCGTCTGCTTGGTCATCTTACTTTCAAGGGTTTTTATCAAGTTTTGGAGTGGCATTACCCAAATTTTTTCAAGCCTCTTTTAACTGGCAACAAGGTACTGGCTTTGACTTACTAGGAGCATTAGCGATTCTGGCAGTTGGTTATTTTGCATCATGTGGTATGCGCCAAATTGCACGCGTTGAAAATTGGTTGGTCATTGGTAAAATCATTGTAATTATCGTTTTTATTGTGGTGGGTGCGACAGCAGTCCAAGTCAATCATTGGGTACCATTTATTCCACAACACCAAGTAGGGACACATTTTGGTGGACTAACAGGAATTATGGCTGGTGCAACCCAAATTTTCTTTGCTTATATTGGTTTCGATACGATTGCTGCAAGTTCAGCAGAAGTTAAGAATCCACAGAAAACCATGCCGCAAGCCATTGTGGGCACGTTAATTATTGCGACACTCTTATTTGTTGCTGTGTCATTAGTATTGACGGGTATGTATCCTTATGAAAAATTTGCAAATAATGCTGAACCAGCTGCATGGGCTTTACGTGAGTCTGGTCATTTATTGACGGCTAATTTATTATCGGTTGTGGCATTAGTCGGCATGTTTTCAGGATTAGTGGCCCTACTCATTGGTGGGTCACGTTTGGTTTATTCATTTGGACGAGATGGCTTAATGCCACGTCAATTTGCTAGACTAAATTACAAAGGCATACCTAAAACAGCAATCTATGTCATCACAATTGTTGCTATTGTATTAGGGGGGATTTTTCCAGTCGGCATGTTGGCAAATTTAGTATCTGCAGGCACTCTGATTGCATTCATCGTTGCCGGATTAGCTGTTTTAAAACTGCGTAAACGAACAGATATTGCCCATAATGGTTATAAAATGCCATTTTACCCAGTGTTGCCAATGATTGCAGCACTTTCAGCATTTTGTTTACTTTGTTCACTGAACATGGCAGCAATTCTATTGACAGTCACATGGATTGTTGTTGGCATGATCATATATTTTGCGTACGGGAATCAACATAGTTAGTAAGTATTAGACGTGTTAATAATGAAAGAGATAGAGTCATTAGGGGTGTACCTTTTGTGGCTTTATTTTTTGCACCAAAAGATTTTCGTTAAGCATTGTGCGATAATGAATAAATAATAAACGTTCAAATTGATGGGAGAAAAGTCGATGAAAAAATTGTTGGTTTTAACAACAGGTGGGACGATTGCATCAACGAAAACGGCACGTGGCTTAGCGCCAGGCATGACGGCTGATGAATTGATGACTTATGTTGTGCCACGTGATGATGTTCGCATGTCCGTTGAAAATATTATGGGAAAAGATTCGACAAATATGCAGCCAGAGGATTGGTTAATTATTGCTGGACGTATTTTAGAACACCAAGATGAGTTTGATGGTTTTATTGTGACACACGGTACGGACACAATGGGCTATACAGCTGCCGCATTATCATATTTGCTGTATGGGCTTAAAAAGCCAGTTGTTTTAACTGGTTCACAGATACCACTCGGAGAAACACAGTCAGATGCCATTCGTAATTTAGATGATGCAGTGACGTTTGCCAGTCAAACACATTTGGTGGGTGTGTACTTGGTATTTAATGGTTTAGTGATGATGGGAACACGAGCAGTAAAGACAAAGACTAAGAGCTACGATGCTTTTGAAAGTATTAATTATCCCTATTTAGCCAGTGTTAATGCAGGTCAAATGGTATCGTTATATGAACCAGAACCTGAAGAACCACAACTTAAAGCACATACATCATTAGATCCAAATATTTTTGTCTTAAAAGCATTTCCAGGATTGTCTGTCGATATATTTGATTATCTGGTTACACCTACGCATGGCGTAATTATTGAAAGTTTTGGAAATGGTGGGTTACCATTCCAACGTCGTAATTTAATTCCAGGCATTGAAAAATTAATTGCAGCGAATATTCCAGTAATCATCACAACGCAAATTTTAGAAGAAGGACAAGATATCAATCTTTATGAGGTTGGTAAACGTGTCGCTGATGCGGGTGGTGTGACAGTTGGTGATATGAATACGGAAGCTGTTGTGGCAAAATTAATGTGGGTATTAGATCAAACACGCGATCCGCAACAAATTACAAAAATGATTCAGACACAAGCAGCGCATGATATTGGTTTTGTTTGAAGATAATGAATAAGGAGGCAGATATGGCAAAGTTATCATATGATATTTTAGAAAAATTTGGCACATTATCAACGAGTAAAAGTGGTTGGGAATTACAGTTAAACTTTGTACAATGGGGTGATAATCAGCCTAAGTTTGATTTACGTTCATGGTCACCCGATAATAGTAAGATGGGTAAGGGATTGACCTTATCACATGATGAAATTGTTGCATTATATGATGTGTTGACAAAAGTATTGGCCGCAGAACATGCACCTGTAACAGATGTCACGGGTAATGATGACGGCACACCTGCAGCATCAACAGATGAACGACCAAAATGGGGTCGTCTAGACGAGATGTAAAAGAATATGGTATTGAGACTAGCAATTTGTTATGAAAATAAGTAGATTGCTGGTTTTTATTTCGCATAATATCGCAACTGCCGTTAATGATTAATGTTTTGTCGCTATCATTATCGTGACAATTGATGTTGACGTATGTTGTTGCGTCTCTGCAATGATTGTGTCCACTGTCCATGTTTGAATACGCTGGCCTAATTTGATTGGCGTTGCAACTGCAAGTAATGTCCCATCGGTTGCAGCGTTTAAATGATGCGTGTGAATATCCACACCAACAGGAATTTTATCTGGTTTTGTTAAACTTGCATTGGCGCCTAAACTAGCAGCAGTTTCAGCAAGAAAAGCATTGATACCACCATGGACCATACCATAGGGTTGCTTAATATGATCTGTAATTGGTAATTGAATGATGACTTTCTGAGCAGTAACAAGTTTATTTTCAACATTTAAAAATTTTAATGCGTCCATAATCATACCTCATTTTAAATTAGTCGTTGATTAACCATCATTTTAATATTAATTTGGAAAAAATAATAGAAAAGATTATAATGCACTAGTAGTGTTTATCAGACAGATATAAAAAATAGGAAGTGGCAAACAAATATGACAGTAGAATGGTCAACAGTGAAAGAATACTCGGAGATTTTCTTTGAACGTGCTGATGCGATTGCTAAGATTACAATGAATAATCCACGTCATCACAATGCATTCACGCCAGATATGGTGCAAGAAATGATTGATGCCTTTTCAATTGCGCGTGATGACGCTTCGATTGGTGTGATTATTTTGACTGGTGAGGGTGACAAGGCCTTTTCATCAGGTGGTGATCAATCAGTACGTGGTAATGGTGGTTATGTCGGACATGACCATATTGCCCGATTAAATGTATTAGATTTACAACATTTGATGCGAATTATTCCAAAGCCAATTATTGCAATGGTCAAGGGTTGGTCAGTTGGTGGTGGGAACATCTTACAATTGGTTTGTGATTTAACGATTGCTGCTGATAATGCCATGTTTGGTCAAACTGGACCTAAAGTTGGTTCATTTGATGCTGGATACGGGTCAGGATATCTTGCTCGTGTCATTGGTCATAAGCGTGCCAAAGAAGTGTGGTTCTTAAATAAATTTTACACAGCACAAGAAGCTTATGAAATGAACTGGATTAATCGCGTTGTGCCATTAGCAGAAGTCGAAGATGCAACCCTTGAATGGGCAAATATTATTTTACAAAAATCACCGACGGCTTTGCGTTTCATTAAGGCTGCGATGAATGCAGATACAGATGGTTTAGCTGGTTTGCAACAATTTGCAGGCGATGCAACCATGTTGTATTACACAACTGATGAAGGAAAAGAAGGCAAGAATGCCTTTCTTGAGAAGCGTCAACCAGACTTTACAAAGTATCCAAAATTCCCATAGAAATTTCGTTAAACTCGGTAAGCAACAAGCGATTGTCTGTTATCGAGCTTTTTATTCGACATCAGGTTTAAAAAGAAAAGATAAGAGAGTGATTATTTTGGAAAATTGGTTAACAAAACGAGCAAATTTGTCGCCAAATCGGTTGGCAATACAATATCAACAGGACACATTAACGTTTAGCCAGTTAGCGACAGAGGTACAACGGCTAGCGTCACAATTAGTGACAATTGTTAGAACTGATGATCGTGTTGCTATTATTACACCAAATCAATTGACTGGTTATTTAATGATTTTAGCTGTGCAACAATTAGGGAAAACAGTGGTTTTAATTAATCGACGTTTATCAGCACGAGAAATTGATTTTCAATTGCAGGATGCTGGTGTTCGTGTGGTCGTTCAAGATGATGATTTTCATTTAACGCTATCTGCCAGTAAGCAAGTGTCGTTTACAGAAGTACTAGCTACACCAATAACTAATATCGTGTCACCAGTTGCTGATTTTGATCTTAATGCAGTAACATCCATTATGTATACATCTGGTACGACCGGTCATCCGAAAGGTGTGATGCAAACGTTTGGAAATCATTTTTATTCGGCAATTGGTTCAGCATTAAATTTAGGTGTGATGCCAGGTGATATCTGGTTAGCAGTTGTGCCAATTTTTCATATTAGTGGTCTGTCTATTATGATGCGTTCACTAATTTATGGTATGGGCGTGCGGTTAGTTGAAAAATTTGATGTGCAAGCTATTAATCAATTGCTATTAAATGGTGAAGTAACGACTATCTCAGTTGTGCCAGTGATGTTGACACAATTATTAGCTGCTTTACCAGCTGATAAACGTTATCATCAACATTTTCGAACAATGTTATTAGGTGGTGGACCAACAGATTTAGCAACGCTCCAACGAGCAACTTCAGCAGGTATTGAGGTTGTGCAATCGTATGGTATGACAGAAACGGCGTCGCAAATTATTGCTTTCGATGCAGCCAGTGCGCAAACAAAAATTGGTTCAGCTGGCAAACCGCTATTTCCTGTTTCAATTCGGATTGCCCATCAAGATGCGCAACAACATGGTCGTATTCAAATTAAATCACCAACATTGGCAGTTGGCTATTTAAACCAGCCAGAAAAATATGCACAATCATTTGAAGCAGGTTGGTTTGATACAGGTGATATGGGTTGGCTTGATGATGAGGGCTTTTTGTATATTGATGGTCGAGAAGGCGACATGATTTCATCTGGTGGTGAAAATGTTTTTCCTGACGAAATTGAATCTGTTTATGCAAATTTGTCTGAAATTAAACAAATTAGTGTGGTTGGTATGCCAGATGAAAAATGGGGTGCTGTACCCATTGCATTCATTGCGTTCACTCAGGGTGAATCATTATCCCGCCAAACTTTACGAGAATTCGGTCGACAAATGCTAGCACATTACAAAGTACCAGCTCATTTTTATTTGTTAGAAAATTTGCCACGTACGGCTAGTGGTAAGATACAGCGTCATAAGTTACGTAATTTGGTAACGAGTGCAACAGAAATTCAATAAGCATAATCCTTGAATTTTCAATTTGAGCGACTATAATGGTTGGTAATCTAGGAAAGGGGGTGATACGTTTTGGCAGATATACACAATCAACGAAACGTATCGCCCTTGTAAAAGGAAACAAGGGCGATACGTTCTGTATAATTTAGTAGGTAACTACTAAATAGATTATGCGGATTGTAATCAACAGCATAATCGGGAGCATCAAGTGACGAACTTGATGCTTTTTTTATTATCTTATATTCATGTTATAATCGTGAGGAGTTTAGAAATTACGTTAAAGAATGAGGTGTTAGAAATGGAGATCATTGATGTTACGCCAAAAACGCAAACAGACTGGGAACGCATTTATTTTGAAGCTTTTCCAGAATATGAGCGACGTCCCATACCAGAGTTAGTCGCTATGTCTGAACAACAAAGTGGCACCCGTATGCAAGTCATTATTGATAATGATCAGGTTGTTGGTGTGTTGTACCTATGCGAAATCGGTACTCATAAGGCTTTTATTTTGTATTTTGCGATTGATGCAACGATTCAAAGCAAAGGATATGGTAGTCGGGCTTTAGCGATATTACAAAAGCGCTATTCTGATGGCATCATTTTAGAAGCCGAAGAGACTGGGACACAAGCGGAAAATGAAACGCAACGTGTTAAGCGTTACGCATTCTATACCCGCAATGGTTTTCATGATAAGCAGTTACTTTCGGAAAATTCAGGTGGCACTTTTCACTTGTTAGCAACGACGTCAGATATTACGGCAACTGAATATTTACAGGCAATGCAAGTATTATCAATGGATGCGGTGGTTCGTCGCACAAACAATCAATAAGGATGATTAATAACAAATTGATTGTTTAAACAGTTAGAATTTGTAGAAAAAACGACAATCTACCAACATAAGGATGGGTAGGTTGTCGTTTTTAAAGTTCGGACGATAAGCAACGTTAGCGAATGACAGTTAGAACCTGTCGGAGGAGCGATGATAAAATATCTTATTTTTGATTTGGATGACACATTGTTAGATTTTCAAAAGAGTGAAGTTGTCAGCGTGCAACAACTATTAAAGCGTTACGGGGTAACAGATTTAACGCAAGGTGTAACAATATATCAAACGATTAATCAACATGTTTGGCAGCAGATTGAGGCGGGTGCACAACGGCAACCATTATTTGATCATCGTTTTACAGAAACGTTTGCAACATTTGGCATTGATGTTGATGGTGTTCAAGCAGAACGCCAATATCGTGAATTATTAAATCATCAATTTTATACGTTACCAGGTGCTGAACACTTATTAAGTGATTTGTATAAAAATAATTTTACGTTGCTTGTAGGTACCAACGGTGTTAAACAGACGCAACTTAATCGTTTGGTGGGATCGGGTCTCGCCAAATATTTTACTGATTGTTTTATTTCGGAAGATATTGGCTATGCGAAACCCAGCGTAGCATTTTTTACACCGATTTTTGCGAAGTTTGACGAGTTGACCAGTGATAATGCAATGATGATTGGGGATAGCTTACAATCAGATATTTTATGTGCCACACGGGTAGGCCTTAAAAGTATTTGGTACAATCCACAGGCACTGCCGAATACACTGAATGTACAACCGACTTATACAGTTAATAATTACCAACAAATTAGGCAAATTCTGTTATAGGCAAATAATGTTTGGTTTTTTCTAAAGATTATCCTATTAGTGGGATTATTTGCTAAAATAAGTCTTAATAAATGTATTGTTGTGTTTAGTCGATGTGTTAATCATCTGATAAATTATGGGATTGAGAAAGGTAGGTTTATTATGGCGCAGAATGGGCTGAAACCAAGCATTAGTACCTTTGGTATTATTTCTTTAGGTGCTGGTGGAGTCATTGGTAGTAGTTGGATTTATACAAACAGTCAATTTTTTCACCAGTATGGTGCTGGTGGTGAAATCTTTGGTTTGTTAGCCGCATCAGTATTAGCGATTTTAGTATCATTATCATTTGCTGAATTATCAACAATTTATCCCAAAGCTGGTGGTGAAGTTGTTTATGGTTATAAAGCATTTGGTAAGAAGGGTGGTTTGTTTGCAGGTTGGGCACTGCTTGGTTCATATTTGAGTGCATTAGCATTTTATGTTACAGCATCAAGTATGTTGCTATCGCAAATTATCCCACAGATTGCCACGGGGCCAACCTATTCGTTTGCTGGCGTGAAGGTACATTACACCGAGCTAATTTTAGGGGTACTCATCACTTTGTTTATTTTTGCAATTAATTATCGAGGTGCAAATCTAACAAGTAATGTCCAAATTGTTTTGTTCATCCTGTTAGTATTAATTGGGATTGTTTTAGTTGTTGTTGGTTTTAGTCACGGTAAACCAAGTAATTTCTGGCCAGCCTTTTACGATGGTCAAGCCAAGACACCGGAAATTTTTCGCTTTATCTTACCTGCAATGACATTCCTAACAGGTTGGGAATCAATTGGGGTGATGGCTGAAGAAGTTAAAACACCGGCGCGTAAAATTGGTAAGATCGTTGTGATAGCGATTGTCATTGCAGCGGCTTATTACTTGCTTGTGTTGTTAGCTTCAGCTTGGGTACATCCATGGCAAAGTACAGCAAAGATGGAAATGGGAACGATTGATGCCTTTAAGGCAGAAGGCTTCCCACTATTAGGAACAGCGGCCTTTATTATTTCGTTCTTAGGATTAGGAACGAGTTTCTTAGCTTTGTTCTCAGCAGCACCACGTTTGATTTATTCATTAGCCGAACAAAATATTTTGCCTCGTTACTTTGCGAAAGTTCATCCAAAGTATGGCACACCAAGTCGTGCAATTATTGTGACTTTGATTTTAGTCTTAGCATTAGGTTGGCTGGGTAAAGGTGCGTTAACTTATTTCTTAGATATTGGTGGCTTTTTAACGGCCTTAGCTTGGGGAATCAATGCCTTTAATTTGTGGGCGATTCGTAAAAAGTATCCTGAATTAAAGGGTGGTTTTCGTAATAAACATTTGTGGTTACCAATACTCGGTGGTGTCATAGCCATTTTGATTGCGATTTCGACTATCATTCCCGGCACGGGTGTGTCATTAGTTTGGCCATATGAGTATGTCATTCTAGGAATTTGGATCGTTATTGGATTGGTCAGTTATTTTTCAAGTAGAAAGTAATTGGTTGTCACGATAACAGATCATGTGAATGATGATTATGTGGTATTTTAGATGGTTAGGTGATTTTGGTTCATAGGATAGCGAAGAACCGGAAGTGCCTAATGGTTGTTATAGTAAGGCTTCAGTCTTTTGAAACATGTTTAAATAGAGTGCGACAAAAGACGTTTTGAAGCCGATTGTAACGATAATTAGGTGATTTTGGTTCATAGGATGACGAAGAACCGGAAACGCCCAATGGTTGTTACAGTAAGGCTTCAGTCTTTTGAAACACGTTTAAGGGCGTCAATCTACCAATTAAGTTGATAGATTGACGCTTTTTCAGCTAGTTAGAACGTCTTTTGTCTTTTAATATCGATCAACAGGTGAAATCATTTATGTTACGCAATGTGTTATTTTTCGAAAATGGTGTGAATTTTAAAGAACGGTTGCTTTTTTTGTTAGCATAAGTGATTTATAATTTAAAGCGTAAACCTTAAATATTTAAGGTTAAGGTAAGCTAAAGATAGGTAGTTTTTAAGGTTCAGCGACTATATTAACCATAACGAAATAACCAAGTGCAAAAAGGGGTACATTATGACAGAAAACACGATTAAATTATTAGTTGTCGAAGATGACTATGCGTTGAATGATACAGTGAGGGAAACAATTGCTGAGTTAGGTGAAGTCGTTCAAGTTCATGATGGTGATGAGGGATGGTTTGAAATTGAATCTGGGGTCTATGATGCTGTTATTTTAGACGTCATGTTACCTGGACAAGACGGTTTTACGATTTTAAAGAAAGCAAAAGAACAATTTCCAAATCTACCAATCTTAATGTTAACTGCTAAGGGTGAATTGGCAGATAAAATGCAAGGATTTGATTTAGGTGCTGATGAATATATTACGAAACCATTTTATAAAGAAGAATTATTAGCACGTTTGAAGACGTTACTTCGTCATACAGGTGTTCTAGGTCAAGATGGCGCCTTGGAAGTTGGCAATGTACAAATCTTTGTGGATCAACATAAAGTTTTAGTTGATGGCCAAGAAGTTAGTTTGCAAGGACGTGAGTTTGGTCTGTTAGTTTATTTAGTACAACACGTTGGTCAGATTGTTACGAAAGATCAAATTTTTGATCGACTATGGGGATTTGATTCTGATACGTCACTAACAGTTGTTGAAGTTTATATGTCTAATTTACGTAAGAACTTGCGTCAAGCGGAGGCCCAAGTTAATATCAAAACATTGCGTAATGTGGGTTACACATTAAACGCAACAACTGAGGAATAATGACAAACAAAAAGTCAACGAAGACACGTCACATTCGTTTAAGAAAGTTGAAATTACCGAAGTGGCTGCAAAGAATCCGCACTTCGCTGTCACAGCAAGTTAAAATGACTATCCTAATGGTCGTTGGGTTTACCTTAGTGTTTGTTTTGATTGGTACTTTTTCAATTAGTCAATTTCGGACGGTGATGTATGGCAATGCTCAGTCTAGAGTCGGGCGAGCATTTCAAGTACCTGCAAATCGTTTTGACCGGCCAGTTGTTCAAACTGAAACGGCACAAATTACTGATTATGTTGATTCTTTTAAAAGAACGTTAAAATTACCTAAAGCAAACCATGTTTATTTACGTCAATATCGTGGTAGTTGGTATTTCTTTAATCGACATGGTAATGAATTAGCTTATGTTGATGTCACAACTGAACATGCATTGGTAGAATCATATCAGACACGATTGTTTTGGATTTATGTGTTGTCTGAGTTGGCCTTGTTATTAATGGGTATAGCATTAACGCGCGCGAATATGCGACCGATCATTCGATCTTGGAACCAACAACGGACCTTCGTGGCTGATGCAGCCCACGAATTTAAAACACCAATGACAGTTATTCAAAATAATTTGGAACGGATGCTTGAACATCCAAATGATACCGTGATGGATCAAGTTGAAAGTGTTGCTAATGCCTTGACTGAAGTGCGCCATTTAAATCATTTAACTGGTGACTTATTGACATTGTCACAAGCTGATGCAGATATTCCAATGTTTGCTTTTGAGGAAATGGATCTTGCAAAAACCGTTCGTGAAGTTGGTGATATCTATGAATATAATGCTAATGAAAAGAATCAGACATTATCAGTTGATGTACCAGAAACATTGTCAATTGTTGGTGATGCACAACGATTACGTCAATTATTAGTAATCCTGACTGATAATGCGCAAAAGTATGCTGGTGAGGGTGCTAGCGTGACAATTTCGGCAGCAGCAACGAATAACAATATTAAAATTATGGTTGCTGATACTGGTAAGGGTGTGTCAGATGAAGATAAGAAGCATCTGTTTGATCGTTTCTATCGAATTGATAAAGCCCGATCACGTTCAACGGGTGGTCATGGGCTTGGCTTGGCCATTGCAAAGTGGGTTGTACAAGGTCATCGCGGTACGATTGATATTTTGGACAATCAACCACATGGGACAATCTTTAAGATTTTAATTCCTAAAAGTCAAAAAAATACGTAGTTAAAAAAGATAGTGTGACAAAAGACGTTTTGAAGCCGATTGTAACAACAATTAGGTGATTTTGGTTCACAGTATAACGAAGAACCGGAAGCGCCTAATTGTTGTTACAGTAAGGCTTCAGTCTTTTGGAACACGTTTAAAGGCGCTAATCTACCAATCAAAATTGATAGATTAGCGCCTTTTTCCGCTGATTATAACGATTTATGTCTCAGCCCCTTTTGTCTTACTCTCGTTTTGAATAGTGATTACTTTAAATTAAGGGCTGGGGATGTGAATCGAATATCTCAACCGTTTCATCTTGACGCCCAACAACAACCTGGTCAACCACATTTAAAAATAAGCCATGTTCGACAACACCAACCATGCTAGCTAATTCACGACCTAATTTAAATGGGTCAGGCATTTTATCAAAATGGAGATCAAATAAATAATTAGCTGAATCCGTGCGCACGGGATTACCGTTCTGATCTAAACGCCATGTTGGTTGATAACCAGCGTATTGTAGACGCTTGAACAATTGATCGGCACCATAGGGAATAATTTCAACTGGCAAATAATGAGTCAATTGTGGGGCTAGTTTAGTATCATCGATGACCCAAATATTACGTCGTGAATTGACGGCAACAATTTTTTCCCAAAGTAATGCAGCACCACCACCTTTAATAGCAGCAAAATTCTTGTCAATTTGGTCGGCACCGTCGATTGTTAAATCGATGTGATCAACATCATCAACGTTATGCATTGGAATGCCAAGTTTTGCTGCTGTACGACGAGTTTTATCAGAGGTTGGCACTCCTTTAATATTTAAACCTTCTTCTGCGACACGTTTCCCCAAAGCTTCGATGACATAAGCGATTGTTGAACCAGAACCGATACCAACGACCATACCATCTTCAACGAACTCAGCTGCACGGTACCCAGCCATTTTTTTAAGTGCAGTTTGATCTGCCATAATGATAATGCCTCTTTCTTATTTTTTATAACACTATTATCTCTCATTATCAGTGAGTTAGGCAAATCTCAGGTTAGAAAATGTTACACTAGGTAAATAACTTTTAAAAAAGGTGGCAAAATGTCATGATCGAGATGTGGCACGAAGAAAAAATTAACGCGTTTAGACAGACTTTATTACAATGGTATGATCGAGAAGGTCGGGCAGATTTGCCTTGGCGACAGGATCATGAACCTTACCATGTTTGGGTGTCTGAGATTATGCTACAACAGACACAAGTACAAACCGTGATACCGTATTTTGAAAGATTTATGGCAACCTTTCCAACAATCAGTGATTTAGCAAATGCACCAGAGCAAGTATTGTTGAAAACATGGGAAGGTTTGGGATATTACTCACGTGTTCGTCATATGCAAAAAGCTGCCCAACAAGTTGTTAATGAGTATGCAGCAGTTTGGCCTAATAATATGCAGGATTTGCAAAAATTGGCTGGCATTGGCCCATATACAGCAGCTGCGATTGCAAGCATTTCATTCAATGAACCCGTACCAGCAATTGACGGGAATGCTTTTCGTGTTTTGGCACGGTTATTTAAAATTGATGCAGATATTGCACAAACCAAAACGCGACAAATTTTCTTTGATGTTGGTAAAAAAATTATTGATCCACAACGACCTGGAGATTTTAATCAAGCGATAATGGATTTAGGGTCATCTTATATGAGTGCTAAGAATTATGATAGTGAACATTCACCAGTAAAAGCATTTAATGCGGCATATTTAGATGGCACTGAAGACTTTTATCCAGTGAAAACCAAGACACCCAAGCCAAAGCCTGTGACTTATTTTGCCATTGCAGTTCAGTCACCTGTTGGTTACTTATGGGAACAACGACCAGCAAATGGCTTATTGAGTCATTTTTGGACGATGCCGTTATATCCATTAACAGATTTCGTACAGGACACAGACGCGAATTGGACAGAAGATGAAATGATTCAAGCAACGCAAAAACGATTAGCGATGGATTATGGTATCGTGGCTAATTTAAAGAAGTTACCTGGGCGACCAGTAACACATGTTTATACACATTTAAAGTGGACCGTTACCATTTTAACCGCTGAAGTGAGTGCACAACGATTAACACGTGGTAAATGGCAAACGATGGCGGATAGTCAAAAAGATCCACAACCAAAAATACAAGAAAAAATATGGCAACGTTTAAAGTAGGCGTTTATGAATAATGAAAACAGGTGGACAAAATAATGGAAAAAATATTATTGGATATGGATCCAGGAATTGATGATGCAGCTGCGATTGCAATTGCATTAACAGACGATACCTTTGAAGTACAATTGTTAACAACGGTTGCTGGTAATGTGTCAGTTGATAAGACAACGCGTAATGCACTACGATTAGTGGAATTTTTTCACAAATCAGCGACTGTATCTGTTGCTGCTGGCGCTACTCGTCCTTTAATCAAAAAATATGAAGACGCGGCGGATATTCATGGTAAATCAGGTATGGCTGGCTGGACATTTCCACCTGTGACCAGCAAGCCTTTAACTGAACATGCAGTGACAGCAATTCATGATGTCTTAAGTAAGAGTGAAGAACCTTTAACGCTTGTTGCAACAGGAGCCTTTACGAATATCGCATTATTGATTCGGATGTATCCAGAAATATTGCCTAAAATAAAACAGGTCGTTGTGATGGGCGGATCTTTAGGAAAAGGCAATATAACGAGTGTTGCTGAGTTTAATGTGTATACTGATCCCCATGCAGCAAAGATATTATTCGAATCAGGATTATCAATAAAAATGATTGGTTTAAATGTGACTTTACAGGCGTTATTAAGTAAAGAAAACATTGATAAATTAGGTGAAATCAATCAAACAGGTAAAATGCTTCAGTCATTATTTAAATACTATGCAGACGATGAAGATGGTGCAAAACCGATGCATGATGTGAATACATTGTTTTATCTAGCGCATCCAGAATCCTTTCAATTTCATGACTATCAAGTGACTGTTGTCACAGAAGGACCAGCCATGGGAGCAACTGTTGTCCATGAAAATTCAGCGACAAATGTTAGCGTGGCAACATCTGTAGATGTTATAGCATTTAATAATTGGTTTATAAACAAAATTTCAGCGATTTAATGGCATAGGTGTTGGTGTTTCACGTGGAACATTAACACCTTGTTTTTTAGATTCAACCACGTCAATCTATTGAATAGATAGGCATTTTGCGGTATTCTTTTAGTATTGGAATCAGTTTGGAGAAAGATAATGAATCCCGAAGAATTTGCGGCGGCACTACGCGAAAAAAACGTTATTTTAGATGATAAACAATTGTCACAATATCAAACATACTATAATCGTTTAGTAGCGGTGAATGAACATATGAATTTAACTGCTATTACAGAGCGCGATGAAGTGTATTTAAAGCATTTTTTTGATTCACTGACTTTAGCTTGGGCCTATCCAAAGTTACAGACTGAAGCGCTTCATATGATTGATGTTGGTGCAGGAGCAGGTTTTCCGTCATTACCATTGAAAATAGCCTTTCCACAATTGAAAATTACGATTATTGATGCACTTAACAAGCGAATTAAATTTTTACAAGAATTAGTCACAGAACTTGGACTATCAAATGTAACAGTTGTTCATGCTCGTGCGGAAGAGTTTGGCCATAAGAAATCACCACACCGTGAGCAATATGACGTTGCAACTGCACGAGCGCTTGCGAGATTAAATGTATTGGGTGAATTAACGCTACCGCTTGTTAAAGTTGGGGGAGCACTTTTAGCCATGAAAGGTAGTGCTGCCGATGAAGAATTAATTGAGGCAAAAGATGCCATAACAAAATTGGGTGGCAAGATTGGTGAAACGATCCCAGTTAATTTACCAAATGGTGATCCACGATCAATTATTATCATTCATAAAAAAGTGGCCACACCTAATCGTTATCCACGGAAACCGGGAGATCCAGCGCGTAAGCCACTGTAGGAAGGGGAAAGTAATGGGACACATTATTGCATTGGCAAACCAAAAAGGTGGTGTTGGTAAAACAACGACTACTGTCAATTTGGCTGCATCATTAGCAACCTTTGGTAAAAAAGTACTCATCATTGATACTGATGCCCAGGGGAATGCGACTTCAGGTACAGGTGTACATAAGTCAAATATTTCGCAAGATATTTATGATGTATTAATTAACGATGTACCGTTAGAAGATGTTATTTTACCAACTTCACATGAAGGTGTTGATATTGTACCAGCAACAATTCGGTTGGCTGGTGCGGAATTAGAGTTAGCGCCAGTGATGGCACGTGAATTACGCTTGAAAAATGCGCTTGGTGACATTCGTGAACAATATGACTACATTTTAATTGATAATCCACCTTCATTAGGACTGGTGACCATTAATACTTTTTCAGCAGCTGATTCGATTCTAATTCCTGTCCAGGCAGAGTATTATGCGCTAGAAGGTTTGGGACAATTGATGAATAACATGAAACTAGTGAAAAAGCATTTTAATCCGGATTTGGAAGTTGAAGGGGTCTTAATGACGATGGTGGATCCACGGACAAATTTGTCTGCTGATGTTATTGAAAATGTTCGTGAGTACTTTGGTAGCGAGGTTTATGACACTGTTATTCCACGTAATGTCCGTTTATCAGAAGCACCATCACGCGGTATGGCGATTATTGACTATGACCCTAAGTCTAAAGGGGCAGAAGTTTATACACAATTAGCAAAGGAGGTCCTGACATCTCATGGTGAAATCTAAAAAAACAGGTTTAGGTGGCCTTGGTAAAAAAGGTGGTGGCTTAGGAGCTTTGTTTGCTGATCAGGGTCTTGATACTTCAGTGGCAACTGGTGATGAAGTGCGAGATATTGCGGTTGAAAAGATGGTTGCTAATCCATTTCAACCACGACATGTTTTTAACGAGGAAAAGCTACAGGAATTAGCAGAATCGATTAAACAAAATGGCGTGTTGCAACCGGTTATTGTCCGTCATAATCCTCAAGATAGTAGTCAGTATGAACTGCTTGCTGGTGAGCGTCGGTGGCGAGCATCACAGTTAGCACAAGTAACTGAGATTCCAGCAATTGTCCGTAAATTAGATGATAATCAAATGTTGCAGGCAGCGATTCTTGAAAATTTACAACGTGAAGATCTGACTCCCTTAGAAGAAGCGCAAGCCTATCGTGATATGATGGATGGCTTGCATTTAACGCAAGAACAAGTCGCTAAGCGGTTAGGAAAAGCTCGTTCGGCGGTCGCAAACTTTTTGCGCTTGTTAAATTTGCCCGATGAAGTAAAAGATTTGCTGAATGAAGGCAAATTATCAATGGGACAGGCACGAACATTATTGGGTTTACGTAATAAGCGACGTATTGTGCCAGTTGCTAAGCGAGCCATTACAGAAGGAATGACGGTTCGGCAATTAGAACAATTAGTGAATAAACTTAATGAACAATCTGAACCAGTGAAAAGTCAACCAAGTTTGTCACCATATATCAAAGCTTCAACAACTGCTTTGGAAAATAAGTTTGGTACGAAAGTTCATATGACACGTAATCGTAAAGGCGCTGGTAAAATCGAGATCACTTATTTGTCAGATGAAGATTTAAATCGTATTTTCGAAACCTTAGGCATTGATTTAGATAAGGGATAATGGAGGCAGTGATGTATAACTTACATGATATTGTTGAAATGAAAAAACCACATGCATGCGGTGTTAATAAATGGCAGATTACACGAGTTGGTGCTGATATGAAAATTGTCTGTCAAGGTTGTCAACACCAAGTCGTTATGACACGTCATGATTTTGATAAACGATTTAAACGTGTCTTACAAAATACACAAGATTAATGAATGAAAAGAGAGATAGGTAAATAAAATGGCTCTTACAGCAGGAATTGTTGGCTTGCCAAATGTTGGTAAGTCGACTTTGTTTAACGCAATTACAAAGGCCGGTGCGGAAATGGCTAATTATCCATTTGCGACAATTGAACCAAATGTTGGTATGGTTGAGGTACCTGACGATCGTTTGGATCGTATTCAAGAGTTGATTCCAGCAGACAAAGTTGTGCCAACGACTTTTGAATTTACAGATATTGCGGGAATTGTGAAAGGCGCTTCACAAGGAGAAGGACTTGGCAATAAGTTCTTAGAGAATATTCGTCAAGTGAACGCGATTGTGCATGTTGTACGAGCTTTTGATGACGATGATATTACACATGTTTCTGGTAAAGTTGATCCATTGGATGATATTGAAACCATTAATACCGAATTGGTGTTGGCTGATTTAGAATCAATTGATAAGCGTTATAGTCGTGTGGAAAAAACAGCTAAGTCTGCCAAAGATAAAGAAGCTATTGCAGAATTAGCCGTTTTGGATCAATTGAAACCAGCTTTGGAAGCGGGTAAACCTGCCCGTTCTATCGAATGGGATGACGATGAACAAAAAATCATTCATAATTTATTCTTACTAACATCAAAGCCAGTACTATACGTTGCAAATGTTGCCGAAGATGACATGGCTGATCCTGAATCATCTGAATATTACCAACAAATTAAGCAATATGCTGAAACAGAAGGTGCTGGTGTCATTGGTATTTCTGCTCGGGCTGAAGAAGAGATTGCGGAAATGGATGATGATGATAAGTCTGAATTTATGGCATTACAAGGCATCACGGAACCTGGGTTAAATCGATTGATTCGAGCTGCCTATCATATGCTTGATTTGCGGACCTTCTTTACGGCTGGTGGTAAGGAGACACGTGCTTGGACATTTCGTGCTGGCATGAAGGCACCCCAGGTAGCGGGTGTTATTCACTCAGATTTTGAGCGCGGTTTTATTCGCGCTGAAACAGTTTCATTCGAAGATTTAGATAAGTATGCATCAATGAAGGCGATTAAAGAGGCTGGTCGTCGTCGTTCAGAAGGAAAGGAATATGTTGTGCAAGATGGTGATATTATCGAATTCTTGTTCAATGTTTAATTGGGGGAAATATGACAGAGTCAAAGGAACAAACACAACCACAGGTGCCAGAGCCTACACTACCGACGGTAAAAGAACTCGCAACTTCTGGGTTAACAAGGCGTAATCAAGAGTTTATCCGTCAGATGGTCATTATTGCAAATGGCGATGAATCAAAGGCTCAACTGATTACCGAGGTTGGTGCAAAATTATTAACAGCACAAAAAACGGGTGTGACAGCAAAGCAATTATACAATTCACCAGCTGAAGCAATGGGCTTAAAAACTGAAGCAGAGGAAAAGAGTGAAGCTGGACGTGGCTATGCGAGCTATGGTTTTTGGCCATTGGCAATTGATAATGGGATTGCCTTCTTTATGATGTTCAGTTTTATGTTTGGGTTAACATTACTTTTCAGTGGTGCTGGCGCTTCAAACGGTTCGGCTGGTGCAGCAGGGATTACGTCATTAGTACTAACTTCAGTATTGGGTGGTGTCTTCTTCGCAGCAGTTACTTTAACTATTGCACCACGTAAAGATGGTAAGCATGTGTCATTTTGGAAAAAAGCGATTGTCTCAGTGGTGGCCTTTGCAATTTGGTTCTTGGCATATCTTGGCCTTGCCTATTTGCCTGCAATTATTAATCCTTTGTTGCCAGGATGGTTATACATTGTTTTTGCCGTTATTGCCTTCTTCGGATTCCGCTATTGGCGTGCAAAGACCGGTATTCGTGGTGGTTTCCTAGGTACAAATACACAGCCACAGTCTAAAAAATAAGTAGCCAAAAGGAAGCAACGAGGGTAGATTAATGAAGATTTTGATTGTTGATGATGATCATGAAATTGCTGAATTACTAGAAATCTACGTCAAAAACGAAGGCTATGAGCCAGTAATTGCTAGCGATGGTAAAGAAGCCATGACAAAGATTCGGACAAATCCTGATATCGGTTTAATTATTTTAGATATTATGATGCCCGAAATGAGTGGTACAGAAGTTTTGAAGGAAGTTCGTAAAGATAATCCAGTGCCTATTTTATTGCTATCGGCTAAGTCAGGAGCGATGGATAAAATCCAGGGTCTTATTACGGGTGCAGATGATTATGTGACAAAACCATTCAATCCATTAGAAGTGATGGCACGAGTGCGTGCTTTGCTCAGACGAGCACAAAATGGTTTGGCACAAGCAACGCCAGAAGTATTAGATGTTGGTCCCTTGACGATTAATAAAGATAGTCATGAAGTGCGAACAGCTGATGGTGTTGATATCAATTTAACAGCACTAGAATTTGGTATTTTATATTTACTTGCGTCACATCCAAATCGGGTGTTTAGTGCAGACGATATTTTTGAACGCGTTTGGCAACAAGAATCAGTTGTCTCAGCAAAAACAGTCATGGTCCATGTGTCACATCTACGTGATAAATTGGAAGCTGCTACCGGTGGTAACCAAGTTGTCCAAACAGTATGGGGTGTTGGCTACAAGATCGAAGTACTTTAATTAAGAAAGGCAGTGGGGATGAAACAAAAAATGCTGAATTGGCTGATGCTAATGGTCAAAGCAGTGGTTTCTGCCCTGCTTTTTGTATGCATGGGGATTGGTTTGATTCTCATCATTCAACCAAGTTGGCAGGCTACTAATGTCTGGTCAGAATTAATCTTAGTTACTAGACAGTCGCCAATATTGGTCGTTGCTGTCGGTGTCATTTTATTAGTTATTTGGTTGGGCTTTTTTTGGCAATTTTATGAACAGATGAAGTTGGCGGAATTGATTTTTGCGGTACATGAGTTAGTACCACAAGTTAGCGATACAAAAAGCGCAGGATTGGCAGTTAATCATTGGGGTAGACGGTTACGACCATTAGTTCAGAATGTGAACGATGTGTTTGAAGCTGCTCAACGGACAATGGTTGAAGAACATGAAATTGAACGATCAAAGGATGAAATGGTGACTAATGTTTCACATGATTTACGGACACCATTAACTTCTATTTTGGGTTATCTTGGGTTGATTATTAACGATAATGGTCAACAAAAATTGAGCCGTGCTGATATTATGAAATACGCACAAACAGCTTTTGATAAATCAGGACAAATGAAATCTCTAGTAGAAGATTTATTTGATTACACACAGGTACATCAAGTTGATTTTAAATTACATTGGGCACCATTAGACTTAGCTGCCATGTTACAGCAGTTGGCTGTTAATTATGAATTAGAAGCGAAACAAAAGGGTGTTGTCATTTCAGCAGTATCTAATCCGACAGTTATTGAAATGGTGGGTGATCCAGATCGCTTGGCACGCGTCTTTATGAATCTTATCAATAATGCATTAAAGTATGGTGAAGGTGCCACATTTGTTCGTTTGTCTGCAAAACAGGTGGCAGATAATCAAGTTGAAATTCGAGTGACAAATAATGGTGCGAAAATTCCAGCAGAATCAATCAAGCGGTTATTTGATCGATTTTATCGTGTGGAAAGTTCTCGTAATACCAAAACAGGTGGAACAGGACTTGGCTTGGCGATTGTTAATGGTGTGATTAATGCTCATGGTGGTCAAGTGCGTGTTGAATCAAATGATGATTTGACAAGCTTTATTATTTTATTGCCTTTAACACCGGAAGAAGAAAGTGGCGAATAGTAAAATTAATCAATTAATTATATTACTAGAGCCGTGAATCTACCAGATTAAAATGGGTAGATTCACGGCTCTTTAAATAGCTTTTATCACACGCGTAACAGTCAAATTATTTCGTTGTTGGTACTTCTTTGATAGGGTGCTGTGCTTGTAATGTGGCTAATATTTTTTCGGCTTCTAATTTATGGAATAAAACACTAGCAGCAGATTGCATGAGTTGTGTTTCTAATGATGATCCTTCAGTTGGCGTACTGGTTGGGTTTTTGAAAAAGCCCAGCAATGTATCAACAAATGAATTATATGCATTCTTAGGATAATCATCTGCTGTGATTTGATCGATTGCTGCACGAATTTGATCTAATGAAAAAATAGGTTTTAGTAACGAAATGATTAAAATATCAGCAACCTGTAGCGTTTGATACTTCTTTTTAATTGGTGCTAAAATCATCTTTTTCTTCACATAGTTGTTGATCATTGTAGAGGTTACGGTTGGCATCTCAAGTGGTGCTAATACTTTGTTGATAAATTCTACAACTTGATCCATGTACAAATCAAAATTAGGCAAATCATCCCAATATGGGAAAATGATGTCCTCAAAATTATTTTTTTTTAAATTAGTTATCGTCATAGTTAGCAGCCTCGTATCTTTTCCTTGTTTATAGGGGCAATTATATCACATCTAGACTGTAAAACTAAATGTTAGTAATCCATAGACTAAAATACTGTTAAATGAAACAACGGAAGCTATTTTCGTGCGACAATGGTCGTTAGCTTGTGGTAACATAGAAACAATTTGAATTTATGGGCTAAGGGGTAAAGGTTATGCAGGAATTTATGGCGCTTAATCGAAATTTGAAGTTAAGAACGTTGACTGTGTTTTTAACAGTTCTATTAGGTAGTTCGATTGGCCCCAATATGACAATTTATTATGTGCAATACTTTGGTGCATTTGTTTCGGGATTTTTATTAATGGTTGTTTCAGTTGCTGGTTTTATTGCTGGACTTTATGGTGGCCATTTATCAGATGTGTGGGGCCGTAAACGGACAATCCTGGTTGGTTCGGTATTAATTATTACGGGCTATGGTCTGGCGATGTTAGTCAATGCACCTTGGTATACAAATCCATATATCACTTTTATTGGGTTTTTAATGGCGTCAATTGGTGCTTCGTTATCAGATCCAGCAGAACAAGCGATGATGATTGATGCCTCAACAGTAAAAAATAGGAAATTTGTTTATGCCCTGATTTATTGGGTAATTAATATTGGTGTCATGTTAGGTGCCGCAATTGGTGGATGGTTTTTCCGAGACTATCTTTTCGAATTGTTATTGGGTTCAACGGTGGTGGGTTTGATCAATGCTGCAATTGTGAAATTTGGTATGTCTGAAACTCTGGATATGACGAATGTGCAAGCTAATTCATCGGTCTGGAGTGCGGTAAAATCATACGGACAAGTATTATCAGACAAACGATATGTGCTATTTATGTTTGGTTCTATTTTTTCAGTTGTTATTTATTCACAACCAGATTTCTATTTAGCGGCTCATCTAACACAGTATTTCCATGATTATACATTTGTAGGGATTCATTTTTATGGTCAACGAATGCTTTCCTTTATGTTGGTTATTAATACCGTTGTCATTGTGTTAGCAATGAATGCTATTAATCGCTATACAAACCGTTGGCCATTATTACGAAGCTTTGCGATTGGCACTTTCTTACAAGGACTTGGTTTTGCTGTTTCTTTCTTGTTACGTGATTTTTGGCCATTGGTATTTATTTCATTTGTCTTTACATTAGGTGAAATCATTAATGTACCATCTAGCCAAACAATGCGTGCTGACATGATGAATCCAGTTCAGATCGGTGCTTATTCTGGTGCCTTTTCAGCAACACGCCCAGTTGGAAATATCCTTTCAGGTTTGATGGTATCGTTATCACAGTTTACCAATGATCTCGGTATGGCTACTATCTTGATGTTGGGTACATTTATTGCGATTGGTACAATTGTGAAGGCGGCTAAAATGCCAGCGCATTTTAAAACTGAAAATTAGTTATGATTAAAAGTAACGCGTTATAGCAGTAAAACTGTCAATCGATCCATTTAGTATGGTCGGTTAACAGTTTTTTTGTGTAATAAAAGGGGGTATTATAATTATGTGGAGAAATGTGCAAAATAAAAAGCCAACAAGCGTAATCGCTCATTGACCCTTTGTAGCTGGGATAGCTGGATTCGAACCAGCGAATACACGGTACCAAAAACCGATGCCTTACCACTTGGCCATATCCCAATAATGATGGGGGCTATAGGATTCGAACCTATGAACCCGAAGGAATGGATTTACAGTCCACCGCGTTTAACCGGACTTCGCTAAACCCCCATATGTATCGTTTAAGTAATTAAGATATCACTCAACGAATATATACTATACAGAATAGTTATTTGTTTGTCAACACTATTTGTATAATTTTGTTACGCCACGATTGATAAAATGTATCAGCTGTCCATTCTTTTAAACGGTGACGATTATAACCAACGCTTGGATTATAATAAGTGAGTGATCCCTTTTCTCGTGGGGGGACAGTGACGTGAATATGGCCATAGAAAACATGACGAATATTAGGGTAATGTGCTAGTAATTCGCCCGTTTTTGCTGATCCTAAAACGCCGTTGACCATTGTCCAGCGTGTATTATCTTGCGGATAAAAGAGCTCATCATTAATGGGCGCAAAGTGTGTGAAGAAAATGACTTGTTTGTGTTGCTTCATGGCATCGTCAAATAGCGCTTGCATTTGATAATGGCCAAGAGCCATTCGTTCAATATCACTCATTGGTTGGTCAATGACGCGATCATAATAAAAGCCAGATCGAAAGCGGGCAATCGCCTCAGGTGCAACATTTGGGGCAAAAGTGTAATCATACCAACCGTTATGACCAATAATTCGCCAGTTTGTCTGAGGAATATCAAGATACTGATTATGAAGATAGCTGGTATCTAAGGGTGTTTCTAATTCAGAAAAGGCAATATTACGACCCATATCATGATTACCAGCAATGAAAAGAACTCGTGTATCTGAGGCAAGCGCTTGTTGTAAAGCATGAACGTATTTTAGAGACTTTTCAAAATCATTAAATAAATCACCAGCAATTAAATAGTAATCTGGTTGTAGCTGGTTTAGGGTGGTAATCTGTTGTGTCAAAGCTTTTTCGATATCTTGTTTGTTGACGTCAAAGTGATTGTCACTGGATACGATAATTTTTGTCATAAACGCTCCTTTCTTTACCGGGTTCATCATTTGATTATAACAAGGTCGCAAAAAATTAGCGAAAGATGCTGGTTGTTCTTGTCGAAAGTTATAAAATCAAGTAAACTTTAACGAGTGATCTGACATCACGTTGTTCAGAGTAGAAGAACAGTTGATATGAATAAGGAGTTTTTGATTATGAAAACGGAAAAGAAATTTCTGGGACAACCATATGGTCTAAAAACATTGTTTATGACCGAAATGTGGGAACGTTTCAGTTATTATGGTATGAAAGCCATTTTGTTATACTACATGTGGCATTTAATTAGCACTGGTGATCTTAATATCTCTAGAGCCACAGCTGCATCTATTATGGCGATTTATGCATCGATGGTTTACTTATCAGGTGTAATTGGTGGCTTTATTGCTGATCGTATTTTAGGACAGCGACGGACAGTCTTCTGGGGTGGTGTCCTTATCATGTTTGGGCATATTGCGTTATCACTACCATTTGGGGCAACTGCAATGTTTGTTTCAATGATTTTAATCGTCCTTGGAACAGGGTTACTAAAGCCTAATGTCTCGTCATTAGTTGGTTCATTATATGATGATAATGATAGTTCACGTGATTCAGGTTTTTCAATTTTTGTGTTTGGTATTAATTTAGGGTCATTTATTTCGCCATTATTGGTTGGCTGGACACAAGAAAATATTGGTTTCCATGTCGGCTTCTCACTAGCAGCAATTGGGATGCTTTTTGGGTTGATACAGTATCACTTTGGTGGTAAGCATCTTCATGAAGATTCAAATTATGCACCGGATCCATTACAAGAAGAAGAAATTAAACCATTGGTCGTTAAAATTATTCTTGGTGTGATTTTCTTTATATTAGTGATTATTTTAATGAATCTAATGGGTTGGAATAGTCTCCAAAGTTATATTAATTTATTGACGATTGTGGCAGTGATTTTACCCATCTCGTACTTTGTGTTGATGATTACGTCTACTAAGGTAACCAAAAATGAGCGGTCACGTGTTTATTCATATATTCCGTTATTTTTAGCAGCAGTATTGTTTTGGGCAATCGAAGAACAAGGATCAATTGTTTTAGCAACGTTTGCTGCTGAACGGGTGGACACATCTTGGTTCCCAGCGGCATGGTTCCAATCGTTGAATCCTTTGTTCATTATGCTTTATACACCATTTTTTGCTTGGTTATGGGTAAAGTGGCAAAAGAATCAGCCATCATCACCAATGAAGTTTGCTGTGGGATTAATGTTTGCTGGCGCATCATTCCTATTGATGGCTGTACCAGGAGCATTGTTTGGTACTACTGGTAAAGTATCACCACTTTGGTTAGTTGGTTCGTGGGCACTAGTTATTATTGGTGAGATGCTTATTTCACCCGTTGGTTTATCAGTAACCACGAAGCTAGCACCGAAAGCTTTTATGTCACAAATGATGTCAATGTGGTTCTTGGCTTCTTCAGCAGGATCAGCATTAAATGCTCAGCTAGTAACACTATATTCAGCTGACAATGAAGTTGCTTACTTTACATGGTTTGGTGTGGCATCTGTCGCTCTTGGTGTCTTATTAGTATTCATGGTACCGCGTATTAAGCGATTGATGAGTGGTATTAAATAGAGTCATAAAGCGTTGGCACATCAATCGTTATGAACCAGCTGCAACGGGGCGTCGATCTATCAATTTGATTGGTAGATTGGCGCCTTTAAACGTGTTCCAAAAGACTGAAGCCTTACTGTAACAACAATTAGGCGCTTCCGGTTCTTCGTTATACTGCGAACCAGAATCCCCCAATTATCGTTACAATCGGCTTCAAACCGTCTTTTGTCACATTCTTTTTATCATAAATACTTTAAAAATTAATCATCAATCGGTCACTTGTTTTGGTCGTCATGGGCACCTTAAAAGAAAGTCTTGCATTCTCCATTTTTAATTGGTATGATATAAGAGTTGTCGGGACAGAGTGCCTGACAGAAATATGGGGGTTTAGCGAAGTCCGGTCAAACGCGGTGGACTGTAAATCCATTCCTTCGGGTTCATAGGTTCGAATCCTATAGCCCCCATTATTATTGGGATATGGCCAAGTGGTAAGGCATCGGTTTTTGGTACCGTGTATTCGCTGGTTCGAATCCAGCTATCCCAGCTACAAAGGGTCAATGAGCGATTACGCTTGTTGGCTTTTTATTTTGTCTGATAAAAGATGATGGTATTGACATGAATAACAGGTTGCACTAAAATAATTAAGTTGATGACATTGGGATATGGCCAAGTGGTAAGGCATCGGTTTTTGGTACCGTGTATTCGCTGGTTCGAATCCAGCTATCCCAGTAATATATTGTTAAACATCTGTCTTAAAACAGGTGTTTTTTTTAGTTGTTTATTTCATTTGTTAGGGAGAATTTGTGATATAGAATCTGATGTAAAATAGCTAATTTAGTAACTAATTTATGTTAAAATTAATAGAAATTGACAAATGAAAGGTAATCTATGTTAACGAATTACGATTTAAAAAAACAAGCGAAAACATATGTGCAAGGTAGTAATTTTGGTATAGCAGTGAAGCTATCCGCTATCTTAATTATTTGGCAAATTGTTACCGCAGTTCGAGATAATAATCAGGCAGTTTCTGGCACAATGAGTCAAGCAAAGAATACGGAAACAATGGCGTATTCATCACAATTATTGTCAAACTCATTCTCGTATGCAGTGCAGATTTTTACAACGAGTTTATTATCAGAAGTTATTTTTGGTGTGTTTACATTAGGGATTACTTGGGCGTTTGTGCAGTGGCATCGTCAAAAAAAGGGACCTGAAAAACCTTTCCAAACTAGTTTTCATTTTTGGAGTGGTAAAACAATTGTTGATATTGTCGTGTTATTAGGATTACGATTTATCTTCACCGTCTTGTGGACGTTTGTATTTATTATTCCAGGTATTTTGAAAGCTTATTCGTATTCACAGGCCCCGCTGTTATACGCAGAGGATGTGAAGGCTGGTCGAGAAATTGCGTCAATTACATCATATTTAAAAAAATCTGAGGAAATGATGCGTGGTTACCGGTTGCAATTATTCTGGTTACAAATTAGTTTTATTTTTTGGTGGATTTTTGTCTCGTTGACTTATGGTATTGCAGCAATCTATGTTATTCCATACTATCAAGCAACTTTGGCTGAATTCTATTTAGCGGTTCGTTCAGGAAAACCTATGCAACGGAGAACGATGCCGTTCGATGAAAATGATGAACTGTAAAGAGTTACTATGACGGATCAAGACTTACAGCGATTGGTTGAAAAAATATCTAAAGCGTTTTTTGGAAGATCATTTGAACACCAAGCTAGGTTTAATGACCGGTTGAGGACAACAGGTGGCCGTTATTTATTGACCAGTCATGATATTGAAATTAATCCATTGATGTTGTCAGCTTTTGATTTAGATAACCTTGTTGGTATCATTAAACATGAGTTAGTTCATTATCATTTGCATAGACAACAACTGCCATACATGCATCGTGATCAAGCATTTAAAGATTTATTGCAACAAGTTCATGGGTTACGGTATGCACCACGTATTGTTAAGCCCCATGAAGAAAAACGATATTGGCTTTATGTTTGTCAAAATGGTCATAAAATATATCGACAACGTCGTATTAATTTAGCGCGCTATGTTTGTGGTGACTGTCAAACAGCGCTAAAATTAGTAGGATATTATTATTTAGAAAATTGATTAAAATACCCGGACAGGGTGAATGTTTAAATAAGAGTAGAAGTATTTAGGAAGAGATAAAATGAGCCAAAATGTTACAAATAAGCCACGTTACATTACGGGATTTGATGGGCTTAGAGCAATTGCTGTTATTGGAGTAATTATATTTCATTTATGGCCAACGTATTTACCCGGTGGTTGGATGGGTGTCCCATTGTTTTTCGTCCTATCAGGGTATTTAATTACAGATTTATTGATCCAAGAATATGATCGTAATGGTCGCATAGATATTTTAGGATTTTATAAACGCCGAATGAAACGTTTGTATCCTGCATTATTAATGATGTTATTTGCTACAGCATCCTATATTGCATTTTTTGCCCGCGATTTACTATATAATTTACGCGCAATTTTAGTTAGTAACATGTTATATGTCTATAATATTTGGGCAACTAAGCATGGTGATTCATATTTTGATTCATGGGGTGGTTCATCACCGTTTACCCATTTATGGTCATTATCAATTGAAGGTCAATTTTATTTAATTTGGCCAATTATTGTTATGATTTTATTAGGATTGCGTATTCGCCGTATTTCCATTGGTGTTGCTTTGATTGGGCTTGCGGGCGTCTCAGCAATCTTATTGGGCATCATGTATGATCCAATGAACATTAATCGTGCCTACTATGGTTCAGATACACGTATTTTTGCAGTTTTATTTGGTGCCGCATTAGCATTTGGTTGGCCGTCTAGGCGGATGAAATATATTTTATCGCCACGTGTACGTCGCAATTTGAATGTTTTAGGTGGTATTGCCCTCGCGTTAACAATTGTGACGTTGTTTGGCTTGAATGGTCAATGGCGTGCAACATATATGGGCTTGATGTTTGCTGCAACAGCAGTGATCACAGGTTTAATTGCCATCACAGCTCATCCAGCATCCTTTTTGAGTCATGCATTAGATAATCGTTTTTTGAACTATTTGGGTACGCGTTCATATAGTATTTATTTGTATCAACTACCTGTGTTTGTATTTTTTGATAAATTGATACCACAGCACGAATCATTTTTAATGAATCTAGCAAAAATTGCAATTGTGTTAGTGCTAGCAGAATTGAGTTATCGCTACGTTGAAAATGTCTTCCGTCAGCTTAAAAAGCCAGCAATACCTGAAAAAACATCGTGGTACAAACAGTTCTTTGGTGCACATTCTGTCCAAGCAATGCTAGTTGTGGCGGTATTATTGATTGCAGGGACTGGTTATGCGGTATCAGCAGATGCTTCAGGACATGCAAAACCCAAAAATACGTTAGAAAAGCGACTAACTAAAAATAAAGATCGCATCAGTCAGGCAAATAAAAAAGCTGTTGCACAAGCAAAACAAGCGCAAAAAGATCAAAAAGACAAGAAAGACCAAACGAGTGCGCAGTCATCTAGTCAAAAGATTGATCCACAGTCGTTATCACAGTCTGATCGTGATTTGATGGGAAAGTATGGTCTTAATGCAGATCAATTTACAGCAATTCGTGATAATCGCGTGACAGCAGTTGGTGACTCTGTCATGGTTGATGTTGCGCCTGATTTACAAGAGTTAATGCCAAATACCGTTGCAAATGCGACAGTTGGTCGGCAACCGTATTCTGTGCCAGAAATCCTTGAATCATATGATAGTCAAAGTTTGTTATCACAAAATGTTGTTATTTCCATCGGAACGAATGGTTTGATTGGTGAAAATGATTTTAAAAAGATCATGGATACTGTTGGTAATGACCGGCAAGTCTATTGGGTTAATGGATTTGCTAGTCGTGATTGGGTTGGTAAGAATAATAACTTCTTAACTGAACAAGCAAAACGTTATAAGAATCTGCATATTGTTGATTGGGCAGCACTCGTGAAAGATCATCAGGATTGGTTAGGTGATGATCATGTACATCCAAATCAAAATGGTTCTGTACAATATGCTGCACTGATTGCGAAAACAATGGCTGAACAAAATAAATAAATAATTCACTGTCAATCTGCTAGGTTAAGCTAGTCAGATTGACAGTTTTTTTTAGATGTTGCACTAACTATTTGTACGTGTTATTATTAACTGGTTAATTAACCGGTTAAGGAGATGTACAGATGACAAATCATGATTATGCAAGTCAAATTGATGAATTTTTAAATCATTTAAAGTTAAGTTCCGAAAATCAACGTGAGGTGTTGATTGGTGAAAATAAAACAGATATTACGACAACGCAAGGACATCTGTTGATGTTGTTATCACAAAATGGTCCCCAAACAAATTCAGAACTTGCACGTGCGTTGCACGTTTCTGGTGCCGCCGTAACTAAGGCAATGAAGAGTTTATATATACGTGATGAGCCAATGGTCAATGCCATGCCAGACCCGGCAGATGGGCGTGTTAGTCGCTGGTCATTAACAACGTTAGGTATTTCATTAGCGTCTGCACACACACGACGTCATCGTGAAACCATCGTGGAATATGAAAAATTATTAGATACATTTTCGAAAGAGGAACAGGCGGTCATTAGTAAATTCTTAACGCAATTATCAGTATGCTTAACAGGAGAAATACATGAATAACAAACAGTCAAAGTTTATTTGGGTGCCAATTATTTTAGTCATTGTATTACTAGGTATGATTTTTTATCGTGCGTGGCAACGACAAACACCAACAGTTAAAACCAATAAAATTACCGTTGTTGCTAGTCTGGATAGCTATGGTGAAATGGCCAAAGCGGTTTTAGGGAATCAAGGAAAAGTGACGAGTGTGATCAATAAGCCAGATATGGACCCTCATGAATATGAACCAACGGCAAGTGTTGCCAAGCAGTTCCAAAAAGCAAATATTATTATTTCTAATGGTGGTGGCTTTGATAATTGGAGTGTCAATTTTGCGAAACAAAATACAACCGCTAAGACGATTACGTTAGCAAAGCTTTATCATTATAAAGATGGTCAGAGTGGTGGTAATGAACATTTTTGGTATAAAACCGATGTGATTCCTCGTTTAACACAACAATTAGTCAAAAAATATAGTGCATTAGTGCCAGCAAAACAAGCCTACTTTGAAAAGAATGCAAAAAATTATCAAAAGAAAGCAGAAAAATTAATCAATTTACAAAATCAAGTTAAAAAGCATTTGACGGGGAAAAAATTATTGGCAACTGAACCAGTGTTTGATAACACATTGATAGCATTAGGTGCTGATATGCAAGATCAAAACTTTGCTCGGGCTATTGAAGAAGGCGATGATCCAACACCAAGTGATGTACGTGAATGGCAGACGCTCATTAATCAGGGGAAAATTGCTGTCGTGATTAATAATCCTCAAGCAACTGGTAAATTGGCGAAGCAAGGTGTGGCTTATGCGAGGGCCCATCATGTACCTGTTGTTCAGGCACGTGAAACAAAACCGGCAAAGACAACATATATTGATTGGCAAATCCAACAATTAAAAGCGTTAGATGAGGCATTACAAAAATGAAGATTTTAAGTGGTAAAAATATTGGTATTAAATTTGGTGATCGTTGGTTGTATCAGAATGTTAATTTCGAATTAACACAAGGACATAATATGGCCTTGATAGGTGATAATGGGGTTGGAAAAACAACCTTGATTCGTGCGATGCTTGGGAAAATACCTTTAACGACAGGACAATTTGAATGGGATAAAAAGAGCCAATATAAAATTGCGTATGTGCCACAGTATCGGCCGGATATGCAAGCTTTTCCATTGCGAATCAAAGATTTTGTGGGTCTAACTTTCGATCAAGGGGTACGACCATGGTTATCAAAAAGTGAAAAAGATCGTTTGGCACAGATATTATCTTTGACAAATTTAACCACCATTGCTAATCAACGTATTGACATGGCGTCTGGTGGCGAACGGCAACGTGCTTATTTGGCACAGGCATTGGTGCAACAACCCAATGTTTTGATATTAGATGAAGCAACAGCTAATTTAGATAATGTTGCCAAATATGAATTAATGGATGTTATCACAGCTTATCAACAACAGTATCAACTAACGATTATTATGGTTAGTCATGATATTGATATCATC
The DNA here is from genome assembly GCF_058107185.1 of Weissella sp. ESL1177. NCBI lineage: Bacteria > Bacillati > Bacillota > Bacilli > Lactobacillales > Lactobacillaceae > Weissella > Weissella sp. ESL1177. The sequence goes on along the minus strand of NZ_CM176591.1, from coordinate 1,603,845 downwards.
CAACGTTACGCTGATGAATATTTACTCTTAACAACACAAGGCAGTGAATACGATACGATTAATCAGCTAGATGTTATGAAACTACGTGAGGGAGGCACAAATTTTGTTTAGTTTTCCATTTATGCAACATGCTTTTGTAGCCGGCACGATTATCGCGATAATGAGTGGCCTGATTGGACCATTCATTGTTGCTCGACGCATGTCCTTCTTAGCACATACATTGAGTGAGATTGGTTTTGCAGGGGCCTCTTTTGCTTTGTTTATGAGTTGGTCACCATTAGTGGGGATGCTGTTATTTTCAGTTGTTGCTTCAATGAGTATTGGTGAGTTAGGGATGAAAGAGCAACGTTCTGAATCATTGATATCAGCAGTGAGTGCGGTGGCGATTGGCTTAGGAATTGCCTTCTTATCGTTATCTGATAAAAATGCGACCGCTGCTACAGGCATTTTATTTGGTTCAATTTTTAGTATTGACCATATTGATGTTGTGGAAGTGGTTGTCTTGGCCTTAATCGTTATTTTAGTCACATTACTAATGTATCGACCATTACGTCATTTTGCTTTTGATCACACGACAGCTAGTTTTAGTTTGAAAAATATTCAGTTGATTGAGGTGCTATTTTTAGGTTTAATGGCGGTGACAGTCGCTGTTTCTGCTCAAATTGTTGGGTCATTGTTAATTTTTATTCTAATGATTTTACCAGCAAGTTCAGCAATGCGTTGGGGTAGATCGGTTGCCCAAATTATTGTTTTGGCAATGACATTCTCCGTTTTAGGTGTCTGGGTATCGCTTGTACTATCATTTTGGCTAAATTTGCCAGTTTCATTTTTTATTGCTTTGATTGAAGCTGGTATTTACTTCGTTAGTTTAATGAAAAAAAGATAGTTGATTTCGGCTGATTATCGTTCATTAAACTTGCTTATAAATACACCATTTGATACAGTTATAAATGGTATGCTTATGTTTATTAAGCGGAAGTTTATACGTAAAAATAAGATAATATTTTGTAGGAGAAGTAAAAAATATGCTAACTGTTTCGAATGTCTCAGTTTCATTTACTGGGAAAAAATTGTACGACGATGTTAACTTGAAGTTTACACCGGGCAATACTTACGGCATCATTGGTGCTAACGGTGCTGGAAAGTCAACCTTTTTAAAAGTTTTAGAAGGCAAGTTACAACCAACAACTGGTCATGTATCAATGGATCCTAATGAACGGATGTCATCACTAGTACAAGATCACTTTGCCTTTGATCAATACACTGTTTTGGATACAGTGATGCAAGGTCACAAGGAATTGTATGACGTCAAAACGGAGATGGATGCCATCTATCTACACGATCCATTTACGGATGAAGATGGTATTCGTGTTGGTGAATTATCTGCTCGGTTTGAAGAGTTGGATGGTTGGACTGCTGAAACGGAAGCAACACAATTGTTGCAGAGTATTGGTATTCCAGAGAGTCAGCATCAAACAATGATGTCAGATTTACCTGAAGTTACTAAGGTTAAGGTATTGCTCGCACAAGCATTATTTGGTAATCCTGATATCTTGATTCTCGATGAGCCAACGAATGGGTTGGATACAAAGACCATTGCCTGGCTAGAAGATTTTTTGGCTGACTATCAGAACACCGTTTTAGTGGTTTCCCACGATCGTCACTTCCTGAATGCGGTGGCAACAATGATTTTGGATGTTGATTTTGGTAAAATCAAGCTCTTTGTTGGTAATTATGATTTTTGGAAGCAATCATCTGAATTAGCACAGCGGCTTCAATCGCAAGCTAATGCTAAAAAAGAGGAACAAATCAAAGAATTACAAGACTTTATTGCTCGTTTTTCTGCCAATGCTTCTAAGTCAAAACAAGCGACATCACGTAAGAAGCAATTAGATAAGATTACGTTGGACGATATTCAACCATCTTCACGTAAGTACCCATATATTAACTTTGAAACGTTACGTGAAATGGGAAACGATATGTTGCGAGTTGAAGGTGTTTCAAAGAGTATCGATGGTGAAAAAGTGTTGGATAATATTTCATTCACAGTTAACCCTAATGAAAAAGCATTAGTCATGGCTGAAAATGACGTTGCCGCAACGATGATTTTGGATATTATTGCTGGTAAGGTAAAGCCTGATTCTGGTAAGGTTACTTGGGGTGTCACGACGACTCAAGATTATTTAGCTAAGGATATGGGAACTAACTTCCCCAATCCTGAGCGTCCAATTCTAGATTATTTGCGTGACTTTGCTTCCAAAGAAGAAAGTGATAATACCTTCTTACGTGGTTTATTAGGTCGGATGTTGTTTAAGGGTGAAGACGCTGAAAAGACATTGGATGTTCTTTCAGGAGGTGAAAAAGTCCGCGTGATGTTGTCAAAGCTCATGTTGACAAAAGCAAACGTCTTAATTCTTGATGATCCAACGAACCATTTGGATTTGGAGTCAATTACATCATTAAATGATGGCTTGATTAACTTTAAAGGTGGTCTAATTTTTACGTCTCACGACCATACATTTGCTCAAACAATTGCAGATCATGTGATTGTTGTTTCTGATCAAGGTGTCATTGATCGCGCAGAAACGACTTATGATGAATTTATGGCACATCCCGAGGTGCAAAAGCAATTAGCTGCTAAGAATATTGTATTGTAAAAAAGAATATAACAAATTTAATGATTGATACAGTTCGTTAAATCATACTGCCTAATTGGTACACCTCATAATGGTGTTTACCAATTAGGTTTTTTTGTTGTTTATAGAAAAATATTTTCAGCATACAAATAACCGAACAAACCTGAATAAAAGCATTACTATGATAAATTGCTCCGAATATTTGTACGTAAATTTGTATGTTTTCAATAAAAGACTTTTAATTTGTCCGCACAACATGTATAATGATGTTGTTGATGAAAACGGTTACAAAATTTCACGAAGTTTTATTTGATTCTAAATCATTGCAGGTATTTGTTTTTGAACTTCGTTTGGGGGTCAGATAGTCGTTTTCAATAAAATTTTTTAAAGTTTAGGATTATGCAAAAAGCATGATTTTGGAGGGATTAGTTCATGTCTGAGAAGAAAATTTCTAGTAAATTTATTTACTTCTTTGGAGCCTTTGGAGGTATTCTGTTTGGGTACGATATTGGTGTTATGACCGGTGCATTACCATTCTTGCAAAGTGACTGGAATTTGTCAGGTGGTGGTGTTACAGGTTGGATTACATCATCGCTGATGTTAGGTGCTGTATTTGGAGGTGCTATTGCTGGTCAGTTATCTGATCGTTTGGGACGTCGTAAGATGGTGTTATATTCAGCATTGCTATTTATGATTGGTGCTCTTCTAGCAGGAATTTCACCACATAATGCTGTTGGTTATTTGATTTTCACGCGTGTGGTATTAGGAATTGCGGTTGGTGCAGCCTCAGCGTTGGTACCAGCTTATATGTCAGAGATGTCACCAGCTGAAAAGCGTGGTAGTTTATCAGGAATCAATCAATTGATGATTGTTTCAGGTATGTTGATTTCATACATTGTTGATTTCATTCTTAAAGGATTGCCAGAACATATTGCATGGCGTTTGATGCTATCTTTGGCAGCCGTGCCTGCCTTGATTTTGTTCTTGGGAGTGCTACGTTTGCCTGAGTCACCACGTTTCTTGATTAAATCAGGTAAGAATGATGAAGCACGTCAAGTATTGTCATGGATTCGTAAGCCAGAAGAAATTGATGCTGAAATGACTGATATTAGTGAAACTGCTAAGATTGAGCAACAAGCTGCTAAGACCACAACTTGGGGTTCATTGTTAGATGGCCGTTACCGTTATCTAGTTATTGCGGGTGTCGTTGTCGCCTTCTTCCAACAATTCATGGGTGCTAATGCTATCTTCTATTACATCCCATTGATTGTTGAAAAGGCTACTGGTCAAGCTGCTGCTGATGCCTTGCTATGGCCTGTTGTTAACGGTGTTATCTTGGTTGTTGGTGCTTTGTTCTATATGGCTATTGCTGAGAAGTTTAACCGTCGTCACTTATTGATTTTAGGTGGTACGGTGATGGGTCTTTCATTCATCTTGCCAGCAATAATTAATTCATTTATGGATACTAATCCAATGATGATTGTTGTATTCCTATGCATCTTCGTTGCTTTCTATGCCTTTACATGGGCCCCAATAACTTGGGTGTTAGTTGGTGAAGTTTTCCCACTAGCTATTCGTGGTCGCGCATCAGGTTTGGCATCATCAATGAACTGGGTCGGATCATTCGCAGTTGCTTTGGTCTTCCCAATCATGACTGCATCAATGTCACAAGAAGTGGTCTTTGCTATCTTTGGTGTCATTTGTTTAGCCGCTGTTGTGTTCGTATTATTCCGCGTACCAGAAACACGTGGTCGTTCTCTTGAAGAAATTGAAAAGATTGGTGCTGAAAAAGGTAACAATTAAATATTTGTGTTATTTTCTAAAGTAGCAGATGAGTGAAACAAAAGTTCGGACAAATTGTTCGGACTTTTTTAATTTACTGATAAATAATCATTATTAATAGACAAATGCGCAACGCTTATTCTATACTTTAACCTAATGCAAATTTATAGATTTAAGGAGCGGTAAGCATGCAAGATTTAACAAGTGGCAAGCCAGTGAAAGTCATTCTGATGTTTGCCATTCCATTAATGATTGGAAATATGGTACAACAACTTTACAATATTTCTGATACGTTAATTGTTGGGCAAACACTGGGTGTGAATTCTTTGGCTGCAGTTGGTGCAACAGGTAGTATTCAATTTTTGATTATGGGTTTCGTGCAAGGATTTAGTTCAGGGATGGCCATTATTACTGCGCAACGTTTTGGTGCACAAAATGTGCGTGGTGTCCGTGAATCATATGCAGCAAGCATTATTGCAGCATTGATTATGTCAGTTATTCTCACCATTATTAGTTTGGTGTTTTTAGATAATCTGATGCAAGTCATGCAAATGCCTGCTGCCATTTATGGAGAAGCGAAGCTATTTATCGGGATTATTTTAGCAGGAACTGTGATGACAATGGGCTATAATGTCATTTCAAATGCTATGCGAGCGGTTGGAGACAGTAAAGCCCCCTTATATTATTTAATTATTGGTATGATTGTTAATGTGACTTTAGAATTACTACTGATTTTAAAGTTTCATTGGGGCGTTGAAGGTGCCGCAACGGCAACAGTTTTTGCACAATTTGTGACAGTTGCTGTTTCGTATTGGCATATCACAAAATATACAGATACATTGAGATTAAGTTGGTCTGATTTTAAGTTAAAAAAAGGTGATTTACGTAAGCATTTCATGGCGGGGCTACCAATGGGATTCCAGCAATCAATTATTGCGATTGGTTCAGTGACATTAGCAACGGCTGTTAATACATTGGGAACTAATGCCGTTGCAGCAAATACAGCAGCTTCTAAAGTTGACCAAATTAGTACCCAATTGTTAATGGCTGTTGGTGTTGCTATGGCGACGTATACTGCACAAAATTATGGTGCCGGAAAATATGATCGTATTTTAACGGGTGTGAAAAATGCGTTAACGGTGTCAATCAGTGTTAGCTTTGTGTTAGGAGCCATTGAAGTTATCTTTGGTCGCGATTTGGTGAGCTTGTTTGTTGGTGCTGGTCAGTACAAGGTTATGAATCTAGCACAAGAATTTTTCTGGGCAAATGGACCATTTTATTTTATTTTAAGTATCTTGTTTGTTTTACGTTATACTTTACAAGGACTTGGAGATGTACGAACACCTACTTTAGCCGGTATGGGTGAAATGGTGATGCGGTCAATTGCAGCATTTTCGTTAGTTGTATGGTTTGGTTTCTTTGGCGCTAGTTTGGCTAACCCATTAGCATGGTTAGGTTCACTATTATTCTTAATACCAGCCTGGCTTCGAATGGTTCGGCGATTACGTCAGCTATCGACACCAGTGCGTGATGAATAGTATTAGTCAATTAAATAGTTTGTACATATAAAAAGGCAGTTGCCTTCCATTTTGGAAGGTGGCTGCCTTTTTTTATCACATGTTTTCTGAATCTTTTATTGGGTGAAGAGTTGTTGATGAGTTACGGATAATAATATCTGGTTCATAAACAACATCATGACCATCTTGACCATCAATAATGTTTAGCAAAATTTGAGCGGCATCGCGCCCCATTTTACGTTTTGGATGGCGATTGGTTGTTAAACTAGGTGTCATATATGTTGATAAGCTATAGTCATCAAAGCCGACAATCGCAATATCTTCAGGAATCCGAAAACCTAATGATTTCACCAAATCAATCGTTTGTATCGCGAGTGAATCGTTATATAGTGCTAAAGCAGTTGGGCGATGAGGTGATTCTAAATAGGTTTCGATTTTATTTAAGATCAAGTCATTATTTTCCTCATCATTTGATTGATACATAATAATGTTGCTATCTAATGCATAGTCAGGTTGGGCCTGAAATGCCTTATAGAACCCCTGCATACGATGAGCACCTTGAATATCATCAACTTTAAAGACTCCCAGAATGCGTTTATGGCCTTCTGTAATTAGGTGGCGGACTAACTTGGCCTCTGAATCAATATCGTTAACTTCTAAATAATTGAAATCTAAATCTTCATATTTTGAATTGATAAAGACGGTTGGGATGTTTAGTTGCTTGATTTGATCGTATAAATCTTTATTAGGGTTTGGTAGAGCTGACATGGTAGGTTCGATGATAAGTCCACTAACACCAGTCTCAATAATTCTCAATAAGCTACGACGTTCTCGATCGAATGTGTTGTGAGTGTTACTGATAAAAAGCGCATAACCGGCATCAGAAATGACTTGGTCAATACCACTAATGATTTCAGGGAAAATGTAGTCTGCCAAATGTGTTGTTACAACACCGATGACTTTATTTTCGGTCTTGGCAGCAGGAACTTTCTTCCAATCATTAACGTACATGCCATCCCCTTGGATGCGATAGAGGTAATGTTCTTGTTCTAGACCTGCAGTCGCCCGCCGTACAGTATAACGGCTAACGTTATATTGTTCAGTTAAGTTCGCTTCAGTTGGTAATTTATCACCAATTGCAAATTTTCCAGAAATAATATCGTTGCGGAGCCCTTTTTTAACGATGTCATATTTTGTATCCATAATTTGATAGCTCCATTTCAAGAATTTAATAACTAAGTTCATTATACAAAAAAAACATAATGGAACAAAGCGCTTTATTAATGCAACCAGAGTGAATAGTTAGCGGTATGAAAATGACTTTTAAAAGCCTAGTGCTATCATGTTTGCAAACATGTATGGAATTGTGCATACAAATTTAAAGATTTTTACTTGATTTGTCCGCACAAATGTTTTATTATAATAATTGTAAACGGTTACAAAAACGAAAACAGATTGATTCTCATTTGAGGGGAATAGATTAATGAATAAAGAACAGATTCAAGAACAAATTAAAACAGGGCAAACTGCCCTTGGTGTTGAGTTTGGATCTACCCGAATTAAAGCAGTATTAGTTGCAGCTGATTCATCAGTGATTGCAGTTGGTAGTCATAATTGGGAGAACAAGCTAGAAAATGGTATTTGGACATATTCTTTGGAAGATGTCTGGTCAGGTTTGCAAAGTGCTTACAAGAATTTGACGGAAGTTGTTGCTGACAAATACAACGTGAAAGTAACAAAGCTTGCTTCGTTTGGCATTGCGGCCATGATGCATGGCTATCTTGTATTTGATAAAGATGATCAGTCATTAGTACCATTCCGTACATGGCGTAATGCAATTACTGCTGAAGCTGCTGCAGAGTTGACAAAGCTGTTTAACTTCAATATTCCACAGCGTTGGAGTATTGCTCACTTATATCAAGCAATTTTGAATCAAGAAACGCATGTGAAGGAAATTAATTACTTAACAACGTTGGCTGGGTATGTTCACTGGCGTTTGACCGGTGAAAAAGTTATTGGTATTGGTGATGCGTCGGGTATTTTCCCAATTGATGCTGAGACAGATGATTACAATCAAGTAATGATGGATAAGTTTAATGCTTATAAGTCAGTGCAGCAATATTTATGGCAGTTACGTGATATTTTACCAACTATCAAGTTAGCTGGTGAAGAAGCGGGTCACTTGACTGATGCAGGAGCGAAGTTACTCGATCCATCAGGAACACTTCAAAGTGGTGCACCTGCAGCAGCGCCCGAGGGAGATGCTGGTACTGGTATGGTATCAACAAACTCAGTTAAGAAGCGAACAGCCAATGTATCTGCGGGTACGTCAGCCTTTGCGATGGTGGTTCTTGAAAAGGACTTATCACAAGTTAATGAAAATATTGATATGGTAACAACGCCTGATGGCTCACCAGTTGCCATGGTTCATATTAACAATAGTACGTCAGAAATTAATTCATGGGCACGTGTCTTTACTGAATTTGCTGCGGCAATTGGTGCAACGGTCACTGGTGGTGAAATCTTTAGTGCATTGTTCAATAGTGTTCTAAAGTCCGACCCAGATGCTGGTGGTCTACTGAGCTATGGTTATCATTCAGGTGAGAATATCACAGGTATGAACGAAGGTCGTCCACTATTTGTCCGGACACCAAATGCTAAGTTTACTTTAGCTAACTTGATGCGGATGCATCTATACAGTGCTTTTGGTGCCATGAAGATTGGGTTGGATGTTTTAGCAGAGGAAAAGGTTGCTATGGATTCGGTCGTTGCTCAAGGTGGTATTTTTACAACACCAGTTGTTGCGCAAAAGATTTTAGCAGGTGTCATGGATACGCCTGTTACTTTGATGAAGAATGCCGGTGAGGGTGGTCCTTGGGGCATGGCAGTTTTGTCACAATTTGTGGTGAACCGCAAAGAGGGTCAAACATTGGCTGATTATCTAGAAACTGAAGTATTCCAAGCGCAAGAAAGTACAACGATTGCGCCAGATGCAGAAGATGTTGCTGGCTTTAATGAGTTTATGACAAGGTATAAAGCAGGTCTGTCAATTGAACAAGAAGCAATTGATAAAATGCCAGTTGAAACAACTAAGGAGGATTAATTAAGAATGTTAGAAGATGTTAAGCAACGTGTTTATGATGCAAACATGTCTTTACCAAAGCATGATTTGATTAAATTTACTTGGGGTAACGTTTCAGAAATCGATCGTGAAAGTGGTTTATTTGTTATTAAGCCTTCTGGCGTACCATATGATGAATTAAAACCAGAAGATATGGTTGTCGTTGACCTTGATGGCAAGATTGTCGAGGGTGATCTTAATCCATCAAGTGATACGGAAACGCACCGTGTGCTATACAAGGCGTTTCCAGAAATTGGTGGTATCGTGCATACACACTCGCCATGGGCTGTTGCGTTTGCACAAGCTGGGATTGATTTGCCAGCTGCAGGGACGACTCATGCAGATACATTCTATGGGGATGTGCCAGTTGCTCGCCAAATGACCGATGAGGAAATTAATGGTGAGTATGAGCTTGAAACAGGTAATGTGATTGTTGAGACGTTCAAGAAGCGTGGAATTGATCCAATGGCAGTGCCAGCTGTATTGGCACAGGATCATGGCCCATTTACATGGGGAACATCTGCGGATAAGGCAGTCTATAATGCTGTTGTTTTGGAAGAGTCAGCAAAGATGGCTTACCATACCATTATGTTGAATCCGCATAGTATCCATGTTTCACAGGCGTTGTTGGATAAGCATTATTTGCGTAAGCATGGTGCAAATGCTTACTATGGTCAGAAGTCTAAAGACTAATTGTTATTATATATTTCAGGGGGAAATAGAACATGTTTAACACAGAGAATTACAAGTTTTGGTTTATTACAGGATCACAATTCCTATATGGTCCAGAAGTATTAGATAAAGTTGAAGCAGATGCGAAAGATATCGTTGATAAGTTGAATGAATCAGGAAACTTACCATATCCAGTTGAGTTTAAATTAGTTGCAACGACTTCAGAAAATATTGCTGGTGTTATGAAGGAAGCTAATTATGATGATTCTGTTGCCGGAGTCATTACTTGGATGCACACATTCTCTCCAGCAAAGAACTGGATTCGTGGCACACAATTACTACAAAAGCCATTACTACACTTTGCGACACAATATCTAGAAGAGTTGCCATATGATAGCATTGATTTTGATTACATGAATGCCAACCAATCAGCTCATGGTGATCGTGAATATGCATTTATTAACGCGCGTTTGCAGTTAAACAACAAGATTGTTTATGGCCACTGGGCAGATACAGATGTCCAAGCACAAATTGGTAAGTGGATGGACGTTGCTGTTGCATATAACGAATCATTCAAGATCAAGGTTGCTTCATTTGCTGATAAGATGCGCAATGTGGCTGTTACCGATGGTGACAAAATTGAAGCACAAATCAAGTTTGGTTGGCGTGTCGATTACTGGGCAATGGGTGATTTGGTTGAAGCCGTTAACAATGTTAGCGAAGATGATATCAATGCCAAGTATGAGGAACTACAAAAAGTTTATGACTTTGTGATTGGTGATAACACACCTGAAAAGTTTGAGCACAGTGTTAAGTATCAAATTCGCGAGTATTTTGGTTTGAAGCACTTCATGGACGAGCATGGCTACACAGCCTTTACAGATAACTTCGAAGACTTGTATGGTCTAGAACAATTACCAGGTTTGGCATCACAATTATTAATGGCCGAAGGTTATGGATTTGCTGGTGAAGGTGACTGGAAGACAGCTGCTTTGGATCGTTTGATGAAGATTATGTCACACAACAAGCACACAGTTTTCATGGAAGATTACACACTTGATTTGCGTAAGGGTCACGAAGCAATTCTTGGATCACACATGCTTGAAGTTGATCCAACGATTGCTTCAGACAAGCCACGTGTTGAAGTTCACCCATTAGACATTGGTGACAAAGCTGATCCCGCTCGTTTGGTCTTCACTGGTATGGAAGGGGATGCTGTTGATGCAACCCTTGCCGACTACGGTGATGAATTCAAGTTGATGTCATATGATGTTCGTGGTAACAAGCCTGAAGCAGAGATGCCATTGTTGCCAGTTGCTAAGCAATTATGGACGCCAAAGCAAGGCTTGCGTGAGGGTTCTGTTAGTTGGTTGACACTTGGTGGTGGTCACCATACAGTGCTATCATTCGACATTGATTCAGAACAATTGTCAGATTTGGCAAAGATGTTTGATTTGACTTACGTTGATATCAAAGACTAAAATAATTCACTAATAAAATTTCTTAATTTAACAATAAATAAAAAATAAAACCTAAAATCTCATATAAAAGTTAACAATAAAATCTCTCACAAAATTGTCAGTAACAATATGTCACATAAAGCATATTATTACTGACTTTTTTATGTTATCTGTTATGATTTATTGTTAAAATATTAAGTGAGCACAGTTATTCCATGTAAGAAGGGGCATAAATCATAAAATGGATATTCACACACAGCTTCAATTGGCAGATGGTTATCAAATGCCACAACAAGGGTTGGGACTTTATAAAGTTACTGATCAAGCTAACCTGACAGAAGTCGTTAAAACCGCTTGGCAAACAGGTTATCGTTTGTTTGATACAGCACAAATGTACAAAAATGAAGCAGAAGTTGGCCAAGCATTACAGGAACTTCATGTACCACGTGAAGATTACTTTGTGACGACGAAGGTTGCAGAAGTTAATCAGGGCTATGATCAGACGTTGGCTTCTGTTGAACAGTCGTTAAAAGATTTACAAATGGACTATGTCGATTTATTGATGGTACATTGGCCATTACATGAACAATTTTTTGAAACTTGGCGTGCATTTGAACGCTTACAAGCAGAGGGAATCGTCAAATCATTAGGCACGTCAAATTTTGGCATGATTCATTTACAATATCTAGCAACACAAGCAAATGAAATGCCAGTTGTTAATCAAATTGAAAATCATCCACATCTTGTTCAACCGGAATTACGTCATTTTTTGCGTGAAAATGATATTGTGACACAAGCATGGGCACCATTAGGTCGTGGTTCAGTACTCAATGAACCAGTGATTGCGAAAATTGCCGAGAAATATGGGAAGTCACCTGCACAAGTTGTTTTACGTTGGCATTTAGCACATGGCACAAGTATTATTCCAAAGTCAGTTCATCCACAACGTGTGATTGAGAATGGTGATATCTATGACTTTTCACTTACTGTGGAAGAAATTAAGGCCATTGATGCGCTAGATAAGTTTACGCGTATCAGTCAAGAACCTGAACAAGTATATGAACGTGGGCGTCAATATCCACATCAATAACGTTTGAGGGCGTCGATCTACCAATTAAATTGGTTATTGGTCAAATTGTACTGATAGCAGAATTATTTAATTAAATAGCTTAAACATTAAGCAGCTGAATTTTTCATAAATTTAGTTGCTTTTTGTCTGTAGCTTTGCGAATAAAAACTATCTTTGAAGGCAATTAATATGCGCAAACGAAACATTTTAAAGTTTCGAAAACCATAGGCAGTCCGTTTAATGGCTTTAATTTTGTTATTAGCCCCTTCAACGGGACCGTTTGAGAACGGGTAAATAAAACTGTTTTTAATTTCTGGTAGGTGCTTACGCAAGGTCCGTTGGGCCTTTTTCATAGTTTCTGGCAAATGTTGGAAACGAGTTTCTTGCGTATTTGTTGTAACAGCTATTTGCAGTTGTTCAAAATCTTTATATCGTACGGCGTAAAGGATGTCTTGATAAAAATTATAAGCTGAACGTAGCTCTGGTGATAAGGTTAATAATCGATCGATGACCTCTTGATCGGTTAAATAAGCATAACGATAGTTTCGACGCTTTCGAAAATCAGTATAATTCAAAGTGGTTTCATCTTTCAAAAGCAGTTTCCAATATCGCTTTAACTGGCGATAAGCTCGTGAATCTGTACCATAGGATTTCATCGTTTGGATACGTGTTTGGTTTAATGCACGGTAAACTTGTGTGACAACATGAAATCTGTCGGCGATGATTTGAGCGTGTGGAAACAAGTCATGAATTATATTGCGATAAGGACTAAATAAATCAACGGTAATGGTTTTAACAGCAGCACGCGCTGCTGCTGAATATTGCTCAAAGTAATGGCGAAGACTATGATCGCCACGTTCACGCATGATATCTAATACGCGGTAGGTTGTACTGTCCATTAAAATCATGCTCATACCACTATTTTCCGCAAAGTTACCAGACTTAAAATCATCAAAAGCAATATGCTGAGGTAGATAATGAAAACTTGTTTTGTTGTAAGTAAAGAGTCCTTGCGCTTGACGCATCACAGTGTGTGATGAAATGTTATAGGCTTGGGCGATATGTTTTTGGCTAACATTTTCACTTAACTCCATGGCAGCTGCTTGTTTAACATTCGTCATGATATGATCACCTGATTTAATATCAGAAAATTCAGCTAGTGCTGTTCGATGACATTGTGGGCAGATGTATTTTTGTTTGCGAATCGCTAGCTGATTAAATATATTGGCAGCACGAGAGGCGATATGTTGGACGAATTTCATGCCATTCTTATTCATTAAACAAGCACAATGTGGACAATAATTATCATAAGATAATTTCAAATGCCAAATTTGTTGTCGAACGCCATTTTTTAAGACCGTGGTCATCACCTCCGAGGCTTGATCATCTAATTCAATACGTGTGTCTTTAATTCCGAGTAAAATCTTGATATACTTATCCATGTTAGAGGTCCTTTCAAAGGGATTTTGTGAGACAGACTAGTGGCTGCTGGTCTGTTTTTTTGTGTTTATAAATGAATTATACAAAAACAACAAAAAAAGCACTAATGACTAATCTGTCAGATTAGCTATCAGTACCAAATATTGTAGAACCATTAAATTGATAGATCAACGTCCTTTTCATTTGGTCATAACGATTACTGCCGCAACCCCTTTGAAAAAATGTGACATTATTAATGATTGGTAACGTTAGTATAAGTGTCAGCAATAAGCTGATAATTCAAATGGCCATTTGATCAAATATTAGGAATGAGGAAAGTTATCATGGTAGAAAAGCAGGTAAAGGTGCCAAATATGTTAAAAGTCAAAATTATTGGGAAGGCATCTGAAAATGTTGTAACGAGTCGTCAATTTTATGTGAAGTCTGGCACAACGGTTCATGAATTATCACAGTTAGCACAAGTGATGTTGCGATTAGGTATTGAAACAACCATTGAAAAAATAACAACCGTTGAAACGAAGGCACATTTATTTAGTCCCAATACAGGCGGTAATTAAGGAGATGATTAATATGAACCAAGTATTAGAATTAACATTTATGACACTTGATGGTAAGGATACTGATACATCAAAAAAGCTATCAGTCATCAAAATTAAGCATCCAGCGACGATGTTAGATCGTGAAACGGTTTACGAAGCGATGAAGACGTTAGCGTCATTTGATTTCTTGTTAAATGCTAAAGGGGAATCAATGAAATTAGGCACACCATACATGGCAACAATGGCTGTGACTAATAAGCAAATTATTTTTGATAGTCAGCAAAAAGCAGTAGCTTAAAACGGATATTTTATTCTAAAAACAGTGAATATGTGCATAATTAAATGCATATATTCACTGTTTTTTGTATAAATAAAAGTTTTTAAAGAAAATATTAGTTTTTCATTGCATAAATTCTCATTACTTGTTAATATTTATTCATCAACAACGAATGGGAGTAGCGTGATGGCAATTTTAGAGATAAAAAATTTACATAAAGAGTACGGTAAGCATACGGTCTTGCAGTCAATTAATGCCAAAGTTGAAGAGGGCGATGTGATTGCAATTCTTGGACCATCGGGTACAGGAAAATCGACATTATTACGAGAATTAAATATGCTAGAACATCCAACATCAGGGGCGGTTATTTTTGAAAATCAGGATATTACAAAGGCAAATGAGGCAGGGTTAGATAAGATACGTCAAGATTTAGGCATGGTTTTTCAGAGTTTTAATCTATTCCCAAATATGACGGTATTAGATAATGTGAAAATTGCATTATTAAAGGTCAAGGGATTATCTGATAGTGAAGCAACCACAACGGCAAAGCAATTTTTAGACAAAGTTGGGGTGGCAGAAAAAAGTGACGTTTATCCAGCATCGCTTTCTGGTGGTCAACAACAACGTGTGGCCATTGCCCGCGCATTAGCAATGCATCCTAAAATTATGTTATTTGATGAACCAACCTCTGCGTTAGATCCTGAGATGGTTGGGGAAGTATTAAAGACGATGCGTGAGTTAGCGCAAGAGGGTATGACAATGTTGGTCGTGACACACGAAATGGGTTTTGCGCGTGAAGTTGCTTCAAAAATTTGGTTTATGAGTGATGGTGAGATGACAGCATATGATGACCCGATTGGTTTTTTTGAATCACCAAATTCAGAACGTGCACAAAATTTCTTAGCCAAAATGTTGTAAGAAGGGAATTTTATTTATGAAGAAGTGGATAAAAAAAATCGTCACCTTATTAATGGCGATTGGGATATTTATGAGTAGTGGTATCGGTATTTTGGGCACAACGACAGTTAATGCTGCTGAAACTGATCCAACGTTAGAGCGAATTAAAAAATCAGGTAAATTAGTCGTTGGAACGGCTGCTGAATATGCGCCGTATGAATTTCATGCGACAGTTAATGGTCAAGATAAAATCTTAGGATTTGATATGGATGTTGCACGAACGATTGCCAAACATTTAGGTGTAAAGTTAGTTGTGCAAGATATGAGTTTTGATTCATTATTAGGCTCTGTGAAGACGGGAAAAATTGATATGGCGATTGCGGGGATGACAAGTACCCCTGAACGTGAGAAAGAAGTTAATTTTTCAACACCATATTATAATGATAAGAATGTCATTTTAACTTTAAAGCAAAACAAAAATAAATGGGCAACACTCGATCAAATTCGGCATGCAAAACTAGGAGCACAAGTGGCATCTAGTCAAGCAAGTTTAGCTGGTGACTTAACAGATAAAAAGCTTGTTCAAGTTAAAAAGGTGACGGATCTCGTGATGCAACTAAGTCAAAAGAAAGTTGATGCCGTGGTTGTAGCACAAACAACCGCTAGAAGTTATTTGAGTCAAAGCAAGCAGTTTGCTATTACTAAGGCAGATTTGCCTGTGAAGACAGGTAATGCAGTCTCAGTGGTTATGAATAAGAATGCGCCTGTCTTAAAAACGAAGGTTGATAAGATATTAGTTGACCATGTCATTGGGGCACCATTACATAAATGGCAAGAAAAAGCCTTTAAGCAAGCCAATCAAAAAGATTCATTTATTAAGAAGTACATGCCCTATTTTATTAAAGGAACGGAATATTCGGTTGGGTTAGCAGTTATTGGTGTCTTCTTTGGTATTATCTTAGGTGTTTTGTTTGCTTTGATGAAAATGTCAACAATCAAACCATTGAAATGGTTGGCAATTGCTTATATTGAAGCGGTCCGTGGCGTGCCATTACTAATTCAAGTTTTTATTGTTTACTTTGGTACTCAGGTGATTGGTATTCATGTTTCAAGTTTCTTAGCCGGAGCGATTGCGATGTTTTTGAATTCAGCAGCCTATGTCGCGGAAATTATTCGTTCAGGTATTCAAGCGGTACCCGATGGACAAGCTGAAGCGGCACGTTCACTAGGTTTTACAAAGAACCAGACGATGCGGTTTATGATTTTACCACAAGCGATTAAGAATATTTTACCAGCCTTAGGAAACGAATTTGTGACAGTGATTAAGGAAGGTTCGGTTGTCTCTGTCATTGGGGTCGGTGAGTTGACCTTCCAAACATCAGTGGTTCAGGGAGCATCATTCAAACCATTCTTACCATTGTTAATTACAGCAGTTATTTATTTTGTGTTAACCTTTGGTATTAGTCGTCTGTTGAACTTATTCGAAAAGAAATTACATAAGTCTGATAAATCATTTGGTTAATGATAGCTAAAGCGGAAAATATTTTAAATGAGAAGCTGGATATAACGCATATTTGTGTATATATTCAGTTTTTTTGAATAAATCGGGGTATTTTAAGGGTTTTTTGAGGAAATTATTGCATATAATTTCAATTGCTGTTAAGATTTATTAATCAGCAGTGAATGGGAGTAGAAATATGGCAATTTTAGAAATTAAAAATTTACACAAAGAGTATGGTAAGAATACGGTTTTGCAGTCAATTAATGCTGAAGTTGAAGAGGGCGATGTGATTGCAATTTTAGGACCATCAGGAACGGGTAAGTCAACATTATTACGAGAATTAAATATGCTAGAACACCCAACATCAGGGGCGGTTATTTTTGAAGACCAAGATATTACGAAAGCCACTGAATCGGATCTTGATAAAATTCGTCAAGATTTGGGGATGGTTTTCCAAAGTTTTAATTTGTTTCCGAATATGACGGTATTAGATAATGTGAAAATTGCTTTGTTGAAAGTGAAAGGCATTGCAGATAGTGAAGCAACGCAGATTGCGCAACAATTTTTGACAAAAGTTGGGGTGGCTGACAAAGCGGCTGTTTATCCAGCATCATTATCTGGCGGTCAACAACAACGTGTGGCTATTGCGCGTGCATTAGCAATGAATCCCAAAATTATGTTATTTGATGAACCAACCTCTGCGTTAGATCCTGAGATGGTCGGTGAAGTATTAAAGACGATGCGTGAGTTAGCGCAAGAAGGCATGACAATGTTGGTCGTGACACATGAAATGGGCTTTGCGCGTGAAGTTGCTTCAAAAATTTGGTTTATGAGTGATGGTGAAATGACTGCATACGATAGTCCGGCAGGCTTTTTTGAAAATCCTAATTCAGAACGTGCGCAGAATTTCTTAGCAAAGATGTTGTAAGAGAGGAATTTGAATGATGATTAAATGGGTGAAAAAGCTGATCATGGCAGTGATGGCCTTTGGCTTAGTCATGGCTAGCGGGTTAGGTATCTTTGATATGCATACTGTTAGTGCTGCACAAACAGATCCAACCTTAGAGCGAATAAAAAAATCAGGTAAATTAGTTGTTGGAACTTCAGCAGACTATGCGCCTTATGAGTTCCATACAACTGAAAACGGGCAAGATAAAATTGTTGGTTTTGATATTGACGTTGCGCGTGAAATTGGTAAGCAATTAGGCGTTAAGACGGAAATTCAAGAGATGAGTTTTGATGCTTTGTTGGGTGCTGTGAAAACGGGCAAGGTGGATATTGTTGTTGCGGGGATGACAAGTACTCCTGAACGTGAGCAAGAAGTCAATTTTTCAAAGCCGTACTTTGTTGATAAAAATGTTGTTTTAACATTAAAGCAAAACAAAGACAAATGGGCAACGTTGAAGCAAATCCGCCAAGCAAAATTAGCAGCACAAGTCTCATCAAAACAAGATGATTTAGCACATGAAATCAGTGATAAAAAAGTTGTTTCGTTGAAGAAAATTACTGATGAAGTAACACAGTTAACGCAAAAAAAGGTTGACGGTGTGGTTGTGGCAAGTACCACTGCCAAAAGTTATCTAGATCAAAGTAATCAATTTGCCGTGTCACCAGCAAAATTGCCAGGTATTTCTAATGGTTCATCAGTTGTTATGAACAAAAATGCCACAGTATTACAAGCAAAAGTTAATAAGATATTAACTGACCATGTGATTGGGGCACCGTTGCAGAAAATGCAAGATAACGCCATTAAGATAATGAATAAAAAAGAATCATTTGTTTCTAAGTATGCACCATACTTTGTTAAGGGAACATTCTACACGATTGGGTTGGCTGTCATTGGGGTCTTCTTTGGTATTATTTTAGGTATCTTGTTTGCACTCATGAAATTATCAACGATCAAGCCATTAAAGTGGTTAGCGTCAGCATATATTGAAGTTGTTCGTGGTGTGCCTTTGTTGATTCAAGTCTTTATTGTTTACTTTGGGACACAAGCCATTGGATTACATGTTTCAAGCTTTTTAGCTGGTGCGATTGCGATGTTTTTGAATTCAGCAGCTTATGTCGCCGAAATTATTCGTTCAGGTATTCAAGCGGTACCCGATGGACAGACTGAAGCAGCACGTTCATTAGGTTTCACGAAGAATCAAACAATGCGATTTATGATTTTACCACAAGCCATTAAAAATATTTTGCCAGCCTTAGGTAACGAATTTGTAACGGTTATTAAGGAAGGTTCAGTTGTTTCTGTTATTGGTGTTGGTGAGTTGACCTTCCAGACATCAGTGGTTCAAGGAGCATCATTTAAACCATTTATACCCCTAATTATCACGGCTGTGATTTATTTCATATTGACATTTGGTATTAGCCGTTTGTTGATTTTATTTGAAAAGAGATTACGCAAATCAGATAAGACACTTGGATAAAAAATGCATGAAGTAAGCAAAATAAGCACCATAAAATAGTGTCAGACGACAATATTTTAGAATAGTTAGGCAGCAATCTTTTTGTAGGGGGCTGAGACATAAGTCGTTATGATCCGTTAAAAAAGGCGCTAATCTATCAATTTTGATTGGTAGATAGCGCCTTTAAACGTGTTTTGTCACACACTCTTCTTTTGAATAGCGACAGCAAGCTAGTGTCGTTATTTTTACGTTTTTAAGGGGTGTTACTTTTCTAAGTCAACAGAATGGCGTATATTAAAAAGGACAGAGAGTGAAGGAGAAACAAGATGTCAAAGAAAGCACGTATTAAGAAAATTCTTGTTGAGCAAATTTTAGATAAAGCAAATATTCCTTATGAAACGATTGTTTTTTCAGGAGGTATGAATCGTGATCAAGCAGAGTTAGATGCCTATGGGTTAACAGATCATGACATTTATAAAACATTGGCATTAGAGGGTAACGTCACCGGACCAGTGATTGGCATTGTACCGGTTGATAATCATTTAAATGAAAAAAAGCTGGCAATGGTATCGGGTAATAAAAAAGTGACCATGATTCCAACCAAAAATTTACAAAAAACAACTGGTTATATTCATGGTGCAAATAACCCAGTCGGTATTTGGCAAACGAAGAAATTTCCAATTTATTTTGATAATAGTGCCAAAGAAGCTGGGACGATTACGGTTTCAGCCGGTGAAGTTGGTCGCTCGATTCGTCTTGATGCCGTTGCACTGGCTGAATTTGTGCATGGCCAATTTGCTGATATTCGCTCAGTTGATGAATGAGACTAGTGACGACGTTGGTTACAGTGACACGTTATAACGATTGGAGATCGGGTTATGAATCAGCAGGAAGTAGAACAATTAGCGGCTATTAGAACGTTTACTGAACGGACCTTGTCTAAAGACAAAACGGGACATGATATGACACACATTGATCGAGTGTTCAACATGACGCGACACATTTTAACAACGGAACCAACGGCCGATACATTTATTGCTCAAGCAGCTGCACTTTTACATGATACGTACGATGATAAGTTGTTTGCAGATGTGGCTGGGGCGAAAGCAGCCGTTGTAGACATGTTAACAACTAATCAAGTCACCAAGAGTCGTCAAATGGAAATCTTTACAATTATTGACAATATGTCATGGAGTAAACAACGATTTGGTCAGCCAGTATCGTTGTCGTTAGCGGGTCAAATCGTGCAAGATGCAGATCGATTAGATGCGATAGGGGCAATTGCCATTGCACGGGTGATTCAATATGGTGTTGCTCATGGACATGAACTATATCATCCTGATATTAAACCACGTCAGGTAAAGACAAAGGCAGAGTACCGTCAAGCAGATGGTGAGACCATTATGAATCATTTTTATGAAAAACTTTTTTTGCTCAAAGGTTATTTGAATACGAAAGAAGGACAACGAATTGGTGCCAAAAGAGACCGAATAATGCACGATTTTGTCACACAATTTGAACTTGAATGGCAACAAAAAGATTACTAATTTTTTAAAAAAGGGGTGGATATGTGAATTCAATATCAAAAAAGGAACGTGGTGTCCTATTAATATTGATGGTCGGTGTTTTTCTAGGATTTTTAAATCAGACGTTAATGAATACAGCATTGCCACAAGTCATGGCAGATTTTAAAATTTCAACAGCACTGGGTCAATGGATGACAAATGGGTATATGTTGGTTAACGGTATTATGGTCCCACTAACAGCTTTTCTGATTCAACGTTTGAAAACAAGGACGTTATACCTTAGTGCGCTATTGATTTTTGCTATTGGAACCTTAATTGCAGGTTTTGCACCAACTTATTTTATCTTAATTTTAGGTCGAATGGTCCAAGCTGCTGGTGCAGGTATTTTCGGACCATTGATGAACGTGGTGGTGATGAATATTTTTGCGGCTAATCGTCGCGGTGAGGCAATGGGAATCATTGGCTTAGCCTTAAATTTTGCACCAACCATTGGACCAACATTATCTGGATTTATTGTTTCTAGTCATTCATGGCGTTGGCTATTTTGGGGCATTGCGCCATTTATCTTTTTAGATTTAATTTTGGCTTTCTTCCTATTAAACAATTTAGGCACACAAAAGTTTTTGAAGTTTAATTTCTTAGGTGTGTTATTGTCAAGTATTGGATTAGGTAGTTTACTGTATGGTTTCTCAAACGCAGGGGATGGTCAATGGACAAGTCCAAATGTATGGGGATTTTTACTTGTTGGTATTTTGGTCACGACGCTCTTTGTTTACCAACAAACGCATGCGAAAAATCCATTGCTGAACTTTGATGTATTTCATTATCATAATTTTACAGTTGCAACCATTATTAATGTTGTCTTGATGTGTGCCTTATATGGTGGGGCATTAATGTTACCATTGTACATGCAAACGGTACGTGGTGAATCAGCATTGATTTCTGGACTGATCCTATTACCTGGTGCGTTGATTACGGCTATTTTATCGCCAACTTCAGGTAAATGGTATGATCAATTTGGGGCACGTCGTTTAGCACCAATTGGACTAGGGATTGTTGTCTTAGGGACAATTATTTTAGCTAACCTGCAATTGGATTCACCATTATGGTTGCCAGCAGTTGGTCAATTGATTCGCCAGTTAGGGTTGGTTATGGTGACGATGCCAATTCAAACGGAAGCATTTAATTCATTACCGATAGCCATGGTACCAGATGGTTCAGCTGTTTATACGACGATTCGTCAAGTTGCTGCATCATTTGGAACAGCCGCGTTGATTACAGCATACGGCTTAACCTCAGCGAGTGTTAAAGCAGGGCAAACGCAGTCTTCAGCTGATTTAGCGGGAATTCATGTTGCTTTTTGGATAGCCACAGTGCTAGTTGTTATTGCGTTGACTTTAACAAGATTGTTACGGCAGCGACAAGATGCTGATGCGTGATAAACCAATTATAAAATAAAATCATTTCATAAAAGTGGTCTGACCTTGTTTTGGTTGGACCACTTTTATGTTATGATTGTAACTTGTAGTGAACAGGAGGTTCAACATGGCTAAAGAAGTACTGTATATGAAAGTGCTCAACGATTTAAATAGGCGGATCAATAATCAGGAATTTCCTGATTTAAAATTACCAGATGAGCGGTCTTTGGCTAGCTCGTACGCTGTTTCACGAAGTTCGATCAAACGAGCCCTCAATGTATTGGTGCAACAAGGCATTATTTTTAAAAAGCGTGGTTCGGGGACATTTGTTAATCCATTATATTTAAAAAATCAGGGGATGTTTCATGCCGTTGGTCAAAACTTAGGGGTATCAGATTCATTTCGCTTTAAAGGTGAGACACCAGCAATTAAATTACTTGTGTTTGAAAAAGAAATTGCCAATGAGGAAGACCGTGAAGCCTTGTTTTTAGAATCAGACGAAGAAGTTTATCGTATTAAGCGTCTTCGTACCTTGCAAGACAAGGTATTTATGATTGAAAACGCAGTGATTCCAGTGAAATTATTGCCAATGTTAACAGCAGAAGATATGACGCATTCCATGTTTCAATATGCAGAGCAGACAACGAACAAAGCGGTGACTAAGTCATTCATGACCGTTACAGCGGAACCATCAAGTGAAGAGGATCAGGCATATTTGCATTTGAAACCAACTGAACCAGTTGGGGTGATGGCAGGTGTGTACTTTTTAGACGATGGGACTCCTTTTGAAGTTGGTCAAATGCGCGTACATTATGAATACATGCGTTACAACAGTTTCGTGAGTTTAGACGGTGAATAACATATAAAAAATTGTTACAAAATTGGGACGGTCCAATTAGGAGTTTTTTATTGTACCTGATTTGGAAATCTGTTATTATAATAATGTAATCCAGAAGATGACTTCTGCGATTGAACCTTTCTCAAAAGTAAAAGGAGATTTCATCAAAATGGCAGTAGATTTTGATTCAAAGGAATATCTAGCAAAGGTTGATGCTTGGTGGCGTGCCAGCAACTACCTTTCAGCAGGTATGATCTTTTTGAAGAGCAACCCATTGTTTTCAGTAACTAACACACCAATCCAAGCGGACGATGTTAAAGTTAAGCCAATTGGTCACTGGGGAACGATCTCAGGACAAACATTCTTGTATGCACATGCAAACCGTTTGATCAACAAGTATGACTTGAACATGTTCTACATTGGTGGACCTGGTCACGGTGGCCAAGTAATGGTTACGAATTCATACTTGGACGGTACTTATACTGAAAACTATCCTGAAATTACACAAGATGTTGATGGTATGGCACGTTTGTTCAAGCGATTCTCATTCCCTGGTGGAATTGGATCACACATGACTGCACAAACACCAGGTTCATTGCATGAAGGTGGTGAATTAGGTTACTCACTATCTCACGCAACTGGTGCTGTTTTGGATAACCCAGACCAAATTGCTTTTGCAGTTGTTGGTGATGGGGAAGCTGAAACTGGTCCTTCAATGACATCATGGCATTCAATCAAGTTCTTAAACCCTAAGAACGATGGTGCTGTTTTGCCAATCTTGGACTTGAACGGATTTAAGATTTCAAACCCAACAATCTTCTCACGTATGAGTGATGAAGAAATCACAAAGTTCTTTGAAGGTTTGGGATACTCACCACGTTTCATTGAAAACGATGATATCCACGACTACATGGCATACCACGAGTTGGCTGCTAAGGTATTCGACCAAGCTATCGAAGACATCCAAGCAATTCAAAAAGCTGCCCGTGAAGAAGGCCGCTATATTGATGGTGAAGTTGCTGCATGGCCAGTCATCATTGCTCGCTTGCCAAAGGGTTGGGGTGGTCCAACTCATAACGCAGCCGGTGAGCCAATTGAAAACTCATTCCGTGCTCACCAAGTACCACTTCCTTTGGCACAAAATAAGTTGGATACTTTGCCTGAATTTGAAGAATGGTTGAATTCATACAAGCCAGCTGAATTGTTTAATGTTGATGGCTCATTGAAGGCAGAAATTGCTGCAATGGCACCAAAGGGTGATAAGCGTATGGCTGCTAACCCTGTTACTAATGGTGGTCGTCGTCGCGGTGAAGCTGCTACTAATTTGGCTTTGCCAAATTGGAAGGACTTTGCCAACGAGATTACTGCTGATAACCGTGGAACGGAATTGCCAGATGGTAACCGCAACATGGATATGAACGTTTTGTCAAACTACTTTGCTGCAGTATCAAAGTTGAACCCAACATCATTCCGTATCTTCGGACCTGATGAGACGATGTCAAATCGTTTGTGGGGTATGTTCGACATTACCAACCGTCAATGGATGGAAGAAGTGAAAGAACCTAACGATCAACATGAGGCTCATGAAGGTCGTATCTTGGATGCTCAATTATCAGAGCACCAAGCTGAAGGTTGGTTGGAAGCATATACGTTGACTGGTCGTGTTGGTGTATTCGCATCATACGAGTCATTCTTGCGTGTTGTTGATTCAATGATCACACAACACTTCAAGTGGCTACGTCACGCCTCAGAACAATCATGGCGTAATGATTACCCATCATTGAACTTGATTTCAACATCAACAGCCTTCCAACAAGATCACAACGGTTACACTCACCAAGATCCAGGTCTATTGGCACACTTGGCTGAGAAGAAGGTTGATTTTGTTCGTCAATACTTGCCAGCTGATGGTAACACTTTGTTAGCTGTCTTTGGTCGTGCATTTACTGAACGTCACAAGGTTAACCATATTGTTGCTTCAAAGCAACCTCGTCAACAATGGTTCTCAGTTGAAGAAGCTGAAGAATTGGCTAACGAAGGTGTTAAGGTAATCGATTGGGCTTCAACTGTTGCTGAAGGTGAAGATGCTGATATCGTCTTTGCATCTGCTGGTGTTGAACCAACAATCGAAGTTCTTGCTGCATTGCACTTGATCAACGAAGCCTTCCCAGCTGTTAAGATGCGTTACGTAAACGTTGTTGAATTGCACCGTTTGCTAAACAAGAATGGTAAGATGAACCACGAACGTGCCTTGTCAGACGAAAAGTTTACAGCATTGTTCGGTGAGTCAGGAACACCAGTTATGTTTGGCTTCCACGGTTTCGAAGACTTGATCGAATCAATCTTCTATGAGCGTCAACACTTAGGTGCTCACGTTCACGGTTACCGTGAAGATGGTGACATCACAACAACTTATGACATGCGTGTATACTCAGAGTTGGATCGTTTCCACCAAGCTAAGGAAGCTGCAAATATCTTGGCTGACAAGGGTGTTATTAATGTTGATGAAGCAAAGGCCTTTGACGAAAAGATGGATGCTATCTTGGCAAAGCACTTCGATGTTACTCGTAATGAGGGACGCGATATCGAAGAGTTTACTGACTGGAAGTGGACTGCTTTAAAGAAGTAATCAACATCACAGGTTAGTTGAAATATGATAAAATAAAAGCTTGCAATCGCTATTTCTTGGCGATTGTAAGCTTTTTTTGTTATAATTTGTAATGGTTGAATATGTTTTTAAGGAGAAAGTTAATGATTGTCTTATTTGTGTTGGGAATTGTGCTGCTAGCGTACGCAGCAATTCAAGGTGTTGTACATCATGAAATACGATGGGTACCGATTGTTATCGGTCTTTTGTTGACTGTTTTCATGGGGTTAGGTTTGCAGCGTGCACAACAACGCCACTTTTTAATGGCTGAGGTCCCATTCACTAAAACACAAAAAATTCAGCCTGCTGTTACTGTAGATGGATTTAATTTAATAACGACGGAAAAAGGGAGCAATGGTCATTTACGTTATACTTATAAGACGAATGACAAAACATATCAGACATTAACGCAACAAGCACAGACAAAAATTGTTGCTGGTAAGCAAGCTACTTTAAAAACAACAGTGATGACTTATCAAGCAAATTCAACTTGGCGTCGTTTCTTACTGTTAGGGCAAAAGACGTTAGAAAAGGGTGATACGACATATCAATTAACGCTTCCTGAGGGTTGGTATGTTGTTCCAGCTGATAAAGTTGATGATCTACAAAAATTAATTGAAACCAATGAGTCAAAAATTTCTGATAAAGTACGTGATGAAATTAATAAACGAGTTGCTGAAAAAGTGAAAACGGATAAAGATTTTGTTAATGATACAGATAGTCAGAATAAGTTAAAGAATGATGTTGTGAAACAAGTGACAAGTGATGCGAACAAGCAGTTAAAGGTTGATATTGTCAACCAAATTCGCAAATGGCAACAAGCGGAATAATTTAAACAAGGTCGGATACATGTGATGTTTGTATATATCTTTGTGTGCGGCTTTTTTAATGCGGTCTTATTGAAAATAGATATGGAAACATGTTCGAACTTCACGAATTGTGTTATCTTAGTCTATAAGAAAAATTAAAATTTGAGGTGAAACAATGGGGACACGTCGACAAGATGATTTTTATGAAGCAATCAATGAAGATTGGCTAGCTCAGGCAGTTATTCCAAATGATAAGTCACGTACAGGTGGCTTTATTGATTTAGCTGATGAAATTGAAAATTTAATGCTAACAACAACAGACAAATGGCTAGCTGGTAAGGATATACCGGATGATGATGTGTTACGTAATTTTATTAAGTATCATCGTTTAGCAGCAGATTGGCAAACGCGTAATGAATTAGGAACAACGCCAGTTTTGCCAATTATTCGGCGCTACCAAAATTTTCAGTCGTTTGCTGATTTTGCACAACATATCGTTGCATTAGAAAAAGAAGGCTTACCAAATGCTTTGCCACTAGGTATTGCACCAGATTTTAAGGATGCACAAACTTATGTATTATGGGCAGATGCTTTAGGAACGATTTTACCGGATACAACTTATTATGCGCCTGATCACCCACAAGGGGCAGCATTATTAAAGCAATGGCGTGAATCCCAAGAAAAATTGTTGCCTAAATTTGGATTTCATGCAAATGAAATTAAGGACTTGCTAGATAAAGCAATCGCATTTGATGCGCGCGTTGCGCAAGTTGTTTTGAGTCAAGAAGAATCCGCTGAATATGTGAAATTGTACAAACCATACAAGTGGGCTGATTTTACAGCATTAACACCAGCATTACCATTAAATGAAATTGTCACCAGCATGATTGGTGAAGAACCGGATATGGTCGTTGTGCCAGAAGAACGTTTTTGGCACGCGTCTGACCAGTTTTTCTCTGAAGAAGCCTGGCCATTATTACAAGCAACATTGATTGTTGACATTGCGAATGGTTATACAGGTTACCTATCTGATGAAGTTCGGATACTAGGTGGTGCTTTTAGTCGGGCATTGTCTGGTACACCCGAAGCAAAAAGTCGTCAAAAATCTGCTTATTATTTAGCAGAAGGACCGTTTAATCAAGCATTAGGTCTATGGTATGCACATCATCAGTTTTCTGCAGCAGCAAAGGCTGATGTGGAAGATAAAGTTGCAACAATGATTGATGTTTATAAAGAACGTTTACAAAATACGACTTGGTTACAACAAGCAACGCGTGACCAAGCGGTGGTCAAGTTGAATGCAATCAAACCACATATTGGTTATCCTGAAAAATTGCCAGACTATTATCAAGATAAGATTGTTGACGACAACGCGACGTTATTCGAAGCCATGCAAAAATTTACCCAGCAAAATGTGGCACGTGCATGGGCAAAATGGCATCAACCAGTAGATCGTGAGGAATGGCATATGCCAGCACACATGGTGAATGCTTATTATGATCCACAACAAAACCAAATTGTTTTTCCTGCAGCGATTTTGCAGGCACCATTTTACAGTTTAGAGCAATCGGATTCAGCTAATTATGGTGGTATTGGTGCAGTCATTGCACATGAAATTTCACATGCCTTTGATACCAATGGTGCCTCATTTGACGAACATGGTAGCCTGAATAATTGGTGGACAGATGAAGATTATGCGGCCTTTAAAGAACGCACACAAAAAATCATTACCCAATTTGATGGATTAGATTCGTATGGTGCGAAAGTTAATGGTAAGTTGACTGTTTCTGAAAATGTTGCTGATTTAGGAGGCTTTGCAGCAGCATTAGCGGCTGCAAAGCGTCAACAAACATTCTCGGCAAAAGAATTTTTTGAAAGCTGGGCAACTATTTGGCGAATGAAAGCTCGACCAGAACTAATGAAATACTTTGCAGCAGTTGATGTGCATGCACCAAATAAAGCAAGAACCAATGTCATTGTGTCAAACTTTGATGATTTCTATGAAACATTTGATGTTAAGCCAGGCGACGGTATGTACCGTGAACCAGCTGAACGTACGATGATCTGGTAAAAATTAATTATACTAACTATACAAAAACAGGTCGTTGGGACAAAAGAAGATGTCCCAACGACCTGTTTTTGTTAAAAACGTATTAATTATAAGACTACAAGTTTTGTAGTATAAACATTTGTCTGGCTCTACTTTTTTAATTACTGAAATAGATTGTACTCTTAATTCCTTGATCATGATTACCAAATTTATTACCGAAAATGGTGCAACCACCAATGTTAGTTGCAGAATCTTTGATTTCAAAACGTAAGGTCCAAGAATTCTTTTCAGTATCAATCATAGTTATATCTGTATCACTTGCAGCCAAGCCATCGATATATGAACCTTGTTTAGCAATTCTAAATGTTTTCAGTATACCGTATTGATTCATGTCATCTGCGACCCAATCAGGTGTGTAACGTCCACGAGTGTCTGAAAAATCACCAGGGCTTGTCCAAGTACCAATTTCATGGTTATCGATGCTGACAGTTATGTCAGAGAGCCATGTGTTGTTTGAGAATGGAAATTCTGAACTTAATTCTACTGTTAATTCAATCATTTCTAATTGTTGTGCATTTTGTAAATAATTTGGAATTTGATACTCAACGAAGCCTTGGCCGAACCAAAGAATATCTGCTTCATATCTTTTTGGATCCATAAAATAGCTGGGATGATCCACTTGACCAATAAACCCCTTTTGACCACCTAGACCGCAAGTAGGGGTGACATCAAAATTTGTGTATTGGCCAACAGGAATTTCAACCTGCCAATTTTCGAAAGGAATATAAAGTTGTTTTGGAAAAGAAATGTTAATTGTATCAATATTCAAGCTTGCAATTCGCTGATTACCTTTTTTTTCAGTACGAATGAGGTGGGCCTTTTCTAGTTTGTTTAAATGTGAAACTGTAATTGGACTACTCAAACCAATTGATTTGGAAATTTCAGAAACGTTCATTTTTTGTTGTGAAAGTAACCGAATAATTTTAATACGTACTGCGCTGTCTAAAGCAGCAAAAATAGGTAATGATTTGTCTGAGACGTCTATATCCATAAGAGAAACCAACCCGTTCATAGTATTTATATGATGAATATACCATAAAATCATAATAAATGGGTTGCCGATATCTTTAATTCCGTTGTTTTTTAAATGTGAATCTACCTAATATAAAGAATAATCTATGTATTATATTTATTAATTTCTTTGCCCTTACAAGTGTTCCGTTAGTAAATTAATTAATGTAAATGTTAATTAACATAAAATAAAGCGTGAAAATTAACATAAAAACTATTTACTTATTATTTTGTAAGCGTTATCATTTATTTTGTAAGTTGGTTAGAAAAATTAGTAGTTAACTAATTTGTGAATTACGAAAGGTAAAAAAGATGACGATTAAGGTAAATAATACGCAAGCCGGACCTAAGATTAGTAAATACATTTATGGTCAATTTTCTGAACATTTAGGACGTGGTATTTATGAAGGCCTATATGTAGGTGAAGATTCGAAAATTCCTAATGTAAATGGTATGCGTACAGATGTTGTTGAAGCTTTGAAGGAAATTCATGTACCAGTATTGCGTTGGCCTGGTGGATTATTTGCAGATACTTATCATTGGCAACAAGGAATTGGACCTAAAGCTAATCGTAAGCGAATCGTGAATACCAATTGGGGGGACGTTGTTGAAGATAATTCATTTGGAACGCATGAATACTTTGAATTATTGAATCAATTAGGTGCAGAAGCATATATCAATGCCAATATTGGTAGTGGTACTGTTCAAGAAATGGCTGAATGGGTTGAGTATATGACCATGCCAGGTGAGTCACCAATGTCTGAATTGCGCCAAGCAAATGGTCGCAAAGATCCATGGCACCTAAAGTTCTTTGGTATTGGTAATGAAAATTGGGGTGGCGGCGGTAATATGCGCCCTGAGTATTATTCAGATGTTTACCGTCAATATCAAACATTTTTGCCACAATATGATAAAGATCAGCCAATTTATCGTGTTGCTTGTGGTCCGAATGAAGATGATTATGATTGGACTGAAACTGTCATGAAGAATGCAGCTCAATACATTGACGGCTTTAGCTTGCATTACTACACGTTGCCAACTGGTGACTGGATTAATGATAAGGGTTCTGCAACTGGCTTTACTGAAAAAGTTTGGTATGACACAATGACACGTGCTGCTTTGATGGATCGCTTAATTACAAAGCATTCTGAAATCATGGATAAGTATGATCCTAACAAACGAGTAAATCTAATTGTTGACGAATGGGGAACTTGGTTTGATGTTGAAGAAGGTACTAACCCAGGATTTTTGTATCAACAAAATACAATTCGTGATGTACTAACTGGCGCAATTACGCTAAACATTTTCCATAAACATGCTGATCGTGTCAAAATGGCCAATATTGCACAAATGGTTAATGTGTTGCAAGCCATGATCTTAACAGATGGTGAAAAGATGCTTAAGACGCCAACTTATTATTTGTTTGACATGTACCAAAAGCATATGGATGCAGAACTTGTTAATTTAGTGGATGAAGATGAATTGCCAAACAATGTGACCTATACAGCATCAAGAAAGAATGATGAATTAACAATTTCACTAGCAAATTATGATGTTGCTAATGAAAAAGAATTAGATATCGCTTTTGACGAATTGCCAAGTGAAATTAAAGAAGCAACCATTATTACAGCTGACGTGATGGATGCACATAATACATTTGATCAGCCAGACAACGTTGTACTACAAAAATTCACAGGTGCTTCATTAGCATCAGGTAGATTGCATATGACATTGCCTACAATGAGTGTGGTCTCAGTTACTTTAAGTTAAAGTAGTTTTGGAGGGATTTATGAATTGGGTTAGTCGTATAAAAAGTCCGTATAATTCGTTTGGTAAGTTTTGGTCATTTGTCATTTCAGAAATGTCATTTAATTTTATTTGGCCAGTTATGTCAACGTATTCCGGCTTTTGGTTAGTAAAGTATGCTAATTTTACACACGCAAATGTTGGGTTGGCATTTTCAATGATGTCGTTGATGGGATTAATATCAGCGCCAATTATTGGCTTTATTGGGGATAAAGTCTTAGAGAAGAAGTATTTATTGTACTTTATCGCAATCCTGTCCGTCGCGATGGGACCGTTTATGGAATTGGTTATTATGCCAATGCAGGGTAATACCTATATAACGGCGATAATCATGGGACTATTTGTTGGTATTGTCATGAATAGTGGAACGAACATTAATGAAACTTATGAGCAACGTATGAGCTTTGTGAATAAATTTGAGTTTAGTTGGGTCCGTTCAGGTGTGACAATTATCGGTTTTATTGCACCGTTGATTTGTGGTTATTTGTTATCGTGGCAACCACGTAGCTTCTTTTGGAGTCTAAGCGTTACTGGGTTGATTTACTTAATCATGGTTGTGTTCTTCGTAAAGCATGATGATAGTAATTTAGATGTTTTGGTTGATAAGAAATCTGATAAAGTGACGCTTAAGGGTGTTTTGAAAAGCATTCGCTCTAAGCCATTTATATTCTTTGTTATTTTCTTGCTTGGAACAGTACCACTTTCACAAATTGTTGATCAACAAGCAATTAATTACTTTACAACGTTCTTTAAGAGTAATCAGGGAACAACCTTATTCTCATATGCAACAACAGCGCAACAACTATTAGCCTTTGTCGGAATGCTATTGATTCCATGGGTTAACAAACGCATTGGTTATCGTAATGGATTAGTAATTATGTCATTGTTGATGGCAGCGCGTATTTTAGTATTTGCGGTAGCGCCAAATTGGGTATTTGTCGGAGCAGCATATGTACTTGGTGGTTTATTTATACCATTCTGGTTTATTTGCCCAATGGGATATATTTTCTCAGTATTTAGTAAGAATGAATTTGCAACGATTCAGTCATTAAGTACAACGGCGGCTGTACAGATTTCGCAGATGTTATTCTCAACCGTAATCGGTTCAGGATATGATGTACTTGGCTTTAAGTCGACGTATACAATCGTTGGTATCATTGTATTAGTATTTGCATTATTCGGAATGTTCTTCTTGGTAAGGGGAAAGAACGACGGATCAATGAACACAGCAGAATAAGTCCTTTTTAAGGAAAAGAATGTTACAAAAGAAGTATTTAGTCTTTTGATGCATATTTGAAGAACCTTAATTCATTATATGGTGAATTAAGGTTCTTTTTGTTGACGTTTGTAAACGATAAAAGGTATACTAATAACAGTTACAAATGTAAACAATAAAAGGGGATGATTTAATGGCGCAAGCAAGTGATATGTCGAATGCTGAATGGCAAATAATGCGTGTGGTTTGGACAGTTAAAGAAGCAACTAGTAGTGAAATTATAACTGCGATGAAACAAAAGAAAGACTGGTCTGAATCAACAATTAAAACGTTATTGCGTCGTTTAGTGCAAAAAGAGATGTTAATAACGCAGAAAGTTGGTCGTCATTTTATTTATCGTCCTTTAATTGCTGAAGACGATGCGATGATCCAGATGACATCAGCAGTTTTTGAACGTTTATGTAGTATGAAAAAAGGTCACACTTTAGCTGAATTAATAACTGATATGCCTTTGAGCCAGTCAGATATTATGAATTTACAGGAAATATTAAAGCAAAAAATAACAACGGCGCCGGAGACAATTGCTTGTGATTGTTTGGAACCTGCGTCATGTACACATTGTGCTGAATAATTATGATGTAAGGAGTGATACTTATGACAAGAATTATAGTATTCATTGTTGGCATCGCGTTGATTGCCTTTATTAGTTGGTGGTTTTTTGGTAAACATGCTACAGAGACGCAGACGGCATCTGTCACCAGTGAGAAACAAGATGTTGATATTTTGGTTAAAGGTGGTTATTCACCAGAACAAGTTGTGTTAAAGCAGGGTGTTCCTGCACAATTGCATTTTACAAGGACGGATGCATCAAGTTGTCTTGATCATGTGGTTTTTGCAGATTTTGGGATCAATCAAGCGTTACCACAAAATCAAGTGGCGACGGTTACGATAGATACGAGTCAAACTGGTGAATACGAATGGGCGTGTGGGATGGATATGTTCCACGGCAAGGTTATTATTAAGTAAGGAGAAAATAACATGAATGATGTACAAAAGGTTAATATAACAGTTAATGGTGGCTATGAACCAAGTATTGTGAATTTAAAGCAAGGTATCCCTGCAGAATTAACGTTTACTAGAACTAATAACAAAGGGTGTTTAGACGTTGTGCATTCGGATGATTTCGCATTTCGTGAGTCATTACCGATTAATGAACCCAAGACAGTGACCATTGCGACAGATAAAGCTGGTGAATATAAATTTAGTTGTGGCATGGATATGTTTTCAGGTAAAGTCATCATAAAGTAGGTGAACCATATGAAAGTGACTACACGGTTTTGGATATCATTCGTATTGTCACTGCCGATGTTAATGGAGATGATACTTATGCCATTGACTGGTTGGATGTTGCCAGGTGGGCAGATGACGATGTTTGTTTTGACGACGATTGTGATGTTGATTTCGGCACGCCCTTTTTTAATGAGTGCTTGGGCATCATTCCAAAAACATCATTCAAATATGGATACGCTGATTGCTGTTGGCACAGGAACAGCTTATATTTATAGTATTTATGCGATGTTGACTGGTAAAGCTGTTTTTTTTGAAAGTGCGGCGTTTGTCATTACGTTTGTTTTATTAGGACAAGTGCTCGAAGAAAAAATGCGAGACAATACTTCTTCGGCAATTAGTAAATTGATGGATCTGCAGGCTAGAAATGCTGAAGTTAAACGAGATGGTCAATTTATTCAAGTGCCATTAGATGAAGTCGTCGTCGGTGATTTGATTCGTGTCAGACCAGGCCAAAAGATTCCAGTGGATGGTCAGATGATTACCGGTAGTTCAACTGTGGACGAATCGATGGTTACTGGTGAGAGTATGCCGGTTGCAAAAAAGACCGGCGATCAGGTGATTGGCTCTACCATCAATACAACAGGGACTTTCATTTTTAAGGCAAAAAAAGTTGGTAATCAAACGATGTTGGCACAAATTGTGACTTTGGTAAAAAAAGCCCAGTCGAGTCATGCACCAATTCAGCAATTAACTGACCGTGTTTCAGATATTTTTGTGCCAATTGTTTTGATTATTGCGATCGCAACATTTCTTGTTTGGTATGTCTTTATTGGGCATGATGTCGCTAATTCATTAATTTTTGCTGTATCAGTCGTTGTGATTGCGTGTCCATGTGCTCTTGGATTAGCAACACCGACAGCCTTGATGGTTGGGACCGGGCGTGGGGCTAAAATGGGCATTTTAATTAAAAATGGTGAAGTGCTCGAACGAGTTAATGATATTGATACGATTGTTTTTGATAAAACTGGCACGATAACAGTTGGTCAACCAAAAGTGACTGATATTATTGGTGATCAGCAGCAAGTATTAACATTAGCCGCACGACTTGAAGCAAATTCAGAGCATCCTTTAGCACTGGCAGTCATACAAGCAGCAAAAGAGCAGCACTTAACATTATCAGCCGTGACTGATTTTAAAGCTTTATCAGGAAAGGGCGTTGCGGCAACGGTCGATGGGCAACAAGCTTTTGTGGGTAATGAATATTTGTTGACAGATGTGACAATGACAGATGTGCTACGACAAAAGATGACGCAATTACAAAATGATGCCAAGACAGTTGTTCTCGTTGGTTTGCAGCAGCAGGTCATCGGATTGATTGCTATTCAAGATACGCCAAAAGAAACGTCGGCAGTAGCCATTGCGACGCTGAAAGCACGTGGCCTAAAAACAGTGATGTTAACCGGAGATAATGAACACGTTGCCAAAGCAATTGCCAATGAAGTTGGTATTGATGAAGTCATTGCAGGTGTTTTACCTGCTGAAAAAGCTGATAAAATTAAGGCATTGCAGCAATCGCAAACGGTCGCCTTTGTTGGTGATGGTATTAATGATGCACCAGCATTAACGACCGCTGATGTCGGTATTGCAATGGGTGCTGGGACAGATGTTGCCATTGATGCAGGAGGCATTGTTCTAGTTAAAAATGATTTGCGAGATGTTGCGATGGCCTTATCATTAAGCAAAAAAACGTTTAATCGTATTAAGTTGAACCTTTTTTGGGCGTTTGTGTACAATGTGTTAGGGATTCCACTAGCAGCTGGTCTGTTCTATGGCCTGGGGATTGTCTTGAGTCCAGAAATAGCTGGTTTTGCAATGGCATTGAGTTCGTTATCGGTTGTGACAAGCTCAGTCATGTTAGGTAAAACGAAGTTAGTTAGCGCTTATTAATAAAGTATCATATGATAAGAAATGGCTATTTATCAATTATAAAATTTATTAATCAAGCATAATAATATGAGCAGCAGAAACAGATATGATAGTATCTATTTCTGCTTTTTTAGTTTTGACCATTGACCTCCGGACATCATTTTCAAATTTGCTTTTTTGAAGTCTGAATATTGTGGTAGTCGATATCAAAAAAACATTAAAATACAATTTTTATAAAAAATAATTTATATTAAGCATTAAATAAAGTCATATTTCAAAAAATGCTTTTTAGGATATAATAGTTAATGTAAATGCTTTCATTACATTTAATTGAGCAGAGAAGGTATTTTTGGATGGTCATTGATATCGTCTCAAGTATTTTCTGTAGTAATTTTACTTATTAGATCAAAAAATAATTAATATATATGATGTAAAGGAGTTTACTCAATTGTGTTATATCTTTCAACAATTTATGGATTATAGCACTTTGGTATTTAGGGGAAAACTATGAGAAATATAATAACTTCTAAGAAATTTAAGTATGTCGGTTTATTGGTATTAATAATCATGATAATTTTTGCATTGAGTATTTATCACAATATCCATCAAAAAAAGAATGATATACCAGAATATAAAAGTACAAAGGTTATTCAATTAAAACCTTTAATTCTTACTGGTAAAATTAAGGCAGATCGAATGCAACATATTACTTTACCACAGGGAAAGGTGCAACAAATTTTAGTTGATAATGGCGCCCATGTTACTGAAGGGCAACCACTTGTGACAATGTACAGTCAAGTAAGTCAAAATAATGTCGATGATTTTAATCAAGAAATTTTGCAACAACAACGTAAAGTCTCTGATTTAAAACACCAACTAGATGTCGTAAAGGCTCAAGATGATCAAGAAGAACTTGCAACAGCACAAACGAGCTATAATGAGGCAAACGATGACTTAACAAGATTAAAAACGAAATTACAAAGAGAACAGACCAAGGTAAGCAGTTCAGCAATTGCACCTTTTACTGGAACGGTCATTATTAATGACACTGAAACTGATAAACCCAATATTATGGTATATAGCGACGATTTAGTTTTTAAAGCAAATGTATCTGAGTATGATTATGCTGACGTAAAAACAAATGCTAATTTAAAAGTTACAGCATTGGCTTCAAAAGAAAGTGTTGATACAAAAATTAAATTTATATCGAATGAGCCGACGACAACAAGTAAGGCTAATGACGCAAAATATGAAGTTACGGCACCTATTAATGGCCATTTTATGAATGGACAGACAGCGCGTGCATCAGTTAAGCAATTAGGTTTATCAATACCAATGTCAAGTGTTCAACATCATGGTGTTTATGTGGTAAATAAAAAGCATGTTGTTTCATTCAAAGTAGTTACAGGTAAAATGGAGAATGGGCACTACAAAGTTGAAAAAGGTCTTCATTTGGGACAAACGGTTATCGTTAATCCAGATAAAAATTTACATGATGGAAGTAAGGTTAGCTTAGATGATTAAGTTAAAAAATATCAATAAATTCTACAAACAAGGACAATCTTTGACTCATATTTTACATGACATTAATTTAGACATTGCTGAAGGTGAATTTGTTGCAATTATGGGGCAATCTGGCTCTGGAAAATCTACTTTGATTAATATCATTGGTTTTTTAGATGATCAGTTTGAAGGTAGTTATTTTTATAATGACTTACCAATCCACGATTATACGCGGGCACAATTTTCTAAATTAAGAAATAGTAATGTTGGATTTGTATTTCAAAATTTTAAATTAATTAGTAATTTAACCGTCCAAGAGAATATTGGGTTACCCCTTTTGTATGCTGGTGCTAAACGAGCTAATATTAAAAAAAGTGTTGCAGATGTTTTACAACAAGTTGGGTTGCCTGGTATAGAGAAAGAATTACCTAAAAATTTATCTGGTGGACAACAGCAGCGTGTTTCAATAGCACGAGCAATTATTACTAAACCCCAATTTTTAATTGCAGACGAACCGACTGGAGCATTGGATAGTCAAACTTCTGCTGAAATAATTTCACTTTTTAAACAGTTAAATCAGCAACAAAATACCACTATTATTATAGTTACACACGATGAAAAAATTGGTCATCAAGCAGAACGTTTGATTCAAATTTTAGACGGCCACATCATTTCGGATGAAAAGGCGGTATAATCATGATTTTTTTTGAATTATTTAAGACGGCATGGCAATCGTTAAAGACGAATCCTAAACGTAGTCTATTAACAATGGTAGGAATTGTAATTGGTGTGGGAGCAGTTATTACAATTATGTCCTTAGGTAATGGCATCAAAGATAAAATGCTGTCACAATTTAATTTCACAAGCGATGGTAAAGTGACTGCTGAAATTGATTTTTATCAAAATGATGGTGTTAGTATGGGAAAACAAGGCTTTAGTGATATTGATGTTAATTTGATTAAAAATAATTTTGCAAAAGATGTTCAAAAAGTTAAAATTGATCACTCTAGTATAGGTTCAGAAATCAATATGTATGGCAATTTGGGTAATCATAATAAACTTTTTAATATTGGTTTAGTTAAAGGGAATTCTAATCAGTATGATGTTGTGAACGGTCATAACATAACAAGGAGAGATAATATTGATGGCCGCTCGGTTGCGTTAATTAGTAAAAGCCTTGCAAAAAATGATTATGGTAACAGTCAAAACGCAATTGGTACTAGTATTGAGATTTCAAATCAAACATATGAGATAGTAGGTACTTTTAATCATCGGAAAGGTGATTTTTTGGATAGAGAAGTTAATGTCATTTTACCTAAAACGGTGTTTAATTCTTCGGATGGTGCACAAAAAGGTGATTCCTTACAAATAACTTTTAAGAAAGGTAGCGATGTTAAGTCAGCTGCTAAAAGTATTACATCATTTTTAAAAAAGAATGGTCAGAGTCGATATGATGGTAGTTATTCATATACCGATATTGGGAGTGAACTGCGTAAAATTAAAACGATGTTTAATGCGTTAACATATTTTATTAGTGCTATCGCAGCTATTTCTCTGTTTATTGCTGGTATTGGTGTTATGAATATGATGTATATTTCCGTTTCAGAACGTACACAAGAAATTGGGATTCGATTAGCAGTTGGAGCCAAGCCAAGTAATATTATGTTACAATTTTTACTCGAATCGGTTATGCTGACACTAAGTGGTGGTTTGATTGGGTTCTTATTTGGATGGGGATTAGTTAGTTTAATATCGTTAGTATTTCCATTTAAGGCAACTGTCACATTTGAATCATTTATCTTAGCGGTTGGTATTTCTTCAGCTGTCGGTATCATTTTTGGTATTTTACCTGCAAGACAAGCCTCACAAAAGAATCTAATTGATACCTTACGATAACTAATGATTATTTATAATAAAAAATAAATGCAATTAATTGCCAAATTATAGTAAAAAAATTTATGATATTTTTTTAAGCCACGAAATTCAGTGATAATTTCGTGGCTTTTTTACTGACAAAAAACATTTTTATAAAAGAGATAGTTCGCAAAAATGTAAGCGTTTTATTTGTTAAAAGATGAGCAATATAAGGGAATTTTTTAATTTTAATAATTACTGATTATAATAAAAAAAACAATGAAAGCTTGATTAATTGCGATTTAAAGTGTTGACACAGGCTGTGCATTTGCTATAATTAACATTGTTAAAAGATGAGCAAAGTTAATTTGTTTTAAACCATTTGAGAGGTAGATACAATGACTACTACGATGAAAAAGAAAAAAGTACTGACACCTGAAGAAAAAGCAGCACACTATGCAGCTGCAGAAGAAATGACTAATAAATTAGTTGATCAGGCAGCTGTTGCTTTACAAGAATTTGAAACTTACACGCAAGAGCAAGTTGATAAAATTGTCGCAGCCATGGCCTTGGCAGGTTCTGAAAATGCTTTACTTCTTGCTCATGAAGCATATGAGGAAACTGGACGCGGTGTTATCGAAGATAAAGATACGAAAAACCGATTTGCTTCTGAATCCGTTTATAACGCAATCAAGAATGATAAAACAGTGGGTGTGATTTCTGAAGATAAAATCAGGGGGAAGGTTGAATTAGCTGCACCACTTGGTATTCTAGCTGGAATCGTACCAACGACCAACCCAACATCAACAACGATTTTTAAATCAATGTTGACGGCTAAAACACGTAACGTGATTGTTTTCGCGTTCCATCCGCAAGCACAAAAATCTTCTGCTCATGCAGCTAAGATTGTCTACGAAGCAGCGTTAGCAGCAGGCGCACCAAAACATTTTGTGCAGTGGATAGAAACACCATCAATTGATGCGACGAATGCTTTAATTAAAAATCCAAATATTGCTTCGATTTTAGCAACAGGTGGTCCATCAATGGTCAATGCAGCATTGCATTCTGGTAATCCATCAATGGGAGTTGGTGCTGGAAATGGTGCTGTATATGTTGACAAAACAGCCAATGTTGATCGAGCTGTTTCTGATTTGTTACTATCAAAGCGTTTTGATAATGGGATGATTTGTGCATCAGAAAATTCAGTTGTTATCGATGCTAGCATCTATGATGAGATGTTACGCAAGCTTCAAGAGCAGGGCGCTTATTTAACACCTAAGAAAGACTATCAAAAAATTTCTGATTTTGTTTTTAAACCAACGGCAGATGGTTATGGTGTGACGGGTCCAGTTGCTGGACGTTCTGGTCGTTGGATTGCTGAACAAGCTGGATTAAAGTTACCAGTCGATAAGGATGTTTTGTTATTTGAGCTTGACAAGCGGCATATCGGGGAACCGTTGTCATCAGAAAAATTAAGTCCATTATTATCGATTTATAAAGCACAAGATCGTAATGAAGCTGTTGAAATTGTACGCGCATTGTTGAACTATCAGGGGGCTGGTCACAATGCTGCCATTCAAATTGGGGCACAAGACGATCCTTTTGTTAAAGAATATGCAGACAGAGTCGAAGCATCTCGTATTTTGGTTAACCAACCTGATTCAATTGGTGGTGTTGGGGATATTTATACAGACGCTTTGCGACCATCACTAACGCTTGGAACTGGTACTTGGGGGAAGAATTCATTGTCGCATAATTTATCAACTTATGATTTGTTAAATATTAAGACCGTTGCTCGTCGTCGTAATCGCCCACAGTGGGTTCGTCTACCAAAAGATATTTATTACGAAGCAAATGCAGTGACTTATTTACAAGAATTACCAGATGTTGACCGTGCCTTTATTGTTGCCGATCCCGGTATGGTGAAATTTGGTTTTGTTGACCGAATTTTGGATCAATTTGCTTTACGTGAAGATCAAGTCAAAACATCATTCTATGGATCAGTTAGTCCGGATCCAACGATTTCACAAGCCATTGATATTGCTCGCCAAATGGCGGATTTCAAGCCTGATACAGTTGTATTGCTTGGTGGTGGTTCAGCACTAGATGCTGGTAAAATTGCCCGTTTCTTATATGAATACTCAGCAACAAAGCCGGGTATTTTGTATGATGATGAAGGTCTAAAAGAGTTATTCCAAGAATTAGCACAAAAGTTTATGGACATTCGTAAGCGTATCGTGAAGTTTGAGCACCAACGCTTGACACAAATGGTCGCTATTCCAACGACATCTGGTACAGGTTCTGAAGTGACACCATTTGCCGTCATTACTGATGATGAGACACATGTGAAGTATCCACTAGCTGACTATGAGTTAACACCACAAGTTGCGATTGTTGATCCAGAATTTGTCATGACAGTCCCAAGTCGTACTGTTGCTTATTCAGGAATGGATGCATTATCACATGCGTTAGAATCATATGTTTCAGTCATGTCATCAGAGTTTACACGACCATGGGCATTGCAAGCTATCAAGCTGATTTTTGATTATTTGGAGTCTTCATACCACTATGATGCAAAGCATCCAACTAAGGAAGGTGAATTAGCACGTTCAAAGATGCACTATGCTTCAACCTTAGCTGGTATGTCATTTGGAAATGCCTTCCTGGGATTGAATCATGCGATTGCCCACAAGACAGGTGGTGCGTTTGGTTTGCCACACGGCTTGGCAATTTCAATTGCAATGACACATGTGATTAAATTTAATGGTGTGACTGGTAACGTTAAGCGGACACCATTCCCACGTTATGAAACATACACGGCACAAAAAGATTACGCCGATATTGCCCGTCATATTGGGTTGACAGGAAAGAATGATGCCGAATTAGTGTCTGCCTTAATTCGTAAGATTAAGGACTTGGCTGCAAAGTTAGACATGAATTTGACATTGTCTGGTAATGGCGTTAAGCGTGAAGATTTTGATCGTGAGCTGTCAGGATTAATGGATCTGGTTTACAATGATCAAACAACACCAGGTAATCCTCGTCAACCACGACTAAGTGAAATTGAACAACTGTTGAAAGATCAATTTTAATCATTCGTGATAATTAATCCCCGGCTGATCGACGTAGTAGTCAGCCAGGGATTATTTTTTGTTATAATAATAGGGAATAGAATGATTAAAGAGGAACGGTGGCAAAATGAAGTTTATATCATGGAATATTGATAGTATCAATGCAGCTGTTGAACACAAGTCACCACGTGGTGAAATGACGTGGGAAGTATTACAAAATTTGGCCGCAGAACAGCCAGATGTGTTAGCAATTCAAGAAACAAAATTAAAAGTAACGGGACTCACAGCGAAGCAAGAACGCGCATTAGATGAATTATTCCCCAATTATTACCGTTATTTACGTGTTAGCACGGGGCGTTCAGGTTATTCTGGTACAATGATGTTAACTCGGCATGAGCCACTTCGAGTAGAAATGCCTGAAATTGGTGCACCAGGTGATATGGATATTGAAGGTCGAGTGATCACGCTTGAATTTGCTAATACCTATGTTTCAACAGTTTATACACCAAACTCTGGTAGTGGTTTAGCACGTTTAGATGATCGTCAGTTATGGGATGATGCTTACCGAGCATATATACAACAATTAGATGCACAAAAACCGGTTATTTTTTCGGGTGATTTCAATGTGGCGCATCAAGAAATTGATTTGAAGAATCCTAAGTCAAATCACAAAAAAGCGGGTTTCACAGATGAAGAACGTGAACATTTTAGTCAGTTATTGAATGCTGGTTTTACGGATACATTTCGTTATTTACACCCAGATCAAACAGGTATATATACTTGGTGGGCGCAAATCTCAAAAACATCAAAAATCAACAATTCTGGTTGGCGAATTGATTATTATTTAACTTCTAATCGTTTAGCTGATCAATTAGCTGAGATGTCAGTGATCGATACAGGTGCCCGTCAAGATCATGCGCCAATTATGTTAACAATGACGGATAATTTTACAATTTAAAGTACAAGAAAGAGGTTGGACAATGTGGGTCTTAATCTCTTTTTTTTTTGTTATTAATTAAATAGATAATCATATGATTTATAAAATAAAATCGTCATCAAGCAAGACGTTATTTTAATTATTTTTTAATTATTCATATTATATAAATTAAATCATTGGTATCAGATATTTTTAATACCGAATGGAATAAAGACTTTACAATATTAATAAAACGGTTAATAATTAACGAATATAAAAATTATTGTTCGCTAAATTCAGAAGTAAATCGCATTGCAATAAATTTGTGATAGAATTTATTCTAACTAATTTTTAATTTAGAAAGAGGTAATTAAGAATGAATGAGTTTTCGATTTTTCCAGCAGGAGACTCGGCTATCAACGTGACATTTGCTAACGTTGTTGATCCACAAATCAATCAATTTATTCGCATGCTACAAAAAAAATTAGCAATTCAGAATATTAATGGTCTAACAGCATTGGTGCCAGCATTTCGCACTTTGACCATTTTTTATGATCCAGAAATATTGTCTTTTGATGAATTAACGAAGATAGTTCAAGTTAGTGCTAGTCAAGCGCAACAAATTGATCAGCAAGAAAAAAGAGTTGTTCATATTCCAGTATGTTATGAAGCATCATTTAGTCCAGACATGGCACATGTTGCGGAACATAGTGGTTTGTCGATACAAGAAATTATTGACCGACACACGCAGCCAAATTATTTGATCTACATGTTAGGTTTTTTACCAGGGTTTGTGTATTTGGGTGGTATGGATAAGGCGTTAGCAACGCCCAGATTAGCAACGCCTCGACTAGCTATTGATCCTGGTGCTGTTGGTATTGCTGGTGAACAGACAGGTGTTTATCCAATGACATCGCCAGGTGGTTGGCAAATTATTGGACAGACACCATTGAAATTGTTTCGACCTGAAAATGACAATCCCTTTTATTATCAGGCGGGTGATTATGTTCATTTTGACCCAATTACAGTTGCAGAGTTCAACCAAATTCATCGTCTTGATGAGGAGGGACAATACCAAATTAAAGTAGAAGAAGGGATGGCGTAATGGGAATTCGAGTTATCGACGGCGGCTTGTTAACGACGATACAGGATTTTGGTAGAATGACTGGCTTGGCAACCGGGTTTTCACCATCTGGCGTGATGGATACGGATGCAGCATCGTTAGCGAATATTTTAGTGAATAATGATTATCAGACACCTTTGATAGAATATAGTGTTTTAGGACCATCGATCACGTTTACAACGGCGACCGTGATTGCATTATCTGGGGCAACCGTCAGCGGGAAAATCAATAATCAGCAGATAGCAATGAATCAAGCCGTTGATGTGAAAAAAGGTGACACTTTGGTCATTGGGCCAACAATCAAAGGACGCTATGGTTATTTAGCGATTGCAGGTGGCATCAAAGTACCGAAAGTGATGCAGAGCTATGCAACAAGTTTGAAATATGGCATTGGTGGTTTTAAAGGGCGCTCATTACAGCAGGGTGACTATATTAAGACGGTAGAACCAGCGCCTGCCGTTTCAAATCTAAATCAACGGCATGTCATGTTCTCAAACATTTCTGATGAATCTGAGGTAA
This sequence comes from Weissella sp. ESL1177, assembly GCF_058107185.1. Classification (NCBI taxonomy): domain Bacteria; kingdom Bacillati; phylum Bacillota; class Bacilli; order Lactobacillales; family Lactobacillaceae; genus Weissella; species Weissella sp. ESL1177. Next base: position 1,558,946 of record NZ_CM176591.1, on the reverse strand, counting down.
CAATCAGAGTAACAAAGGGACCAGAATACGACCAGTTTGATCAAGATATTCGGACACAATTCTTTAGTCAATCATATGAAGTTAGCAAAAATTCTGATCGAATGGGCATGCGGTTAATTGGCGAGCCATTGGATACGAATCAATTACCAGAAATGTTATCAGAAGCGACTGTTTTAGGTGGTATTCAGGTTCCTAAAAGTGGTGAGCCGATTATCTTATTATCGGATCGACAAACAACAGGGGGTTACCCGGTGATGGCAGTCATTTCAAGTGTTGACTTAAGTAAAACCGTTCAGTTAAAGCCTGGACAAAAATTGAGGTTTGAACTCATTGACTTAGCACTCAGCCAACGGTTATTACATGAAAAAAACACCAAAATAAAAGCAATTAAGACGAAGTTTATGGCGATGACAAATCATCCTGAACGTAAAATGGCGCAGCGCTTAAGTCATATTTTTGAAAAATAGGGGGATTAACAAATGGACTTAGAAGAAATGAAATCAATTATGGCGCTGATGAAAGAGAATCAAATCACAACATTTGATTACACCCAGGGAGATGTTCACTTTCATTTGAAACGCCAGTTAAATGGCACAAAATCAATGGCACTGCAATCAGAACCAAGTGATATTGTCAGTGATGATCTGCAAACTGCCCAAACAATCAATGCCCAAATGGTGGGGATTTTCTATACTGCACCAGGCCCTGATGAACCACCTTTTGTAAAAGTTGGTGATGACATTGAAGCAGGCCAAACAATTGGTGTGATTGAAGCAATGAAAATGGTTCACGATGTTAAAGCTGATCGTTCAGGTAAAATTATTAAAATTTTAGCAGCCAATGAAGAAGATGTTGAGTTCAATCAACCATTATTTGAAATTGAATAGATAGGAAAGTGGTTAAATGCAAAAAGTATTAATTGCAAATCGTGGTGAAATTGCTGTTCGCATTATTAGGGCATGTCACGAACAAAATTTGCAAACAGTAGCGGTCTATTCAACCGTTGATGCAAATGCGATGCATGTTAAAATGGCTGATCAGTCTGTCTGTATTGGTCCAGCTAATCCACAGGCGAGTTATTTGAATCAAGATAGTATTGTTCAAGCAGCACTGATGACGGGTGCGGACGCTATTCATCCGGGGTATGGTTTTTTATCAGAGAATGCAGATTTTGCTCAACTTTGTGAAGAACAGGGATTAACGTTTATTGGACCACATGCTGAAACAATTCGTTTACTTGGTGATAAAGCGCAAGCGCGTGAGGTAATGCAAGATGCAGATGTACCAGTCATTCCCGGAAGTCGTGAAGGATTCACAGAGCTAGATATGGCTGTTACACAAGCTAATGATATCGGTTACCCAGTGATGTTGAAAGCAGCAGCTGGAGGTGGTGGCAAAGGGATGCGTATGATCCACGATGAGAATCAATTATTGCATGAATTTCCACTAGCAAAAGGTGAAGCACAACAAGCCTTTGATAATCCAGAAATGTATCTTGAAAAATTCATTGTGCGTCCGCGACGTATTGAAGTACAAATTTTGGCAGATGCTTATGGGAACACCATTTCACTTGGTGAACGCGATTGCTCACTGCAACAGTATCATCAAAAGGTAATGGAGGAAGCACCTAGTGCAATTGATCAGCAAACGCGTCATGACATGTTAGCGACAGCTCGTCGGGCGGCTAAAGCATTGAATTTTCTGGGTGCTGGGACAATTGAGTTTTTATATGCTGGTCCGGGTCAGTTTTACTTCATGGAAATGAACACAAGAATTCAAGTAGAACATCCAATTACAGAAATAATTACAGCCACTGATTTAGTGGTTGCACAACTAAATATTGCTGCTGGTAAAAAATTGACCATGACACAGGCAGATGTCACATTAAATGGCTATGCATTAGAGTGTCGGATTACAGCGACAACACCTGGCAAAATTGAGGGATTACATTTGCCAGGTGGCAACAATGTTAGAGTTGACACCGCCTTATATAACGGTAGTCAAGTACCGGCAAATTACGATGCATTACTTGCAAAAATTATTACATATGGTGCAACTCGCGATATTGCAGTAAAAAAGATGCAAGTTGCGATTGAAGAAACAGTTATTATGGGTGTCGGGACGAATCTTGATTTCTTATATCAATTGTTAAATAATACCGACTTTTTGGCGAATAACTTTGACATTGAATTTATTGAACGTTTGACGAATGGAGAAAATGATGATGGCTAATCAATTAACACCAACAGAACTGCGACGCCAAGCTCGGTCAGGCGTCTTTACTGGTCAGACAAGTGGCCTTTGCCTTGGTTATACACAGGCAAATTTAGTTATTTTGCCTAAGGCACAAGCATATGACTTTCTTTTGTTTGCTCAGCGTAACCCAAAGCCATGTCCCATATTAGAGGTAGCTGATATGGGGTCACGCAAATTACGAACGTTTGCGAAAGATGTGGATCTTGCAAAAGATTTTCCAAAGTATCGAGTATATGAAAACGGTCAATTGGTGAGTGAACCAACTGACGTTGCCGATTTGTGGCGTGAGGATCTGGTGTCATTTCTAATTGGCTGCAGTTTTTCATTTGAAGCAGCATTAATTGCTGCCGGTATTGAAATGCGCCATATTACGATGCAGCGCAACGTACCAATGTATCGTACCAATATTGAAGCCAACGCGGCGGGTCAATTTCATGGCAATTATGTTGTCAGCATGCGACCAATACCAGAATCCCAAGTCGTTAAAGCTGTTACCATTACTGAAAGGTTACCACAAGTCCATGGTACGCCTTTACAAATTGGGCATCCTGAAACCATTGGTATTACTGATTTAAATCAGCCAGACTTTGGAGATGCAGTCGATATTTATCCGGGCGAGGTACCTGTATTTTGGGCCTGTGGGGTCACACCACAACAGGTTGTTATGCAAAGTAAGCCTGAATTTGTGATAACACATGCACCAGGACATATGTTGGTGACGGATATAAAGGATAATCAATTAGCTGATATTTTATAGGAGAGAATAGTGTATGGTACAGGTTGATTTAAATTGTGATTTAGGTGAAAGTTTTGGGCGTTATAAGTTAGGCTTAGATGAAGAAGTGTTGCCATATATTACATCGGCAAATATTGCTTGTGGTTTTCACGCTGGTGATCCGGAAGTGATGGCACGTACTGTTAATTTGGCTCGTGAAAATAACGTTGCAATTGGTGCACATCCGGGATTACGTGATCTGCAAGGATTTGGCCGTCGCCAGATGAAAATTGATCCACAAACCGCTAAAGCAGAAATGCGCTATCAAGTAGGTGCATTACAGGCTTTTAGTGCAGACCATAAATTGCATCACGTTAAGCCGCATGGGGCTTTATATAATATGGCGGCCAAAGATTATGATCTCGCGCGTGCGATTTGTGAGGGAATTTATGCAGTAGATCCTGATTTAATTTTAGTTGGTTTAGCCAATAGCGAATTAATTCATGCTGCGCAAGATATTGGCTTACCGTTTGCACAGGAAGTATTTGCTGATAGAAATTATGAGCCAGATGGTAGCTTAATGTCGCGTAGTTTACCTGATGCAGTGATCACTGATGAAGATGTTGCTGTTTCTCGGGTGATACAAATGATTAAAACGCAGTCTGTTCAGGCACATGATGGGACAACGATTGAAATCGTACCTGACACGATTTGTGTTCATGGAGATGGCGTTAAGGCAGTAGCATTTGTTAAGAAAATTCATCAAGCACTTATAGATGAGGGAATTGCAGTCAAAGCCATTTAAAATAAAAAAATTGTTTAAAGGAAGATAGCTGTTATGAAAGAAAAAGAGCCACAAATTAAAAAAAGATCACCGTTAAATGTTGCAATGGGTGCTGCCTTCATGATGGCCATGGCAGCTGTTGGTCCAGGTTTCTTAACACAAACTGCAACATTTACAGGGAAAATGGGCGCTAATTTTGGTTTTGCCATTCTGATTTGTATTATTGTTGATATCGTTGTGCAATTAAACATTTGGCGTATTATTATTGTTTCTGGTAAGCATGCACAAGTATTGGTAAATGAAATCGTACCTGGTTTAGGTTACGTGTTAACCGCCTTAATTGTTTTTGGTGGTTTTGCCTTCAATATTGGTAATATTGGTGGTGCCGGGTTGGGGCTTAACGTCTTGTTTGGTATATCGCCTGAAAATGGTGCTTTGATTGCTGCAGCATGTGCCATTGTGTTATTTCTCGCTCGTAACGCGATGCTAGTGGTTGATCGAACAGTCCAAATTTTGGCGATCATCAAGGTTTGTATTTTAATTTATATATTGGCAGTGGTAACTGTACCATATCAAAGTGCAATCGTTCATACTTTTGCGCCGACCTCTGTTGATTTTTATTCGATTGTGACAATCGTTGGTGGTACTGTTGGTGGTTATATCTCTTTTTCAGGTGGTCATAAACTGCTTGAAGGAGGCGTTAAGGGTATTGACAACATTAAATACGTCAATGAAGGTGCACTGACAGGAATTGGTGTTGCCTCAGTCATTCGTGTTATGTTGTTCTTAGCCGGCTTAGCAATTGTCATTACTGGTGTGAAATTGGATCCTGCTAATCCAGCCGCAACGATTTTTAAGGTAGCCGCAGGTAATTTTGGCTATAAATTCTTTGGATTACTATTATTGGCAGCAGGAATGACTTCCGTTTTGGGATCAACTTTTACGTCGATTTCTTTTTTGGATTATAACAAGAATCAAATGGGTCGTAAAAATTGGCGTTCTTGGTTAATTGTTTTGTTTATTGTTGCTTCAACGGCTGTTTTCTACATCGTTGGTAACCCAGCCAAAGTGTTAGTGATTGCAGGAGCTTTGAATGGCTTAATTTTGCCAATTGCTTTAGCCATTTTGTTAATTGCTGCAACTCGTAAAAAGATCATGGGAGCAGAGTATCATCATCCACGTTGGTTATTGTATACTGGTTGGATTGTTGTAGTATTCATGGCGTACGCTGGTATTAAAGCGTTGATGAATATCAGCCTCTAGTTTACTGTTGTCATATGTTAACAATTGTGTAATGCCATGAATGAACTGAAAATAATGAATCACATAAAGATGGTTAAATATTAGGATTTAAATTCTCTATCCTTTTATAGAATATTTTAAGTTCTTTATTAAAAAAGCTTGCAGTATGCTAATGATTTAGCAGCTTGCAAGCTTTTTGCTATGTCTAAAATGAATTTAAAATACGAACTTATTTAATGCGTTTGCAATGCCATCATGATCATTGGTATCAGTGACAAAAGTTGCATGGCTTTTGGCAATGTCAGAGCCATTGCCCATAGCAATGGCTTGACCAGCAAAATCAAACATCGGTATGTCATTTTGTTCGTCGCCAAATACCATCACTTCATCAGGAGATATCGCTAATTCATTAGCCAATATGTTTAGTGCAGCCCCTTTATTAGCAGCTTTATTCATGACTTCTAGAAAATTACTAGCGGCACGAACAACATAATGAGTATCACCAAAAACTTGTTTAACAGCAGCTTCGGCTTGATTTAATTGTTCAACTTCACCAACAAAAGCAGCTTTGACAATGGTAAAATTATTGTCTAACTCTTCAGGCGTACGAATAAAAATACCAGCATTATTTTCCCACGCTTGAATAACAGCAATGCGATTGACATCTCGATTACTTGTATAAACTTCACCAGCTTCGTCTAAAACGTAGTATGGCAATTGATGTTGTTTTGCATAGTTGTCAATTTCTCGATAAGTTTGATTGCTTAAAACTAATTTATTAATGATGTTACCAGTCACTGATTCAATGACACTACCATTGTATGTGATGGCGTATTGTTCATCACCATGAACGTTTAATTCTTGCAAAAAAGGTTGGACGCCTGGTAGGGGGCGGCCAGAACATAGCACTATTTTTATGCCAGCGTGCAATGCTTCTTCTAACGCAACTTTGGTGCTAGTAAGGATTTTACCGTCTGAGTTAAGTAATGTGTCATCAATATCTAACGCAATTAATTTTATGGTCATAAAGATTCCCCCAGTTTATTATGTTAGCGTTTTCATAATAAGGGATTTATTGTAAAAAAGCAAATAAAGTACCTAATTAATGAAATATGTCATCACTTGATAATTAATCTGAATAACTTTTGATTTCATATGATAGGCCATAAAGATTTAATTGGAAAACAAAAAAACATGATTACTTAATCATATCAGTAATCACGTTAACATATTATTATTTGATGAAATCCCTAATGTATAGCCCAACAGGGAGTCGAACCCTGGATTCCGCGCTGAGAACGCGACGTCTTAACCACTTGACCATTGGGCCATGATGATAATGGTGACAAAGCCATAAACGAATAGCCCAACAGGGAGTCGAACCCTGGATTCCGCGCTGAGAACGCGACGTCTTAACCACTTGACCATTGGGCCAACACTATCATCGTTGTCTTAACAACAATAATTAACTATACAGGGAAACCGGTTTTCTGTCAATATACTAATTTAAGAAACCTCGTAGGGCGATCAGTTTGCTATTTTGTACATAAAAGTGGACAACATAATGAGGAAAAGAGTACTTAATGATACAATTATAAGTAATTACATCATAACAAAATAACAAAAATCAAATGAACAATACAGAGGAGCCAAGAATGTCATTCAATTTATATCTTGTACGTCATGGACAAACAATTTTTAATCATTATGAACGAATGCAAGGTTGGAGTAATGCGCCATTAACTGATAAGGGCGTTTCCGACGGTTACGCTGCGGGAGATCGTCTAGAAAATATTAGATTTGACGCTGCTTATTCGTCAGATTTGCAGCGAGCGATTCAAACAGCAGAGTTTGTTTTAGCACGTAATAAACAAAGTGGTGACTTACGAGAACCAGAACAATTGCAACAATTACGCGAGCAGTTTTTTGGTTTTTTTGAAGGGTTGCCTAGTGACAAAAGTTCACAATTGTTTGCTGAAAAAATTGGCTTAGGTGAATTAGATAGTTACGGTGATTTAATGGCGCGTCTTAGTCAAGATGATGTCATGGATGCTATGCATACTGCTGATCCAACTGGAGATGCTGAAAATGCGGATATGTTTTGGTCACGTGTTAACAAAGGTTTGGAATTGATTCGACGTAATACACGGGATGGTCAAAATATTTTGGCAGTTTCACATGGCACATTGATTCGTAATTTAGTGGATAAATATGCGTCACATGAATTAGCAGCTGAGAAACCTCAAAATGGGTCGATTACGATTTGGGAAGTATCAGATGATAATTTGAAACTGAAGGTATACAATGACACAACAACAAAATGGTAAAAAAGCAATGATTGAAAATGAGCAACAACCAACACGGCGAGTTATTGTAGCAGGTTTAGATCAGCAAAATGACAATTTTGCATATGAAATGACGGAATTGACTAATTTAGCGGCTGCTAATAATATGATGGTTGTTGGTACTGTCGTTCAAAAATTAGAAAAACCGAATGCATCTACTTATTTTGGAAAAGGCAAAGTCACTGAATTAAAAGAAGCACTAACTTATTATGAAGCAGATATGGTTGTGACTAATGATGAATTATCACCTTCACAGATTCGTAATTTAGAAGCTGGTACGTCAGCAGATATCATGGATCGGACAGCATTAATATTAGATATTTTTGCTTCACGGGCAAAAACGAAAGTTGCGAAATTACAAGTAGCGATTGCGCAATTAAAATATCAATTACCGCGATTACGCACATCAATGAATGTTCGATTGGATCAGCAAACGGGTGGTGGTGGCGGTAGTTTTACTAGTCGTGGTGCTGGTGAAACAAAACTTGAAACAAACCGTCGTCATATTCAGCACCAAATTTCTTTAATGCAAGCAGAATTAGCAAATATAGAAGAAGATGACGCAACGAGAAGAGCTTATCGCACGAAACAAAGTATTCGTCATGTTGCCTTAGTAGGCTATACCAATGCGGGTAAGTCAACCATTATGAATGAATTGGTTCGCCGTTTTGGTGATAATCCCGAAAAGACAGTTTTTCAGGCGGATATGTTATTTGCAACGTTAGAAACTTCTGTCCGTAAGATGCAATTACCAGACAAAGAAAATTTTTTGCTATCTGATACCGTTGGTTTTGTATCTAAGTTACCACATGGCTTGGTTGCAGCTTTCCGAGCAACTTTAGCAGAAGCAGCAGATGCGGATCTATTAATTCAAGTTGTTGACTATTCAGATCCACATTATCAAGAAATGATGGCAACAACAGCAACAACGCTAAAAGAGATCGGTGTTACGAATATCCCAATGGTCACTGTATACAATAAAGCTGATCAAATACAAGATCAGACCTATCCGTCACGGGAAGGTGATACTTTGATCCTATCAGCGCTTGATAAAGCTTCTCAAGATGTTTTGATTGATGTCGTGAAAGAACATATTTTTGCTGACTATGTGACGACCAGACTACACGTACCTTTTCAAGATGGTCAGATCGTTAACGAATTAAATGAACAAGCAACGGTGCATGCTTTAGATTATGATGAAAGTGGGACAGTCCTGACAGTGACACTAACACCAATTCAAGCAGCCCGGTTTGCAAAATATCAAATAGATAATTAAAGCCAGAGTACGATTATTGAAAAAGTTGGGCCGCCAATCTACCACGTTATAGTGGTTGGATTGGCGGCCTTTTTACTAAAAAAGTTGTCATAAAATTTATAGATAAAATTTTGCATTTTCGTGATGATAAACATTTTCTGAATAATCAAAAATTTCACCACTTGTCGAATAAAAAGACTCATGGACGGATAGCCCAAAACTTTTTGCTGGTAAACCTAATTTTTGTGTTTCGATATCAGTTAACTCACGGACATTAAAATATTTATCTGAAAAACCAACAGAAATTTTATAAGCTTGCTTAATATATTTAAAAAGCGATGAAGTCGCCATTTCTGTATTTAAGAAAGGAACCAACGTCGAATTATAATAGGATGTTTCAAAACAAAAGATTTTATCATGACGAAGTTTAACACGTTGAACTTTAAAAACAGGCGTGTCAACTGAACAATGTAATTGTTTCGCAATATTCACGGATGGTAAGATTTCTTGCACAGAAACATCAGCATTTTTAGTTGGTTGTTGTGTGAAATCACTCGTCCAACCATGACTCATATTAAAGTTAATGTAATCATCCTTCGGTAAATTTCGTACGAAGGTCCCACTACCTTGTACTTGATAAATAAAACCATCACGCTCTAATTCATCTAAGGCTTTTAAAATTGTTGCTTTACTAGCATGATGATGCACGGTTAATTCAGTTAAACTCGGTAACTGATCACCTTGTTGCAAATGATTGTTTTTAATATAAAAAAACAGTTCTTTTGCGATTTGTTGATATTTAAGCATAACCTAACTCCTTTAGATTAATTATATACCAAATGGCACATAATAAAAGTTTACATGAAAGCGGTTGCAAAACTGTACATGTACTGTTATAGTGTACCTATACAGTTTGAAATAGTCAAAGATTCCGCATTTGACAAAGACTGTAACCAAGAAAGAATGTATACGGGAGGCAAACATGGGACTCAAGTTAGCTGATAACTTTTTGTGGGGTGGCGCAATTGCTGCTCATCAAGCTGAAGGTGCATGGAATAGAGATGGTAAAGGGGTATCGATTGCTGATATTTTAACGGCGGGTGCAAATAATAAACCCCGTGAAATTACAGATGGTGTGATTGACGGATTAAATTATCCCAATCACCATGGTATTTATTTTTACGATACTTACAAAGAAGATTTAGCTTTAATGGCCGAAATGGGCTTTAAAGCCTTTCGAACATCGATTGCTTGGACACGTATTTTTCCAAATGGGGATGATGATGAACCGAATGAAGCAGGATTAAAATTTTATGATGATTTGTTTGATGAGATGAATCGATTGGGAATTAAACCAGTCGTGACATTAAATCACTTTGAAATGCCATACCATCTTGTGAAAGCATATGGTGGCTGGTCAAACCGACAACTAATTGATTTGTTCGTTAAGTATGCAACAACAGTATTTACACGTTATAAAGACAAAGTGACCTACTGGATGACACATAACGAAATTTCGAATCAAGCCAATTTAACTGATGACGTCATGAGTGAGTTTATGATTTGGACAAATTCAGGTTTACAATTTCCAAAACAGACAACGCCGGAAGAAAAATTAGCTGCAATGGTGCAAGCAGCGCACTATGAACTCGTAGCAAGTGCCAAAGCAGTAAAGATTGGTCATCAAATTAATCCCGACTTTATGATTGGGGGGATGTTGAATGTTGCTCCATTATATCCAGCATCACCGAAGCCAGCGGATATGTTGGCAACACAAAAAGCGCGTCAGTTACATGATTGGTTTTCAGATGTTCATATACGTGGCGGATATCCAGCTGAATTTGAAGCATTTGCAGAACGCACAGGTTATCGACCTGATATCACAACGGCTGATCGAGATGCTTTGTATGAAGGAACGGTTGATTACTTAGCAATCTCTTATTACAACTCAACAGTGATCAAGGCAAAAGACGACCAGGATACTAATTTTGAAGATGTGAAACATTACGAAGTTGTCCCAAATCCAGAAATTCCAGTTTCAGATTGGGGTTGGGGTATTGATCCACAAGGTTTGCGCTATACGTTAAATGAATTGAATGATCAATATCCAGAATTGCCAATCATGATTGTTGAGAATGGCTTTGGTGCTTATGATGAGGTTGTTGATGGCAAGATTCATGATCAATATCGAATTGATTATCTAAAAGCACATATTTCTGAAGTTGAAAAAGCAGTCGTTAATGATGGCATACCAGTTATTGGTTACCTATCATGGGGTCCAATCGATATTGTGTCAGCAGGAACTGGTGAAATGAGTAAACGTTATGGTTACATTTATGTTGATCTTGATGATATGGGTGAAGGCTCAGGAGACCGTCTGCGAAAAGATTCATTTGATTGGTATAAGCATGTGATTGCGTCACATGGTGTTGATTTATAATTTTTAAAAGAAAAAAGGGGATAGAAAAATGGCAGATAAGAAAATAATGTTAGCATGTGCAGCAGGGATGTTAACATCATTATTGGTTAGCAAGATGCAGGCAGCCGCAAAAGAAAGTGGCAAGGATTATGAAATCTTTGCCAAGTCAACAGCTGATATTGATAATGAACTAGCTGCTTCAGTGAAACCAGATGTTTTGTTACTTGGACCACAAGTGAGCTATATGAAGAATGAAGTGAAGTCAAAGACAGATGCTGCAGGAATTCCAATGGATGTTATCAACATGATGGACTATGGCATGATGAAGGGTGATAAGGTTTTGGCAGCAGCTGAAGCATTAATGAATGCATAGTCGATACGAATAATAAGTAAAAGGTGAACGAATGAGTTAATAAGCCAACGCGTTGCCTTTATTAATAGGAGGAATTCATCATGGACGATGAACGTATGACAGTTGTCATGGGCTTAATTATGCACGGTGGCAATGCAAAAGGACAAGCTTTCCAAGCAATTCAGTTAGCAAAAGAAGGTAAGTATGATGAAGCTGATGAAGCGATGGCATTGGCTAACCAAGAACTAAAAGAAGCGCATGATGTTCAAACGGATATGCTAACGAAAGAAGCGCAGGGTGAACATACAGAAATTGATTTGTATATGGTTCATGGTCAAGACCACTTAATGAATGCGATTACTTTCCGTGATATGGCAGTCGAATTGATTGCACTGATGAAACGTGTTGCAGCATTGGAGGGTTAACATGGTCAAAGGATATCAAATGCCAGCAGATTTTTTGTGGGGTTCCGCAGTGGCAGCACACCAATTAGAAGGTGCTTGGGATGTTGATGGTAAGGGTGTTTCAATTGCTGATGTGATGTTAGCAGGTAAAAACGGTGTTCGTCGAGAAGTCACAGATACTGTTTTACCAGATGGTAACTATCCAAATCATCGTGGCATTGATTTTTATCATACTTATCCACAAGATTTTAAAATGATGAAAGAATTGGGTTTGAAAGCGTTTCGAACATCAATTGCTTGGACACGTATTTTCCCTAATGGGGACGAAGAAGAACCAAACGAAGCTGGATTAGCGTTTTATGACCAAATGATTGATGAGATGCATAAAAATGGGATTGAACCCGTGATCACACTCAGTCATTTTGAAATGCCATTACATTTAGTGAATGAATATGGTGGTTTTCGTAATCGTAAAGTGATTGATTTTTTTGTCAAATTTGCAGATACTGTGATACGCCGATATGGTGATCGTGTCAAATACTGGATGACATTTAATGAGATCACGAATCAGACAGAGTGGATGAACCCACATCCGATGTTGCAAAATTCGGGTTTGAAAGACTACCAACCTGAAGAAGCACAAGAGCTGATGTATCAAGCATCACACTATGAATTAGTTGCTTCGGCGCTAGTGACAAAACATGCTCATGAAATTGCGAAAGAGATAAATGCTGATATCCAAGTGGGCTGCATGTTATCAATGAATCCAATTTATCCCGCCTCACCAAAACCAGCTGATATTTTGATGGCACAACGAGCAATGCAAACACGCTATTACTGGGGTGATGTTCATGCTAATGGTGTTTATCCAAATTGGGTAAAGAAGTTCTGGGAGCATAAAGGATTCAAGATCGATATAACGGCGGCTGACGAAAAAGTCCTAGCTGAAAATACGGTGGATTACGTGGCCTTTTCTTATTATATGTCATGGACAGTATCAGATACAGGTGATGAGTGGCTAGAATACAACGAAGATGAAAATCATGGTGATAATCCATTCTTACAAAAGTCGGATTGGGGTTGGCAAATTGATCCAGTCGGTATTCGGTGGGCAATGAATTGGATGTGGGATCGTTGGCATAAACCACTATTTATTGTTGAAAATGGGTTTGGTGCTTATGACAAGTTGACTGGTGATAAACAAGTTCACGATGATTATCGCATTGCTTATTTCCAAGGACACATTCAAGCAATGGAACAAGGTGTTGTTTTAGATGGCATTCCATTAATTGGTTATCTACCTTGGTCAGGTATTGATTTGGTTTCTGCTTCAACGGGTGAAATGTTGAAACGTTATGGATTTATCTATGTTGATTTGGATGATATGGGTCAAGGAACTGGTAACCGATATTATAAAGATTCATTCAAATGGTTCCAAAAAGTTATTGCATCCAATGGTGTTGATCTGGATTAGGACGTTTATTTAAAGTGTGAGGTAAGAAATATGGCAAGTAATGTATTAAATGAAAAAATTATTCCATTTTTTCAAAAATTGTCGGGCTCGCGACATTTAGTTGCTTTGCGTGATGGAATGACGGCAGCCGTACCAATGATTATTATTGGGTCTGTCTTTATGATCATTGCCCAATTTCCAATTCAAGGTTATCAAAACTTTATGGCGCATACTTTTGGATCGAATTGGGCAACGGTTGTGCAATATCCAACCAATGCATCGTTCCATATCATGGGGTTAGTCGCCGTTGCTGGTATATCATATAATTTGGCGAAAAGTTATAAAGTAGATGCCTTTTCAGCAATGATTGTTTCAATTGGAGCGTTTATCCTGTCGATTCCTTTGAAAGTTGATAAAGCAGGTGCGATGTGGGTACCACTACAACAATTAGATTCATCAGGATTGTTTATTGCCATTCTAGTTGGACTGTTTATTACCGACTTTTATGTGTGGTTAGTTCATAAGAACTTAACGATTAAAATGCCTGCTAGTGTACCACCAGCTGTCAGCAATTCATTTGCATCACTATTCCCTGGTGCCTTAGCTTTGATTGTGATGTGGGTCATCCGAATGGCAGTTGAAGCTTCACCAATGGAGAGTATTCCAAATATTATTACGTTCTTCTTGCAAGAACCATTAAGTCATTTGAATAATTCGTTGCCAGGTGCGATTGTTGTCGAACTAATTATCTGCTTGTTATGGTTCTTTGGTATCCATGGTTCTAACACGGTTAGTGGTGTCATGATGCCAATCTGGTTGGGAGCTATGGCACAAAATGCCAATGCCATGCAAGCGGGTAAGACCTTACCAAATATTGTTACCCAACAATTTTATGATAACTTCATTCACATGGGTGGATCCGGCGCCACGCTTGGTTTAGCCTTTATGATTGCTTTCTTATCAAAGAGTAAAGAATTTAAAACGTTGGGTAAGTTGGTGGTTGGACCTGCCTTGTTCAATGTTAATGAGCCAATTATTTTTGGTATGCCAATTGTGATGAATTATAAGATGATCATTCCATTTGTTTTGGCACCAATGGCAAACGTTATTACAACTTATACAGCAATGAGTACTGGATTAGTGGCAAAAACAATGGGAATCATGGTTCCTTGGACTACGCCACCAATTATTTCGGGTTACTTAGCAACTGGTCATATTTCAGGTGCTGTTATGCAAGTTATTAATATTGTGTTAGATGGTTTGATTTACTATGTCTTCTTCAAGAGTATGGATCGTGATCGTTTGAAGGAAGAAAAAGAAATTGAGGTTGCATAAATTTTGTTTTGTAAAAAGCTAGATGGTGTGATAAACACGATCTAGCTTTTTTGAAAGGTAGGAAAAATGACGAAACGACAATTAGGTTTATCTATTTACCCTGATCATAGTGATTTTGAAGCTGACAAACAGTATCTAAACTTAGGACATCAGTATGGCTTTACCCGTCTATTTATGAGTATGTTAGAAGTGACTGGCTCAGTTGATGAAACAAAACAAAAATATCAACGCATCGTTGATTATGGGAATGCGTTAGGGTATGAGACCATTATTGATGTTGCACCGAGAATTTTTGATCAATTGCATATTTCATATCATGATTTATCATTTTTTCACGAACTGCATGTCGCGGGTATTCGGTTGGATCAATCGTTTGATGGTGAAACAGAAGCGCTGTTATCCTATAATCCATATGGATTAGCAATTGAGTTAAATGCTAGTAATAATGTTGATTATTTGAATAATATTATGACGCATCAAGCGAACGCACCGTTTATTTACGGCTGTCATAATTTTTATCCACAAGTTGGTACAGGATTACCTTTTGATTATTTTGTTGCTTGTAGTGAACGATTTAAAAAATATGGTATTCGGTTAGCAGCCTTTGTTTCTAGTCAGACAGGACATATTGGACCATGGAATGTCAATGATGGGTTGCCAACATTGGAGGTTGATCGGAAACTGCCCATTGCTGTGCAAGCGAAGCATTTATTAGCGACGGGGTTGGTTGATGATGTGATTATTGGGAACGCTTATGCTAGTGAAACTGAGTTAGCCGCACTAAGCCAACTCAATCGATATCAGTTAACGTTAGCCATTTCTTTTATTAATAATGTGAATGATATTGAACGAATGATTACGTTAAAGCCACAACATTTTCGTCGGGGTGATATTAACGATCAGGTCATTCGTTCGACAATGCCTCGTGTGACTTATCAGGCAACAGCTAATCAGCCACATGATAATCAGGATATATTTGTCCGAGGAGATGTTGTCATTGGTAATGACACATTTGGTGTTTATAAAAATGAATTACAGATTGTCTTAGAACCACATCGCGACACGCGCAAAAATAAAATTGGTCATGTTGATGAAAAAGAATTATTTTTATTAGACTTTATTAAGCCGTGGACAAAGTTTAAATTTGCTGTAGCAGGATAATTTAAAAAGAAGGATTAAGCCAAAAACTTGATTCTTCTTTTTTTGACAAAATAATTAAAACTAGTTGTTACAAAACAAATATTTTTTTGTTAAGTAAATTGACAATGCTAGCCATAAAAGTGATACAATAGCTTATTACACGAATCAAAATGGGGATTATGGGAGGAAAACAAATGAGGTTGCTTAAGCCATTTATTGGCCGCTATAAACTTGATTTAACAATAGCGATACTAATGGTAGTCATTGCATCAGTTGCAACACTATTACAACCAACATTACTAAGTAATATTGTCCAAGCAATTACAGATGACAATATGCATAAAGTAAACAAAATTGGGGCACAATTATTAATATTAGCAGTGATTGGTTTATTAGCTGGTATATTGAATACAATTTTTGCAGCACGTGCATCACAAGGCATTTCAGCAGATGTGCGTGAAAGTGCCTATCGTAAAATTCAAACTTTTTCGTTTGCGAATGTTGAAAAATTTTCGGTTGGTAATTTAGTGGTTCGTTTAACAAATGATGTGACACAAATTCAAAATGTCTTAATGCTTGTTTTACAGCCGTTAATGCGCATGCCAATTTTATTCATCGGTGGTTTTATTTTAGCAATGCGTTCAATTCCACAATTATGGTGGATCATTATTTTGATGATTATCTTAGTTAGCTTAGTTTCGTTTTTCGTTGTTAAGAATTTAGGTAAGCGCTTTGGTAAAATCCAATGGTTAATGGATAAGGTGAATGCCAAAGCCAAAGAAAATTTACAAGGTGTGCGGGTTGTTAAATCGTTTAATCAGGAAAAAAATGAAGAAGCACGATTTACAGCCGTATCTGATGATTTAAAAGATGTTAATATTCAAATCGGTTACATTTTCGCTTTGGTCATGCCCGCTTTTATGTTCGTTGGGCAAGGATTAATGGTGTTAGCCATTTATTTTGTGGGTAATATGGTTGATGCTCAGCCAACTTTATTAGCACAGGTGACTGGATTTACAAATTACATTATGATTATTATGAACGCCATTATTATTGGTGGTATGATGATGTCCTTTGCAACTCGTGCGTTTGTTTCAATGGGCCGAATCCAAAAGATTATGGATACGGAGCCTGAATTAACTTATGCCAAGACCGAGCGTCAAAATCTAACGGGTCGAGTTGCATTTGAAGACGTATCATTTACGTATCAAGATGATGATCAACCAACATTAAAACACATTTCATTTCAAGTAGATCCAGGTGAAATGGTGGGCATCGTTGGCGCAACTGGGTCTGGTAAGTCAACATTAGCACAATTGATTCCACGCATTTATGATGCAACTGAAGGGACGGTTAAAGTCGGTGGTGTTGATTTAAAGCAGATTAATGAAGCGTCATTACGTGCAACTGTCTCATTTGTTTTGCAAAAAGCAACACTCTTTTCAGGAACTATTGCTGACAATTTACGACAAGGTAAGAAAGATGCAACATTAGCTGATATGAAACGGGCAGCGAAGATAGCACAAGCAGCTGAATTTATTGAACAATATGATGATCAGTATGATCATGTTGTTGAAGAACGTTCAGCAAATTATTCTGGTGGTCAAAAACAGCGTTTGTCAATTGCCCGTGGCGTCATTGGTGACCCCAAAATTTTGATTTTAGATGATTCAACATCAGCGTTGGATGCGCGTTCGGAAAAGTTAGTAAAACAAGCGTTGGATGAAGAATTAAAGGAAACGACCACATTTATTATTGCGGAAAAGATTTCTTCAGTCATTAACGCAGATCATATCTTAGTGCTAGATAAAGGTGAGTTAGTCGCTTATGGACCACATGCGGAATTGATGAAGACATCAGCGGTGTATCAGGAAATCTATGCCACGCAAAAAGCAAGGGAGGCAAAGAATCATGAAGAATAATTTTAAAGAATCGGTTATCTTCTTTGCTCACTACTTAAAACACTTTAAATTATCACTGATTTTTATATTTATACTGACAATTTTAGCGACGTGGTTGCAAGTGAAAGCACCTGTTTATATGGGACGCTCAATTACAGAGTTATCAAAATATTTGATGACTTATCTTAATCCGCTGACAAGGCGTCAAGCAACGCTAACGGACTTTCACCAAGCGCTTTTACTGTTTGGGTTATTTACCGTCACAATATTGATTGTGCTATTTTTGAATGGATTACTACAAGCAATTGTGTCACCCAAGTCGGTTAATGATATGCGAACGGGTTTGTTTGCCAAGTTACAACGAATGACCGTGCGTTATTTTGATAATCATCAAGACGGTGAGATTTTATCACGCTTCACCTCTGATTTAGATAACATTTTTAATGCGATGAATAATGCCTTGTTTCAAATTCTACAACAAGTGGTCATGTTTATCGGTGTTATTTGGATGATGTTTAATGAAAGCCCTAAAATGGCGCTAGCGACGATGGCAACAACACCGCTAGTCATTATTGTTGGCATTGTTATTATGATTCAAGCCAAAAAGTATGTTGATTTGCAACAAGCTGAGGTTGGTCATTTAAATGGTTATATTAATGAACAGATTAATGGTGAAAAAGTTATCATTACCAATGGTCTGCAAAAAGAGTCGATTGATGGTTTTGTGACGCACAATGAGAAGGTTCGCCGGGCGATGATTCGTTCACAAGCTTGGTCTGGTATTCTGAATCCGATTATGCAAGGACTGGGATTGTTTAATTTAGCGATTGTGATTTTCTTTGGTGCGACGCAAGCCTTGTCTGGGGATGTTGCTTCACGAGCAGCAGGATTAGGCTTAATTGTCACATTTGTTTCTTTCTCGCAACAGTATTTCCAACCTATTTCACAAATCACGTCATTGTATAACATGATGCAACAAGCGATGACAGGTGTGCATCGCTTGAATGATATTTTTAAACAAGACGAAGAAATGAATCCAACAAATGGTGTGAAGTTTACTGGTGTGCAAAATAACATCAAATTGCAAGATGTTCATTTTGGATATAATTCAGATCGAGAAATTATTCATGGCATTGATATTGATGTTGAAAAAGGTGAGATGGTTGCTTTGGTGGGGCCAACTGGCTCTGGAAAAACAACTGTCATGAATTTATTAAATCGGTTCTATGATGTGACTTCAGGAGCTGTTTTGTTTGATGATGTTGACGTACGTCAGATGGATTTGAAATCATTACGTGATCATGTAGGTATCGTCTTACAAGAATCGGTATTATTTACTGGTACTGTGCGTGACAATATTGCTTTTGGTAAAGTTAATGCGTCTGATGAAGAAA
The DNA here is from genome assembly GCF_058107185.1 of Weissella sp. ESL1177. Taxonomy (NCBI): domain Bacteria; kingdom Bacillati; phylum Bacillota; class Bacilli; order Lactobacillales; family Lactobacillaceae; genus Weissella; species Weissella sp. ESL1177. Next base: position 1,539,951 of record NZ_CM176591.1, on the reverse strand, counting down.
TTATTGCCGCTGCCAAACAAGCGAACATTCATGACTTTATTATGACCCTTGAAAAGGGATATGATACTGAGGTTTCAGATGAAAATTCAGTCTTTTCAACGGGCCAGAAGCAACTACTATCTATCGCCAGAACGATTTTAACACAACCAGATTTATTGATTTTAGATGAAGCAACATCGAATGTTGATACGGTGACTGAAGAACGCATTCAACGAGCAATGGACAATGTCATTGCCGGCCGTACGAGTTTTGTGATTGCACATCGATTAAAGACGATTCTAAATGCGGATAAAATTGTTGTCCTAAAAGACGGCCGAATTATTGAACAAGGTAATCACGAAACACTGTTAGCACAGAATGGTTTTTATGCAGAATTGTATAAAAACCAAATGGTGTTTGAATAAAATGTTGGTGAATTAACTGGTATGTTACAAAAAATGGTTTAAGAAATTGGCACATCAGTCGTTATGACTAACTGAGAAGGGCGTTGATCTATCAATTTGATTGGTAGATCAACGTCTTTTTTCGCACTTTTTTAAAACCTGCTCTAAAAGACTGAAGCCTTACCGTAACAACAATTAGGCGCTGCTGGTTCTTCGTTAAACTACGAACCCAAATCACCCTATTGTTGGTTACAATCGGCTTCAAACCGTCTTTTATCACGCTCTCTTTTTGTTATCAGTACTGAATATCAGATTTTAAAAGTAAAACGCTTACATAATTTAAGACAGTTGATGTATAATAAGCTTATAAACAATCCTAACAATATCGATTAAATGGGGAGATAAACAAATGGGAAAATTTACGGATAAAGTGGCAATTGTTACTGGTGGTGCGTCAGGAATTGGCTTAGCAACCGTTAAGGAATTAATGGCAGAAGGGGCAAAGGTCGTTATTTCAGATTTATCTGATAGCGGACCAGAAGTTGCTGCTTCACTGGGCAGTGAAGATCAAGTTATTTTTGTCAAAACTAATGTGACTAAAGAAGAAGACGTCAAGCACGTTGTGGCAGAAGCAGTGGCGCACTTTGGCTCATTAGATATTATGGTCGCAGATGCAGGAATTGCACGTGATGGTAATATTACAGACATGTCATATGATCAATGGCGTATGACAATTGATATTAATTTGAGTGGTGTCTTCTTGTCTGACAAGTATGCTATCGAACAAATGCGTACACAGAAAACCGGTGGTGCTGTTGTTAACATGGGATCAATTCACAGTTTCGTTGGTAAAGTTGGTGTGACTGCTTATGCATCTGCAAAGGGTGGGGTTAAGCTACTGACACAAACTTTAGGAGCTACCTATGCTGCAGAAGGGATTCGTGTGAACGCGGTTGCACCAGGTTATATTGATACACCATTAATTGCTGGTGCTGATAAGGAAGCGCTCGTTAAATTGCATCCAGCAGGTCGTCTAGGAAAGCCAGAAGAAATTGGGAAGGTCGTTTCATTCTTAGCAAGTGATGATGCATCGTTTGTTAACGGGACGACGTTGTTGGTTGATGGTGGTTATACAGCTGTTTAAGAAATGAAATAGGTACCATTGATAGTCCTTGGTTCAAGGATAAGGCATCAAATCGATAGATGATTTGGTGCTTTTTTAATGATGAGCATTTGTTTTAAATAGGTTAAAAATAAAAAGCCAAAACTACCGAAAATGACGGTAAGTTCTGACTTTTCTGATGCTTGATATAACTGCTCTGGCTGGGTTCGAACCAGCGACCTCCTCATTAACAGTGAGTTATTCTACCACTGAACTACAGAGCAATGTTTGATTAATAAACAATATATAATATATAACACGTATGATTAAAAGTCAATGAGATAAATGACTCTACTTTCATTCGGTTTTATATAAAAGTTTGGTTACTTTTATATAACTGCTCTGGCTGGGTTCGAACCAGCGACCTCCTCATTAACAGTGAGTTATTCTACCACTGAACTACAGAGCAATTATTAATCAGCGAATACATATAATATACACACTAAAAAATTAAAAGTCAACAAATTAAATGAATAAATTCTAATTTGTTTATTCGATGATGGACAGGGAATTTAAATAAAATTAAAAGGATAACATTAAAGAGAGCAAAAAATTCATTTAATTGGTATGATAGAGATAATAAATGACGATTAGGAGGCGGCGTGAATGGCTGACTTTCAACTAAAGGGGATGCCCGTATGGGTTTATGCAAAAGATGTTGATACAAAAAGTACGTTAACGCGTGCACGATTAATTGACGGCTATATTGGTGAGAAATTTTCAATTGATCCAGAACCAATCTCTGGCTATCGCTTTGTTTCTTCTGAGGGTACGTTGACTGGTACATTTAATGAAAAAGAAATGTATACCACAACTTTTTATTATCAACGAGATGATGTTGCAGAGACTGAAAAATTAACGAATAAATATTTACATATTTTTTCAGACGTACAACCAGTTATGTCGATTGCGCAAGCAACAGGTGTCGGACAAAAATTATGGGCAGGCTCTGTTGTCAAAGCTGCACAACGTATTGCAACACGTACCGGTGATTTTTGGTATCAATTAGCGGATTCGCGATGGTTAAAATATGATATGCAGACGATGAAATTGACAGGTAATGATGGACAGCATCAACAGCCAATCACAGAATGGAAACGACCAACAATTTGGCAACCAGAATCGTTTATTGCTGGTGGCAAGATTGATTATATTCCAGGTTCAGAAGTAGATGTTTATTCACAACCCTATGGGCATCAAATCGATCGGATGCAACATGGCACACCTGTCGAGATTACGGAACGGGTGCAGGACCCATCAGGTGTTACCTGGTACCACGTTGCCCAACACGGGTGGTTATCAAGTATTTATTTATCACTAACAAAATAATAATCAGATTATAGACAAAGTTGGGGGAAATTATGACGGAACCTTTTATTTTAAAACCAGCATTACATGAAAAAATTTGGGGTGGAACAGCATTACGTGATATTTACCATTTAGATATTCCCTCAGAGACGACAGGTGAGGCATGGGTGATTTCTGGCCATCCCAATGGACCAGTCACAGTGACAAATGGTCGCTATGCTGGCAAAACAATTGCTGAATTATGGCGTGATGAGCCACAACTATTTGCAAATGATGATGCGAAACGGCCATTTCCATTATTAGTGAAAATATTAGATGCACATCAGGATTTGTCTGTTCAAGTCCATCCAGATGATACCTATGCAGATGAACATGCAGGTGAACTCGGTAAAACAGAATCATGGTATATTTTAGCCGCCAAGCCAGATGCAACGATTTATTATGGACATACAGCCAAAGATAAAGCGACATTTGATACGGAAGTTGATCAGGGTGACTGGGAACATCTTTTGCAAAAGGTGCCTGTTAAAGCAGGTGATTTTTTCTATGTGCCATCGGGAACATTACATGCCCTTGGTGAGGGTGTTTTAGCCTTAGAAACACAACAATCATCAGATGTTACCTATCGTGTATATGATTTTGATCGTATTGATAAAACAACAGGTAAAAAGCGGGAATTGCATTTGGCAGATGCTAAAAATGTGACCACAGTACCATTTGTACCAGAAAAGCCAGCACAGAAAGTATCACATGTGGCAGATTTGACGATAACCGAGTTAGTGACAGCTCCTTACTTTAATGTGACAAAATGGGATGTTGCGGGACGAGTAACAATGGATGCGACGGCACCTTACACATTAGGAACAGTGATTGATGGTGATATTGATTTAACTGTTTTTGGCGTGACTTATCATTTGGATACAGCAACTAGTTTTATTTTGCCACATGATGTTGAGGCTTGGACGATCAATGGGTATGCAACTTTAATAACATCAACGCCTGGTCCAAGGTCATTATAATAGACGTGTGTATTGATAAGATGAAACACCACCGACAATATGAACAGTGGTGTTTTTATGTTGTTAAAATGGTAAAATTTGATAGTGATTGTTATAAATAATTAAAAATAAGAAAGCTAGCGGGCTGGATTAACGAAACTAGGAGGATAACATGAGCCTTAAAAGTGGATTGGCAACTTTCGTTGGCAAAAGCACATACGTATTACTGCATGATGTATTGCGTCGAGGTGGCACATCATTACCAGGAAAATTGGCAACAAAAATTGATCCAAATGTGATGCAAAGTTATGCTGAAAATTATGATGTTATCTTGATTACGGGAACAAATGGGAAAACATTAACAACGACATTAACAACGCGTGTGTTGAGAGAAAAATATGCAGATGTTATCACAAATCCTTCTGGTTCGAATATGATGCAGGGCATTACAGGGACAATGTTGACGTCTAAGATAACTGATCCACAACAACGACCAGTTGCCTTGTTAGAAGTTGACGAGGCAAATGTTGAGGCAGTTGCTCGTCAGCTGAAGCCGAAAGCATTTGTTTTAACAAATATTTTTCGTGATCAACTAGACCGTTATGGTGAAATTTATACAACTTATGAAAAAATTTTAAAAGGGATTCGCCTATTTCCTGAAGCGACTGTGATTGCAAATGCTGACTCACCCATTTTTATGCGAGGCGATTTACCTAATCCAAAAGTTTATTATGGATTTAATCATTTGCCTGCAACAGGAGATATGAAAGCACCCCACAATACTGATGGCGTTTTGTCACCAACAGATAATTCTATTTTACATTATCATTTTATGACTTTTGGTAATCAGGGTGATTATTTCTCAGTGACTGACGATTTTAAGCGTCCACCTCTGGATTATGCTGTGACAAAATTAAATAAATTAACACCAGTTTCGTCAAATTTTGATATTGATGGACTGACTTACCAAATTGAGATTGGCGGTATGTATAATATTTATAATGCGTTAGCCGCATATGCCGTTGGTCGATTTATGGGCGTATCATCAGAACAAATTCAACAAGCTTTTACATCGAATGCCCAAATATTTGGGCGCCAAGAAGCCGTTAAAGTTAATGATAAAGAAGTTACGATTGTATTGATTAAGAATCCAGTAGGTGCCAATCAAGTCATTGATATGATGAAAACAGATGATCAACCGTTTTCAATGATCGCATTACTAAATGCAAATTATGCAGATGGTATTGATACGAGTTGGATTTGGGATGCAAACTTTGAATCACTGCATGAAACAGGTATTCAAGCAGTAGCAACAGGTGGTGAACGTTATAAAGATTTGTACGTACGTTTGAAAATGGCTGGATTTGGTGATCACCCTGTTTATCAGGATCTAAAAGATATTGTGACTGCTATTGAAAGCATGCCAACAAAACGTGTTTATGTATTAGCAACTTATACGGCGATGCTACAATTGCGTGCCGAATTAAAGCAGCAAGGCTATATTCACACAGGAATGGGGGAATAAATAGATGGCTGAATATGAGATACATGCCGCTCATTTGTATGGTGATTTAATGAATACGTACGGCGATTTTGGCAATATTGTTGCGTTGCGTTATTATGCAAAACAATTAGGTATCACGGTTGACGAAAAAATTGTCTCATTGGGTGATCCTTTTGATGCGACGGCTTATGATTTTGTTTTATTTGGTGGTGGGCAAGATTATGAACAAATGATCGTTGCTGATGACTTGCCGGATAAAGCGCCTGCTTTGAAAACGTACATTGAAAACAATGGACCATTATTAGGTGTTTGTGGTGGCTTTCAATTGCTAGGACAATATTTCTTATTGGCGGATGGGACAAGAGTTAATGGCATTGGTGCTTTAAGTCACTACACTTTGAATCAACCAGACAATCGTTTCATTGGTAACGTTACAATTGAAGATGAAGTAAATCATTTGGAGTATCATGGTTTTGAAAACCATCAAGGACGTACGTTCTTAGGAGATGATGAGCGGCCATTAGGTAAGGTTATCAAAGGAAACGGGAATAATGGTGAAGATGGTGGCGAAGGACTGGTCTATCGTAATGTTTATGGGACCTATTTTCATGGGCCAATTTTGACTCGTAATGGAAATCTAGCGTTGCACATGCTACAGTTGATTTTAGATCGAAAGTATCCAGGCATTGATTGGCAAGCTAAAATTGCAACTATTTCACCAGAATTTTTCTAAGAATATGTTATTATTTTATATTGATTGTTGTGACCATAAATCGTTATAAAGTCTCAATAAGCCGTCAATTTCGCTATTTTATGGCAAGATTGACGGTTTTTAAACGTGTTCCAAAAACTTGAATCCTCAATGTAACGCATTTGTTCGTTTCATGGTCTATGACCACAAACCGACCAAACTCCGTTACACACCGGATTCAAACCAGTTTTTGTCGCACTCTGGGTTAAACGTGTTCCAAAAACCTGAATCCTCAATGTAATGCATTTGTTCGTTTCATGGTCTATGACCACAAACCGACCAAACCACGTGACACACCGGATTCAAACCAGTTTTTGTCGCACTCTGGGTTAAACGTGTTCCAAAAACCTGAATCCTCAATGTAACGCATTTGTTCGTTTCATGGTCTATGACCACAAACCGACCAAACTCCGTGACACACCGGATTCAAACCAGTTTTTGTCGCACTCTGGGTTAAACGTGTTCCAAAAACCTGAATCCTCAATGTAACGCATTTGTCCGTTTCATGGTCTATGACCACAAACCGACCAAACCACGTGACACACCGACTCCAAGGCATCTTTTGTCAGCTTATCTTTTTTTTATTGACAATTTTGGTATACTAGATTGGAGTGTAAGCTAGATTTTACAGGTGAAAGGCAGGGACAAGATGGCGCAATTATTTTTTCGTTATGGTGCAATGGCCAGTGGTAAAAGTATTGAGATATTAAAAGTTGCGCATAATTATGAAGTGCAACAACGACATGTCTTGTTATTAACGAGCGCTTTGGATAATCGTACAGGTGTCGGTGAAATTGCTTCGCGTATTGGTATGCAACGGTCCGCTCGGGCAATTCATGCCACGGATGATTTATTTCAAATTATTTTGAACAATGACACAGTAGCAGCAGTGTTGATTGATGAAGCACAGTTTATGACGAAAGAACAAGTACTGCAACTAACCCAAGTAGTTGACGAATTAAATATTCCTGTCTTAGCTTTTGGTTTGAAAAATGATGCATTTAATCAATTGTTTCCTGGTTCGGAAGCTTTGTTGATTTATGCAGATAAAATTGAGGAAATGAAAACACTGTGCTCGTTCTGTGGTCGTAAAGCGATTATGAATTTACGATTGGCAAATGGTCAACCGATATATGAAGGTGAACAAGTTCAAATCGGTGGTGACGAAGCCTATATGCCTGTTTGTCGGAGACATTATAATCATCCAGATTTAGAAGCATTAGCACGACGAACAGCGATTAATCATGAATAATGTTAAAGGAATAGAAAAACATGGATGAAATTTTTGAAAAAGTACAATCCGTTGTGGATCGGTATGATGAAGTAAGTGAAATGATTTCAGACCCGGAAGTCATTGCTGACACAAAACGGTTTCTTGCACTCTCTAAAGAAGAGGGTAGTTTACGTGAAACAGTTGAAACGTTTAAACGTTATAAAAAAGTCATTGCAGGGATTGCAGAAAATGAAGATATTCTTCGTGAAGAAGCGAATGATTCAGAATTAGAAGAGTTAGCAAAAGAAGAATTAAAAGATTTGCATACTGAAAAAGATGAATTAGAAGAACAAATCAAAATTTTGTTACTACCAAAGGATCCTAATGATGATAAAAATATCATTATGGAAATTCACGGCGCAGCTGGTGGTGATGAAGGCGCTTTGTTTGCGGCTGATTTATATGATATGTATGCTCGCTATGCTGAAAAACAAGGTTGGCACGTTGAAATTATTGATGAGAATAAGACGGAAATTGGTGGCTACAAAGAAATCGTTTTGATGATTACCGGTGATAATGTTTATTCTAAATTAAAATTCGAAAATGGTGCGCATCGTGTGCAACGTGTACCAGAAACTGAATCAGCTGGTCGTGTACATACTTCAACCGCAACAGTTGGTGTGATGCCTGAGTATGAAGATGTCGATATTGAGATTGCCGATAAGGATCTGCGTGTTGATGTTTATCGTTCATCTGGTGCTGGTGGACAACATATTAATAAGACATCATCAGCAGTTCGTATGACACATTTACCAACAGGTATTGTCGTTGCGATGCAAGACCAACGTTCACAACAACAAAATCGTGCGAAGGCAATGGAAATTTTAAAGACGCGTGTGTACGATTATTATGCATCACAAAATGAGGCAGAATATGCCGAACAACGAAAGACTGCTGTTGGGACTGGTGATCGCTCTGAGCGTATTCGAACATATAATTATCCTCAAAATCGGGTAACAGATCACCGAATTGGCCTATCATTAAATAAGTTAGACCGTATTATGAACGGTGAATTGGCAGATATCATTGATGCCTTATTGATTGCTGATCAAACGGCTAAGCTTGAAGCATTAAAACAAGGATAAGATAATATGTTTGATGAACAATGGACCATTCAAGCAGTACGTGAATGGGGGAACTGGCAGTTGGAACCTTATATTCATGATGAAGTTGAGCGGATGGCACAAATTGACTATTTGTTAACTGGGATGATGGATTGGAATTATGCGCAATTATCAAATAATCGCAATACAGTTCTAGAAGATGAAAAACGTTTGCGTTTTATGGTTGCGGTACGCGCCATTAAGGGTGGTCAACCAGTACAGTATGCATTAGGGCATGCTGCATTTTATGGTAGAGAATTTCAAGTCGATCGACGAGTGCTCATTCCTCGTCAAGAAACAGAGGAATTGGTTGAATGGATTTTAAACGATCATGTGACTCGTGACAAGAAACGAGTGTTAGATATTGGCACTGGTTCAGGTGCGATTGCTGTGACGTTAAGTGCGGAACGACCAACCTGGGATGTCAATGGATTAGATATTTCAAGTGAAGCATTGTTTGTCGCTAAGGAAAATGCAGCATTGTATGCACCAAATGTGAGCTTTTTAGAGAGTGATTTGTTTACAAATGTTGCAGGTCGCTTTGACATTATTGTTGCTAATCCACCTTATATTAGTCGTGATGAACAGGCTATGATGGACGAATCTGTTGTTGCTTTTGAACCAGATATCGCACTATACGCTGAAGATGATGGTTTAGCATTATATAAACAAATGGCAGCCGATTTATTAGCATATCTGAATCCAGGTGGTGCTGCGTACTTTGAAATTGGTTATCAGCAAGGACAGGCACTTGTTGAATTATTTGAAACATTACCTCATGTCAAGGTAACATTACGTCAGGATTTAAGTGGTCATGATCGAATGATTAAAGTATTGCGGGAGATGTAAAAATGACAGAAACAAAAATATGGACAGTTAATGATATGGATGCGGCAGCACGTGCCATTAGACGTGGTTCGTTGGTTGCCTTTCCAACAGAAACTGTTTATGGACTTGGTGCGGATGCCTATAATGAAAAAGCAGTTGGCAAAGTGTATGCAGCGAAAGGGCGACCATCTGATAATCCGCTAATTGTCCACGTCGCTGACCCAGAGCAAGTGGCTGACTTTGCCATTGTTAACGAGTTGGCACAAAAATTAATGGCTGCTTATTGGCCAGGACCATTGACGATGATTCTGCCAGTTAAGCCAGGTGTCTTATCAATGACAGTGACCGGTGGATTGGATACGGTTGCTGTACGTTTGCCTGACAATGATGTGACGCGTCAATTGATTAGAGACAGTGGTAAGACATTGGTTGGACCATCTGCAAATACTTCGGGTAAGCCATCGCCGACATTAGCAAAACACGTGTATCATGATTTGCATGGTAAGATTGCAGGTATTTTAGATGACGGTCCAACAAAAATCGGGGTTGAATCAACGGTCTTAGACTTATCAACTAAAATGCCAGCCATCTTACGTCCAGGTAAAATTACGCCCGCACAAATAGAAGCAGTTATTCAAACGCCAGTGGATTCTGAAATTCATCGTGTTGCAGACAATGAAACACCTAAGGCGCCTGGTATGAAATATCGGCATTATGCACCTGATAAGGATGTCTATATGGTTGCACCGGAAGATTGGACAAAGGCGATTATTTGGATGCAAAGCCAAGTTGATCCAGTTGGGTTAATGTTGACTAATGATTTAATTGCAACGCACCAATTAGCAGGTATGGATTTTGTTTGGTCATTAGGAGATAATAATGATACAGCCGCTGCAAAATTATTTGCGGGGCTAAGGTATTTTGATGACAAAAAAGATGTGCGAACGATTCTTGTTGCTGCCATGCCACAGATTGATGAAAATGGTGCATATAATAATCGACTAGGTAAAGCATCTGGTGGCCACTGGATTAGTGAGCTATTAACTAATTAATCTGTTTTGACTGAAGGAGGTCAACCCCAATGACAAATTATCGAGAATTTGATCCTGAACTATGGGCTGCAATTGATCGTGAAGCCGATCGCCAAGAGCATAACATTGAATTAATTGCTTCAGAAAACATTGCGTCTGCAGGTGTGCGTGCTGCACAGGGCAGTATTTTAACCAATAAATATGCTGAAGGCTATCCTAACAAGCGTTATTATGGTGGTACTGAATATATCGATCAAGTTGAGCAATTGGCAATTGATCGTGTGAAAGAGCTGTTTGGGGCGGAGTATGCCAATGTTCAGCCACATTCTGGTTCACAAGCGAATGCGGCTGTTTACGCGGCATTACTTGAACCTGGTGATCATGTCTTGGGTCTTGATTTAAATGCTGGTGGTCACTTAACACACGGGTCACCCGTTAATTTTTCTGGTAAGACTTATCATTTCCATGCTTATGGTTTGAATGATGATGAGCGGATTGATTATGAACAAGTTGCTGCTTTAGCAAATGAGTTCAAGCCAAAGTTGATTGTGACAGGTGCATCAGCATATTCACGATTTATCGATTTTGATCGTTTCCGTCAAATTGCTGACTCTGTGGGGGCATATCTCATGGTTGATATGGCGCATATTGCTGGCTTAGTTGCTGCTGGTGTTCATCCTTCACCAGTTGGCATTGCTGATGTTGTGACATCAACAACGCATAAAACATTACGTGGGCCACGTGGCGGTTTGATTTTAGCAAAGCAAGCATTAGGAAAAGCGATTAATTCAGCTATTTTTCCGGGTACACAAGGTGGACCATTAGAGCATGTGATTGCTGGTAAAGCAGTTGCTTTTTACGAAGCAATGCAGCCTAGTTTTAAAACGTATGGTCAACAAGTAATTGCCAATGCGAAAGCGATGGCTGATGTGTTTGCTGCGTCTGATCTAGTACGTGTTGTATCAGGTGGGACAGATAATCATCTGTTTAACTTAGATTTAACGGCGACTGGTATTTCTGGTAAGCATGCACAAAATGTTTTAGATAGTGTGCACATTACAACTAATAAAGAAGCGATTCCAAATGAACCGCGCAGTCCGTTTGTGACATCAGGTATTCGTATTGGAACACCAGCAATTACAACACGTGGTTTCAAAGAAACTGAGTCAAAAGAAGTGGCAACATTGATTTTGAAAGTACTTGCTAACCCTGAAGATGAAGCAACATTAACGTCTGTAAAGCAGGCGGTATTAGACTTAACTAGTCGTTTCCCTTTGTCAGGGATTGAATACGCAAATTAAGAAAAAGCGTTATAATAGAAGAAAACGAAATGGAGCTTTGAAATGAGTAAGCTAACGGTTTTTGACCACCCACTAATTCAACATAAATTAACAATTATTCGTAATAAGAATGTTGGTACAAAAGAATTTCGTGAAATTGTTGATGAAATTGCTTCATTGATGGCTTATGAAGTGACACGTGATTTACCAGTTGAAGATGTTGTTGTTGAAACCCCGGTTGCGACAACAACGCAAAAAACATTGGCTGGAAAGAAATTAGCCATCGTGCCAATTTTACGTGCAGGCCTTGGAATGGTAGACGGTATTATGAAGTTGATTCCTGCCGCTCGTATTGGTCACATCGGTATGTACCGTGATGAAGAATCACTAGAACCAGTTGAGTATTTTGTGAAGTTGCCAGAAGATATCGATCAACGTGAAGTATTGGTCGTTGATCCGATGTTAGCAACGGGTGGTTCAGCGGTGATGGCAATCGATGCACTTAAGAAGCGTGGTGCGACTAAGATTAAGTTGATTACGTTGGTATCAGCACCAGTTGGTGTTGAAACAGTGCAAAAGACACATCCTGATGTTGATATTTATACTGCTGGATTGGATGAAAAACTTAACGAACATGGTTATATTATTCCTGGACTTGGTGATGCAGGAGACCGTTTGTTTGGTACTCATTAATAAATTAAAATTTTTACATCATGTGACTGTGATGTTGAGGTTAATCAATTGTGGTTAACCTCTTTTTTATATACGTGATAGGTATGTTACTTGCATACTTAATATGTCTAAAGACAGCTATTTAGGATTAACGACAGTTTGTTCCAATTAAAACGTTTAACTAATTTAAAAGATGTTTACTAGATTTGTTAACTGATATATAATAAATGACGTTGAAAATAGCTTTAACTTGGTCCTGTGAGACTAGTAAGATTATTTTGGTACTGGGTGCATCAATTAGGGTACAAATTTGACACATGTTTGTGGACTATTAATCTACCAAGTTAAAATGGTAAGATTGACAGTCCCTTTTTAGGCATTCAGCATTTTTTAATTATTTCCCAGCAATTAAGCTGACGTATGAAAGGAATAACACAATGGATACAGAACGGCAGGTTGTATTAGATGTAGATGAAAAGCCAGGCTTTTGGCAATGGATAGGGCTATCGTTACAACATATGTTTTCAATGTTTGGGTCAACTGTTTTAGTACCATTACTAGTTGGATTAAATCCGGGCATTGCGCTATTTAGTTCTGGTGTTGGAACACTATTACATATTTTGATTACAAAGCGTCAGATCCCTGCTTATATGGGATCAAGCTTTGCTTTCATTATTCCAATGGTTGCTTTGATGAAAACAACTGGCTATCCTGGTGTGGCAACAGGTGTGATTTCTGTTGGTATTGTTTATTTGATTGTTGCAGCGATTGTTGGGTTCATCGGGACTGAATGGATTGAAAAGTTATTACCACCAATAGTCGTTGGTCCAATTATTATGGTGATCGGATTATCATTGTCTGGTTCTGCTGCACAATCGGCAACATTATTAAATGGTAAATATGATATTCGAGTATTTTTAGTCGCGATGGTAACATTGGGGATTACAATTTTCTTTAATATGTATCTTCGTGGTTTCCTGGGCTTGATTCCAATATTATTAGGAATCATTGTTGGTTACGTTTTAGCAATAATGGTTGGTTTAGTCGACTTAAAGCCAGTTGCTGATGCCGCATGGTTTACTTTACCAGCTTTTGATATCCCGTTTGTGGATTACCGACCAGTAATGCATTGGGGTGCTGTGCTCGTGATGGCACCAATTGCGTTAGTTACTATTACAGAACATTTGGGTCATTTGATGGTGTTAGATGATTTGACAGGACGCGATTATATTAAAAATCCTGGGTTGCACCGGACGCTAGCTGGTGATGGGGTTGCTTCGTTATTTGCTGGTTTAGTTGGTGGACCATCTGTAACATCATATGGTGAAAATATTGGTGTTATGGCAATTACAAAGGTGCATTCGGTGTATGTTTTGATGGGTGCCGCAACATTTGCCATTCTCTTCTCGTTTGTGGGTAAATTATCAGCTTTGATTCAAACGATTCCGGGAGCAGTCACAGGAGGGGTATCGTTCCTATTGTTTGGTGTGATTGCCGCATCAGGATTGCGAATCATTGTTGAAAATAAACTAGATTTTAATTTGAAGCGTAATTTGATGATTGCTTCATCTGTCTTAGTTATTGGGATTGGTAACGCTTATCTACAATTGGGACATGGTAATAATATTGTACAATTTTCAGGTGTTGCAATTGCCACTGTCTTGGGTATCGTTTTGAACTTGATTTTACCGGAAAAAGCAGCTTCTGAAAAATAAATTATCGTGATGATGACAGCATTTTTTGACTGTTATTTTGCAATGTGTGTTGTAAAATAACGGTTTTTTTTTATAAGGGAAGACAGAGTAGTACAAAATATTATTTCTATTTTGGATATAAAATTATTATTATTCTTATTTGGAATAGTACAAAGTGTGATATAACAAGCTTTGTAAAAAAGCGTTGCAGAAATGGGACAAATTAAAGTAGTCCTTTATTATTGAAATACCTTCAAAAAGGGGTAATATTAGGTGGTAAAAGTTAAACGGTCCTGTTTGATATGCATGCCGCTTGATTATATTTCAAGAAAGGAAAGAGGTGAATTTCATTGGAGAAAACCGCGACCTTTAGCATTGCGGGGTTGACGTTTGATTGGAATGTGGTTATTTCAACATTAGTTTCGATGACGATTGTTTTTCTGCTAGCATTGTGGACTTCTCGAAAATTGGTTATGAAGCCAGCCGGGAAAAGTAAGCAAAATATGCTAGAGTGGGTCATTGATTTTACTAATAATATTGTTGATGGATCATTGCCAAATAAGACTGGTAACAGTTTGAAGTTTTTCATATTTTCCATGTTTTTGTTCATCTTCGTTGGCAATCAACTAGGTGTTGCCTTTACGGTTAAAGTGGATGGTAATACATTTCTGAACTCACCAACCGCTAACCCACTAGTGACAATGACATTAGCATTAATTGCGATTACCATTGCTCATTTCTTAGGTGTTGAAAAGCAAGGATTTAAGAAATACTTCAAGTCAGTATATCTGTCACCATTTAGTGTCTTATTCCCCTTAAATCTTATTGAGCAGTTTACTAGTTTTCTAACATTGGGACTACGTCTGTTCGGTAATATCTTTGCTGGTGAAATGGTTTTGTCTCTATTGTGGCAATTGGCACAGTCTGCTGGTGCCTTAACATTTATTCCAGCGTTTGTGCTCACAATTCTATGGCAAGGATTTTCATTGTTTATTGGGGCCATTCAAGCGTTTGTCTTCGTCACTTTGACGACTGTCTATGTTTCGGAAAAGACAGAGTAACTACAGTAACTGTTTAAATTAATCGGAGGATTGTAAAAATGGATGTTGCAACCATTGGTGTTGGTGTTGCCGCAGCTGGTGCCGCTATTGGTGCTGGTATTGGTAACGGTATTGTTATTTCAAGTATGATTGCTGGTACAGCACGTCAACCTGAATTAGAAGGTAAGTTACGTACGAACATGTTTATCGGAGTTGGTTTGGTCGAAGCCGTTCCAATCATCGCTATTGCTATTGCCTTCATGTTGTTAGCACGATAATCGAAACGCGGAGGCCAACTAATTATGTTTAATCAAATTGTTCTAGCAGGTGCTAGCGAAGGGTTGGCTTTGGGTAACATGTTGTTTGTACTAGTGGCATTCCTAGTCTTGATGCTTCTATTAAAGAAGTATGCTTGGGGACCAGTAGTAAAAATGATGGAAAAGCGTGCGGAGAAAGTCGCTCATGATTTGGATACTGCTGAAGAAGCGCGTCAAAAGGCCGAAGAAATGGCTTCAAAGCGTTCAGAGCAGTTGCAATCAGCACGTACTGAAGCTAACGGTATTGTTTCTGATGCCAAGGCAGCAGCTGGTAAGCAACGTGATCAAATCGTTGCTGACGCTCAAGCAGATGCCCAAGCAACTAAAGAACAAGCAAGTGCTCAGATTGCACAAGAACGTTCTGAAGCAATGGCTGACGTTAAGAGTGAAGTTGCTGAACTTTCAGTAACCATCGCACAAAAGATTATCCAGAAAGAACTAAAGTTAGATGATCAAAAAGCGCTTATTGACGCTTACATTGAAGGGTTAGGTAACAAGTAATGGCATTAGATAAAGCAACGATTGCTAAGCGATATGCCGTTGCTTTGTTCGAATTAACCCATGATCAAGGTACTGATGAAGCAACGATGGCTGAGTTATCAGTTGTTCGTGATGTATTAGTACAAAATCCAGAATTTACGAAGGCATTGCTATCTTTGCGTATTGATGAAAATGTGAAGCAGCAATTGTTAACAACTTTGTCAGAGAATACGAGTCAGGTTGTTAAAAATCTGATTAAGATGACGTTTGATTATCGACGTATTCAAAACTTGCCAGCAATTATTTCAAAGTATGAAGAACTTGTTAATCAGGCTGCTGGTATTGTGAATGCAGAGGTACAAACAGCGGTGCCATTGAGTGAAGAGCAAGTGTCACGTTTAAAAGAGAAACTTGTGCAACGTTATCAGGCTAACGAAGTTCGTTTGACACAAATCGTTGATGAGAACCTACTTGGTGGCGTGATTGTGAAAGCCAATGACCAAATTTTGGATGGATCATTAGCAACAAAATTAGTTGCTATTCGTCAGAGTATCATCCGCTAGTAATCGAAATTCTAGTTAAAATTGATGTTGTGTGTGATGAATAGACACACTATAAAGAAAGAGGAACTGCTGAAATGAGCATCAAAGCTGAAGAAATCAGTTCACTCATCAAAAAGCAATTAGCCAATTATCAAGACGACTTAACAGTAAAAGAAACTGGAACTGTTACCTACATTGGTGATGGTATCGCTCGCGCAACGGGGTTGGAAAATGCCCTTGCTGGTGAGCTTGTCGAGTTTGAGAATGGTGTTTATGGTATGACGCAAAACCTAGAATCAAATGATGTTGGTATCATTATTCTTGGTAGCTATGACAGTATTCGTGAAGGTGATACTGTTAAGCGTACTGGACGTATCATGGAAGTGCCTGTTGGTGAGCAACTGATTGGTCGTGTTGTTAATGCCTTGGGACAGCCTGTTGATGGGATGGGCCCAATTGAAACAGAAAAAACACGTCCTGTTGAAGTTAAAGCTCCAGGTGTTATGGAGCGTAAGTCTGTGTTTGAACCACTACAAACTGGTCTAAAGGCTGTCGATGCTTTAGTACCAATTGGTCGTGGTCAACGTGAGTTAATTATCGGTGATCGTAAGACTGGTAAGACATCTGTTGCGATTGACACGATTTTGAATCAAAAAGATCAAGATATGATCGTTGTCTATGTTGCGATTGGCCAAAAGGCCTCAACTGTGCGTACGCAAGTTGAAACTTTGCGTCGTATGGGTGCCATGGACTATACAATCGTTGTGACTGCTAGTCCTTCAGAACCAGCCCCAATGCTATATCTAGCGCCTTATGCTGGTGCGGCAATGGGTGAAGAGTTTATGTATAACGGTAAGCATGTGTTGATTGTTTATGATGATTTATCAAAGCAAGCAACGGCTTATCGTGAGCTGTCATTGATTCTTCGTCGTCCACCTGGACGTGAAGCCTACCCTGGTGATGTCTTCTACTTGCATTCACGTTTGTTAGAGCGTGCTGCTAAGTTGTCAGACGAGCTAGGTGGTGGGTCAATGACCGCTTTGCCAATTATTGAGACACAAGCTGGTGATGTTTCTGCATACATCCCAACCAATGTGATTTCAATTACCGACGGCCAAATTTTCTTGGATGCGGATCAGTTCTATGCTGGTGTTCGTCCAGCTATCGATGCCGGAACTTCTGTTTCTCGTGTTGGTGGTGACGCGCAAATTAAAGCGATGAAGAAAGTTGCTGGTACACTGCGTTTGGATTTGGCTTCATACAAGGAGTTGGAGTCATTTGCCCAATTTGGTTCAGATTTGGACGAGGCAACGCAAGTTAAGCTAGCCCGTGGTCGTCGTACCGTTGAGTTATTGAAACAACCTTTGCATCAGCCATTGCCTGTTGAGGAGCAAGTGTTATCACTATATGCCCTAACACATGGCTTTATGGATGATGTCGCAGTCGATGATATTCTACGTTTTGAATCAGAATTAATTGCTGCTGTGCGTGCATCACATAATGATTTGTTAGAGACGATTGTTGAGACAAAGAACTTGCCTGATACCGACACGATAGATGCTGCAATTAAGGAATTCAAAGCAACATTTGCCGGCTCAGCAGAAGAATAGTAAAGGAGGGGCGATAAATGGCAGCTTCTTTACAAGATATTCAACGCCGCATTGCCTCAACAAAAAAGACGCGTCAAATTACAAGTGCCATGCAAATGGTTTCAACTGCTAAGCTAAGTCAAATTCAACGTCATGGGGGTTCATATACGGTTTATGCCGATGCCCTTCATGACGTTGTGGCACACTTAGCAACAGCGCATATCAACAATGTTTCAGGGACTTTGCTTGAACAACGTCATGTGTCAAAGGTAGGATTTTTAGTACTATCTTCTGATCGTGGTTTAGTTGGTGGTTATAATTCAACATTATTAAAAGAAGTAATGTCTAGAATGACTGAACGTCAATTGACACCTGATCAAGTTGTTATCTTAGCGGTTGGTGGTAATGGTGCGGATTTCTTTAAGAAACGTGGGTTTGATGTTGCATACGAGTATCGTGGTGTTTCCGATGTGCCAACCTTTAATGAGGTTCGTGAAATTGTGAAAACTGTGACAACAATGTATGACAACGAAGTTTTTGATGAATTAATCGTTGGTTATCAGCATTATGTTAGTCGTATTACAAATGAAGTACATTTAGAGAAGATGTTACCTGTTTCAACAGAAGATTTAACAGAATCTAAAAATGATACAAAGTATACGGCTGATTATGATATGGAACCATCAGCTGAACAAATTTTGGGTGTTGTGCTACCACAATATGCCGAAAGTTTAGTCTATGGTGCTATCATCGATGCAAAAACTGCTGAACATGCGGCATCGGCAAATGCGATGTCTTCAGCAACTGATAATGCCAAGGAAATTATTGATTCACTTGGACTGCAATTCAACCGTGCGCGTCAGGGTGCAATTACGACTGAAATTACAGAAATTACTGGTGGAATGGCTGCTTTGGATTAAAAGCATCTGACATCAGATTTATATGAATGAAGAAAGGAAACGACAATGAATACCGGACAAGTTGTTCAAGTCATTGGTCCCGTTGTTGACGTTGCTTTTCCATCAGGTACAAAGATTCCAGATATTAATAATGCATTGATTATCGATAAAGGTGATCAAAAAACATTGACGGTCGAGGTTTCTTTGTCACTGGGTGATGGTGTCGTGCGTACGATTGCCATGGATTCAACTGATGGGTTGCGACGTGGAATGACGGCAACAGATACTGAAAAATCAATCAGTGTCCCTGTTGGTGAGGCAACGTTGGGACGTGTGTTTAACGTGCTAGGAGAGCCAGTTGATGGTGGTGAAGCACTGGGAGACGACGTACAACGTGATCCAATTCATCGTGATGCACCAGCATACGACGAATTGTCAACGTCAACAGAAATTTTAGAAACTGGTATCAAGGTTATTGATCTATTAGCACCATATGTTCGTGGTGGTAAAATTGGTCTATTCGGTGGTGCCGGTGTTGGTAAGACGGTGTTGATTCAAGAATTGATTCACAATATCGCACAAGGTCATAATGGTATTTCTGTCTTTACTGGTGTGGGTGAGCGTACTCGTGAAGGTAATGATATGTACTATGAAATGCAAGGATCTGGTGTTTTGAAGCAAACCGCCATGGTCTATGGTCAAATGAACGAGCCTCCTGGCGCACGTATGCGTGTTGCTTTAACTGGTTTGACGATTGCTGAGCATTTCCGCGATGTCAATGGTCAGGATGTGCTATTATTCATTGATAATATTTACCGTTTCACGCAAGCAGGTTCAGAGGTTTCGGCTTTGCTTGGACGAATTCCATCAGCCGTTGGTTATCAACCAACATTAGCTACTGAGATGGGTCAGTTACAAGAACGAATCACTTCAACGAAGAAGGGTTCAGTAACATCGATTCAAGCTGTTTATGTGCCTGCCGATGATTATACTGACCCTGCGCCTGCAACGACATTCGCACATTTGGATGCAACGACTAATTTGGAACGTTCATTGACACAACAAGGAATCTACCCAGCCGTTGATCCATTGGCTTCAACGTCTACGGCCTTAGCACCAGAAGTTGTTGGACAAGAACATTATGACGTTGCAACTGAAGTGCAACATACATTACAACGTTACCGTGAGTTACAAGATATCATTTCTATTCTAGGAATGGATGAATTGTCAGATGAAGAGAAGACGATCGTTAACCGTGCTCGTCGTATCCAATTCTTCTTGTCTCAGCCATTTTCTGTTGCCGAGACGTTTACAGGATTACCTGGACAATATGTACCATTGACTGAAACTGTACGCAGTTTTAAGGAAATTTTGGAAGGTAAGTACGATCAATATCCTGAAGATGCTTTCCGTAACGTTGGTGCCGTTGAAATGGTAGCTGAAAAAGCTGCTCAAATGGCTGACTAAACAAAGGGGGCGGCGCCATGAGTGAACACACCCTACATGTTAAGGTGGTAACGCCAAATGGTGTGGTTTTTGAACATGAGACAGCTTCATTAGTTGTTTTAAATACAACCAATGGTGAAGAAGGAATCATGGCGAACCATGCACCAATTATTTCAGCGTTGCACATTAGTGAAGTGAAAATTGTTGATGACGAATCAGATTCGTCAGATACAGAAGAAATCATTGCAGTTAGTGGTGGTTTTGCTGAATTTTCTGATAATGAATTAACAATTGTCTCTGATAGTGCAGAAAGAGCACAAGATATCGATGTTAAGCGTGCAGAAGATGCGAAAGCACGTGCTGAAAAGCGTTTAGCAGCAAGTGAAACAAACGATGTTGCACGTGCACAAACTGCCTTAATGCGTGCGGTTAATCGTATTCATGCAGTTTCTGGTAAAAAGTAATTGTGTGAACGAGTAAACGTGAAACAATGATAGGTTTTGAGGTAACGGTGGTTATTTCAACTTAAAAAGCCGAAGTCTTCGATTATTTCGAAAGGCTTCGGCTTTTTAATTGGATGCAATTAGTGGGAATTCGGTTGGTTCTCAAAAGTGGATGTGTTAGACGTTGTAAAATTTGGTAAAATAGACTTAATATTGATTAAAGAAAGTAGGACAACAGGATGATCGTATTATCGGGAACTATTGGTGCTGGGAAAACCAGCTTAACAACGATGCTCGCAGAACATTTAGGGAGCGAAGCACTATACGAATCCGTTGATGATAATCCTATTCTGCCATTATTTTATGAAGATCCAAAACGTTATGGGTTTTTATTACAAAATTATTTTTTAAATAAGCGTTTAGATAACATCAAGGATGCACAGGGTAGCCAATTAAACGTCATTGATCGATCTATCTTTGAGGACTTGTTGTTGTTTAAATTAAATGCAGATTTAGATAGAGCCACCCAGACTGAAGTACAAATCTATGGTGATTTGTTAAATAACATGATGGAACAGGTTGATTTTTCTGATGATGCGATCGTTAAAACACCAGATTTGTTAATTTATATTCACGTTAGTTTTGATACGATGTTAGCTCGTATCAAAAAGCGTGGTCGTGAATATGAGCAAATTGAGAACGATCCATCCTTATATAATTATTATAAGAGTTTAAATGACCGTTATGTTGCCTGGTTTGAAAGGTATGATCGATCCCCAAAATTAAGTATTGATGGTGATCAATATGATTTTGTAACGGATGAGGTAGCAGCCAACAAGGTATTATCCTTGATTGATGACAAAATCGATGAGCTGGGTTTGAAAAAATAACTAGGAGAATAATGATTATGTTAGATATGAAATTAATTCGTCATGAGACAGCAAAAGTAAAAGAACGTTTAGCAACACGTGGCGTTGCACCAGAAGAGGTTGATGCTTTAGTTGCCGATGATACAAAACGTCGCGAATTATTGGTGAAAACGGAAGAATTAAAAGCACGTCGTAATACCGTATCAGATCAAATTGGTCTGAAGAAACGTCAAAAAGAAGATGCTAGTGACGTCATTGCTGAAATGCAAACAGTTTCAGCAACAATTAAAGCACTGGATGAGCAAGTCGTTGTGTTAGACAAGCAAATTAAAGAACGCGCATTACATTTTCCCAATTTGCCAAATGACACGATTCCTGTTGGCCCAGACGAAGCAGCCAATCGCGAAGAACGGCGATGGGGTGATATACCAACATTTGATTTTGCACCCAAAGCGCATTTTGACATTGGTGAAGATTTAGGTATCTTAGATTTTGAACGTGGTGCAAAAGTATCAGGTGCTCGCTTTGTCTACTATGTTGGACAAGGGGCTCGTTTAGAACGAGCTGTTTATAACTTTATGTTAGATGAACATCAAAAAGAAGGTTATAAGGAAATGATCACACCATACCTGGTTAAAGATGAAGCCATGTATGGGACTGGTCAATATCCAAAGTTTATGGATGATGCATACCGTGTTGGTACAAATGATGACATGACGTTGATTCCAACGGCAGAAGTCCCATTAACGAATTACTTCCGTGAAGAAGTGATCGATGCAGAAAAGTTACCATATAGTGTCACAGCATTATCACCAGCTTTTCGTCAGGAGGCGGGTTCAGCAGGGCGTGATACGCGTGGCTTGATTCGTATGCACCAGTTTAATAAGGTCGAAATGGTTAAATTCACAAAGCCTGAGGATTCATATCAAGCTTTGGAAGATATGACAGTCAATGCCGAAAATATTTTGAAGAAATTGAATTTACCATATCACGTTATCACATTATCAACAGGTGACATGGGCTTTTCAGCAGCAAAGACATATGATGTGGAAGTGTGGATGCCACAGCAAAATATCTATCGTGAAATTTCTTCTGTCTCAAATACAGAAGCATTTCAAGCTCGCCGAGCACGTATTCAATATCGTGATGAAAATGGTAAATTACAATTTGTGCACACTTTGAATGGATCTGGTTTGGCAGTTGGTCGAACTGTTGCAGCAATCTTAGAAAATTACCAAAATGAAGATGGTACAGTGACAATTCCGAAAGTATTACGGCCATACTTTGGTGCGGATAAAATTGTTGCAGAAGATTTGTTATAATCATTTATCAATGATTGATCGAAAAAAATAGTTTATCGTAGTCGCTAATTTACCAGATTAACATGGTTGATTAGCGACTTTTAAAATTGATTTTAATGTCTTTTTTATATGAAGAATAAGGAAATGTATTGTAATTTTTCAAAACAGCGAAAAAAGAATTGCAAAAAAATAAAAAAGCTAGTAATATATATCGAGTGGTAAGTTGTTATTAGTCATGATAGCAGTTACGATATATACCAAATCAAAATGAGTGTTGACACTTAATAAATGATTAGGTATAATATAAAAGTTGTCTAGAGTTGTTTACTCGATGGACGTCTGTTGCGGATGTGGCGGAACTGGCAGACGCGCTGGATTTAGGTTCCAGTGCCCCTAGGGCGTGCAGGTTCGATTCCTGTCATCCGTATATCGATTTTCGATACAGAAGCCGACTTAGCTCAGCTGGCAGAGCGCTTCACTAGTAATGAAGAGGTCGCTGGTTCGAATCCAGTAGTCGGCATTCCATGCGAATATAGTTCAGTTGGTAGAACGCTACCTTGCCATGGTAGAGGTCGCTGGTTCGAATCCCGTTGTTCGCTTACTTCCAATAGGAAGCTTCAAATGAACATGCACCTATAGCGCAACTGGATAGAGTGTCTGACTACGAATCAGAAGGTTGAAGGTTCGAATCCTTCTAGGTGCATTGATTGCAAACCATCAAGAGAAATCTTGGTGGTTTTTGTGTCAATACATGTTTTTTTTAAATGGGTAGTCAATAAAAATAATGACAAGTTGATATTTTTAAGTTAAGCGAACCTTGAATTAGCTTTTGTAAAATACTTTGCGACCGACTCTTAAAAAGATATGATTGATTAGTAGCATTGTTTGACGATGCGTTTTATAATGATGTCAATATTGGTCAAGGGGGTGAAGGTCATGGCTGATTCAAATATGTCTGATAATATTGAGGCATACTTGAAACAAATTTTGCAGCAGGCGAATGAAATTGAAATTCGTCGTGCTGAAATCGCCCGACGCTTCAACGTCGTGCCATCACAAATTAATTATGTCATTAAAACGCGTTTTAGTGCCGAAAATGGTTATTTCGTCGAATCAAAACGTGGTGGTGGTGGTTATATTCGTATTGTAAAAATGGCATTACGGACAGAGCCAGATCTGATTGAAGAGATGCGACAAAGTCTCCCTGAGATTGTTAGCTTTAGGACGGCAACAGCAGTAATATCTAGTTTATATCGAGAACAAATCTTGACACAACGTGAAGGGGAACTTCTTTTGACGTTAATGTCTAAAGAAGCATTAGCAGTTGGCGATGCAACTGTTCAAGGTCGTTTACGAGCTAGATTATTACAACAATTATTGAACCGATTACGGTTTGAAAGTGAGCGTAATTAATATGGATAATCAATATACACCAAGTGCAAAGAATGTGTTAGTTATTGCACAAGAACAAGCAAAGCATTTTAAACATCAAGCTGTTGGGACAGAACATCTATTACTTGCTTTGGCAATTGAAAAAGAAGGCATTGCTAGTAAAGTCATGCAACAATTTAATGTTGTTGATGATGATGTGAGAAGTCAAATTGAACAGTTTACGGGGTATGGCACACTATCTCGTGCCGAAAAAGAAGCTTATTTGCCCTATTCTCCGAAAGCAGCTGAAATGATTCGATTGGCAAATGAACATGCCGTTAAACTTCATCAAGAACGTACAGGAACAGAACATATCCTATTGGCATTATTGTCAGATGAGACCATTTTTTCATCACGTATCTTAATTAATTTGGGTGTTAATCCTCAAGAAATGCGACGTGCAATTTTACGTAAATTGGGTGTTAGTGATACAGCAAAACGGCATGATGCACGACGGAAACGTGGTAATCAAGCACAAGCAACAGAAGGGACACCAACGTTAGATGCTTTAGCGCGTGATTTAACACAATTAGCGCGTGATCAAAAGATTGATCCAGTTGTTGGTCGTGAAAACGAAGTGAAACGTGTGATTCAAATTTTGTCACGACGTACTAAGAATAACCCAGTATTAATTGGTGAACCGGGTGTTGGTAAAACAGCGATTGCTGAAGGACTAGCACAACGTATTGTTGCAGGTGATGTTCCTTCAGATATGACCCAAAAACGTTTAATGATGTTAGACATGGGTTCTTTAGTTGCTGGTACAAAATATCGTGGTGAATTTGAAGATCGTTTGAAGAAAGTCATTGATGAAATTCAACACGATGGTCAAGTCATTTTGTTTATTGACGAACTACATACGTTAATTGGTGCCGGTGGCGCTGAGGGTGCCATTGATGCGTCAAACATCTTAAAGCCCGCTTTGGCACGTGGTGAATTGCAAACGATTGGTGCAACGACTTTAGATGAATATCAGAAGTATATTGAAGTAGATGCCGCCTTAGAACGACGTTTTGCACAGGTGACTGTGAATGAACCAACACAAGCGGATGCGATTGCTATTTTGAAAGGGTTGAAAGAACGTTACGAACAACACCATCAAGTGGCAATTCCTGATGAAACCATTGTTGAGGCAGTGAAATTATCAGTACGATATGTCACGGATCGTTTCTTACCTGATAAAGCGATTGATATTATGGATGAGGCGGCTGCCAAGGTTCGCATTGATCGAACAGGTCACGAAACACCATTAGCGAAGCAACAAGAAAAATTGGCGACATTACAACAAGAAAAAGATGAAGCAATTGCGCGATTAGATTTTGAATTAGCAGCTGAACTGCGTAAGAAAGAAATGCGGCAAAAACGGCACATTGATAAATATTTGGATGCACAGACTAATCCAGAAAATGTGGATAAAACAAAATACGATTTGGTCTTATCACTGCATGATATTGCTGAAGTCGTATCAGAACAAACGGGTATTCCTGTGACGCAAATGGAAAAGTCAGAGAAAGAACGTCTAGTTAATTTAGAGAAAGTACTGCATCACCGAGTTGTTGGTCAAGATGAGGCTGTATCAGCCATTGCACGTTCGATTAGACGAGCTCGTTCAGGTTTGAAAGATCCAAAACGTCCAATTGGAACTTTCTTATTCTTAGGACCAACTGGAACAGGTAAAACTGAATTAGCAAAAGCGTTAGCTGAAGCGATGTTTGGTTCAGAAGATAACATGATCCGTGTAGATATGTCAGAATATCGTGAAGCCTATTCAGCAAGTCGTTTGGTTGGCTCAGCACCGGGTTACGTTGGTTATGAAGAAGGTGGTCAACTGACAGAGAAGGTTCGCCGTCAACCGTACTCAGTTGTCTTGCTTGATGAAGCTGAAAAAGCGCATCCAGATATTTATAATTTAATGTTGCAAGTGTTTGATGATGGTTATTTGACAGATTCTAAAGGACGCAAAGTTGATTTTAGAAATACGATTATTATTATGACATCTAACCTAGGAGCAACGCGATTGCGTGATGAAAAATCAGTTGGTTTCGGGGCAGTCGATAAGATGTCTGATTATGATGCAATGCGTGATACTATTATGCAAACCGTTAAGGAAACATTCCGTCCAGAATTTATTAATCGTTTGGATGAAGTGGTTGTCTTCCATTCATTGAACAAAGCGGAGCTACATCAAATTGTTAAGTTAATGTCAAAGTCGGTCTTGCAACGGATCGGTGAACAAGGCTTTAAGGTGAAAATAACACCAGCTGCAATCGATGTGATTGCTGAAGCTGGTTTTGACCCAGAATATGGTGCACGGCCAATTAGACGAGCGCTACAATCGAAAGTTGAAGATGCCTTATCAGAAGAATTATTGACAGGACAAGTAACTGTGAATGATCAGGTAACGATCGGTGCCAAAAATGGCGAGATAAATATCACCGTCAAACCAGCCAAAAATAAGACAGTGACTGTGACAGAATAATAAACTTAAAAAGTAAGCGTTGACAAGGATTGTTTTTCTTGCTAATGCCTGCTTTTTCTTGTATACTAATGGTTAGTTTAATTGTGTATAAGACAACGGTTGACAGGAAATATTGTCCCTGAAGGCCTGCATAGTAATGACAAGAGCGTTTTCAGGTATGGGGATGCTGTTGTCTTTTTTGCACTTAAAAACCGGTGAAAAGCAGAAATTGTTATCAAACTGTAATATAACTCGGTGCACAGTTGGCCAATTCAAAGCGAGGTGGAAAACTTGGTAGGAACGCTTGTAAAGTATGGTAAACACCGTGTTCGTCGTAGTTATGCACGAATCAAGGAAGTTCTTGATTTGCCTAACTTGATCGAAATTCAAACGGACTCATACAACTGGTTCTTGGATGAAGGATTACGTGAAATGTTTATGGACATTTTGCCAATCGAAGATTTCCAAGGCAAGTTGTCTCTAGAATTTGTGGACTATAAGCTCATGGAGCCTAAGTACACAGTAGAAGAAGCTCGTAACCATGATGCTAATTATTCGGCACCATTACACGTTACGTTGCGTTTAACAAATCAGGAAACTGGTGAAATTAAGTCACAAGATGTTTTCTTTGGCGATTTCCCATTAATGACACCGTCAGGAACATTTATTATTAATGGTGCCGAACGTGTTATTGTTTCACAATTAGTACGTTCACCTGGTGTGTACTACAACGAAGAATTAGATAAGAATGGTCGCCCAAATTACGGTACAACGTTCATTCCAAGTCGTGGTGCTTGGCTAGAATTTGAGACCGATGCTAAGGGATTAAGTTACGTTCGTATTGATCGTACACGTAAATTACCAATTACTGAATTGGTTCGTGCATTGGGTTATGGTTCAGATTCAGAAATCTTACAAATGTTGGGTGACCAATATGATTCAATCTCATTAACGTTGGATAAAGATGTGCATAAAGACATCGAAGATTCACGAGTTGAAGAAGCCTTAAAGGATATCTACGAGCGTTTACGTCCGGGAGAGCCTAAGACTGCTGATTCAGCACGTGCCTTGTTAACAGCACGTTTCTTTGATCCAAAGCGTTATGATTTGGCACCAGTTGGTCGCTACAAGATTAACAAGAAGTTGTCATTGAAGTCTCGCTTAATGGGCTTGACATTGGGTGAAACACTAGCTGATCCAGATACTGGTGAAATCATCGCTGAAAAGGGTGCATTGATTGATAAGAAAGTTATGTCAGCTTTGTCACCTTACTTAGATCGTGACGACTTTAAGCGCACAACTTATACACCATCAGATGATGCAGTTGTGACGGAACCAATGGTTTTGCAAACAATTCTTGTTGAAAATCCAGAAGACCCCGAAAAGACATTGCCAATCATCGGTAATGGTCAATTTGATCCAGCTATTCGGACAGTTAAGCCAGCAGATATTATCGCAGGTATGAATTACTTCTTAAACTTGCCATTAGGTGTTGGAACAACTGACGATATTGATCATTTGGGAAATCGTCGTATTCGTCGTGTTGGCGAGTTGTTACAAAATACTTTCCGTATTGGTCTAAGCCGTATGGAACGTGTTGTTCGTGAACGGATGTCAATTCAAGATCCTGATACCGTTACGCCACAACAATTGATTAACATTCGTCCAGTTGTTGCTGCTGTGAAGGAATTCTTTGGTTCATCACAGTTATCACAATTCATGGATCAAACAAATCCGTTGGGTGAGTTAACAAACAAGCGTCGTTTATCAGCCCTTGGACCTGGTGGGTTGACTCGTGACCGTGCTGGATATGAAGTTCGAGATGTTCACTATACACATTATGGTCGTATGGATCCGATTGAGACACCTGAAGGACCTAATATTGGATTGATCAACTCATTGGCCACATATGGTCGCGTTAATAAGTATGGTTTCATTGAGACGCCTTACCGTCGTGTTGATTGGACAACACACAAGGTGACTGATCGAATTGACTATTTGACTGCCGATGAAGAAGATAATTTCGTAGTTGCACAAGGAAACTCTGTCCTAAATGAAGACGGTTCATTTGCTACTGAAACTGTTTTAGCTCGTAAGAGTGATGAAAACGTTGAAGTACCAATTGATCAAGTTGATTATATGGACGTTTCTCCTAAGCAAATCGTTGCTGTTGCCACTGCAGCAATTCCTTTCTTGGAAAACGATGACTCAAATCGTGCCTTGATGGGTGCTAACATGCAACGTCAAGCTGTGCCTTTGATTGATCCACATGCACCATTAATTGGTACGGGTATTGAGTATAAAGCTGCTCATGATGCTGGTGTGGCAATTATTTCAAAGTATCCTGGTGTTGTTGAGTATGTTGATGGTCGCGAAATTCGTGTTCGTCGTGAAGATGGTTCATTAGACAAGTATGCCTTGATGAAGTTCCGTCGCTCAAATGCAGGTAAGAATTATAACCAACGACCAATCGTTAAAGTTGGTGACTCAGTTGATGCAGATGAAGTATTGGCTGATGGACCATCAATGGAACAAGGTGAATTGGCATTGGGTCAAAACCCATTGATTGCCTTTATGACATGGCAAGGATATAACTTCGAGGATGCCATCATTATTAACGAACGTTTGATTCGTGATGATGTTTATACATCAATTCACATTGAAGAATATGAATCAGAAGCTCGTGACACAAAGCTTGGCCCTGAAGAATTTACTCGTGAGATTCCAAATACTGGTGAGGATCAATTAAAGAATTTGGATGAACGCGGTATTATCCGTATTGGTGCTGAAGTAGAAGACGGTGATATTTTGGTTGGTAAGGTAACGCCTAAGGGTGTGACTGAGTTATCAGCTGAGGAACGTTTGCTACATGCTATCTTTGGTGAAAAAGCTCGAGAAGTACGTGACACATCATTGAAGGTACCTCATGGTGGTGGCGGTGTCGTACAAGATGTCCGTATCTTCACACGTGAAAATGGTGATGAGTTGTCACCAGGTGTTAACATGATGGTTCGTGTCTACATTGCTCAACGTCGTAAGATTCAAGTTGGTGATAAGATGGCCGGACGTCATGGTAACAAGGGAACGGTTTCAGTGATCGTTCCTTCTGAAGATATGCCATTTATGCCTGATGGTACGCCAATTGACATTATGTTGTCACCAATGGGTGTGCCTTCACGTATGAATATTGGTCAAGTGCTTGAATTACACTTAGGTATGGCTGCTCGTGAATTGGGTATCCACGTGGCATCACCTGTCTTTGATGGGGCTCGTGACACGGATATTTGGGATGCCATCCAAGAAGCTGGTTTGCCAGCCGATGGAAAGTCAATTCTTTACGATGGTCGTACAGGTGAAGCATTCGATAAGCGTGTGTCTGTTGGTATCATGCATTACATGAAGCTAGCTCACATGGTTGATGATAAGATTCACGCTCGTTCAATCGGACCTTACTCATTGGT
The DNA here is from genome assembly GCF_058107185.1 of Weissella sp. ESL1177. Taxonomy (NCBI): domain Bacteria; kingdom Bacillati; phylum Bacillota; class Bacilli; order Lactobacillales; family Lactobacillaceae; genus Weissella; species Weissella sp. ESL1177. Next base: position 1,509,688 of record NZ_CM176591.1, on the reverse strand, counting down.
TACGCAACAACCACTTGGTGGAAAAGCGCAATTCGGTGGTCAACGTTTTGGAGAAATGGAAGTATGGGCCCTTGAAGCATATGGTGCTGCACATACGTTGCAGGAAATCTTAACATACAAGTCTGACGATGTTGTTGGTCGTGTTAAGACATACGAAGCTATTGTTAAGGGTGAGCAAATTCCAAAGCCTGGTGTACCAGAATCATTCCGTGTGTTAGTAAAAGAATTACAAGCACTTGGTTTGGACATGAAGGTCTTGGATGCTGAAGATCGTGAGATCGAGCTACGTGATATGGATGAAGATGATTCTGTCCTAAATGTTGCATCAGCAGATAAGAAAACTGACAAATTAGCACAAGAATTTAATGCTGAAGGTGCGGGTAATATAACCAATAATTCAGATAATGTTGCAAACACGAATGATCGTGCTAATTAATTTTAAAATATAAATAAAGTGTCAGCCGACCTAGCGTTTCGTTTGCTAGGTTTGTGCTTAGTGTGGTGGTGATTTAACGATCACACTAAGCACAAATCTAGTCAACGATTGGGTCGGAATTGTATAGAGAACCTATGAAAGGGGTCGAACCATTGATCGATGTCAATAAGTTTGAAAGCATGCAAATTGGTCTGGCAAGTCCGGACAAGATTCGCAGCTGGTCTTATGGTGAAGTAAAAAAGCCCGAGACAATCAATTACCGAACACTGAAGCCTGAAAAAGATGGCCTTTTTGATGAGCGTATCTTTGGACCTACAAAAGATTACGAATGTGCCTGTGGTAAGTATAAGCGAATTCGTTATAAGGGAATCGTTTGTGACCGTTGTGGTGTTGAAGTCACTTCAGCAAAGGTTCGTCGTGAGCGCATGGGCCACATTGAGTTGGCTGCGCCAGTATCACATATCTGGTACTTCAAAGGTATTCCATCTCGTATGGGCTTAGTTTTGGATATGTCACCACGTTCACTTGAAGAAGTTATTTATTTTGCTTCATACGTGGTTACCAAGGGTGGTGATACACCATTAACTGAAAAGCAACTACTATCAGAACGCGAATATCGTGAATTAAAAGCCGAATATGGTAACGCATTTGAAGCAGGAATGGGTGCAGAAGCTGTTCAAACCTTGTTAGCTAACGTTGACTTGGAAGAGGAAGTGACTGAATTAAAGGCTGAATTGCGTGAGGCAACTGGTCAAAAGCGTGTTCGTGCGGTACGCCGTTTGGACATTATTGAAGCCTTTGTTAAATCTGGTAATAAGCCAGAATGGATGGTGATGGATGTTATTCCAATTATTCCACCTGATTTGCGCCCAATGGTTCAACTTGAAGGTGGTCGTTTTGCCACTTCTGATTTGAATGATTTGTATCGTCGTGTGATTAACCGTAACAATCGTTTGAAGCGTTTGTTAGAGTTGAATGCACCTGGTATCATCGTGCAAAACGAAAAGCGTATGTTGCAAGAAGCAGCAGATGCTTTGGTTGATAATGGTCGTCGTGGTCGTCCAGTTACTGGACCAGGTAACCGACCATTGAAGTCATTATCACATATGTTGAAGGGTAAGCAAGGACGTTTCCGTCAAAACTTACTTGGTAAGCGTGTTGATTATTCTGGACGTTCAGTTATCGATGTTGGGCCTTTCTTGAAGATGAATCAAATGGGATTGCCACGTCCAATGGCAATGGAGTTGTTCCGTCCATTTATCATGAAAGAATTGGTCAAGCGTGATTTAGCTGGTAACATTCGTGCTGCAAAGCGTAAGATCGATCGTCGTGATGATGATGTCATGGATGTTTTGGAAGACGTTATCAAAGAGCACCCAGTGCTATTGAACCGTGCGCCAACGTTGCACCGTTTGGGGATCCAAGCGTTTGAACCAGTGCTTGTTTCTGGTAAGGCGATGCGTCTACACCCATTGGTAACTGAAGCGTACAACGCCGATTTCGATGGGGACCAAATGGCCATTCACGTGCCATTATCAGATGAAGCACAAGCAGAAGCACGTTTGTTAATGCTAGCTGCCGGGCACATTTTGGCACCTAAAGATGGAAAGCCAATCGTGGCACCATCACAAGATATGGTTATCGGTAATTACTACCTAACGACTGAAGAAGCTGGTCGTGAAGGTGAAGGTATGATTTTCAAGGATATCAATGAGGTGCGAACAGCTTACCAAAATAAGTATGTGCACTTGCACACACGTATTGGTATTCAAACAGATTCATTACCAGCTGCAAAGCCATTTACAGCTGAGCAACGTTCACGCATCATGTTGACTTCTGTTGGAAAGTTGTTCTTTAACGACATTTTGCCAGAAGACTTCCCATACTTGAATGAACCAACTGAAGCAAACTTGCATCGTATTGATGACCGTTTCTTCTTGGAGCCAGGTGAAGATATCAAGGCACGTTACGCTGAGACACCAATCTTGCCACCATTCAAGAAGGGTTACTTGTCAGATATTATTGCGGAAGTTTACAAGATTTACAAGGTTACAGAGACGTCATTGCTGTTGGATCGTATGAAAGACTTGGGTTATGATGAGTCAACAAAATCTGGTTTGACAGTGGGTGTTGCCGATGTGACTGACTTGAAAGAAAAGCCAGAGATTATTGATGCTGCTCACAAGCAGGTCGCAACTGTAACGAAGCAATTCCGTCGTGGTTTGATTACTGATTCAGAACGTTATGAACGCGTTATTGCTATTTGGAATCAAGCAAAAGATGATATTACTGAAAAGCTAATTGAACACTTCGAACCAGATAACAACATCTTTATGATGTCGGATTCTGGAGCTCGTGGTAATATTTCTAACTTTACGCAATTGGCTGGTATGCGTGGTTTGATGGCAGCTCCTAATGGTCGTATTATGGAACTACCTATCATAGCTAACTTCCGTGAGGGACTATCTGTTTTGGAAATGTTCTTCTCAACGCACGGTGCTCGTAAAGGAATGACTGATACGGCTTTGAAGACAGCTGATTCTGGTTACATGACTCGTCGTTTGGTTGATGTTGCACAAGATGTTATTATTCGTGAAGTTGATTGTCATAGTGATCGTGGCTTGGATGTGACTGCTATCATGAATGGTAATGAAGTTATCGAGTCATTATACGAACGTATTTTGGGACGTTATGCACAAAAGTCAGTCTTTGATCCAGAAACTGGTGACAAGATTGTTGGTCATAACGAGATGATCACAGAAGATATTGCCAAGCGTATTATTGAAGCTGGCATCACAACCGTTACAATTCGTTCAGCATTTACTTGCAACACTGAACATGGTGTTTGTGTTCGATGCTACGGTCGTAACATGGCTACTGGTGATGTTGTCGAAGTTGGTGAAGCTGTGGGTACTGTTGCAGCACAATCAATTGGTGAACCAGGTACACAATTGACTATGCGTACATTCCACACGGGTGGTGTTGCTGGAAACGATATTACGCAAGGACTTCCTCGTGTGCAAGAAATTTTCGAAGCACGTAATCCTAAGGGACGTGCTATGATTACTGAAGTTACTGGTGAAGTCACTTCAATCGAAGAAAATCCTGCTGATCGTACCAAAGAAGTTACAATTCAAGGTGAGACGGATACGCGTACGTATACATTACCTATGACTGCTCGTATGCGAGTTGGTGAAGGTGATCATATTCATCGTGGTGAGACGTTGAATGAAGGTTCAGCTGATCCTAAGGAAATTATCCAAGTACGTGATACGCTTGCTACTGAAAACTATATTGTGCATGAAGTGCAAAAAGTTTACCGTATGCAAGGTGTTGAGATTTCTGATAAGCACATTGAAGTAATGGCTCGACAAATGCTACGTAAGGTTCGTGTCATGGATCCGGGCGAGACCGATCTGTTGCCAGGAACTTTGATGGATATTGCCCAATTCCGTGATGCAAATGAAGAAACTTTGCTGAAGGGTGGTCTCCCTGCAACGGGTCGTCCAGTTTTGCTTGGTATTACTAAAGCATCATTAGAGACGAATTCATTCTTGTCTGCTGCATCATTCCAAGAGACAACACGTGTCTTGACAGATGCTGCTATCCGCGGTAAGAATGATCCACTTGTTGGTTTGAAGGAAAATGTTATCATTGGTAAGTTGATTCCAGCTGGTACTGGTATGAAACAATATCAAGAAATTGAAGATAAAGTTGTTGCTGATCCAATCGTTACTGAGGAAAATGCACCAACATCAATTGCTGATATTGAAAACGCCATGAATTTAACAAAATAAATCGTTGCAGATTCATTTTAACGATTAATTAAAGCACTCATAGATGTCATTTGTTTGTTATCTATGAGGCTTTTTTGTTACCATGAAAGTAAGTATGGTTAATTAAAATTAATGAGTGGCAGCCGTCTTTCAAGACAGGAGGTTCATATGGAAGATTTTCGTTTTCAAAATAGTACAGATATTCGTTTTGGGAAACATCATATTGATGAAGAATTACATGACACCATTGCGCAATTTGGTCAAAACGTCTTACTAACTTATGGTGGTGGTTCAATCAAACACTCTGGTCTGTACGACCGTGTGATAAAAGCTTTAGCTGGTTTACATGTGGTTGAATTATCAGGCATTGCACCTAATCCAAAAATTACTTCAATTCGTGAAGGTCAACGATTAGTAAAAGCACACGATATAGATGTGATTTTATCTGTTGGTGGTGGTTCTGTTTTGGATGCATCAAAGGTCATTGCTTCTGCAAAGTTTTATGATGGGGATGCTTGGGATCTAGTTGCTGATCGTGGTTCAAAATCACGAGCAAATATTAATCAATTACCAGTCGTTGACATTTTAACGTTGGCAGCAACAGGTTCAGAGATGAATGCGGGGTCAGTTATTTCAAATCCTGATTTAAATATTAAGTTAGGTACTTATGGTCCTAAGACACCAGCGGTTTCATTTTTAGATCCACAACTAACTTATTCTGTTTCGCAGTGGCAAACTGCTGCAGGATCGTTTGATATTTTTTCACATTTAACAGAACAATATTTTGATCGGTCAACTGCCAATGACGTAACTGCTGGTATTATTGAAGGTATGATGCGTTCAGTAATTAAATGGGCACCAGTTGCATTAAAGGAACCGAATAATTATGACGCCCGCGCTAATTTGATGTGGGGTGCAACCATGGCACTGAATGGGATTGCGCGTTCTGGTAATCAGAATGGTTGGACAGTTCATCCAATTGAACATGAGCTATCTGCTTATTATGATATTACGCATGGTGTTGGTCTCGGTATTTTAACACCACGATGGATGCAGAAAGTCCTTTCAAGCAAAACGGCAGCAAAATTCGCACGATTTGGGCGTGAAGTTTGGCACTTAACGGGTAGTGATGAAAAAGTTGCAATGCAATCTATTCAATCAACCTATGATTGGATAAAGTCGTTAGGCATTCCGATGACATTAGTTGGTGTTGATATTCGTACTGATGAAAAATTTGTTGAAATGGCACAGGAAGCTGTTCGCATTGGTCATTTAGATCATGAAGGTGGTTATGTCAATTTGACTGTTGATGATGTCGTCGATTTGTATCGGGCATCACTAACAACTGATGGTTTTGAATAAGATATCAATATTTTAGAACATGTTTAATAGGATCGACAATCTACCGAATTAAAATGGTGAGATTGCCGATCCTGTTTGCGTACCATAGACTGTTATCAGATGCTAAAAGATATGATTAATTTGTGATATACTATCAAATAAAAAAATGAAGATGACGGGAAAATGAAAAAAATAGATAAAGGACAACAATTTGTCACACAACACTTATCAATGTTTCGTTGTTTAGTAGATAATGAACCATATGATCACGTGAGTGGCCACAGCTTAATTTGTCCACGTGGCCATCGCTTAGATTTAAATAAAAAAGGGACACTCTATTTTTTGAATAAAGCGATCAATACAGAATATGATGATCAGATGTTAGCTTCTCGTAGACGAGTATTAACAGCTGGATTATTTGATGGCATCATACAGGCTGTTAGTGAAGAATTACCAACAAAAAAACAACGTATTTTAGATGTTGGTACGGGTGAAGGCACACCATTACAGCGATTACTCAATTTACGACACAATCAAGATACCGCGATTGGCTTTGATATTTCAAAAGCAGGCATTAACCTTGCAACACAGTTAGAGACGCAGGCATTTTTTAGTGTTGCTGACTTAGCTAACCTACCATTTACAGATAATAGTTTTGATAGTATCGTTGAATTTTTTTCGCCGAGTGCCTACGAAGAATTCAAACGGGTATTAAAACCATCAGGAACATTGGTGAAAGTTGTGCCAGCTGCAGGCTATTTACATGAATTACGAGAAATGTTATATCCACTTGATTCACCAAAGCATACCTACCAAAATGATAAAGTTGTGCAACGTTTTATGGTAAATTATCCAAAAGCAACACAACGAGAAATTTCTTATGAATGGACAATTCCCAATGATTTATATGCTGATCTATTACATATGACGCCATTGCATTGGGGTGCACGTCCAGAAACACAGCAAGTTGCCGAGCAGACACCCTTGTCAAAGGTAACCGTTCATGTTGTTATTTTGACATATCATCATTAATTGTGCATAATGTGGATAAATTAATGTCTTTTCCACAAATATTTGTGGAAAAACAGATAAAAGTTCGGTAAAATGGACATATTAAGGTGAAAACCCATAAACGATATTTAATGAATGGAGTCCTACGCGTATGTTTCCTGATCGCTTACGTGAATTACGAAAAGGCCGTAATATCACATTGGAAAATCTTGCTGAAGAAATGAACAAACATCTTGAGCCAGGTCAAAAACCAAATACAGCCGCTCAAATTGGAAACTGGGAGCGGGGCGACCGTTCACCGTCTTACATAGAGGTACGGAAATTAGCTGATTTTTTCAATGTGTCCATGGATTTTTTAGTTGGGCGAGCAATGTCTGAAAAAACTGATCTATCATTACTATTTTTATCGGGTAAAGAAATTGATTTTAATGGTAAGCCATTGACAGATCAACAACGGTTTGATATTTTTCAATATGTCAATTCGTACTTGAATCCAGTATCTTATACTGCTGATGATGATGTACGTAGTAATCATCAAGAAAGTTTGTTTTAAAGGATCAAAACAAGATGAACCAAGAAGAACTTATTCGTTTTGGTACAGGCAGACAGCTCACTGAGATTGATTATCTTAGTGAGCTGTTGTCGTATCAGGCATCATTTCGTCATATAACAAGTGTTAATCATTTAGTCACGCAAGTCGCACAAACTATCAATTCCTTAAATCAAGGTTATTTACCAGCAACTTTACCTATTTTAGAAGTTACTGAAGAGATGATTACTGCGACTCAAAGCGATGTTCTACGACGATTTCCACAACAACCTACGCGTGGAAACGCCTTATGGGCACAGCTAAGAGATGATTTAGAAAATATTGATTTTTTAGTTCATCATTTACGTGATGCCTTAATTGAATACTTTAGTATGTATGGTTATGTATCAACACCATTTATTCAAGACTTGTCACGTGAAACGGCAGGTCAACCAGTTCTTGAATTAATGGCTGGACATGGCTATTTGTCTGCAGGATTGCGAGCTATTGATCCCAAACAAATTGTATTTGCCACAGATAATCAAACTTGGCGTAATCAACCCGATATTACCTTGGCAGAGCCAGTAACGACAGTTGAAAATATGACCGCGTTGGCAGCATTAGCCAAATATGGTGAGACAGCAACAACAATTATCATGAGTTGGGCACCGGATACGACCCAAGCTGATTGGGATGTTCTGCAAACTATTCGGAGTCAATATGCCCATAAGCGATTTATTATTATTGGTGAACCGAACGGGGCGACAAATTCTCAGCAGTTTTGGTCACAAGCCAAACTAACGCCCATTCTAAGTACCTATCATCAATCATTTGATTTGATTAATGAACAAGTTTTTGAAGTTGAATAGTAAGGAAAATTATTATGATGAAGGAAACAACACGTCAAACAATGACGTTGATTATATCAACGATCGTTCTTGGTATCATTGTGGGATTTAGTTCACTATTGTTAGGTCAATTATTAGATGTCGTTGAGCGTTTATTTTTACATTTTGAGGAAAATGCAAGTATACCAGTGGCTACTCAAGCAACAGCAATCAATCGCTTAGTATCAGTCACTCTTGGTGGCATTATTGTGAGCCTTGTTTGGTATGCATTGAAGCGTTATTGTCGGCCAACGGTCAGTATTAATCGTGCGTTGAAAGGTGAAACGATGCCTTTTTGGGTAACAATCGTTCATGTGATGACGCAGATTTTCTATGTTGCAACAGGTGGGTCAATTGGTCGTGAGTTAGCACCACGGGAAGCGGGGGCCATGTTAGCCCAACACTGGCAGAAATTTAGTCAGCATGTTGGTTTAGCTAGTTTATCAACAGATGATCAACGTTTATTGATTGCTGCAGCTGCCGGTGCTGGTTTTGCTGGTATCTATATTGCACCAATAACAGGGATGATGTTTGCTGTCGAATTATTGTTAAAAAAAGTTAGTATGCGGACCGTGTCAGTTAGCTTAAGTATGTCTGTCATTGCGATGTTGATTGGATCAATAACGAAGGGCTTTGTGCCTTATTATTTGATTAATCATAAAAATTTTGCCATGGATATGTTACCGCTGGTGGTGATATTTGGTATTCTCATGGGAATTTTGGGAGCATTATTTCGCCGAGGATTCCAATGGGCTGGTAAAAAAAGCAGTACACCTGCACAAATTCTTTGGCAGTTACCATTGGTTGGTTTATTAACTGGGATTGTGGCAATGTTTATGCCACAAATTATGGGTAATGGTCGTGGACTAGCTGAGTTTGCGTTTATACAGACAGATAGTCGTGTCGCCGGCTTTTTATTAGTTGGGGCCCTACTGAAGACGTTCGTTACTATTTTAACAATTAGAGGTGGTGCTGCTGGTGGCACATTGACGCCCTCAATTGCAATTGGTGGTGCTCTAGGGGTATTACTTGGATTTGGTTATGTGATGATCGTGCCAGACGCCTCACTTGCACAAGCAGGTGTTTTGGGAGCAGTTGGCTTTTTGGCAGCTTCGCAACAGGCCCCATTAATGGCCTTGTTTATGTTATTTGAAGTCTGTCATCTAGATTATTCAGCCTTATTACCATTAGGATTAACTGTTGCATTGGCTAGTGCCTCTTCAAAATTAATTGTTAAATAAATCAAAGCATCATGAAAGAGCGTTAAACAGCCAAATGAAGTGCTCCATAATCGTTAGATTTTTATGTCTAACAATTATGGGCACTTCAAAATGTATCTGGTTGTTTAACGCTCTTTTTTAACAATATTTTATTCATGCTATTTTTCAGGTAGTAATAACCAAAGTATTAAGTAAATAATTAAACCTGGAAATGGACTTAAAGTTAACAATACCCAGAGAACTCTTAGTATATTAACGTTCCAATCGAAACGTTCAGCTAAACCACCCAAAACACCAGCTAAGACACGACTATCTTTCGAACGATATAATTTCATGATATTTCCCCCTGTATACCCGTTTTCTGCTATTATACAGGAGATGATTAATAATAACGATTATTTTATCGCATAGTGATCAATATTAGTCGATTTTTGCAGCGGCTCGTTTGATAAGGTGTGAGTTGGCAAAAATTGCTGCCAAAAAAATGCAACCAAGATTGGCAAAGGTGAAAATCAAGAATACACCAGCCGTGCCTTGATGAGCAATTAAAATTGGGAAAATTAAACTAATGATAAAGTTTGTTAACCAAATCATTGCCGTACTCAAAGCGTTAAAAGTCGTCCGCAATTGCTGTGGGAACATTTCTGAGAGTAGCATCCAAGTGACAGGACTCACAAGACCTTGTTGGGTTGCCAAAAAGTAGGCCAAAATGATTAGTACCAAAATGTTATTCATCGCTGGTGCAAGTGGTGTCGTTTTCATGACCCAACTTAATAGACCTAAACTAAAAACATTTGAAGTTAAACCAATCGTTAATAGCCGAAAAGGGGAAACGCGTTCAACAATGTGTTTTCCAGCGAAAATAGCGATAGACGAAACAATCCCAATTAGGACATTACCATATAATGAAGCGCCAGATCCCAGCCCTACCTTTTCAAGAATGACTGAGCCATAATACATGACTGTGTTAATACCAGAAGCCTGTTGAATAAAACCAACGGTTAAACCAGCACCGAGGATATATAACGCAGCCCTAGATGAAAAAATAAGGTGCCAATTGATTTTTTCACCTTGGCGTAGTGATTGTTTGGCTTCGCTAATGTTTTCTCGAATATCTAATTTTGGAAAACCTAACTTTTTGAAAACTTTTTGTGCCCGTTCACGTTGACGTTCCAACAAATACCAGAAGGGACTGTTTGGAATTTTGGCAGAAGCAATCCATAAGAAAATGGCAGGAATGGCTGCTGCTAACATCATAATACGCCAAACGGGATGCCAATTGCCCCATAATGAACCAAGAATGGCATTAACTGTAAAGGCCGTTAATTGACCAACAACGATTGCGATAGCATTTTTATTCACGTTTTTCGCCTTTAAGCGATCAGGTGAAATCTCGTCTAAATACAGTGGTGATAAACTAGATGCACAACCAACTGATAAACCGAGAATAAAGCGTGAAATAATCAACATCCAAGCGTTAATTGCCAACGAACAAGCGATAGTTGCAATTGTAAAAATTGCTGCAATCCACTGTAGCAGTTTTTTTCGACCAAGATTATCAGCTAATGTCGTGACTGATAATGCACCAAACATACAGCCTAAAACTAGTGCACTTGATATTAAACCTTGAATCGTTGGTGAAGCGCCTAATTGGTCAGCATGACTAATGAAAGTTAATGCGCCATTAATCACACCTGTATCATATCCAAAGAGAAAACCACCTAGTGCAATAATATAAGCTGTGTAATTTAGAAATGGATTGTTCTTTTTAGGACCACTCTCTTCTTTATTCAAAATAAAAACACTTCCTTTCAGAATTTTTGTTCAAAATACCTCAATGATTGTCTTTGATTGATAAAGTCGTTACTGAAAATTTGATCAGTAAAATGAAACACCCCTATAATTGTTATTTTATTACCATGAAACTTAAATGAAAATTAAAAATATAATAATGCTATTTTAAGCAAAAGGTAACAGGACCGTTAAACGACCAGCTTAATGGTTTGTTTAACGATCCTGTTCAGGTATCAATGATTAACTTAATCGATGAAATTTAGATGAATTGCTCTGAAAGTTGTAAGAATTCATTGATGTCTTGTTTGATTAAATCAGCACCAGCCTGCCAGAAATCTGGTTTTGTTAAGTCAACACCAAGATGTTTTTGAGCCAGTGCTTCAGTGGTCATATTTGCGGTGTCACGGAGTAACGAGATATAAGCCTCTTCAAAATTATCTTGTGTTTGCGCCCAAGCATAGATACCTTGACTAAATAGATAACCAAAGGTATATGGGAAATTATAGAAAGGCACATCATCAATATAAAAATGTAGTTTTGATGCCCAGAAGTGGGGATGTGTTTCATCCAAAATACCACCAAAAGCTTGTTTTTGGGCGGTTGTCATTAGTTCATTCAATCGTGCTGCAGGAACAAACCCATTTTGACGTTCTTCATAAAAACTTTTTTCAAATAAGAAACGTGCATGAATGTTTAAGAACATGGCAACGGGGTTCGCCATCTTCGCATCAAGTAACACAACTTTTTCAGCATCTGATGTTGCCGCTTGAACATTGGCATCAGCAATCAACATTTCAGCAAAAGTTGAGGCTGTCTCGGCAACGTTCATGGCATAGGCATCACGCCAAACGGGTAGGTCAGCCAATACAGATGTATGGAAACCATGCCCAATTTCATGTGCAATCGTTGCAGAATCATTGACTGATCCGGTAAATGTTGTAATGATTCTTGATTCATGAATATCAGGTACACTTTCCATCCAAGCCCCTGGTGTTTTGCCAGGACGGTTTTCAGCTTCAATCCATTGATTTTCAAAAGCGTGTTGCGCAAAAGCAGCCATTTTGGGTGAGTACTTACCAAAATTTTTAATAATAAAAGCAGCAGTTTCATCATAGGTCGTTGTTGTTGGCTTGTAGTTACCTAATTTTGTTATTGGTGCTGCTTGATCTTGCCAACCAATTTTTTCTAACCCCATTAATTGTGCTTTACGATCAAAATAGTTTGCAAACATATCTTTATTATCATCAACAACTTGCCACATCGTTGTCAGTGTATCACGTGACATTCGGTTTAATTCAAGGGGCTGTTCAAGAAAATCATGATAACCATGGGCTTTTTGTTCAGTCAAACGTGCGCCGGCAAGATGATTCAATGTATCAGCAGCCAAGTTTTCAGCACGACCCCACATGTTTTCATATTGATGCATGATATTAGCGCGGATATTGTTATTAGGATAATCATCGATTCGATTTAAGGCTTGTCCAGCAGATAAGGTTTGTTGTTGACCGTTTTCATCTATATAAGCCATTGTTAGACCAGCACTGATTGTATCGTAGTGCTCGGACCAAGCATTGAGGCCGTCTAAACGTAAGTGATTCAATAATGATTCAGTTTGATCATCTAATAAACGATCAGCTTGTTGGCGCAATTCAGTTAAATAAAATGCAACCGGCGCAACTGATTTTTCGGCTAACGCTGTTGCAAAATCTTCATCTGAGAATGTCGTTAATAATTTAGTAAAAGCATTCAACGGTGTTTGATAAGCAACAGCTAATTGTGCAACTTTATTTTGATACGAACGATATTCTGGATTTGTATAATCGGCAGCAGATAAGGCATTTACGAATAAACTAGCTGTTTGAAGACCTGAATCAATCACTTGATTATCAGCAACTAGCTTGGCGAATTTTTGATATTTGCTGTCGCTTTGTTGCTCGTAATGAGCAATGTTTGTACGTAGGTCAGTAATTTGCTGGCTTAACAAAGTTAGTTTATCGGCGAATTGTGGTGAGTGAATACCACCAGGGTAAATGGGATCTAAATCCCAGTTTAATGAATAGGTCATCTTAATACTCCATTATCTCATATTGTTCTAATCATTTTAGCATAACTCAATTAGATTATAAATGAACACGGATAAGCTGGCTATTAGATAATAGTTATCGTCCATACAAGATTAGTTCTACGAAAAATAAAGAGTGAGGATTAACTATTGAATAATGGAATAATGAATCTCTGATTGGCAAATCTGAGAATGAGTTAACGAAAATGAGTCGAATTGGTAAAATCACTAACAACAACAACAACAACAGCAGCAGCTTTGTTTATCTGGTATGAATCCTTATGCTATAATATTTTGAGTAAGTTTCGTAGGTATAGGGTAAGGTAAAAATGGCAAAACAACATAAAAAATGGACGACAAGACGAAAAGTGTGGACAACACTTGCCACGTTGATTGTGGTAATTGGTGCAGCCATTTTAGGCGCTGGTGGTTATTTCTTTCATGTGGCTGAAGTACGAGCAAAAAAAGACTTTGTCGGTAGTGGGTTAGTTAATCAGGACAATCCGTTATATTCGCAACAACAAAAGTGGTTGGCAGCGGACACAAGAACGTGGCATTTACAGGCAAAAGATGGGACAAAGTTAGTTGGTCATTATTTACCAGCTGCAAAACCAACAACCAAAACAGTCATTGTTATTCATGGATTTGGTGTGGATCATCGTGCGATGGCACCTTATGGTGAAATGTTTCATCGTTTTGGTTACAATGTGTTGATGCCTGATGATCGTGCTGCTGGACAATCTGGTGGTAAATATATTGGTTTTGGTTACTTAGATGCAAAAGATTATCAAGAATGGATCCAACAAGTTCTAAAAAAGAACGGTCAAAGTAGTCGCATCCTGATCATGGGGGCCTCAATGGGGGCTGCAACAACGATGATGTTATCGGGGATGAATCCGCCAAAACAAGTTGAAGCATATATTGAAGACTCAGGTTATACATCGGTTTCAGATGAATTACATTATGAAGCTGGTCATATGTACGGGTTACCAAAATGGCTAAGTAATATTTTAATTCCAGTCGTATCAGGCTATTCAAAAGTGTTTGCAGGTTATAGTTATGCGCAGGCTGATGCTGAAAAATTATTGGCAAAGAATACGCGTCCAATGTTATTCATTCATGGTAGTAATGATAAATTTGTGCCAACAAAATTTATGCAACCTGTTTATGAAGCTAGTAATGGTCCCAAAGAAAAGTACTTAGTGCCTGGTGCCTCACATGTTGAATCATATCGCACGAACCCAGCAAAATATGAGGCAACAGTACAAAAATTTTTACATCAGTATTTTAAATAATAATGAACGAGAAAGGAAAATGATGGCTGAACATTATTACACGGAAAATCCAACAACAGCACATGATGAGCATACGTGGACATTTTCTTTATTTGATCAATTGTTAACATTTACGACAGATACGGGCGTCTTTTCAAGAACCACAGTTGATTACGGGACACGTACCATGTTATCGGCTTTTCATCAATCGTTGCCAGCTGGAAAAATTTTAGACTTAGGTGCTGGGTATGGACCTGTTGCCATTAGTCTTGCAAAGGTGATGACTGAACGAACTTTTGTTGCAGCAGAAATTAATCAGCGTGCAGTTGACTTAATTAAGCGGAATGCACAAAGTAATCATGTCGCAGACCAGATTACTGTCGTGCAATCTGATCGTTATGAAAATATCCATGATAAATTTGCGGCGATTTTAACAAACCCACCAGTCCGAGCGGGGAAGCAAATTGTGACAGATATGATTGCGGGTGCCGTTGATCATCTTGTTGATGGCGGTACTTTAACCGTTGTTTTGCAAAAAAAGCAGGGTGCACCATCTGCAAAGAAATTAATGGCCGAATTATTTGGTAATGTGCAAATTATTGCCAAAGATAAAGGGTATTATATTTTGGAAAGTGTGTATGGTAACACAATTGACGAATGATCAAATCAATTATTTTATGGGACTAGCATTAGCTGAAGCACGTAAGGCAGCTAGTATTGGTGAAGTGCCAATTGGGGCAGTTGTTGTGCAAGATGGTCAGGTGATTAGTCGGGCGTTTAATTTGCGAGAACACTTTCAAGATGGTAGTCAACATGCTGAATATCAAGCGATTATTGAGGCTAATCGTCAATTACATTCATGGCGATTACCAAAGGCACAGTTATTTGTCACGTTAGAACCATGCATTATGTGTGCAGGTTTAATTCAACAGACTCGACTGATGGATGTTTATTATGGGGCTGATGATCCTAAAGCTGGTGGTGTGACATCAATGTACGAATTATTGACAGATAGTCGATTAAATCACCAGGTTAATGTACATGCTGGTGTACGAGCATCGGAAGCTAGTGCACTATTAAAACAATTTTTTAAAACTGTACGCGAACGAAAAAAGGCGGTTAAGCGTGCACAACGATTTGCTGAGGAAAAGACTGGTCAAAATGAAAAAGACTTGTTATAATGTAATTTGTGGGGCAAGTGTGCACTTCGAATCGTGTCAGGGTCGGAAGGCAGCAGCACTAAGGAGATCGTGCATTGTGCTTCACTTCTTAAGCATTTTATCAGAGGTTAGAACACATCGTTCTGACCTCTTTTTTTGAAATGTCAACTGTTATCAATTTGTATTTTCTGATATTATTGGTAAGGATAGTTACAAATAAATTAATAAAAAATAAATGATGAGAAAGGGGTCCCAAATCATGGCATATCAAGCGTTATATCGGACATGGCGTCCACAGAAATTTAGCGATATGATTGGTCAGGAAATTGTGACAAAGACATTGAAAAATGCCATTATTACTGGACAAACGACTCATGCGTATTTGTTTAGTGGACCCAGGGGAACAGGGAAGACTTCAGCGGCTAAAATTTTTGCGAAAGCGATTAATTGTTTGCATCCAGTGGATGGCGAACCAGATGGCATCTGTGAAATTTGTCAGGCAGCTGATGAAGGAACATTAGGTGATATCATCGAATTAGATGCGGCCTCGAATAATGGTGTGGATGAGATTCGTGAGATTCGTGAAGATGTGACTTATGCACCAACACGAGCAAAGTATAAAGTTTATATCATCGATGAGGTTCACATGTTATCAACTGGTGCGTTCAATGCCTTACTAAAAACATTGGAAGAGCCACCAGCAAATGTCATCTTTATTCTGGCAACAACGGAGCCACAAAAAATTCCGGCTACGATTATTTCACGTACACAACGTTTTGATTTTAAACGGATCAATGCGCAATCAGCCTACGAACGAATGGTTTATATTTTAGATCAACGTGGTAATACGTATGATGAAGCAGCACTTAAAGTGATTGCCAATGCTGCTGATGGGGGGATGCGTGATGCCTTGAGTATTTTGGATCAAGCACTATCGTTTGGCGATGGTCATGTGACCCTTGAAAATGCTTTGTTAGTCACAGGATCAGTGACACAAACACTGTTGGGAGAATATGTGCAATCGGTTGTTAAACAAGATACAAAAAGAGCCTTAGCAAAACTTTCTGAAGTTTTAGATGCAGGTAAAGATGCCAATCGCTTTGTTGAAGATTTGATTAGTTATGCCCGTGATTTGTTGTTGTATACTGAAGCACCAGAATTAGTGACGTTGGTACCCGATGAAACATTTACATCATTGGCTAAAGAACAATCAGCAACGAGTTGGTATCGGATGATTGATACACTAAATGAAACGCAACAACAATTGCGCTATACGAATCGACCAGCTATTTATTTGGAAGTGTTGACAGTGAAATTAAGTCAACCAATGACGCAGTCTGCAATAGTGACAACGAATCAGCAACCTCATGTGGCAAAACCACAAAATCAAACTGGAACATCGGTACAAACCAACACATCGGTTGAATCGGTAACAGCTCTTACTAATGCTCAAGCAACAACACAGCAACCAACAGCACCAAAACAACCAGTTGCGCAAAGGACACGGATCGCACCACAAGTCAGTGATGATCAAGCAGCGGTATTTACAGTTTTGGGCGAGGCGACTCGTGGTGATTTAAATCGTGTCACCACAATTTGGGCTGATATGATCAATATGTTGCCAGTACCTGAGCAAGCGATGTTGAATGTTGCTCGCCCAATTGCAGCTTCCAGTGATGGATTAGTGGTTGCTTTTGATTTTGATGTTATTCGTGTCAATGCCATGCATAAAGCAGATCTGCTACAAACGATGGTCACTCAAATACGCGAATTGACACAAGCTCAAAATGAACGACAATTGGTATTTATTACGGCTGATAGTTGGCCACAATTGCGTGCGAAGTTTGTGGCTCAGTTGCCAAAGCATCAGCAAACAACAACGCCGCCAATTAATCCTGAAGTCGAGGAAACTGAGGATCCACAGGTAGATAATGCTGTAGCAGAAGCAAGAAAAATTTTTGATGCAGACATTGTTGAAGAAATTGATGATTAAAATAAATGAAATGAGGAAAAATTAATGTTCGGTGGACAAAATATGCAACAAATGATGAAACAAGCTAAGAAGATGCAAAAGCAGATGGAGGATGAGCAAGCTGCTATTGCAAAGACTGATTATGTTGGTCATGCACCTTCTGATTTGGTTTTAGCAACTTTTAATGGTGATCGTGAGTTAAAAGATTTGCAAATTAAAGCTGATATCGTTGATCCAGATGATGTTGATAGCTTATCAGATATGGTCATTGTTGCAGTTAATGATGCCATGAAGCAAATTGAACAGGATCAACAAAAACGTTTGGGCCAATTTGCACCAAAAGGTATGTTTTAAAATGAAGTAGAAAGAAGGCGGTTGTATGCAGTATCCAGAACCAATTGCAAAATTAATTGATAGTTATACAAAATTACCAGGTATTGGAATCAAGACTGCAACACGATTAGCGTTTTATACGATTGATATGCCAGAAGAAGAAGTGACCAGTTTTGCCCAAGCGTTGATTTCCGCAAAGCGTGATTTACAGTATTGTTCGATCTGTGGCAATTTGACTGAAACGGATCCATGCGTGATTTGTTCAGATGATAGTCGTGATCAAAGTCAGGTATTAGTGGTAGCTGAAGTGAAAGATTTGATGGCTATTGAAAATACTGGTGAGTATCGAGGCTTATATCACGTGTTGCATGGGGTTCTATCACCGCTTGAAGGGAAAGGGCCAGATGATATCAATATTGAATCACTTGTTAACCGTCTTCAAAAAGATGAGACTATTCAAGAAGTAATCGTTGCAACGAATGCAAATGCTGAAGGTGAAGCAACGGCGATGTATTTATCGCGTTTATTGAAGCCAGCTGGACTAAAAGTCTCACGTTTAGCAACAGGATTATCTGTTGGTAGTGATATTGACTATGCCGATCAAATTACTTTAATTAAGGCAGTTGAAGGAAGGACGCAGTTATAATGTTCAAATTACACAGGAAGCGTTCGTCATTTAACAAGCAAGCTTATGATGAACGTTTATCAAAAGCGATCGAACGGGCAAAATATGACTATGAAAAAGCACGTTTGTCTGAAAATGCTATGTTTGAAAGCGATATTGCACCAAGAATGATAAAAGCTGAAACAGCTCGTGCGAAACAAAAATATTTCTTTTTATTACGAGCTGCCCGACAACGTGGTATGAAAGGCCATTGGTCAACAGCATTTGTTCATCCAGAATAATGTAAAATGTATATAAAAAGACGATTTTGTTAGTTAATTATTAAATAAGAGGTCGAAACTATTTTGTATCGGCTTCTTTTTGGTATAATGAGAAACATAGAATGATTAGAAAGCGGTGAATACATGCCAGGGAGATTTATTACATTCGAGGGACCCGATGGTGCGGGAAAAACATCGGTGTTACGAGCAATCATAAATCGATTGACGCCGTTACTTGGAGACAAATTGATATTGACTAGAGAACCAGGTGGTAAGGATAGTTCCGTTGCAGAAGCCATTCGTGATTTGGTATTGGATCCAAATTTACCGACTATGGATGCATGGACGGAAGCCCTATTATATGCGGCATCAAGACGACAACATCTGGTTGATACGATTTTACCAGCACTTGCTGCTGATAAAGTCATTATCAGTGATCGATATGTTGATAGTTCAATTGCCTATCAAGGTGGGGGTCGTCAACTTGGTATTGACGCTGTCACGAAAATTAATGAGTTTGCGATTAATGGCCTGATGCCAACTGCGACGGTATACTTAGACATTCGCCCAGAAGTAGGGTTACAACGGATTCAAGAAAATCGTCAAAACGAAATTAATCGTTTAGATGTTGAAACATTGTCATTTCATCAACGAGTGACAGATGCGTATCATCAATTAGCAAAACAATACCCAAAACGTTTTCTAATCATTAATGCTGAACAAGATTTGGCAGACGTTATTACAGACACATGGACAGCACTACGACCAGTACTTGGTATACAGAACGAGGAGGATTCCACATTATGAAAATGATTATTGCGATTGTACAAGATAAAGATGCGAATAAACTAGGTGGTAAATTTGTGAAAGCAAATATTCGTGCAACACGACTGGCAACATCTGGTGGATTCTTACGTTCAGGTAACACAACATTTATGATTGGTATTGAAGATGATCGTGTGCAAGAGGTGCTAGACCTTATCCATGATACGTCACATACGCGTAAGCAATTCATGACACCAGCAGTTAGTCTTGATGTTTCAATGGAATCAACAGCTGCAACGCCAATGGAAGTCCAAGTTGGTGGCGCAACAGTCTTTGTTCAAGATGTTGAACAATTTCATCGTTTTTAAGAGGTGCTCATGAACGCCAAAGAATTAATTGCGCGCGTTATGGCTTTACAGCCTCAGTTGATTGCGCAACTACAAAAGGCGTTAGCAAGCCATCAGCTTGCTCACGCTTTTTTATTTACTGGACCAGCTGGTCGTGGCCAAGAATTGGTTGCTGACTGGCTAGCGATGCGTTTGATGTGTCAACATGTAACAGCTGATGGTCAACCAGATGGTCATTGTGATCAATGCCAACGTATTGCGAAGCATGAACATCCAGATGTTATTGAAGTACAGCCAGATGGTAAAAGCATCAAAGTTGATCAAGTACGTTTTTTGAAAGATGAATTTAGTAAGACTGCGGTTGAAGGTCATCAAAAAATATTTATTATTGCTGGTGCTGATACAATGACAACTGGTGCTGCGAATGGGTTACTAAAATTTATTGAAGAGCCTGCAGCTGGTCAGACAGCCATTTTAATTGCTGAAAATCGTGCGCAAATCTTACCAACGATTATTTCCCGAACACAGGTTGTGGCATTTTCAGCAACCGGGCAAACACAGTTTAAAGATGAGCTTCTTGCAATGGGGTACCAAGAAAGTCAAGTATCATTAGTACAAGCTTTAACCGATAGTTCAACAATAGCTCAGGACTGGTTAGTTGATGATTGGTTTACTCAAGCAACGCGAGCAATTGCAGAATTAGTCACGGCTATTTTAAAAAATTCTGATCAAGCATTTACATTAGTGCACACTACCTTTATGCCCTTGGCGAATGACCCAACCAGGCATCAGGTGCTATTAATGATGTTTGCGCAAGCATGGCGTGACATTCTATTAACTAAAGCAACGGGTCAGACACACAATCATTTTTCACAAGATTGGACTGGAGCAGCCCAACGTTATCAGACTGATGTTATTTTGGCAGTCGTCCGTATTGTGTTAAAGGCATCACAACGGTTGCAAAAGAATATTAATTTCCAAACGACATTAGAAGCCACGATATTAGAAAGTCAATTTAAGTTAGCAGGTTTATCATGAAACAACAGAAAAGTTTTGGGACACAAACAACGGGTACTTTGTACTTAGTACCAACACCAATTGGCAATTTAGGTGATATGACACATCGATCAATCCAAGTGATGCAAATGGTAGCGCTGATTGCTGCGGAAGATACACGTCATACGCAACAGTTATTGAATCAATTTGATATCACAACGAAACAAATTTCGTTTCATGAACATAACAAAGAGACTCGGATACCAGAATTGATTGCACGATTACAAGCTGGTGATAGTATTGCTCAAGTATCAGATGCAGGGATGCCATCAATTTCTGATCCAGGTCATGAACTTGTTAAGGCAGCTATTTTAGCAGATATACCAGTCGTACCGATCCCAGGTGCTAGTGCAGGCATTACCGCATTGATTGCTTCTGGTCTAACGCCCCAACCTTTTTTGTTTTATGGTTTTTTACCGCGTAAACCAAAAGAGCAGCAACAAATATTGCAAACACTAAAAATGCATCAAGAAACAATGATTTTTTATGAAGCACCACATCGACTAGCAAAGACGTTACAATCCGTTGAAAAATCCTTTGGACCTGAGCGCCAAATCGTTTTAGCACGTGAATTAACGAAACGCTATGAAGAATTTTTACGTGGTACGGTGTCAGAATTAGCCAATTGGGCAACGACGCATGAAGTTCGCGGTGAATTCGTCATGCTTGTTAGTGGTAATGATCAAGTTGCTGAATTAGTCGATGAAGACCCATTGGCCGCATTGTCGCCCATTGAAGCAGTCCAAGCGTTAATAACGACGGGGTTAAAACCCACAGCAGCAATTAAGCAAATTGCAAAGCAACGATCACTTGATCGTCAAACACTTTATTTAGAATATCAAGGAGAAAAGAATTAATGGCTGTAGAATTTCGTATGCCACATGATGTGGTTTACTATGAAGCAGATGTAACTGGTAAATTGAGCCTGCCAATGATTTTTAATTTGGCAATTTTAAGTTCAACGCAACAATCAATTGATTTAAACATCGGTCCCGACTATACCCACGAAAAAGGATTAGGTTGGATCGTTTTACAACAAGAAGTTAAAATCAAGCGTCGTCCTAAAGATGGTGAAAAAATCATTTTGACCACAAAAGCAAAACAATTTAATCCTTTTTTTGCAAAGCGTGAGTATCGTTTGCTTGATCAAGTAGGCCAAGATTTAGTCGTGATGGACAGCTTGTTTTCAATGATTGATATGAACAAACGAAAATTAGCACGTATTCCTAAGGATATGTCTGAGGCATATCAACCTGAACATGTGCGCAAAATTCCACGTTCAACAGAAGTTATTGCTTTTGATGACACAAAAGCACCAGATTATGAGCAAGAATACGTTGTACGTTATCTAGATATTGATTCTAACCAACATGTTAATAATTCGAAATATGCTGATTGGATGACTGATGTGTTACCAGGGTCATTTTTAAAAACGCATGAACCAACTGCAATGAATATTAAATATGAACACGAAGTTTTGCCAGGTAATAAAATAAAGTCAGAAGTACAATTTGCTGATAATATGACAAAGCATCGGATTTGGTTTGGTGATGTGCTTTCAGCAGAAGCAGTGATTGAGTGGACGTTAGCAAAAAATTAAGCTAAACTAAGAGTAATTAAGACGATAAGGAGAATTGAAATGTCTGTATTAGTACTTGGGGGAGCTGGCTATATTGGTTCTCATATGGTTGCAACATTGTTAGCAGATCATCGGGATGTTGTCGTTGTTGATAATTTGTTAACAGGACATCGTGCGGCAGTGCCAGAAGGGGTGCCATTCTACGAAGTTGATATTCGTGATAAAGCAGCATTGTCAGAAGTTTTTGAAAAAGAAAATATTGAACAAGTGGTGCATTTTGCCGCATCATCAATTGTGCCAGAATCAGTTGAAAAGCCATTAATGTATTTTGATAATAACGTTTACGGTATGATCAATTTGCTTGAAGTGATGTTAGACTTTGACGTCAAGCAAATTGTTTTCTCATCAACGGCAGCTACATATGGTGTTGCAAAGGAAAATCCAATCAAGGAAACGACACCACAAAATCCAATTAATCCTTATGGTGAGTCAAAACTCCAAATGGAACATATTATGAAGTGGGCTGACCAAGCTTATGGTTTGAAGTGGGTCGCATTACGATATTTCAATGTTGCTGGTGCAAAGGCGGATGGTTCAATTGGTGAAGATCACCCAACTGAAACGCATTTAGTACCAATTATTTTACAAACAGCATTGGGTCAACGTGAAAAAATTATGATGTTTGGTGATGACTATAACACGCCAGACGGATTCAATGTGCGTGACTATGTGCATGTGATGGACTTGGCAGATGCCCATGTATTAGCACTGGATTACTTGGCAAAAGGTAATGAGTCTAATCAATTTAACTTAGGTTCAGCCAATGGCTTTTCAGTAAAGCAAATGGTTGAAGCTGCTCGTGAAGCAACTGGTCAACCAATTCCTGCAGAAGTTGGTCCACGTCGCGCCGGTGATCCTGATTCATTAGTGGCTTCATCTGCTAAAGCACGTGAAGTACTTGGTTGGGAACCAAAGTACGATGATGTTAAGGAAATTATTAGTACGGCTTGGAACTGGCTTCAAAAGCATCCAAACGGCTATGCCGATCGTTAAATATAATCAAAGAATCCATGTGATGTTGACTTGAAAATTTAGGTTATTGGTCAAATTGTACTGATAGCAGAATTATTTAATTAAATAGCTTAAACATTAAGCAGCTGAATTTTTCATAAATTTAGTTGCTTTTTGTCTGTAGCTTTGCGAATAAAAACTATCTTTGAAGGCAATTAATATGCGCAAACGAAACATTTTAAAGTTTCGAAAACCATAGGCAGTCCGTTTAATGGCTTTAATTTTGTTATTAGCCCCTTCAACGGGACCGTTTGAGAACGGGTAAATAAAACTGTTTTTAATTTCTGGTAGGTGCTTACGCAAGGTCCGTTGGGCCTTTTTCATAGTTTCTGGCAAATGTTGGAAACGAGTTTCTTGCGTATTTGTTGTAACAGCTATTTGCAGTTGTTCAAAATCTTTATATCGTACGGCGTAAAGGATGTCTTGATAAAAATTATAAGCTGAACGTAGCTCTGGTGATAAGGTTAATAATCGATCGATGACCTCTTGATCGGTTAAATAAGCATAACGATAGTTTCGACGCTTTCGAAAATCAGTATAATTCAAAGTGGTTTCATCTTTCAAAAGCAGTTTCCAATATCGCTTTAACTGGCGATAAGCTCGTGAATCTGTACCATAGGATTTCATCGTTTGGATACGTGTTTGGTTTAATGCACGGTAAACTTGTGTGACAACATGAAATCTGTCGGCGATGATTTGAGCGTGTGGAAACAAGTCATGAATTATATTGCGATAAGGACTAAATAAATCAACGGTAATGGTTTTAACAGCAGCACGCGCTGCTGCTGAATATTGCTCAAAGTAATGGCGAAGACTATGATCGCCACGTTCACGCATGATATCTAATACGCGGTAGGTTGTACTGTCCATTAAAATCATGCTCATACCACTATTTTCCGCAAAGTTACCAGACTTAAAATCATCAAAAGCAATATGCTGAGGTAGATAATGAAAACTTGTTTTGTTGTAAGTAAAGAGTCCTTGCGCTTGACGCATCACAGTGTGTGATGAAATGTTATAGGCTTGGGCGATATGTTTTTGGCTAACATTTTCACTTAACTCCA
This sequence comes from Weissella sp. ESL1177, assembly GCF_058107185.1. Taxonomy (NCBI): domain Bacteria; kingdom Bacillati; phylum Bacillota; class Bacilli; order Lactobacillales; family Lactobacillaceae; genus Weissella; species Weissella sp. ESL1177. The sequence continues at coordinate 1,485,126 of NZ_CM176591.1, read as the reverse complement.
TGGCAGCTGCTTGTTTAACATTCGTCATGATATGATCACCTGATTTAATATCAGAAAATTCAGCTAGTGCTGTTCGATGACATTGTGGGCAGATGTATTTTTGTTTGCGAATCGCTAGCTGATTAAATATATTGGCAGCACGAGAGGCGATATGTTGGACGAATTTCATGCCATTCTTATTCATTAAACAAGCACAATGTGGACAATAATTATCATAAGATAATTTCAAATGCCAAATTTGTTGTCGAACGCCATTTTTTAAGACCGTGGTCATCACCTCCGAGGCTTGATCATCTAATTCAATACGTGTGTCTTTAATTCCGAGTAAAATCTTGATATACTTATCCATGTTAGAGGTCCTTTCAAAGGGATTTTGTGAGACAGACTAGTGGCTGCTGGTCTGTTTTTTTGTGTTTATAAATGAATTATACAAAAACAACAAAAAAAGCACTAATGACTAATCTGTCAGATTAGCTATCAGTACCAAATATTGTAGAACCAAAATTTATTCAAGTTGCTGAGCAGGGGTTCTTTTTGTTTGGATTCAAACGATTAAATCTGTTGTTCTGATGAATTTGCGGTAAAATAAGTAATAGTATTCTACAAATAGAGGAGTCAGGTGATATGAAGACCATTGCTTTTGATACAAGCAATCAACCCTTAAGTGTGGCATTATTTGAAAATGATCAATTAATTGACCAACGTGAAACCAATGTGCGTCGTAACCATTCAACACAATTATTACCTTTTATTGATGAATTAATGAAGCAAGCTCATTGGACACCACAGGATTTAGACAATGTCATTGTTAGTCAAGGACCCGGTTCGTATACCGGTTTGCGAATTGCCGTAACAACTGCTAAGACACTCGCTTTTACGCTACGATTATCATTAACAGGTATTTCGAGCTTAGCGTTATTAGCAACCAATGTACAGGAAAATCACGTAACAATTGTGCCAATCATGGATGCTCGTAATCAAAATATTTATGCGGCCCAATACCAATGGCAGGATGAACACTTAGTTACGCTTCAAGCAGATAGTCATATGAATATTGAGTCCCTATATGCGGCGTTGGCAAAAACAACGCAGCCAATTATTTTTGTTGGGGAATGGCAACGTTTTGAAGAACAATTACGGACATTGTTACCGCAAGCAACTTTTGCAAAGGATAATTTACCACATGCAGCTAATTGTTTACGATTAGCAAAAGATGGTCAAACGTTGACTGATATGGCGGATATTCATCAATTTGTGCCAAATTACCATCGACTATCGCAGGCGGAGGCAGATTGGGCAAAACTGCATCCAGAAGATCGAGGTGGACATGCCTATGTGGAAAAAGTTTAGTCAATGGGCACATTGGTTAGGAAAATCGTTACCAGAAGAGGTACAACGCCATCAAACAATCGTTATCAAAGGGCTCGAATTTGACTTAATGCCAGCCAAGAAACAAGATTTAGAGGATATGGTCGCACTTGAGCAAGCGGCATATGATGGTCATGTTTTGTGGCCATTAGAAGCGTTTGCCGAAGAATTACATCGGACGCGTGACCGTCTCTATATAGTTGTACGCCAACCAGAAACTGGTTCTTTGGTTGCGTTAGTTGGGGCAGCTTTTCGACCGGGTATTCATGAAGTACATATTACAAACATCATGGTTGTACCACATTGGCAAGGACGTGGTATTGGCACATTTTTGGTAACCTACATGATGACCATTGCCCAACAAATTAATTTTCATCGTATTTCATTAGAAGTACGCGTCTCAAATAAACGTGCGCAGGCATTATATGAACGATTAGGCTTTCAAGTTATTCGTCGTAAAGTACATTATTATGGTGAAAATGGTGAGGATGCTTTTGATATGGCACAAATATTAGGAGACCAAATCAATCATGAACTTCTTATCTAAAGATGATATGACAGCTGAGCAATTGTATCAGGTAGCAAATAATGCTTACCAAGCTGGCTCACCTTGGCAATTGCGAACATTTGAAAAAGATTTAGCAAATGAATACACGCATTATATTGGTTTAGTTGTTGAGAATCAATTAATTGGGTTTGCAGGGGGCGTTTACCTAGATAATGTATTGGATATCAGTAATGTGGCCATTGTAAAAACACAACAAGGTCACCATTTTGGGGGACGCTTATTACAAGCTTGGTTTGATGAATTTCCTGATGAGACAACAGTATTATTAGAAGTTCGGACTGGTAATTTTGCTGCAAAACATCTTTATCAGCGATTTGGGTTTAAAATCTATCGTCAACGGCGGGCATATTATAAACAGCCGGTTGAAGATGCTGATTTAATGATGCAACAATTACCAGTCACGTTAAAGGAGTAAAAAATGACAGAAACACGATATATCATGGCGTTTGAATCAAGTGCTGATGAAACAAGTGTTGCCATAATTAAAAATGGTGTTGAAATCATTAGTTTAGAGACAGCGACACAGATAAAAAGTCATCAACGTTTTGGTGGTATTGTACCAGAAGTTGCTAGTCGTCATCATATTGAACAGGTTACTATTTTAGCGGACGCTGCACTAACTGATGCTAACTTAACTTATGACGATTTAACAGCGATTGGTGTGACGCAGGGACCAGGCTTGGTTGGAGCATTATTGGTCGGTGTGACTGCTGCGAAAACAATTGCGTGGGCACATCAATTGCCACTAGTGCCTGTCTTACATTTAGCGGGTCATATCAGCGCTGCAAATTTTGTAGAGCCGATTCAATATCCAGCATTGGCATTGATGGTTTCTGGTGGACATACAGAATTAGTGCTCATGCCACATGAGTATGAGTATGTCGTGATTGGTGATACGCGTGATGACGCAGCTGGCGAAAGTTATGATAAAGTTGGTCGGACAATGGGCTTAAAGTATCCAGCTGGTAAAACATTGGATGAGATGGCACATCGTGGTCAGCCAAACTATCAGTTACCAAGAGCATTGATTAACGATGATGCTTATGATTTTTCCTTTTCAGGATTGAAAAGTGCTGTCATTAATTTATTGCATAATGCGGATCAGCGTGGTGAATCAGTTGATCATGATGATCTGGCGGCTTCGTTTCAAGCAGCGGTCGTTGAAGTATTAGTCACAAAAACTGCGCGTGCATTAGATTATTATCCAGTGAAGTCATTTATCGTTGCTGGTGGTGTTGCTGCAAATCATGGTTTACGTGATGCATTAGCAAATATGATGGCAAAGCGTCCAGAAATAATGTTTATCCCTGTACCAATTAAGTTGGCTGGTGATAATGCGGCGATGATTGGTGCAGCAGTTGATATTGCGTATCGTCATGGTAAACGTGGTGATTGGACATTAAATGCGGACCCGGCACTTGAATTTGATTATGCTGAAGATGAATAATGAAAAGGACGCCCTTTATAAAAAGAGCGTCCTTTTTTGTGATTTTCTACTATATAAATAGTTAATTAATTTGCACGTTCTAATAGTGCTTCACTAATGGCAATTAATGTATCCTTTGCTTCACTATCGGGCAGTTTGTCTAAATAATCTAATGCGACAGTTGTATAGTCACTCGCAAGATTTGCAGCCTCGTCCACAGCACCAGTTGCCACAACTAAATCACGTAGTTGTAAGGCCTCTTCGTTAGTGATGAGTTCTTGCTTAGCTAAGAGTGCTTGGATATCATCATTATCTTGCATCGCAATGATGAGTGGTGCTGAATAAACGCCTTCGCGAACATCTTGTAAGGTTGGCTTACCGAGGTCTTGGTTGGTTGCTTGATAATCTAAAATATCATCCAATATTTGGAACGCCATCCCAACGTTAAAAGCAAATTCAGTGACAAGATCAACAAATTCTTCAGGGGCATCACCATTAGTTGCACCAAGTTGTGCTGATAAAACAAACAAGGCTGCTGTCTTGCCAGCAATTTGTTCTTTATAGTCAGCAAGGGTCGTGTGTCGATCATAGTGATTCGTTCGTTGTGTTAACTCACCAGTTAAAATATCATCTAATAATTTTGTTGCTTGGCGAACGATCGACATATCATCAGTATGATAAGCCAATGTTCTAAACGTGGCAGCAAAAAGGTAGTCACCAGCGTAGGCAGCAATGTCTTTACCAAAGCGTGCTTGGATACTTGGCGCATGGCGTCGTTCAGGAGAATCATCAATAATATCATCATGAACCAACGTTGCTGTGTGAAGCATCTCAACAGCTGCTGCAATATGGTTCAAATTTGACGTATTACCTGGATAGAATTGACCGATAATAACTGCGAAGGCTGGACGTAACATTTTGCCGCCGCCTCTGAACATATCCAATAATGCTTGTTCAACTTCCGCATCATTTGCATGCAGCGAATTTTGAATAATTAACAACACATCTTGGAGTTCCTTTTTAATTATTGGATAATTATCCCACATAGGGTGAATTTGCATAAGTGATTGTTTCATTAATTTGGAATTCCTTAAATCTACTATATTGTAAAACATAAATTGACATAACATCTTTTAAACTAATTTCTATTATATATTAAAAAAAGGTAATCGACAGGCAATTTTTCATCTATAAAAAATAATTAACAAATACAAGTGTTTATATTGGCAATTATTTTGAAAATTGTGTATGATAATAAACGTTGTGATGCAAAGTGCAGTAAAAAATATTTCAATGAATTGCGATAAAGTGCTTGCTTATCAAGTATGACTGCTGTATCATAAACAAGTACGCTAAAAGAAGGACAACATAACTGTGTCCCTCTGTTAGTGTGCGTTGACGAGCAATGATGTGGGAGGTTGCGACACACCCGGCAGCATTGCCACGAGGCCCATTGCCATGGAGCCTTGTGGGGCGTGTCGGTAGTTTCCACGGAGTTAGTTTCATATTCCAATATGGACGAAGGGAGAATTTATATCATGGCAAATAAGAAGATTCGTATCCGTTTAAAGGCTTACGAGCATAAGATTTTGGATTCATCAGCTGAAAAGATTGTTGAAACCGCAAAGCGTACAGGTGCTGAAATTTCAGGTCCTATTCCATTGCCAACAGAACGTACGATTTACACAGTTTTGAGTTCACCTCACAAGCACAAGGATGCACGTGAGCAATTCGAATTGCGTACACACAAGCGTTTGATTGACATCATGAACCCAACTGCTAAGACAGTCGATGCATTGTCAAAGTTGGAGTTGCCAAGCGGTGTTGATATCGAAATTAAGTTGTAATTCTTATAGCTTAGATTATAGATAATAAACTTGCCTGGTTATGCATCTAACTAACCGAAAATTAGATTTACTATTTGAAAAGGAGATAGTCATGACTACTAAGGGTATCTTAGGCCGCAAAGTCGGCATGACTCAGGTATTTACTGAGACTGGTGAACTTATCCCTGTAACAGTTATTGAAGCTACGCCAAACGTTGTTCTTCAAGTTAAGACATTGGAAAATGACGGTTACAGCGCAATTCAATTGGGTTACCAAGATAAGCGCCAAGTTTTGAGCAACAAACCTGAGCAAGGTCACGTTGCCAAAGCAAACACGACCCCTAAGCGCTACATTCGTGAAATCCGCGATGCTGAGGGAGAATTCAATGTTGGGGATGAAGTTAAGGTTGACATTTTCGCTGCTGGCGAAGCTGTTGATGTAACTGGAATCACAAAGGGTCATGGTTACCAAGGTAACATCAAGAAGGATGGCCAATCTCGTGGACCTATGGCTCACGGATCTCGTTATCACCGTCGTCCTGGTTCATTGGGTGCCATTATTAACCGTGTATTCAAAGGTAAGAAGTTGCCTGGACGCATGGGTAACAATAAGCGTACTGTACAAAACTTGCAAGTTGTTCGCGTTGATGTAGAAAATAACGTGATCTTGGTTAAGGGTAATGTTCCTGGTGCCAACAAGTCACTTGTTACTGTAAAGTACTCAAAGAAAGCTAAGTAATAAGGACGAAGGGAGGAAAATAACATGACTAAGGTTGCTTTGTTTAAGCAAGACGGTTCAAATGCTGGTGATATTGAATTAAATGATTCAGTATTCGGTGTTGAGCCAAACAACAATGTCATTACGGATGCCGTATTGATGCAACGCGCTTCAATGCGTCAAGGAACTCACGCCGTAAAGAACCGTTCAGCGGTTTCTGGTGGTGGAAAGAAGCCTTGGCGTCAAAAGGGAACGGGTCGTGCCCGTCAAGGATCAATTCGTTCACCACAATGGCGTGGTGGTGGAATTGTCTTCGGACCTACACCACGTTCATATGCCTACAAGATGCCTAAGAAGGCTTACCGTTTGGCATTGAAGTCAGTGTTGTCACAAAAGGTTTTGGATTCATCATTGGTCGTTGTTGATGCATTGTCATTTGACGCACCAAAGACAAAAGAATTTAAGGCAGTTTTGAACAACTTAAACGTAAATGAAAAGACGTTGGTTGTCTTGGACGATGATAATGCTAATGCAGCATTAGCAGCACGTAACTTAGAAAACGTGACTGTTATGACTGCTAAGGGTGTTAACGTGCTTGACGTAATCAACAACGATAAGTTGGTTGTTGTACAATCAGCTTTGGCACAAGTTGAGGAGGTTTTGGCATAATGGACGCACGCGATATCATTTTGCGCCCGGTCATCACTGAACAAACGATGAACGTTTTAGATGAGAAGCGTTACACGTTTGAAGTTGATGTTCGCGCCACTAAGCCACAAATTAAGCGCGCTGTTGAAGAAATTTTTGACGTTAAAGTTGAAAAAATCAACACAGCAAACGTACGTGGTAAGTTGAAGCGTCAAGGACGCTTTGCTGGTTACACTAAGAAGCGTAAGAAGGCAACTGTTAAGTTGTCTGCCGCTTCAAAGGACATTCAATTGTTCAACGAAAACTAATTAGGAGGAAATTAGCGTGGCTATCAAGAAGTACAAGCCAACCTCTAACGGTCGTCGTAACATGACGTCTTCAGATTTTTCTGAAATCACTAAGACGACGCCTGAAAAGAGCTTGTTGGAATCAAAGTCAAACACTGGTGCTCGTAATTCATACGGTCACATGACTGTACGCCACCGTGGTGGTGGACATAAGCGCCAATATCGTATTATCGACTTCAAGCGTACTAAGGATGATGTACCAGCTAAGGTTGTTGCGATCGAATACGATCCTAACCGTACTGCAAACATCGCTTTGCTACAATACACTGATGGTACTAAGGCATATATCTTGGCACCTAAGGGCTTGGAAGTTGGTATGACAGTTCAATCTGGAAAAGATGCTGATATTAAAGTAGGTAATGCTCTACCATTGGCAAATATTCCTGATGGAACTCAAATCCACAATATTGAATTGAAGCCAGGTCATGGTGGACAATTAGTTCGCTCAGCCGGAGCTTCAGCTCAAGTTTTGGGTAAGGAAGGAAAGTACGTACTAGTTCGCCTACAATCTGGTGAAGTACGTATGATCCTAGCCGTAAATCGTGCCACAGTTGGTGTTGTTGGAAACGAACAACACTCATTGATTAACTGGGGTAAAGCTGGTCGTCGTCGTTGGAAGGGTCAACGTCCACACGTTCGTGGTTCTGTTATGAATCCTAACGATCACCCTCATGGAGGTGGTGAAGGAAAGGCTCCTATCGGACGTCCATCACCATTGTCACCATGGGGTAAGAAGACAGCTGGTAAGAAGACTCGTAACGTTAAGGCTCGTTCATCGAAGTTTATCGTTCGTGGTCGTAAGAACAAATAAAATATAGTATCCAGCTATTATAAGTTTTTAAAAAACGAGAGGAGGACCTCGAAATGGGTCGTAGCCTAAAAAAAGGGCCATTTGCTGATGCTTCTTTGTTAAAGAAGGTTGAAGCTGCTAACGCTTCAGACAAGCATACTGTCATCAAGACTTGGTCACGTCGCTCAACGATTTTCCCTAGCTTCATTGGATTAACTTTTGCAGTTTACGATGGTCGTAAGCATATGCCAGTCTTAGTACAAGAAGACATGGTTGGTCACAAGCTCGGAGAGTTCGTTCCTACGCGTACGTTCCGCGGACACGCAGCAGACGATAAAGCAACTAAGCGTAAGTAATTAGGAGGACAATACAATGGCTGAACAAATCACGTCAGCACGCGCCACGGCCAAAATCGTTCGTGTCGCTCCACGTAAGGTCCGCCTAGTGCTTGACCAAGTTCGTGGTAAGTCTGTGGCAGAAGCATTTGCAATTTTGCAATTTATGCCTAACCACAGCTCAGAAGATGTATATAAAGTGTTGAACTCAGCAGTAGCAAACGCTGAGAACAACTTCTCATTAGATCGCGAAGATTTGGTAGTTACTGAAGCCTTTGCAAACGAAGGACCAACGTTAAAGCGTTTCCGTCCACGTGCCAAGGGATCAGCTTCACCAATCAACAAGCGTACAAGCCACATTACAATTGTGGTAAAAGAAAAGTAAGGAGGATTGAGTCATGGGTCACAAAATTAACCCAACTGGTATGCGTGTCGGCATCATCCGCGACTGGGATGCAAAATGGTACGCTAACAAGAAGGACTTCGCAACAACTTTGCATGAAGATTTAAAGTTGCGTGAGTACATCGAAGCTAAGTTGGCCGAAGCATCAATTTCACGTGTTGAAATTGAACGTACTGCTAACCGTGTTAATATCTCAATCCACACTGCTAAGCCAGGTATGGTTATTGGTAAAGGTGGATCTGAAGTTGATGCATTGCGTAACGAACTTGCTAAGATCGTTGCCAAAGGTGAACGTGTTCACATCAACATCATTGAGATTAAGAAGCCTGATTTGGACGCCCACTTGGTAGGCTCACAAATTGCAGCAGATTTGGTTCGCCGTGTGGCTTTCCGTCGTGCAATGCGTAGTGCTATCCAACGTGCAATGCGTGCTGGTGCCAAGGGTATCAAGACACAAGTTTCTGGACGTTTGAACGGTGCAGATATGGCTCGTATTGAGCAATATACAGAGGGTACAGTGCCTTTGCACACATTGCGTGCAGACATTGACTACTCATGGGATGAGGCAACAACTACTTATGGTCAAATCGGAGTTAAGACTTGGATTTACCGTGGTGATATCTTGCCAGAGAAAAAGTCAGTAAAGAAGCAAGGAGGCGAGTAACATGCTAGTTCCAAAGCGTGTAAAGTACCGTCGACCACATCGCGGTAAGATGCGTGGTGAGGCTAAAGGTGGTAAGACAGTAGCTTTTGGAGATTTCGGTTTACAAGCTACTGAATCACACTGGATTACAAACCGTCAAATCGAGGCTGCTCGTATTGCTATGACGCGTTACATGAAGCGTGGTGGTAAAGTATGGATCAAGATTTTTCCACACTTGTCATACACTTCAAAGGGTGTTGGTGTTCGTATGGGTAACGGAAAAGGTACCCCAGAAGGCTGGGTAGCACCTGTTAAGCGCGGCAAGGTATTATTTGAAGTTGCCGGTGTTCCCGAAGAGGTTGCCCGTGAAGCCTTGCGTCTCGCATCTAACAAGTTGCCAGTCAAGACGAAAATCTTGGCTCGTCAAGTGGAGGGTGAATAATGAAGATCAAGGATCAACAAAACGAAATCAAGGGTCTCAGCCAAGCTGAGCTGGTTGCCAAGGAAAAGAGCTACAAGGAAGAGTTATTCAACTTGCGTTTCCAATTAGCTACAGGTCAACTTGAGAACACGGCTCGATTGTCAGAAGTACGTAAGCAAATCGCCCGTATTAAGACGATCATTCGTCAACAAGAATTGAACAAGTAGACTAAGAGAGGAGACCGTTCGTTATGACTGAAGCTCGTAACACACGTAAGGTTTACCAAGGCCGCGTGGTTTCAGATAAGATGGATAAGACAATTACTGTTGCCATTAACACTTACAAGAACCACCCAGTTTATGGTAAGCGTGTTAAGTACACGAAGAAGTTTAAGGCTCACGATGAGAACAACGAAGCTAAAGCAGGTGATTTGGTACGTATCATGGAGACACGTCCAACGTCAGCTACAAAGCGCTTCCGTTTGGTAGAAATCGTCGAGAAGGCCGTTATTATCTAATCGTTTAATCTCGAATCTTACCAATAACGGAAGGAGGACAAAATCGTGATTCAACAAGAAAGTCGTTTAAAGGTTGCTGATAACTCAGGGGCACGTGAGATCTTGACTATCAAGGTATTGGGTGGATCTGGTCGTAAGTTCGCCGGAATCGGTGACATGATCGTTGCAACTGTTAAGCAAGCTATTCCTGGTGGAAATGTTAAGAAGGGTGACGTTGTTAAAGCCGTTATCGTTCGTACTGCTGCTAGTACTCACCGCGCTGATGGTTCATACATCAGTTTCGATGAAAACGCTGCTGTTATCGTTAAAGATGACAAGAGTCCTGTAGGTACACGTATCTTCGGACCTGTTGCGCGTGAATTGCGTGACAATGATTACATGCGTATTGTGTCATTGGCACCTGAAGTATTGTAATTACCATCATTAAATCAAGGAGGAAGCCTCGCATGTTTGTGAAGACTGGTGACAAGGTTAAGGTTATCGCCGGCAAGGACAAGGGTAAGGAAGGCGTAGTTGTTAAGACTATTTCATCACAAGACCGTGTCGTTGTTGAAGGTGTCAATATGGTTAAGAAGCACCAAAAGCCTAATAACCAATACCCACAAGGTGGAATTGTTGAGCTTGAAGCTCCAATCCACGTTTCAAACGTACAATTGCTTGACCCTTCTACTAACGAACCAACAAAAATTGGTTACAAAGTTGAAGATGGTAAGAAGGTACGTTTTGCTAAGAAGTCTGGAAAGACTTTGGCATAATTTTCTAGGTGAAAGGAGGAAATCATTATCATGGCAAATCGCTTGAAGGAAAAGTACGTCAATGAAGTTACACCTTCATTGGTCGAGAAGTTTGAGTACTCATCAATCATGCAAGCACCTAAGATCGAAAAGATCGTGCTTAACATGGGTGTTGGTGACGCTGTTTCAAACTCAAAGAACTTGGATGAAGCTGTTGCTGAATTGGAATTGATTGCTGGTCAAAAGCCAGTTATCACTCGTGCAAAGAAGTCAATCGCTGGCTTCCGTTTGCGTGAGGGTATGGCAATCGGTACAAAGGTTACTTTGCGTGGTGAACGTATGTACGACTTCTTAGACAAGTTGATCAACGTTTCATTGCCACGTGTTCGTGACTTCCGTGGAGTTTCACCAAAGGCCTTTGATGGCCGTGGAAACTACACGTTAGGAGTACGTGAGCAACTTATTTTCCCAGAAATTGATTATGATAAGGTTAATCGTGTCCGTGGTTTGGATATCGTTCTTGTAACGACAGCCAACACTGACGAAGAAGCTCGTGAATTGCTTACTCAAATGGGTATGCCTTTCTCAAAGTAATCAACACTGATTTACAGTAATTAATAATAGGAGGCAAATATCAATGTCAATGACTGACCCAATTGCAGATTTTTTGACACGCATTCGTAATGCGAACATGGTTCGCCACGACTCAGTTGAAGTTCCTGCATCAAAGATCAAGAAGGACATCGCCGAGATCTTGAAGAATGAAGGCTTTGTTCGTGACGTTGAATACATTGAAGATGATAAGCAAGGTATCATCCGTGTTTTCCTTAAGTATTCTGCTGACAAAACTCGCGTAATCACAGGTTTGAAGCGTATTTCAAAGCCAGGTCTACGTACTTATGTTAAGTCAGATGATGTACCTAAGGTATTAAACGGTTTGGGTATTGCAATCATCTCAACTTCTGAAGGTGTTATCACCGATAAAGAAGCTCGCGCCAAGAAGATTGGTGGCGAGGTATTGGCTTACGTCTGGTAAAAACAAAATTTAAATAAGGAGGTGTCAACCAATGAGTCGTATTGGTAATAAGGCCGTAACATTGCCAGCAGGCGTTGAAGTATCACGCGAAGGTGACGTTGTTACTGTTAAAGGACCTAAAGGTGAGCTATCTCGTACAGTTGCTCACGAAATCAATTTGACTGTTGATGGAACTGAGGTTTCATTCACTCGCCCATCTGATGATGGTCGTATGAAGGCACTTCACGGCACTACTCGTTCTATTGTTAACAACATGGTCGAGGGTGTTTCAAATGGTTTCAAGAAGACCTTGAAGCTAGTTGGTGTTGGATACCGTGCTTCAAAACAAGGCGATAAGCTTGTTTTGAACGTTGGTTACTCACATCCAGTAGAATTTGAAGCTCGTGAAGGATTAACTGTTGAAGTTCCTGACGCAACGACAATTACAGTTGCTGGAATCAGCAAGCAATTTGTTGGTGATTTCGCTGCTGAGATCCGTGCCGTACGTGCACCTGAACCATACAAGGGTAAGGGTATTCGTTACGAAGGTGAATACGTTGCACGTAAGGAAGGTAAGACTGGTAAGTAAGCTTAAGCCTTGTGCTTAAAATCGTAAGCAACGTTGCGATTTACTTATGAGTATATCTTTCGAATAATAAAAAAAGAGGTTACGAACATGATTACGAAGTCAGACAAGAACAAAGTGCGTCAACATCGACACACTCGCGTTCGTGGCAAGATTTCTGGTACTGCTGAGCGCCCACGCTTGAACGTTTACCGTTCTAACAAGAACATCTACGCGCAATTAATTGATGACGTAGCGGGTGTGACGCTTGCTAGTGCCTCAACATTGGATAAGTCAATTGAGGCTGCTCCAAAAACTGAACAGGCAGCTAAAGTTGGTGCTTTAATCGCAGAGCGTGCGAAAGCAGCTAACGTTGAAGGTGTTGTATTTGATCGTGGTGGTTACTTGTACCATGGTCGTGTACAAGCTTTGGCCGAAGCAGCTCGTGAAGCTGGCTTGAAGTTCTAAGGGAAGGAGGAAAGAAAACATGGCATTTATCGATGCAAATAAGCTCGGTGAGCTTGAAGAAAACGTTGTAGCCATCAACCGTGTTACCAAGGTTGTTAAAGGTGGACGCCGTTTGCGTTTCGCTGCTTTGGTAGTTGTTGGTGACCGTGACGGACATGTTGGTTTTGGTACTGGTAAAGCGCAAGAAGTTCCTGAAGCAATCCGTAAGGCTGCTGAAGACGCAAAGCGCAACATTATTAGTGTACCTACGGTTGGTACAACCCTTCCTCACTCTACATTGGGTGTCTACGCTGGTGGTCGCATCTTATTGAAGCCCGCCGTTGAAGGATCTGGAGTAGCAGCTGGTGGTGCTGCTCGTGCCGTTTTGGAATTGGCTGGTGTTGCTGACGTGACTGCAAAGTCATTAGGTTCAGCTACCCCAATTAACGTTGTACGCGCAACTTTCGATGCAATCAACTCATTGAAGAACGCTGAAGAAGTTGCTGAATTGCGTCAGGTCTCATTAGAGCACTTGGCAGATTAAGGAGGCAGAATATGGCTGAACAAGTTAAAATTACTCTTGTAAAGAGTGCTGCCCACCGTTTGCCAAAGCAACGTGCAATTGTGAAGGCCCTTGGTTTAAACAAGGTGCAATCATCAGTTGTATTGCCTGACAACGCAGCAACGCGTGGTGCAGTGTTCAAGATTGCTCACTTGGTTACTGTTGAAGTAGTTAAGTAAGAGCTTAATAATTAGATTGCATTGAAGGAGGTAAAACCCTAATGAAGCTAAATGAACTCCAAGTAGCTGAAGGTTCACGTAACGTCCGCAACCGTGTTGGACGTGGTGAGTCATCAGGTAATGGTAAGACTGCTGGTCGTGGTCAAAAAGGTCAAAAGGCTCGTGGTAAGACACGTCTAGGTTTCGAAGGTGGACAAATGCCATTGTTCCGTCGTATGCCAAAGCGTGGTTTCACGAACATTAACCGTAAGGAGTATGCTGTTGTCAACCTTGATATGTTGAACCGTTTTGATAATGGTACTGAAGTTTCACCAGCATTGTTGGTTGAGTCTGGTATCGTAAAGAACGAACTAAATGGTGTTAAGATCTTGGCAAATGGTCAACTAGAGAAGTCTTTGACTGTTAAGGCTAACAAGTTCTCAGCAGCAGCAACCGCAGCAATCGAAGCTGCTGGTGGTAAAGCTGAGGTGATCTAATGCTGAAAACCGTGCTCGATTCATTAAAAGAAAAAGATATTCGTAAGAAATTGTTTTTTACTTTATGGATTTTAATTGTTTACCGATTGGGTGCCTACATTACTGTGCCGGGAATTAATACGGCAGCGCTAACTGAGGTAGCAAATTCTGGGCTCGGCAGCATTTTGAATATGTTTAGCGGTGGTGGACTAACAAATTACTCATTATTTGCAATGGGAGTTTCACCATACGTTACTGCTCAAATCGTGGTACAGCTCCTACAGATGGATATTGTGCCACGATTTGTTGAATGGTCGAAACAAGGGGAAGTTGGTCGACGTAAGTTGAACCAAGTAACCCGGTGGTTGACCATTGTCCTAGCGTTTGTCCAATCAATTGGAATAACAGCTGGATTTAATCAACTGAGTCAAGTTAATTTGGTTAAAACACCAAATACAGAGACTTATTTGTTAATTGGTTTTATTCTAACGGCGGGTACAATGTTATCAGTCTGGTTAGGTGAAATGATTACAGAACGTGGTCTTGGGCAAGGTGTCTCAATGTTGATTTTTGCTGGTATAATTGCGCGTTTGCCAGCAGGTATTTACAAATTATTCAAGGAACACATTTTACAAGGTGACGACCCAGCGCGTGGGTGGGCATTCTTTATTGGTATCATGTTGATTTTCGTGATTGTTATTGCGTTTGTTACGTGGTTCAATCAAGCAATTCGAAAGGTACCAATGCAATATACACGTCGTTCTGTAGGTTCAGGAAATTCATCTTACTTACCACTACGTATTAATATTGCTGGTGTGATTCCTGTTATTTTCGCCTCATCACTACTTGTGACGCCACAAACTATTTTGCAGGCGTTTGCAACAAAGTTTGCTGATGCAGGTTGGTATAATACTGTTATGCAGTACCTTTCAATTCAAACGATGCAAGGTGGTATTGTGTACACACTATTAATTGTCTTGTTTACATTCTTTTATGCATTTGTTCAGGTTAATCCTGAAAAAGTGCAAGAGAATCTACAGAAGCAAGGTAGTTATATCGTAGGCGTCTGGCCTGGTCCATCAACTGAAAAGTGGATGTCAGGTCTGCTGATGCGTTTGTCAGTGGTCGGCGCATTGTTCCTAGGATTTGTCGCTTTAGCACCAATCCTAGCAACGCATATCCTTGGGTTGGATAGTAACCTTGCAATGTCAGGAACATCGATCTTAATTGTCATTGGTGTGGCAATTGACCTGATTCGCCAACTTGAAGGATTGATGATGAAGCGGCAGTATGTTGGATTTATTCGAGAAGGAGTCGTAGCAAAATGAGTTTGAACATCATGTTGTTGGGTTTGCCAGGTGTTGGTAAAGGAACCCAGGCTGCAAAGATCGTAGAGATGTACAACTTGCCACACATCAGTACGGGTGATATGTTCCGTGCGGCAATGGCCAACGAAACTGAACTTGGTATGAAGGCAAAGTCTTTCATGGATGCTGGTGATTTGGTCCCAGACGAGGTGACAAATGGTATTGTTGCTGAGCGGTTAGCAGAAGAAGATACGAAGCCAGGATTCATTTTAGATGGATTCCCTCGTAACTTAGAACAAGCTAAAGCATTGGAAGATATGTTAAGTAAGGAAGGACGTTCATTGGACGCTGTTCTTTACTTTACTGCTGATACACAAGTTTTGGTTGATCGTATGATGGCCCGTGGACGCGCTGATGATACGCCTGAAGTGATCAAAAATCGCTTAGACGTTAATGGAAAACTTACTGAGCCTATCGCTGAGTTTTATGACCAAAAAGGCATTTTAAACAAAATTGATGGTGCACGTGAGTTAGATATCGTGTTCGCAGATGTAAAGAAGTTACTTGATAGTTTGAAGAACGGCTAATTATGACGTAGATTTGTCTCTTTTCAAGGCAAATCTATCGTGTTATAATAACTTGTTACGTTCTCCAATGTCACAACTAAGGAGGCAGCAACGTGGCCAGTGATGTTATTGAAATTTCTGGTGTGGTAAAGGAAACTTTGCCTAATGCCATGTTTACCGTTGAACTGGAAAACGGCGCAGACATCTTAGCACACGTTTCTGGTAAGATTCGGAAGAATTTCATTCGTATTTTACCTGGGGATCGTGTAACAGTTGAGATGTCGCCATATGATTTGACGAAGGGCCGTATTACATACAGGTTTAAGTAAGCAGATCATACAAAAAATTCAAGGAGGTAAATATCATGAAGGTTCGTCCATCAGTTAAGCGTATGTGCGACAGCTGTAAAGTTGTCAAGCGTAATGGTCGTGTAATGGTGATTTGCTCTGCAAACCCAAAGCACAAGCAACGTCAAGGTAAGTAATGCTTACTTGGCGTAAAAATTAATTTATTATATAGAAAAAGGAGGTAATCGTAATGGCTCGTATTGCTGGTGTTGATTTGCCTCGCGATAAGCGTATCGTGATCGCATTAACATATGTATATGGAATCGGTAATTCTACTGCTCAAAAGATTTTGGCAGAAGCAAAAGTTTCTGAAGATGTCCGTGTTCGTGACCTAACTCCAGACCAAGAAGATGCTATCCGTGCCGTCGTTGATGGTGTTAAGGTAGAAGGTGACTTGCGTCGTGAAGTTTCAATGAATATTAAGTCTTTGCAAGAAATTAACTCATACCGTGGTATCCGTCACCGTAAGGGCTTGCCTGTTCGTGGACAACACACGAAGAACAATGCTCGTACTCGTAAGGGCCCAGCTGTTTCAATTGCTGGTAAGAAGAAGTAATTAAAAATTAAGTAGAAAGGAGATAACTTGATTATGGCAGGTCGTACTAATCGTAAGCGTCGTGTACGTAAGAATGTTGAGTCTGGTGTCGCACATATCCACGCAACATTTAACAACACGATCGTAATGATCACCGACGTTCAAGGAAATGCTGTTGCTTGGTCATCAGCTGGTGCACTTGGTTTCAAGGGTAGCCGTAAGTCAACGCCATTTGCTGCTCAAATGGCTGCTGAGGCTGCTGCCAAGAGCGCAATGGAAAATGGCATGAAGACTGTTGAGGTAACTGTTAAGGGACCTGGTTCAGGTCGTGAGGCTGCTATCCGTTCGTTAGCCGCTGCAGGTTTGGAAGTTTCATCTATTAAAGATGTTACTCCTGTACCTCACAACGGTTCACGTCCACCAAAGCGTCGTCGTGTCTAATTGCCGGTTGCAAATAGTGCACAACATGCTTTGAAAGGGGTAACAAACAGTATGCTTGAATTCGAAAATCCTAAGATTATGCTGGTTGAAGAGGATAGCAATTACGGTAAGTTTGTGGTTGAGCCGCTTGAACGTGGTTACGGAACTACTTTGGGTAACTCACTACGCCGTGTATTGTTGTCTTCATTGCCTGGTGCGGCAATCAATTCAGTACAGATTGATGGCGTTTTGCATGAATTTTCAACGGTCGAAGGTGTCGTTGAAGATGTTACGCAAATCATTTTAAACCTTAAAAAGGTTTCAATGCGCATCGACAGTGATGATGAAAAAACACTCGAAGTTAACGTAACCGGTCCCGCTGATGTGACGGCCGGTGATATAGCTGGTGATAGCGATGTGGAAATCTTGAATAAAGATCTTCATATTGCAACTGTTGCGGCTGGGGCTACCTTGCATATGACTTTGACGGCTGTTCGTGGTCGTGGTTATGTTTCAGGGGACCAGAATAAGGAATTGCATGATGAAATGCCTATTGGCGTTCTAGCAATTGATTCAATCTTTACCCCAATCGAACGCGTAAACTATCAAGTTGAAAACACTCGTGTTGGTCAACGTGATGACTTTGATAAATTAACTTTGGATGTTTGGACTGATGGTTCATTGACAGCTACTGAAGCTGTTTCTTTGGCTGCTCGTATTATGTCTGATCATTTGAATGCCTTTATTGATATGTCTGAACGCGCAATTACTGCACAAGTGATGGCAGACAAAGAAGAAGAGCCAACAACAAAACATGCAGATACACCAATTGAAGAGTTGGATCTGTCTGTTCGTTCTTATAATTGTCTCAAAAGGGCCGGGATTAACTCTGTGCAGGAGTTAACTGAGCGTACGGAGACACAAATGATGTCTGTTCGTAACCTCGGTCGGAAATCACTTGACGAAATCCAAGACAAGCTTAAGTTGCTCGGTTTAGGGTTCCGCAAGGAAGATTAGATTAAACGATAGAATACCAAGTAAAGGAGGACACACTCA
Source organism: Weissella sp. ESL1177 (assembly GCF_058107185.1). Lineage (NCBI taxonomy): Bacteria > Bacillati > Bacillota > Bacilli > Lactobacillales > Lactobacillaceae > Weissella > Weissella sp. ESL1177. The sequence continues at coordinate 1,466,928 of NZ_CM176591.1, read as the reverse complement.
TGGGATACCGTAAGTTGGGACGTAACAGTGCACAACGTAAGGCTTTGTTGCGTGACTTGACAACTGATCTATTGATCAACGGTCGTATTACGACAACTGAAGCCCGTGCAAAGGAAGTTCGTCGTACTGCTGATAAGATGATTACATTGGGTAAGCATGGTGATTTATCATCACGCCGTAAGGCAGCTGCTTTCTTGCGTAACGTCATTGCAGATGTAAAAACAACTGATGATAACAAAGTACAAGTTGAAACAGCTTTGCAACACCTATTCAACGATGTTGCACCACGCTTTGAGGGTCGTGCCGGTGGTTACACTCGCATTTTGAAGACGACTCAACGTCGTGGAGACGCTGCTCCAATGGTTATCTTGGAATTGGTTGACTAATTTCATTGGTTAATTAATAAACACAATGAGATCTCTCATGTTATAAGGTATAAACTGCTAAGATGATGGCAATGGCCAAGTCTAGGTTGAAAGGCATTCGTGTCGCGCCTATAACGTGTGAGGTTTTTTTGTGCTTTTTTTTGCTTATATAGGGTAATTCCGATACGTCATATAAGCTATCAAAGTGCAAAAAGGACGATTGTATGAGCTATGAGATTGATTTTAAAAATGTGACAACAGTTGGGTTAGCAGAGGACTACCTATCACTAAAGAATTAACTGGTACGATGCGAGGTAGTTCTTTTAAGTTGCATAAAGGATGGTTATAAAAAAAGTCACGCAATGTTGGCATCCAAATTGAAGTGCCCCATAATTGTTAGACATAAAAATCTAACGATTATGGGGTATTTTTTATGACTAAATATTCAACTGATTTTAAAATTAATGCTGTGCAGCGTTACTTTGAGGAAAATCTTTCATTAAATGCACTTGCAGCAGAACTACACATGCCGGACGAGACTATACTTAGAAGATGGGTAATTACTGCACAGAAACAAGGTATTAGCGCATTAGCAGTTAAGCATCATAAAAGTAGTTATAACTTAGAATTCAAGTTAAAAGTGGTAGAATACTATCAAACTCACGATATGGGAATTAGTAAGGTTGCCGCTGTTTTTAACATATCAGATTCACAAGTCTATAGTTGGGATAGCGCTTTTAAACTAGGCGGGTTAGCTGCATTAATTCCTCGTCAAAAAGGCAGGTCTAGCTTAATGAAAAAGAAACCAGTCAAGTCTACACAGCCGTCAACACTGCCACTAAGTGAAAAACAAGCTTATGAAGAAGAAATATTACGTTTAAAAGCACAATTATTTCGAACAGAAATGGAACGAGATATATTAAAAAAATTGCCACCCCGGTCGGATCTCTCTCAAACAAAGCCAAAACACTAGCAGTTGATTTTGTCCGGGGAGATCGTAAGAATAGGTGCACAGTTAATGATTTACTAACATTTTTTAATTTGAAACGTGCGACTTATTATGATGAAAGAAAACGATTATTAAAGGCTGACAAGTATTTACGAATTAAAAGGATGATTCAAAATATTTTTACATCTAGTCACGTAGTCACGAAACCTACGGATATCGACGTATTTATTGCCAGCTTTTAAAGCAAGGAATTAAAATTTCCGCTAATACTGTACTGAAATTGATGCATGAACTGGGAATAAAAAATCATATCTATCATCGGCATACTAGTTCATATAGTTCATACAGGGGAAACGTTGGTATGAAAGCCCCTAATTTTTTAAAACAAACTTTTAATGCCACTCAGCCTTATACCGTCATTCATACGGATGTGACCCAAGTGCGGTTGACCAACCAACATTGGGCTTATATTTCAGCGATGACAGATGAAGCAACCAAGGAAGTGTTGGCGTTACAGATTAGTGCGCACCCAGATAAACAATTAATTATGAAAACAATTGACCAATTGTGTGTTCATTTACCAACTGGTACAAAGCCAATTATTCATTCTGATCAAGGCTGGCATTATCAACAGAAAGCTTATCAAGCAAAGCTAAAGACTATGCACTTTATTCCCAGCATGTCACGTAAAGGAAATTGTTTGGACAATGCGCCCATTGAAAGCTTTTTTAATCTGTTAAAACGGGAAAGTCTTAACCAACAACCTATTAAAGATATGGCAGAATTGCGCGTTATTGTCGATAAATATGTTCACTGGTTTAACCATAAGCGTATTTCATTGAAAACAAAAGGCCTGTCTCCGGTTGCATATCGGAAACAGGTCTTAGGTAATTAAAATTTATTTAAATGTCTAACTTTTTTGTGGCACTTCAAATTTTGGATTAAAGGTTGCGTGACTTTTTTATTTGGTTCTACAATATTTGGTACTGATAGCTAATCTGACAGATTAGTCATTAGTGCTTTTTTTGTTGTTTTTGTATAATTCATTTATAAACACAAAAAAACAGACCAGCAGCCACTAGTCTGTCTCACAAAATCCCTTTGAAAGGACCTCTAACATGGATAAGTATATCAAGATTTTACTCGGAATTAAAGACACACGTATTGAATTAGATGATCAAGCCTCGGAGGTGATGACCACGGTCTTAAAAAATGGCGTTCGACAACAAATTTGGCATTTGAAATTATCTTATGATAATTATTGTCCACATTGTGCTTGTTTAATGAATAAGAATGGCATGAAATTCGTCCAACATATCGCCTCTCGTGCTGCCAATATATTTAATCAGCTAGCGATTCGCAAACAAAAATACATCTGCCCACAATGTCATCGAACAGCACTAGCTGAATTTTCTGATATTAAATCAGGTGATCATATCATGACGAATGTTAAACAAGCAGCTGCCATGGAGTTAAGTGAAAATGTTAGCCAAAAACATATCGCCCAAGCCTATAACATTTCATCACACACTGTGATGCGTCAAGCGCAAGGACTCTTTACTTACAACAAAACAAGTTTTCATTATCTACCTCAGCATATTGCTTTTGATGATTTTAAGTCTGGTAACTTTGCGGAAAATAGTGGTATGAGCATGATTTTAATGGACAGTACAACCTACCGCGTATTAGATATCATGCGTGAACGTGGCGATCATAGTCTTCGCCATTACTTTGAGCAATATTCAGCAGCAGCGCGTGCTGCTGTTAAAACCATTACCGTTGATTTATTTAGTCCTTATCGCAATATAATTCATGACTTGTTTCCACACGCTCAAATCATCGCCGACAGATTTCATGTTGTCACACAAGTTTACCGTGCATTAAACCAAACACGTATCCAAACGATGAAATCCTATGGTACAGATTCACGAGCTTATCGCCAGTTAAAGCGATATTGGAAACTGCTTTTGAAAGATGAAACCACTTTGAATTATACTGATTTTCGAAAGCGTCGAAACTATCGTTATGCTTATTTAACCGATCAAGAGGTCATCGATCGATTATTAACCTTATCACCAGAGCTACGTTCAGCTTATAATTTTTATCAAGACATCCTTTACGCCGTACGATATAAAGATTTTGAACAACTGCAAATAGCTGTTACAACAAATACGCAAGAAACTCGTTTCCAACATTTGCCAGAAACTATGAAAAAGGCCCAACGGACCTTGCGTAAGCACCTACCAGAAATTAAAAACAGTTTTATTTACCCGTTCTCAAACGGTCCCGTTGAAGGGGCTAATAACAAAATTAAAGCCATTAAACGGACTGCCTATGGTTTTCGAAACTTTAAAATGTTTCGTTTGCGCATATTAATTGCCTTCAAAGATAGTTTTTATTCGCAAAGCTACAGACAAAAAGCAACTAAATTTATGAAAAATTCAGCTGCTTAATGTTTAAGCTATTTAATTAAATAATTCTGCTATCAGTACAATTTGACCAATAACCTTTTATTTAAGCAACTTGTTTTCTTCGTAGTAAATATTTTCTCAGTTCATTTAACAGAATCAATGGTAATGGCAATGCGATTAAGTAAAGCCAATCTCGTACGATTAGTGGTGTCGTGCCAAAAACAGACTGTAGGAGTGGAACGTAACATACAGCAATAAACAACAGTGCTTCGAAGACAATACCGGCATAAACTAAACCATTAGACCAGAAATTGTGGTGTGGATAGAATAGTGAGTTTAAGTCATAACGACAATTTAGCACAACTGCCATTTGGCAGAAGATAATGGTTCCCAAGGTTAGTGTCGTTGCCTGACGATAGTCAAAACCAGTAGCCACTAAGTTATTAAAAGTATGACCATTTAGATAATTACTAAAGAAGAATGCACCAGCTGACAAAATTGAGCTGAGGGCGCCATACCAGGCGAATGCTTTGAGAATGGTATTTTTAGTAATTAAATGTTCGGTCTTTTTTCTTGGATGTTGCAACATCACAGAGGATTCTGTTGGCTCGCGCCCTAGTCCCAAGGCCGGAATCATGTCTGTTCCGAGGTCAATTAATAAGATTTGCATGACAGTTAGCGCTAGTGGAATCTTTCCACCACTTAGTAGAAACAAAATCGATGGAAATGCTTCGGGAACATTTGAGCTTAAAATATACAGTAAGAACTTTCGAATATTACTGTAGACACCACGTCCCGCTTTAATAGCGGCAACGATGGATGCAAAATTATCGTCAGTTAGAATGACGTCAGCTGCTTCCTTGGCAACATCGGTACCAGATCTACCCATGGCAATGCCGATATCTGCGCGTTTCAGTGCAGGAGCGTCATTAACACCATCCCCAGTCACAGCAACGACATGGTCCATTTCTTGTAAACAAGCAATGATGCGATATTTTTGTTCTGAAGCCATACGGGCAAATAACACATCATCCTTTAAGGCAAGTTTCAATTCTTCATCAGATAGGGTTGTTAATTCACTACCAGTAATGACGCGTATTTTAGCATGATGTGAAACAATACCAATTTTACGGGCGATTGATTCAGCAGTAATACCATTATCACCAGTAATCATAATAACTTTAATGTGTGCGCGATGACAATCAGCAATAGCTTGAATCACTTGATCTCTTGGCGGATCAAACATGGCTGATAAACCAATAAACGTCATCTCTTGTTCTGCGGTTTTAAAATCAGTTGATTCATCAAGGTGACGACCCGAAACTGCTAAAACACGCAGTGCTTGAGAGGCATAGCCGTCGTTAGCGGCCATAATTTTTTGACGTACGTCATCAGTTAGTGGTTTAATTTCCATGTCGTTAGTTAAGTAGGTTGTACAGAGATCTAAAACTTTATTTGGTGCGCCTTTACTGTAAATGTTAAATGGCTCTGATGTTTGAGACTGTACTTTCACGGTCATCATTTTACGATTAGAATCAAAAGGTAATTCATCAACTTTTTTGTAGTTTTGACGAATGTCTTTGACAGGTAATCCGCCTTTTTGGGCAACGACTTCTAAGCAAGCTTCGGTGGGGTCACCAATAATTTGAAAGGTGTGATCAGAATTTTCTTTGATCATGGCATTATCTGTTAGTAAACCACCAAGTAATAGTTCATTTAGAATTGGGTTATCACTGCCTTTAACAGCTGTCCCACCACTGTAGATGTGACCATTCGGTTGGTATCCTTCACCAGTCACATGGTATGAATCAATACTTGTCCAGAGGTGAGCAACAGTCATGGCGTTTTGCGTGAGGGTACCAGTTTTATCAGAACAAATAACGGTAGCGGACCCAAGGGTTTCTACACTTGCTAATTTTTTAATCAAGGCGTGCTCGCGAGCCATGTTAGAAACAGCACCAGCTAAGGACAGTGTCACCGTGGGTAGTAATCCTTCAGGAATGAAAGCAACGATCATACCTAAGGCAAAGATGAATGAAGCCACAATCGGATAGTGAACGAAGAAGACGGCACAACAGAAAAAGATGATACCGATACCAACAGCTAACAATGAAAGTTGTTTGGTCAAAATGTTTAATTCTTTTTGTAGGGGGCTGAGTTTCTCGTGCACGGTTTGTGTTAATCGGGCAATTTTACCAAATTCTGTATTCATACCAGTTGTTACAACAACACCACGACCATGTCCTTGCATCAATGAGGTACCCATATAGACCATATTGCGAATGGCGGGATGATTGGAAATATCCGGTACCGTGGCTGTGTTTTTTGAAACAGGGTTTACTTCACCGGTTAGGGTCGATTGATCAACACGCATGCCAGTGGCATCAAGCAAACGGATATCAGCGGGGATACGATCACCTTCATTTAAAATGACGATGTCACCAGGAACGAGTTGTTCAGTGGGCACCGTTTTTTGTTGACCATTTCTTAGGACTAAAGTTTCTGTCGTCATTAGTTTATTTAGTGCAGCAGTAGCTTTACCAGCTTGAAACTCTTGCCAAAAGCTAAATACACCATTGATCAAATTAACGAGCCAAATGGCAATGCCTAATTCGGTCAAGCCAGCGACAAAGGCAATACCACCAGCAATCCAAAGTAATATGGCCATCATACTGGTGAAGTTTTGTAAGAATGTAATGATGAGTGGTGTTTGGTGTGCTTTTTCAAGAATATTCGGGCCGTATTGTTCTTGACGTTGTTTAACATCTTCATTGGTTAGACCATTGGCACTTGAAAGTAGTACGCTCAAAACCTTATCAGCATTACTTTTCAAAATTTCATCTAAATTAAAATCTACCTGCATAAGTCTCACCTTCTTAGTAAAGATAAATGAACAAAAATAATAGATGATATACGCTTTCGAGTTCATTATAATGCCAAAGTGTGTAAAAAGTTAATATGAATTTTGCAGAATCACATTAATTGTGCAAAGATGAACAAAACAAACAAATAATGACTTACGAACTGATAACGCTAGTATATACTAAAAAAGTTGTTTCAATGGGAAAAATGCAACAAAAACATCAAGTGAACACGACCGGTATGACAATACATCTAGCACCAAGTAACTCCACGTCAGATCGTATTTTGATTAATGGTCGTTATTTTCAATATCGAGGTATTGATTTAAATTTAGGGGATACCGTACGTATTCGACAACAAGTTGGTAATTTTGTTATTGTCGACAAAACATTGGGAAATTTATTATGCAATCAACAGATAAAAGTTAGGCATGAGATATAAGACGAGATGTGTTAATTGATGATAACAAAGCACAAGCTGAAACAGCTTTGCAACACTTGTTTAACGATGTTGCACCACGCTTTGAGAATCGCGCCTATAAAGTGTGAGGTTTTTTGCTATATTAGTAATCATTGCCTGTCAATTTTAAAAAAGTACCTAAGTTGTTAGAATATGAGCAAGGGTCGCATTAAATAATTTACGCGTGAGTACTGCTGGTATATACTAAAATAAAAGTTTATTTTGGGGGTAATAGCATGGCAAAGAAACGCAATACGAATACAACAGGAATGACAATTCATTTAACACCAAGTAATTTTACGTTAGATCGTATTTTGATTAATGGACGTTATTTTGAATATCGCGGTGTTGATTTAAAGATGGGGGATACTGTTCGTATTCGACAACAATTAGGTAAGTATGTGGTTGTTAATAAAGAACATACGATTGGCAAGAATTACTATGCAATATAATTTTGATAATCGTTTATTGCATACGACCATAAAATTATCAGAGAAAAATTTTTCAGATAATTTTATTCGTTTAAATGGGATTTATTACCAAGTAAAATCAAAACAAGATTTGAGTTGGGGCGATGAGGTAATGGTAATTGCTATTCAAGGGAACACGGTGTATTTAGAGAAGGGGCTAACGGATGACGATATTATCTAGCATTATCTTTTTGATTATATTTATTTTTATTATGTATGTCTTATTTTCAAGTATTCGTATCATTCCACAAAATATGGTAGGTATGGTATCGGTCTTAGGAAAATACAAGAATCAGATTACGCCAGGTATCCATTTTACTATGCCAGTGATTACACATGTTGATAAGGTTGACTTAGCACAAGTCCCACTTAGTTTAAGTGAACAAAGTGTTATTTCACAAGACAATGCGGAGGTTATTATTTCTCTGTCAATGAACTATCATGTGACAAATCCATATAAATTTACCTTTGAAAATGCAGATTCAGTTAAGTCGATGGTGCAACAATCGCGAGCACATCTTCGTGGTATTATCGGTACCATGGATTTGAATGATGTTTTGAACGGGACGGAACGTATTAATGCAGCACTTAGTCGTGAGTTAGGTTCAATTACTGACGCATATGGTGTTAATGTCGACCGTATTAATATAGATACGATTCAGCCAACGCCTGAAATTCAAGAATCTATGAATAAGCAGATTAATGCAACACGAGAACGTGAAGCTGCAATTGCAAAAGCTGAAGGAGAAGCTCGCTCAATTGAATTGACAACAAAGGCACAAAACGATGCTTTAGTTACGACTGCCGAAGCAAAAGCAAAGGCTGTGCGTTTGGCAGCTGATGCAGAAGCCTACCGTATTCAAATTGCTAATGATGCATTGGAAAAGGTTGATAATAATTACCTTGTTGCGCAAAATATTGATGCTTTTCGTGAAGTTGCGAAGGGTGATACAAATACGGTTGTCGTACCTAATACGGCAATTGATGCGTTAGGTAATTTAACGATTGCAAAAGAAATGTTACAAACAAAACCAATAAAGTAATAGCTATCATATAAAATTACAGTCAATAATGAAATTGTTGTCTATAAAAAGATCGTCAATCTAACGAGACTGACGATTTTTTTATTGTCATATGATATTATTTTGGTCGCATAATGTTAATTATGACGAGCATGTTTTGCTAAAAGATCACCAACAAATTGAATGATAACAATGAATAGCAAAATAATAATTGTTGCTAACCACATCACATCATTTTGGAAACGTTGGTAACCAGTAACGATGGCAGTTGTTCCAAGACCGCCAGCACCGATAGCACCAGCCATAGCAGTTAAACCAACTAAACTAATCAACGTCACTGTTGAAACACGGATTAATTCAGCGCGCCCTTCACGAAGATAAACATCAGTAATGATATCCCAATTCGTTGCACCAAATGATCGTGCGGCCTCTACCTTACCACTTTCAACACCAAGTAAGGCAACTTGTACTTGCCGGGCGTAGAAAGGAAAGACACCTAGTGACAGGGGAACAAGGGCAGCAGTTGTACCAATCGTTGTACCGACAATCAATTGTGTTAGGGGTGAGAAGGCAACAACCATGATAATAAACGGAATCGCACGACCAACAGAAACAACTTTATCTAAAATTTGAAAGACAGTCCGGTTAGGTGCAATGCCATCATCAGATGTTAAGACTAAACCAACACCGAATAAAAGACCGATAATACCACCAATGATAGCAGCACCGACTGTCATGTAGATGGTCTGCCAAATTGCAATACCCCAGCCATAGTCACCAGACCAGCCAAGTGCATAAACATTTGGTAAATGTTCTTCAATCCATCCAATCATTAATTCGCACCTCCTTGTAGTTCAGTGATTGCAACGCCATGATCTGTGAAACTAGCCTTTGCTGTTGCACGTTGCGATTCTGTTCCTTTAAAAATGGCAATTGCAATACCAACGGGCGTTTGTGTTAGTATTTCCATATTTGAATATAGAATATTTGTTGTGACACCATAATCGGCATAAATCGTTGAGAGTAATGGTTGGGCAGTATCCGCACCAACATAGCTGATTTTGATTAGTTCTTCATCATCAGATAGCGGTTGTGCTGACAATAGTTCATTAACTTTGATAATGGCTTCATCTAAGTTCGTTGCCGTATTGATAAAGTCTTTGGTCAATTGTTGTTGTGGGTTAGTAAAGATTTCTAGTAATGAGCCGCGTTCAATAATCGTACCATTTTCCATAACTGCTACTTTATTAGCAGCTTCTTTAATGGCTTGCATTTCGTGCGTAATGAGGACGATCGTTAGTCCTAATTCTTGATTTAACTTCTTTAGCAGAGCCAAGATTTGATTAGTTGTTCTAGGATCCAAAGCGGATGTTGCTTCATCAGAAATCAAAATCTCAGGATCATTTGCTAAAGCACGAGCAATGGCAACACGTTGTTTTTGACCACCTGATAATTGACTAGGATAGTTTTCTGCTCGGTCATCTAAGCCAACTAACGTCAATAATTTGTTGACTTTTTCTTTTTTGTCACTTTTTGACAAATCAGAATGCTTTAATGGTTGCGCAACATTCCCATAGATTGTCAGCTCATTCATCAAGTTAAAATGTTGAAAAATCATACCGATCTTTTTACGTTGGTCACGTAATGCTTTAGGTGATAGTGATAACATATCTGTTCCGTTGACAGTTACTGAACCACTTGTTGGACGTTGCAATAAGTTAATTGTCCGTACGAGTGTTGACTTACCAGCACCGGAATAACCGACAATCCCATAAATGTCCCCTTTTTCAACATCAAGCGATTCATTTTGGACAGCGACAATTTCACGTTTTTTCTGTTTAAACGTCACGTTAATATCTTTTAATGAAATAACAGCCATATTCTTCTCCTACTTTTGATATGTATTGAGAGGTCAGTGGTAACCTGGCACTCTCATAATAATGGTCGTGGCTTACTTTAACTTGATGTCCCAAGCAGGAATTTCGGCCTTACCCCAAGTATCCTTTAGATACTTTTTTGTTTGCTTGCTTTGGTAAGTTTTAACAACTTCTTTATATTCTTTCTTGTTTGCATCATTCTTACGAGCGGCAATAATGTTGATCCATTGCTTTGTCTTCTTGTTGATTGGCTCAACATAGATGGCAGAATTCAACTTTAACTTTGCCTCCTGGGCAAAATTGGTGTTGATGACCGCACCGTCAGTTGACTTTAGAGCAGATGGTCCTTGATCAGCAGCAACTTCCTTTAGCTTTAGATTCAACTTATTTGACTTAATATCTTTAATTGTTGGGAGACTGACATTCTTCTTCAAGGTGATCAATCCAGCTGATTGTAGTAATGTTAAGGCACGTGCTTCATTAGTACCATCGTTTGGTACGGCAATTGTATCACCCTTTTTAAAGTCTTTGACATCTTTGTACTTTTCTGAGTAAAGACGAATAGGGGTAATGAATGTCTTACCAATAGGCTTCAACTTGTTACCATTTGACTTATTCCAATTATTTAAGAAGTAGATGTGTTGGAACGCGTTCAAATCTAATGAACCATCAGCAACAGCTTTGTTTGGTTGGTTGTAGTCAGTGAACACCTTTGTTTTAACCGTCAAATTATATTTTTTTTGTGTTGTTTTGTTAATTTGATCCCATAATTTCTTATCACTTGTACCGACAATACCAACAGTCACTGTTTTTTTTGATGCGGCATTTGCTGTTATTGGTGCTAATGTGCCTGCTGCAAATGTACTAATTGCCAAAACGGCACCAATCTTTAACCCTTTACGCATAAGACTAACTCTCCTCATTTTATATAAAAATATGATTACCAAAGTGGTTGCAAGTATGTCAGAAAAAATAGGAATAAAAAAACTCGTCCCTATCTTGATTATGTGTATAATCTGATAGAAACGAGTCTCGTGTTACCATTCTACTTTATTTTAATCATTACTAATTAAAACCTTAGCAACGAGCGGGCAGTGAGCGATATGATGCTATGCCGATTCGTGTGTCTATTAACGTAGACCATTCCGTCGCTAATTTATAGACTTGCTACTCATTAACGCCAATCACAGGCCATTTTCAATCAACGTGTTTTCGAACAGCTCCCACCAAATACTGTCTCTCTAAACGATACACAATCAATTTACTTTCCTGATCAACTTGTTTATCTTTTCTGAAATACTTATTCGTATTTTAGATGATGTTATTAGAGCTGTCAACACTTTTTCTAAAGTTTTCTTCATGAATAATTAAAATAATAACAACAAGTACAAATAATGGTGCTATAAATAGGGCAGCTTGGTTAAATAAGTGGATTGCAAAATAAGCAATGATTGCTGAAAAGAAGAATGCTAAAATAACTGGTGCGACCCGACCAGCACGTTGTAGCGCTGTTGAGTCATGATATAACCAACCATTAGTTAAACCACTACCAAGTGTCCGTAAATTACCAGTACTCAAAATTGTCATATAAGGCATACCATGAATTTTATTAAAGGTATCTGCTTGAATGGCCATAAAGAAAGCTAATAAAGGTAAAATAATATTTGCTGAAAATGAATCGTACTCTAAAATAGCAATTAAAAATAGGCCCAAGCATTCAACGAGTAAGGCAATTAGCGTATGCGAGTATCGACGTTGATTTGCGAAAGCTTTTAAAATTTGATTACTTGCAGCACCCAGTAAAAAAGCAAAGACAGGCCAAAAATAAATAAACGCATGCGCCCATTTACCACCAGCAATATTTAAGCCGACTTGTAAAATATTACCACTTTGAAAACTAGCAAAACGCATGTCATGGGCAGAAAAAGTATATGAATCAATAAAACCGGCAGTCGCAGCAAGTAACATACCTGCGCGACGTGATTCTTTCATCGGATATGACCGATTAAGCATGGGATTGTATCCTTTCATGAGGTATTCTATTAAATATTTAATCAGTATACCACCTGTTAGAAATATAGAGCTGACTTTACACCCTTTAATTTGTGGTAAAATATTAATTAATAAAGAGATGAGGAGTAATTTGTTATGGCTTTAGCATATCCAGATGATAGCTTGGCACTACACACTGATGCATACCAATTATCAATGATGCAAACCTATTTTATGAAGGGTATCCATGAGCGTAAAGCAGTTTACGAAATGTATTTTCGTAAGATGCCTTTCGAAAATGGTTATGCAGTTTTTGCAGGTCTAGAACGGTTAGTTGATTTTTTGAATGACTTACATTTTTCTGACAGTGATCTTGACTATTTACATGCAACAGGAGAATTTAACGACGAATTTCTAAATTATTTGAAAAATTGGCGTTTTAAAGGGACAGTGCGGACACCGCATGAAGGAGATGTTGTTTTCAATAACGAACCAATTGTGCAAGTTGAAGCGACTGTTTTTGATGCCCAGTTAATTGAAACGCCATTATTAAATATTGTTAACTATCAAACATTAATTGCAACTAAGGCATCACGTATTCGTTCCGTGGTTGGTGATCAAACATTGATGGAATTTGGTTCACGTCGTGCGCAAGAAATGGATGCTGCGATTTGGGGAACTCGTGCCGCCTATATTGGTGGTTTTAATGCGACATCAAATGTGCGTGCAGGTAAGTTATTTGGAATTCCAATTTCAGGCACCCATGCACACAGTTTGGTACAAGTTTATCGTAACGATTATGAAGCCTTTAAAGCATATGCTGAAACGCATCACGATGTTGTCTTCTTGGTCGATACTTATGATACCCTAAGATCAGGTGTGCCAGCGGCAATTCGAGTTGCCAAAGAAATGGGTGACAAAATTAACTTTATTGGTGTGCGCATTGATTCAGGTGATTTAGCATATGTCTCAAAGGGTGTTCGCAAGATGCTTGATGAAGCTGGTTTTCCAAATGCATCAATTGTGGCTTCTAACGATTTGGATGAATCAACCATTAAGAGTTTGAAATTTCAAGATGCAAAGATCGATACTTGGGGTATTGGTACAAAATTAATTACAGCCTACGATCAAGCTGCTCTAGGTGGTGTTTATAAAGTCGTGTCAATTGAAGATGAAAATGGTGAGATGACCGATACCATTAAAATTTCAGGTAGTGCTGAAAAAATTTCAACACCTGGTCAAAAGCAAGTTTGGCGTATTACACGTAATTCTGATGGTAAATCACAAGGTGATTATGTGGCTTTGTGGGAAGAAAATCCACAAAACTTACCAGAAGGTTTATATATGTTCCATCCAAGTTATCCATATTTGAATAAAACGGTTGTTGACTATACTGCGCGACCAATTTTGCAAGATATCTTTGTTGACGGTGAGTTAGTTTATCAATTGCCAGCCTTAGATGATGTGCGTGCATTTGCAAAACGGCACATTGATTCATTATATTCAGAATATCGACGAGATATGAATCCACAAGAATATCCAGTTGATTTATCACAAGCAGCGTGGGATCATAAAATGAATCTGATTAAGGAAACACGTGATTACGTTGATCAAATCAATCCAACAGAATAAAGTTTTACGTTTCATAAGGAGGTTTTTTTATGCGACCATTGCAAGAAAAAATTATTAAAACGCTTGGTGTTCAACCAACAATTAATCCAGCATCTGAGATCAAACGATCGGTCACTTTATTAAAGGATTATCTTAAAGCAACAGGGCTAAAGTCCCTTGTGCTAGGTATTTCCGGTGGTCAAGATTCAGCACTTGCTGGTAAATTAGCGCAATTTGCTGTAGAGCAGTTACGTGAGGAAACGGGTGATGGTGAGTATCAATTTATTGCGATGCGCTTACCATACAATGAACAGTCTGATGAGTCAGATGCGCTAGCAGCCATTAAGTGGCAGGAAGCTGATAAAACAGTGACAGTCAACATTCAGGAATCAGTGCTAGGTGTTGTACACCAATTAGAAGCAGCTGGTGTTCACGTCACTGATTTTAATAAGGGTAATATCAAAGCTCGTGAACGGATGATTGCGCAATATGGTGTGGCAGCTGCCTATAAGGGTGTGGTCATTGGGACTGATCATGCTGCTGAAGCATTGGCTGGTTTTTATACGAAGTTTGGGGATGGTGCGGCTGATGTGACACCGTTGTACCGTCTGAACAAGCGTCAGGGTAAGCAACTATTAGCTTATCTTGGTGCACCAACGCGTCTTTATGAGAAAGTACCAACGGCTGATTTAGAAGAAGATCGCCCAGCATTGCCAGATGAACTCGCATTAGGTGTAACCTATGAAGCGATTGATGACTATTTGGAAGGTAAAACAGTTTCTGAAGCAGATGCTCAACAAATTGAGCGTCTATTTACATCAACGGAACACAAACGTCGTCAACCGGTCACTGTTTTTGATGAATGGTGGCGCTAATTAAAAAAATGACAGTCTGATAATTATGTCAATGAGGTGGATACCTCGTACCATGACATATTGTCGGACTGTCATTTTTATTGGAAATTATTTTGCTGCCCAATCAATAGTGGGTTGTGTCTGTAAAATTTGGTCAATTTGCTTTAATTCTGCCTCGCTAAAAGTCAAGTTATCAAGGGCTTTAACATTATCAACCAATTGTTCTGGCCGACTAGCGCCAACAATGACACTTGCAATTTCTGGTTCACGTAAATCCCAAGCTAAGGCCATTTCAGATAGCGTTTGCTGGCGCGCTTTTGCCACGTCATTTAGTCGTTGTACGGTTTGAATCGTTGCAGCAACTTGTTGTGAATGTAAGAAAGGACTGCTTGTTTTGGCAGCTCGTGAATTTTCAGGAATACCATGCAAGTACTTGTCTGTTAATAATCCTTGTGATAGTGGGCTGAAAACAGCCGCAGCTTTACCTGCTTGCCGTAAAACAGGGAGAAGATCTGTTTCAATACCACGATTGAACATGTTATAGCGTGGTTGATGGACGATAAAGGGTGTTTGTAAGTCATTGAAGATATCTAGAATGGCTTGTGTTTGATTACCAGAATAATTGGAAATACCAATATAGAGAGCTTTACCGGATTTAACTAATTGATCAAGGGCTAACGCTGTTTCTTCAACGGGTGTTTTTGGATCTGGTCGGTGCGAATAGAAAATATCAACATAGTCTAATTTTAAACGATGTAAACTTTGATCAGCGCTTGCAATGATGCTTTTCTTAGATCCCCAATTACCATAAGGACCTGGCCACATGTCATAACCAGCTTTACTGGCAATGACCATTTCATCACGGTACGCATGCATGTCACCATGTATGATCTGGCCAAAATTCTTTTCAGCACTACCTGGAATAGGACCATAATTATTAGCGAGATCATAATAAGTTATCCCTAAATCGAATGCCTGATGAATGATTGCTTGTTGATTTTCAAAAGGATCAACACTGCCAAAATTATGCCAAAGGCCCAAACCTAGCGCTGATAATTTTAAACCACTTTTGCCAACTCGGTTGTAAATCATGTGGTCATAGCGCGTTTTCTTTGCTTGATACATGTGTGAGAATCCTCCTAATTAAATGTTTGATGTATCCGTTTTCATTGTAGCGGTTAATCATCACTGTGTCCAAATTAGTTGACTGCTATTTTATGTTAAAATGTAAAAGATAACTCATTGTTTTAAAAAGAAAGGGACACGCATATGATTAAAATGTTTAATACGATGACACTGGCTAAGGAACCATTCCAGCCAATACATGAAGATACAATCAACATGTATGTCTGTGGTCCCACTGTATACAATTATATACACATCGGGAATGCGCGTTCAGCGATTGCTTTTGATACGATTCGTCGATATTTTGAGTATCGTGGTTATAAAGTCAATTATGTGTCAAATTTTACAGATGTTGACGATAAGATGATTAAAGCAGCTGATGAACAGGGCATCACTGTCTCTGAATTAGCAGATAAATACATTGCCGCTTTTAATGAAGATACAGCAGCATTAAATATTAAACCAGCAACAGTGCGGCCACGTGCAACTGAGCATATTCCAGAAATTATTGATTTTGTCGCTGACTTGATTGCGAAGGGTTATGCCTATGAATCAGCAGGTGATGTTTATTATCGTGCAAAAAAGTTTAAAAACTATGGTGCGTTAGCGCATCAAGACTTAGATGAAATGACGTCTAATGCAGCTGGCCGTTTGGATGATACCGAATTGGCTCGTAAAGAAGATCCTATGGATTTTGCAGTATGGAAAAGTGAAAATGGTGACGGGGCCATTTCATGGGAGTCACCATGGGGCAAGGGTCGCCCAGGATGGCATATCGAGTGCTCGGTGATGTCAACGAAATACTTAGGTAATCATTTTGATATTCATGGTGGTGGGATTGATTTAGCATTTCCACATCATACAAATGAAATTGCGCAAAGTGAAGTGCATACGGGTGAAAAATTTGTGAACGAATGGTTACATAATGGTTTTGTGACTGTTGGAGATGAGAATGAAAAAATGTCTAAGTCATTAGGTAATTTTGTGACGGTGCATGATTTATTACAACAAATTGATGATCCTATGGTATTACGCTTTTTTATGACGTCTACGCAATATCGACGTGCCATTGCATATTCAGATGATCATATGTCACAAGCAGCACAAAATTTGGCCCGTATTCGTACGGGATATCGAAACTTACAATTCCGTTTGGCAACAGCAGGTGTTGGTGATGATCAAACCATTGCTAATCAGGTTAAGACGTGTGTTGACCAGTTTGAAACGGCTATGGATGATGATTTTAATACACCGAATGCTTTAACAGCCATTTACGAGTTAGTCGATTTAGCAAATCAATATGCACAGGAAGAAATTGTATATCAAACATCTGCTAAGCTGATTTTGGATACTTTGGCAACTTTGATGAGCATCTTTGGTGTTGATGGTTTAGCACAAGATGAGTTGCTAGCAACGGATGTAGAAACGTTAATTAATGAACGTCATGAAGCACGAGCAAATAAGAATTTTGCACGCTCAGATGAGATTCGTGATATGCTTGCTGAGCAAGGGATTATCTTAGAAGATACGCCTCAAGGGACACGTTGGCACCGTCATTAGTTATTGATGATAAAAACAAAGAAATCTAATTTTATGGTTGACAGGCTAGTGAATAAGATTTAGCATAGCCATATCGACTGAGAAGAGATGGGTGTAACAAAATCATGTTTTAGAGAGTTAGTGGTTGGTGTAAACTAACAGATTGATTGTTGCCAGATGGTCTTGGAGTCATCATGACATGAGCAAATGACAAGTGCCATTCGGGGAACGTCCGTTAAAGCGTTTAGAGGATAAGTGAAACTTATTAAACTCGGGTGGTAACACGTGGTAACGTCCTGTAATCAGTGATGATTGCGGGACGTTTTTGTTTGATGTCGGCTGGTTAAATTTTAGGAAAGTACTAACGAGGAGGATTTTAACATGGCAGAAGTTGAGAGTTTTACATTAGATCACACAAAGGTACATGCACCATATGTACGTAAGATTGAAACACAACAAGGACCAAATGGGGGACAGATCGTAAATTATGATTTACGTTTGACACAACCTAATGAGACAGCAATTGAAACAGCAGGAATTCATACGTTAGAACATTTGTTTGCTAGTCTAGTACGTGATGAATTAGATGGTATCATTGATATTTCACCATTCGGTTGCCGCACGGGCTTTCACATCATTAGCTGGGTAGATTACTCACCAACTCAAGTTGCTGAAACATTTACCCGTGTATTACGTAAAATTCGTGATGAAATAACTTGGGATGATGTGCCAGCTACGACCGCTACAGAATGTGGTAACTTTAAGGACCATAGTTTGCATTCAGCAAAAGAGTGGGCCAACATTATTTTGTCACAAGGCTTTTCTGACGATCCTTATGTCCGTCATGTGGTTGAAGCTTAACAGTAAATAGAATCATTTATAAAAGTTGGTCAATACCTGGTATGTTGGGTGTTTATCAACTTTTTTAAGTATTGATCAAATGCAATTCAAGACCTTTAAGCTGAAAAAAGTTAGCATAAAGCATATAATATTAAAAAATTAGTAGTTTCTAATCGTTATTTTGATTTACTAGTTAAGAACGGGGGAAATGTGATGCCAAAAATTAGTGACGTTTTTCAAGAATACGGCTTTAAGGATGATCGTTTAACTTTACTAGCAGGGCCGTGTGCCATTGAATCATATGAAACATGTGCAACAGTTGCCGAGGAACTAAAGCAGATTACGGATGAACTAGGGATTAATTATGTTTTTAAGTCATCATTTGATAAGGCAAATCGTAGTGCGATTTCATCTGATCGTGGTGCAGGGATGAAAAATGGACTTAAAGTGCTACGTGAAATTAAAGAGACGTATCACGTCCCAATTGTGACAGATGTCCACGAATCTTATCAATGTGCGCCAGTTGCTGAGGTTGCTGATGTGCTACAGATTCCAGCTTACTTGAGTCGTCAGACTGATTTATTGTTAGCTGCTGCTAAGACCGGTCGCGTAGTAAATATTAAGAAAGCTCAGTTTATGGCACCCGAAGATATTCAGAGTGCAGTGAATAAGGTTGCTTCACAAGATAATGAGCATATTTTAGTTACTGAGCGTGGTACGATGTTTGGTTACCATCAATTAGTAGTTGATATGACGAGTTTAATCCAAATGCGTGAAACTGGTTATCCAGTCATTTACGATGCAACCCACTCAGTTCAAATTCCAAGTGGCTATGGTAATCATTCTGGTGGTAATCGTGATTACGTCTTTCCACTCATGCGTGCTGCGTTGTCAATTGGTATTGATGGTATCTTTGCGGAAGTGCACCCAAATCCACCCGAGGCAATCTCAGATCAAGATAGTCAACTTTATCTATCAAAGGCACGACCAATCTTAGAAGAAGCCAACAAATTATTCCAACAACAACTTGAGAATAAGGCGGTGTATGCGGATGAAAACTTATTATAAAGATGCGAAACAGACGTTTAATACAGAAATAGCAGCTTTAGAAAAAGTGCGTGATGCCTTAGATGATAGTTTTGATCAAGTTGTGACAAAAATTCTTCAGACCACGGGTCGATTGATTTTTATTGCAATCGGTAAGTCAGGTATCATTGCTGAGAAAATTGCGGCTTCGTTCTCTTCTATTGGGACACCCAGTTTCTTTATCGATGCAGGAAATGCTTTCCACGGTGATTTAGGACGTGTTGCTGCTGATGACTTGGTATTCTTTGTGTCAAATAGTGGTGAGACAGAAGAAGTTCTCCAAACATTTTTTGCACTGCAACAAATTCACGGTAAAGATTTACAAACAGTGGCGTTAACTGGTGATGCTGAATCAACACTTGCAAAGCAAGCGCTGTACCCACTAATTGTTGATGTTGCTGTTGAAGCTGACATAACGAAATTAGCACCCACAAGTTCGACAACAGCAACATTAGTCGTTGGAGATGCGTTATTGATTGCGATTGAAAAAGAAAAGAAGTTTACTCGTGATGACTTTGCATTGTATCATCCAGGTGGTTCAATTGGTAAATTGTTAATGCAGAATGTTAAAAATGTTATGCATACCAATATTCCATATGTGCAAACAGATACCCCAATCAATGATGTTATTTATCGGATCAGTGATTTTGGTATTGGTATGACGTTGGTAAAGGATGCTGATGAGCGCGTTATTGGGATTGTGACTGATGGTGATATTCGTAAGAAAATTTTGAATATTACAAAGGTCAAGTCATCGACTGCTGCGGATTATATGACCAAGGGCTTTATTAGTATTAATGTGAATAAGCGTAATAGTACTGCCTGGAAGAAAATGGCTTCGCATAATATTTCAAACTTAGTTGTTGAAGATGGTGATGAAGTCGTGGGTGTGTTAACGATTCATGATGTCCTCGATGAATAAATTAAAAATTTTTTTGCGTGTCATAGCAATACGTTAAACGATTTAACCAAAATATTTTAATAAGTAAACTGTTTACCAAGTGTGATGAACATGCTATATTAATGTTAATCATTAATAACCTTTAAATGTAGTCCAGTGAGGCTATCCAAGGTCATGTTAGTTGGTAAACAATTAGAAACAGGATAATTGTATAACCATTAAAAGAACAAGCCTTATGAATCACTGGATTCATAAGGCTTTTTTGTGTCAGCATCAGGTTAGGAGATCGTTATGCAACATTTTGTGAATCTAAATGATTTATCAACAACAACCATTATGTCACTCATCAAGACAAGCTTAGCTTATAAAACAGGGCAAAAACAAGTGCCACAACAGAAGCGCATGGTGGCTAATTTGTTTTTTGAGAACTCAACACGAACGGCTAGTAGTTTTCAAATGGCTGAAGCAAAAATGGGTTGGCAAAATATTTATGTTAATCCACAAACTAGTTCTACTCAAAAAGGGGAGACACTAAGCGACACGTTAAAAACACTTGGTGCCATTGGTGTACAAGTTGTGGTCCTTCGTCATAGTCAAAATAACTGGTATGCACCATTAATTGCCGAACAATCAGAACTAATGCCCCAGTTAGTGAATGCTGGGGATGGTAGTGGACAGCATCCATCACAAAGTTTACTAGATTTAATGACAATCTATGAACAATTTGGTCATTTTAAAGATTTAAAGATACGCATTGTCGGCGACTTGTCTCATTCACGAGTAGCACGTTCAAATGCTGAAATCCTTCATCGCCTTGGCGCAAAAATTAGTTTTGCGGGACCTAAAACATGGTATCCAACCGACTTTAATCAATTTGGTTCTTATCAGCCAGTTGATCAGGAACTGGAACAGTTAGATGTTCTGATGTTATTACGCGTACAACATGAACGATTGACGACAGGCGATACGCAACATTTTTCAACAAAGGATTACCATCAACAATTTGGGCTCACGCATGCACGCTATGCTAAGTTAAAAAAGACAGCGATTGTGATGCATCCAGCACCAGTTAATCGTGGTGTAGAAATTACCGATGAGTTGGTTGAAGCAAAGAAATCACGCATTTTTACACAAATGGCCAATGGTGTATATGCCCGAATGGCACTCTTAACAGCATTAATTGAGGAGAAATAACATGGGGCGATTATTAATTAAAAATGCACAGCACTTAATTCATGATAATCAATTAGTGATGCAGGATATTTTGATTGTGGATGGCAAAATTAGCGACATGGCCGATAACATTGTGGCAGCAGCTGACCGAATCATTAATGCGAATGGCGCCTTTGTCTCACCAGGACTCGTTGATGTGCACGTGCATTTTCGTGAACCAGGGTTTGCTTACAAGGAGACAGTTGCAACAGGGACACGAGCTGCTGCCCGCGGGGGTTTTACAACTGTTTTGGCAATGCCTAACTTAGATCCAGTACCAGCAACACCTGCAGCGTTTAATCAAGTTAAGGCAAATAATGATGCGAATAGTCTGGTACATCTGTATCAATATGCGGCTATTTCAGCAGGATTAACAGCAGCTGAAGTGAGTGATATGACAGCGTTAACTGAAGCGGGTGCCGTTGCTTTTACCAATGATGGTAAAGGGGTGCAGACAGCAGCAACAATGTTAGCCGCTATGAAAGCAGCCGTAAAAGTGCACCGACCATTAGTTGCTCACGTAGAAGATGAATCACTAGTTAATGGGGGTGTAATGAATTTAGGTCAACGGTCAGCTGAATTAGGCTTACC
Source organism: Weissella sp. ESL1177 (assembly GCF_058107185.1). Lineage (NCBI taxonomy): Bacteria > Bacillati > Bacillota > Bacilli > Lactobacillales > Lactobacillaceae > Weissella > Weissella sp. ESL1177. The sequence goes on along the minus strand of NZ_CM176591.1, from coordinate 1,444,762 downwards.
GGGCATCGACCCATTAGCAGAATCAGCGCAACTAGCGCGCGATTTAGTCTTGGCACAGGCAACAGGGGTGCATTATCATGTGGCTCATATTTCAACGAAAACGTCTGTTGAGCTTGTTCGCTTTGCAAAATCACAAGGGGTTCATGTGACGGCTGAGGTATCACCACATCATTTATTGTTAGACGAAACCCATATTACGGGTGATGATGCTTATTTTAAGATGAATCCACCTCTGCGAACACCTCATGATCGCATGGCACTGATTGCTGGGTTGTTAGACGGCACGATTGATATGATTGCAACAGATCATGCCCCCCACAGTATTGCCGAAAAACAACGTTCATTCATTGGTGCAGCGTTTGGCATTACTGGTATTGAGACAAGTTTTCAACTGATGTACACGCATTTGGTCAAATCGGGCATTGCAACACTTGAGCAGTTAATGAATTGGATGATTATTCAACCAAGTCAAGCCTTTCATTTACCTAATCCCCAACAACTTGTGGTCGGTGCACCAGCAGATTTGGCATTGTTCGACTTAACAACCGCCCACACAATTACTGCTGATGAATTTGCTTCAAAGGGCGTGAACACACCGTTTATTGGCGCAACTGTTTATGGGCAAACGATGTTGACTGTGGTTGACGGTACGATTGTTTATGAAGCATAGGAGGAAGTTATGCAACGCTATCTTGTTTTAGAAAATGGCTCAGTTTATACCGGTGAAAGTTTTGGTTCAGACAAGGCTGTGACAGGTGAAATTGTTTTTAATACGGGGATGACTGGTTATCAAGAATCATTGACCGATATTTCTTATTTTGGTCAAATTTTAATGTTTACATACCCATTGATTGGTAACTATGGCATCAATCGTGATGATTATGAATCACTAAAGCCAACCGCAACAGCGATTGTTGCCCATGAAATTGCTCGGCGACCATCAAACTGGCGTCAACAAATGTCAATTGCTGAATGGGCAGAAAAAATGGATTTACCAGGAATTACGAATATCGATACGCGTGCGTTAACTAAGGAAATTCGTGAACATGGGGTGATGAAAGCAGCAATTGTTGATGAAATAACGACAGAGACAGTCGCCCAGTTACAGGATATTCAACCAGTGACGAACGAAGTTGCAAGAATGACAACGAAGACAACCTATGTTAATCCAACAGAAGGGTTATCAATTGCCTTAATTGATTTTGGCTTAAAAAATTCAATCCTACGTTCACTTGCGAAACGCGGTGTCAATGTCATGGTGTTCCCAGCAGATGTTGACGCACAAACGATTTTAGACATGGCACCAGATGGTGTTTTGTTATCAAATGGTCCTGGCAATCCAGAATCGGTGGCTCATATTTTGCCTGTTATTCGTGAATTAGAAATGCAATTGCCTTTAATGGGTATTTGCTTAGGTCATCAATTATTTGCCCTCGCAAATGGCGCTGAAACGTATAAATTGAAGTTTGGCCATCGTGGCTTTAATCATGCTGTTCGAAACCTCGTGAAAGATCAAATTGATTTTACGTCACAAAATCATGGTTATGCTGTATCGGCAGAATCAATTATTGGGACAGATTTAGAGATAACGCATGAGGAAATTAATGATCATACGGTTGAAGGACTGCGCTTGAAGCATTTACCGGCCTTTTCAGTGCAATTCCATCCGGATGCAGCACCTGGTCCCCATGACGCTGAATACTTATTTGATGATTTTCTCGCAATGGTCGTTGCTAACAAGAAAGGACAAAAACAACATGCCTAGACGAACAGATATTCATAAAATTTTGGTGATTGGTTCAGGGCCAATTGTTATTGGTCAGGCTGCTGAATTTGATTATTCGGGGACTCAGGCCGCAATGTCCTTAAAAGAAGAGGGTTATGAAGTTGTCTTAGTGAACTCAAATCCAGCAACCATTATGACGGATAGTGAAATTGCTGATGAAGTCTATATTGAACCTTTGTCATTAGAATTTTTATCACGAATTCTGCGTAAAGAACGACCAGATGCTATTTTACCAACCTTGGGTGGCCAAACTGGTTTAAACCTGGCAAAGGAATTAGCCGAAGTAGGTATCTTAGATGAACTTGGTATTATTTTGTTAGGCACGAAATTATCGGCAATTGAAGAGGCTGAAGATCGCGAAGCATTTAAAAATTTGATGACGCGTTTGGATGAACCAGTGCCAGAATCAATGATTGCCGTTACTGTTGAACAGGCATTATCATTTGCTGAAACGAATGGTTATCCTGTGATTGTACGTCCAGCATACACATTAGGTGGTACGGGTGGTGGTATTGCCAATGATGAAGCTGAATTAAAAGCGATTACAACTAATGGTCTTGAATTGTCTCCTGTAACACAAGTGTTGATTGAGCAATCCATCGCTGGTTATAAAGAAATTGAATTTGAAGTTATGCGTGATGCTGCGGATAATGCCTTGATTGTGGCATCAATGGAAAATTTTGATCCTGTCGGTATTCATACAGGGGATTCGATTGTTGTTGCGCCTGTTCAAACGTTGTCTGATCGCGAATTACAAATGATGCGTGATGCTGCTTTGAAAATTATCCGTGCTTTAAAGATTGAAGGTGGCGTCAACATTCAAATGGCACTTGATCCGGATTCATTCAATTATGACATTATTGAAGTCAATCCTCGTGTATCACGGTCATCAGCACTGGCATCAAAGGCAACAGGTTATCCAATTGCTAAAATGGCTGCTAAGATTGCAGTGGGCTTGACATTAGACGAAATTATTAATCCAGTGACAGGGACAACTAAAGCAGCTTTTGAACCGGCGTTAGATTATGTTGTTGTCAAAATACCACGTTGGCCATTTGATAAATTTGCAACAGCAGATCGTCGCCTTGGTACACAAATGAAGGCAACAGGCGAAGTAATGGCCATCGGACGAAACATTGAGGAAGCGATGAATAAAGCGATCCGTTCGTTAGAAATTGGGGCGATTGGTTTACGTGATATTCATTTTGCTGACATACCAACTGAAAAATTGTTTGCTGATTTAATGCCAGCTCGTGATGATCGTTTGTTCATGATTGGTGAGTTGCTACGTCGTGGTGTTTCAGTAGATGAGATTCATGATCGGACTAAGATAGATTATTTCTTCTTGGATAAAGTATTACACCTGATTGAGATTGAACAAGCATTAGCACAACATGTGGGCGATGAACAAGTACTACAATTGGCAAAGCAAAATGGTTTTGCTGATCAAACCATTGCTGATATTTGGCACTGGACCACGGAACAAGTGGTCTCACGACGAATAGCAGCCGCTATTCAGCCTGTTTATAAGATGGTTGATACGGTTGCAGCTGAATTTGCTTCACAAACACCGTACTATTATGCAACTTATGAAACTGAGAATGAGTCGGTTGTTTCCAATAAACAAAGTATTTTGGTACTTGGTTCAGGACCAATTCGGATTGGGCAAGGTGTTGAATTTGACTATGCGACAGTGCATGCAGTGAAAGCCATTCAAGCTGCTGGTTATGAAGCAATTATTATGAATTCTAATCCGGAAACAGTTTCTACTGACTTTTCAGTATCTGACAAATTATATTTTGAACCATTAACTTTGGAAGATGTGCTGAATGTGATTCACTTAGAACAACCTCTTGGTGTTGTTGTCCAATTTGGTGGTCAAACAGCGATTAATTTAGCTGAACCATTGGCCAAAGCAGGTGTCAATATTTTAGGTACGAGCGTTACAAATTTGAATCGTGCAGAGGACCGTGAGGAATTTGATCAAGTCATTAAACAACTCACGCTTGCTCAACCTGTTGGTCAAACAGCAACGACGATTGCAGGGGCGTTACAAGCCGCAACAGAGATTGGTTATCCAGTTTTAGTTAGACCATCTTATGTGCTTGGTGGTCGCGCGATGGAAATCGTCAACAATGCCGATGAATTGCAGGATTATATGGGTCGTGCAGTGCAAGTTTCCCACGACCATCCAGTACTGATTGATTCGTATTTGGTAGGGTCTGAAGCAGAGGTCGATGTCTTGTCAGATGGTAAGACAGTCGTCATACCAGGAATTATGGAACATATTGAACGGGCTGGTGTGCATTCTGGTGATTCCATGTCTGTTTATCCAAGTCAGACGTTATCTGACAAAGTGAAACAAGAAATTATCGCAGCATCTATTGCCCTAGCGCAGAGTCTCAACACGATTGGATTAATGAATGTGCAGTTCGTTATTCATGAAGATACAGCTTATGTGATTGAAGTTAATCCACGTGCTTCACGAACAGTGCCTTTCATTTCAAAAGTGACACATTTGCAATTAGCACAATTAGCAACACGGGTGATGTTGGGTGAAAAACTAACCACAATGGGCTTTGAAACAGGTCTTGTTCCTGAGCCGAAGATGGTGTACGTGAAATCACCAATCTTTTCGTTTACAAAATTGCCCGCAGTGGACTCACTCTTAGGTCCAGAAATGAAATCAACGGGTGAAGTGATGGGTTCGGATAAGACTTTTGAAAAAGCTTTGTATAAGGCCTTTGTTGCTTCAAATATTAAAATCCCACATGCAGGAAATGTGCTATTTACGATTGCAGATGAAGATAAAGTTGAAGCACTGGCCTTAGCAAAACGTTTCAATGAATTGGGTTTCCAATTATTTGCGACAGCGGGGACGGGAAAATACTTTATGCAGCATGGACTACATGTGCAAGTGCTAGATAAAATCAGCGAGACTGATCACAATGCCGTTACTGCATTAAGCCAAGGCATGTTGCAACTCGTTGTTAATTCGACCCATCAAGATGTGGTTACAGTCAACGATAGTCGTTTGATTCGTAATGCTGCGATTGAAAATGCTGTGCCATTGTTTACAGCATTTGATACAGTGAAGGCATTGTTAAGCGTGTTGGAATCACAGGCATTTACAATTACCCCTGCATAGAATAGTAAAAAATTTTGTTGTCCCAATTTTATAGTGCTTATATAAGGAGATTTAACTGATGAATGACGAACGATACGCAGTGACATTACCAGGTTTGACGCTTAAAAATCCATTTATGCCAGCATCAGGTTCATTTTATTACGGATTGGACCATTTGGATGATTTTGATTTAAATGAACTAGGTGCATTGGTTCTAAAAACAACGACTGTTAAGCCTCGAAAAGGTAATCCACAACCTTGGATTATCAATACTAAAGCTGGTGTGTTGAATTCAGTTGGTTTAGCTAATCCAGGTATTGAAAAAGTCGTTTCAGACTTTATACCAGCATTAACAGATAAACTACCAGATCTACCCAAAATGCTATCGATTTCTGGTGCAACTGTTGGTGAATTTGTGCAGTTAGCAGAAACGATTGATGAATTACCAGCCATTCATGCGATCGAGTTAAATTTGTCATGTCCAAATGTTGATGAGGGTGGTCGTGCTTTTGGTGTGACTGAGGCAGGTGTTGTATCAGTGATTGCGGCAGTAAGATCAGTTACTGACAAAGCCATTTACGCAAAGTTATCACCGAATGTAACTGATATTAAGCCGCTAGCATTAGCGGCTGAAAAGGCGGGTGCTGATGGATTAACGATGATCAATACTTTGGTTGGCATGAGTTTGGATTTAACGACACGTTCAGCACGTTTATATCGTGGTAAAGGTGGCTTATCAGGAACGGCAATCCATCCTCTTGCCGTTGCATTAATTTGGGAAGCTGCTTCGGTTGTCAATATTCCAATTATCGGGGTTGGTGGTGTCTTAACCATTGATGATGCGCTTGAATTAATGTTAGCGGGTGCATCAGCTGTTCAAGTTGGTATTGGTAACAAAACTGACCCACAGTTCTTACAAAAATTAATCCAAGCGCTACCAGACGCACTTGACAAGTATCATTTTGATAAGGTCAGTGATGTCACAGGAGCATTACGCAAATTGCCAACTAGTGAATCTGAATAGACACAATTAAGTGAGGGATAGGTATGAATGATCAAGAACCAATCTTTATTGCATTAGATTTTCCAGATGCTAAAGTTGCCTGGCGTTTTTTGAAGTCATTTCCAAAAAAACAACCGTTAGCATTGAAAGTCGGCATGGAATTATTTTATCGGGAAGGGCCACGATTCGTTTTGGATTTAAAAGAACAAGGCTACACGGTTTTTCTTGATTTAAAATTGTACGATATTCCACATACTGTTGGTCAAGCAACCAAAAATTTGGCGCAACTTGGCATTGATTATTTAACATTACATGCAGCTGGTGGTGAACGCATGTTAGCAGCGGCTAAAGAAGCGACGTTATTGACGCATAGTCATGTGAAGCTATTGGCAATTACACAATTAACGTCATTTACAGCAGCTGAATTACAAAAGACGCAACAGTTAGCAGTGTCTTTGAATGATTCAGTGATTCATTTGGCAAAATTAGCTGCGAAATCGGGTATGGCAGGTGTGATTTCATCAGCCTATGAAAGTGAAGCCATTCATTTAGCAACGGATGAGACATTTCTGTCAATTACACCAGGTATTCGACTATTAGGAGATGATAAAGGTGATCAAAGTCGTGTGATGACACCAGCACAAGCACGCCACCGTGGGGCCAATGGCATTGTTGTTGGTCGTTCGATTACTCAAGCAGTGAATCCAGTTAATACTTATCAACAGGTTATGAAAGAATTTTATGAGGGATAAAACATGGTAAATTATCAAAATGACGTCGCGGCTGCATTGTTAGAGGTTGGAGCAGTAAAATTACAACCTAACGATCCGTTTACTTGGGCATCTGGTATAAAAAGTCCAATTTACACTGATAATCGCAAAACAATTTCATTTCCAAAAGCACGTCGTATCATTATTGCTGGTCTAGTGGCATTGATCAAAAAAAATTATCCGGACGTTGCTGTTATTGGCGGCGTTGCGACAGCTGGCATCCCACATGCGGCGTGGGTCGCTGAGGCATTAGCGTTACCAATGATTTATGTTCGCTCAAAGCCTAAAGATCATGGGACAGGTAAACAAATTGAGGGTTCGTTGACTGCTGGGCAAAAAGTTGTGCTTATCGATGACTTAATTTCAACAGGTGGCTCAGTATTAGGTGCGGTTGAAGCAACACGTGTCGCAGGTGGTGATGTCCTCGGTGTTGTTTCTATTTTTTCTTATGAATTGCCAGTAGCAGCAAAGAATTTTGCAGCAGCTCAAACAACATTTTCATCATTGACCAATTTTTCTAGTTTACTGCAAGTTGCACAACAACAAGGTAAAATTACGCCTGCTGAATTAAAGTTGATTAGAAAATGGCACCAAACTCTGGTATAACACGTGCTATCTTGATGAGTTTGTATCCATTTTCAGCACATAAAATGTTATGATAGGAAACATGAATGAAAAGATAAATTATGAACAACTTAATGGACTTGATTTGGCCTACTATGGGGATGCTGTCTATGAAGTTTATATTCGACAACACCTATTAGCAAAAGGTATTACAAAGCCTGCCAAGTTACAACGTGAATCAAAGAAATATGTTTCAGCCAAGGCACATGCCGCATTATATGCGTTAATTGAAGCAGAAGGGATTTATACTGAGACAGAATATCAGTATTTTAAACGTGGCCGTAATGCAAATTCGCATACCAAGGCCAAAAATACGGATGTGGTGACTTATCGTATTTCAACCGGTTTTGAAGCCGTGATTGGTTATCTTGGTGCAAGTGAACAAACAGCACGTTTGGAAGAACTTATTGCATGGATTTATGAACAAGTAGAAAGTGGGCGAACAGTTAATCATGGGACAACGAAATAATAGGCAACAAACAAATCACCGACCAAAGCACCAACGTGATAGTCAATCACATGAACAACAAGATGATGATCAAGTTGAATTTGTGTATGGTCATCATGCCGCTGTGGAAGCTTTAAAAGGTCGAACTGAGATTAATAAAGTTTGGTTGCAAAATGGTTTAGCTGATAAGGTTCGTCATGAAATCACAACGTTAGCGAAGAAAAAAGGATTAGTTATTCAAGAAACACCCAAAGCAAAACTTGATGAATTAACGAATGGTGAAAATCATCAAGGGGTTGTGTTATCAATTGCAGCATATGCATATGCAACGATTGATGATTTATTTGCGAAAGCTGCTGAAAAAGATGAAGCACCTTTTTTCTTAGTCCTTGATTCTATTGAAGATCCACACAACTTAGGTTCAATCATGCGAACGGCAGATGCTGCTGGTGTTCATGGTATCATTATTCCAAAACGGCGAGCTGTACAATTAACCTCAGTCGTTGCTAAAACGTCAACTGGCGCAATTGAGCACGTACCAGTCGCTCGTGTGACGAATTTAGTACAAACTGTTGCGCAATTAAAAGAGCGTGGTGTTTGGATTTTTGGTACTGATATGGATGGACAAGATTACCGTCGTTGGAATGCTCAAGGCGCAACAGCACTGATTATTGGTAATGAAGGCAAGGGTATTTCAACACTATTAAAGAAGTCTGTTGATGAAACCTTAACGATTCCGATGATTGGACATGTACAAAGTTTGAATGCTTCTGTTGCAGCTAGTTTGCTTATTTATCAAGGTTATAATAGTCGCCACCCATTGTCATAATTGCGTATGTTAAGACAGCATATTGGTTAGTTAACTAGCCTATTTGTTACAAATAAACATGGCAAAACAATGATTTGTTAGTATCCTTTTCTTACACTAATAAGGAAGGTGAACCATGTGCGTAAAAATCGAGCAAGTTTAATTCCATTAGCCCAAGCAGGTGATGACATCGCATTTCAAACGATTTTATGTGAATTTGAGGGATTGATTTGGAAGACTTATCAACAACAACGGTCACGACAACAGCCACTTGACTGGCGTCATGAATGTGGTGTTGTCCTTCATAAGACCTTACGTCTGTTACATAACCAAACATGGGCCGCATTGACATTGTATTACAAACAAGCGCTTCAAACGCATATCGTGCAATTATGGCGGTGTGAGTATCGGGTGTTAGATTTTCAAATTCCTGTGATGACTGATGACGTGTTGCCATATGTTGATCAACAAGCATGTGAACAATTTGTAACGAAGCAACAAGGATTGGCTAGTTTTATTTTAGAATGGTATGTCACGTTACCTGCTAAGGAACGTGAATTAGTGTTATTATTAGTACGTGGTTATGGTATGACAGAAGCGGCTCGACGAATCAAACGATCACGTTCTTGGTGTTATGGTATTCGTCGTAAATGGCAACAACTGTATGCATTAGAAATGAAAAATAACTAGTCGTTTCATCATAAAAGTGATACACTTTAAGTTACGAAAATAGAAATTAGGAAGAGCGGTGGCGCCAGATGGCAGTAAAGAAAGTCGCTTTAGCATGTAGTGTTTGTGGTTCACGAAATTATATGGTCGTTAAAAAGCCAACGCGCGTTGAACGACTACAGGTAAAAAAGTTTTGTAAGTATTGCGGTAATCACACGTTACATCGTGAAACAATGTAGGATAGCTAACAGAGGGTTACAGATGAAGTTTATAAAAAGTGTTATTAAAGAAATGCATACCGTTACTTGGCCAACATTTCGCGAAAATGTTCATAATACAACCATTGTTGTGGTTACCGGTCTAGCCTTTGCCTTGATATTTGGTGCAGCTGATTGGATATTCGAACAAGGGATTACTTGGTTGTCTAAGTAATGAAAATGCGCTATACTAAAGCTATTAATTGACAAGTAAAGCCCTCACTGATGAGGGTTTTTAATTTACAAAAATTTAGGTCAAACAGTCTGAGGAGGCAATCATGGCAACTGAGTCATTCGATAAGCAATGGTACGTTTTGCACACATATGCAGGATACGAGAATCGTGTGAAATCAAATTTGGAATCACGTATTGAAACAATGGGTATGACGGATTATATCTTCCGTGTCTTGGTACCAGAACAAGAAGTCGAAGTTGAAAAAGATGGCGAGACGAAGATCGTTAAAGAAAATGATTTTCCGGGTTATGCTTTAGTTGAAATGATTATGACCGATGAAGCTTGGTATGTTGTTCGTAATACACCAGGTGTGACTGGCTTTTTGGGATCTCACGGTGGTGGTTCAAAACCAGTGCCTTTGTTGCCAGAAGAAGTTGATGATATGTTAGCTCGTATGAATTTGGTTGAACGTAAGGTTGAACATTTGGATGTGACGATTGGTGATTCAGTTGATGTTATTTCAGGTAGCTTTGCCGGTCAAGAAGGCGAAGTCACAGCGATTGATGATGAACATCAAGAAGTTACTGTCTTAATGAACATGTTTGGTCGTGATACACCAACCCAGATTTCATTTAACGATATCAAGCCAGTGAAATAAAAATAAATGATGAAACTTGAACACTTAGCTTGCCAAGGGCTAGGTGTTTTGTTATTATAATACAGTATGTGTCATCATCAGATGCATATGTGGGAGGCGTAAATCGAAACGCGCCATTTACACCACAAACACGAAGGAGGAAACAATCGTGGCTAAGAAAGTTTCAAGTATTGTTAAGTTGCAGATTCCAGCCGGTAAGGCAACACCTGCACCTCCAGTTGGACCTGCTTTGGGTCAAGCTGGTGTTAACATCATGGGATTCGCAAAGGAGTTTAATGCTCGTACCGCTGATCAAGGTGGTTTGCTAATTCCTGTAGTTATTACTGTGTATGAAGATCGTTCATTCGAGTTCGTTACTAAGACGCCACCAGCAGCTGTTCTTTTGAAGAAGGCCGCTGGTGTTGAAAAGGGTTCTGGTGAGCCTAACACGAAGAAGGTCGCTACAGTTACTGCAGCACAAGTACGTGAGATTGCAGAAACTAAGATGCAAGATCTAAACGCAGCTGACGTAGACGCAGCTGTTCGCATGATTGAAGGTACTGCTCGTTCAATGGGCTTCACTGTTGAAGGCTAATTTAACAAGTAACGTACGGATCGCATAGGAAACTAAGCAAGATCAAGCGGGAGGTCAGTGACCATTTGACCGCATTTGCAAGGAGGAATAGCTACCATGGCTAAGTATGGTAAGAATTATTTAGCAGCTGCTGAAAAAGTTGACAGTGCTAAGTTATACACTGTTGAAGAAGCTGCTGCATTGGTGAAGAAAATTGACTTTGCCAAGTTTGATGCAACTGTTGAAATTGCATTTAATCTAAACGTTGATACGCGTCAAGCTGATCAACAATTACGTGGTGCCGTTGTTTTGCCTAACGGTACTGGTAAGGACCAAACTGTTGTGGTCTTTGCACAAGGTGATAAGGCGAAAGAAGCTGAAGAAGCAGGTGCTGATGTTGTTGGTGCCGCTGACTTAGTACAACGTATCCAGGGTGGCTGGTTAGACTTTGATGTTGCTGTTGCAACACCAGATATGATGGCACAAGTTGGACGTGTTGGACGTGTCTTGGGACCTAAGGGCTTGATGCCTAACCCTAAGACGGGTACTGTAACGTTTGACGTTGCAAAAGCCGTTTCAGAAGCAAAGTCAGGTAAGGTTACTTACCGTACTGACCGTGACGGAAACGTTGCTGTCCCAGTTGGTAAAGTATCATTTGATGCTGACAAGTTAGCAGGAAACATCAAGGCATTGTCTAATGTTATCTTGCGTTCACGTCCAGCCGCTGTTAAGGGAACATACGTACAACACGTATCAATTGCTTCAACATTTGGTCCTGCTGTGAACATCGATGTTGCCTCACTATAATTAGTTCATTCTAAAATAGTGTGCGTTAATATTGACACTTTCTCGACTACCTGATAAAGTAGTTTGAGTAATAAAACGATTCTACCTAAGACGCAGGTGTCGCAAGACTTAATATCCCGCCGAGGAAGTGAAAAACGCGTAAGCGACTTTTGACCCCCGGTGCCGCATGTACTAGGGGTCTTTTGGTGAGAATCAAAATCTAAACAGGAGGAACATTACACCATGAGTGAAGCAACCATTGCTATTAAAGCACAACAAGTTTCTGAAGTTGCTGACAAGTTCAAGAACGCAACGTCTGCCCTAGTTGCTGACGTTCGTGGCTTGACTGTTGAGGAATCAAACAAGTTACGTGCTGAATTACGTGGAGAAGGTGTTGAGCTACGTGTTATCAAGAACAAAGTCTTGGTTCGCGCTGCTGAAGCTGCTGATTTGAGTGAGTTGAACGACCTATTTGCTGGTCCTTCAGCAATCGCCTTTTCAAATGACGATGCAATCGCACCTGCACGCGTATTGAAGAAATATGCTGATGATATCGACGCCTTGGAAATCAAGGGTGGATTCATCGATGGTAATATCGTGTCTATTGATGAAATCAATAAATATGCGTCATTACCAGATCGCGACGGTTTGCTATCAATGTTGTTGTCAACATTGCAAGCACCTGTTCGCAACTTTGCCTATGCAGTTAAGGCTGTATCTGATGCAAAGGAAGAAGCTGAAGCCTAAGCGTCTTGCTTAGATTCGCATCTTAACTTCGGGCATTTGCCCACAAATTAATTGCAAATAACGCAAATATAAAGAGGAGATTATTTATCATGGCATTTGATAAGGATTCAATCATTGCTTCATTGAAGGAAGCTACGATCATGGACTTGGCTGACTTGGTTTCAGCTATTGAAGAAGAGTTTGGTGTTTCAGCCGCTGCTCCTGTTGCAGCAGCTGGTGCAGCTGGTGGTGACGCCGCTGCTAAGACTGAATTCGACGTTGAGTTGACTTCAGCAGGTACTGCTAAGGTTAAGGTTATCAAGGCAGTTCGTGAAGCAACTGGCTTGGGCTTGAAGGACGCTAAGGGTCTTGTTGACGATGCACCTTCAGTTATCAAGGAAGGTCTTTCAGAAGACGATGCTAACGAATTGAAGGCAAAGCTTGAAGAAGCTGGTGCCGTTGTAACTGTAAAGTAATTCAGTTCATTAGACAATAGTCAGAAATGACACAAAAAGCGACTTGTGTATGCAAGTCGCTTTTTTGTGTCATTTTGATTTTGCATTAATTAAGTTAGCAAGAATGAAAGCTGTCAATTACAAAATATCATTAAAAAAACTTTTGTCACATATGTTAATCGTGAGCGATTTCGCTAGGTATTGTTATTGTATGACGAGAGATAGTCGTGTTTAGCATGCCGATACGAGTTATTTAGGAAATAACGTTTTTTTGTTAAATAGTTTAGATAATTAATTAACATGATTGACTAAAACTTGTCGTATACTGTTATTTATGAATAATAAAAAACAAAGCGAGCAACGTTCACGTCAGAAGAACACAAAAACTAAAAAAATAAAACGATTATTATTAATTATTGTTACTATCTTACTAATAAGTATGATGGTCATTATTGGGGCATATCATAAGCAAATTATCAAAACCATTTCACCCACGATCAACCAAGCGAATCATGAAAAAAATTTAACGGCAGCTTGGCAAGAAACACTCAATGAAAGTGGGACAAATGTTGACATTGCGGTTTATGATGAACAGAATAAAAAATTGATCACAACACGGCAAAGTGATCGCAAAACTTTTCCAACTGCCAGTATTATCAAAGTTTCGGTATTAGGTAATTTATTAAGCCAACATGAAACAGAGGGGACACCCCTGTCAGATGATGAACAAGATCAAGCATCTCTAATGATTGAACAAAGTGATAACGATGCCACTACAAGTTTGTTGTATCAAATGGGCGGGTATGATGCACCAGATACGTTATTTGATCAATTAGGTATGAACCATTCAAAAATGAATGTTGAAGCGTGGGGTAGTTCAACAACGACAGCTACTGACCAAGTGACCTTATTACGGAATATTTTTTATGATAGTCAAATCTTTTCGCCAGATTCACAAAAATATGCCCGTAAATTAATGCGCCATGTTGAATCGGACCAACGATGGGGTATTTCAGCAGGTGTACCAAAGAATGCTCAAATTGCCTTAAAAAACGGCTGGTTACCTGATGACGATGATGATTGGATCGTTAATAGTATTGGTCATGTGAAAAATGATCATGCAAATTATGTTATTGCAGTGTTGACGAATGGGTCAGATACTGAAGATGATGGGATTGATTTGATTGAAAAATTATCAAAGCAGACATATCACGAATTAGCAGAATGATGCTTAAATTTTTAACGATGCAAAGCCACTAGATGTTGAAAAAATCTAGTGGTTTTTTATTTTGCTTTTATAAAATAAGTCAGTCGTAAAAGTTTTCTTTACATAATTGATATCAGTTTACAGTTATTTTTCATTTAAGAAAATATATTGATTAGTTTCATGAAATTTATTATGATAAATAAGTTGTTTTGAGAAAACAAAATATTTCAATCAACAAAAATATTTTATGAAATAGGAGACATATTTATGCTGCAAATCAACGACTTGACAGTCGCCTACAGCAATGTGCCTGTCTTTAAAGATTTATCTGTTGCTTTTTCATCAGGTAAAATCACTGGAATTATTGGTCCAAATGGTGCCGGAAAGTCAACACTGATCAAAGGTGCTTTAGGATTAGTTCGCCGTTCGGGAAATGCGACATTAGATGGTGTTGCCATTAATCAGGTTCGTTCGAAGATTGCTTATGTTGAACAACGTGCCGCCTTAGACTTAACCTTTCCGATCAGCGTTTTTGAGGTAGTTCTAACAGGGACGTACGGTAAGTTAGGATTATTCAAAAGCCCTGGTCATCAGGAAAAAGCGTTAGCCAAAGAAGCATTGGCACAAGTGAATTTGTCAGAATTCATTAATCGCCAAATTGGTGAATTATCGGGTGGTCAATTACAACGTGTGTTCGTTGCACGTGCGATTGTGCAACAGGCAGATGTGGTTATTTTAGATGAACCTTTTGTCGGTATTGATATGAAATCTGAAGAGGAAATCATGAATGTTTTACGTGGTTGGCGAAATGAAGGGAAAACGATCATTGTTGTTCATCATGATTTGAATAAAGTAGCTGCTTACTTTGATGATTTACTCATAATGAACCATGGTATGATTGCTCACGGTCCGGTTGCAACGGTTTATACTCAGGAAAATGTGCAACAAGCATTTTCAGCTGATTTAAGTGCCGTGCTGTTTAACAAGATGGCAGGTGCTTAATATGGCAAGTTTCGTAGAATTTATACATGCTTTAGGACATTACAATTTCTTACAAAGTGCTTTGATGGCTGCTATTATGGTTGGCATCATGTCAGGTATTATTGGTAGTTTTATTATTTTACGCGGGATGTCATTAATGGGTGATGCTATTTCACATTCTGTTCTGCCTGGGGTGGCTGTTGCTTACATGTTAGGTATCAATTTATTGATCGGGGCAACAGTATTTGGTGTTATCGCAGCTTTATTAATTGGTTTTGTGGCTTCAAATAGTAAGTTAAAAAATGATACAGCAATTGGTATTGTCTTTTCAGCATTTTTTGCCCTAGGATTCATCTTGATTTCAATGGCTGAATCATCAACGAACTTACATCATATTTTATTTGGCAATGTGTTAGCTGTATCAGACTCAGATTTGATTTCAACAGTCATTGTCTTAACGATTGTTGTGCTCTTCGTTGTTGCGTTATTCAAAGAATTACAAATCACATCATTTGATGAAGTTTTTGCGAAGTCATATGGTTTGAATACGAGCGTTATTCATTATGGTTTAATGATTATTTTGACATTAGTAACTGTATCAGCCTTGCAAACCGTGGGGATTATTTTAATTGTGGCGATGTTGATTACGCCGGCAGCCACAGCTTTCTTGTGGACAAATCGTTTGGTGTATATGTTGTTTTTGTCTTCTACCATTGGCGCAGTGGCATCAATCGTTGGTTTGTATTTGTCATACACGATGAATTGGGCATCTGGTCCAGCAATCGTACTCGTGGCTGCAATTATTTTCTTGATTTCATTCGTTGTTGCCCCAAAGCAAGGGTTTATTGCCAAATTAGGAGTTAAATATGTTAAAGAAGATTAGTATTACCTTAGCTGCCCTTATTTTGATCGGTGGTAGTGTGATTTGGTTTGTTAAGAGTCGCGGTGAGCAATCAACGATAAAGGGTCAGCAACTACGTATCGTTACAACTAATTCAATCTTAGAAGATATGGTTGAGCAAGTAGGTGGTAAGGATGTGAAAGTTTATAGTATTGTAAAACGTGGTACGGATCCTCATGAATATGATCCAACGACTAACGATATTGCAGCTGCAACAGAAGCAGATGTATTGTTCCATAACGGATTGAACTTAGAAACTGGTGGTAGTGGTTGGTTTAATAAGCTGACAAAAACAGCAAATAAACGTGATGATAAGGAAGTTTTTGCTGCATCAAAGCACGTGAAACCAATGTATTTAACGGCAGCTGGTAAAGAAAAGGAAACTGATCCACACGCTTGGTTAGACTTAAGTAATGGTGTGAAATATGTCCAAATGATTAGTCATGTGCTAC
Organism: Weissella sp. ESL1177; assembly: GCF_058107185.1. Lineage (NCBI taxonomy): Bacteria > Bacillati > Bacillota > Bacilli > Lactobacillales > Lactobacillaceae > Weissella > Weissella sp. ESL1177. The sequence goes on along the minus strand of NZ_CM176591.1, from coordinate 1,428,376 downwards.
AGGAAAAGGATCCAAAACATGCTAAAACTTATCAAAAACGAACAAATGCTTATGTGAAGAAACTACGAACATTGCACCAGGAAGCACAAAATAAGTTCGCTGATATTCCGGCAAAGCAACGCTTGCTTGTGACATCAGAAGGAGCCTTTAAGTACTTTTCGAAGGCATACGGTATTACCCCAGCATTTATTTGGGAAATCAATACAGAAGCTCAAGGAACACCTGAACAAATGAAACAAGTACTGGCAAAAATTGCGCAATCAGATGTTAAATCATTGTTTGTTGAAAGTTCGGTATCACCAAAGTCGATGAAGCAAGTTTCAAAGGAAACAGGCTTACCAATTTATTCAAAAATTTATACAGATTCTTTGGCCAAGAAAGGGACGCAAGGAGACACATACTACAGCATGGTGAAGTGGAATATTGATAAAATTCACGATGGCATGTTAGCAAAATAATTTATTGAAAGCGTATTTACAAGATTGATCTTAGTAAATACGCTTTTTACTGTATATTTATCCGATATTTATGATATTTTGATGATTATTTTCCTAAAAAATTGCTATAATGGAAGTGGCGAAACATTCTTATTAAAACGCTTTCATTTAACGTTTTGGGTAACTATGTTTACAAAGAAGAAATTCAACGATACAATATATCATTGGAATTATAAATTTTATTTGTTTTGTAGGAATTTTATTGAGGAGAACTTGGTATGTCTAGTAAAAATATCATTGTCGTAGGAGCGGGATTTTCTGGTGTATTTACTGCGCGTAAATTAGCTAAGAAATTAAAGAACACCGATTATCAAATCGTCTTGATTGATCGTCATTCATTTATGACTTATATGACGGAGTTGCATGAAGTTGCAACGAAGCGTGTTGAGCCAAAGCACGTCCAATTTGATTTGGGAACTTTGTTTAAGCACCAATCAAATGTAAAAATTGTCACTGCAAATGTTGAAGATATTGATAAGACGGCCAAGGTAATTAAGACTTCCGAAGGTGAATTTACGTATGAGAAGTTAGTTATCGCAACTGGTGGTACCACAAACACATTTGGTACACCTGGTGTTGAAGAATATGGGTACACCTTGTGGTCATTCGAAGAAGCCGTTAAGTTACGTGCACACATTGAAGAAACAATTCGTGAAGGTGCGATGGAGTCAGATCCAGCTTTGCGTGCAGCAAAGCTAACGATTGCAATTGTTGGATCAGGATTTACGGGTGTTGAGTTAGCTGGTGAATTGATTGATCAACGTCGTGAATTGGCACGCGCCAACAACTTGGACGAATCAGAAATTAAATTGGAAGTTATCGAAGCAGCGCCAACTATTTTGAACATGTTATCAGACCGTAAGTTAGCTGATAAGGGTGAGCAATACATGATCAATCATGGTATTAACTTGCGTAAGTCAGCAGGAGTCGTTGAAGTTAAAGAACATGCTGCTGTCTTGAAGGACGGTACTGAGGTGCCAACTGAGACTTTGGTATGGACTGCTGGTGTTAAGGCTAAGCCACAAGGTGCAAAGTGGGGCTTGCAACAAGGCCCTGGTGGTCGTTTCTTAGCTGATGAGTATTCACGTGCCCTAGGCGAGACAGATATTTATGTGGCTGGTGATGTGGCCGCTTATCAAGAGCCTGCCTTAGCAGACCCTGATAACCCACGTGCCGGTTGGACCCCACAAACAGTTGAAGGTGGTGAATCAGCTGCTAATACTGTTGTTCCTAACGTGGTCTATGATGTAACCGGTCAAACTGGTGATCGTCATGAATTTAAGGGTCACTACCAAGGTTATGCCGTTTCAATTGGTTCACACTACACAGTTGGTGTGGTACAACAAATTGGTAATATGAAGATTGGTAAAGAAGGTCTACCAGTTACTGGTTTCATTGGTAATATGTTCAAGCACATTATCAATTTCTACTTCTTTATGCAAATTACAAGTGGTTACCACATGTTCCAATATACATTGGATGAATTCTTCCGGACACCAAATGATCGTAACCCATTCTTTGGTTGGACATCACGTGTTGGTAACGTTTTGTGGTCAGTACCTTTGCGTATTGTCATGGGCATGACGTGGATTTCAGTGGGAGCAACCATCGGTGGTGGTGCTGGTATGTTAGCCGCTATCATTGGTTGGTTACTAGTCTTTGGTTTGTTGACATCATGGGCAGCCTTTGTTGGATTCATTTTTGGTTTGGTCATGGTCTTTGCTGGTACTGGTGTCAGTGTTGCCGCATTGTTACTACCATTTGCTTCACTAGCTTTGATGAACGGCGCTGGTCGCACAATTGGTTTGGATTACTGGGTAACACCACTTCTAGAGCGTACACTTGGTAAGTCATGGTACGGTAAGGCACGTTCACATTATAACGACATGCACAAATAATATATTAAAGAAATAAAAAATTACTGATGACTTTGCTAAAAAGTCACCAGTAATTTTTTTACGATTATTTTGGTTGATGTTGGGATGCATAAAATGCCGCAATCACACCGTGAGCAACACCAACATTGATTGAACGCACACTACCATATTGCGGAATGTAAACCATGGCATCGGCCGCAGCAATTAGCTCATCTGCTAAGCCTAGCTTTTCCTCACCAAATAAAAAGGCTGATTTTGCTGGGAAATGCATCTCATATAGTGATTGTGGTTCGTATCCTGGCGTGTTATCAACGGCATAAATGGTATAACCTTGTTTATGTAGTTGTGCAAAGATTGCTGGATAATCGGTGATGCGATGATGTTCAATATGTTCATAATTCTGTGTACCTAAGGAACCACGGCGATCCCATTTTTTAATGCCTTCTTTGGCATCAGGAATAGCTGGGTTTTCAGGATTTAAGAAAATCAATTTACGCATGCCAAATGCATTGCTGTTACGAACGGCAGATGCTTTGTTAAAGTCATGACTTAAATTTTGCATAATGGAAATCATATCACCACGGTGCATATCTAATGCAGTCCGAATTTCATCATCAGTTTTTCCTTTATAAAAATCAGTCACGTTACGGTAATCTGCGGAACGTGTTAAATCAATATCTGACATAAAAACTCCTTATTGATCAACTAGTGAATGACTAGCAAAAAGCGAATATAGTATGTTTTTATTCTAGCTGGGGGAATACAACGTGTCAAACGGGGTAAACACTGATAAAATAAGATGAATTGAACATTTCACAGCATATTGACCATTAATTTGTTATGATTATAGTTATGAGAAAATACAAAGGGGGCGCAGACATGACGCCAATTATTTCGTTGTCGCATGTGACTTACGCATATCCAAATAGTGATGTACCTGCCTTACGTGATTTGTCATTGACAATCAATCAAGGTGAGTGGGTGGCGATTATCGGACACAATGGTTCTGGTAAATCAACATTTGCAAAATTATTAAACTACTTATTAGCACCAACAGCTGGTGAAATTAAAATTAATGATGTGATTGCTAATGAAGAAAACATGTGGACGATTCGTGACATGGTTGGCATGGTTTTTCAAAATCCGGATAATCAATTTGTTGGGGCAACTGTTGCGGATGATGTCGCATTTGGGATGGAAAATCGTGGGGTGCCACGTGATGAAATGATAAAACGAGTGGATGCAGCGCTGGCAGAAGTTCAGATGAAGCCATTTGCTGATCGTGAACCAGCGCGTCTCTCTGGTGGACAAAAGCAACGTGTCGCGATTGCTTCCGTATTGGCGCTACAACCTAAAATTTTAATTTTAGATGAAGCAACAGCAATGCTTGATCCAAATGGGCGTCGTGAGATGTTAGCTTTAGTACGTGAGTTGAAAGAGCGTATGGGTGATGATTTAACAGTTATTTCGATTACACATGATATTGATGAGGCAGCGAGTGCCGATCGGGTCATCGTTATTAATGATGGCGAGCTCGTTGAAACAGGGTTACCAGCGGAAATTTTTGCAAATGCTGCACAATTACGTCGCTTTGGCTTGGCGGTGCCGTTTGCTGAACAATTAAAAGAACAATTACGTGAACGTGGTATTACCGTGCCAAATGAGTATTTGACAACAGAAGGGTTGGTGACATGGTTATGGCAATCAATTTCGACCAAGTAGGATTTACATATCAGCCTAATACACCATTTGCGACCCCTGGCTTGCATGATGTCTCGTTTGAAATGCCTGAGGGTAAATTTACGGCAGTGATTGGGCACACTGGTTCTGGTAAATCAACAATGGTACAACATTTAGATGGCTTGGTGTTACCAACGACAGGTCAGGTAACGGTTGGTAAGCAAGTTGTGACAGCTGATACAAAATTGAAAGAACTAAATAATATGCGAGCACATATTGGGTTAGTGTTTCAATTTCCAGAAGCCCAATTATTTGAACAAACTGTTATAAAAGACGTTATGTTTGGTCCTAAAAATTTTGGTGCATCTGAAGAAGTTGCTCGTGCTGCTGCTGAAGTGGCTTTGGAAAAAGTTGGTATTGCTTCTGAACTATATGAACGTTCACCGTTTGAATTATCAGGTGGTCAGATGCGGCGGGTTGCTATCGCTGGCGTTCTTGCTATGGAGCCAGATTTATTGATTTTGGACGAACCGACTGCTGGCTTAGATCCACAAGGACAACGAGAATTAATGACCTTGTTCACAGATTTACAGCATGAACGACAAATCACAGTTGTTTTGATTACTCATCAAATGGAATATGTGGCACAGTATGCTGACCATGTTGTGGTTTTTGAACACGGCACAGTGGTCAAATCAGGGACACCGACAGAAATCTTTGCTGATGAACAGTGGTTACACGAGAAACAATTAGATGTACCTGCAGCAAAGCAATTTGCAGATGCATTAGCGACAAAGGGTATTGTATTACATGATGTCTTAGATATTAATCAATTAGCAGATCAGTTAGCGGTACAATTAAGCAAGGAGGTGGATAATGTTCAGTAATATGATTATTGGGCGTTATATGCCTGGACATTCGTGGATTCATCGGCTTGATGCCCGTACAAAATTGGTGTTGAGCATTGCTTTTATCTTTGTGGTCTTCTTTGCAAATAATGTCATTGGCTATCTTTTAGCCGCAATATTTACCTTATTGGCTATTATGCTAACAGGACTCGGCGTAGGGGTGTTTCTACGAGGAGTACGTCCATTGATTTTATTGATGCTGATTACTACGTTATTGCAACTATTCTTCGTGCAAACTGGGGATGTGTTGGTTCATTGGGCGTTTATAACGATCACAACAGACGGTGTTATCAACAGTATTGTGGTATTTGTCCGTTTTATGTTGATTATTATGTTTTCAACGATCTTGACCTTGACCACGCAACCTTTGGCAGTAGCTGATGGGATGGAAAGTTTGTTAAAACCCTTTAAAAAAATTGGGTTACCAGTTTCTGAATTGGCGCTAATGCTATCAATTGCTTTACGATTTGTGCCAACATTGATGGACGAAGCACAAAGTATTATGAATGCGCAACGTGCACGTGGTGTGCGATTTAATGAAGGCGGTCTGATGGCACGTATAAAGTCATTTGTGCCATTATTGATTCCATTATTTGTGAATGCGATTAAACGGGCAATTGAGCTGGGAGATGCAATGGAAGCGCGTGGTTATCGTGGTGGTGACCAACGAACAAAATATCGCGTGTTAACATGGCATACGCAAGATACGATTGCTATTATTGGATTTATCATCTTTACTGTTGCTTTGATTGCAACACGTTGGATGATGTAGAAAGGATTTTAAACATGCCACGTTATAAAGCAACCATTGCTTATGATGGGACGGACTTCTTTGGCTGGCAGGTCCAACCAAATAAAAGGACAGTACAGGCTGAAATGGAATTAGTCGTTAATAAAATGGCAAAACATCCTGCTGAACATATTCGAGTACAAGGTTCTGGCAGAACTGATGCCCGTGTGCATGCAAAAGGTCAAGTCGCTCATTTTGATTTACCATTTGATATTCCAGCTGATGCTGTACGTAAGGGTTTGTCAACGATGTTGCCCTATGATATTGGCATTAAAAAAGTTGAAAAGGTTAGTGATGATTTTCATGCACAATTCAATGCGCATGATAAAACATACTTTTATCGTTTTTCAACGAGTGAATATATTGACCCATTTAAACGTAACTACACAGGTCATTGGCATCGGCGTTTAAAGCCGGAACTCATGCAACAAGCGATTGGTGACTATGTTGGTGAACACGACTGGTTGAGTTTTGTCGCTTCAGGTTATCAACAAAAAACGACCGTTCGCACAGTTTATTCAGCAAAAATGTGGGTCAAACCAGAGATTGAAGAAATTTGGTTTGAATTTTCAGGTAATGGCTTTTTGTATAATCAAATTCGTATCATGGTTGGTGTTTTATTAGAGATTGGTAATGGTGTGCGACCAGTAAATGACATTCAACGGTTATTTGCGGTTAAAGATCGGCAACAGGCCCAATTCACAGCACCTGCCCAAGGCTTATATTTAATGGATGTTAAATATTAAAAAAGATGAAAGATGTCAAGGACATTTCATTGACTATTCTCAAAAAACAAGATAAGATAGAACTCGGTATTGTTTACCAACCACAAATGGGAATGTCCTGGTACGACTTTTTAATTATTGGTAAAGTAAACAAACAGAAAACTGGAGGAAATTTTCCATGCGTACAACTTATATGGCAAAGCCAGGTGAGATCGATCGCAAGTGGTACGTCGTTGATGCAACTGATATTGCATTGGGACGTTTGTCAACTGTCGTAGCATCAATCTTGCGTGGTAAGAACAAGCCAACTTACACACCAAACATCGATACTGGTGATAACGTTATCGTTATCAATGCTGGTAAAGTCGCTTTAACTGGTAAGAAGGCCACTGATAAGATTTATTACCACCACTCAAATCACCCAGGTGGTTTGAAGATGCGTCAAGCAGGTGACTTGCGCGAGAAGAACCCACAACGTTTGATCGAACTTTCAGTTCAAGGTATGTTGCCAAAGGGTACTCTTGGTCACCAACAAGCTTTGAAGCTACATGTGTTTGCTGGTTCAGAGCACACACACGCAGCTCAAAACCCTGAAGTGTTGGATATCACCAACCTTATTTAATTTAACGAAAGGAGAATAGTTTAATCATGGCTCAAGTACAATACTCTGGAACTGGCCGTCGTAAGAACTCTGTTGCCCGTGTACGTTTAGTACCTGGTAATGGTGCAATCACGATCAATGGTCGTTCAGCAGAACAATACATTCCTTTCGCTAACTTGCGTGAGGTTATGGTGCAACCATTTAACGTCACTGAAACTCTAGGAAACTATGATGTTTTGGTTAATGTTGATGGTGGTGGTTTCTCAGGTCAAGCTGGTGCAATCCGTCACGGTATCGCCCGTGCCCTATTGACTGTTGATCCTGACTTCCGCGCTTCATTAAAGAAGGCTGGTCTACTTACTCGTGACCCTCGTAAGAAGGAACGTAAGAAGCCAGGTCTTAAGAAAGCTCGTAAGGCTTCACAATTCTCAAAGCGTTAATATTTACTATTACACTTTGCTGGGTTGTTAAAGATCCAAATACAAAAATGACTCCCAAGTTGGTTTTATCCAGCTTGGGAGTTTTTTGTATTGAAAATAATTAATGCTTCATCATGTGTGAAATCATGTTGATAATTTAAGATACTCCCAAAGCAACATATTGTTGCTTTGTATATTTTTTTGTTTTGCGATAATTAAATTATGGAACTACATAATTTAATAAAAATAAAAAGAGAAAAATTGGGATTAACTCAAGATGATATTGCATCTAAATTAAACGTCACAAGACAGGCAGTACAAAATTGGGAAAACGGTAAAAGAGCGATTTCTAATGATTTATTAGCAAAATATTTTGAAATATTAGACTTCAATGCTGAAGAAATATTAACAATATTTGGTTTTTTAACTGATGATAATTTAGAAATACAAGCAATTGATTATTCTACAGAAGGGATAAAAGATTTCCAAAGTCAAGCATCCAATTCAATGCTAACTAAATTTCCAACATTGTATTTAGGGGTTGGAAAAAAGAAAAATGAACATAACAATAAAACGAAACAATTGGCATATGTTGGTGAAGCTAACTCAATTGTCAGAAGGACAAATGAGCATTTAAACGCACCAAATGATAAATTGAACGCTATTAAAATTGATTCAGACAATCAAAAAGAAACACTATATATTATTGGTCATTCAAAATTTAATAAATCGGCTACTTTAGAATTAGAACAAATGTTTATGGATTCATTATTAGGGGATGAAAAATTTTCTAAAATTTACAATGGCCGTAATAATGGGTTATCCGCAGATTTTTATGAACGAAATGCGTATCGTCAGGGCGTATTTCCTGAAATTTGGAAACGACTATACAAAAAGGATGTTGTTTCAAGTTTGGAGGAAGTTCATAATTCTGCTTTATTTGCTAATAGTCCGTTTAAGTCATTGAGTAATAAGCAACTAAAAGCTAAAGAAATCATTGATGAAAAAATAGAAACAACTTTAGCAAATACGCAAGAAAATGCGGTTATAAAGATAGAGGGACTAGCAGGGTCTGGTAAAACAGTTTTAATGTCAAAGCTGTTTTATGATCTTTGGAAAAAGTCGACCGAAGATGTAGCCAATCATAAATCTGTGAGTTTGTTAGTACGTCATGAGCAGCAGCTTCGTGTGTATAAACAAATTGCTAAAAAGTTGAATATGGATAAAGATACTGTTATGGCTGTGCCAACTTTCATAAATAAAGGTCAAAAGGTAGATGTTTTATTAGTTGATGAAGCTCATTTATTATGGAGTGGAAATTATAGTCGAGTTAATAAGAAGAAATGGGAACCTGAATTGCAAGCCTTGCATAAATTAGCTAAGGTTTTGGTTCTAATATATGATCCAAATCAATTAACTTCTGCAAGATCTAAAATTTTTGACAATCCCCAATTGGAAAATATCATTAATGGAAAAGATACAATTACTGTTAGTTTGGATGAACAATGGCGAATTAATGCCAGTGAACAAACAGTTGCTTGGATTGAAGACTTTGCACATGGGAATGCTAATTCATTAGTAAATTTACCAGAAGATGATAAGTATGATATTCAATTTTTTGATAATGCAGCGAATTTTAAACAAGCTATTGAAATTAAAAACTTAAAATATGGGTTAAGTCGAATTGTTGCAACTTATGATTGGAAATATGCTCAAAAAGGTAAACCAAATAATGGTGAAAGATATTTTAATGTAACTTTTGGAAATGTTGTTATGCCTTGGAACTTAGAACTACCAGAGGTTCAAAAGAATCAACAAGAAGGTATACCTTGGCAAGAAATATCAGATAGTATTGGTGAAGTTGGTAGTGATTTTACGGTTCAAGGAATAGATTTGAATTACGTAGGTGTAGTCTTAGGGCCATCTGTTGTATGGAATAAAACAACAAATTCATTAGATATTGATGCTAATAAATCAAAAGATAAACAAAAAATGCGTAAAATCGATGGCACATATAATACTAAAGAGAATAAAAAATATTTGAAAAATGTTGTTAATGTGTTATTAACTCGTGGGGTACATGGTTTATATGTTTATGCGGTTAATGATGAGTTGAGAGAAAAGTTAATATCGTTAACAAAATAAGGTATACAATATAAATACTATTATTTAGAAAACGAGATGAATTTATGAAAGATATACGTAACTATTTTTCTGAACTAAATGAAACACAAAGAGATGTTTTAGAGTGGTTTTACAATAATCATAATACAGTACAAACGTTACCAACGAATTCAAAAACTGATATAGGTAATCAAATAGTCAGTCCAGCAGCGGGCATATTTAAACCTAAAAACACTAATTTCGTTATATCTGTAAAACAAACACTCAATGGTCCATATAAAGATTCAAATATAATTAAAAATAAAAAAGGAACGGGACTCTTTTTTTATCATCAAAAATCTGAAAGTAAGATTGATTCAGCGGACATTCACAGTATCTATTATGAGAAAAATAATGTAACAGAAAATATAGCATTAATGAATAATAAAAATAAAAATATACCAATTGGTGTTGTGATACAACAAAAAGAGAAAAAAGGAACTAGAAATGCATATAGATTTTTAATTGGTATGGTTTTATATTGGTATGAAGGATTTTTTATTATTCAGATTGCTAATAGCAATAAATTAATTAGCACTGATACAACTCTACAAGAAATAAGGAATTATTTGTATTCAGAGGATGATAATTCATTTAGTAAAGAATTGAACTTTAGTAATATTGTGGATGCAAGGGAAAAACAAAAAAGATCAATAGTAATTCGTCAAGGACAAACGACATTTCGTAATGAATTGCTTGATGCGTATAATAAAACATGTGCAATATCTGGTATTGATGTGGAACCAGTGTTGGAAGCAGCGCACATTTTTCCATATATGGGTACAGAAACAAATGTGGTTAATAATGGTCTTTTATTACGAAGTGATTTGCATTTGTTGTTTGATAAAAAACTAATTCGCATTAATAATAAATATATTGTTGAATTGTCACCGAATTTAAAAAATACAGTATACAGTAAATTTGATGGTGTAACATTGAATTTGCCGCATGATGTAAAAGATTATCCTGATAAAAAAGCATTGGCAAATCATTATGATTCTTGTGAATTTTAATAAAAATAACTATTTATTGTTTCCCTTGCAAAACCCCACCAAATCGAGTACCATTTTTATTAAATAACAATTAAAAATATACGTTGAAGAGTAGAGTAATTTTTAACTAACTTGTACAGAGAAGGTTGGTTGTTGAGAAAACCACAAGTGAGTGAAAACGAAAATGAACTTGGAGTACTAATAGTTATGCAAGTAGCTATTACGGATAGACACGTTATCGTCATAACTTATAAAGTATATAAGTTGCTAAGGTACTTTTTGTGAGAAAAGTACAAATTTAAGGTGGTACAGTGAAGCTTTCACCCTTTTGTTCAAAGGGCGTGGAAGCTTTTTCTATTGTTTTTAATTATCAATATTAGGGGATGTATTTTATCATGGAAAAAGCAGAGAAAATCAAAATTTTACAAGATTTAGTTACTATTAATACAGTCAATGGTCATGAAATTGTAGTTGCAAAGTATTTACAGAAGTTATTGGAAAATCATGGTATTGTAGCCAGCGTTGATGAATTTGATAATAATCGGGCGAACTTACAAGCATCAATTGGTAATCAAATTGCTGATGCTAAGATACTGGTTTTTTCAGGACATCAAGATACGGTATCAATTGATGACGAATCAGCATGGGAACATGGACCATTTGAAGCTTATATTGATGGTGATAAGTTGTATGGTCGTGGTGCAGCGGACATGAAAAGTGGTCTTGCTGCTGAAGTGATTGCATTAATCGAACTGCATGAAAATCCTGACGTAAATTTGAATGGTACGCTACGCTTGATTGTGACAGCAGGTGAAGAGTATGGTGCACAAGGGGCATATCGTTTAAATGAGCAACACGCAATTGATGATGCAGATGCCTTGGTAATTGGTGAAGCAACGGACGGACAAATTATTTATGCACATTCAGGCAGTTTTAATTATCGTATCAAGAGTTCTGGTAAAGCAGCACATAGTTCAACACCTGATCGTGGTATCAACGCTATCCAGGGATTAGTAAACTATATTAACGTAGAAAAAGATTTATTTAATGATGCACCAGAAGATCCGTATCTAGGTAAAGTACAGCATAGTATTACTGTTATTCGTGGGGGTGAACAGGTTAATACAATCCCTGCACAAGCTGAATTACAGGGAAATATTCGACCAACAGAAGCGTTTAATAATGCGAAAGTTATTTCGCGTATTCAAACAACAATTGATCAGTTGAATAAATTATATGATGCCAAACTTGAATTAGAAATTATTCATAATTTTGAGGCGGTTGAAACACAAAAAGATAACGATTTTGTCCAAATTGTGCAACAAGCAGCACAGACGGCTTTTGACGATCGACAAGTGGGATTAACCATTATGAATGGTGCGACTGACGCAAGTGTCTTTGTGAAAAATAATGTTGGCCTACCAACGGTGATTCTTGGACCTGATGGAGATACGGTCACTCATCAGTTGAATGAGTATACAACGATTAGTAGTTATTTGCGCTTGATTGATGCTTATCAAGGAATTGCTCGTAATTTTTTGAAGTAAATGAATGAGTAGATTCTTTATGGCAGGTGCTTTTATTCACCATTTTTTATATAATGAATTGATTAATATTAGAAACAGGTGGATTTTTTGATAAAGAAACATATTAGAAAACCAATTCGGTTTGGGTTTATTTTGGGGATTATTATTAGTCTTTTGGTAGCATGTGGTGTTGTGTTGATTTCACATCAAGTGAGTAACCAACATAGTAAAAACGAGTTAACACCTCAGACGAAAACGGTATCTCAGAAGACTTTAACTGTCAGATCTTTGACAAAAGAGAAGAAAATAGTCATGGTCAATTTAGGGTTATCTGAAATTTTAAATGAGAAACGGGCGACAAAGTTATTTGGTCAAAATATTTTTGGTACGAATCGTCAAAAAATTATGCAAGCTTCGTTTGACGCCGAATTAGGTGTAGATGGTAAGCATGTTAAAATAACAGCAATCGGTAATAATACTTATAAAATAGCGATTAAAAAGTTTATTTTTATTGGTTACAATAATCCTAAGTTTAAAGTATTGGACGAACATAATGGTATCTTTAGTTCATTTACGACGAATATTAGTGAAACAGATATGATTAATAAAGTATTAGATACAAAATCAAAACAGAAATATGTTGTTAAATATAATGATTTGTTGAAGCAATCAACCAAGGAATTCTATCAAAATATTGTTACTACAACCAACCCAAAAGCGAAGTTAATATTTGAATTTCCTAAAAAGTAATTAATAGGTGAATATGATTTAAATGGTTTATACTGTAGTTGTGGAGGGATAGTATGACTTGGAATAAAGAACAATTAGCATATTTTAAAGATCATGATGATTTTCATATTGCACCATTCCGTGCTAACGGGGTAGCAGGAACACCGACTTGGATTTGGTCTGTTGTTGTGGATGGACGTTTATTTGTTCGCGCTTATAATGGTGCAAATTCATCATGGTATCAGAGTGCAATGGCGCAGCAAGAAGGAAATATTGTATCAAATGAGGAACGTTTGGATGTTACTTTTCAATCAGAAAATGATCCAGCAGTTTTGGATAAAATTGACGAGGCATATCATTTAAAGTACGATCCTAGTCCATATGTTGCACCAATGCTTACAGAAAAAACAAGACATGCAACGGTTGAAGTTTTGCCTAAGTAAAAAATGGCTATATGTAGAATCGCTTGTTAAATAAATTTTTAAGTGTCACCCGGTAGTTAAAGTAAACATTTAACTGCTGGGTATTTTTGTAGTGGTAAAGTTCAATATAAGATAAGCATTGCACTGAAAATACGGCTTATTGATGTGTTATTTGCAATATGAGTTAATTTATTAGTTATTTTGAAAATGTTGGCGGCAATAAAGCGCTTTTTAAAATTACTATAATCATTTGTTAATAAAAATCAGGGATGACTATTTTTTATAAGCTTTATGCTTGTTTAATTTTTAAGTGCAATATATACTTTAACTAATTACTTTATAATCAAATTTTAATTTTATAATAAAGTAACCTACAAAATGACGTTTTTATAGCGGGATACATAAAGGGGTAAGTTCATGACAACAAAATATTTCGGGATGAAATCTGCGGTGGCAGTGTCCATTTTGATTGGTGGTATTGGCGTTACCAGTCAAACTGTGCATGCAAAAACATCTCAGGTTATTAGTACATATTCAAACACTGAAATTTCATCATTGGATACAGCTAAAGCAACTGAGACCAATGCATTTACACAATTAGATAATGTCACAGAAGGTTTGTATGTTTATGATAGCAATGGGAACCCAAAAAAGGCTTTAGCACAGAATACGAAGATTTCGGCTGATAAAAAAACTTATACAATTGATATTCGTCAAGGGGCTAAATGGAGTAATGGTGATACGATTACTGCTAATGATTTTGTTTATGCCTGGCGACGTGCAGTTAATCCCAAAACAGCGAGTGAGTATGCATACTTGTTCGACAATATTGAGAATGCTAAAGACATTGAAAACGGGACAAAAGATCCTAGTGAATTAGGAGTCAAAGCAACTGGTAAGTATCAGTTACAAATTCAGCTAGTGGCACCTCAATCATATTTCAAAATGATTCTGGCACGAGAAACGTTAGCACCATTGAATCAAAAGTTTGTGGAACAACAAGGTAGTAAGTATGGTACTTCTTCAAAGACGACGTTGTACAACGGTCCTTTTGTCAGCAAGGGTTGGTCAGGCTCAACAACGCAATGGACATTGAACAAAAATCCATATTACTGGGACAAGAAGCATGTTAAGTTAAGTAAGATTAATTATTCGGTGATTAAGGATCCGTCAACAGCATATAATTTGTATCAAACAAAGAAGTTAGATCAAATGACTTTGATTGGAGAACAAGCGCAAAAACTATCAAAACATAAAGATGTTGTTAAACGTCAATTAGCAGCAACTTCTTATTTGCAATACAATTTAAAGAGTAACTCTGGTGTCTCAAATACCAAAATTCGTCAGGCTATTTCGCTATCAATTAACCGTAAGCAATTAACAACACGTATTTTGAAGAATGGATCACAACCCGCAAATGGCTTTGTTCCTAGAAAGTTAGCGACTGATCCTAAGACCAATAAGGACTTTTACCAAGTATCAAAGGTTGCTAATACGACAAATTACAATCCAAAATTAGCTAAGAAGTTATTCGCGCAAGGATTGAAAGAATTAGGTAAGGATAAACTCAATGTGAAAATTATTACATCTGATGTGAGTTCATCTGAGCAAGTTGCCGTCTTTGTACAAGATCAATTAAAGAAAAATTTGCCTAAGTTACATGTTACTTTGCAAAAGGTACCAGCAAAGAGTCGTATTGAAACAGTTAATGCGGGCAATTACGATATTTCATTCCAAGGCTGGTCAGCTGACTTTGCAGATCCATATACTTTCTTGCAAATCTTCCCAAGTGATAGTGCGCAAAATCACACGGGTTGGTCAAACAAGGTTTATGATCAAGCAATTACAGATTCTCTAAATAAGGATGCTGCAAACAAGCAAGCACGTTTTGATGATTTGGTAACGGCTGAAAAAGAGTTGATGAAGAGTCAAGTGGTGACACCAATCTATCAAAGCAATACTGAAGATTTGGTAAATTCACATCTGAAGGGTATTTCTTATAATCGAATTAATGGACATTACAGCTATAAGACAGCTTATCTCAAATAATTAGCGGACAATAATTTTAATAAAAGGAGTGAATATAGTGAAAGAAGCAGCAGAGATTGAACTTATTAAAGATTTTTCAAATTTAAATGGTGTGCCAGGATTTGAAACTGAAGTTGCCCAATATTTTGAAAAGCGAGCAACGCCGTATGGAAAAGTTACGCGTGATGGTATCTTCAACAGTTATGTTGATCGTCCTGAAAATACGGGTAACAAACCGGTGGTACAAATTGATGCACACGCGGATTCGGTTGGCTTTATTGTACAAGCGATTCGTCCAAACGGGTTAATCAAGTTTGTGACATTAGGCGGTTGGGCACCAACTAATGTGCCAACGACACGCGTACGTGTACGTAATAAGGATGGTCAGTATATTAAAGGAGTTGTTGCTAGTAAGCCACCTCACTTTATGACTGAAGAAGAAAAGAAACAAGTGCCAAAGATTGCTGAAATGTCGATTGATGTCGGTACAACTAGTCGTGAAGAAACAATCCGTGATTTTAAGATCAATACAGGATGTCCAATTTTCCCTGATGTTGATTGTGAGTATTACCCAGCAACACGTCTGTTTTTTGGGAAAGACTTTGATAATCGTGTCGGCTCAGCTGCTTTAGTAGATGTTTTAGATCAAATTCATGATGATAACCTTAATGTTGATGTGGCTGTTGCTTTGTCAACTCAAGAAGAAGTTGGGACACGTGGTGCTAAAGTTACTGCCAATAAAATATCACCGGATTTAGCTATTGTTTTTGAGGGATGCCCGTGTGATGATACATTCGAAGAAGATTGGTTAATTCAAACAGGATTGAAGCGCGGTCCAATGCTAAGAGATATGGATACATCATTTATTGCTAATCCATTATTCGAGGAATATGCTGCTAAAATTGCTGATGAACATCATATACCATACACACGTTCTGTCAGGACCGGTGGTGGTGTCAACGGGGCACCTATTCAATACTGGAATGGGGCACCAACGATTGTCATTGGGATTCCAGTTCGTTATGAACATACAGCCTATAACTGGACATCTTTAGATGATTTCCAACATGCCGTTGCTTTAACAGTTGAAATTCTAAAAGATTTAGATGCTGCCAAGATTGCCAAATTCTTTGGTTGATTGTTAAAAAAGCGGTGGATCAATAACTAAAAATTAAATCGAGGATTCAAAAAAAGCTATCTCTATTTCAGATGAAAGGAGATAGCTTTTTTGCGTGTTGTTGGTTAAATCATTTACAAAATTTTTGCTGGCACGACGATTTTCTGATTGTCGATAGTTTCATGATTTAATTGTTTGAACATTAATTCAGCGGAAATGCTCCCCATGAGAAACGGATTTTGTGTAATTAATTTTGAATCTGGATTAATTGCATGGGCGGTATTCGTATCAGCAAATCCTGTAACTGTCACATTTTTATTATCAATCAGACCGTCAAATGTTAATAATGGTACAAATTCTAAGAACCAACGTTCCTTTAACGAGAAAATCAAAGTCTTCTCGTTATTTTTTTTAATCAATGTTTGAATTTCTTTATAAATTTTCTTTTTATTATAAGAATCTTCAGGTATTTCAACCATATCAATATTAGGCATGACGGACTGAATACCAAGAAAACGGTCTCGTCGGGTTGAAATGCTATCAATAGGTGATGTTAAAACAATGACATGTGAATACCCTTCATCTTTAAACATTTGTGTAGCAGTTTTCGCACTTTCAAAGTTATCAGTTAATACTTGGGGCCAGATAGATGTATCAAGATTGCGATCTACAATGACGATCGGTGTATCAGTATACATTTCAGAAAAAATATGTGACATGGTTGTGACATTTGGTTGGAAAATAATACCATCAAAATTATATGTACTGGTTGTTTTAATTATCTGGCTTTCCTTTTCATTACTCGCATTACTATCAAAAAGTACGGCTATATATCCTTTAGATTCTAAGAACGAGCTAGCTCCTTTAAATAATTCTGTTGAGAAGTAGTCATCAATATTTGACACGATGACGGCAATTAACTTACTTGAATTGGTCACCATTTGTCGGGCAGCAGCGTTTGGGATATAGTGTAATTTTTCAATTGCTTTTTTGATTGTTAAGGCTGTACCATTGGACATTTTATCTAAATTGCCATTTAAGAATCGTGAAACAGTCGTGGTAGATACACCTGCCAAATGAGCGACGTCTTTCATATTCGCTTTTCTTTTCTTTTTTTCGTCGACCATCGTTTTCCTCCATTACCTTTATTAAACGTTATTATAAATCAATTATAAAATACGGTCTAAAAAGATGTTTTTAATGATATAAAGATATCACAATTTATAGCAATGTTGTGAGAAAAATATACTTTTTTTTTAAACGTAAAAGTATTGAAAAAAGATGAAACAATTGTATCTATCCTGAATATAGTACGCCTTACTAGGGTAACGCTACACCAAAATAAATATTTTTCAATTAATTTAACGATAAATTGCTTTTTTAAAGCTAATAAAGCGCTTGCAAAAATTAGGGGTAGCGTTTAACATAGTGGTTGTGGGAAAACGTTACACCATTAAAAGGGGAGGAATAGTATATGGCATGATGAATTAACTTACTTAATAGTGAATGAGGGTTAGAAGATAAATTTATATTAGTTAAATAGACGATAATGGGGGTTATCATGACAGTAATTTTAAATACATGGATTTTTGAAAAAGACGTTAAGCAAGGTGTTAGCCAAGTACAACTTGTTGATCGTGTTAAGGCATTAGGTGCTGATGGTATTGAAGTTCGGCGTGAATACTTCAAAGATTTAGACAAAGAACTTGCACAAGTTGGGGAAAGTGCTCGTGAAGCTGGTCTGATCGTTAACTACAGTGTCCCAGATGTTGTCTTTTCTGAAGATGGTTCTGTTAATCCAAAGTTAATGGACTACTTCAAAGAAGGTGAAATTCTAGGTATTTCAAAGATTAAATTTAACACAGGCCATTTTGATAAGTTTGATGGTGATTTACAAGCAGCCTTTCGTAAGTTCCCATTAAATAAGATCGAAATGAATGTTGAAAATGACCAAACGATTCTGAGTGGTAAAGTTGCACCAATTAAGACGTTCTTAGATGCAGCTCATAAAGTTGGTTATACAGGTATTGGTTATGTTTATGATCTTGGTAATTGGGCATTTACGCATGGTGATGCCATTGCGAGTGCGGATGCGTTACGTGAATCAACAAATTATATTCATTTAAAGAATACAGTTAATGTTGATGGTGAATTAAGCACTTCAGATGATTTAGATAAGGGGATTTACGATTGGCGTGACATTTTGACACACTTACCACATAATGTGTCATTTGCTTTGGAATATCCAATGGATACAGATGAACAAATCAAGCAACAAATTCAGTTATTGAAAGCCGAGATAGGTGATTAAAATGAGTTCAACTATCATTTCAATACTATTATTAATATCTTTTGCAATCTTTATTTTCTACATTTTAAAAGGTGGAAACTTAGTCATTGGATTCTTTGTCATGGCTATCCTGTGGTCAATTATTGGTTTGGTACCATTTAATACAGCCATTCAAAAAGTTTTTGCTGAACCAGCATTGAATTATGGCCCAACGATTATTTATATCGTATTTGGTTCATGGTTTGGTCGCGTATTGGTTGATAGTGGGATTGCACCTGCTATTTCTGAAGCAACTAATAAGGTAGGGAAAAAGAAACCATTAATTGCAGCAATTCTAGTTATTATCGTAACCGCCTTTATCTTCGTTAGTGCTTACGGTGTTGGCTCTGTTATTGCAATTGGTGTTATCTTGCTACCAATTCTATTATCTGTTGGTGTGCCTCGTGAAATTGCCTTGACAGCTTTCTCATTGGCAATTGGGGCACCAATGTATGTCAACGTGGTTTTGTATAACCAAATTAAAGCATTCTTCCCCCATGCAGTTTATGGTGGTAAATACTTACAATTTGGATGGACTGCTGCATTAGTCCAATTGGCGATTGTTATTATTTTCTTAGTTTTGATGAGAAAGAAGTTTAAGCCACAAAATGCAGAGGAAAACTTAAAGATTATCGGTGCTAACTTCAGTGAAAGTGGCGAGACGGTTAAGAAAGTGCCTTATATCGCTTACATTGTGCCAGTTATTCCAGTTGCAATGAACATGTTATTCAAGTGGGATGCGATTCCATCACTTGTCCTATCTGTTATCGTTGCCATGCTCTTAACTGGTAAGATGAAGAGCTATAAGGAAACGGTCAACTTCATTAATAGTACTGTTGCACAAGCAATTAGTGATATTTCAGGTTTGATTATTTTCTTAATGGCCTTGATTATGTTCAGTGGTGCTGCAACATTAAATGCACAACACTTCGAACCATTATTTAATGCTATTTTGCCACATAGTCATTTGATTTTGGCCATCGCACTTGGTGTATTAGCACCATTAGCTTTGTTCCGTGGCCCATTACATGTTTGGGGTGCCGGTGCAGCAACAGCAGCCGTTTTGTCAGGTACCGGATTATTCAATGATGCATTCTTACTACCATTGCTTTACGTACCAACTTTGATGGCTGTTTCAACAGATATCACACAATCATGGAACGTTTGGGGATTAGATTACATGAAGGTTAAGTCGAAGGACTTCTTGAAGTATGGTGTTCCAGTGATGTGGCTAGTTTCAATCATCAACGAAGTGCTAGTATACGTATTCTTTGGTTAATTAAAATAAAAAAGAGGGAAAAAAGATGAGTGAGTTTATTACAATTGGAGAACCATTAGTGACATTTGCGTCAAAGGATGCAGATATTTCATTGGCTGATGCAATTAATTTTCATAAAATTATGGGGGGTGCTGAATTAAATGTCGCTATTGGCGTTTCGCGTTTGGGGCATAGTTCAGAATATATTTCACAAGTGGGTGCAGATCCATTTGGACAATTTGTGAAGAAAACAATATTGAGTCATAATGTTGGTACGACTTATATTTCTGAAGATGCTGACCATTTTACTGGTCACCAATTAAAGCAATTAGTCACACACGGTGATCCAGCAACTTTTAATTATCGTAAAGACTCTGCGGCATGCCATTTAACAGAAGCAGTCATTGATCAAGTTGATTTATCTGATGTGAAAATTGCACACATGTCAGGAATTTTCCCTGCCATTTCAGATATTGCTGAAAATACATTCCGGACATTGTTTAAGCGACTTATTGATAAGAATATTTTGACAACGTTTGATCCTAATCTACGACCAACGCTTTGGTCATCAAAAGAAAAAATGATTTCAACAATCAATGAGTTGGCTGGTATGGCAGATATTGTCTTACCAGGTATGGAAGAAGGAAAGATTTTGATGGGCTCAGATGATCCTGAAAAGATTGCTGACTTTTACTTACAAGGTGAGCGTACTAAGACCGTTATTGTTAAAATTGGACCTGCTGGTGCATATGTTAAGACACAAGATGGTGAAAGTTATACTGTCAAAGGATTTAAAGTTGAAAAAGTAGTCGACACCGTTGGCGCAGGCGATGGCTTTGCATTAGGTGTGATTACAGCCTTATTGGAAGGAAAGTCACTAAAGGCTGCTGTGTTACGTGGTAATGCAGTCGGCGCATTACAAGTTCAAACGCTTGGCGATAATGATGGCTATCCAACACCAGTTGGCTTAAAAGAATTTTATATTAAAGAAGGAGTATCCGAAGAGTAATGAAGTTACAAGTAGCGATTGATAGAGTGTCACTTGAAGAAGCAATGGCAATTGCCCATCGTTTGGATGGTAAAGTAGATATTATCGAATTAGGAACTTCTATCGTAAAAGATTATGGGTTAGAAGCACTTAAGAAAAATGCCTTTCATCTTGAAAAATCCGAACTTCTGATCGATTTGAAAACAATTGATGAAGGAGAATATGAATTTAAAAAAGGCTTTGAAACAACAGCTGACATTTTAACGGTCATGGGTAGTTCCTCAAATGGCACATTAAATCAAACCTATCAAATTGCACAAGATGCGAAAAAAGATATTTTTATTGATTTAATGGAAATCAATGATGATAGATTAAATGATATGCCCGAATTACCAAACGCTATTTTTGGATTGCATCATGCAAAAGATTCTGGTGAATCATTTGATGCGGTTGATACGATCAAACAATTTCATGAAAAGCACTCACAGATTAAACGGATAGCTGTTGCAGGGGGCATTGATATTGAACAAGCTAGCAAAATTGCCGCACAGGGCATTGCAGATATAATCATTGTCGGTAGTAAAATTGCTGGGACGTCTGATCCAGTTAATGCAGCACAAAAATTTATGGAGGCAATTAAATGAAGTTGATCGAAGAAGTTGTTAGTGAAGTTACTGAAGTGATGTCATTAGTTGATGAACACCAATTAGAACAGGCTGAAAAATTAATTGATAAGAACAAACGTATCTTTATTTTAGGGGCTGGACGTTCTGGACTAATGGCTAAAGGTTTTGCAATGCGCTTGATGCATATTGGTTACACTGTGTTTGTTATTGGTGAAACAATTACACCATCCATTCAAGCTGGTGATGTTTTAGTGTCAGTGTCTGGATCTGGGAAAACAGGTAGTGTTTTGAATCCTAGTAAAAAAGCAAAAGAAACTGGCGCAACTTTAATTGCCGTGACAAGTGACCATCAATCACCTTTGGGTCAGATTGGGGATGCAACAATCGTTGTACCTGGCGCAACCAAAACAGGTGATGGTGTGAAATCAATTCAGTTATTAAGTACGTTATTTGACCAGAGTGTTCACATTACATTAGATATTTTATGTTTAATGATTAGCCGACGTGATCATATTTCTAATGATTCTGCTAAAGCGACTCATAGTAACATGGAATAGTAAGATAAGAGGGGAGTGTCATGCAAAAAGTTGAAACATTATCACGTTTGGGGACCGCTGGTGTCGTATCAGTGGTGCGTGGTGAAACAAAAGAAATGGCGTATAAAACAGCGTTAGCATGTATAAAAGGTGGCGTTAAAGCGATTGAATTAACATTCACAGCACCTGCAGCTGATGAGTTAATTAAGCAAATCAATGAAGAATTTGCTGATGATCCAGAGGTAATTGTTGGTGCTGGGACAGTACTTGATGCGATTACTGCGAGAGTTGCTATTATGGCAGGGGCAAAATTCATTGTTAGTCCTGCATTTGATCGTGATACAGCATTCATTTGTAATGAATACCAGATACCATATTTGCCAGGTTGTATGACTATTAACGAGATTCAAACGGCTTTGCGTTATGGCGCTGATGTTGTAAAAGTCTTTCCTGGTAGTTCTGTCGGTAAAGGCTTTGTCAAAGCAATTAAAGCACCATTACCATTTGTTAATGTGATGCCAACTGGAGGTGTTAACTTGAATAATATGCACGAATGGTTTGAGTTAGGCGTTGTCGCAGTTGGTGCTGGTAGTGATTTGACTGGTGCGGCAGCAACTGGTGATTTTGATAGTGTGACGGCACGTGCCAAAGCATACCATAAAGAATATTTACGTATTAAAAATTAAATAAAATAATTTTCCAGATAAATAAATAAAGAAACAAAACTCCTGGATTTGATTTAACCCGTATCGTTACACCAAATCTAGGAGTTTTTCTTGTTTAAATTAGTTATTTTTTGGCATTCTTATGCTTCTGGAAGATGGTTGTACGAATATCTGTCAGTACTTGGTTCGCTTTTGAACCAAAGTGTTGGGCAGTCAAAGTATACAAACAATCATTAATTGCTAATTGTGAAGTAAGTGATAACAATGCTTCACTACGATACTTTGAATCTTCGGAAATCGAGAAGAATTTAACTTCTCCATAATCAGCCAATGGTGATTCAGGAAAACTGGTGATGACAATCATGGGCACTTCTTGCGCCCGTAATGTATCTGCTAATAATAATGTATCGGTATCATCACCTGTATGTGAAATAATAACAGCACAATCATGAGACGACATGCGAGCGGCTTGCATTAATGCCATATGATATTCACTATCATGAATGACATTGATTGGTACTCGTAGAAATTTATGATAAGCATCTAGTGCTGCAATATTTGAACCACCAAGGCCAAAGAATCCTAGTGTTTGTGATTGTGTGATCAGTGTGACAGCTTTACTCAAATCAGATTCAGCCATTAACTCGAACGTGTTATTTAATGATTTGATATTTGCTTGCAGTGTTTTTTTAGCAACAGTCTTAGGTGAGTCATCATCTTGAATGTCTGAAAGAGCGTACTTTTCATTCAATTCATTTGCAACTGACCATTTTAACTGAGCAAGGTTAGTATAGCCTAATTGTTGTGGTAAACGTGATACTGTGGCGATAGAGACATCACATTCTTTGGCAATTTGATTAACCGTTTTTGAACTGAAATTGGTTCCTTTTTTAAGGATATAATCGACAACTTTTTTACTTTGTTCACCTAAACTAGGGTAAATATTAGTGATTCTTTTTTTAACATTTGATGGCATAAGTATTCCTCTATTAAATTTTCACAATGTAAGGTAACTTTACCATAAATTTGTCAAGTTTGTAAAAATTTCATCATTGCAATGTAAGCGTTTTCGTTTATAATAGTATATGTAAAAACAAATCAAATAAATAGCTATAAAAATGATTGTAATTTACAGAAAGGAAGTGTTTTTATTGGTAGACGTTAAAATATTAAATAATGAAATTCAGTTAAAAGTTAATGCAACAGACTGGCAAGATGCCATTCAGGTTGCAGCGGCACCACTACTTAATGAAGGAAAAATTCATCAAGGGTATGTTGACGATATGATTAATTCGGTTAAGTCCTTAGGACCATATATCGTTATTGCGCCGGGGTTAGCATTAGGTCATGCACGACCATCTGAAGATGTACAAGAAACTTCATTTGCGATTGCAACATTAGATAAACCAGTGAAGTTTGGTAACAAAGATAATGACCCGGTTGATATTATTGTTATTTTAGCTTCTAAAACAGGTACCGATCACTTAGAACTATTACAAAAATTGGTTAAGTTTTTTGGTGAAGAGGACAACTTACAATTATTACGTCAAGCTCACACGGTTGAAGAAGCAAATCAGATTTCTAATTCAATTAATGGAGGGTAAATACTAATGCAAGTTATAAATTTTATTGTTTATCAGTTTTTAAGCAATGAGACAATTTTTCTAGGACTCGTTGCACTGATTGGACTACTTTTACAAAAGAAAAAGTTCCCACAAGTTATTGATGGTACTGTTAAGACTGTGATTGGGTTAACAGTCTTATCTTCCGGAGCTGGTATTCTAATTTCTTCACTATCACCAGTTGTCACAACATTAAATAAGACACTACATGTTAAAGGTGTTTTGCCAACAAACGATGCGGTCTTTGGTGTTGTTTTAAACTTTAGTTCGATTGCTAAGGGAACGGTCATCACTTTCCTACTAGCATTCTTCTTACATTTGTTACTCGTACGTATTACACCACAAAAGGATTTTAAAAATGCTTACTTAACAGCACATTTGATGTTGTATCATGCAGCATTTATGAATGTGACGTTACCAGTTGTTTTGCACACAAAGTTCTTTGGTACGGTGTTAGTTGGAACGATTCTTAATGCACTTTATTACACGTATTCACCAGCTATTCCACGTAAGTTAGCACGTAATTGGATGCACGATGTTTCAACTTTAGGATTTATGGATCAAGTTGGTTCACTTTTGGCCCACTTCATTGGTAAGTGGTTTGGAAGTAGTGATCCTTCACAAGATGCCGATAACATGAAGTTACCAAAGTGGGCATCAATGTTCCGTGATAATACCATTGTTTTGTTCTTCTTGATGCCAATTATTTTTGTTGGTATTGGATTGGCTGTTGGTAAGTCAGGTATTCAACACTTGGCTGGTACTGGTGCTGATGCAACTAATTGGATCTTATGGTTGATCTTACAAGGATTTACGTTTACTGCTGGTATTGTTATCTTGCTATCTGGTGTACGTATGTTCATTGGTTCAATTGTCCCAGCCTTCAAAGGTATTTCTGATAAGTTCTTACCAGGTGCTATTCCTGCCTTAGACGCACCAACAATTTTCCCATACTCACCAATGGGTGGTATGTTTGGATTCCTAGGCTCAACAATTGGCTGTATCATTGTCACTTTCGCAACGATTATCTTCCATTCACCAGTCATTGTCTTTCCAAGTCCAATTATTATGTACTTTGATGGTAATGTTATGGGTGTGTTTGGTAATAAAGCTGGTGGTTGGCGTGGTGCCTTAGCCGCTGGATTCTTTACTGGTATTATCTCATCAGCGGCTGTTATCCTATTCTATCCATTGACTGGTGCCGTTTATGGTAGTGGTTTGACTTGGTCAAATATTGATTACGCTGTTGTTTGGATGCCATTGATGTACTTGCTAAAGTTCCTACGTGGTTTGGTGCTAGGCATTTTCTAATGACTCATTATCAGTATTTTGTTAATTAATAAAAAATATATCAATCTATGGAGGATTTAATCATGAAAATTATTGCAGTATGTGGTTTAGGTGTTGGTTCAAGTGTTATCGCAAAGATGAATATTGAAAGTATTCTGTCCGAAGAAGGTCGTGATGAAATTGATGTTGATACGATTGATCTAGGTTCAGTTAGAAGTGCACCTGCTGATATTTACGTGACAACTCGTGAATTATTCGATGAGTTCCCAGAAGATTTAAAGGATAAAACGATTGTTTTGACAAACTTTGTGGACAAAAACAATATTAAGGAAAATATTGATCCAAGAATTACAGAACTTGAGGGAAAGTAATTAGTAATCAGTAGATAGGAGATGCCAATAGAAAATGACGCGAAAAGTTGATGAAATAACAGAAGACACTTGGGAAAAAGAGATTTTTCCGGAATGGGGTTCATGGCTAAATGAAGAGATTGAACAAACTCATGTTGAAAAGGGTAAATTCAATATGTGGTGGCTATCTAATATGGGACTTTGGATTAAGTCTGATGAACAAACTAATTTGGTAATTGATTTATGGAGTGGTACTGGTAAGCAAACACATCATAAGCCAGATATGTCACCTCGTCATCAATGGTCAAGATTAACTGGCGGTCGAAAGATTCAACCAAATCTTCGGGCAACACCAATTGTTATTAATCCTTTTAGAATCAAACATTTAGATGCCTTTTTAGTCACTCATTTTCACCATGATCATATTGATGAGAATGTTGCAGCTGCTGTTCTAAATAATGTCGAAGAAGAGGTACCATTTATTGGACCAAAGTATGTTGTTCAGCAGTGGATTGATTGGGGTGTTCCAAAGGATCGTTGCATCATTGTCAAGCCTGGTGATAAGCTCAAAATTAAAGATATCGAGATTTTTGTCACAGATTCATTTGATCGGTCAATCTTAATTACAGATCCAGATACTGATGAAACGGATATTCCTGCTGATGATCAAGTACCAGAAATGGATGATCGTTCGGTGAACTATGTGATTAAGACAACAGCTGGCACCATTTATGATGCAGCAGATTCACATTATTCAGCCTATTTTGCAAAGCATGGTCAAGACTTTGATATTGATGTTGCAACAGTTGCCTATGGTGAGAATCCAATTGGTGTCCAGGATAAAATGACGTCAGTAGATGTGCTGCGAACAGCTGAGGCACTACAAACAAAAGTTATTATTCCATTGCATTGGGATATCTGGTCAAATATGTTAGGAGATCCTTATGAAATTGAATTATTGTGGAAGTATCGTAAAGATAAATTGCAGTATCAATTTAATCCAATGACTTGGTTACCAGGTGGAAAGTTTACTTATCCAGATGATATTGGTAAGTTACAGTACTATCATCCACGTGGATTCGATGATCGTTATGCTAACGAAGTCAATGTACCATACAGGTCATTCTTATAAATTAATAAATACAGTACTAGATGAGTTTCTTTTTAGATGGCCTCAGAGGGTTTCGTGCTATAGTAAAAATTAATAAATGGAGGTTTGAAAAATCATGAAATTACAAGTTGCCATTGATCGTGTCTCATTATCTCAAGCAATCCAGTTATCAAAGCAATTAGATGGGTTAGTTGATATTATCGAATTAGGAACATCAATTGTGAAAGACTATGGTTTAGAAGCACTTAAAAAAGAGCATTTTCAATTAAAAAAGTCAGCACTATTAGTTGATTTAAAAACAATTGATGAAGGTGAATATGAATTTAAAAAGGGATTTGAAACGACTGCTGATATCTTAACAGTTATGGGTAGCGCATCTCGTGGGACAATAGAACAAACTTACGCTGTTGCCCAAGATGCTCATAAAGACATCTTTATTGATTTAACAGAAGTTGATGATCAACGCATTAGTCAAATAACAGATTTACAGTCAGCTATTTTTGGTATACATCACTCTAGAGATGCAGGGACTGACTTTAATGCGGTCGCACGAATTAAACATTTTCATGAACAGTTTCCAACGATTCAACGCATTGCTGTCGCTGGAGGAATTGATTTAAAACAAGCACAATTAATTGCACAACAGGGAATCGTTGAAACAATTATTGTCGGTGGTAAAATTACAACAGCTGATGACCCAGTGGCCATGGCGGAACAGTTTATGTCGGTTATTAAGTAAATATTCATAGCATAAAATGACGAATCAAGATGTTATCAACTTGATTCGTCATTTTTTATCGCCTGAAAGAAAGCGCTTTCTTTTTAATTAACGCAATGTTATAATTAACTCATTCGAATGAGTGTGAAAGAAAGGAGATTTGGGATGACATAGTAAAAGTTTAAGTTGAAAGGAAACGGGATGATGGTCATCGTTTATTGGATGAACGTCGTGACAGTATTTTTGGGAGGATCTGGGATGTCAAGTGAACAACGTGAACGACAACAGCAAAAACAAGCATTGAGTGTGAAGAGTATGGCGTTTAATCGTTTCTTGATATTCCGCTATGTAACGGCTGGCTTTTTTTTCGCTAATCTTTATTGGATGGTGTTGTTATTTGGGTCATCTGGTTGGTATTGGTTATTACCAGCAATATTATTCATTATTGATATTGCGATTAGTGTTGAACAAACACGGAAATATTGGCAACCAGATCATTCACTGACAATAACAAAAATTGGTTATTGGACACAGTTGGCATGCAATGTGGTGTTACTAGGTGCAACATTAGCGGGGGCGAGTCACCCATTTTATCCATTCATTAATGCACAAAGTCAATCCGCAATCTTAATGACATTATTCATCGGCATTATTTTTTGTATTTTACTTGAGCGACGGGCATGGTTAATTAGCCGTGATCAAGACCGTTACTTGCAACGTTTGCTAGATTTTAAAGCAAGTTTACAATAAAAGAAAAGAGAACATATTATGGACAATACTGATAACAAGATGTTTCAGTTCCTAAGCAAGCATCTAATGGGACCTATGGGTAAATTAGCTCAGTTCCGTATTGTACGAGGTGTTATGGCAGCTGGAATGGCATCGATACCGTTTACAATTGTTGGTTCAATGTTTTTGATTGTAAGTGTTATTCCACAAAGTTTTCCAGCTTTATCAGGTATTTGGGCAGCTTCGTTTGACAAAATTACGAATTTATATATGATTGCTAATACGGCAACGATGGGAATTTTAGCACTTTATTTTTGTTTGGTTTTCGGTTATGAATATACCCGTATTCAGGCACAAGAAGAAAAAGTTAATGTTAATCCGTTGAATGGTGCTTTGTTATCAATGATGGCTTTCTTCATGTGTGTCCCTGAATTGCTATTCAAAGATGGCACAATAAGTTTGATTAACATTGTAACAAAAGATCAAAAGATTATTGATGGCTGGGAGATGGGTGGTGGCGTCACTCGTTTAGGAACGACCGGTATTTTTACGGCAATCATCATGGGCATTATCGCAGTTAAAATTTACACGTACTGTGTTAAGAAAAATTGGACGATCAAGATGCCTGAAACAGTACCAGTGGGTGTCATTAATTCATTCGTTGCTTTGATTCCCACGGCCTTGATTGCTTTAACCGTTATCATTATTAATGGTGCTTTGGTGTTCTTACATACAGATATCTTTAAAGTTATTGCCGTGCCGTTTGGCTTTGTTACTAACCTAACTAATACTTGGGTAGGTCTGTTGGTGGTTTATTTTATCATGCACGCTTTGTGGATTGTTGGTATTCACGGTGCCACAATTGTGACATCATTTCTAACACCAATTGTGTTGTCAAATATGGCTGCTAATCAAGCAGGGGCTAATCTACCATTTGCAGGCGAATTTAACAATTCATTCGTTACAATTGGTGGATCAGGTGCAACTTTGGGGATGGTTATTTTTATTGCCTTTTTTGCTAAGTCAGCGCAACTGGGTGCGCTAGGTAAAGCAGCAATTGTGCCTGCATTCTTTAATATTAATGAGCCCATTTTGTTTGGTATGCCAGTGGTCTATAATCCATACACGGCAATACCGTTTTTCTTAGCACCAATGGCATCAATGTCAGTGGCCTACTTTGCCATTAAGTTACACATGGTTAATCCACCAATTGCTCAAGTCGCTTGGCCAACACCTGGTGGATTATCAGGATTCATTGGATCAGGTGGTGATTGGCGTGCCGCTGTTTTAGGTGTTGTCTGTGCTGTCGTTGCTTTCTTAATTTGGTATCCATTTATTAAGTTTTATGATGGTAAATTAGCTCATGACGAACAGGTTGTACCAGCAGCATAAAAAACTGGAGGATAAATCAATGAGTACTTTTTCAAAAGATTTTTTGTGGGGCGGTGCTGTCGCTGCTCATCAATTCGAAGGTGGTTGGCAATCTGATGGTAAAGGCGTTAGTTTAGCTGATGTTATGACAGCAGGAGATAATCACACAGTTCGCCATATTACTGATGGTGTTTTATCTGGTGAGAATTATCCAAATCATGAGGCCATTGACTTTTATCATCATTACAAAGAAGATGTGAAGTTGTTTTCTGAATTGGGATTAAAGGCGTTTCGTACTAGTATTGCTTGGACTCGTATTTTTCCAAATGGGGATGAAGATGAGCCTAATGAGGCAGGTCTAAAGTTTTATGATGATTTATTTGATGAATTAATCAAATATGGCATTGAACCAGTCATTACGTTATCTCACTTTGAAATGCCTTACTATTTGGTAACAGAATATGGTGCCTGGCGTAATCGTAAAATGATTGATTTCTTTACAAAATTTGCTCGAGTGGTCTTTGAACGTTATCAAGATAAAGTTAAGTATTGGATGACGTTTAATGAAATTAATAATCAATCAGCCATGTTAAATAACTGGGCATTGTTCACGAATTCTGGTTTAGTTGCAAAACCAGGCGAAAATATTGAGCAATTAATGTATCAAGCGAGTCATTATGAAGTTGTTGCAAGTGCGCTAGCTGTCCAAATTGGTCATGAAATTAATCCTAATTTTCAAATTGGTGCGATGCTTGCTTTGGGACCCGCTTATGCCGCTAGTCCTGATCCAAATGATGCGATGAAAGCGCTAAGAGAAATGCAAGTTAACACTTGGTACGCTGACGTCCAGTGCAAAGGAAAGTATCCCGCTTGGTTGAAAAAATATTTTGCCCGTCAAAATTATAATTTAGATATTACCCTGGCCGATGAAGATATTTTAAAAGCAGGAACTGTTGATTATATTGGCTTTTCTTATTATGCATCACATGTGGTGCAAGCAGTTGAGAATGAATCTGAAGATTTTACAACGCGTGATGAGCACACCGAAATCCCTAATCCAACATTGTCAGCATCTGACTGGGGTTGGATGATCGACCCAATTGGTCTACGTTATGTGTTGAATTGGTTAACTGAACGTTATGATTTGCCATTATTTATCGTTGAGAATGGGCTAGGAGCGTTTGATAAAGTTGAGGACGGGCAAATTCATGATGATTATCGTATTTCATATTTGCGTGAGCATATTCAAGAAATGGCTAAAGCAGTTAATATCGATGGGGTTAACTTAATGGGATACACCCCATGGGGGTTCATTGACTTAGTTTCGGCTGGTACTGGTCAAATGGATAAACGTTACGGTATGATTTACGTTGATAAAAATGATGCTGGTGAAGGTACGTTGAAACGATTAAAAAAAGATTCGTTCTATTGGTTCAATCAAGTCATTACATCAAATGGTGATGACCTATCATAAATATTTTTGAAGGGCTTGTTATATGTCTCATGGCATGAACAAGTCTTTTGTTTTACGTCGAATTCAGGCATAATGAAAGTAGTAAGAGGATGTTAAATATTTGTGAGTTAGGCTGTTAATCAGTGAAAGAGGCATACCATGGGACAACGAGCAAGCTCATCGGCTATTGATACATTAGTAAAGAAAATTATCACAGAGATTCAGGAGCAAACGATTGGTGACGAGGCTCATAAATTGCCATCAGAACCGGATTTAATGTCACGTTATGCAGTGACAAGATACACTTTAAGACAAGCACTAAAAAAATTAAGTAATATGGGATACACTTTTCAAGCGCATGGTATCGGAACATTTGTGCGACCACGTGCAGATCGTCATGCTATTTCTTTGCAAAATATGGTAGGAATGACTGATGAAGTTGCGCGTCAAGGTAGAAAATTAACGACATTGCATGCAACTATACACCCTACAACAGCAGCAAATGTTAATTTTTTACCATTAGGGACAAAATTAGCAGAGAAAACACCACTTTGGGCAGTCCATCGGCTACGTTACGCAGATGATGATCCGTTTATGTATGAGCAATCATATTATTTACGTCAGCATGTTGCTGAAATACCAGAAGAAGCTCTTTATGGGTCATTGTTTAAATTCATTGAAAATGATGATAATTTAAAATTAGGATTTCAGGATTCAACAATTGAAGCAGAAAAAATGACTGCAGATATGGCAAAGTTTTTTAAAAAAGATGAGGCAGCGCCAGCTTTAAATGTTTACGATGAAACTTATTTAAGCGCAGGTCAACTAGTTGCCTTTTCAAAACTAACTTACGATGCTGATTTGACAAAATTATTTATGTTTAAAAAATTGTAAATATTCAGTGAACACAAAATAACCGTTTCTTTCATGATTTAGAGAAACGGTTATTTTTTAGTATTTATCTAATAAATCCATTGCAGTTTGTTTATCAGTAATTAAAACATTTGCATAATGGCCACTTAAGGCACCGTGGATAGAAATGAGTTTCTTTTTTGCACCAGCGACTAAAATGGAATACTCCTTTTGACGTAAATGCTCTAAATCAATGCCAGTTGTTCGACTATTAAGGGCTGGATTAATGATATGACCATCCTTATCAATAAAGCGGGATACAATATCACCTACTGCAGAATGACGTAGTGCAGTAATTTCTTGTTCGCTTAAATAACCAAGGCTGAATAATTGTGTGTGGTCTTGAACAGTACCCGTTGTATAAATTGCAATATTACTTTGTATACCAGTTTCATAAATTTGATGAATAAATTTATCTTTAATGACAATATCCTTGGTGATGGCATTATCTAAAAAGGTAGGCAAGGGGAGGCTAATGGTATTCGTATGGAATGCTTGTGCGAATTTTTGATTAATGTCATTTGCATAATCACTCAAATATGATTCAGACATACTGCCTTTTAATTGGACAACTTTAATATTATTGTGTTCATTTGGTATTAAATGGTTGGCAACCGCAGTTAATGTGTGTCCCCAACTAATGCCAATAATATCGTTATCTTTCACAATTTTATTTAAATAACTTGCTGTCAATTTTCCGAGTTTATCGTTAATGATTTGGGAGTCGTCAACAAAATTTTCAGCAATTAGAACATCATTTAGTTGATATTTTTTTTTAAGTTGTGTTTGTAACAAATTCAAATCTTGTTTTGGGTCATTTATTTTAATTTGGACCATACCGTTTTCTTTTGCATAAGTTAATAAACGCGAAATCGTTGGTCGTGAAATGTTTAATTTTTTAGCAATGTCGTTCTGACTAAGGCCATCTTCGTAGTACAAATGACAAATTTCGAGTGCAATTTTATTTTTATTGGTAGTTGCTGTATTGACCATATAGTGTAATAACTCCCCTGTTTGATTTATGTAAATTATATCACAATTTAAAAGGCCTCCTTAGAAGTGTGAACATAATTTCAAATAAACTGTTTACATTTGTTCAGCATTCGGCTACAATGAGTTTGTTCATGAATAATAAAAATTATTAAAGAGGTTATTTAGAAATGAACTTAAATCAGTATTTTGATCACACAACGTTAAAACCTGATGCATCACAACAGGACATTGATCAAGTCATTAGAGAAGCGAGTGACAACCATTTTTCTTCGGGAGTTGTTACGCCAAAATGGATGTCATATGTTAGTCAGCAACTTTTATTATCAACAGTCAAAACGAATTGCATGACTGGTATGCCATGGGGAGAAAATTCGACTATCGAAAAGCTTGTTGAGGCAAATGTTGCCATTGGCGTTGAAAGTTTGGGGACTAGTGCAAGTATGGCAATTATTGGTAAACCATCATTAGGGTCGGTCAAACGACCTTTTAATTTTAATTAATAAGTAAGCGCTTGCACTTGCTTGAGGTGTATTATCAATTTTTGCGATATTGGTAAAAGTAGGATTTAACTTTTAAGGAGAAATTTTCATGGCAGACAGAACGACAGTTAATATTTTATGGTTTGATGAATTACATCGGTCTGATGTTGATTTAGTTGGTGGGAAATCAGCTTCACTTGGTGAATTAACTTCAGCAACAAAAATACCAGTACCTTATGGATTTGCAACAACAACCCATGCTTATCGTGACTTTATGATAAGAACTGGTATTAATCGTGAAATTAAAACACTTTTAAATCAAATTCATGATTATGAAAATGCAAATGAATTGCATGACGTTTGTGCAAAAATACGTCAACTAATCATTGGTAGTGATATGCCGACAGATTTAGCAGCTGAAATTAAACAGGCGTATGAAGACTTAGCGAAAAAAATTGGTGTCGTCAATCCTTTTGTTGCAATTCGTTCTAGTGCAACAGCGGAAGATTTACCAGATGCATCATTTGCTGGACAGCAAGAATCGTACCTTAACATTCAAGGATCAGATGATGTTGTCCAAAAAATTAAAGAATGCTATGCCTCATTATTTACTGATCGAGCAACTTATTACCGCCATAAGCAAAATTTTCCACATGAACAAGTTGCACTATCGGCTACCATTCAAATGATGGTTTTTTCTAAGGCTTCAGGCGTTATGTTTTCAATTAACGTGGGTAATGGAGATGATACGAAAATTATTATTGACAGTATTTGGGGACTTGGTGAGTACTTAGTGCAAGGAACAGTGACGCCTGATGACTTCATTGTTGATAAGGAGACACTAAAAATTGTCTCTAAAGATATTACGACAAAAAATATTGCGCTAAAGCGTCTACCAGATGGTGGTGTCACAGAACAACTGGTGCCAGATAAACAGATAAATGCGCCGTCATTAACTGATGAACAAGTTGTTGAACTAGCAAGATACGCAAAAATAATTGAAAATCACTATGGCTGTTATATGGATATGGAGTTTGCGCTTGATGAAAGAACAGACAAATTATGGCTCGTTCAAGCACGTCCAGAAACAGTTTGGTCACAAAAAAATAAAAAATTAGCAAATAAAAAAGAGGTAAAAACCATGACAACTGATCAAAAGATGACTGTTCTTGTTAAAGGATTACCAGCTAGCCCTGGGACAGCAAGTGGTATAGTGCATGTCATTGAAAATACAGAAGATATCGATCAATTTAAAGAAGGTGAGATATTAGTGACAAGTATGACTTCGCCAGATTGGGTACCGGTTATGAAAAAAGCACGCGCAATTATTACAAATAATGGTGGACGTACTTGTCATGCGGCTATTGTCTCTCGTGAAATGCAGATACCATGTATTGTTGGTACTGCTAGTCGTGGTGTTGCAGCAATGGACGTTTTGAAGTCAGGTGATACGATTACTGTAGATGCAAAAAATGGTATTGTGTATGCCGGTGAGGAGTCATCAATTTTGACTTCAAATACACAGAAAACAGCAATAAATAATAATACACCAGCGTCTACGGCATATTTTGCACCAACAGCGACAAGGGTCATGATGAATCTTGGCGACCCGGATCTCATTGAAAAATATGAACATTTACCAGTTGATGGGGTTGGTTTGATGCGGGAAGAGTTTATTTGGACAAGTTATATTCATGAACATCCACTTCACTTGATTAAGCACGGACAATCTGAAAAGGCAATTGATATGTTAGCTAATGGTATCAGTAAAGTGGCTCGTGCAATGAGCCCACGGCCTGTTGTTTTAAGATTATCTGACTTTAAGTCAACTGAATACCGTCATTTAAAAGGTGGCGAAGAATTTGAGCCGCATGAACCAGCAGATTTGTTAGGTTGGCGTGGTGCATCACGTTATTATGATCCAACGTTTATTGAAGCATTTAAATTGGAATTGGCAGCCGTTAAAAAAGTACGCGAAGAATTTGGGTTAACGAATTTGAATGTCATGTTGCCATTTGTTAGAACGGTGTCTGAAGCACAAAAGGTAACAGATATTATGGCAAAATCTGGTTTGGTTCGTTCGGCAGATTTTAAAATTTATATGATGGCTGAAATACCATCAAATATTATTTTGGCTGATCAGTTTAATCAGTTTATTGATGGTTACTCAATTGGATCAAATGATTTAACGATGCTATTATTGGGGTTAGATCGCAACAATGATACGGTATCATCGTTGTTTGATGAACGAAATTTGGCAGTAAAGCGTGCCATTGCCCATCTGATTAAGACAGCACATCAAGATGGCAAAACAGTATCAATTTGTGGTCAGGCACCTTCTCAGTACCCAGAATTTACAGATTTCTTAATTCAACAAGGAATTGATTATGTTTCTGTTAATCCAGATATGGTCAAAGCAACAAAGCAAAATGTTGCGCATTTTGAACAACGCATTCTACTGGATAAAGCGACTGGTAATGGGCGACAAGAACAAACCAATTATCAATGGTAATAACGATTTCAGTTTATTCTTGAATAGACGATGATTTCACAACACCTACAATCAAAGACATGACATAAACTTTCCAACTAAAATAAAAGGGGCTGAGAGATATGTCGTTATAATCAGCTGAAAAAGGCGCTAATCTATCAATTTTGATTGGTAGATTAGCGCCTTTAAACGTGTTCCAAAAGACTGAAGCCTTTGTACTGGTCCCCGTCAAGTTGACGGTAAAAATAATATAAGAATTAGTTAGGCGATTACTTCACCATAAATGGCTATATTCCGGAATTCTTCCGGAGTATGGCCATTTATTATTTCCGATCGTCTAACTTTGTTAAAGTAATCAATTCCTCGTTTAATTGCTTCAATTGCTTCTTGTAATGTGTCGCTGTGTTGTTTATCCCACCATTCAACTTTGAAATCATTCCAAAATTTCTCAATAATTGCGTTGTCATAGGGCGTTCCAGGCCGAGACATACTACGTTGTGCATGATGTTGACTCAAGATGTTTTTAAAAGCCCATGATGTATAAGCTGTTCCGCGATCAGAGTGCACTAAAACATTCGCTGGATTACCTGCGAATTGATAAGCTCTTTGAAGGGTTTGTACAGCTGATTGACTAGTCTCTGTTTTACTAACGTTAAACGATAAAACATATGTACCGTATAAATCAACGACTGCAGATAATCTTAATGTTTTTTCTAAATGTTCTCCAAATCTTAATTCAGTCATATCTGTTGCCCATTTTTGATTAGGCAATATTGTTTTAAAGTTCTGGTTCATTAGATTATCAATAATAAACTGTTCATTAGCTTTAATACGATTGTGACGTTTCTTGCGAATATCTGCACGGATATTTAAATAATGCATAAGTCGACGAACACGTTTATGATTTACACGATGATTGATTTCTTTATCCATGTTAAGGTACATCGTCATGCGTTTAACCCCTAAATTATGATGATGTTGCTTGTCTAACTTCTGTATTTTAATTTTCAATAATTCATTGAATTGATCATTAATCGATTTTTGTCGTTTCAACCACTTATAATAAGCCTGAAAAGATACGCCACTAAATTTAACTAATAGGCGGATCGGATATTCTCTTGGATTCTCTTCATGCATTATTTTAATGGTCTGGAACGCAACTTCATGGATAACACGACTAGTTATTACCTGCCTTTCTTGAGATTTTCTAGAAATTTTTTTGCGAATACTGCCTGTGCTTTGCTTGCTTTTAATTCTGCCTTTAATCGTTTATTTTCAAGTAACACTTTATCCATATCTGATAATTCGTTCTGCGATTTTTTTCGACCTCTACCATCTTTTAAAGCCTCAAAACCATTTTGATCAACTTTTAAAACCCACGTACGAACTTGTTGATAACTGACATCAAATTTTTGAGCAGTTTTCTGATAATCTCGATTATTTTCAATGGCATAAGTTGCGATTTTAACACGGTCTTCAAATGTTAGTTTTCGTGATGTCATAGGAATTCTCCTTGTATACCCGACTGAACGGGACGGTACTTTATTCCCATTATACTTTGAAACCCAATCACGTACTTGAGTAGAACTACGTACGCCGAATTTTATTGCCAATTGCTCCATTGAGCCAGCACCTTGTAAATAAGCTTGTACAACTTTACGTCTAAAGGCGGGTTTATATTTTTGACGTGTCTTTGGCGGACATAGTCCGTCGATACCATAATTATTATACAAATCTAACCATCGTTTGATGGACATATTATTTAAATGATGTTCTCTTTGAAACCTTCGTTCCGTTTGTCCTGATTCAAGGAATTCTTGTATTAATTCATATTTTTCCATTGCTGTAAATTTTATATTTGCCATAAAAAAGTCCCCTAAAGATTTATGAAAGAAATTTATATTATTTCTTTCGTCAACCTCTAGGAGACTATAGCACTTACTGTAACAACATCTTTTGTCACACTCTCTTGTTCTCTTGTCTTAAATAATCTTACCGTCGTAGATACGCGTTGCAATACTCATGAAATCAAATGTTGCTAATTCATCTGTTGAACGGACGTATGAAGCTGGTCCAATGGCAGGCATCAAATTGATTGGCTTATTGATCCAGTCACCATCAAAGAATGCAACTGATGGACGCCCTAAGGCATTAGCGTAGCCTAATTCAAAGGCAGTACCACTGTCTTCATTACCAGCAGTGATAATACCTAAAGTAACATCTGTATTTTGAATTGCAGTGATATCAGCGTTGTAAGTTGCGACAGCCCAAGTATAATCAGGATCAAAATCGCCATTCTCATCAAATGCTTGGCCACCAAATTGATTTAGTAAGGGAACATGTACATAGCTAATTGTCGAGTTATTGTTTAATGCTTGATAAGCAGCTAATAACATCTCAATTTGACGATCAGAAAACCAGCCAGCTCCTAAGTAAATTGACTTGGCACCAGGAACTTTTGTGATAGTTGATGATGCTTTTTTTATATCTTCTAGTTGTTTAATTAATTCATCCATACTTAGCATAATGATACTCCCAAAAATTTATTTCATATGACTACTATTATGACATGTTAGACAGGTAAATAGGAATACAAAAGAGAAATTTAATTGTTTTCGATGAACCGTGGCATTATCTTGTCAATGTTATGAGATTATTTACCAAACAACTAAGAAAAATTTACGCAATGAAGGTCATATCGATACAATGCTTTTATAAACTATTAAGTGTCGTTAGGGTGACACGCCATTGCTATGACTAAACCAATTGCTCAGTTACCCTGATGACTTATGTTGCCATTAACCACAAATAAAAGGAGTTTGTGATGAAAAAAGGAATATTCTTAGTGAGTGTTGTTGGAATAACGTTTGCAAGTGGGTTGATTGGAAATCAGATTGTTTCTGCTGATGCTGCAAAACAAGTGACAGCTGTGGGCTCAACAGCGTTACAACCCCTAGCCGCACAAGCAGCAGAAGAATTTAGTCAACAAAATCCTAAAATTACCGTTAATGTACAAGGTGGTGGTTCAGGTGCGGGACTAAGCCAAGTTGGTAAAGGTAATGTCACTATTGGAAATTCTGATATTTTTGCAGAACAAAAAGATGGGGTTAAGGCAAATCAGTTAAAGGATCATAAAGTTGCCGTCGTTGGTATTACACCCGT
Organism: Weissella sp. ESL1177; assembly: GCF_058107185.1. NCBI lineage: Bacteria > Bacillati > Bacillota > Bacilli > Lactobacillales > Lactobacillaceae > Weissella > Weissella sp. ESL1177. The sequence continues at coordinate 1,388,819 of NZ_CM176591.1, read as the reverse complement.
TGTCAATGCAGATGTTAAAGTGTCATCATTAAAAATGACTGAATTACGTGATATTTTTACGGGTAAAATTACTAATTGGCAAACGGTTGGCGGACAAGACGAAAAAATCGTGTTGGTCAATCGTGCACAAGGGTCTGGGACGCGATTTACTTTTGAAAAGGCAGTCTTGAATGGTAAGACTGCAAAAACGGCACAAGAACAGGATGATAACGGAGCAGTCCAAAAGATTGTCTCAAAGACACCAGGTGCTATTTCATACTTAGCATTTTCTTATACTGCAGGTGACCAAGCAAAAAATTTGAAACCAATTGCAATTAATAAAGTTAAGCCAACTGAAAAGAATGTACAATCTAATAAGTGGCCAGTTTGGGCTTATGAACATATGTACACGACCAAACATCCTAATAAACAAACAACCAAGTTTATTAAATTTGTTCAATCTCAGTCAATGAAAAGCACGATTAAGAAATTAGGATACATTCCTGTTTCAGATATGAAAGTCACCAAAAATGCTGACGGAGATATTGTTAAGAAATAATATGAAGTAAAGAAATATTAAATAGTAAAAAATCCGAAGCTACTTTTTTATAATGTGAAGCGCTTCGGATTTTTAACTTGTCCGGAAAGTTGGTTTATTTATAGAAAACGCTTACAATAAAACTATGCTTTAAAAAGAGGAGACAATAGTATGAAGAATGATGTGCGATGGGACAAAGCAATGTATACGACAGATACATATAATGAAGAAGGACTCAATGGGCATGCTTATGCTAAGGATGGACTTCGTGTGACAACCAGTAGTCCATTAAATGATGAGCCGGGAACGAATCCAGAACAGCTTTTAGGGATGTCATTATGTACATGCTTAGTTGGTACAATGACAGTTATTCTAAAAGAGCATAAGATTGACGTCCAAGCAAAGGCACATACTAAAGTATCGTATGTGAAGGGGAAAGGACGCTATGAATTTTTAGTTCATGCCCAAGTATGCGTACCAGGACAGACTTTATCACAAACGCGAGCATTAGTTAGTGAAGTTGAAAATCGTTGTTGTGTATCACAATTATTAAGTGGTAGTGACAATTATAGTATTGAAGCAGTTCTTGACTGGGATTAATCTGTTAATCAAAAATGACAGGGCTGACGAACATTTATGTCTATTGGTCATATTTGTTATTAATGACTATTTAAATTTGTCTACCACTTTTCCCGAAAAAAATAACTAAAAAATATGGTGACTTAGTTACAAATTAGGTGATTGTAGCAAGTTTTAAAAAATAACTCTGATGATTGAGCCTTTTTTCTCTGGTTATGCAAGTCATAGGAGGTGGTATGGTAACACAAAATACAACCCAAAGGAGTTTTTTATATGACTGAGGAATTAGGCAGTGTTTTGAACCAATATGAGTTAATGATTCGTGGTGTTTTGAAATTGGGACATGTATATCGTCAAAATGATAATTTTGAAGATTATCGGCAAGAATTACGCTTGTTACTATTAAAACGATTACTGGCTGGTGAACAGTTAACACCTCAAGACAATCCGATGTTATTTAAATGGTTATTATGGCGTTTACGAGACTTACAGCGGGGGAGTCAGCGTTATGAATCACGCCATATTTTTGCGACTGAAATACCAGAAATTGTGACAAGTGAATTAGCCTTTGAACAAATAGAGACGGTTGTAACGATTGATAAATTAATAAAAAAGCAACGTCAGTATCATGTATTACATGAATTAATGATGGATTTTATGCACTATCCGGATGACTTAATTACCCAACGGTGTATGCGTCTAAAAATTCATCGAATGACATATCATCGCCGGTTAAAATTATTACAGCAGATCATTAAACAAAATCGAACTGCGTAGTTTTAAATAAAGGAATGTAAAAAAATATGTCACAAACTATCGTGATATCAGACAAAGGATACTGTCAGGAAGTTCTTCGACAGATGACAGAAATTAGTGAGATTTGTCCCAATACGACGATGCTAATTGTTGCCGCACGTGATCGTTATCAACGTTCGGTTTCACGTGTTTACTATGAAGATGGTACTGTTGTTGATACCTTATTATCGACAAATCGGTTGATCAATAAATTAGAACATGTGTTAGGTGTCAGTCGTTGCAATCAAGTAGAAGCATACTATCGTTTGTTGCCCCCGTCTTTAAGTGGGCAAATGCGTAGCTGGGTGATGCAAAATCATGCGTTTGTACCGGTCACTAGTTATAAAAGTGGCCCAACAACATGGATTAATGTGCGTCATATCGTAGCGGTACAAACTCGGGGGTTACGGACAAATATTGTGTTAAGTGATGGATCAGTCATTCAAATTACAAAACATAAAGAAAAGTTTTTAAAACAGTTGTCTGCAACAAAAGTTGTTAGCTTATGGATGACACAATATGCTTTGGGTCATGGTGATCGATTTGATAAAATGGTATTATCTTGTGTTGATTGGCCAAGAGAAGCTAGTCAACATGTGGATCGACAACGATTACGTGATATGTTGCTTGTCATAACTTTAGAAGAACATCTTATTCACGTGACGGAGGCTAATGTCAAGAAAATGCTTCGAGGATTAATGGTGCATTTGATGCAACATATTGATAAAGAAAAAGATGTTAGGAAGGACTAGTAAGTATGCAGCAATATTCTCAAGTAATTGAAACGCCGTTAGGTAAGATGACCTTGTTAAGTGATGACAGCGCACTATTGGGTAGTTGGTTTGAAAATCAAAAACACTTTGGTGGCAAGTATGATTTAACACAGGCTATTGACAAGGAAACCCCTGTATTACGACAAGCTAAAAAATGGTTAGCAGATTACTTTGCCGGTAAGCAGCCCTTGCTGACAATGCCGATTAAGTTACATGTGACATCATTTCAAGAACAGGTGTTACACACGTTACAACAAATTGATTATGGGCAAACTGTTACTTACAAAGACATTTGTCAGCAATTAACGACAGATGAAGTATATGCTAAACATTTATCACGTGCTGTGGGACATGCCATTGGTACGAATCCGTTGTCGATTTTTTTACCTTGTCATCGGGTACTTGGTAGTAATGGTTTACTCACGGGTTACGCTGGGGGGATTGATCGCAAACGAGCGTTATTAGCTCTTGAACAGGGCACCCTTTAATTCACAAGCACCCCTTTTACTAACTTAAGAAAAGTATGATATGATGAAATTGAAATGAAGCGCTTGCTTCATCAATATCATACAATCAATCAAAAAGGGAGTACTAACATGACATTAGAATTTGCACACAAGTTAGGTTTAGGAACTAACAAGGTTGGTGGTCACAATTTATTTGATCATTTGGACGAACAAGATGGTTATGAATTAGTACGCGCCGCATTGGATGCGGGTATTAACGTACTTGATACTGCGTTTGTCTATGGTTTAGGTCGTTCAGAGGAAATTATTGGGGATGTTATCCAAGACTATGACCGTAGTAAGATTATTATTGCAACGAAGGGTGCTCAAAATCCAGATAAAGATTTGGCACCAGATAACAGTCCAGAATTTTTAGTAAAAACGGTGGAAGAGTCTTTGAAGCGTTTAAAGACAGATTATATTGATATTTTTTATATTCATTTTCCAGATGATACGTCAGATAAATTGGCTGCCGTTGAAGCGCTTGATAAGTTAAAGCAAGCAGGTAAGATTCGTGCGATTGGTGTTTCAAACTTTAGTTTTGATCAACTAAAGGAAGCTAATGCAACTGGTAAAGTTGATTTTGATGAAGATTACTATAGTCTGGCACATCGTGATGAGGAGCAAGAACGCTTCGACTATCTTCGTGAGCACGGTATTGGTTTTGTACCTTATTTCCCATTGGAATCTGGTCTATTAACTGGTCGTTATGGCAAGTCGGATCGTGAAAAATTTGATCGTTTAGATGATGCGAAATTTGATCAGATCATGACAGGTCTTGATGAATTACGTCAGATTGCGGATGCACACCAAACATCATTAACACATGTTGTTTTGGCGTGGTACATGGCAAATCCAAATATTAGTTTGGTGATTCCAGGTGCTCGTAATGCTGAACAAGCAACTGATTTAGCAAAGTCGTTAGATGTTCAGTTATCAGCTGATGAATATCATACAATTGATGAGGCTTTTAAAGCTTAGTATCATTTATTGAAAGAGTGAGGCAATCGGCTTCAGTCTTTTGGAACACGTTTAAGGGCGTTGATCTACCAATTTCAAATTGATAGATTGACGTCCTTTTTAGCTGTTCATAATGATCGATGGGCCAACCTTTTTTTGTTATTTGCGTAAACGCTTACATAATTGCTATACTGAAAGCGTAGATAATATTATTCAGGGGGGATTATTGATGACAAACATTGTACAAGGACAGCATTATCGATTCACATTACTAACGGATCGTTTAATTCGATTAGAGTATTCAGAATCAGGTAGGTTTGAAGATCGGCAAACGCAATTGGTTGTCAATCGTGATTTTGATGATGTTGATTATACAGTTAAAGAAGACAATGACGCACATCTTATAGAAATTGAGACAGCTTATTTCCATCTTTATTATGATGGTGGCGCCTTTGCAGGTAGTAACTTACGAATTGATTCAAAGTATCAATATCGATTACATGATAGTCGCTGGTATTTCGGTGAAAAAGAACCTGGTAATTTGGGTGGTACGATTCCAACATTGGATGTGGTTGATGGTGCGACACCACTTGAAAATGGTATTATGAGCCGTAATGGTTATGCCTATTTGGATGATACAGAATCATTTGCTTTAGCAGATAATGCCTTTGTGCCACGAGTACCTGAACAAACCGATGGCTACTTCTTTGCATATGGTCGTGATTATCGACAAGCATTAGCTGATTATTATCATCTGAGTGGTAAAACACCAATTTTGCCACGTTATGCATTAGGCAATTGGTGGAGTCGTTATTATAAATATACACAAGATGAATATTTAAACCTCATGGATCATTTTGAAGCAGAAGGTGTACCGATTAGTGTTTCGGTTATTGATATGGATTGGCATCGGACAAATGATGTGCCAGCACGCTTTGGTAGCACTTGGACTGGCTATTCATGGAATCGTAAATTATTTCCAAATCCTGAAAAATTTTTAGCGGAATTGAAAAAGAGATACAAGCATATTACAGTCAATACACATCCCGCCGGTGGTATTCGTGCTTTTGAGGATGCGTATCCAGCAGTCGCCAAACGTCTTGGCTTGGATACTGTTCATGAAGAACCAGCATCATTCGATTTTGATAATCCAAAATTCCGTGAGGCTTATTTTGAAGATGTTCATCATCCGCTTGAAAAGCAAGGATTGGATTTTTGGTGGTTGGATTGGCAACAGGGTTCTAGTCGTAGTAAGGATAAAGTGGAACCTTTGTGGAGTTTAAATCATTATCATTATTTGGATAATGCACAATCACATGATGGTGAAGGTTTGATTTTATCACGGTATGCTGGACCGGGTTCACATCGCTATCCAGTGGGCTTTTCTGGCGACACTGTCATCACATGGGCATCCTTAAATTTCCAACCATACTTTACAAATACGGCAACCAATATTGGTTATACTTGGTGGAGTCATGATATTGGCGGTCATATGAAAGGTAGCTTTGATCCAGAATTGGCATTACGTTGGGTGCAATACGGTGTATTCAGTCCAATCAATCGGCTACACAGTTCCGATAATCCATTTTCAGGAAAGAAACCTTGGAAATTCCGTGAGGACGTGCGCCAGTATATGGATCACTATTTGCGATTACGAAATCAATTAGTACCTTATTTGGATAGTGCAAACATTCAGACAAACTTAAACGATCGTGCATTAATTGAACCGCTTTATTATCGTTATCCTGATAATGAAGAAAGCTATTTATACAAGAACCAGTATTTCTTTGGTAACGAGTTGATGGTTGCACCAATTACGACGCCACAAGATAAGCATTTACATGTTGGCTTTGTAGATGCTTGGTTACCAAGTGGCGAATGGATGGATATTTTTACAGATCTTGTTTATCAAGGGGATGCGAATGAGGAGCAACCCCTAGTTTCAAGTACAATGTTGAATGGTCAATATAAGTCTGGCGCAACAACTGTTCGCTTCGGAAGAACCTTAGAAAATATACCAGTATTAGCAAGACTAGGGGCAATTGTGCCAATGACCAGTGATGCCATGCAATTAGCAGATGTCTTACCTGAAGATATTGATATCCATGTTTATGGTCAAAAAGATAATTCATATACAATGTATGAACATGTTGGCCATGCGATTGCACAAACTAAAATAACTGTGCAAGATGGTCAACTAACAACACATGTGATTGATCCAGATCACATTATCCCTATAAATCGAACAATGACCTTTAAGTTACATGCTTTCACAATTGATGGTCAATCTGAATTGGCACTGCATAATAATGACCAATATCATGGGCAGGCACAAACAGATACAAAACAAAGTCAACGTGCACGGCAACAATTATTAGATCAATTACAAGGTGCGGAAATGTCTTATGAAGAAAAACGTGAGATATTGAAAAAGGTTGATAATTCAGATATGACGGCTATGAAATTGGCAACTTATGCGCAAACATTGGATGATTGTAACCTACAATCAATGATTGTGGAATACGCAACATTGATTCAATAAATAATGAAAGTTCTTTTATTAAGTGAGATAGAGATGACTATCTCACTTTTTTTGTATGCTACAAAAAGTACTGCCAACGCGTGCTAATTCGTTAGCAGTACTTAATTATAGTTAGATCTATTGATTGACTTCAATCTTAAAAGAACTGATATCACCGCGATATTTTGATAAGGCATATTCTACAGGAATATCATCTTTGGTATAGGTGATAGTATGGAAGTAGAATAAGGGGTCATCTAATGGTATTTGTAATAATGCAGCAGTTGTTTCATCTGCACGCAAAAGTTCTAATGTTCGTGACGCATGGGTCATATTTAGATGATGTGCTTCAAACGTATGTAAAACAGATTCTGTTTCAAAGTTGTGATGATCAAAATCAGGTAAATATTTTGTTGGAATATATGAAGTTGTCAATAAAATAGGCTCATCGTCAGCATATCTTAATCGTGTTAAAGCAAAAATAGTATCATTAGTCGTCAACTGTAGAGCTGTTTGAATTTCTGGTGTGACAATCGTTTTTGTTAGACTAATGACTTTTGTTTTTGGAATAACCCCTTTTTCGTCCATCTCATCAGAATAGCTTTTAATCATATGGGTAAAGTTTTGCTCAATTTTGGTTGCTTTTACCCAAGTACCTAATTTTTTTCGACGAGCTAAATAACCTTCGTTGACAAGGACCTGAATGGCTTGCCGAATCGTTGGTCGACTAACCTGAAAATGATCAACTAAATCAATTTCCTTTGGAATAAAGCTGTTTAATGGATAGGTACCATCTTGGATACGAGTTAGTATTTGATTTGCAATAATGCGATATTTTGGTTGTGATTGTGTCATTATAAAACCTCTAAGAAAATAATTATGGCAAAATAAGTTGAAGCCTTATCAAAATATTATAAAATTTATTATAGTATATCGATTACAGCATTGCATAATATATATTCTGGTTACGCTAGTTTTATGTGTATTAAAACATAGTCATTAACTAGTTAGGATCAATTTATTAAATAGAAAAATAGTGATAATTCTTAGTATTTAATTCAAAAGGATTTGTTTGAAAATAAGTGAGCAAGTGTTATAATTTACTTGTAAAGTTTCACGTGAACATTTCACGAAATAACGAATTTATACGAGGTAAAGGTAATGGAAATCGGATTAGTTGGTCTTGGTAAAATGGGAATTAATCTTGCTCAAAATATGATTCGCAATGATAATAAAGTTGTTGGGTTTGATTTGAACGCTGATTTGGTAAAAGAGGCTCAAAGTTATGGTGCAAAAGGAGTATCTACACTAAAAGAAATGGTTGATACTCTTGAAAAGCCACGTTTGGTTTGGGTAATGGTGCCAGCAGGGAAGCCAACGGATGAGACTATTGCTAATTTAGGCGAGTTACTTGATGAAGGTGATTACTTAATTGATGGGGGAAATACTTTCTGGAAAGATAGTTTGCGTCATAATCGTTTGATTTCTGAGAAGGGAATTCATTATTTTGATGCTGGTTCTTCTGGTGGTTGGCGTGGAGCTTTAAATGGTGGTAATTTCATGGTTGGTGGTGATGATGCAGAATCATTTGAAGCAATTCGTCCATTATTTGAAGGAATTGCTCAAAAGGATGGATATCTTTATACTGGTAAAGCAGGTTCAGGACATTATTTAAAGATGGTTCATAACGGTATTGAATATGGAATGATGGAAGCTATTGGAGAAGGTTTTGAAGTATTGGAAGCTTCGAGCTTTAATTATGACAATGCTGCCGTTGCTAAGCTGTGGAATCATGGATCAGTAGTTCGTAGTTGGTTGATGGAGTTAGCAGAAGATGCATTTAAAGATGATGCACATCTTGATGGCATTTTGGGTCGGATGCATTCAAATGGTGAAGGTCAATGGACAGTTGAAGATGCAATGGATAATCAAGTGCCAACACCGGTTATCTATGCAGCGGTAGCAGCACGCTATCGTTCAATGCAAGATGATACTTTTACTGGTAAAGTTGTTGCTGCATTGCGTAATGGATTCGGCGGACATGCTGTTGATAAGAAGTAAATAATGATAAATTAGTTGTGCGTGGTATTTATGTAATATCACGCTTTTTTAATGAGGGGGATTAAAAAATGGATAGAGGGACTATTATAAATAGTTTAAAAAATAATGGAATAGTTGCAATTATTAGAACAAAAAATGAGGAGCAAGCCAGGAAAAGTATTGAAACCCTTGTGGATTCAGGAATTAAAAGTATAGAAATTACTTTTTCAGTGCCTAATGTTCTTAATATAATTCGTGAATATAATCAAAAATATTTTTATGATGAAATAGTTATTGGAGCTGGTACAGTATCTAATGTAACTACAGCAACATTGGCAATTATGGCGGGAGCGAAATTTATTGTGTCACCTTTTTTTGATAAAAAAATTGCCAAACAAGCAAATTTTTATCAAATTCCATATTTGCCCGGAGCAACAACTCCGTCGGAAATTAAACGAGCACTTGAATTTGGTAGTGAAATAATTAAGTTATTTCCAGCTTCTGAGCTTTCAACAGGAATTGTTAGATCTCTTGAAGGACCTATGCCACAAGCAATTTTGATGCCTACTGGTGGAGTGTCACTTGATAATGCTAAAAATTGGCTATTAGCAGGAGCAAAAATTATTGCAGTTGGAGGAGATTTAACTTGTTGGGGAGAAGATGAAAATTGGGAAATGATGAAAATAACGGCACAAAAGTATCTAAAATTGTTTGATTAACAAAACTACAAAAAAAAATAAAAAAGTATATTCTGAAAAGGATTTTTTTGTTATAATTAGTTTGTTCGAAGAACCAACTATATTATTTATTTTTTTTGGGGGGTCATATTATGACAGAAAAGAATCGAACAACAGCGGAGGCTGTTGCGATTAATTCGAAAATACGTCCAATTGGACATATTGGTTTTGGTGAAAAAGTAGGATTTGGTCTTGGGGACTTTGCTTGTAATTTAGTTTATGCAAGTTTGTCATCATATCTATTATTCTTCTATACTAATGTTTTTGGTTTGTCTGCTGGTGCAGCAGGTCTTATTTTCTTTGTAGTAAGAATTATTGATGCAGTCAGCGATCCTGTTATTGGGTTTTTTGTTGACAAAACAAATACTAAGTATGGTAAATATCGACCATTTCTACTATGGGGTGCAATTCCGTTTGCACTATTGGCTGTGCTATGTTTTACTGTTCCAAACTTTGGGGGAGCAGCAAAATTAGTTTACGCATACGTTACTTATATTTTATTGTCGGTATGTTATACGGCAGTAAACGTACCATATGGTAGTTTAACTTCAGCAATGACAAATAATCAGCAAGAATCTGTTAGTTTAACAACATATCGTACTTTCTTAGCAAATGTTGGTCAAGTTATTGTAGCTTATTTTGTGCCATTTTTAGCAGAGATATTTACTAAGAGTATGGGAGCAGCAAAAGGTTGGCAACTAGCTATGATTGTTATGGGTGTAATGGGCGGACTTCTTTTGTGGGGTTGCTTCTTTAGTACTCATGAGCGTGTTAAAGTTCCTTCATCTCATACAAAGGTTAGTGTTAAAGATGTTTTTGAACAACTTATTCATAATCGTCCTTTAATGGTATTGTGTGTGTTCTTCTTTGTTATCTATGGGGTTAAGTCGATAGTTAGTTCAACAGGTATTTATTATGTAACTTATTATGTTGGAAGAGAAGATTTAGTAAAATGGTATTCTCTTGCTGGAACACTTCCAGCACTTGCGTTTATTCCAATTATTCCATGGTTATCTGAACACATGACTAAATTCCAATTAATTATTTTATCAGTTGCTACGGATATTATTGGAATGGCAGGACTATTTTTTGCCCGACCAGAGTGGATTACTTGGATCTTTATTTCAAGAGGTATTGCTTCTGTTGGTAATGGTATGATCTCAGCTTATATGTGGGCTTTGGTGCCAGAAACCGTTGAATATGGTGAATACATGACTAATAAGAGAATGGGTGGTGTAATCTATGCAATTATTGGTTTTGTATTTAAATGTGGAAATGCCCTTGGAGGTATGATTCCAGGATTAGTTCTTTCTGCAACAGGATATGTGGCTGCCACAAGTCATCAAACACCAGGCGCTCTACATGGTATTGTGATTGCAACGACAGTTATTCCTATCATTATTTATTTCATAGCAATCTTTTCTATGAAATTCTATAATCTTGATAAAAAAACATATGAAAAAATTTCGTCTGAATTACAAGCACGTAATTTGAAGGAAATGGCTGAAGAGGCTGAAGGGAAGTAAACATGGCGATTATAAAAAATCCAGTATTAACAGGTTTTAATCCTGATCCAGTTTTATTTAAAGATGATAAACATTATTATCTAGCCGTTTCAACATTTGAATGGCTTCCTGGGATTAGAGTTTATGTATCTGATGATTTGGTTAATTGGAAGTATGAAACGTCTATTTTAAATGATCCTAAATTAGTTGATTTAAATGGAAAACCAACAGGAGGTTCAATTTGGGCTCCATTCATTAAATATCATAATGGTATTTATTATGCTGTTTATACAGTCGTAAATGCAACTAGAGTGCCATATAAAGATGTTGACAATTATATTACTAAAGCATCAGATATTCATGGCCCATGGAGTGAACCGGTATATGTTAACAGCTCAGGATTTGATCCATCATTATTTATTGACGATGACGATGAAGCGTACTTTATTAATGAGATATGGGATTATCGATTAAGTACTCATAATAAATCAGCAGGTGTTGTATGTCAGAAAATTTCGTTAGATGATTTTCACTTAGAAGGTACTTCTAAGAAAATATTTATGGGCACAAAACCACAGAAAACTGAAGCTCCACAAGTATATAAGCATGATGGTTGGTATTATTTGTTGTGTGCAGAAGGTGGTACTGGAGTAGATGAAGCACACCAAGAAACGGTAGCAAGAAGTAAAAATATATGGGGACCATATGAGGTGGATCCTAATAATCCAATGCTAACATCAAAGAATCATCCAGAAATAATTTTACAGTCTTCTGGACATGCTAGCTTAATGGAAACAAATGATCATGAGTGGTATATTGCTCATTTGTGTACAAGACCATTAGACGGAATATATCCAATTTTAGGTCGTGAGACGGCTATTCAAAAGGTTCAATGGACAGACTCTGGATGGTTAGAATTAACTACTGGTAAAAATATTCCTTCTGATGAGGTACAAGCTCCAAAATTCGTTGAAGAGAGTGGCGACCTAAATAACTCCTTTGAAGATTCATTGACAAGTAGTGACCCAATTAATCAAGAACATTGGAATGTACTACGAAATTTCAGTTCTAATGAATGGCTAGTACCAAGTGAAAAAGGGTTGACTATTAAGGGTGGCCAGTCACCACAATCAGCTTTTGAACAGCATATAATAGGTACCAGACAAACTGATTTTAAGTATCGTGCTTCAGTTAACATGTATTATAAAGCGAACAACTATTTACAATTAGCAGGAATGGCGCTTTATTTAGACTTATCTAATTTTATTTTGATAATGATAACTACTTCTGAAAAGGGAGAGCCGTGTGCGGTGTTGCAACAAGAAGTAAATGGTGAATTTGAACAAATTGGTACTTGTCAAATTGATAACCTTTATAATTATCAATTTGAAATTGTCGTAGATAACAACGAAGCTAAATTTACTATTCGAGATAGTAATTTAGTTAGACAACTTGGTAAGCTGGATATTTCTTTCTTATCAGGTGGATTTACAGGTAATTTCATTAGTTTAGATGTTATAGATATGGAACGAAGAAATAATAGTCAAGCGACGTTTACAAACTTTAAGTATGAAGTTATGTAGTTTGCTTAAAAATAATAGCAAGGAAGATAGTGGGATTTTTAAGTCTTTCTTGCTTTTTGGTTTTACAATATTTGGTACCGATAGCTAATTTGACAGATTAGTCATTGGTACCTTTGTTTTTGTATAATAATTTATGGAGAGAACAAAAAAGTATAAGCAGACCAATTGTAACTAGGCTACCAAACAAAATTTATCTAGAAAGGATCGCTAACATGGATAAGTATATTAAGATTTTACTTGTCATTTGAGATTATCTTACAATAATTACTTTCTGCACTATTCTTGTTTAATGAACGAAAATGGGACGAACCTAGTACAAATATGTCTTATTTCATACTGCTAATATATTTAATCAATTATTGATTCATTCATAAGTAAAAATATGGTTGTCCACAATGTCATCTGACAGCGTTAGCCAAGTTGTCAGATAGTACAAGTAATCATATTATGACTAATGTTAAACAAGCAGGTGTTATAAAATTAAGTGAAAATGTCAGCCTGAAGCATATTGCTCATGCATATAATTTTTTGCCTCATAATGTGATGTGGCAAATGCAAAGAGATTCACCTATAACAAAACGGGCGTTCAATATTTACTAAGCATATTGTCTTTAAATATCATTTCTACCCGTAAAATTACAAACAAAAAATAGCCAAATTTATGGGAAATTCAGCTATTCAATGGTTAATATATTTAATTAACTAATTTTGCTATCAGTGTGATTGAAACAACAGCCTTTTTTGAATTTCGTAGAACGACAAAGGAAATTTCATAATTTAATTTTTAATATGACATAATCAAAAAAATAAAATAATGATAACCTCAACTAAATTATTGATATTTAAGGATGGAGCGAGATGTTCTATTTCAATATTCCCCTAATTAATTGTTTAGATTCACAATATTTTCTTGAGAAATATTATAGTTATTTTCGTTATTTGAAAATACATCTGTTTTTAATCCATAGATATTAATATTACGAAGTTGTGCGTTTTTAGTATTTTTAAACCAAAAACCAGAATCAGCATATTTTTGGGAGTTATCAATCATCTCGGGTTCTTCTGCCGTAGCATTTTTCTTCATATAGATATTCATATTTGAAAGCCGTATTCCATTAACTGGTGATTCTGGAATACCATAAACAAAACCTGCTACTGAAGTAACACCAGTCGCTGTAACATCTGATATGGATATATTTTTAATGCTTGGTGTTGTTTTATCAATTGCTTGTTTTTCATCTGATAAATAAGAATCTTTTTGAGAACCGCTATGTCCATACATTGCATTAATAGCAAGTGGGGTCAATACTTTGTGCATTGTGATATTTGAAACGGATACATTTTTAATATAGCCACCTCTACCACGACGTGTCTTCATTCTTATACCACGATCAGTTTGGTCAAAAATATTATTATTAATTGTAACATCGGAAATTCCACCACTCATTTCACTACCAAAAGTAACACCACCATGGCCATGTTTCATTAAATTATTTGAAATAATTATATTTTTTGTTGGACTTTTCTTTTTAGTAGCCTCTGTACCAGATTTAATTGCAATACAATCATCACCATCATTAATTGTATTATTGATGATTTTTACGTTTTGAGAAGACTCTGGATCAATACCATCAGTATTGGGAGAATCGATAGGATTATTTATATTAACGCCTTGAATTAAAATGTTGTGACTTTCTAATGGATGAATTGTCCATGCAGGTGAATTTTTCAATGTAATACCCGATATGCGAACTTGAGAACTATTGTCGAATGCAACAAGGTATGGACGAGAATATTTAAAAGGAATTTTGTCTGCATTTTTTAAAGGCCCTTCTTTGGCCTTATTATACATCTTCCACCACTTGCCACCATTACCATCAATTGTACCAGATCCGGTAATGGCAACATTTTTAACATTTTTACCATAAATATCAGCATGTCGCATTTTTACGTTTTGCCCTTCATAACGCGTGGAAATTGCCGGAAAATCGCTAAATTTATTTGAAAAAATTATTTTAGACCCAGCGGATAAATGAATTTCAACATTGCTTTTTAAATCGAGATATTTTACGTTATATGTTCCAGCGGTAATATTAATTTTACCACCACCATTTTTAGATATTGAATTAATTTTAGTTTGAATAGCTTTTGTTGGATTGGATTTACTATTTTTTTCAGTGATGTTAAATTCAGTATTATTAGCACTAATTGGTTGGTTAAAATTCAATATTACTGAAAAGGCTATAAGAGACAATAGTACTTCTATTACGTTCAATTTATGTTTCATGTTTTCTCCTTAATAAAAATCTACACACTCTAGTTAGGACAAATAAGAAAATTATTAAAAATCTAAAAACAAATAAAAATGAATCATTTCACAATCTTAAAGATAGCGCTTTCAATAAATCGTGTCAATTTTAAAGATTATGAATCATTTTTAAATCAATAAGCAATGTTGACAAAAAAAAGAAGCAACACTAAAATGTAAGCGGTATCAATTATCTTGATTTTGCTTTAAATGTTCACGTGTGCATTAATGCAATATCCATTGGGGGTGTATTTATGTTTTTAAATAGTATTTCAGGATCCTGTGAAATGCTCATATTGATTTTTGTAGGTTTTTTAATAGGGCGATCCAAATTAGTAGGTGAAAATTTGAAAATAATCCATGGATTTATTCCTAAATTATTAACTTATATTGCATTACCATCTTATATGATTACAAATCTCACTCAAGATTTTACAAAAGACAAACTTATATTATTAATTCCCAAAATTTGGATTCCTGTTTTATCGATGGCTATTTTATACTTACTTTCATTGTTATTTGTACGTATTTTCAGTATTCCTGATAATCATAAGGGAACTTTTCAATCAATGTTTTTTAATTCTAATACAATTTTTGTGGGACTACCAATAAATATGGCGTTATTTGGGAGTGTTAGTTTACCTTACGTTCTAGTGTATTACATGGCTAATACAGCTATTTTTTGGTCATTTGGTGCTTATATGATTTCTAAAGATGGTAAGAATGCCTCTCAAAAAATTGATATTATGGATACTTTAAAAAAAGTATTTTCACCACCAATGTTAGGATTTATTTGTGGTGTTGTCCTTGTTATTTTAGGAGTTCAGTTACCCGCAATCTTTTCTAAAGACTTAACTTATTTGGGAAATATGACAACACCGTTGGCAATGATTTTTATTGGTTTAACAATGTCAAGTTTTTCAGCTGAGAGTAGCTTTAAATTCTTAAGTTTTGATAATATTGGCGTTTTACTTGGAAGGTTTTTATTTGCGCCAATTGTGACGGTATTATTAATGTCTTTAAGTTCAGGGGGAACTCTAATGAAGGATGTTTTTTTGATTCAATCTGCAATGCCGGTTATGACGAATGCACCGGTGGTCGCACAACTATATGGTGGGGATAGCGAATATGCCTCTACTTTAGTAGTAGAATCAACGTTACTAAGTATGTTTGTGGTACCAATTTTGTCAGTCTTTATTAGATAAAAAATAATTCAAAATAATGGTAGCGCTTTCAATAGTAACGTGATATTATGAATACGAGGGGAATTTTTATCATAAAATGTTCACGCGAACATTTTATGATAAAACCTGCTTGGCTGCAGTCTTATTTATTGTTGTGTACCCTTAAATGTTCACGTGAACATTTAAGGGCCGTCACCATCCATCGGAGGTATAAAAATGGCAGACGGAGTAGTGTCTTCTGGCAAAGAGGGGTCAGAGACAGAAGTGTTACTTAATGATTCATCAAAGCGTATTCCAAAAAAGCAACAAGTAGCGTATGGCTTTGGGGACATGGGAAATGGGTTTATGTTTGATTTAGGTCAAGCATATCTAACAAAGTTTTGGATTGATGGTACTGGTATTTCTGCTGGTATTGTTGGAGGAATTTTTGCCTTTACCAAAATATTTGATGCGATTATGGATCCAATTGTAGGAACTGTGATTGATAATCGTGAGGGCGGTAAGCATGGAAAATTCCGTCCTGTAATGATGTTTTCATCGATTTTACTAGCCATAATGACAGTGGTTACATTCACTATGCCAATGGGCTTGTCAGATTCGCAAAAAGTTATGTATGCGTTAATTACGTATATGATTTGGGGAGTATTTTATTCGATGACAAACGATCCCTATGGTTCGCTTGCGTCAGTAATGAGTAGAAATCTTGAAGATCGTAGTTTTATGTCAACAACTCGCCAGGTTGGATCGGTAGTTGCTCAATTGGTTGCTGGTGTTGCTTTTATTCCTTTGATGCAATTTACAAGTGGTGGTCATCCTTTACATGGTTATACCATTGCAGCTGCAATTTTTGGAATTATGGGTGTTTTAGGCTTTTTGGTCTGCTTCTTAGGAACGCGTGAAAATCTAAAGGTTAAGCGTGATAAAGCTGAAAAAGAATCAATGAAGGATTATTTCCGAGTAATCTTCACAAACGGTCCATTAGGAGCATTAATTTTAATGACGCTTTTCACAATTTCTGCCATGAATACAAATAATCAGATGATGGTATTCTATGCACAATATAATTTAGGAAATATCGGGCTTCAACCAATTATTAATTTTATTATGATGGGAAGTTCAGTTGTTGGTGTGTTTATGGTACCTAGTTTGACGAAGCATTTCGGTCAAAAGAAAACGGCGGTAGTTAGTCTATTTATTGGAGCTATTGCAAATACAATTAACTATTTACTACCAACAAATTTGTACACATTTATCATCTTTGTAACGATTGGCTATGTAGCTTTGGCAATTCCAAATGGGATTACTTGGGCGCTTGTTTCAAATGCAATTGACTATGGTGAGTGGCATACAGGTCATCGTAAAGAGGGAATTACATATGCTGCGTTTAATTTCTCACGTAAAATTGCACAATCCATTGCAGCATTGGTTTCTTCAGGATTGCTTGCAATGACAGGATATATAGCAAATCATGTTCAAACTGAAGCAGCCTTAAATGGAATTAAGATCGCGATGACCTTATATCCAGCTATCTGTTTGGCAGCTGCAGGAATTATTATTTGGTTCTTGTTCCGGCTTGATGATACTAAATTCAAAAATATTTCAGATGATTTAGATCATGGTCGTTGGGAAAATGGAACGCTATAAAGAAATAAGGAAATATTAGGGGGAATAAAAAATGTTATTAGAAAGTTTATTAAAAGATGTTAAAGCTTTAATTGAAGATTCTGAGGCTGAGGTTGATGAGAAGATATATAGACCATCAATACAAATTGATCGTCGTAATGTTTATTTTCTTTACAAAGAAGGTAAGAAAAAAACATTAGTGGTATATGAAAATGCTACTGATGTAAAGGATTTTCAAGCAACAGAAGTATTACAAGATGATGATTATGTATTAATTACAGGTGATTTGAATTTCTTTAATAATGTAGCTCTAGCAAAGCGCCTCCCATGGTTGAAACCTTCATCACGTCATGGCTATAAGTACACACTTGGTTTAGGTGATCGGCTTGGATTGGCCTCAAATGCACATTTGAAATTATTAAAAGGTCGTCATATTTTCCCAGTGCTTGCACAACAATCTATTAGGGAGTTGCTATTAAGTAATCGAACTTTTACTGATGTTATCCAAGCTGCTTCTTGGTCTGTTTTTGAAGAAGGCTATAAAGATGGTTGGGGTGCTGACGGAGATCACGTTAAGAGTTCTTATGAAATTGACTACGCAGTTCGTGCTGGAGCAACAATGATTACATTAGATTTAACAGAGCAAACTCGTACGGAATTTTTGGAATATTCTGACAAAGATTTAGATGCTGAATACAACAAGTTGTCTGCCAACACTCGTGAAGCATTTGAAAAAAAGTATTTAAATAAGACTTTTGAACTTGGGAATGGCATGCAAGTAACATTTTCAAGTCGTGATTTAAAAGAATCAGTATTAGTGTTCAATGAAGGTGTATTATTTGCTGAGTATATTGATAAGACCTATGTAAAGCCATTTGCATTAGATTATGAAATTTCGGTTGATGAGGCACCGGTTTCAACGACACCTGCACAACATTATTTCTTCGCTAATGAACTAGCAGATGCAGGTGTGACACCTGAAACTCTAGCACCACGTTTCTATGGTGAGTTCCAAAAAGCAATTGATTACATTGGAGATGAGGCACGATTTGAAAAGGAATTCTCTGAACATGAAGCAATTGCAGAGAAATTTGGATATAAGTTGAGTGTACATTCTGGTTCTGATAAGTTATCCGTTTACCCTATAATTGCTCGTTTAGCAAATGAACACGGTTGGCATGTTAAAACGGCTGGAACAAACTGGTTGGAAGCTTTACGAGTAGTAGCACAAGAAGATCCTGACTTTTTGATTGAATTGTATAAGTTTAGTTACGATAATTTGGATGACGTTAAGGACTTTTATGTATTTAATGCTCAAACTGATGGCAAGGCACCGAAGCCAGAAACGATTAATAAAGACAATGTTAGTCAATTATTGATTGATGATGATGCTCGACAAGTATTGCATACGATGTATGGATCAATACTAGGATACACAGTAGATTACAAGAAAATTTACAGGGATCGCCTTTATGACTTGTTACTAACGCATGCTGATGAATATGACAAGTTCTTGAATATTCATATGGCAGAACATGTTGATTTACTACAAGGTATTGAGGCAAGCAAAGAAGCAGTATTAGAAAAATATGAACCTAAGAATTAATCGAGGTGAAAATAATGAAGTTATTAGATGAAGATTTCTTACTTGAAGGGGAAACAGCAAAGCGTTTGTTTCATGAATATGCAGAAGATATGCCTATCATCGACTACCACTGTCATTTGAATCCTGAAGCAATTTACGAAAATAAAAATTATCCTAATATTAGTAGAATTTGGCTAAATGAAGGTACTTTTGGAGATCACTATAAATGGCGTTTAATGCGAGCAAATGGGGTGGATGAAGAGCTTATTACCGGAGATGGTGATGAATATGAGAAGTTTATGGCATGGGCTGATACAATCGAACATGCTTACGGTAATCCGTTATATGAATGGACGCATCTTGAACTTAAGAGATTCTTTGGGATTGATGAAGCACTGACTGTTAAGTCAGCACCATATATTTGGGAAAAAGCGAATGCTTTGTTGGCAACTGATGATTTCAAGCCTCGTAATTTAATTAAAAATGCACACGTGAAGCTTGTTGCTACAACTGATGATCCCGCTTCAGATTTGCGATTCCATAAGTTACTTAAAAGGGATGAGAAAAAGAATGGTTTTAAAACTATTCCAGCAATGAGACCTGATAAATTAATTCAGATTGAAAAACCTGGTTTTGGGGAATATTTGAAAGAATTGAGTGATATTTCAGGCATTGAAGTGAATTCATTTTCATCACTTAAAGAAGCATTGCGTCAACGCTTTGAATATTTTAAAACTTTGGGAGGAAAATTATCTGATCACTCATTGTTAAATTATCATTTTGTCGATATTACAGAAAAAGAAGCAGATCGTATCTTAACTAAAGCTGCATCGGGTGAAGCGTTAACAATGGTTGAACATGATGGTTATATCACTGCTTTATTGGAAGTCTTAATGAGACTAAATGATGAATTTGATTGGGTAATGCAATTCCATGTCAATTCCATTCGTGATTTAAATACACCAATGTATAACAGTCTTGGACCTGATACAGGTTATGATGCAGTTGGAACACAGCCAGATATTGTTGATGGATTACAAAAATTATTAACAAAAATGTCAGCAGAAGGAATTATGCCAAAGATTATTTTCTATTCTTTGAATTCAAATGATTGGATGGAGTTAGCAACTATGATGCAGGCTTTCCAAGGTGGTGGCACAAAACAGAGATTACAATTAGGTGCAGCTTGGTGGTTTAACGATACTGCTGAAGGAATGGATGACCAACTAAGAGTATTTGCACAACAAAGCTTACTACCAAACTTTGTAGGTATGCTGACTGATTCGCGTAGTTTCTTGTCATATCCGCGCCATGAATACTTCCGTAGAGTTCTAAGTAACTTCTTTGGTAAGTTATCAGATCAAGGTCGTGTACCAGAAGATATTGATGTTTTAGGTAAGGTTGTTCAAGATATTTCGTTTAATAATGCATATAAGTATTTTGGATTCTTTGATTAAAAAAGAAAGGGGTAATTATGGTAAAGCTATCAGATAATTACATTAACAATCGATTGGAGTTTGAAAAAGCAGGTATTAAGGTACCTAGTTATGATCATGAAAAGATCACTTTAAATGGCCTAAAGCACCCTCGTTGGATTCATTTTGGTGGTGGGAATCTTTTTCGAGGTTTCCATGCAGCAATTGCAGATAAGTTAATTGAAGATGGAGAACTTGATGCTGGTTTGATTGTGGTAGATACGTTCAGTAAAGAAGTTGTAGAAGATGTTTATCATAAAAATAATAATCAAGTTTTAAGAGTAATTACAAAAGGTGATGGTTCGTTAGAAAAAGAAGTGTTTGGGTCTATAGCCGATGCTGTATTTGATTCGGCAGAAGAACCAAATCAAGAATTGGTAAAAGATTTTGAAAATGAATCATTACAACTAGTAACATTTTCAATTACCGAAAAAGGTTATTCATTGACGGACGCACAGGGGAACTTTACAGAAATTGTTAAAAGTGATTTTTCTGAGGGCCCTAAAAATCCAAAAAATAATATTGCTCGTTTGACAAGTTTGTTATTTGGTCGTTTTAATGCTGGTGGGTACCCATTAACTTTGTTAAGTACAGATAATTTTTCACAAAATGGTGATCGCTTAAAGAAAGCTGTACTAACGATTGCAAATGCTTGGTTAAAGAACGGCTTTATTGATCATAACTTTGTTGATTACTTAAATAATACAAGTAAAGTATCATTTCCATTATCAATGATTGATCGAATTACCCCTAATCCTTCAAAGCGTGTTAGTCAAGAACTTTTGAAGGATGGAATTGAAGGAATGGATCTATTCAAAGCATCATATGGTGCTATGTTAGCATCATTTGCTAACACTGAAGAGACTCATTATTTGGTTGTAGAAGACGAGTTTCCTAATGGGCGGCCAGCTTTGGAGAAAGCTGGTGTTATCTTAACTGATCGCCAAACGGTTAATGATGTTGATGAAATGAAAGTAACAACTTGTTTAAATCCATTGCATACAGCTCTAGCAATTTTTGGATCTGTTCTGGGATATGATTCAATTTCTGAAGAAATGAAAAATGATGATTTAGTCACTTTGATTGAGCAGATTGGCTATGTTGAAGGGTTACCAGTTGTTAAAGATCCAAAGGTTATTAACCCAAAGAAGTTTATTGACGAAGTTGTCAATAAACGATTACCAAATCCGTATATTCCAGATACACCTCAACGTATTGCAACCGATACTTCACAAAAACTATCAGTTAGATATGGTGTTACAATTCAGCACTATCTTAACGATGAAGAATTAAATGCTGCTAGTTTAACCTTCATACAATTGACTATTGCTGCTTGGTTACGATACTTGCTAGGAATTGATGATAAGGGTGAGAATTTTGAACCTAGTCCTGATCCTCAATTAGAGTATTTACAATCACAACTTAAAGACGTCAAGTTAGGTTTTAGTGGCAATTTAACAGATGTAGTTAACCCAATACTTTCTAATAAGACTTTATTTGGAGTAAATCTAGTAGAAGAAGGATTATCAGAAGCTATTGTAAGTGATTTTCAAGAAATGCTAGCAGGTCCTGGAGCTATTGCGCAAACCTTGCATAACAAAATAGTTGAAGTCAATTAAGTATAGGAGAAAAAAATGTCAGATTACAAAATCGCGGTAGTTAATTCAAGCAGTTTTGGACAAGTTTTCAAGGAACATTGGAAACAATTGGAAACAATTGGTGATGTAAAACGTTTTATGTTTCCAACAGATATTGATGGTAAAACATTGGCGAAAGAATTAAACGGTTACAATATTATTATTGCGAGTGTTACACCTACTTTTAATGAAGAATTTTTTGCAAATAAAGATGAGTTATTATTAATTTCACGTCACGGAATTGGTTATAACAATGTGGATTTACAAGCTGCAAAGAAACATAAAACACTAGTAAGTATTGTATCACCATTAGTTGAACGTAATGCTGTAGCTGAAAACGTTCTAGCTAATTTACTGTCGTTAGTTCGTCAAAATGTTAATTCATCGAAAGCAATCAAAGATGATCATTATGAAAATCGTGCAAAATATATGGGTAACCAACTAAGTGGTAAAACATTTGGCGTTATTGGTGCGGGGAATATTGGTAGTCGAGTAGCTGAATTATTTAGTGTGTTTGGTGGTCAGGTTTTGATAACAGATCCAGACCCTAAGGCTCCAGAAGGTTGGTTAGAGAATACTAATGTTCAACGAGTATCACTAGAAGAATTACTAAATAAAGCGGATTATATTTCTCTGAGTGCTTCTTTAAATGAAGATAATATTCATATGATTAATGAAACGACACTAAGCCAAACAAAGAAGGGTGTTTACTTTGTTAACAATGGTAGAGGTGCATTAATTGATGAGCAAGCAATGTTGAGTGCTATTAATAGTGGTCAGGTATCTGGTTATGCTGCAGATACTGTAGAAATTGAACCTGTTCGTGCAGACCATCCTTTCTTAAAGAATGACCATATTTTGATAACACCACACACCTCTGCATATACGTATGAATGTCTAGAAGGTATGGGACTTAAGTGTCTTTCAGATGTTAAAGCTGTGGTGAGTGGTAAGACACCAGTACGCGAATTAACTATTGCTTTATAAATGAGGTTTTGCCATGAAGTATATCATTGGAATGGATATAGGAACAACAAGTACAAAAGCTGTTTTATTTAATTTAGATGGCAGCATTGTTGAAGTTGCACATCGTATGTACCCCATTATCAGAGAAAATGCAGATGCTGCTGAGGAAGACCCGGATGTTATATTTGATGCAACTCTAGAGGTTTTGAGGCAGGTTGTTAAAAAGATTGACTTTGACTCTAAAGATGAATTATTGGCTGTGTCTTTGAGTTCTCAACAGCACTCACTAATGGGAACAGATAATAATTTTAAACCTACAACTAAATTAGCTCTTTGGGCTGACAATCGTGCTGAAAAGTATGCACATGAAGCACAATTAGATGGTACAGGTTTGGATATGTATAATCGAACTGGTGTTCCGACTCATCCGATGTCGCCATATTACAAGTTGCAATGGTATAAGAACGAAAATGCAGCTGTTTTTCATAAAACAAATTATTGGATGAGTATTAAGGCATATGTCATTTGGAAATATTTTGGTGAGTTTCTTGAAGAACAACCTATGGCTGCAGCAACTGGTTTATTTAATGTTACAGAGATGACATGGGATAAAAAAGCATTGAAAAATTTATCCATTACTGAAAATCAGTTGCCTGAGGTTGTTCCTATAACTCAACAAGTCCATGGCATTAATGAAGAATATGCCGAGTTTATTGGTATTCCTAAGGATACACCCTTTGTTATGGGAGCATCTGATGGTGTTGCAACGACAATTGGTGTTGGTGCAGTTCGCAAGGGACAAATTGCAATTGATATTGGAACATCTGCAGCTGTTAGAACATTAGTTGATAAACCACAATTTGATCCTAAAGGTCGTATCTATTGTTATCCAGTTTTACCAGGTAAATGGATTATTGGGGGACCGATTAACAACGGTGGAGTTGTCCTTCGTTGGGCACGTGATCAATTTTTTACTTCTGAAAAGGTTACATCCGAGTTATTAGGACATGATAGTTATGATTTATTGACTAAGATTGCAGCTGAAGCACCAGCTGGTTCAAAAGGATTGCTATTCCACCCATTCTTGGGTGGAGAGCGAGCTCCAATATGGTCGGGAAATGCTCGGGGTTCATTCTTTGGATTGACACAAATGCATACTAGAGCTCATTTAATTCGTTCTGTACTAGAAGGAATTATATATAATCTATATACTGTTAATTTAGCACTTGAAGAAGTGATGGATGACGGACCACGACAAATACTAGGAACAGGTGGATTTGCTCATTCGGAGTTGTGGAAGCAAATTCTAGCTGATGTATTCGAAGAACCATTGGCCATTCCAAAATCAGTTGAAGGTGGTTGCATGGGCGCAATGATAATTGCTCAAATGAGTTTAGGATTGGCTGACGATATTACAAAAGTAGAAGAGTTTTTGGGTGGGGACATAGTGAGTTCATACGAACCTAATCCAGACAACTTTAAAGCTTATCGTGACATATTACCTATTTATATTCGTTTGTCACGACAATTGGAATCTGAGTATGATAGTATCGCAGAGTATCAGCGGACACATTAAATTTATATATTGATAATAATTTTTTAAGAAAGGAGGTGATTCTATAGGAATTAAGTGAATAAAGAATAAAATCTCTACAAAACAAATAAAAAATCACACAAAATCGGATTAGATGTTTATATCTAGGCGTATGGCTTCATTTTGTATCCTATTGGTACAAAATGAAGCCATTTTTATTAGAAATTTGAACGTGATATATTCATTTTATGAATTTATTTCAGATTCAATTAGTAGCTTTTGTAAGTGAATCGCGATAAATTATGGGCATGTCAAATCCTATTTGAGTGGGGACAGAACTAACATCTTCATGTGAAATCAATTTTTTTAAGGTATCAATCCCAAGTGAAGTCATTTCACCAATAGGACTATGTGCGGTAGTTAGTGACGGTGTAGTGAATGAAGCTAAAGATACGTCATCAAATCCAGAGATTGCAATTTGATGAGTAGTTGCATCAACTTCATGAATAGCATGTAAAGCTCCAATGGCCATATCATCGTTTTCAATAAAAACGTATTCTGGTAATGTAGTACGTTGTAATATTTTTTTCATAGCTGAATAGCCACCCTCAGCTGAATAGCCACCTTCTAGTGATGGTTGAATTGATAATTTATGGTCTGGAATGTCAAGCCATCGTTCTATTGCATCAAAGTATCCACGTGAACGATCTTCAGTAGAAGCGTAAGTATGATCACCATGAATAGATGTAATAGTTTTATAACCTTTATTTAGCGCATGCATTGTTAATTCACGTGCAGCAGTATAGTTATCTAGCCAATAATTATAAAAAGTGGGATTTTTAATGTATCGATTCAAAACCACTAAAGGAATATTATTGTTAGATACATCATTAATAAATTCTTGATCACTTTCAGATTGGCTAACAATAACAACACCGTCAAAAAAGCTGATTGTATCTGATTTTGAAATTGAATTAATTGATAATACATAATTATTAGGAAGACGGGTTCTAATATTAGTAATAATGCTAGTTAAAAATAAGCTTGAGGTACTATTTTCCAAATCAGTGAAAAATAAGCCTATTGTATAGGTACGTCCCTGGTTAAGACCGCGAGCGTTTAAATTAGGTACGTATTGTAGTGTTTGTGCAGCATCCAGAATTTTCCGTCTTGTATTTTCCTTAACTTTAGGACTCCCATTTAAAGCACGTGAGACAGTTGTATGGGAAATACCTAGATATTTTGCAATATCAATGATTGTGGTATTTTTTTTTCGATTCATAGAATTATAATCCTTCTTAATTAAACGTTTATTTAACAGAATACAATATAAATTAGTAATTTCAAAGTTACTATAAAAAAATTATGTAAATATTTTATAATATTAAAAAATTTCTGGATCTTTTTCACTTTTCTAAAAAAATAAAATGATTTTTAGTATAAATAAAAGTCTGATACTATTAATTTTCGGGACATTATGATTGAATATATTTAGAAAGATTAATTTGAATAATGGAGTAGTTGAATTAAATAGAAATGAGATAGAACAAAATGAAAGAAAGTACTAAAAAAGAATCTTTTCATCTTGGAAATTTAAAAAAGGTCTTACAACAAGTAATAAATAATGCACCAATTTCAAGAATTGAAATTGCTAGAAATCTAGGGATGAATAAGTCTTCTATAACTTCTTTATACAATGAAGTAGATGAGATGGGCTATCTTAGAGAAATAGGTAGTGGTGAGTCATCAAAAGTAGGTGGTAGAAAGCCAACTTTAGTTACCATAAACGATTCATATGGATATACAATTAGCGTTGATTTGGGGTACCGACATCTTCACATTATGTCTAATCTTTTAAGTGGGGAAAGTGTTAATTATCAACGTATGGAAATTAATAGTAGAGACATTTATGATCTAATTGATATTATTAATAAACAAATTAATAAAATTACTACCCAAATTGAAACAGAAAATGGATTATTAGGAATTGCCTTTTCAATACATGGGGTTGTGTATAATAACAAGGTTTTAAAATCACCATTTTGGGATTTAAAGAACGTTGATTTAAAAGAATTATTTGAAAAAAAATATCAGGTACCGGTAATCATCGAAAATGAGGCTAATTTATCAGCAGTTTATGAACGTGATTTTAATGCTGCTCAAAATGAAAAAAATATTTTAAGCGTTAGTATCCATAAAGGAATTGGAGCAGGAATCATCCTTGATAGAAACTTATATCATGGTTACAAAGGTGCAGCTGGAGAGATAGGAAGTTCATTAATATTTACTAATATTTTTGAAGAGAATCAGTATAAATTTGATAAGGTTGAGAATTTTTGTTCTGAAGATGCAATTATTGAAAGTGTTCAAAAACAAAAACGTATTACTGGTCTTGATCGTGAAGGACTTGAGAAATTATTACGAGAACATGATGAAGATGCCCAAAAAATCGTAGATATTTTTATTTCATCAATTTCAAGAGTTATTTATAATGCGGCAGTTTCTTTTTCACCTGAAAAAATATTTATTAATTCTCCTTTAATGGAGGATATTCCTGAAATATTTATAGCAATTCAAACGACTACTAAAGAATTAAAAATGGTGCCAGAATTATATATGACAAAACATTCAAACTATGCGACTCTTTTAGGAGCATGTTCAATTATTACTCATCATGTACTAGGATTAGATGAGTATGATTTAATGTTTTCACCAAATGAAAAAAATTAAAATATGTTAGTAATGATTCGTAGATTGTAAATTTTGGTTATTGGTCAAATTGTACTGATAGCAGAATTATTTAATTAAATAGCTTAAACATTAAGCAGCTGAATTTTTCATAAATTTAGTTGCTTTTTGTCTGTAGCTTTGCGAATAAAAACTATCTTTGAAGGCAATTAATATGCGCAAACGAAACATTTTAAAGTTTCGAAAACCATAGGCAGTCCGTTTAATGGCTTTAATTTTGTTATTAGCCCCTTCAACGGGACCGTTTGAGAACGGGTAAATAAAACTGTTTTTAATTTCTGGTAGGTGCTTACGCAAGGTCCGTTGGGCCTTTTTCATAGTTTCTGGCAAATGTTGGAAACGAGTTTCTTGCGTATTTGTTGTAACAGCTATTTGCAGTTGTTCAAAATCTTTATATCGTACGGCGTAAAGGATGTCTTGATAAAAATTATAAGCTGAACGTAGCTCTGGTGATAAGGTTAATAATCGATCGATGACCTCTTGATCGGTTAAATAAGCATAACGATAGTTTCGACGCTTTCGAAAATCAGTATAATTCAAAGTGGTTTCATCTTTCAAAAGCAGTTTCCAATATCGCTTTAACTGGCGATAAGCTCGTGAATCTGTACCATAGGATTTCATCGTTTGGATACGTGTTTGGTTTAATGCACGGTAAACTTGTGTGACAACATGAAATCTGTCGGCGATGATTTGAGCGTGTGGAAACAAGTCATGAATTATATTGCGATAAGGACTAAATAAATCAACGGTAATGGTTTTAACAGCAGCACGCGCTGCTGCTGAATATTGCTCAAAGTAATGGCGAAGACTATGATCGCCACGTTCACGCATGATATCTAATACGCGGTAGGTTGTACTGTCCATTAAAATCATGCTCATACCACTATTTTCCGCAAAGTTACCAGACTTAAAATCATCAAAAGCAATATGCTGAGGTAGATAATGAAAACTTGTTTTGTTGTAAGTAAAGAGTCCTTGCGCTTGACGCATCACAGTGTGTGATGAAATGTTATAGGCTTGGGCGATATGTTTTTGGCTAACATTTTCACTTAACTCCATGGCAGCTGCTTGTTTAACATTCGTCATGATATGATCACCTGATTTAATATCAGAAAATTCAGCTAGTGCTGTTCGATGACATTGTGGGCAGATGTATTTTTGTTTGCGAATCGCTAGCTGATTAAATATATTGGCAGCACGAGAGGCGATATGTTGGACGAATTTCATGCCATTCTTATTCATTAAACAAGCACAATGTGGACAATAATTATCATAAGATAATTTCAAATGCCAAATTTGTTGTCGAACGCCATTTTTTAAGACCGTGGTCATCACCTCCGAGGCTTGATCATCTAATTCAATACGTGTGTCTTTAATTCCGAGTAAAATCTTGATATACTTATCCATGTTAGAGGTCCTTTCAAAGGGATTTTGTGAGACAGACTAGTGGCTGCTGGTCTGTTTTTTTGTGTTTATAAATGAATTATACAAAAACAACAAAAAAAGCACTAATGACTAATCTGTCAGATTAGCTATCAGTACCAAATATTGTAGAACCTAAATTTTGAATTATTACTAACTTTTTTAATGTTCAACATAGTCATTTTTGTGTACACAAATATTAACATTTTACGTTAAAAAGTTGCTAAATTGTTAGATAACGTTTACAATAGTCTTTGTAAGTTGGTTGGTACAAAAAACAGACTAACCTAATGGGGTTAGAATTTATATTTAGGGGAACAAAAATGACTGAATTATACGATTTTCCAAAAGTTGAATATGTTGGTGGTAAGAAGGGTGTAGATTTTTTATCAACCAAGGGATATAACTATTACAATCCTGACGAAGAATTTACAATTAATGGTGAAACAAAGCCAATGAAGGATTGGTTGAAATTCTCAGTTGCCTATTGGCATACCATGGATCAGCGTCTTGTCGATCCATTTGGTGAAGGGACTGCAGTTCGTCCATGGGATGTGGACGGTGTAGATGATATGGAAGACATGGATCATGCTTTAGCAAAAGTTGATTACTTGTTTGAATTTATGGACAAACTAGGATTAGAATACTTTGCATTCCATGATCGTGATTTAGCACCACAAGGGAATACGTTGGCTGAAACAAATGCAAATTTGGATAAGGTCGTTGATAAGATTGAACAAAAGATGAAGGAAACTGGTAAGAAATTACTTTGGAACACATCGTCATTGTTCACAGATAAGCGTTTCTTAGCTGGTGGTGCAACGACACCATTTGCTGATGTTTTTGCTTACTCAGCTGCTCAAATCAAGCACTCACTAGAAATTGCCAAGCGCTTGGGTTCACAATCTTATGTTTTCTGGGGTGGTCGTGAAGGTTATGAATCACTACTAAATACCGACACAAAGCGTGAGTTAGATCATATCGCTGCATTCTTTAAGATGGCACGGGATTATGCTAAGGAAATTGGTTATACTGGTCAGTTGTTGCTAGAACCAAAGCCTAAGGAGCCAACGGATCACCAATATGATACAGATGTACAAACAACGATTTCATTCCTACAAACGTATGGTTTGGAAAAGGACTTCAAGTTGAATATTGAAGGTAACCATGCTTACTTGGCTGGTCATAAATATGAGCACGAGGCACGTTTTGCTCGTGAAGCTGGATTATTAGGTTCACTTGATGCAAATATGGGTGACAAGCAAACCGGTTGGGATATTGATGAATTCCCTAACGATATTTACGAATCAACATTGGTAATGTATGAATTCATTTTGAATGGTGGTCTACCAAAAGGTGGCTTGAACTTTGATGCTAAAGTACGTCGTGCATCATTTAAGCCAGAAGATTTATTCTATGCTCACATGGCAGGAATGGATACGTATGCAGCAGGGTTCCGTGTTGCGATGAAGATGTATGAGGATGGTTTCTTAGAGAATATTAAGCGCGAACGTTATGCCTCATTTGATGAAGGTATCTTTGCTGATTTTGAAAATGGTAAAGGTTCTTTGAAGACATTTGAAGACTATATTCTAAATAAGACGAATGATGAAATCTTTGATAAAGTTGAATCACAACACCTTGAGGCAATTAAGGCAACGTTAAATAACTATATTTATTCTGTTTTGGGTCCAACTTTTAACTAAATTTGAACAGAATACAAGAACAAAACGCCTCAATCTAATATTGATTGGAGCGCTTTTTTATATAAAAGAGATAGGAAAAAAATATGACAAAAGAAGTGGTTTTAGGTGTTGATCTAGGAACTTCAGCGGTTAAAGTATCAGCTGTAGATCATCAGGGAACAATTGTTGCACAAGAGGCTTATGATTATCCATTGTCACAGCCTGCACCAGGACATAGTGAACAAAATCCAGAAGAATGGGTTAGTGGGACAACCGTTGCCATTGTGCGGTTGATTTTAAATGACCAGTTAGCACCGGAACAAATTAAGGGTATCTCATTCTCAGGGCAAATGCACGGCTTGGTCTTATTAGATAAGGATCGTAAAGTGTTACGACCAGCAATGCTTTGGAATGATACGCGAACATCAAAACAAACACGTGAGATACATGAAAAAATGGGTGAAGAATTTGTTGCTGTGACGCGTAACAAAGCACAAGAAGGCTTTACCTTACCAGCAATATTATGGATAAAGGAAAATGAACCAGATATTTTTGCGCAGGTAGATAAATTTGTGACACCAAAAGATTATTTGCGTTATCGTATGACTGGTAAATTACAAATGGAAATATCTGATGCTGCTGGGACGGTAGCGTTAGATGTTGCTGCAGGTACATGGTCAAAGCGAGTACAGGAAGTGTTTGATTTACCAACAACAATGTTCCCTGAGATTATTCAATCAATTGATAATGTTGGACCAATTTCACAGGCATATGCAGAATTCTCTGGTTTAATGACAGATACGCAAGTCATTGGTGGTGCCGCAGATAATGCTGCTGGTGCCGTAGGATCGGCTATTCTAAAGCCTAATATGGTGATGTCATCAATTGGTACTTCAGGTGTTGTTTTGAAATATGAAGACACAGCAGATGTTGATTATCACGGTAAGTTAACTTTCTTTAATCATGCTATTCCTGGTAAATTTTACTCAATGGGCGTTACGCTTGCAGCAGGTTATTCATTATCTTGGTTTAAAAAGAATTTTGCGAGTGAAATTAGTTTCAATGAGATGGTTGAGTTAGCAAATTCGTCAACGATTGGTGCTAATGGGCTATTATTCACACCTTATATTGTTGGTGAGCGTGGAGATGGTGATATCCGTGGGTCGTTTATCGGTATTGATGGTACTCAAACCCGAGCAGATTTTGTGAGAGCGGTTTTAGAAGGCATTATTTATTCTTTTAAGGATATATTTGCTTTGTATGAAACAGCTGGTGCTGATTTTGATACAGTGGTTGCTATTGGTGGTGGTGCAAAATCAGCATTATGGTTACAAATTCAAGCGGACATATTTAATACAAAAGTGGTATCGCTTAAGAATGAGCAGGGACCAGGTATGGGAGCAGCCATTTTGGCGGCTGTTGGTCTAGGTTGGTTTGATAGTGTGCAAGAAGCCGCTGATACTTTTACAAGTTTTGGTAAAACCTATGAACCGATACCAGAAAATGTGTCACAATATCGTGAATATTATGAATTATATAAGCAAATTTATAGTCAAACAGCAAAATTATCACATGATTTATTGGCTTTGAGGCGCAAATAAACAAAAAGAATTGCCTGACATTTTTTCGTTTTGTCAGGCAATTCTTTTTTACTTAGTGAGAAACTGGGGAATACCGTCTATTGCTTGGCGAATATTTCGAGTAAATGACTCTATTGCAATGGGGGCGTCTTGTTTCTCCGTGGCGACAATATTGACAATGGCACTATCGATAATCACCCCATCAGTGATTTCAGCCATCAGCCGTGCTTGTTCTGGTGTGTGAACACCAAAACCAATTGCAGTTGGTACGTTAGTAGACTGATGAATGGTAGTCACTAATTCTTTTAAACTTTTGTAAAAGGCATCTCGTTCACTAGTGATATTAACTGATGTAACGACATAGATGAA
Organism: Weissella sp. ESL1177; assembly: GCF_058107185.1. NCBI lineage: Bacteria > Bacillati > Bacillota > Bacilli > Lactobacillales > Lactobacillaceae > Weissella > Weissella sp. ESL1177. The sequence continues at coordinate 1,356,187 of NZ_CM176591.1, read as the reverse complement.
CCCAGTTGCGTTTTTGGCAATTTTAGCGATTCGGTGCCCAGATGTTGGTGCAATGAGTGGAATAATGTCAATATCATACGATGTCGCGATAGGAACGATTTCATTTCGACTTTCATATGACAGGTCTGGAATAACTAAACCGGCAATATGCAGTTGAGCACATCGCCTTAAAAAGGCATCATAACCGTATTTGAAGGGAATGTTCAGATACGTCAATAGCACGATTGGTACATCTGTTTTTTGTCGGGCAGCAGCGACAATATTAAATACCGTTTCGACGTGAACATTTGCTTGGAAAGCACGCAGACTAGCAGCTTGGATTATAGGACCATCAGCAACTGGATCTGAAAAGGGGACGCCTAGCTCAACAATATCAGCACCACCTTCGGCAAGTGCGATGATATTTTGTACCGTTGTATCAAAATCCGGATCATCAGCCATGACAAATGGCATAATTATTTTATGATTTTTAAAGATTTCAGTTAATTTAGTCATCAATAGCAACCCCTCTATACTTAGCAATACTTGCAACATCCTTGTCACCACGACCAGAAAGGGTGCAAATAATAATTTGGTTTTTGTTCATGGTTGGGGCAATCTTTTCCACGTAAGCAATGGCGTGACAACTTTCAATAGCTGCAATGATACCTTCTTGCTTGGCAATATATTCAAACGCTTGAACGGCTTCATCATCTGTAATGCCAACATATTCAGCACGGTTTGCTGCTGCTAATGCAGCATGTTCTGGACCGATACCAGGATAGTCTAAACCAGCTGAAATTGAATACACGGGATCGATTTGGCCATCATTGTTTTGCATGAATAATGATTTCATACCGTGAAAAATGCCAACAGATCCACGTTCGACTGTGGCGGCGTTTCTATTGGTGTCAATTCCTTTACCAGCAGCTTCTACGCCAACTAATTTAACACTGGGGTCATCAAGATAGTTAGCAAAACTACCGATAGCGTTACTACCACCACCAACACAAGCAACGATCATGTCAGGTAATTGGTTCTCTTGTGCTTGTAATTGTTGTTTTGATTCTTCTGAAATGACACTTTGAAAATATTTCACCATTTCAGGAAAAGGTGCAGGACCAACAGCTGACCCTAAGATATAGAAGGTATCATCACTTCGAGTAGCCCACTCTTGTAAGGTAGCGTTGACGGCATCTTTTAACACTTGTGATCCTGTTGTGACGGGATGTACCTTTGCACCGAGTAGTTCCATGCGATATACATTTAATTTTTGTCGTTCCGTATCTTCTTTACCCATGAAAATTTCACAAGACATCCCCAACAATGCGGCAATTGTTGCGGTTGCGACACCGTGTTGCCCAGCGCCAGTTTCAGCAATGAGTCTTTTTTTACCTAAATGCTTGGCAACAAGGGCTTGCCCAATCACATTATTGATTTTATGAGCACCTGTATGATTTAAATCTTCTCGTTTGAGATAAATTTTGGCACCACCAAGATCTTCAGTCATATTTTTGGCATAATATAATAATGAGGGACGGTTAGCATAATGACGTAATAAGTTTTGGAGTTCTGCGTTAAACTTGGGATCTGTTTGTAATTCCTTAAAAGCTTCACTCACTTTTTCAAGTTCTGACATCAAGGTTTCAGGAATATATTGACCCCCAAAACCGTTACCATATCGACCGGGTTGTTGTGTTGATTGTTCTTTTTCATCTTGTAAAGTTTTCATGATAAGACTCCTTTTGTGTATTTTGAATGAATTGTATAATTTTTTACGGTCTTTTTTCGACACCATTTGAAACATCCATAATCGCTGGTTGCATATTATCAGGCGTTAATCTGCCAGCAAGAATAAGTGGACGCTTAATATGGGGCACTTCATTTAAAGATAGTGGTTGACCACTGCCTTTACCACTATCAACCATGAGGTAGTCAGCCATTGAATGAAGATTGATCATTGTGACGAGTAATTTTTATTTTGATAATGTGTCTGCAATACCACCATCGTTTGATTTCAAGTGTTCGTATCATAAATATCCTCCAAGTGCACAAAAAAATCCGCCCATAACTGTCGATAGTTAAGGACGGATTTTTCCGCGGTGCCACCTTAATTTAATTAGTTGCATTGTTAGCCATAGACGAATACGATATTAGCTGACATGAACACCTAATTACCCTTAGCGAAGGACCAACATCCTTCCGGCAACTGACGTATGCCAACACGTTTCCCTGTACTCAAAAATTTTCGAAGGAACCCTCAGTGGTCCATTTAATCATCTGCGTTCGATTGCACTCTCACCAATGGCAACTCTCTTTGCGTGCACAATGATCTTGATCTCCACTTCATCGGTTTATTTGGACGAATTATTAATTGTTGCTATGTATATTAGAACATTTTAATAAAAGTGTCAATACTTTTAATTTTTCAAATAAATATTTTATAAGACATCATGATATCACTAAAACATGCGATGTTTAAAAATTAATGGCCATTGCAATGGACATTTAATTAAGAAAACGCTTACAACTTCAAGGATAAAATATAAATTGTAGAAAGGAAGTGAAAAAATGAGCACCAATAATTTGGAAAATAAAATATTGATGTTTTTGGGTCAACAAACAGATTTTGTTGACGCACAATTGATTTCACAGACTTTTGATGTGTCAAAAAAAACAGTCTATCGCATGATCAGTAAGTTGAATCAAACCGACAACGTGGTCGAGTCACAACGGGGACGGGGATATCGTTTGCGAGAAAATCGGTTTTCAACACCGATGACCGAACAAGATGAGCAACGACAGCTTGATTTAGCAATTAATTTATTACATTCGTTTCCACATGGTTTGAATCGATGGCGTTTATTAGAAAAAATGTACATTTCAGAATCAACTTTGCAGCGTGATTTAAGTATTTTAAATGACATGCTTCGTCCGTTTCACATCAGTATTGATCGATCTGCTGGTGAAGCTAAAGTTGTGGGGACTGAAATACAAGTTCGAAAAGCGTTAAATTATTTTTTGTTGGAGAATACTGTTACACAACAGGTTGTTGAAGGGTTATCAGGAATTTTTCCAAATATTTCAAAAACAGATCAAACGTTTGTTAGTGCACAGATGACATTGATTGAAAAAGAACTTGATGTAGAAATTTTAGATCCGTACACTGTCAATATTTTTTCACATCTCTACATTTTGTTAGACAGGGTGAGACAACATAATGGTGAATTAGATACACCAGTCGTGATGCATGAGCACTATGATGAATTATTATTGCGAGTTGCACGACAAGTTATTAATAACATCAGTGAGTATGCACATGTTCAAATTAATAGCCAAGAAATTGAAAACTTGATGTTATATTTGGTGGGGTTACGATATGACCGTACCTTGGATAATAGTCAGGAAAATGAAGCACGACGCTTGGTGGATTATTTAATTCATGGTTTATCTTTGCCATCACATGTTAATATCGAAAATTTACGTAATGCGTTAATTGGGCATGTACGACCGATGATTCACCGGATGAAAGAAGACATGCTGATTGTTAACCCATTACTGAATGATATTCGTTTTAGTTACCAAGAAACATTTTGTCGAGTGCAACAAGTGTTGGCACAAACACAATATGATGTCTCAGATGATGAAATTGGTTTTTTAACCCTTTATGTTGTGAGGGCGTTAGAAGAAGCCAATGTCAAAAAACGCGTCTTACTAATGTGTTCAACAGGCGTTGGTACGGCACAGTTATTGCAGACTAAAGTGCGACATGCGTTTCCTGATTTTGATATTGTTGGCACGATTTCGGCTCGAGATTATGAATTGAATCTCAAAAAATTTGAACAAGTCGACTTGGTTATTTCGACAGTTGCCATTCATTTTCAACCAGCGTCACCTGTTATTCAGGTTAGTGCGTTGTTTAACGAGAGTGATCGTCGCAAAGTTGAGGAAATGCTATATGGTTAAATTTAAATTTTTATCAACGTCGACACTGCCAACGATGGCTGTGATGGCCGAATATGTCGCCAACCAATTTGATTTAGATCAAAAAGAGGCTTTGACCGTGATGCAGGCGCGTGAATCGTTAGGCAGTACGGCTATTACGGCAGATATGATCATGCCACATGTTGAATTGCCAAACCTGACAAAGCAAGGTTTGTTATTAATTCAAAGCCCAGCAAAATCAGCTTTAGTTTTGACTATTGATAGTCAACTGCCTGACAATCAGTTGATTAGTTTATTAGGTGTACTTTTGCAGTCACAGCATTTAGCCAAATTGAAACAGATAGAGTCACAACAGGCTTTAGAAGAATTTATAAAGGAGGTGAGTTTAAATGCTATCAGATAAAATTATTTTACTTGACGAGAGTGCATCAGATAACCAAGCAGCTCTTAGAAAATTAGCTGATCAATTGATTGCTAGTGGGGCTGTTAAAGCGTCATACAAGCCAGCTATTTTAAAACGTGAAGTTGAATTTCCAACGGGGTTGGCCACGGAAGATATTGGTATTGCTATGCCACATACGGATGCGGAACATGTTAATTATGACCAAATAGGTGTTTTGCGCCTACGAGACCCGGTTACTTTCTTACAGATGGGGGATGGACAAGAAATTCAAGTCAAGTTCGTATTTATGTTGGCGCTAAAGGAAGCGCATGCGCAATTGGGTATGTTGCAGACACTAGTCGCTTTAATTCAAGATAAAGAAAAAATTCAGCAATTATTATTAGCACAAGATACAGAAGAAGTTATTGAAACATTAAAGAACGCAGGGATAGAATAAAAGGGGAAATATCATGGGTGTAATTAAATGGTTATTGGATGCTGGTCCAACCGTATTTTTACCACTATTACTATTTGTTTTTGGATTAATTTTACGGATTAAACCAGGTAAAGCTTTTAAAGCCGCATTGATGGTTGGAATTGGATTTACTGGGTTGAACTTAATTATCGGTTTGCTAACCGATAACTTAGGACCCGCTGCACAAGCAATGGTTAAACACTTTGGCTTATCATTGAATTCTATCGATGTTGGTTGGCCAGCAGCGTCAGCTATTTCATATGGGACAACATTGGGTAGTTTGGCAATTCCAATTGGCGTGGCACTAAACGTTGTGCTATTGGTAATTGGTTTAACTAAAACACTTGATGTCGATTTATGGAATTATTGGCATATTGCCTTTTCAGGCTCATTGGTTTACGCAGCAACTCACAATTTTGGATTAGGTTTGTTCACAATGATTGTTCACGCAATGTGGATTTACTTCTTAGCTGATTTGGCTGCGCCAACAATTCAAAAACATTATGGCTTAGAAGGTATTTCATTCCCACAAGGTGCATCAGCGCCAGGATTCGTATTGGCATTGCCAATCAACTGGGTATTAGATCGTATCCCAGGTGTTAAGAACATTCACTGGACACCTGAAACGATTCAAAAGAAGTTAGGTGTTTTTGGTGATTCAGCCGTTATGGGGTTGATTATTGGAATTGTGATTGGTGCTTTGGCACAATATAATTCAATTAAGATTTTAAATCTTGGAATTACAACATCAGCCGTTCTTATTTTGATGCCACGTATGGTTGCTATTTTGATGGAAGGTTTGTCACCAATTTCAGAAGCAGCTAACACGATGGTGCAAAAGAAATTCCCAGGTCGTGACTTGTATATCGGAATGGATTCAGCTCTAGCAGTTGGTCAAGAAGCTGTTCTTTCAGCATCATTGATTTTGGTACCAGTATCACTATTGATTGCGGTTATCTTACCAGGAAACCGTGTGCTACCATTCGGTGATTTGGCAACCATTCCATTTATGTTAGCTGTTATGGCAGCAGTCTTTGGTGGTAATGTCTTCCGAATCGTTGTCGGTGGTGTCATTGATTTGGCAGTGTCTTTGTATATTGCATCATGGATTGCGCCACTGCTAACATCAGCAGCTAAGTCGGCACATTTCGCTATGAATGGTGCCACATCAATTTCTGTTTTGTCAGATGGTGGTGCTTGGACGACATTGCTAATCGTCGGACTTGGTAAATTGATGTCATGGGGCGGTATGGCAATTGTCTTTGTTATCGTTCTTGGTTTGATGATTTGGTTAAATAAATTTAAAAAGACAGACAAAGTAGAAGAAGTTTAACTTTTAAAATAGTAAATAGATAAAAGAGGAGTTTATATTATGGCAAAGTCATTAATGGTAGTTTGTGGAACTGGTATTGCAACATCAACTGTTGCATCAGGAAAAATCAAAGATTATTTGGAATCAGTTGGTAAGGCAGATCAAGTGAAGTTTTTACAATCAAAGATTGCAGATGAAGTTAGTGCAATTGAGGATGGTGATTATGATATTGTTGTTTCAACGACAATGGTGCCTAGTGCCATCAAAGACAAGGTTATTAATGGGGTTGCTTTATTAACAGGTGTTGGTGTACAAAAAGTGTACGACCAAATTGAAGCAAAGTTATAATTAAGTCGATCATAAATTAAGAACGTGCCACAAAATCATTTTATGACACGTTTTAGCCGGAACAGAAGTAACTGTTTCGGTTTTTTTTAATTTTCTGGTAGGTCAGTAAATGCTAATTTTTGAATGATGACTTTGTGTTCTGGATATTGCTTGATTAGGGTAGCTTGTGTAAACAGTTCAAAATCACGATAATCAAAGCCAGGTGACACGACACAACTGACAACACTGTACGCTTGATCAACACTTGAGCCAAAAATAGTGTTTTTAGGAACAGTATAAGATAGTTGTTCACCTTCATCGACGTTTGGACCAATTTTAATCGCTTCATAGTGCCCATCAGAAAAAATACAATGTACAGTTAATGGGGCACCAGCATGATAAAACCAAGTTTCATCAGATGTTAAACGATGTAAATGTGATGGATTAGTTGCGGTTAGCAGGAAGATAATTGACGTATAAAGAGATCGAGTACTCTGTGGTAAATCAATTGTTTGGTCACTTTTTGCTGTTTCAATAAAATAACCACCTTCAGGATGGGGTGCAAGATTGAGATGATTAATCCAATAGTCCATATTTTTCATAAGAAAATTAGCTCCTTTATTTATTTTACGTATCATTATAACAGTTAAATGATTATGAACTGATACATTGTTATAAAAATGAGGATTATTGATGATCGTGATAAAATGGTTCTGGATAGTATGATGATTCAGGTACAACAATAAAAGAAGGTGATGTAAATGAGTGATTTGGCTATTAAACAGGCGATCATGGCAGATGAACAAAATAGACAATACACTGAACGAGGAATTGAACCGGTCTATCAAGTTGGTCCAGATGTTCGACTTCTAATCATCGGCCAAGCACCGGGTTTAAAAGTCGAACAAACGGGGGTGCCATTCAATGATAAAAGTGGTGACCGTTTACGCGAATGGCTAGGCGTAACTGCAGATGAATTTTATCGTAGTGGTAAAATTGGTAATTTACCATTAGATTTTTATTTTCCAGGTAAGGGTAAAAGTGGTGATTTGCCACCACGAAAGGGCTTTGCTGAGAAATGGCATCCCCGTTTGTTAGCGACTATGCCTAAAGTATCATTAATCATTTTAGTTGGCGCATATGCCCAAAGGTTCTATTTACCGATAAAAAAATCTGAAACAATGACAGCAGTTATTAAACGCTATCATGATTTTGGACCAAAGTATTTGCCAATTGTGCATCCTTCACCACGAAATAATATTTGGCTACGTAAAAATCCATGGTTTGAAGCAGACATCGTGCCAGTTTTACAAACAAGAGTACGTGAGCTAATGAATGAAGAATAAGTAAATAATATGAAAGAAAACACAGATGTAAGAACATCTGTGCTTTTTAATGTATTTATTTTAAACGTCAAAGCGATGTTTTATCAGCTCTTTTTAAACGCGATAACCAATCAGTCCGTCCAAAATAAGCCACAAATATGTCACACGCCTTCGCTGTGCTACGGCAGCATGCCAAATTTGCACCTTATTTTAAACGTCAAAACGATGTTTTATCAGCTCTCTTTTTAATCAAATTCTTCGTATTCATTGGGGTCTTGACCATCGATACGACCATCAGGACGATTTAGATCATTGATAGCGGCAATTTCGTTATTTTCTAATTCGAAATTAAAGATGTCAAGATTTTCTCGTTGGTGTGCTGGATTTGAAGAACGCAGTACTGGAATAATACCGCGGTCAATGTGCCAACGAGTGATAATTTGACTAGTTGACTTACCATATTTCTCCGCAATTTTTTGCACAACTGGTTCTTTCAATGCAGAACTACCACGACCAAGAGGACTCCATGCTTCAACTTTAATACCACGACGAAGATTTTCTAAGATATTATCTTCTTGGACCCAGTAAGGGTGAATTTCAATTTGATTAACAGCAGGTGTCACACCAGTCTCTTCAATAATCCGATCCAAGTGTTCTGGCTCAAAGTTTGACACACCAATTGAACGAATGAGACCTTGTTTTTGTGCATCTACTAAAGCTTGCCATGCTTCAACGTAAAGACCACGCTTAGGTAGTGGCCAGTGAATAATAAATAGATCAAAATAATCTAATCCCATTCGAGCCAAAGACTCTTGAATGGCATCACGGGCACTTTCATAATCATGATACTTACCTGGTAACTTTGAAGTAATAAAAAATTCTGAACGTGGTACACCAGAATGGCGAATTGCTTTACCCACAATACCTTCATTGTCATAATTGGTTGCTGAATCAATAAGACGGTAACCACTCTTAATGGCTGCTAACACCTGTTGAAAGCCTGAACCGCCTTTGAGTTGATAGGTTCCTAGTCCTAAACTAGGTAATTGATGACCATCATTTAATGTAACGTTTGGAATTGACATAAATAAACCCCTCCTTAGTAATCTATGACTACTGTCGCATTTAAAGTCATAATTTGCAAGCAGTTGTTATCGCATTATCAATGAAGTAAAGGTAACATAGTGATAGTGATCTTTTTGGAGGAAAAAAGAGTGAAAAAAAGAATGTCTTTCAGTAATTTAGTTTTGGTGCTATTCGCCTTGATGATGGGTGCTTTAGGTCTCTATTCATTATTTGATGTATTTACGCCTCAAATTATTTGGTACCACTTAATATTAATGATAATTTTTTTAACAGCATTATTTATGAAACGTTCACGGTTGCAATGGCTATTTTTGGCGATAGCAATCATTTGGTTTGTTAATGTCTTATGGGACGTTATTCGTTTGCTTTAAAGATAATTGTATAAGGAGAAAATATGATAACAATACCATTATCAAGTGAAACAGCTGTCTCAGCTGATCGGTTATTGCAACAACATTTATTGATTGTTGGGGCGACTGGTAGTGGCAAATCAACTAGTGCAATGACGATTCTACATGGCCTAATGATGCAAAATCAAACGACAATGATTATTGATCCAACTGGTGAATATACACATTTACCAAATGCAGTAGTTGCTAAGTTGGGGTACAATGCCTACATTGATTATGAACAATTAACAGGTCATGATTTAAATTTGTTATTTGGTGTTACTGATGCTGATATGCAAGAAAAAATGGCAGATGCTTTGGATAGTTTGAAGTTACAAAAGAATATTGTGCATGAACCCGGTATTTATCATAAAGTTAATCGATCATGGCAAGATTTTGAGCAAGACCGTCAGAAGTTATATCATTATCCGCAACCTGTTGAGTTAGGATTATTACCTGAACAGTTGCGCCAAGAATATGCGGTACCTGTCGATGATTTTGATTTGATTGGTCAACAAATAGACGAGACTAATTTTGCTAAATGTTTGCCCTTAATTCGACGTATTAAACGATTGACTAGTCAACAACGTTTTCAACGCTTATTTCATATGCCTTTACCAGAAGATGAACTTGTAACCACCAGTATGCAAACGGATGTCATGTATTTATTGCGTTTGTTTGCCAGTCAACGAAGCAATCATAAAATTTTAGTGATCGATTGTTCTGTTTTCGCAGATAATTTAGATTTAGGGAAAGTTATTGTTTCATTATTAACGACGTCATTATTACGTGAGAAGCAACAACTCAAACATAGTGTGCCAGTCACTTTATTGATTGATGAAGCCCATCGTTATTTGACGACGGATGAATTAGTCACTAATGGTATTTTTAGAATTACTCGTGAAGGACGTAAATCAGGCCTATTCTTAATGTTGACCACACAAAGTCCGCTTGATTTACCAGCGGCATTACTTGGTCAGTTTGGTAATTACTTGATTCATCGATTGAGTACATCTAGTGAATTAGCACAACTACCAATGATACAGAGTTATACAAAGCAGATTGTCAGTCAACACGTTGGTCATGCGCTATTAATAGGTGATCAGTTTATGCCACCAAAGTCATTGGCTGTATTATTAGTACCTGCAATGAATCATCAAACAAATACACCAAAATTTTTTTAAGCAAACATCATAAAAATCCTGTTGGGTAATGTTGTTTAACATTGGCCAACAGGATTTTTGAAAATAATTAGTGATGAGCTTTGCTTTCAGGTTCGGGAATGAAGGTATCGATTGCCGACCAAAAGGTAACGAGTGAAAAAACAATGACAAAGTGCCAAGCAATTGTAGTCCATGCGTTACCATAAACATTGGTGTAGGTATTAATTAATCGTTGCGCAAAAATAAGTGCAATAATCTCTTCAACTGCAATAACGAGCATTGTTAGTGCCGCTGCGGCAGCCAACACGGCACCAATTAATAGAATAAAGGATGCAATATGTTGAGCAATCCAGCGCAAAGACCATGCTTTAGCAGTCTTGTGATTCATGAGCTGACAACCTCCAATAATTAATAATATAACCATTATACGTGAAATTAGCTGTCATGGGAAAAATTCCATGAAATTCCATAGAAACATTTTGTTAAAATTAATGTTTTGATGCTTGATTAAGTTATAGCTAACAAAATGGTTGTCAAAAGGGGTATAATACAATTAGTTCAACTTAGATTAGAGGAGACATTTTATGGTCAACGATTGGATAAAAATTCATGGCGCACGCGCTCATAATTTGAAAAACGTCGATGTTGCTATTCCAAGAGATAAATTTGTTGTGATGACTGGTTTGTCTGGATCCGGGAAAAGTTCATTAGCTTTTGATACATTGTACGCTGAAGGGCAAAGACGTTATGTTGAAAGTTTATCTTCTTATGCACGTCAATTTTTAGGACAAATGGATAAACCAGATGTTGATGCAATTGATGGGTTAAGTCCTGCCATTTCGATTGATCAAAAAACAACATCAAAAAATCCGCGGTCAACTGTGGGTACAGTAACTGAAATCAATGACTACTATCGTCTGCTATTTGCACGTGTTGGTAAGCCTGATCCTGCTGCCGATGGCACGATTGTTATGAAGTCAATTGATCAAATGCTAAATGATTTATCAGAGCGTTTGCCTGAAGGCAGTCGTATGCAAATTTTGGCGCCAATTATTCGGCATAAACGTGGATCGCACGCAACGGCCTTTGAACGTATTCAAAAAGAAGGCTTTGTACGTTTTATTGTGGATGGTGAAATGCATGAAGTGACTGATGATATTGATTTAAATAAAAATAAGTATCATGATATTGCAATTGTTGTTGATCGTATTATTTTGAAAGATAGTTCGCGCGCCCGGTTATTTGAATCGTTTGAATCAGCGATGCGTTTAGCTGAAGGCTTGGTCATGGTAGATGTAATCAGAGGTGAACAGTTAACCTATTCAGATCATTATACTGGTCCATTGAAGAAATTTGCAGTTGGTAAATTAGAACCACAATTGTTTTCTTTTAATGCACCTTTAGGAGCCTGTCCAGTTTGCGGCGGATTGGGTATGACGTTAGAAGTGGATATAGATCGTGTGGTACCAGATGCTAGTAAAACACTAGCAGAAGGAGCCATCGATGCTTGGAATCCAATCTCATCATCTTACTATCCAGAGATGTTACGCCAATTTGCTGAAGCTTTTAACGTGCCAATGGATGTACCCTTTGAGAAACTAACTGATGAACAACAAAAATTAGTATTATATGGTTCTAGTGATCAGACATTCCATTTTCATTATGAAAATGATTTTGGGGGTGTTCGCGATGTTGATGTCCCATTTGAAGGCGTTATGAATAATATTGATCGTCGTTATCGTGAATCAAATTCAGATTTCACGCGTGAACAAATGCGAAGTTATATGGATGAATTAACTTGTAAAGCATGTCATGGCTACCGCTTAAATGAGGGGGCTTTATCCGTTAAAATTGGTGGTCAAAATATTGGACAAGTATCTGAAAAATCTGTTGATAAAGAATTGCTCTTTTTTGAAGAATTGTCTTTTGGTCAACAAGATCAAGAAGTTGCAGCACCAATTGTTAAGGAAATCAAAGATCGGTTACGTTTCTTAAAGAACGTTGGCTTAGATTACTTGACGCTCTCACGATCGGCTCGGACTTTATCAGGTGGTGAAGCCCAACGTATTCGTCTTGCAACTCAAATTGGTTCTAATTTATCGGGTGTGATGTATGTGCTTGATGAGCCTTCAATTGGATTGCATCAGCGGGATAATGATCGTTTGATCCAGTCTCTTCATCAGATGCGTGATTTAGGCAATACATTGATTGTTGTTGAGCACGATGAAGATACCATGCGAGCAGCTGATTATATTATTGATGTTGGTCCAGGTGCTGGTGAACATGGTGGTGAAATTATCGCAGTGGGAACACCAGCAGAAATTGAAGCAAATCCACGGTCATTGACTGGTCAATATTTGGTTGGTAAGCAATTTATTCCCGTACCAGATAAAAGACGTCCGGGTAATGGTAAAAAAATTACGGTGACAGGTGCTTCTGAAAATAATTTGAAGAATATTAATGTTGATTTTCCTTTAGGAAAGTTTACAGTGGTAACAGGAGTTTCAGGTTCAGGTAAATCAACGCTAGTCAATACCATCCTTAAGCGAGCTCTTAAAATGGAATTAAATCGTAACTCTGAAAAACCTGGGAAATATCGTCAATTAAAAGGGTATGATAATATCGATAAAATTGTGGATATTGACCAGAGTCCTATTGGTCGTACGCCACGATCAAATCCAGCGACTTATACAGGCGTGTTTGATGATATTCGAGCATTATTTGCACAAACAAATGAGGCCAAAATGCGTGGTTATAAAAAGGGACGTTTTTCATTTAATACGAAGGGTGGTCGTTGCGAAGCCTGCAAGGGTGATGGGGTCATCAAAATTGAAATGAATTTCTTACCAGATGTCTATGTGACGTGTGAAGTTTGCGGGGGGACCCGTTATAATTCGGAAACACTTGAAGTTACCTATCGTGGTTTGACGATTGCGGACGTCTTAAACTTGACGGCTGAGCAAGCAGTAGACTTTTTTGCGGCCATTCCTAAAATTCACCGTAAGTTACAAACAATGGTTGATGTAGGTCTGGGTTATGTGAAATTAGGGCAATCGGCAACGACTTTATCGGGTGGTGAAGCCCAACGAATGAAGCTAGCATCTGAACTACAACGTAAATCAACAGGTAAGACCTTCTATATACTGGATGAACCAACAACTGGGCTTCACGTAGCGGATATTGCCAGACTACTTGAGGTATTGCAACGTTTGGTTGATGGTGGCAATACTGTCCTGATTATTGAACACAATCTTGATGTGATCAAAACTGCTGACTGGTTGATTGATATGGGGCCTGAAGGTGGTGAAGGTGGTGGTAACATCTTAGTGACGGGTACGCCAGAAAAGATTGCTGCAACACCAAATTCATATACAGGTCAATATTTAGCACCAATTATGGCTCGTGACCGGCAACGTGCACTTGATCAAAAATCTTAATAACTTGCAATGTTGTTTTGTAGCGCTTATACTTATTATTTGTAAGCTATAATGATAGATGGAGAAGTGATAATCATGGCAGAAAAATTAGATGTTGCATCAGCTCGTCGTAAGATGAAAAGCCCAAATATTAAGACACGTAAGCGCGCGTTGAAGGCACTTCATGAAGCAAGTCGCCAAACAACAAAAAAGTAATTTTTAATGCTCCGTAATGATTAGATAATTAGTCTGACATTATGGAGCATTTTCAGTTACGAGCGACTCCCGAGTATATCGTAAAAATGATACAATAGATAGGATAAACTAGGAGGAGGATGACCAGATGGGCAAAAAAGAATTAGTGATTGTCACTGGTATGAGCGGTGCAGGAAAAACGGTTGCCATTCAAGCTTTTGAAGATTTAGGTTACTTTACTGTACAGAATTTACCCCCAGCAATGTTGCCCAAGTTTTGGCAAATGATTTCTGATGAAGATAATATTCAACGTGCGGCCGTCATGATCGACTTACGATCACAAAGTTTTTTTGAAGACTTAGATAATGAAGTGCGTCAATTAAGAAAGAATAGTCATGATAAGTATGATTTAAAAATTATTTATATTGATGCTTCAGATGAAGAACTTGTTGCACGCTATAAAGAAACACGACGTTCACATCCATTATCTGGTGAAGGAGGCACACTATATGGTATCCAGCTTGAAAGAGAAAAATTAGCACAAATCTATGATTTAGCGAGTGAAATTATTCATACAGATGATTATGCACCTCGTCAATTACGTAATTATATTCAAGAACATTTTGGTTCTAAAAGTGATCAAGCCGGCACATTTTCTGTGCAAATCATGAGTTTTGGTTTTAAATATGGTGTCCCGCTAGATGCGGATTTGATGTTTGACGTTCGCTTTTTGCCTAATCCCTATTATCAACAAACAATGCGACAAAAGACGGGGTTAGATAAGTTTGTGGCAGATTATGTTTGGCAATCTAATGATGCGCAAACATTTTATAAACGACTATATGAACAAATTGTTTGGTTATTGCCTAAGTATAAGACGGAAGGCAAAAGCACGTTAACAATTGCCTTTGGATGTACTGGCGGACAACATCGTTCAGTTGCTTTTGCCCATCGTTTAAGTGAAGACTTAAGCCAAGACTGGGTTATTAACGAACGTCATCGTGATATCGACCGTCGAAAGGAGAGCACTAATCGATCATGACTAATCAATATACTGTGAAACGAATGCCAAAGATTGTTGTCATTGGTGGTGGTTCTGGTCAACCGGTCGTGCTTGATGGTTTAAAAAAATATCCAAGTGATTTAACAGCAATCATTACTGTTGCAGATGATGGGGGCTCATCGGGAACGCTACGTGACTATCTGCAAATGGTACCGCCTGGTGACATTAGAAATGTCATTGCAACGCTATCTAATTTACCAGAAAGTATCATTGATATTTTTCAATATCGTTTTAAACCAGAAGATGATATGTTTGCACATCATTCATTAGGCAATCTTATTATTGCTGCAATGGCCGAAAAAGAACATGATATTTTTGATGGTGTGCAAGTGTTAACGAAATTAATGCGTGTGCAGGGGCACGTCTATCCAGTTGCAAATGAACCGTTGGTGTTGCATGCAGTCTTTTCAGATGGTACGGCATTAGCTGGAGAAGCTGAAATTACAGCGGCTCATAAAGTAATTGATCATATTTGGGTGACGCCGCAAGCTGATGAACAACGTCAAGTACAAGCACCAACGCAAGTCGTTAATGCTATTTTAGAAGCAGACATCGTTGTACTTGGACCAGGCAGTTTGTTTACTAGCATTCTGCCAAATTTGATGGTACCAAATGTTGCAGATGCTTTACGTGCAACGCGAGCTAAAATTGTTTACATTGCTAATATTATGACCCAAAAAGGTGAGACGGATAATTTCACCGATGCTGATCATGTTAGAGCGATCAATAACCATGTTGGGGAACGAATCGTTGATGCCGTTATTATGAATACTGGTAAAGTACCAGATGACTATATTGATTGGCAACGGTGGAATGAAATCTCATTCCAGGTTCATTCTGATCCAGCAGCTGTTCGAGCACAAGGTGCAGAGCCGTTGCTAGGTGATTTATTAGCATTGCGAGATGATGGTGCTTTTCATGATGGGGATGCGGTTGCTCAATTAATTATGCAATTAACGCATCAATCACCAAAATAAATGAAGTGGAGGTGGCAATAATGTCATTTGCAAGTGATGTTAAAAAAGAATTAACCACCTTAGAGATTAGTAATCCAGATAATGCGAAAGCGGAACTATCAGCATTACTACGAATGAATGGGTCATTAGGCTTAACTAATCAACATTTTACATTGAATGTGCAAACAGAAAATGCGGCCACTGCTCGGCGTATCTTAGGCTTATTACAACAATTCTATCGATTACCTTCCGAAATTTCAGTGCGTCGTCAAATGAAATTAAAAAAGAATAATTTGTACGTCGTAAGGATCACACAGGGCGTTAGTGAATTGCTAGATGATTTGCATATTTTTGAAGGGTTTGAACTATTACCGACAGTACCTGATGAGTGGTTAGCTTCAGAAGGAAAAGCACGATCATATTTACGAGGCGCCTTTTTAGCAGCAGGTTCCGTTAATAATCCAGAAACTAGTCGATATCATCTAGAAATATATTCTTTATATGAAGAACAAGCGATTCAATTGGCTGGTCTCATGAATCGTTTTGATTTGAATGCCAAAGTTGTTGAACGGCGTTCAGGATTTATTGTCTATCTAAAAGAAGCAGAAAAGATTGGCGATATGATGAAAGTGATTGGGGCAACGAATGCCATGTTTCGCATGGAAGATGTGCGTATTATTCGGGATATGCGTAATTCAGTCAATCGTTTAGTCAATGCAGAAAATGCTAATTTGGATAAGACAGTGAATGCCAGTCAAAAGCAAATTGATGATATATTATTCTTAGATGAAGAAATTGGCTTAGGCCGTTTACCAGAAAAGTTACGTGAAATTGCTGAAGTACGGTTGGCACATCGTGAAGAACCGTTATCCGCACTTGGTCAATATGTACCATCTGGTGAGATTTCTAAATCAGGAGTTAATCATCGGCTCCGTAAACTCACAAAAATGGCTGATGAAATGCGTGATACCGGCCGAGTACCTAAAGAATTACAGCAAAAATAGTTTATAAAAAATAAATTTTGACCATTCTTGACTTAATGTTAGAATGGTATTATGTTCTTGACTTTGAACATCAGGAGGAAAGTATAAATGACACCAATTCCATATGTTATTGAGCAATCATCACATGGTGAACGCTCATATGATATTTTTTCACGTTTGTTGATTGACCGGATTATCATGGTCAATGGTGAAATTGAATCTCAAATGGCAACGGCAATTATTGCCCAGTTGCTATTCTTAGATGCCCAAGATCCAGATAAGGATATTTACATGTACATTAACTCTCCAGGTGGAGAGGTTAATGCAGGTATGGCAATATATGACACAATGAATTTTATTAGTGCTGATGTCCAAACAATTACGATCGGTTTGGCAGCGTCAATGGCGTCAGTATTAGCCTCTTCAGGTGCGAAGGGTAAGCGATTCATTTTGCCTAATTCACAATTTATGATTCACCAACCATCTGGTGGTGCGCAAGGTCAACAGACTGAAATTGCAATTGCTGCGGAAGAAATTTTGAAGACACGTAAGAAGTTGAATCAAATTTTGGCAGATAATACAGGTAAGCCATTTGAAGAAGTTGAAAAAGATACCGAGCGCGACCACTGGTTAGATGCTGAGGAATCACTTGCTTATGGTTTGGTTGATAAGATTATGACTAGTGCAAAAGATAAGAGTTAATAATTAACTTTCGCTGAAAATTTAATATTGACAATGGGTGTCGTGACATGATTTAAAATTCATGTCACGACACCTTTTTTTCACAAAGTTTAAGAAAGCGCTTTCTTTATTGACATATAGCCCATTTAGAGCATATCATTAGGTATGGAAAGTATTTTTGATGGTTAAATAAATACTTTCCTATTGTGAACCTATGCACATTGTGTAAGCGCTTTTAATTAAAAATATGGATAATATTTTTGCTATTATTAAAGTGATTTGTCCCATATTGAAACGTTGAATATTGGTTCTACGTGTATTATATGTTGAATATTTCACAAATATATCTATAATTAAAAGTGTTAAGACATGCTTTGGAGGAAATAGGATAATGAAAATTTTTGCATATGGTATTCGAGAAGATGAGCAAGCCGCACTACGCGAGTGGGAGTCAACCCACCCAGAAGTAGAAGTAGACTTTACTGATAAGTTGTTGAATCCAGAGACTGCTAAGTTAGCTGAAGGCGCAGATGCAGTTGATGTATACCAACAACTATCATACACACCTGAAACGTTGACCGCTTTGCATGAATTGGGCATTAACAAAATGTCGTTACGTAATGTAGGTACAGATAACATTGACTTTGATACAGCTCGTCGCTACGACTTTTCAATTTCAAACGTTGCCGTATACTCACCTAATGCAATTGCTGAGCACGCTGCAATTCAAGGAGCTCGCGTGTTACGTCAGTCAAAGGCATTAGACAACAAGATTGCTAATCACGATTTGCGTTGGGCACCAACAATTGGTCGTGAAATGCGCATGCAAACATTTGGAATTATCGGAACAGGTCATATTGGACGTGTTTTGATTAATATTTTGAAGGGTTTTGGTGCTAAGATTGTTGCTTATGATGTATACCACAACGCTGAACTTGAAGCAGAAGGTGTTTATGTTGATACATTAGATGAATTGTATGCACAAGCTGATGTGATCTCACTTCACGTGCCAAGTTTGCCAGAAAATTACCACATGATTAACGCAGAATCAATCGCTAAAATGAAGGATGATGTTGTATTGATTAACGTTTCTCGTGGTGATTTGATGGATATTGATGCAATCATCGATGGCTTGGATTCTGGTAAGATTTTTGGTCTTGCAATGGACGTATATGAGAACGAAGTAGGCTTGTTTAATAAGGACTGGTCACACGAAGAGTTCCCTGATGCAAAAATTGCAGATTTGATTACACGTGAGAATGTTTTGGTAACGCCTCACACAGCATTCTATACAACTAAGGCTGTATATGAAATGGTTACACAATCAATGAATGCTTCACTAGCTTTTATCAAGGGTGAAGAGACACCTAATGAGGTGAAGTATTAATCAGTTTATTGTAATAATGATTGTGGGATTTCATTATTGCGGAGTAGGTATGTGATTACATCACATTAAATTAGAAAGGTAATTTAATATTATGGCTAGCGCAGTTTTTGACGGTTCTTATGAACTAAAGTTTAAAGATTTTTTCTTTAAAGTGTTGTCTGGGTCTGCTCAAGGTATCTTGATTGGTGTTCTACCATCAGCTGTTTTAAAATATGTTATTCGCCCATTCGTGCAAAGTGGAATGGGTTGGGCAGTTGATTTGAGTGCTATCTTGACACTGTTCTCATCATTTATTCCTTTGTTAATTGGTTTAGCAATAGCCATGCAATTTAACATGAAGGCTTTGGATGTTGGGGTTATGGCAATTGCGGTTGGTGTTGCCTGTGGTTCAATTAAGTGGGCTTCAGTGCCAGCTGGATTTGCGAATCCAGTAACTGGTGTAAAAACAGTTGCACCTAGTACCATATACATGGCAGCTGGTGCTGGAGATGTTATCAACGCCATGATTGTTGCAGCGATTGGGGTCCTTGTTATTTGGCTAATTGCTAAATACTTATGGGGCTTTGGTTCATTAGCAATTATCTTAAGCCCTATCGTTGTCGGTGGTGGTGTTGGTTTGATTGGTAAGGAAATTGCACCTTACGTTGGTGAAGTAACAACTTGGATTGGTAAGATGGTACAATTGGCAACTGATCTGCAACCATTGCCAATGACGATTATCATTGCCATGGCCTTTGCGGTTATCATTGTGACGCCAGTTTCGACAGTTGGTATTGCTTTAGCAATCTCATTATCAGGATTAGGATCTGCCGCTGCAGGTGTTGGTATTGTTGCAACAACTGTCGTATTATTGGTTAATTCAATCAAGGTTAACAAAGTTGGAACTTCAATCGCTATCTTCTTGGGTGCGATGAAGGGTATGATGCCTTCAGTCTTTAAGAAGCCGGTAACGTTGATTTCATTTATGGTTGCTGCTGGAATCTCAGCTATTCCAATTAGCTTCATGAACGTACAAGGAACACCGACATCAGCTGGATTTGGTTGGATTGGCTTTGTTTCACCTATTCAGTCAGTTGTTCGTGATGCTGCCGATAAGGCTTTCCAAACGAATACAATTGGTGTGATGCCAGCTGTTATCATTTGGGCAGTTGTTCCAATTATTGCCGGATTCTTAGTTGATTGGCTATTTACAAAGATTCTTAAGCTTTATAAGCCAACAGACTTTGAACAAGATATTTAATATTAAAAGAGCGTGTGACAAAAGACGGTTTGAAGCCGATTGTTACAGTAAGGCTTCAGTCTTTTGGAACACGTTTAAAGGCGCTAATCTACCAATCAAAATTGATAGATTAGCGCCTTTTTCAGCTGATCATAACGACTTATGTCTCAGCCCCTTTTTGTATGAATAGGGAAATACCTTAATGAAGAATGCTCAAAATTCCTGACCGACAAGCAATTGTTTAGGGGCTTATAACTTGTAACTTGTCGCTAACTAAAAAAACAGCGGATGATTTTAATCATCCGCTGTTTTAATAATCGTTTATTTTTATCTATAGCTAAATAGATTAATAAATGAGCTTACTTAGGTGAAACAACTTGCTTACCATTGTAAGTGCCATCTGCAGCAAC
The DNA here is from genome assembly GCF_058107185.1 of Weissella sp. ESL1177. Lineage (NCBI taxonomy): Bacteria > Bacillati > Bacillota > Bacilli > Lactobacillales > Lactobacillaceae > Weissella > Weissella sp. ESL1177. The sequence continues at coordinate 1,335,494 of NZ_CM176591.1, read as the reverse complement.
GTGGTGGTTACGTACGTAAACACCATTTTCGTTCATGTGAATGGCTGGCGTCTTTAATCCGCCTTGACCGCCGCGACGAGTGCGCTTTGCGTGCTTTGAAACTTTACGTGCAGGAACTGCCATAGTTATATCCTCCCTTACACCGCCGTGTAGAAAGAAGGCAGTGCTTAATAATCTATTTTTTTCAACTGTTCTAAATTACATTATTTTACAGCGTTTGTCAAGTGCTACCCCTTGATGTGAGTGTGAATTAGAAAAGTAAAAGCGTTTGTAACTTTACATTTTATTGGGGTAGCTAGATAATGAGATATACCCAAATTAACATGTTTGTTAGTTATTTATTTGCTAATAAAGTATTATAGTCATTTAATACTTACAAATTGATTGTTTTGATAGCTTAGAATATTTGGGGGTTATTGGCAAAAGGGGCAACGGTAGGTTATTTTGCTTACTAGTTAGTATAACCAGTAATAGTATGATAGGAGAGTATAGATGGCAATTGGTAAACAATTCAAACACATTCTTGTCGCTGTTGATGATTCAAATTTAGGCCAAATGGCTTTAGTTAATGGCATTCACCAGGCACGTGAAGATAATGCGAAATTAACCATTATTTCAATTTTTGAAAAGGGACAGTTAAATGTTTTTGATTTCTTTTCAAAAGAGAGTACAACAGCTGCAGAAGATGATGTTCAACGTGCATTAAAGCGATATCGTGAAATGGCTTTAGAAAATGGTGTCACAGATGTCGATACGCGTATTGCAGAAGGGAAGCCCGGTGAGGTCATCGTTAAAGATGTTATTCCTGCTGTACAGCCAGATATGGTCGTGATTGGTTCACATTCACAACAAGGAACAGAAAAATATTTTGGATCACAGTCAAGTTACGTTGCAAACAACGCACCTGTCACAGTCATGATTGTTCGTTAATAAGAAACGATTCTTAGAGATTAGCCATTCGCGGGCTAATCTTTTTTTTCAAAAAAATTAGTCTGACACGGTGAAAATCGTTCGTTAAAATTATTTCTGTGACAAACAAAATGATTTTGGAGAAAAAAGATGACACTTGTGGCACAATATATTAATGCTTACTTAGCAACGTTAAAATATTTAAATGATACGGTTGCGGAACCGGCGGCGGTTTATGATCTGTCTTTTGAGCAATATTTAATTATGCGTAGTGTGGCGCAACATGATGGGCTAACTTTGACTGATATTGTTGCACGTCGTCAAGTGACGCGTGCTGCTATATCAAGGCAGATTCGTATGCTTCTACGGAAAAAATATATTTGGCAAGAAGCAGATATTACCGATCGTCGTCGCATGTTATTACATTTAACGATACATGGTTACACAGTTGAACAAGCTTTGAGTAAACAAATTGAAATGCGTTTTGAAAATTGGATTTTAGAAGTAGGTGATGAAAGGGCCAAAAAAATATTAACTTTCATGGAACGATTTGGTGAAAATATACCAACCAATATATAGGAAAAGTAAATTGACAAGCTAACTTTTTGGTTTGAATTGTATATCGTGAATATCTTTTTTGTTTGATTAGGCTTGAATTTGTGGTTAGTATGTTGTATGATTTAATAGTTGTTTTTGGGCATTAGCCAAGTGGTAAGGCAATGGTTTCTGGTGCCATCATGCACTGGTTCGAATCCAGTATGCCCAGTTTTACAGATGCGGGAAGCGTTAGTTATTCGTTAAGAATGGTTAACGCTTTTTGTTTATCATTATTTGTCAAAATCGTTAAAAAGATTGGTGACATTTAGAGTTGCAAAAAACAAAGTTAGTCGTTATGATAGTGGAGCAAGTTTGAGAAGATTATAAATAGCCAGATAGAGACGACCGTTTGTACGACGACCGCCCTTTTTGTTGTGTGTTGTTGCGACGGTGTCTTTGGTTATGACACTTTAATAATGGTTTCCATTATTGTCTATTTTTTGGAGGAATGAATTATGACACAACACCATCAAAAGGTTGTTTTGGTTGGCGATGGCGCTGTTGGTTCATCATATGCTTTTGCATTGATGCAACAAGGTATTGCTGAGGAATTAGTAATTGTTGATATTGACCAGAATCGAACGACAGGAGATGCTATGGATCTGGAAGATACAACTGCTTGGACATTTAATAAGCAGGTCTGGTCAGGGACATATGCAGATGCTCATGATGCAGACTTAGTTGTTATTACGGCTGGTGCGCCACAGAAGCCAGGTGAAACACGACTGGATTTAGTTGATAAGAATTTAAAAATTATGAAAGTCATTGTGTCAGAAATTATTGCCAGTGGGTTTAACGGTATCTTCTTAGTTGCTGCTAATCCAGTTGATATTTTAACGACTGCTGTACAAAAAATGTCGGGGTTTTCAAAAGAACGTGTCTTTGGCTCAGGGACGTCGCTAGATACAGCGAGATTACGAGTGGCATTGGGACGACGATTTAAAGTTGCTCCTGAAGCAGTGTCAGCATATATTCTGGGTGAACATGGCGATTCAGAATTTGCCAACTTTGATGAAGCGACCATTGGTGGTCGTCCATTGAAGGTATGGGCAACTGAAGCAGGAATGACAGCTGAAGATTTAGAACAAATCTTATTTGATACAGCACATAAGGCTTATGACATCATTGCGCGAAAAGGTGCAACCTTCTATGGCATCGGCGCATCCTTAGCACGTATCACGCGAGCAATTTTCCGTGATGAACGAATCATTTTACCAGTGGGTGCACCGTTGGATGGACAATACGGATTAAATGATTTGTATATTGGGACACCAGCTGTAATTGGTGCAAATGGTATCGAGCAAGTGATTGAAGTGCAATTATCAGATGATGAACAAGCAAAAATGCAAAAATCTGCTAAAATGTTGATAGAAATTTTGAATAAAAGTTTATAATAAATGAAAACGCTTTATATTCGATTATTATACGTATTGTGAAAAAATGAACTACCGTTATGTCTAAAATAATGGTAGTTTTTTACTACTAAATATTGCCAGAACGCGCTACAATATAGGCATTGATGCTTATTGGCAATATATTAAAGAGGTAGAGTACATGTCTGAAGAGAAGAAGACTGGTGCCGACTTAGTTGTCGACAGTTTAAATAACCATGGCGTTGACTTAGTGTTTGGTATTCCTGGCGCTAAAATTGATCGTTTGTTTGAAAAATTAGATCATCCTAGTGAAGGTAAGAAAGCGCCAAAATTAATCGTGACACGGCACGAACAAAATGCTGTTTTTATGGCACAAGCATTTTCACGTATCACTGGTAAAACTGGTGTCGTTGCAGTTACTTCAGGACCTGGGGTTGGTAATTTAGCTTCTGGTTTGATGACGGCGACTGCTGAAAATGATCCGGTTTTGGCAATTGGTGGTCAAGTACAACGTAAAGATTTATACCGTTTGACACATCAAAGTACACCATCAGCAACTTTGTTTGCACCAATTACAAACTATTCAGTAGAAATTCAAGATCCAAATAACATTTCGGAAATTATTTCAAATGCTTTCGCTGCTGCAAATGGTCCAAAGCCAGGTGCCGCATTTGTTTCGTTACCACAAGACGTTGATGAAGCTGAAGTAAATGCAACGGCATTGCCAGCAGTTAAGCCAGCACGTTATGGTGCTGCAGCTGCCGAAGATATTGCTTGGCTAGCAGAGCAAGTTAAAGCTGCGGAGCTACCAGTCTTGTTAGTCGGTGCACGTGGTTCAGATGATGCGACAACGGCAGCCTTGCATGCATTACTTGAACAAACAACATTACCAGTTGTTGAAACATATCAAGGTGCAGGTGTTATTTCTCGTGAATTAGAAGAAAAGACTTTCTTTGGTCGCATTGGTTTCTTCCGTAACCAAGTTGGTGACCAATTATTAGCCCAATCTGATTTGGTTATTACAGTTGGTTATGACGCAATTGAATATGAACCACGTAATTGGAACAAGAATGCTGATTTGCGTATTGCGGCAATTGATACACAAGCTGTTCAAATTGACAATAACTTTACGCCTGAACGTCAATTAGTTGGGACACTAGCTGATACTTTGAAAGCATTGCAAGAACAAATTGCAGGTTATGAATTACCAGTTGCTTCTCAGAACAAGTTGACTGAATTTAAGGCTGCTTTACATGCGGCAGAAGAACCAACGTATACACCAGCACAAGCAAATCTAAACCACCCATTGAACATTATTAAGTCATTACAAGCACACATGACTGATGAAATGACCTTATCATCAGATATTGGTTCACATTATTTGTGGCTTGGTCGTCATTTTAAGTCATATGTGCCACGTCATTTCTTGATTTCAAATGGTATGCAAACGTTAGGTGTCGGATTACCTTGGGCTATGGCTGCAGCAATGGTTCGACCAAATGCAAAGTCTGTCTCAGTATCTGGTGATGGTGGTTTCTTCTTTTCAGGTATGGAATTGGCAACTGCTGTTCAACTACACTTGAACACGGTGCACATTGTTTGGCAAGATAATTATCACTATGATATGGTTAAGTTCCAAGAGGAAGTTAAGTACAATGGTGAGTCAGCAGGTGTCAAGTTCTCAAATATTGACATTGTGAAGTTTGCTGAGTCAGCTGGTGCCAAGGGATTGCGTGTTGAAACACCTGACCAATTGGATGCGGTTATGGATGAAGCTTTTGCAACCGAAGGACCAGTTGTTGTTGAGATTCCAGTAGACTACTCACATAATTATGAATTAATGTCACAATTAATTGATGCAGAATAATATAAAAAAGCGTCCAGTTCACTGGGCGTTTTTTGTTAAAATACCATATTAGGAGGAAAATCATGGCAACAGTTTATCAACATAGTACATTAGAAGCTTTGATGGGGAAAGTGTTAGGTGGTACGGCCACTTTAGCTGAATTAAAAGAGCATGGGGATGCAGGTATTGGTACTTTCGATGGTCTTGATGGTGAGATGATTATGGTCGATGGTGAGGTTTATTATATGGACGGTGAAGGAACGATTCATCACGTGACAGATATGAACAAGACGGTACCATTTGCGACTGTTCATCATACTAGTGATCCATCAGAAAAAGTGACCTTCAGTGCTGGTAATATGAAAGAGATGGTTTCGCTTGTTCGTGATCGTGAATTAGAGAATACATTCTCAGGTGTAGTTTTGCGAGGTAGTTTTGATTATATGAAAGTTCGGTCGGCACCTAAGTCAGAACGACCATTTCCATCGTTATCTGAAATTACAAAAACACAACGCGAGTTTGAAAAACGCGATGTGACGGGAACATTAGTTGGTTACTATTCACCTGAATTGTATCAAGGTACTGTTGCAGCTGGTTGGCATGTTCATTTTTTGAGTGATGATCGTACCTTTGGTGGTCACGTACTAGGATTTGATGCGAATGAGCTTGAAGGTGATTTAACGATTTTTAATGATTATGCACTCCACTTACCTATTCAAGATAAAGATTTCCGTGAGCATCATGTTGAAATGGCTGGTCTGAAAGAAGGCGTTGCAGCAGCAGAAGGTTCACAAGATTAAGTATTTATACGATAGTAATGACAACAGCGAATAGCGTTGCCATTACTATTTTTTTTATAGTAGAGATAGTATCATATAAGTAGAGAAATAATGGGAAACATGACTTATTATAAGGGAGTGAATCATGACAGAAATGATGAAGGCGGTTGTAACAACAACGGACGCGAACAAACCATTGATAGATAAGAAAATTGAACGACCAAACATGTCGAATCATGATGTGTTGGTTAGAGTTGCAGCAGCAGGCATGAACCCAGTAGATACGAAACAATGGGAATTAGCTGCAGCAGCAGGTCAAGAACGTGTATTGGGATTTGATGCGGTTGGCGAGATTGTCGCAATGGGGGATGATGTGACAAAATTCGCGATTGGTGATCGTGTGTTTTTTGCCGGTGAATTAGGTCGGACTGGTTCTAATGCTGAATATGAAGTTGTTAGAGAAGCGTTGATTAGCGAAGCACCAAGTAGGTTATCGAATGTAGAAGCTGCTGCAATGCCGTTAACATTTTTAACAGCATATGAAATGCTTGCTGATAAATTTCAGATAGAAATGGTTGCCGATGGTGCTAAAGGTGAGACTCTATTAGTGATCAATGGTGCTGGTGGTGTTGGTTCAATGATGATCCAATTAGGCAAGTGGCTGGGAATGACAGTTATTGCGACCGCTTCACGTCAAGATACGATTGATTGGGTTAAAAAGTTGGGGGCAGATTTTGTGGTCAATCATCGTGATGATTATGTGACGGCGGTAAAAAAATTAGGGTTTACAACAATACCCTATATTGCCGTACTACATTCACTTGATCAACATTTTGAATCAGCTGCTAAGTTGGTTGATGTATTTGGCCATATTGGTGCGATTGTGCAATCAATGACACCACTGCCTGTTGGTTTGATTAAGAATCAAGCAGCATCACTTGATTGGGAATTTATGTTTGCAAAAACAAATGCTGATAAAAATGTTGCGACGCAGGGAGCCGCATTGACTTTGTTAGCTAAGTTAGTTGATGAGGGTGTTGTACAATCAACGTTAACCAAAACAATGACGGGGTTATCTGCAAAAACGATTTTAGCAGCACAGAGAGAAGTTGCTATTGGAAATATGATTGGTAAGTTAGTTATTGAATATTAAAATATAAGTAAATATATTCAAAAGAATGGACTTTTTATGAACAAAAATTCATTCTTTTTTTTATAAAAAAATCGCGTTTTTGACTTGCACTCTACGTATGAGAGTGCTAATATAGATAATGTAAGCAAGGTCAATAAAGGTCAAACAAACGGCAACTATTGTATCTATTGGGAATAATGAATATAAAAGAGATTGTAAGGAGGCTGGTAATATGGCACAAGATCCATTTGGTTTTTCAAATTTTGATGATATTTTTCGTATGATGAATAATGAAGCAACAAGGGCACAACAAGCACAACGTACCCAGCAAAGGCCCCGCCCACAAATGGGACAAGGTAATGGGGGCAATAATAATGGTCAAGGTGATAGTTTACTTGATCAATACGGTATTAATTTGACTGAAATGGCACGTAAGGGTAAGTTCGATCCAGTAATTGGTCGAGATGATGAAATTGCTCGTGTTATTGAGGTGCTTAACCGTCGAACAAAGAATAATCCAGTACTAATTGGTGAAGCTGGCGTTGGAAAGACAGCGGTTGTAGAAGGTTTAGCACAGGCCATTGTTAACGCAAAGGTACCTGGTAAGCTGCAAGGTAAAGAGGTGATTCGTTTAGACGTTGTCTCACTTGTTCAAGGAACAGGTGTGCGTGGTCAATTCGAAGAGCGTATGCAACAATTGATGGATGAAGTATCTAAACGTGAAGACGTCATCCTATTTATTGATGAAATTCACGAAATTATGGGGGCAGGAACAGCAGGTGAAGGTTCAATGGATGCTGGTAATATCTTAAAGCCTGCCTTAGCTCGTGGTGAGTTCCAGTTGATTGGAGCAACGACATTAAATGAATATCGTAAAATTGAAAAGGATGCAGCGATTGCTCGTCGTTTCCAAACAGTTCAAGTCAATGAGCCATCAACAGATGAGGCACTGCAGATTTTGAAAGGTATTCGTTCGCGCTATGAAGACTACCACAAGGTAAAGTATTCAGATGAGGCACTAGAAGCAGCTGTTAACTTATCAAATCGTTACATTTCAGAGCGTTTCTTGCCAGATAAGGCAATTGATTTAATTGATGAAGCGGGTTCTAAGAAAAACTTATCAGTTAAAATCGCTGATCCAAAAGAACTAGAAAATAAGATTCATTCAACTGAAGCTCAAAAACAATCAGCTATTGAACGTGAAGATTATGAGAAGGCAAGTAAGTTACGTGATCAAGTCAATAATTTGGAATTACAGTTAGAAGCTGTTAAGCAACAAGCACCACAAAATGAAGCTGCACAAACAGTAACAGTGGAAGATATTCAAAAAATTGTTGAGGAAAAGACTGGTATTCCTGTTGGTGAATTAGCAGAAACGGAACAGACACAATTACGAAACTTAGGTGATAATTTATCAGCTCATGTTATTGGGCAAGAAGAAGCCACTGAAAAGATTGCGCGTGCCATTCGTCGTAATCGTGTTGGCTTTAATAAAACTGGTCGTCCAATTGGTAGTTTCTTATTTGTTGGACCAACAGGTGTTGGAAAGACTGAGACGGCTAAGCAGTTGGCAAAGGAACTATTTGGTACAACTGATAGTATGATTCGATTCGATATGTCTGAGTACATGGAGAAACATTCTGTTTCAAAGTTGATTGGAGCACCAGCTGGGTATGTTGGTTATGAAGAAGCTGGTCAACTAACTGAAGCGGTTCGTCGTCGTCCTTATTCATTGATCTTACTTGATGAGGTTGAAAAGGCACATCCTGATGTGATGAACATGTTCTTACAAATTTTAGATGATGGTCGATTAACTGATGCACAAGGTCATGTGGTGTCATTTAAAGATACTATTATTATCATGACATCAAATGCGGGTACCGGTGTTAAAGAAGCAAAGGTTGGTTTTGACCCAGAAAACAGCCAAAGTGGTTCACAGCTACTAGAACGCCTCGCACCATATTTCAAGCCAGAGTTCTTGAATCGTTTTGACGGCATTGTTGAATTCAATGCACTTTCAAAAGAAAACTTATTGAAGATTGTTGATTTGATGATCAATGATATGAATGCTGCAATTGCAGAAAAGGATTTGCACATTACGATTACTGACGATGTCAAGCAAAAGATTGTCGAATTGGGATATAATCCTGAAATGGGTGCTCGTCCATTACGTCGTGTTATCCAAGAACAATTAGAAGATCAAATTGCTGACTTTTATCTAGATAATCCTGAAGCAAAACAATTAATTGCAAAGTTAGTTGATGATAAAATCACTATTGAAAAAGATGAAAAATAAGTTGAATAAAGTTGCTAAATTATTTAATAAAGTATAAATGATTTATAGGCGGTAGTTAGGACTACCGTCTTTTTTTGTACAATAATGATGCTCTGATTTTTTTAAATGCATTAAAAACGAACAAAATAAAGAAAAAATTAAGGATTTTGTGTTGTGTAACATAAATGAAACATTAAATGCATTTTTATGAAAAGTCTATAAAGTACAATAGTGCTTGTAGTAAAGATAAAGAAAACCTTAAGAAAAGTTCTCGTGGGCTATTTCTTAACATAATATAGGACAACAAATTTTTAGTTTTAAGGGGTACTTAATATGCACGCATCTGTAAAAAATACGCTATTAGCAACTGCCGGAGCAGCGGCTGCCTTGGCAGGTAGTTCAGTTGTCGCTTCAGCTGATTCTATCACTGTTAAATCTGGGGATACACTTTATGCATTAGCAGCTGCACACCACGTTACTGTTGATGATTTAGTATCAGCAAACAAAATTGCAAATGCAAATTTGATTCTTGTTGGTCAAAAGGTTGAAATACCTGGATCAGCTGCACCAAAGTCTGCAGCACAATCAGTTGCTTCTTCAGCTGCAACGAAGCATGTTGCTAGTGGGGCTACTTACACAGTTAAAGCTGGTGATTCATTGTGGGCAATTGCTAACGCTAATGGTATGACTTTGTCTGAATTGTTGTCAGTAAATGATGATCTTTCAGCTTCATCAATTATCTATGTTGGTGATACAATTAATCTTTCAGCTTCTGCACATCAAGTTGCTACTAGTGCAGCACCTGCATCGCAAGCTGCTAGTTCAGCCGCACCACAATCAGTTGCTACAACATCAACAGCAAATGTATCAGCAGCGAATGCGTCGGCTGCTGCCGCAAGTTCAGCCGCAGCACAATCAGCTGCAACATCAGCAGCAAACGCTTCATTAGCTGCTAGCCAAGCTGCCGCAAGTTCAGCTGCTGTTCAAGCCGCTGCAACGTCAACAGCAAATGCATCAGCAGCGAATGCGTCAGCCGCCGCAGCAAGTTCAGCCGCAGCGCAATCAGCTGCAACGTCAGCAGCAAATGCCTCATTAGCTGCTAGCCAAGCAGCTGCAAGTTCAGCTGCAGCACAAGCCGCCGCAACGTCAGCAGCAAATGCCTCATTAGCTGCTAGTCAAGCTGCTGCTAGCTCAGCTGCAGCACAAGCCGCTGCAACGTCAGCAGCAAACGCATCGGCTGCCGCAGCAAGTTCAGCCGCAGCACGACCACAAAACGTGTCAACGACATCTACAGCTTCTGCTGCCGCTACAACAACATCTACATCTGCTACGACGACAACATCAACAACGACTAATCATGTTTCATCAAACACGACTGGAAACACATACCCATATGGACAATGCACTTGGTATGTTAAGGGTGATTTGAGTTGGGTAGGTAATTACTGGGGTAATGCCTCATCATGGCCAGCATCAGCAACTGCTGCAGGTCATACTGTAAATTCAACTGCATCAGTTGGTTCTGTTGCGTACTTTGCACCTGGTGTTGGTGGTGCAAGTAGTTATGGACACGTAGCGGTCGTTGACTCTGTTAACTCAGACGGTACGATTACTATTTCTGAAGCTAACTATGCAGGTAAGCTATATAACGAACGTACAATTTCTACTGCTGGTGTTCAGTTTATTCACCAATAAAAAGCTATTATTAAAAAGACTCGTCCGCGAGTCTTTTTTTATACATTCAAGTAGAGGTAATGATAATGCCATTTAGAATAGAACCTGGACGTGTTGTTCACGTGAATGATTATGATGAAGCGGACGCTGAAATTATGTTTGAACCGCCAATTGCTGAAAAACCTGTGACGATTACTGCTTCAAATTTTGCTCGTAAAACAACGGGTGCTCGCATTCAGAGAACAATGATGAAAATGATTATGGAAAGCATATGCGAACCGTTATTAACGGTATTAAATGATGTACTTGATGTACCTTATCAGAAAGAAGGGCAAAATATTGATACTGGTTTTGATACTGGTGGATTAATTCAATATATGTATAATCGCATCGAAGGTGTTGGCTTTCCGCATGAGGTGAGCGAACAAATGCAAGCAGTGACACAATTTACGGTTTCTGAAGCGATGCCCGGAGATTTATTAGCTTGGGGTAGTCGTGTATTACCAACAACTGCAGGTATCTATATTGGTGGTGGTAAATTTGTTACGGTTGATTCTTTTTCCGAAAAAGTTAGTATCAAATCAATTTCGAATAAATGGTTACCAGATTTTGTCGGGGCACTTCGATAGTTTATAACCCATGGATATTTGAGATTCGGTTATAATGATACCAGGAGGTTTGATATGGAATTTATGTATGAACCTGGTCGTTTGTTTCACGAAACAAACGGTATTGTAGATGCAGAAATATTATTTCCAGCAATTCTTGGTGGCAAAGTTTGGTCGATTGATCATACCTATGTTGATCCGGAGTTGCGTGGTCAAGGAATTGCAGCACAGTTACTAGCAGAAGTCGTTGCACAAGCAGAGAAAGCACAAGTGCAACTAAAACCAGTATGTACTTACGCACGGCAAGCCTTTTTTAGACATCCAGAATATCAGAAAATCGCCTATAAAGGTTAAGTTTGTTTGAAAGCATGCGTGAATTTGACGTGTGCTTTTTTATTTTTCATGAAATTAAGTTATACTTATCTTTGATAATTTATTTGAAAGGAATAGTTATGAAACGAGGATTTGCTGTTGTTAAGAAATACGCAAACGCTAATTTAAATTTGCCAGTGCGCGCGACAGAACAAGCTGCTGGTTATGATTTTCAAGCAGCGGAGGATTTTACATTGCCTTCTATTTGGCGATTACCATTTTTGAAAATTTTATGGCAGATAAGGCATAATGAAACTCTAACATCAGAAAGTTATGAACAAGCATCTCGTACGATTAAACCACTGTTAGTGCCTACTGGTATAAAAGCTTACATGGGTGAGAATGAATATTTAATGATTGCTAATCGTTCTTCAAATCCTTTAAAGCGCGGGTTAATTTTGCCAAATGGTGTTGGTATCATTGATGCGGATTATGTTGATAATCCTAAAAATGAAGGTGAAATTTTTATTCAGATGATTAACTGGAGTGTGCGTGATGTCACGATTAAAAAAGGTGAACGAATTGGTCAAGGAATCTTCATGCCGTTTTTAACCACTGATAATGATCAATTACAAACCAAAAAGACGCGTCAAGGCGGTTTTGGTAGCTCAGGTGTAAAATAAAAAAGGGGGAAATATGGCAAAAACAAAAACGCAATTCGTTTGTTCAAATTGTGGTTTTGTCTCACAACGATATATGGGGCGCTGTGCAAACTGTGGTGCATGGGGAACATTTGTTGAAGAAGTCATGCAACCAGAAAAGGTTGACCGAAAGTCGCGGGTTAATTTAGCAGGTCAAGTTGCTAAAGTCGAACGATTGGATGATGTTAATATTGAAGAAACACCTCGTATTAAGACAGCGAACGCAGAGTTTAATCGCGTCCTTGGTGGTGGTATTGTACCAGGGTCAATGGTTTTGATTGGTGGTGATCCAGGAATAGGTAAGTCGACATTATTGCTACAAGTATCCGGTCAACTTGCCAATACTGGTCAAAAAATATTATATGTTGCTGGTGAAGAAAGTGCGTCACAAATTAAATTACGTGCGGAACGTTTGGGTGTCCGTGGCGATTCTGATTTTTTACTTTTTCCAGAAACAGATATGAAACAGATTAGACAAGCAATTGATGAAACCAAACCTGACTTTGTTGTGATTGATTCTATTCAAACAATGCAAGAACCTGATATTAGCTCGTCAGTTGGCTCTGTGTCCCAAATTCGTGAAACAACGGCCGAATTACTACAAATTGCTAAAACGAATAATATTACAATTTTCATTGTCGGTCATGTGACAAAAGAAGGTGCGATTGCAGGACCAAAAATATTAGAACATATGGTTGATACGGTGCTTTATTTTGAAGGTGATAATCAACGAAGTTTCCGATTGCTGCGTGCTGTTAAAAATAGGTTTGGTTCAACAAATGAATTAGGTGTGTTTGATATGCAAAACGGTGGGTTAATGGAAGTTGCAAACCCATCAGATTTGTTTTTGGAAGAGCGTTTGGCAAATGCTAGTGGGTCTGCTGTCGTTGTCGCAATGGAAGGTACTCGACCAATTCTGGTAGAAGTACAAGCTTTGGTTACGCCAACTGTATTCGGTAATGCACAACGCACAGCAGCAGGTATTGATCGCAACCGTGTATCGTTATTGATGGCTGTTTTAGAAAAAAGGGCAAATCTTTTGTTACAAAATCAAGATGCGTATGTTCGAGCTGCTGGTGGTGTTAAACTAGACGAACCAGCTATTGATTTAGCTGTCGCAATGGCGATTGCTTCAAGTTATAACGATGTTGAAACACAACCAACGGATGCGTTTGTTGGTGAAATTGGTTTAACAGGGGAAATCCGGCGGGTGCCAAATATTGTTGAACGTGTCACTGAAGCCAAGAAACTTGGTTTTAAACGTATTTTTGTACCAAAACACGTGACTGATCAATTGAACGGGATTAGTGACATTCAAATCATTGGGACAAAAACGTTATCAGAAGCATTACAAATTGCATTGGGATAATGCAGAAAGGAGAAATTAGTATGTTACGAAAGCGAATTATTCAGGGAATTTTTGTATTAGCTGGTGGCGCAATTGCTTTGACTTTATTACCAGTCATTTGGGATATTTTTAATCTATCTAAACATATCTGGATTAATAACGGTATTGTCAATTTTATTTTAGGTGCTATTATTTTTTATTTATTAAGTTTGTTGTTGTGGCGCCCAGTTGATCAAACGATACATCGTATTGAAAACTATCTAAATAAGCAATCACCACTATTACTGCTTATTGGATCATTAACAACTTTAATTGGTTTAGTGATTGCTGTCGTAATCACGGTACCTTTGCAACACATGAATAATTTCTTCCTAAGTGGGGTAGTACCAGTTATTGTGATGGCATTATTGGGTTATTTAGGATTTCGTTTAGGAACGACACGTATTGATGAATGGCGTAAGTTGATACCAACATTAACAAGCCGTACTAAAAAAGTACGACCTCAGCACGATGTTGGACAAGGCGATGTTTTAACTGAAGCAGAAACGAACTATCATCACTATAAAATTTTGGATACCAATATTTTAATCGATGGTCGTATTATTGACCTAGTGAAAACGGGATTCATTGAAGGTACTTTGCTAGTTCCTAACTTTGTGTTATATGAGTTGCAGTACATCGCTGATGCTGGTGAATCGCTAAAACGCGTGCGTGGTCGTCGTGGGTTAGACGTCTTAAATGAGTTGCGTGAAAGTGATTATGTTCCTTTGGAAATGTGGGAAGGTGATTACGAAGACATTACTGAAGTTGATGAGAAATTAATTCGATTAGCAGAGGAAGTAAATGGTTGCCTTGTAACAAACGATTATAATTTGAATAAAGTGACAAAGTTTCAAAATGTTCAGGTATTAAATATCAATGAACTGGCAGGTGCATTAAGACCACGGGTTGCAGTTGGTGATCATCTAACGGTATTACTAGTTAAAAATGGTACTGAACGACAACAAGCAGTTGGTTATTTGGATGATGGCACGATGGTTGTTGCCGAAGAGGGACGTAGTCATTTACAAGAGACGGTGACAGTAGAGGTAACTTCTGCATTGCAAACAGATGCCGGTCGCATGATTTTTGGAAACGTTGTTGACAATTAGGCTGTATTTTAAGAAATTAAGCACTTATTCAAGGGAATACATTGAAACGCACTGCAAAGCGCGGTATATTAGTAAACGGTATATTATTTAGAATTATAAAATAAAGAGGAGTGTCGATTAGCATGGCTGAGACTACCGAAAAGAAAGTTCGTGTGCGTTATGCACCATCACCAACAGGACATTTACATATAGGTAATGCCCGAACAGCATTATTTAACTGGTTATTTGCACGTCATCATAAAGGTGAATTTATTATCCGTATTGAGGATACTGACCAGACGCGTAATATTGCTGATGGTGAAAAGTCACAGTTGGATAATCTCGCTTGGCTTGGTCTGGATTGGGATGAATCACCAGCTAATCCAGGTAAGTATGGTCCTTATCGTCAATCTGAACGCCTATCAATTTATAAGCCATTGATTCAAGATTTACTAGATCGTGGTTTAGCTTATCGTTCTTTTAAAACATCAGAGGAGCTAGCCGCCGAACGTGAAGCACAGGTTGCTGCTAAACAAGCACCACATTACGTTTATGAATATGCAGGTATGTCTAATGATGAAATTGCAGCCTTTCAAGCAGATGCTTTAGCAAAAGGGTTGCCATACGTGGTTCGTTTCCGCGTACCTGAGAATAAAGATTATGCTTGGGATGATATTGTTAAGGGACACATTGAAATCAATTCATCGACAGTTGGTGGTGATTGGGTCATTCAAAAGGCCGATGGCATGCCAACTTACAATTTTGCTGTTGTTGTTGATGATCATAAGATGGAAATTTCTCACGTGTTACGTGGGGATGATCATGTGTCAAATACACCAAAGCAATTAATGATTTATGAGGCATTTGGTTGGGAAGCACCAATTTTTGGTCATATGACACTAATTATTAATGCTGATACTGGTAAAAAATTATCAAAACGTGATGAAACGGTATTGCAATTTATTGAACAATATCGTTCACTAGGCTATTTGCCAGAAGCTTTGTTAAATTTCATTGTTTTGCTAGGCTGGTCACCAGTTGGTGAAAAAGAAATCTTTAATAAGAAACAATTAGTTAAGATATTCGATGAAAATCGTTTGTCAAAATCACCTGCGAAGTTTGATAATAAGAAGCTTGAGTGGGTAAATAATCAATGGATTAAGACCGCTGATCAAAATATGGTGTTTGATAAATTGATTGAACAATTGGTTTATTCAAAGGTTGTTGATCCGACTGAATTAACAGCTGAAAAGATGCAATGGTTACGTTCAGTGATGAACGTATACATGGACGGTGTTTCATATACTGCACAAATTGTGCCATTGATCAAGCCTGTTTTCTTTGAGATGCCAGCTGCTGCTGATATCCCAGATTCAGCAAAAGAATGGATGAATGCAGATAATGTGCCTGCAATGTTGACGTTATTTGCAGATAAAATTGAAAAAATGCCAATCTTTACTGCCGCAGCTGTATTACGCGCTGTTCGTGAAATTCAATCAGAGATGGCTGTGAAGGGTCGTGCCCTTTGGAATCCATTACGTATTGCAACAACTCGTGAAGAACAAGGTCCTAATTTAGGTGAATTACTTGAATTATTAGGACGTGAGCAAACGCTTGCTAATATTCGTGAATTTCTATAATTAAAAACGAGAGATGATTTGATTACGGTTAGTAATTAGACCATCTCTCACTTTTTATATAGAAATCGTGTTACTATGACGTGCATTATGTTAGAATGTTAGTTAGTATAATTAGCTAGAAGTAGCTAATAATGACCGATGAGAGGGAAGATATAAATGGCTAATCCATTACGTAAAATTATTGAGAGTGATAAAGGGAAATTGCGTCGCTTAGGTCGCTTAGCTGACAAAGTAGAAGCATATGCCGACGATATGGCAGCCTTATCGGACGAGGAATTACAAGCAAAAACACCCTATTTTCGAGAATTATTGAAAAAGGGGAAAACGCTAGATGATATCTTACCAGAAGCATTTGCAGTGGTGCGTGAAGGTGCAAAACGCGTGTTAGGTTTATATCCATTCCGTGTGCAAATAATGGGATCTGCCGTTTTGCATGGTGGTAACATTGCCGAAATGAAAACTGGAGAAGGTAAAACATTAACTGCAACGATGGCAGTTTATTTAAATGCGCTACCACAAAAGGGTGTTCATGTTGTGACAGTGAACGAATATTTGTCACAACGAGATGGTGAGGAAATGGGCCAATTGTATAAATGGCTGGGTCTAACTGTTGGTATTAATTTAACGGAGATGTCACCAGACGAAAAGCGCCAAGCTTACTTGTGTGATATTACGTATACGACTAATTCTGAAATTGGTTTTGATTACTTACGTGATAATATGGTCGCTCGTAAAGAAGATCGTGTACAACGTGGTTTGAACTTTGCATTGGTTGATGAGACAGACTCCATTCTAATTGATGAGGCGCGCACCCCATTGATTATTTCTGGGGCACCTGCTCAAACAAGTACACAACTGTATATTCGTGCTGATCGTTTTGCAAAGTCATTAACAGAAGATGAAGATTTTAAGGTTGATCATGAATCTAAATCAGTTTTGTTAAATGATGAAGGAATTGCAAAGGGTGAAAAATACTTTAATTTGGATAATCTCTATGGTCCAGGTAATGTTGCATTGACACACCATATTGATCAAGCATTACGTGCGAACTACACGATGTTTAATAACAAAGATTATGTTGTTCGTGACGGTGAAGTTGTGTTAGTTGATGCTTTTTCTGGCCGTATTCAAGAAGGTCGGCGTTTCTCTGATGGGTTACATCAAGCTTTAGAGGCCAAAGAACAAGTTCAAATTCAAGAAGACAACCGTGCGATGGCATCGATTACTTATCAAAACTTATTCCGTCAGTACAATAAGCTGTCTGGTATGACTGGTACAGCAAAAACTGAAGCAGATGAATTCCGTGAGATTTATAACATGGAAATTACAACAATTCCAACAAATAAGCCCATTCAACGAGTGGATGAACCAGATTTGTTGTATCCTAATTTACGATCTAAGTTTAATGCGGTGCTACAATTGGTTACCCAATTACATAAAAAGGGACAGCCTATTTTAATTGGTACAGTTGCGGTTGAGACATCTGAGCTTATTTCAAAAATGTTAACCAAGGCAGGTATTCCCCACAACGTTTTGAATGCGAAAAACCATGCACGTGAAGCTGAAATTATCGCTAATGCGGGGCAACGTGGTGCTGTTACGATTGCTACTAATATGGCTGGTCGTGGTACTGATATTAAGTTAGGACCGGGTGTTGCTGATATGGGTGGCTTAGCAGTTATTGGTACTGAGCGTCATGAGTCACGTCGAATTGATAACCAATTGCGTGGTCGTTCTGGACGTCAAGGAGATAAAGGTTATTCACAGTTCTTCTTATCATTAGAAGATGATTTGATGATTCGTTTCGGTGGTGAGCGCATTAAAACATTGATGGAAAGTATGAACATGGGTGATGAAGATGCGGTTATCCGTAATCGCTTGATTACACGCTCTGTTGAATCAGCCCAAAAACGTGTCGAAGGAAATAACTACGACTCACGTAAGCATGTTTTGCAATATGATGATGTGATGTCACAACAGCGTAATACCTTCTATGATAATCGTAACCAGGTTATTGATGAGGAACATTCCTTACGAGATGTTTTGCTACCAATGGTTGAGCGGACAATTCACCGTGTGGTCAAAAATCAAACGGAAGGTAAGCCAAAAGAATGGCGCCTTGACGCGATTGTTGACTTTGCGCAATCAACGATTGTACCGGTTGATTCGATAACAGTTGCAGACTTAACAGATAAAAATGCGCAAGAGATTGAAAATGAGCTTTATCGTCGTGCGAAAATGATGTATGAAGAAAAACGGCATGCCTTAGGGGATGACGAAGAACGCTTATTGCAATTTACACGAGTAGTTATTTTACGAGTCGTTGATGCGCAATGGACTGACCATATGGAAGCAATGAATCAGTTACGTGATGCGATTCAATTACGTGGTTATGGTCAATTGAATCCATTAATTGAGTATCAAAATGAGGGGTTCCGTATGTTTGATGAAATGATTGCGGGTGTTGAATATGATGTGACCCGTCTCTTCATGAAGTCAGAAATCCGGCAAAATGTGCGTTAAAAACAATTATTAAACAAGTACTGTTGAGGTTGGGATGTAAAGATATATCTCAACCTCATTTTTAAATCAGGTAGGGAGGAAATCATGGAGTTAGCTGAAGCACGTCATAAATTAACTGATATGTCAGCGGAAATAAAAAAATTTGGTGAATCACTAGATTTAGAGGCATTGAATGATGAAATAGCTGCTAATGAAGCAAAAATGGTCGAACCAGATTTTTGGCAAGATAATGTTGCGGCGCAAAAAGTCATTGATGATAATAATGTCTTAAAAGGTCGTCGTGACGACTATTTAAAATTGACAGATGGTGTTGAAAATGTGGCAACAGCGATTGATTTGTTAAGTGAAGTAGACGATGAAGAAATGAATGCTGAAATGACAGCAGATTTAGAACAATTAAGTGAAAATCTATCAGCCTATCGTTTAACTCAATTACTAAACGAACCTTATGATAAAAATAATGCTATTTTGGAAATTCATCCAGGCTCAGGGGGGACAGAATCGGCAGATTGGGGGGCTAATTTACAACGCATGTATACACGTTGGGCTGAGCAACATGGCTTTAAAGTAGATGTTATGGATTATCATCCAGGTGATGTTGCGGGTATTGATTCAGCAACATTAATGATTACAGGTCATAATGCCTATGGTTACTTACGTTCTGAACGTGGTGTACACCGCTTTGTACGTATTTCACCGTTTGATTCGGCCGGCCGTCGTCACACGTCATTTGTGTCTATTGATGTGATGCCAGAATTGGATGATTCAGTAGATATTGATATTAATCCAGCTGACGTGAAGATGGATGTATATCGTGCATCAGGGGCTGGTGGACAGCATATTAATAAGACATCTTCAGCTGTACGTTTAACGCATATACCAACTGGTATTGTTGTTGCTTCACAGCAACAACGTTCACAATTCCAAAATAAAGATACCGCATATGCAATGTTACGAGCAAAATTATATCAATTAGAGATGGATAAAAAAGAGCAAGAACGAGCAGCAATTGCAGGTGATCATCTTGAAAATGGTTGGGGCTCACAAATTCGTTCATACGTTTTTCAACCATATCGTATGGTCAAAGATCATCGTGATGGCTTTGAATCAGGTAATCCACAAGCAGTCATGGATGGTGATTTAGATCCTTTCATTAATGCCTATTTGCGTTGGCGTTTGTCAGAACAAAATCCAGAATAAAAAAGGTGTGATAGTAACCTTTCAGTCTTTTGAAATACGTTTAAGGGCCGTGAATCTAACCATTTTAACTTGGTAGATTCACGGCCCTTAAACACATATAATAGTTTTTGTCTAACGCCTTGTTGCAAAAGCAAGTAGTTTAAATTTCTAGTCAGTTTTCATCCTATTTGCGAACTAATTCAGCATAAGCGTCTTCATCTAAGACCAAATCAATTTCACCAATATATTCACGTGGGTCTGCTTTAATAAATGTATGCTTAAAGACATATAGACCATCATCAGTTGATTGTGATGCAATTCCCCCCATATCATATAAATCAACACCTTCGTCTAATGCCCACTGAATCATGGCTGTTTGGACAGCATAAGGTGCATAATAAGTTGGCCCGTCATTTGAGCCAGCATACATATACCAAATTTTACGACCATACTTAAAACCAATACCCGTAGAAAGGAGATGGTCTTCACGTTCAGCGATGTAGACCCGCATAATACCATTATCACCAAAAGCATCACGCATCCGTTCAAAATAATCTTTTGGACGATAAGTAATACCATGGCGATTGGCCATATTAACGTAAGTTTCATAAAAAGCATCAATTGCGGCTGAATCGCTACCATAACGGACAGTGACACCATCACGCATTGGCCGCTTTAGCTTTGACTTGGTTTTAGAAGGGTATAAATCAAAAGTTTCTTTAGCATCGGGCTTAGTGGTTAAGTCTAATACCATGTTAAGCCGTGGTTGGATAGTCGCATGCATGCCTTCGTCAGCCACATTACGATTACGTGTTTCAAAACCATGTGCTTGTAGGGCGCTATTTAATTCATCAGAATAAGGTACTTCAGGATCCATTCTGATGACATAAGCGTCATCGTCTGCTAATGCACGTTTTGCTTCAATCATGAGTTGCTCTAGTAATGAGAAATCAGTAATATCCATGACTGGTCCCTTTGAAGCATAGGCAAATTTCTTACCTAATTTTGTTTGTGTTAGTAGCATTGAAATAGCAGCAATAATATTGTCATCATCATCAGTGACATAGGCGTACCGAGGTTCCCAATTATTTTTAATTTTTGCCCAACCCAAATCTTGCCCAACTTGGCCATAAGGTGACTGTTGGACAAACTCTTCATATTTATTGACAGCAGCCGTGTCACTTAAATCTAAAACTGGCATGTTATCCTTCTTTCTTTAGCAAATAGCAAATTTAAGTCTTATTACGAATTATAACATAAGCAATATAATTGTTTTTAGCGTATAATAAACTTTATGGAAACTATTAAATCAGTAAAAAATAATCGTGTGAAAACATGGCAAAAATTACAAACCAAAAAAGGTCGACAGGCAAGTCAAACATATTTGTTAGACGGTTGGCATTTAGTACAAGAAGCAATCCAACACAACGGTAAGCTACATGCAATTATTGGAACGCGTGAACAGCTAGATGAGCATCAGGAGGAATTACCTTTAGGTGTCCCCGTTTTCGAAATTACAACTGACATTGCAAAAAAGTTGTCAGATTTAACAACACCGCAAGGTATTTTTGCAGAAGTGTCATTGCCGACAACAACGCGTGAACCACAATTTATTCATGATGGTGCTTGGTTATTCTTGGATGCGATTCAAGATCCTGGTAATGTTGGTACAATGGTTCGTACAGCTGATGCAGCAGGTTTTACTGGCGTTGTATTTGGTCATGGGTCGGTTGATCCATATTCACCAAAGGCTTTGCGTGCGATGCAAGGTTCACAATTTCACTTAATGACAACTACCGGTGATTTGGCCGATTGGACGGCTTCTTTCACGCAAAATGGCATGAATGTTTATGGCACACAATTAGATCCACAGGCAGCAGAGGTTTTCACTATCCCAGCGCAAACGCAATTTGCCTTAATTATGGGAAATGAAGGTCAGGGGATGCAACCGGAACTGGCAGCAATGACCACTAAAAATCTCTATATTCCAATTACGGGACAAGCAGAATCCTTAAATGTTGCAGTTGCGGCAGGTATTGCGATGTTTGCATTAAAGGCTCGTTAAAGATTTTTAAAGTAATCTAAGATTGTGCGAGGGGGAAGAACAATGCTAGATTGGCAAAAAGATAAAGTATATAGTGATATTGTGAAAGACTTATTGGCTCATCCACAAGTACAAGAGATGGTAAATTATACACAACATCATCATTCTGATAGATTAACACATTGCATTACAGTTTCTTATGTTAGTTATCGCTTAGCGTTACGTTTTGGTTTGAATGCCACTGCGGTTGCTCGTGCAGGTGTATTGCATGATTTGTTTTTCTATGATTGGCGCGAAACCAAGTTTGAATTAGGCTCACATGCTTTTATCCATCCACGTGTTGCTTTGCGTAATGCAGAAAAAATAACCCATCTTTCTCCTATGGAAAAAGATATTATTTTAAAACATATGTGGGGTGCGACTAGTGAGTTACCACATTATCGTGAAAGTTTATTAGTCGATTTGGTTGATGATTATTTGGCAGTTGCTGAATTTTTCTCACCAGCTTCAGCTCGTATGAAACGACTATTTCATACAAATTAATAAAAATAGGAAACGAATTGAAATCGAAAGCTTCAATTCGTTTTTTTGTCACATTATATTACATAATAATTTAATTAAATAAAAATGAAAAAAGTAATTGTTTATAATGCTTTTTTGTTGAAAATACGTCACACAAAAAAATTAGATAATTTTCTGATAATTAAAATACAATATTAGTGCTTGTGTAATTGTATGCAATGTTGTATCCTCCCCTATGTTGAATTTTATATATTTTTTTATTGTGGAGGAAAGAAAAATGTCGATTTTAATCGCTTTAGTGCCTGCTCTGGCCTGGGGGTCAGTCGGTATTGTCACGACTAAAGCTGGTGGAACCGCTGCCCAGGGAATTATGGGAATGACAATTGGTGCGCTAATTTTAGGATTTGGTACACTATTTGCATTTGTTATTCCAAGTGCCGGGGCCGACTATGCTTTTAATGCAAGAATTTGGATTGTTGGTTTCCTATCGGGATTAGTTTGGGCTATTGGTCAAGTTGGTCAATTAATTGGCTTTAAGAAGTTAGGCGTATCAATTGGTAATCCATTGTCAACTTCTGGTCAAATTATTGGTAATGCTTTGATGGCTGCTGCCGTTCTAGGGGAATGGCATACTGGCCGGATGTGGTTCTTTGGGATCTTGTCAATTGCATTGGTAACAGTGGGTGCTTTATTTACAACAGTCAGTGATAAAAATGCGCCAAAAGATCTGAATCCAGAACGTGATTTTAAGGGTGGTATAACAGCAGTCATTATATCAACACTTGGATTCATGGCCTATTTTGTTATTCCTAACTTGTTGAACAAGTGGGGTTACATTTCAAATGCCATTCATAATCAAAACAATGGTTTGGATTATATGACTGCCATTGTGGCACCACAGTCACTTGGACAAATTTTAGGTGCAATCCTAATTGTCATCTTTTTCTTTAAAGAGACTGATGATATGTTTAAGTCAGGTACGTGGCGTCAAGTGATTACTGGTTTGGTTTGGGCACTAGGAAATGTGTTCATGTTTATCTCAACGGGTAATCCTCATGTTGGTCAAGCAACGGCAACAACGTTGTCACAAACTGGTATTATCGTCGGAACGTTTGGTGCCATCTTTATTTTGAAAGAGAAAAAAACAAAACGTCAAATGGGCTTCATCCTTGTGGGTGCCATTATGGTTGTTATTGGAGCTATCTTAATTTCTAAGTTAGCAGAGTTATAATATAAAACAAAATAAATAAGCGTGAGACAAAGGATTGAAACCTGTTGTCTCACGCTTATTTATTTTGTCTTAAATCAAGCAGAAATTTTACGACCATGAATAAAATAGTAAAGCACAATACCAATGAGAGCAATCACGGCCATTATCAAGAACAGATTTTGATAACCAAGCATTGGTTGAATAAAACCAATGATAGAAGGACCAAAACCTAGTGAAAATTCGTAACAAATGAAATAAGTAGCGGTTGTTTGGGTTAAACGATTAGCGGGTACCATTTGGGTTGTTGTTGACTGAACAGCTGATTGAAAATTTCCAAAACCTAAACCGATTAAAACAGCAGCCAATAACATCATCCAACCATTAGTCATTTTGCCTAAAACAAATAGTCCAATGGCTAAAATAATTAAGGCTGGATAAATGACGAAATTTTCATTTTTATGATCCATTAGTCGACCAACGACTGGTCGTGAAATAAGAATGGCAAAAGCATAAACTAGGAAGAAATATGAGGCAAATGTAACCAAATGGAGATCACTAGCATAGAAGTCTAATTCAGATTGTAAGGCAGCGTAGCCAAATGTGACAAATCCCAGTGTTAGTGAAATTCCTAGGACCTTTGGTTCAATTAATGTCCGTAAACTAAAATTCGTTTTTACTGGTGCAGACTTAATGATAACTTTGTTGGCATCAATTAGGAATGAAGCAATTAATGCGATAAGACCAGTGAAAAATTCTAGCCAAAATAAGATGGTATACGAATAATGTTGTTCAATTAATAAAGCAAAAAATGGGCCAAAAGCAGTACCAAGAATAGTTGCTAGTGAAAAGTAAGCTATGCCTTCAGCGCGTCGTTCATGAGGAATAACATTAACAACGGCAGTATTGGTAACTGTACCAGTTAAACCCACGGCTAATCCTTGAATAAAACGAATTAATAGTAGATAAAGTATACCACCATGATATTGGTAAGCTAATAAGATGGGAACCAAAATAACCATACTAATAATGGTCAGTTTTTTTGCACTGAACCTGGCAGTCATCACACCAGCGCTAAAACGAGCAATCATTGTACCAATAATCGTCATACCAGTGATGAGACCAGCCATTGTTGTACTAACATGATATGTATGTACTGCATACGGACCAATAATGACAAAGAGACTATAAAAAGTCATCATACTTAAAATTTGAATAATGAATAATTGAATAAAAGTAGCATTAAAAATGCTAGGGGAATCTTGATTTGACGTCATACGACACCTGTCTTTCTAAAAAAATAACCTAAATAAGTATACACCGCTTGTCAAATTATTCTTTGCGAGTGCAGAAAATAAGGATATAATGTTAGTTATGAAATTTAAAAGTTATTTCGTGCATTTTTTGTAAGTAAAGCATAAAATAAAAGTACGAGAAGAGAAACCAACAAGTTAAGGAGAATATATTATGGCAGTTGTCACTGAGAATACAGCCGATATGACCGAAGTATGTGAAAATAAGTTATGCGATAAGTTTATCGCAACGTTTGATATACTTGGGCGTAAATGGAATGGCATGATTATTGAAACATTACTGATCAATGGCCCAGTTCGTTTTAAGGATCTCGCACAATCTGTTTCAAAATGTTCAGATCGTGTGTTAGTTGAAAGATTGAAGGAACTTGAAGGGGCTGATATTGTTGAGCGTCGTACTTATGATGATTCTTCATTAATTGAATATGCCTTAACCACACGTGGTGAGTCAATGCGTGAGATGATGACAGCGATTCATGAGTGGTCAGACAAATGGCAATGTACCGACAAATAGAAACTTGCTAATTTAAAATAAAATTTGTACAATGGAGCAAGAAACAATGAATGACCTAGTAAGTATCCGCTTAAGTTTAGCGAGCAGGAAGTGGTGAAAGCCTGCCTTTTAGGATATTGAATTTCAGTCAGGAGTTCGTCAATAAAAAGTTGATGCGGTTTATCACCGTTAACAGATAACCGAGGGTAGTCTGTCTAAGACTACTGAATTTTTGGGTGGTACCACGTTAATGAGCGTCCCTTCGATAATGATTATCGAAGGGACTTTTTATTTAAAAAGTTTATTAGTAAAAGGAGAAGAAACATGAGTTTACAAGATGAGCTCACGACATTGCGCGATGAAGCATTAGGTCAGATTAATGCTGCTGCCGATGTTAAGGCATTAAATCAGGTACGAGTACATTGGTTAGGAAAAAAGGGACCATTGACTGAAGTACTTCGTGGCATGAAAGATTTGGCACCAGAAGAACGACCAGTAATCGGTGCATTAGCCAATGATGTCCGTGATACTTTAAATGCTGCCATTAGTGAACGTCAAACACATTTAGAAGCTATTGCTCTTGATGCACAATTGGCTGTAGAGACGATTGATGTCACATTACCTGGTCGTGCAGTTAAGCAAGGACAACCACATGTCTTACAGCAAATTATTGAAAGCTTGGAAGACCAGTTTATTGGGATGGGTTATCAGGTGATTGAAGGACCAGAGGTTGAAGAAGATCAATATAATTTTGAGCGCATGAATTTGCCAAAAGATCATCCAGCACGTGATATGCAAGATACGTTTTATATCACACCCGATATCTTGATGCGCACGCAAACTTCACCAGTGCAAGCGCGCACAATGGAAGCACATGATTTTAGTAAGGGACCATTAAAGATGGTTTCACCAGGCCGTGTTTATCGTCGTGATACTGATGATGCAACGCACTCACATCAATTCCACCAAATGGAAGGACTTGTGATTGATAAGCATATTACGATGGGTGATTTAAAAGGAACTTTATTAGCAGTCGCTCACAATTTATTTGGTGAAGCGCATGATATTCGTTTACGTCCATCGTACTTTCCGTTTACGGAACCATCTGTAGAAGTTGATATTTCATGGAATGCGGTGACACCAGATATGGCACCAGAAGATATTGAATGGATTGAAGTACTGGGTGCTGGTATGGTTCATCCAAATGTTTTGCGTAAGTCTGGTATTGATCCAGACGTTTACGGTGGTTTTGCCTTTGGATTAGGACCTGATCGTTTCGCCATGTTGAAGTATGGCGTTGAAGACATTCGTAATTTCTATTTGAACGATGTTCGTTTCTTAACGCAATTTGATCAGAAAGGATAAAACAAAATGAAAGTTTCAGTAAATTGGTTACGTGATTATTTGCCAATTGCATTACCTGCAGCACAGTTAGCAGAAAAAATTTCGCGTACGGCTGTTGAAGTTGAGGGGCAATATCAACCAAAAGGCAATATGAAGAAAATTGTCATTGCAAAAGTGTTGTCTGTTGTGCCACATCCTGATTCTGATCATATGGTGATTACACAATTAGACGCAGGTGAAGATGAACCAATCCAAGTTGTGACTGGCGCACCAAATGTGGCTGAAGGTCAAACGGTTATTTTGGCAAAACATGGCTCAATTATTGGTGACAACAAAAAAATTCGTAAAGGCAAGTTACGTGGTGAAGTTTCTAATGGTATGTTAGCAGCTTTGCAAGAGCTTGGCTTTGAAGATAAAGTTGCACCAAAAGATTTTGAAGACGGTATTTGGGTATTTAACGACGTTGATGCAGCTGAGTTACAACCGGGTGAAGATGCATTAGCTGTTTTAGGTTTGGATGATGATATTTTAGAAACGGGTATTACACCTAATCGTGCAGATTTGTTCTCAATGAACGGGACTGCTTGGGAAGTTGCAGCTATTCTCTCTGAAGAGCCAACATTACCAACATTTGAGCTACATGAAACGACGGAAGCAACCAGTGACATTATCCAAGTGACGGCACCTGCGGAGTTAGCATCGAAGTATGCTGTACGTGTGGTCAAAAATGTCACGGTGAAAGATTCACCATTGTGGTTGCAACGTCGTTTATGGACAATGGGGATTCGACCTATTTCAAATATTGTCGATATTACAAATTACATGTTATTAATGTATGGTCAGCCAATGCATGCTTTTAACTTGAATGCATTACCACAGCCAGAGGTACATGTTCGTCGTGCTCATGACAGGGAAGTTATCAAAACTTTGGATGGGGTTACCCGCGAAGCTTCTGCTGAAGATATTGTGATTGCTTCAGGAGATGAAGCGTTGATGTTTGCTGGTGTGATGGGTGGTGAATCAACAGAAGTGACTGCTGAAACAACCGATATTGTATTAGAAGGTGCAATCTTTGAGCCAAAGTCAATTCGTCACACGGCTCGTGACCAAAACTTACATTCAGAAGCATCGATGCGTTTTGAACGTGGCGTTAATGTTGAGGATACATTTACAGCACTTGACCATGCAGCTGCTTTGGTAGCTGAATTAGCTGGTGGTCAAGTTACTACGGGACGAGTTGTTGCACAGGACTTTGACTATGAAGCACCTGTTGTTCAGGTAAGTGTGGCACATGTCAATCATGTGCTTGGTACAAACATCACGACAGCAGAGATTGCAGCTATTTTTGATCGTTTATTCTTTGATTACGAAGAAACAGACGGTTTATTTTCAGTAACTATTCCAGCACGTCGTTGGGATATTACGATTCCTGCTGATTTGATTGAAGAAATTGCTCGTCTATATGGTTATGATAATTTACCAGCAACATTACCAGTTGGTGAAATGACACCAGGTAAATTAACAGCTAAGCAACGCCTTGTACGAGCAAGCCGACACGCTTTGGAAGGGCTTGGCTTGAACCAGGCCATTTCATATGTGTTGACAACGCCAGAAAAGGCAAATCGTTTTAAATTACATGATGGCGAACCTGTTCAATTAGACTATCCAATGTCACAAGATCATCAACAAACTCGTAGTAGTTTGTTGACTGGTTTATTAGATGATGTTGCCTATAACGTGGCACGTAAGCAAACCAATGTGGCTTTATATGAGCAAGGACGCGTTTTTGTTTCAGATGGTGATTTAACGAAACAACCACAAGAAGTTGAGCACTTGGCAGGAGTATTAACTGGTAATATTACTGAGCGGACATGGAATCAAAAGGCACAAGTAGCAGATTTCT
The DNA here is from genome assembly GCF_058107185.1 of Weissella sp. ESL1177. NCBI lineage: Bacteria > Bacillati > Bacillota > Bacilli > Lactobacillales > Lactobacillaceae > Weissella > Weissella sp. ESL1177. Next base: position 1,306,642 of record NZ_CM176591.1, on the reverse strand, counting down.
ATGCGTTAAAAGGTATCGTGGAACAATTGTTGGTTAATTATGATTTTGTAGAGCCTGTACATTTTGTAGCGAATACAATACGTGACGATATGCACCCAGGTCAGACAGCAGATGTTTATGTTGGCAACACCTTTATTGGTTTTGTTGGTCAAATTCATCCATTAATTGCAAAAGAATATCGGATTAATCAGACATTTGGATTTGAATTAGATTTAGACGCAATGATCGCTTTGCCAAAGCATCAGGGACGTTACGAAGCCATTTCACGTTATCCAGCAGTCTCACGTGATTTAGCAATCTTAGTCAATCGTGATGTTGCTGCATCAAGCATTGAAGAGGCTATCCAACAAGCAGGTGGTAAATATCTGCATGATATTGTTATCTTTGATGTTTATACAGGTGACAATGTTCCAAATGATATGAAATCAGTGGCATTTGGGTTGACTTTTATAAACCCTGAACAAACGATGTTAGATGATGAAACAAATCAACTTGTTGATCATATTGCTGGTGCATTAGCAGAGCAATTTGGTGCAGAAATTCGTTAAGATTAATTAAAAAAACGATTAAATAGTCGTTATTACTGATATACTCAAAGTAATAGCGACTATTTTCGTTATGGATTAAAGATAAGTCTAGGAGAAATAAGTATGAAAAACGGTCATAGCGTAAGAAGGAAAAGGCGCAACCGGCGAGGAAAAGGGCGGTTATTAGTGATCGTTATTATTTTGATAGCCATTATTGTTGGTGGCATTAGCTTTGTTACTAGCTATCAGGATAAGCGCGATTATTCTGCTTTAAATAGCCAAGACAAGAAAAATAAACAGGTTAAAATTAAAGAAGGTGCGGAAACTGATGAAATTGCAGATAAATTAGATTCTGCTAAGGTTATACGATCAAAAAAGGCTTTTATGCATTACTTGTCATCGCACCATATTTCTAATTTAAAATCAGGATATTATCTGTTTTCACCCTCTGATACAGTTGGCGAAATTGTGAAGACGCTTCGTCAAGGTGGTGCATCATCACCATTAAATAACCAAGATACAGTGACGGTTCGTGAAGGTGAAACCATTGACGATATTGCGACTGAAGTTGGTCAAAAGACGAAATTTACACGTGCTGAGTTTTTGAAGGCAGTTAATGATAAAGCATTTTTTAATCGTTTGAAAGCTGCGTACCCAGGATTGCTTGACTCAGAAGCTTCAAGTAAGCAAGTGAAAGATATTCGTTATCGGTTAGAAGGTTATTTGTATCCAGCGACCTATAATTGGAAGGATACTAATAATGCACGTGAGTTAGTTAACCAGATGGTTGCGCAATCTTATGCACAATTAAAAGATAAGTTTACAGCTATCAAGGATGCTGGTCTGACGGTTCATGAGACACTCACATTAGCTTCGTTAGTCGAACGAGAAGGTATCGATCAAGATAGTCGTCGAACGATTGCAGGCGTTTTCCTCAATCGTATTGACGACAATATGCCATTGCAATCCGACATTGCCACAAAGTATGCCTTGAAGACAAATAAAACGAATTTGTCTAATAAAGATGTTCAGAGTACAAATCCTTATAACTTATATAAATACTCAGGCTATGGACCAGGACCATTTAATAACCCATCAGCTGAATCTATCGAAGCGGTATTGAATCCAAAAGACCGTGATAAGAAGTATTTGTACTTTGTTGCTAATTTGAAAACTGGTAAGGTTTACTATTCAGCAACATACGACCAACATCTTGGTAAGTCTGGTGATTTAGAAGACACGAATAATGCAGTTGGTAGTAGTGCAGACAATAGTAATTAATTGATTGGTCATATGTTATGCGATATTAGCTCTAACATGTGGCTTTTTTATTGGACAAACGATGACTTCTAAAGGAGGTATCATGCAATCAGCATTGGAAACGTTAAGACAATCATTCGGCTATGATAATTTTCGTGAAGGTCAGGCGGAAATTATTGCAGCTGTGCTAGCTGGTGAACGAACGTTAGGCATTATGCCAACCGGGGGTGGCAAGTCAATTACCTATCAAGTGCCAGCATTAATGTTGCCAGGTATTACAGTTGTGATATCACCGTTAATTTCGCTTATGAAAAATCAAGTTGATGAATTAACTGCTAATGGCATTGATGCGGTTACTTTGAACTCTACACAAGACGAAGTGGCATATCATCATGCGATAAATCATCTACTGAACGGACAAGCAAAATTATTGTATTTAGCACCGGAACGTTTAAAAAGTGAGGGAACCTATTCCTTATTAAATCGTTTAGATATTTCATTGGTTGTGATCGATGAAGTGCATGTCTTATCACAATGGGGTCATGATTTTCGTCCAAGTTATTTAGAGGTAGTTCATCTAATCAATAATTTCGTTTCTGCGCCCCGAATGATGGCATTAACTGCAACGGCAACGAAGCGTGTGCAAAATGATTTAGTTGAACGACTAGCCATTGATCATACCGTTCGTACGAGTGTTGTCCGTGATAATTTGACGATTCGTTTAGAAACAGGGCTGAAAAAGAAAGAAAAAGATGATTATATAACACATTATTTGCAAAATCATTTGACAGATGCAGGGATTATCTATGTACCCACGCGAAAATTAGTCACGAGTTTAACTGATCATTTAAGACGTCAACATTTGTCAGTTGTTGGTTATCATGCAGGTATGACTGATGAAGAACGAGTGCAGTCACAGGATGATTTTTTGTTTGACCGCGCAAACGTTGTTGTGGCAACAAATGCTTTTGGCATGGGCATTAATAAATCCAACGTGCGTTTTGTCATTCATTATAGTATTCCTGGATCGATTGAAGCATATTATCAAGAAATTGGGCGTGCCGGTCGTGATAATTTACCAGCGGAAGCCATTTTACTATATGCTGCGGCAGATTTGCAGACGCAACGGTTTTTCATTGAAAATAGTGACAATCAAACACCAGAGTATCAGCGTTTACAGAAAAATAAGTTACAAGAAATGGCAAATTACGGGGCAACCACGGTTTGTCTGCAACAGTATATTACGCGTTATTTTGGCGAAGAAACTTTACCATGTGGTCATTGTACAAATTGTTTAGATGAACAGTCGGCAGTTGATATCACGACAGATGCACAGAAAGTTTTAAGTCATGTGGTGAGAATGCGGAACGCACGTCATAATCAAGATGCCTTTGGTAAAATGGTGACAGCTGATACTTTACGGGGACATGTTCCTGAAAAATTTAAATGGGCGCATTTTGACGAATTAACAACGTTTGGCTTAATGCAGGGTGTGCCTCGCGTACGAATCGCATCACTTATTGATTTTTTATTGGCAGCAGGTTATTTACAGATTACAGGTGAATATCGAGGCTTAATGGTTTCAAAAACAGGATTACAAGTTTTACAAGGTAAGCATCGGGTTTTAAGACGACAAACCGTGCAATCAATAACAGAACGAGTGGCAACAGATTCACCACTAACACAAGATGATTTAACTGATGAAGAGAAAGTCATATTTGCTAAGTTGCGGCAATGGCGTTTGGCTTTATCTAAAAAGACAGAAGTGCCATCTTTTATCATTTTTAATGATCGAACATTAGTTGATTTAGCACGACAACAACCCACGACAATACCTGCACTACTTCATATTTCAGGTATTGGACAGGCGAAGGCAGACAAGTATGGTCAAGAAGTGTTAAGTGTCATTTCGCAAGTAAAAAAAGAATGATTTTTATTTGATTAGATAACAATTTGAGATCATTTATTGTGACAGATTTAATAGAGGTTGGGACAAAAGAAAATGTTCCAACCTCTTTTTGCTAAAATTGTTTGAATTATAAGCCTGTCATTTTTATAGCATAAACGCGTTCACAAAGACTGGATTCTCAATGTAACGGATTTGCCCGCTTCACGGTCCGACGACCGCAAAACGGCCAAACGACGTTACACACCGAATCCAAAGCGTCTTTGTTCTCGCTCTCTTTGTTGTCTATCACTAAATGAATAACTTAACAATTTCACTGAGTATTCTTTTACTGTGTATTTAATTTTAGATTAACTTTGATTTAACTTATTTCTATTAAATCTCTTTTAGAATAAACCTATTCAATTAGGAGGTAAAAAATATTATTGTTTTAAATAGTGCACTGACAACATTTTTGTAGAATTTGGTGATCGTGCTTATAAAACAAATACTAGTGAGTATTAAGTTATTCTTAAGCAATATTATTTTATTTAGACTCACAGAAATAAGAGGTGAAATTTGTGAAAGTAAAAATAAATCATCGGGTTGATTGGTACTTTGTAGCAATTTTAGTACTTAGTGCCTTTCTATACGGTTGGGGAATTTGGGATGCTGGTAGTGCCAATAGTTATTATACGGCTGCTATTACATCAATGACGAAAAGTTGGTCAAATTTCTGGTACGGCGCTTTTGATCCAGCTGGTTTTATCACCGTTGATAAGCCACCTGTCGCTTTATGGTTTATGGCGATTTCAGCTAAAATTTTTGGTGTTCATGGCTGGTCAGTCGTGTTACCCAGTGTTTTCGCTGGCATTGGGTCAGTTTGGTTAATGTATAAACTGATCATACCAAAATTTGGTGTCTGGCCAGGACGTGTTGCAGCGTTAATTATGACATTGACACCGACAGTTGTTGCCAATAGTCGAACAAATAACATGGATGCCATTTTGGTATTTTTCCTACTATTAGCTATTTTTGTTTTACAAAAGGCGGTTAGCAAGAAAAATATTTGGTTAGTATTATTGAGTTTTGGTTTGGTTGGTGTTGGCTTTAATATCAAGATGTTACAAGCATTTATGATTTTACCAGCGATGTTAATTTATTATTGGATTGCAATAAAAATACCCTGGAAAAAGAAAGTTGCTTGGTTGTTAGCTGCAGTTGCTTCGCTAATGATATTTACATTAGCTTATCCAGTTGCTGTTGATTCAGTTAGCAAGACAAGTCGACCATATATCGGTAGTTCACAAAAAAATTCTTTGTTAGAATTAGCATTTGGTTATAACGGTACGGAGAGATTATTAGGCCAATCAACTGGTACTGGCGGTGCCTTTCCAGGCATGGGCAATACAAAAAAGGGTGCTGGTAAAGGCATGACTGCTCCTAAAGCCAAAGGTAAACAGCCTAATGGGAAAACGAGGATGGGTAAACCTAGTGGTCAGGTGAAAGCAGGTCAAGCAACGGGTGCCGGCGCTGGTAAGCAACCAGGTAGTACGACAAAGGGTATGACTGGTAAGCAACCAGGTGGTACGACAAAAGGTATGACTGGTAAACAACCAAGTCGTAAAGGCATGACTGGTAAGGCTACCAAAAATCGGATGCCAAATAAAAAGACCGGTACGAAAATGGCGAAAAATCAAATGCCAGGTGGTCAAAAAATGGCTGGTAAAATGGGACAAGGTCAAGGCGGTGGTAATAGTGCCTTTGCTATCGGTACAGCTGGACCATTCAGACTGTTCCAGTCAGATCTTGGCTCACAAATTGGCTGGTACTTGCCATTAGCTATTATTGGTTTGTTAGCAGGATTATTTGGTTTCAAGCGTCGTGGTAGCAAGTGGTATCAGATATCAGATGAACAACAGGATGTCATTTTGTGGGCTGGTTGGTTTGTGCCCGTTTATGGTTTCTTCTCAGTTGCAAGTTTCTTCCACCCTTATTACACGATTATGTTAGCACCAGCCATCGCTGCTTTGACAGCAATTGGTGTCGGTGCTGTGATGAAACTGGCAAAAGAAGATGGTCGAAAGCCATTCATTGCCCGAATTTTAATTAGTTTGGCGATTGTGACGACTGTTGTGCTACAAGCTTATTATGCTTGGTCATATTACCCAATCATTAGTATTATCTTAATCATTGTGGCGATATTGCTAGCAATTTGGTGGCTATTACCGCAACAGAAGTATCAGATGGTTAAAATTATTTTATCATGCATTAGTATACTGACCTTAGCTGGCTGGTGGTCATTAACGCCAACCTTAGCGCATGATTCGTCTGCGATTCCAGCTGCTGGTCCGTCATTACTTAGCCAAATGGGTGGCGGTAATAGTATGGGTGGCGAAGCTGACACGCAGCTACTTAGCTACACAGAAAAGCATCAAGGTAGTGCAAAGTACTTATTTGCAACAACCGATTCTAATTCAGCATCTGGATATATTATTAAATCTGGTAAGGCGGTAATGGCAATTGGTGGTTATAACGGTACTGATCCAACGATGACATTGTCAGAATTTAAGCAATTAGTAAAGTCGGGTCAATTGAAGTACTTTGTGATGGGAAATAGTAATAAAGCAACAAGTGGTCAAATTGGTAAGATTTTGACTTGGGTGAAGAAGCACGGTACGACTGTCAAATATTCGACGACGTCAACCAGTGCAACACAAAAGACAAAGTCACCGATGCAATCAATGGGCATGCAGTCACAAAATGCAACCCTATATGATTTGTCGACGATTTATCAATAAGAAAGGAGATCAATCATATGTCATCAGGAAAAATTAAACCAAGATTAGGCTTGGTGTTGCCAGCATATAATGAACAAGAAGTTCTACCAACAACATTGGCAAAATTACATGATATCAAATTAGATTTAATTAAAAATAATCTTATTAGTTTAGATAGTTTTATTCTTGTTGTAGATGATGGTTCCGATGATGAGACTTGGCATATTCTACAACAACAAGAGTTAACACATGCAGAATTAATCAGTGTGAAACTTTCCCGAAATTGTGGTCATCAACCGGCACTTCTGGCAGGAATGACTGAAGCAGTGAAGTTAGCAGATATTATCATTACCTTGGATGCGGATTTGCAAGATAGTCCCGATGTTATTAAGAATATGATTTTGAAATATAATGAAGGTAATGAAATTGTTTATGGTGTACGTTCAAGTCGAACTGAAGATACTTGGTTTAAACGAAATACAGCCTTGGCTTTTTATAAAATAGCAGCCTTGTTAGGTGTTGAAATGATACCTAACCACGCTGATTTTCGATTAATGAGTCACATTGCTGTTCAAGAGCTGCTTAAAATGCCAGAGCGAAATGTTTTTTTGAGAGCAATGGTGCCGCTAGTTGGCTATCAGTCAGCGCAAGTATTTTATGAACGACATGAACGCCAAGCGGGGACATCAAAGTATCCGTTGAAGAAGATGCTTAGTTTTGCAATTGATGGTATTACGAGTTTCAGTGTTGAACCGATTCGTTTATTGTTCGGTATTGGGGCAGTTATTTTAAGTATTGCTGGTATTGAAATTGTGTATACTTTATTTGCTAAATTGCTAGGTAATGCAGAAGCTGGTTGGTCATCATTAATGATTTCAATTTGGTTGCTTGGTGGTATTAATATCACCGCAGTTTCGGTTGTTGGTGTTTATATTGGCAAAATATTTACCGAAGTGAAGCATCGACCACTATTCCATATTGAAGATGAGACAGGTACCTTTGTAAAAAAAAGGAAACGGGTCAGCTAACAACTCATGTCAGCACGTTAGATGATTGACATGACATAAGTAAGTTATAAAAAAGTGGCGAGAGAAATGTATATACATTTCTTTCGCCACTTTTTTACGTTAATTAAGCGACTTCAACAGATAAGATCTTGACATCCATGTTAAAGCCGTTTGGTAAAGTAACAGATACAGTTTCACCAACTTTATGACCAATTAAAGCGGCCGCAATCGGTGATTCATTTGAAATTTTACCCTCTGATGGATTGGCTTCCACGGCACCGACAATGCTGTATGATTCAGGTTCTTCATCGGGTAATTCCTGGAAGGTGACCTTCTTACCAACCGCAACTTCATCGGCTGCTATTTCTGATGAATCAATTATCTCAGCATTATCGAGCATGTTTTGTAAAGTCTTGATACGACCTTCGACGAATGCTTGCTCATCTTTTGCTGAAGCATATTCAGAGTTTTCTGATAAATCACCAAAGCTACGTGCTAATTGAATGCGACCAGTAATTTCAGCACGTGTTTCCGTGATTAATGTGTTTAATTCCTCTTCGATTTTGGCTTTTCCCTCGAGAGTCATTGGAAATGTTTTTTCTTCAGCCATGACAATGTTCTCCTGTACATGTAATAATATTTGTTCAAAATAATGGTTATCCCCAAAGTTTCAAGATTTACATTACCACGCGGTGTGGTGTGTGTAAAGAGTTTTCGAGATTTTAAAATAATGTATGACGTCTTTTTTTACTTTCTGACCATTTCAAGCCAATGATGACGAGCAAAATACCCACTGAAATAATTAGACCAATTTTGACAAATGGTGTTTTGAATTTAAACGTTACCTGATGTTTACCAGGCGTTAGTGGCACACCAATAAAGAATTTACCAATGGTTACCGTATTCGCAATGTGACCATCAACAGATACTTGCCAACCAGCTGATTTTGGAATAGTTGTTACCATTAGACTATCCTTTTTTGGTATTGTAATCGTTCCTGATATTTTAGTTGGTGACTGATGTGATAACTTGTATGGATGTTGTTGCAATTGTTTTGCTTGTTGATTAATGAGTTGCCTATTCGCCTGATACAATGACACATTCTGCAACCAGACGTCTTTTTTCTTGAGTGTGAATGTGAGTTCTTGTGGTTGACCCTTAGTGTAAGCTGGCAAAGGGACAATAATTGTATGGCGATGGCTCGGAATTGCTGGTAATGTTTGACCATTCAATTGGATGGTCAGATTATCATTTGTAACAGCGTTACCTAATGTTAAATAATAAGGATTATTTGACGTCGGTATGTAAGTTAGTGTGAGAGATGCATCCATATCGGGTTGGTCTTTCTCTAAGTAGGCACCTGTAATTGTCGTAGGTGCTTGAAGATTACTAACATTGGATTTTGAAAAATTAACGCTGGTAAAGATAGGTTTCTGATTGTAGCCAATTAAACTTTCCCATAAAACATTTTGGTTGCGTAAGGGATCGTTTTCTTTAAATGTCACATTACGACTATTTGCGTTTGCTGCAAAACCAATTGGCAGTGCATTTGGATTTTGAGATAGCACCACTTGTTGGGTTTGCTTAACTAAACGATACGTGCCATTAGTATCAGAACGTGAGTAAGTTTGCATATTTGTTGGTGTACCACTCACGGTTGGTTCAGTACCTGTTGGTTGTAGCAAATAGCGCATTCCCAATAGCGCGTCTGTCACAAGTGTCCCGCTCGAATATGAAATATAGTTGTCACCTTCAGGCTGACCAAGTGCAGCCATTAGATCACTTTGTTGATGTTCGAGTGCGGAACTAAAAGTAGAGGCGCCGTGATAATTGCCTTGTAGCGGATCCCCTTTTGTCCGTTGAAATGATTGGGCAACACGATAGAAGTCATGGTCACTTTGCGGTAAATGATGAGTGATTTTATTCAAACTTCGAATATAAGTTTGATATTCCGTATTAGTCAAATAACTAAAATTATTGAGTGTCCAGATAGTACTTGTCGTCATTTCACCAATCACAATAAGCGTTACAATTGGTAACCAGAATTTTAACTTAGCAGGAATGATGTGCAATAACAATAAAATGATGAAGAAACCACAACCAATATACAACTGACCGGTCGTTAAGAAATTTAACTTGTCAATTCGTTCAAAGAGGTAGATAAACACGCCACCAGCCAAAATGAGTAGGCTCAGAAATTGCCACCAAGAAAGCCGTAAATAAGGCGACCACACAGAAGCAATGATCCAAAGTACCCAAAAACTAAATAAATATGAAAAACGATAAGGATACCAAACTGGAAATTGAAAACCATGCCATAGTAAGTTTAACGGTGCGTACATCATTGAGACAACCAAAAAGGCTGTAATAATAAAAGCAGTTAATCGTGTTTGCCAGCGAATATTAGTGTAAGTAAAAAAGAACCATAAAATAATAATTGGTAGGCTACCAATAAAAATATTTGGTAGTCCAGTGGGCATTTGTTCAAAGTTAAATGTGCCTAGGAACAATTTACCTAAAATATCAGCAGGTTGATAATCAAATTTCCAGCTGAGATTATTTAACATGTGCTGACCTTTACTATTCATTAAGGTGAACGCAGTGGGCAACCAAACAACGGTCGCTAAGCCAATACTGATGATGCCACCAGTCACAAAACGACGCAGCATAGTCAAACGCTCTTGCCAACGATAAGACTGCCAAGTTAAACGCCAAATGAAGTAAAGAATTAGAAAGAGACCAATCATGTAAGCCATGTAGTAGTTAATGATAATAACGGCAGTTAACGCTACCACAAATGGCCAACTTTTTTCATGCGTTAGATAAAATTCTAAACCAGTCACGATCAAGGGTAATAAAATGGCAGCGTCTAACCAAAGTAAATTTAAATCATTTGCAACAAACCATCCCATCATTGCATATGACACTGCAAAAAGTGGTAAGCGCCAACCAAGTTGCCAGTGCATTTTACGAATGGCAAAAGCAAAACTCCAACCAGCTAAACCATACTTTAAAACGGTTAGTAACAGAATCGCTGCAGGCAGATGGACATTTGAAAATGGTAATAGCAAAAAGTTCGTTGGACTCAATAAGTAGTAAGCCCAATCACCATATGTTTCACCACCTAGACCCTTTGAAAAATCGTAAAAAATACGCAAAGGATCGTGTAAAATTGTTTGGCGAAATCCGGCAAAAAAATCAATATATTGTTGTCCAAGATCGACGGTCAAAATAGAGCTCGATCCAAAAGGAGCCATGTGACGACTAGCAAAATAAATCAGCATAATCATTGCTGGTAATAGAAAACTTATCCATAATGCTTTGGTTGAAGTACGCCACTTGAAGGGATTAAAATTTGTGATCATAAAATTATTCTCCAAGTTATTTCAATTACTACTATTAAAACACAAAACAACAGTATGCTCGACTGTGATTTAAATCGCTTGAAAAATTTTTAATTAGTAAATGAGTTGATTAAGGCATCAGTACTCTGTTTTATGCTACAATGAGTAGATTAGAGTATGAAGGAAAGGGTTTAGATTTATGCGATCTCCTAAGCGTCATGGTAACCGACGGAAAATCAAAAAAGGTTCAATGTCAAGGATACCAGTTCGGCTAAATGTTTTAATGGGTATTGTGATTTTAATGCTAGTGGCATTAGGGTGGCGATTAGTTAATTTACAAATTACAGATAGTGCCAAATATAAAACAGAGGTAACAAGCTCTGAATCCAGTGTTGAAAAAACCAATGTGCAACGTGGCTTGATTTATGATAGTACAGGTAAAGTATTGGTGACAAATAAGGGTTCGCAGGCAATTACTTATACAAAACCGAAAACAATCACCAATAAACAAATGTATAATATTGCCAATCATGTTGGTCAATATTTGAAAGTTGATACAGACCAACTTTCAGATGCAAACTTTGCGTTGTATTATATTCAATCAACGAAACGTGCTGAAAAGATTGCTAAGAAGATTGGTACCAGTGCAGCACCAGGTACGGATGCCTATGTGGATGTTTTAACGAAATATGTTGTAAAGCATCGTGATCAGTTAACTTTAAGTGCTTCACAAAAAAATAAAGCGATGATTTTTCAAAAAATGGCGAATGCTTATGCTTTGTCAACTGTCTATTTAAAGGAAAGTGATGTGTCACAAGCTGAAATTGCCAATATTGGTGAACGCCAGTCTAAGATGCCTGGTGTTCGAGTTGGTATCTATTACACACGTGATTATCCAGGTGGTCAGGATATCAAAGCCTTAGTTGGTGCAACGTCAACTTCAAAAAGTGGACTACCTTCTGACTCAGTGAATGAGTTGTTAACGAAGGGTTATTCACGAGATGATATTGTGGGAACATCATATTTAGAGAAACAATATGAGGATACTTTAAAAGGATCAAAGGGCCAAGTTAAAGTCACAACGAACAAAAATGATAAAACAACTGAACACACACTTTATGCTGGTCAAGCTGGTGGTAATTTGAACTTAACGATCAATAATAAGTTTCAAAGTGATGTTGAGCAGATTTTGAAAGATAATATTCCTAGTGGTTATACAACCGGCGCTTATGCCGTTGTTTTGAATCCGAAAACAGGTGGTGTTTATGCGACTTCTGGAATCAATCGTGATTCGTCGACCGGTACGTTGACCGCAGATGCTTTGTCAACTGTTAACCAGGCTAACGTTGTTGGATCTGTTGTTAAGCCAGCGACGATTACGACCGGATTGATGAATAATGTGATTACACCACAAAATAACACCTTAACAGACCAACCAATCAAGGTTGCTGGTACATCAGCAAAAACATCATGGTGGAATCAAAATGGTAGTGGTAACATGGCTTTGACTGCAGATAAAGCTTTGATGATGTCATCTAACACGTATGTTATGCAAGTCATGTTGAAACTAGGTGGCTTGAATTATTATGAAGGCATGTCATTGGCAGCGCTGCCAACAAGTGTTTTTCAAACGATGCGTGACGGCTTTTCTCGCTTTGGGTTAGGTGTTAAAACGGGTATTGATCTGCCAGGTGAAATTACTGGTATTAAAGGATCAACATCACGGTCAGATATTGGTAAAGCATTAGATGAGTCGTTTGGTCAATATGATACGTATACAACGATGCAACTTGCCCAGTATGCAGCCACTGTTGCTAATGGGGGTTACCGTGTTCGACCACATATTGTTGAATCAATTACTACACGTGATCGGAATAATCATAAGGTGACGACGACTATTCCAACTGAAGTAATGGGAACCGTTAATTGGACAGCAGCACAACGCCAATTAATTTGGGATGGTATGAACGAAGTTGTTCACAGTAGTTCAAGTTATGCGACTGGAACTGGCTTAAAAGATGTTAAACCAGCTGTCTCGGCAAAAACAGGTACTGCAGAGACATTTACAGATGGTCAATCAACTGTGACAAGTTCTTTGATTTCTTTTGTTCCAAATTCGGATGTCGCAATGGCTGTTGTCGTACCTGGTGTATCACAAGCTAATGAAAATGTTAATCAAAAGATTGCAAAAGCCATCTATACTGCATATTGGAAAGATGTACAGAATTCGGGTTCTGCAACAAAATAGTTTATAATGAAAGCACTAAATGAATCCAATTTGAAAAAGGGTGACATTTAGTGCTTTTACTATATGGAGGCAGTATGATAACGAAAGAAGATATCCGCAAGCAAGCATTGGCAAATTTAGCTGCATTATCTGAAAATGAACGTTGTTATTTGATGCAAATGATGGTTAAAAAGGTGAGCCGTTTAACGGCGTGGCAACAAGCAAAAATGGTAGCTTTGACCATGTCACAGGGGGATGAACTAGTAACGAAATTATTAATCGAAACAGCATTATTACAACATAAAGTGGTTGTTTTACCTCGAGTGTTACCCAAAAGACAGCTGTCCTTTATGACGATTGATCATGAGACAACGTATGAGCAACATCGATTTGGTATGTTAGAACCTGTTGGTGGTCGGGTGGTTTCACCAACTGAGATTGATTTCGTGTTAGTACCTGGCGTTGCGTTTTCAGATCAAGGTGATCGGATTGGCTTTGGTGGTGGCTATTACGATCGCTGGTTACCGCATGTACAAGCAGTTCGTGTTGCGGCGACGATTACAAATAATTTGTATCATCACCCAATTTGGCCAGTTGAAAACACTGATCAATTGGTAGATCAGATCCTTTTGTTAGATAAAGAATAGGGGGAAATTGTGAGTTTTAAAAACATTTGGCGACAAGCACCGGTAACGGTAACTTTAGTCAGTTTAATGACTGTTATTTTTGTTGTGCAATCATTTATTAGTGGTCAATTAAGCATTTCAACACAGTCACTTTATCAGTCAGGTGCGATGTTTTCACCAGCTGTCATCATATTAGGCCAATGGTGGCGCTTATTAACTGCCGGATTTTTACATGTCACTTTTATGCATTTGGTATTAAACATGGTGACGCTATACTATCTCGGTCGTTTGATGGAAGGTTATTTAGGGAGCTTCAAATATTTATTAGGTTATTTGGTAGCCGTCATTATTGGTAATTTAAATTTTCTGGCATTTGGGGCTGGTAACACTGTTTCAGCGGGAGCCTCAGGTGGTATTTTTGGTTTATTTGGCATGATTTTTTTGTTAGGTGTATTGGATAGACAAGGCTATTGGCAAGCACAAGCTAAGAATCTGGGGTTATTTGTTATTTTGTCATTAATTCCAGTATTTTTAGGATCGCATATTGCGATTAGTGCCCATATCGGTGGCCTAATTGCGGGCTTTTTGATAACGCCAGTTTTGTTACAAAAAGGTCAGGCGACACCAAAACAAATTTGGGTTGGTATCAGTACGTTAATCTTGTATATTGGTGTATTAGTAGCCGTTATTTTTTTACGTCATTAGAATGAGGGATGCATAATGAGAACATTTTTAGATGTATTGCAATTGCTAAAGAAATACGATATTTATATCCATTTAGGCAATCGTTTGTGGGATATTGAATTAGCAGCTATTGAGATTGATAATATGTACAAAGCAGGATTATTAGAAAATAAACGCTATGCACAAATTAAATTAGTATTAACACATGAACATGAGTTAGAGGAGCGACGGCAACAAGAGACAACACACAAGTGATTTGGAACCGGTTTCATACTTGTGTTGTGTAATCGTTTGTTTATCGGTATAATAGTACAGAAAGTGATGAAGATTTTATCATATATTTTTTGAAAAAGAGGTTTTAAATCATGGCGAAAGATAAGCTGATTGGTATTGATTTAGGTGGTACGACCATTAAATTTGCTATTATGACTGCAACTGGAGAAATTCAACAAAAGTGGTCAGTTCAAACAAATATCTTGGATGAAGGTAGTCATATCGTGCCAGATATTATTGAATCAATTAATTATCATCTTGATTTATATCAATTGGATAGAGAGCGAATCATTGGTGTTGGTATGGGAACACCAGGAACTGTTGACCAAAAAACAGGAACTGTTCAGGGTGCCTTTAATCTAAATTGGAAAGAACCTCAAAATGTGAAGGCTGATTTAGAAGCTGGGTTAGGCTTTTCTGTGGCCATTGATAACGACGCAAATGCGGCAGCCTTAGGAGAGCAATGGCGTGGTGCTGGAAATAACCAACCTGAAGTTGTCTTTGTGACACTTGGAACAGGTGTTGGTGGTGGTCTTGTTAATGATGGTAAATTGATTCATGGTGTCAAAGGTGCTGCTGGTGAAATTGGTCATATGATTGTTGAATCGGGTGGTTATCTATGTACTTGTGGTAACTATGGATGTTTGGAACAATACACTTCAGCAACTGGTATTGTACACTTAGCACATGATTATGCAGATGCCTACGCTGGTGATTCAAAACTAAAAGCCTTAGTTTCAAATGGTGAAGAAATCACATCAAAAATTGTTTTTGATTTGGCTAAAGAAGGTGACTATCTTGCTAATGAAGTTGTTGATAAGGTCTCATTCTATCTTGGTTTGGCAACTGCAAACATTGCCAACATGTTAAATCCATCAGCCATCGTTATCGGCGGTGGGGTATCAGCAGCCGGTGACTTCTTGTTAAACAAGGTCAAAAAGAATTTTGATGATTTTGCTTTTAAGATGACACGCCATGTGACAGAAGTAAAGTTAGCAGAATTGGGAAATGATGCAGGCGCATATGGTGCTGCATCACTTGCATTACAAGCACAAGCCTAAAAAAACATTGAATGATTTGTAACAAATTGTTACAAATTATTTTTTTGTAAAGTTTCATTAATTTCTTAAAGGAAACTTCATAAATGGGCATAATCACTGCTATGACAATGTTTTTAAGTGTTTTATAAGCTGGTAATTAACAAGTGAACCCTAAAGCTTTATTAAAATACTGTTATATCAATGTAACTCGGATGTTAAATCAACTTGTTATGATAAACACATCATTGATAGAGCAAACATAAATCAAGGGGAATGTAAACAAATGACTTCAAACACACAACGTTCAAACAAAAGCTGGCTTATTGCGGCAGCAACGGCAGCAGCCGCAGCTGTTTTGCCAATGACACACACAACCACTGCATCTGCTGATGAAACAAAAGATAACCAAGATACGCAAGCTTCTTGGCGAGCAAAGACAGTTGATGATGTAAAAGCTGTGCTATTAACAGCTGGTAAAGAATATACAGTTCAAGAGGGAGATACACTATCAACGATTGCCTCTGCAACTGATTTATCAGTTGATGATATTGCCAAGGCAAATGGTGTGTCAGATGTTAATACGATTCACGTTGGTGAAGTGTTGAAGTTAGATGCTTCAGCAAATACATCAGATAACAAGACAACGACTAATACTAACGCAGAGACAACAGCGACTTCACAAAATGTTGAGAAGACGACTGCACAAGCAACAACAACGACTGCAGCACCAACATACAGTACGGCAGGTAATTCATATCCTGCTGGTCAGTGTACATGGTTCGTCAAGAATGCTTTGTCATGGGTTGGTAACAACTGGGGAAATGCTTCTAATTGGGGTGCATCAGCAGCCGCAGCGGGTCGTGTGGTTAATGGTCAACCAGCTGTCAACTCAGTTGTTGTCTTTGCACCAGGTGTACAAGGTGCTGGTGCATTAGGTCACGTTGCTGTTGTTAATGCAGTTAATGGTGATTCAATTACAATTTCTGAAGGTAACTATGCTGGCTTGGCATATCACACACGTACGATTTCAGCTTCAGGTTTGACATTCATTCATTAATTATTACCCTTAAATAATAATTGAGAAATAACTTTCAGAGGTTAGGATGTTTTCCTAGTCTCTGTTTTTGTTTGCTGATCATATTGGATACTGAGAAGTTTAAAAGATTTCTGGTAAGATTTCTGATATGATATTATAAGTATGAGTTAAGAAATGAGGAATTATAGCATGTGGATAACGCTATTTACGATTATTTTACTTTGGTTATTGTGGATTGTTGGTAACAGATTATGGACTAATTATTTACTAAAAAAATCTGCAACGGTGCTTTCATCTGAAGATTTTGAAACACAAAGTCATGGGCATGACATTGTGGATATTCGTGAGCCGGCTAAGTTTAAGTCAAAACATGTCTTTGGCGCACGTAATATTCAATATATGATGTTAAAAGACAATCATACTGCTTTACGTAAAGACAAGCCGGTTTTCTTGTACGATGAGAATATGCAATTTGTTTCTCGTTTAGCAAAGGCTTTAAAAAAAGATGGGTACGATCAAATTTACGTATTGAAGAATGGTTTTACAGATTATAAAGGTAAAGTAAAGTCAAATCAGTAAAATAAAAACCAGCTAGACAATGTGATATTAGCCGTTGATAGATAATTTATCTATGAAAGCTAATCGTTCCTCTAGCTGGTTTTTTGATATGATATAGGCAGTTAGAAACGGCTACCATGTGATTGGGCAGCTTTACGAGCGGCTTTACGCTCGGTCTCCTCAAATTTTTCTTCTTCATCGGTGATTGGTTTCACAGCAACTCTGTGAAAAGTAACAGCTGCAGTTGCAGCTGCGGCAATTGTGCCAGCAACGCCAGTTAGAATTCCAGCCCCAAATTTTTTCATACGATGTTCCTCCAAATACTTATTAAGATTATTCTAACATATTTAACAGCATTTAATAAATAGAGGTATTTAAAATGCACTTACTTAAAAAAACAATTATTGCTCATCGTGGTATGCATGACCATGACGTACAAGAAAATTCATTAATTGCTTTTCAACGAGCGATTGATCATGGTGCTGAAGGGCTAGAAGTTGACGTACAACTGGCTAATGGTCGCTTAGTGTTGAAACATGATGTTAATCAAGATGATACTTCGGTTTTACCAGTATTTACTGACTTTCTAACGGTTATCCAACAAACTCATTATCAAGGTTTCTTACTCATTGAATTAAAGGGTAATCATGGAGCCAAAACATTATATCAACAATTAAAAGCGGCAGCATTGTCTAATCCAGTCATGTTACAATCATTTCAAGAAAAGCCATTGCGAGAATGGCGCTCTTTGGATAAAGAGATACCAATTGGTTATTTACGTCATTATCCAAATTTGAAGTGTTGGCAGTTAGCCAGGGAAAAGATTATTCAACAAGTTAATTTAGATTACCGCTATATGCCACTACGTATTTTATTACCATGGTGGTTACCAACTTATTGGTGGACTATCAATCGACCAACAGTGACATGTGTACTCATGCATGTACCAGTTGCTGCAGTTATTACCGATGATATTATACAGGCAACGAAGTATCGAAAAAGGATATAAAAAGTTATGCAGAAGATTGTAGTTATTGTTGGTCCAACAGCAGTGGGTAAAACAGCATTATCAATTGACATTGCCCAAAAATTTAATGGTGAAATTATTTCGGGTGATTCAATGCAAATTTATCGCCATTTAGATATTGGTACAGCAAAAGCAACACCAACAGAACAAGCCGCTGTACCACATCACTTGATTGATATAGCTGAACCCACTGAGAATTATTCAGTTGCAAAATTTGTTTCAGCAGCGCAACAAGCCATTACGGCTATATGTGAACGTGATCATTTACCAATTTTGGTTGGTGGGACTGGTTTTTACGTTCAAGCCTTACTAGGTGATCGACCATTGGCAGTTATTCCCGATGTTGATGATCCAGAGTTTGTGCAACATTGGCTAACTGTGGCTCATGAACAAGGAGAACAGGTTGTTCGTGAGGCTTTAAAAAAAGTCGATCAAGTGAGTGAAAAAAGAATCTTGCCAGGACAGATTCGACGACTCGTGAGAGCATTACTTGTAACAACGCATACACAGCAACCCTTTTCATCGTTACAACCACAACCTCACCGACGGTATGATGCAGACATTATTGGTTTAACGACTGAACGTACTATCTTATATGAAAGAATCAACCAACGTGTTGATCAAATGATGGTGTCAGGAATTTTAGCAGAAGCCCAAATGGTGTTAGATTTACCAGATGATAGTACTGCCAAACGTGCGATTGGGTATAAGGAATTATTTCAGTATCTTGAAGGAACGGAATCTTATGAGGTGGCAGTTGCAAAATTAAAGCAAGCATCACGGCGCTATGCGAAACGTCAAATGACCTGGTTTAATAATCAATTTAATGATATCCATTGGTATGACCTGGTGAAACAACCTGCACAACTAGACCAAATTATGGACCAATTATCAGATTTCATGTTAGAATAGCTGACATTTATAAACATATCGCTGTCAGAGAGTGGTAATATGCTAGTCATAAGGGAGGTCAGTAAGATGAGTGGACGAGAATTACGACGTGATTTAGCTGTCTTACCGATGAGTGTTGTCAGAGAATTAACAGGCTTATCAGATCGCCAAATTCGTTATTATGATCAGCAAGGTTTGATTGAGCCACTAAGAGGGGCCGGCAAGCAACGACGCTTTTCATTAAACGATGTTGATCGTCTACTTCAGATTGCTGAATATTTGGATGCTGGTTATTCTGTGGCTGAGATTCGCGAAGTTGATCAAAAACAGCAAAGAAAGCATCCAGGTGAACCTTCAGAAGAAAGTTTGCGTCATATGTTAGCTGATGAATTATTAAATATTGGACGATTTAACGGACAACAGAAGTTTTAAAGCATGTTTAGGATAAAGGAGAATTGAACAAATGGTACGCAGAGCATATACAAAAGATGATATTCGACAGAAGATTGCAGATGAAAATGTTGAATTTTTACGTTTACAATTTTCAGATGTTTTTGGCACAATAAAAAATGTGGAAGTGCCCGTTTCTCAATTGGAAAAAGTCTTAGCTAACAAATTAATGTTTGATGGTTCATCAATTGAAGGTTTTGTTCGTATTGAAGAATCTGACATGTATCTTTATCCTGATTTGTCAACGTTTATGATTTTCCCCTGGGCAACTGATGAGCATGGTGGTAAAGTCGCACGTTTGATTGCAGACGTTTATACAGCTGATCGTGAACCATTTGCTGGTGATCCACGTAATAACTTGAAGCGTATTCTAAAGCAGATGACTGATGATGGTTTTACTACTTTCAATATTGGTACTGAACCTGAATTCTTCTTACTAAAAATGGATGAAAATGGTAAGCCAACCATGAACTTGAACGATAAAGGTGGTTACTTTGACTTAGCACCATTGGATATGGGTGAGAATACTCGTCGTGAAATTGTGCTTGAGATGGAAAAAATGGGCTTTGAAGTCGAGGCAGCGCATCATGAAGTTGCTCCTGGACAACATGAAGTTGATTTTAAGTATGCTGATGCGTTAGATGCCGCAGATAATATTCAGACATTTAAGATGATCGTTAAAACAATTGCACGTAAGCATGGGTTGTATGCCACATTCTTGCCAAAGCCAATTTCAGGTATTAATGGTAATGGTATGCACACAAACATGTCTTTGTTTACCGAATCAGGAAATGCCTTCTATGATGAAGATGGTGAACTACAGTTATCTGAAACAGCCTATCGTTTCTTAGGTGGTATTTTGTCACACGCAGCCAACTTCACAGCAATTACTAACCCAACAGTTAATTCGTATAAGCGTCTAACGCCAGGTTATGAGGCACCTGTGTACGTTGCTTGGTCAGGTTCTAACCGTTCACCAATGGTACGTGTGCCAGTTTCTCGTGGTAATTCAACACGTTTGGAATTACGTTCTGTTGATCCAACAGCTAATCCATATCTAGCATTTGCGGTTATTTTGGCAGCAGGATTAGATGGTATTGAAAATAAGCTGGAGCCAAGACATGCAGTAGATCGCAACATTTACTTAATGGATGAAGCTGAACGTCGTCGTGCCGGTATTACTGATTTGCCAGATACGCTTCTAGAAGCAATTAATAAGCTGGGTGATGATGAAGTCGTCATGGATGCGATTGGCGAACACATGGGTCGGACTTTTGTCGATGCTAAGCGTCTTGAATATCAAGCTTATCGTCGTGAAGTTTCACAGTGGGAAATTGACACATATCTAGAACAATACTAAAATTTCTTAAAAACTTATAAAAACAACGCTAACTTGACCCTGAGTAGCGTTGTTTTTTAAGTTAACGATGTATGATAGTAGTAGGCCATATTTTAAGAGCCAAATCTAATAGCATTTATTAATTTTATAAAGTAGGAGGGGTTGAGATGGAAAGTACGCCATACATTCAGACAGATCTACCGTCAAATCAATCCGTATTACAACAAAAGTTACAAACAAAGTTGGATTATTTGACAAATATTCAATCAGCGGTTGTCGCAGGAGATGACCGGCAAGTTTATGAGTTGCTAGATAGTCAAAAGTATGATTTAAAAGTACGTCAAAAGTCAGAGGCTGAGACAAATCGTCCACTAGCGGTATTGGTTGATGATATGCAAGATGAACTAAGTCATCATTTAGGGCAAAAATTAATTAGTTATTTATCTGAGAAATTTCCGTTTTTTTATTATGAGGAAACACAATTAGGCGTTTTTCAGTTGTTCTTTGGTAATTGGTGGGATCGTCGTCATTTCGGTGTATTAGATCCGCTAGCTGTGAAATTTATTTTTAACGATGATGAGTATGAAAAACTAGTTAAAGCAGTCGAACTATCCGCAAAGGGACAGCGTTATAATGCCGAAGTGATTGAAGATACAACCCGCGCTAATGAGACATTACAGAAAATCGTAGACGAACAAAATCAACGTGATGTTGAACGGACACAGTTGTTGGCACAATTGTCAGCTTCTGAAGAACGTGGGGGGTTATTTGGCAATCGTGGCCAATCTGAGCAACGTGAGGTGTTAAAAGAACGTTTGAAGCATTTAGATGCGGCAGATGCAAAGGCACAAACGGTACCAGCATTAATTGCTGAAAATAACACACAAATTCTAAATTACTCAAAAGAAGATACCATTCTAATTTATGAGCAACGAGCTATTACAGATACGTTTGGAACATTTGAAAACTTCCAACAAGCTGTTGGTAGCTTATATGAAAGTTATGTAGGCGGGTTAGCAGCTACTTCCGAAAAGGAAGGTGTTTAATATGACTGAACATTTACAGAAGCGCGTTGATTCATATATTAATATTTTGGCGGATGATATTGGTCGTATTCAACAATTACTTGCTCAGGTGAATGAGCTAACCAATGCGACTGATTCTAATAAAGTACATTTATTAGCACAGCAATTGACAACAGCAATTTTGGACACTGAATGGGTTGTGGTACCACGACAATATTCGCAAGCTGATTGGTACATGTTAGCTTTAGATCGGTTTCTGAGTTTTGCGAACGTCACTGGTTATGATGTATTAACGCCAGCAGATCGTGAAGAACTAACATTAGTTTTTTCGGATTTAGATGAGCCAGCAACTTTTGAGTTTGAAATTAATCATGATCATAATGGCGGTGCATACTTTAAAGAATTAGGAACTGATAAGCGATTGTTTTACTGGTCACTAACACGTAAGCAGATATATTTTAATGCGCAGGCCATTACTGATTTATTGGTTGGTAATTTTCGAAAGAAGACGACAGCAGCACGGATTCGACCAATTGCGATATTGATGACCACTTTTGGTCGTTATATGGAACAAACGTTTGGATATCAAGTTGACTATAATATTTTGGAAACAAAGGATGATTTTTTGTATCCATTACAACAAAAAGAGATGCCAGCGGGTATTTTAGATCGGTTATTTGTTTTATCAGCTGATTCTGATTATTTCTTACAAGCTATTCCAAATGGTGCTGGCTTGATGCTGGAAAACAATGTTGAAGTTCGGATTTTTTATGTGAATGATGCGACGGCAACAGATGCTCAGCGTTGGCATTTCCAAGTTATTGATGGTCAAGACAATATTTCATGGTTAGATGTTTTACTAGACTATGATTTTATTGGTGCTTGGTATCTTGTTGAAAGGCAATATATTGAAGTAGAAAGTGCACCATTAGTATTTGAACAAATGACACCAAAGCCAGGTGAAGACGAACAGCCAAGCGTTGAAAAAAAGGTGATTGAACCAGAGGTCTTATCACCACAATCAATGGCAACTTCTGAGGAGTCTGAATAGTATGACTGAGTTAGACATTGCAAAATATTTACGACAAACACGAAACATGCTACCTGAAGTCAGTGTACAATGGGCAACACCGATTGGACCGAAACAGATATTATTAAATGATTATCTTAATTTAGATGTCACTTTAAGTCAGTTGATGTTACAGACGCAGGCAGTCTTAGTAAATGTTCCTAGTGAACAAATCACTGGTCCACATGAAGAAATAATAACGACATATGCTCGGGCATTCGTACAATTTCTAGCCGTAAGTTTGAAAGCACAATGGACACACTTGATGGTAATGACAGATGATGATATTGCGCAATTCGAACGTTTCCCACAACGACATTTGGCGCATCAATTTATGGGGATTAAGACGATGCTCTTGAATAGTTATCACCAAAAACGCCAAGATGATTTTTCACATGCCTGGCGTTCTTTCTTGAAATTAGGTCTTATAGAATTAAATTTGTCACAGTATGATTTACATGTGGCAATTCAAAAAAATTTTAATGCGAACTTTGCTTGATTCATTATGCAAATAAACGTACAATAGATGAGGCGGATGCATATTTGCTCCATCTATTTGATATGCAACTGTAGCACAACTGGATAGTGCACTCGGTTTCTACCCGAGCGGTTGTGGGTTCGAGTCCCACCAGTTGCATTTAGGCACATTTTAATAGATTTTATTGATAACCCTTGTTATACCGGCTTAAACGTTGATGTATCAAGGGTTTTCTCTTGCTTTTTCACTCTTTTTAAGTGTCGTAAAGTATCGCAAAATATCGTAAAATATCACACGATTTACTACAAATTTGCTACTAAGCTTATTTTTGTAGCACTTTTGTAGCACTTATTTTAGGTAATCAGTTTGTTATCATTGAATTTGGTCAATGATTAAGTTATAATTATATACGTTGTGTTTGTGGAATCTCACAAACTGCAACCACTCATGTCCTGTATTAAGTGATTCAATGAATCCGCGGGTATTGGTGAGTCTAAGTTTTTTACAAAATTTTTTATGGAGGTCTACAGACTCATGGCAGCATATGCAATCATTGAGAACGGTGGAAAGCAATACAAGGTTTCTGCTGGTGACGTTATTTACGTCGAAAAATTGGACGCCGCAGAAGGTGACAAGGTTGTCTTTGACAAAGTTGTCTTCGCTGATGGCAAATTAGGTGCACCTTACGTTGAAGGTGTTACTGTTTCTGGAACTGTTGAGAAGCAAGGTAAGGAAAAGAAGGTTGTTACTTTCAAGTACAAGCCAAAGAAGCACTCACACGCTAAGCAAGGTCACCGTCAGCCTTATACTAAGGTTGTCATTGACTCAATTGCCTAAGCCATCGGATAGGAGGATTTAAATCATGCAATTAAATTTGAATAACTTGACGATGCTTGCTCACCACAAAGGTGGTGGTTCATCAGCCAACGGTCGTGACTCAGCTGGTCGTCGTCTAGGTACAAAACGTGCTGACGGTCAAGACATCAAAGCTGGATCAATCATTTACCGCCAACGTGGTACTCACATCTACCCAGGTGTAAACGTTGGTCGTGGTAACGATGATACATTGTTTGCTTTGACTGATGGTGTTGTAAAGTTCGGTCGTTTAGGCCGTGACAAGCGCCAAGTATCAGTTGTATCTCGTGAAGAATACAAAGAAATTATTGCTAAGTAATTAGCTGAT
Organism: Weissella sp. ESL1177; assembly: GCF_058107185.1. NCBI lineage: Bacteria > Bacillati > Bacillota > Bacilli > Lactobacillales > Lactobacillaceae > Weissella > Weissella sp. ESL1177. Next base: position 1,281,933 of record NZ_CM176591.1, on the reverse strand, counting down.
AAAATGACCTTACTAATTTCGATTAGTAGGGTCATTTTTTATATTTTTATGAAATTTGTTTAAAAAAAATATGTCGATATTTTGAAAAGTTTTAGATGGAATTATTAATATCAATAAAATACGAAATAAATTTAATTATATATTTTATAAAAATAGTTGTTTTTTTTGTGAAATAATAATGACAAAAAAACGTTTACATTCCCAAATATCAGACTTAAAATAACAAAAGAGCCATAATAAGATACTATGGACACAATAAATTTCAGGAGATAATAATCATGAAAATTAAGTCAGCAGTTTTAAATGGTGTGAATGAAGAATTTCAGTTAACAGATATGATTTTGGATGAACCTCAGTCTGGCGAAGTGTTAGTGAAAATTGTCGCTTCAGGTGTTTGTCATACGGATGCGACGGTAAAAGATGGGACGCTACCAATGCCATTTCCAGCAGTTCTAGGACATGAAGGTTCCGGAATTATTGAGCGTGTTGGTGAGGGCGTTACTAATTTTAAACAGGGTGACCACGTTGTTGTTGGCTTTGCTTCATGTGGTGAATGCCAGTTTTGTCGTGCAGGCATGCCAGGTGCCTGTGAACGTTTTAGTGAGTTGAACATGGGTGGTGCTATGCGTGACGGTTCACACCGTATTCACACCGTCGATGGTGATGATGCCAGTGTATTCTTTGGTCAATCATCATTTTCAACATATGCAATCGTTCAAGAAAACAACTTAGTGAAAGTTGATAAAGATATGGACTTACGGATTCTAGGTCCTTTGGGTTGTGGTTTCATGACAGGAAGTGGTACAGTTTTGAATTCTTTGCAACCAGAACCTGGTTCAACATTGGTTGTCTTTGGTACAGGAGCTGTTGGTTTGGCTGGTATGATGGCTGGTGTTATTTCTAATGCATCACATGTTATTGCCGTTGATATTAATGCTGAACGTCTAGAAATTGCTAAGAGCTTGGGTGCAACTGAAACAATTAATAGTGCTGAAGTAGATCCAGTGAAAGAAATTATGAGCATTACTAATGGTAAAGGTGCACAGTACGCTTTGGATACGACTGGTGTACCAGTTGTTATTAATAGTGCCATTAAAAGTTTAGCAATAAAGGGTGAATTAGCAACAGTTGCCGTTGGTAAGAAGCCAGTTTCAGTTGATTTTACAAATGACATTGTAACTTTCTCACGCACAATTAAGGGTGTTATTGAAGGCGACGCTATCCCACAAGAATTGATTCCTAAGCTGGTTGATTTCTACCACAAGGGTCAGTTTAAGATTGATGAATTGAGTAAGTTGTACGCCTTTGAAGATATTAATCAAGCATTTGAGGATTCAAAGAATGGAACAACTATTAAGCCAGTCCTTGTCATTGATGAGTCATATACGGCTTAACCAAATAAGTATAAAATAGCTTAACTTTTAGAACTCGTGTTTATGTCAGTTTAACAAGTAGATTGATTTGGCATCATTTTTATTATTAGCAGATGCAAATGTTATCAATTGAATTGAAAATTAACTCATCATTTATGGCACATTTTTGTGTCAATAAATGATGGGTTATTTTTTTGTCGTTGGTCTAATATTTTAAAAAAGTGAGTGCGACAAAAGACGTTTAAAGGGCGTCAATCTACCAATCAAATTGATAGGTAGATTGACGCCCTTTTAGCTGGTTACAACGACTGCTGTCCAACCCGCATTTAATAATGATATAGTCATTATTAAATTAATTTACATAAAGCCGACGGAATTCAGTGACGTAGTCATTTGGCAAACCAATTCCTTCTTGTAGATAATGATTAAAGCTACCATAGTTTTTAATAATCGTTTCTTTAGCATGCGTTAGATAATCACTGTCAACGTTTAAAGCAACAGCCAACGCATCCCTCTTATCATGACTGACGCGCTTCAAAATAGCTTCATTGGCTGCGTGACGTAATTTGTTTGTCTTTAAATAATCTGTCATGATTTGTTGTTCAGTGGCACCGGCAATTTTTAAAATAATTGCAGCCGCAAAACCTGTTCGATCTTTACCAGCAAAACAGTGAAATAATATCGGTTGTTTGTTAGCAATAATATCTTCAAAGAAAAGGCGATAGTTTTCTTGTGCAGAGGGTGTCATGACTAATTCTTCATAGGTTTTTAACATACCAAGACGGACATCAATGTTACCATCAGTGATATTATTCATATTTGCGAGATTTTGAGAAGCTGATTGTAAAATATCTAAATTTTCGATTGTTACAAGTGGTAACGTTGTATCCGGCATGCGAGTAACTTCATTTTTACTTCTGAAATCGTACACCTTGCGGATACCACATTGATTGGTTAAAAAATGAACAGTTTCAGATGATAAATTTAGTAATTGGCCGCTACGATAAAATATACCTGGTACCAAGTGATGATCATTAACTGAGATACCACCAATATCGCGAAAATTTACAGGTAATTGTTCTGACATATGTTCCTCCATTCATGATCCTATAAAATAGGGGCTAAGTTAATGTGTTATATCGGCTAAATAATTATAATCATTAAAAGTGCAAAGTATCAATAATAATTTAAAACTAATCAAAAAAATTAACTTTATTTGATAAATATAACAATTTCATCCAATATATGATGTTGCTAACTTAAGTTTCATTTGAGCCTTATTTAACCTCTATGAAAGTTCGTATACATAGAATATAAATATTCGCAATGTAGAAATTATTCGTGAAGTGAGGAACAATATATTATGAACTTTGTTAAACGGGCAGGGATTACCCTGTGGGCTCGAAAAGGTCGCACCATTCTTTTGATAATTACTGCCAGTATCATCTTAATGTTTGTGATGGCTGGGTTGATTATTCAAAACGCTGCGTTAACATCAGCTAAAACAGCAACAAATACGATTGGATCAACAGTCTCTTTGTCACAAAATCGTGAAAAGATGATGAAAAAAATGCAACAACAGATGGCATCATCATCTTCGAATACAAAAAAGCCGGCAATGACGCAAGTGACAACGACAGTTACAAAAGTTAAAAAAATTGCATCATTGTCTAATGTTGCGTCTTATAATATTTCAACAAGTACATCTGTTAATGCAAGTGGTTTTAATACAGTTTCGACAACGTCATTATCAAATAAGAAAGGTTTTGGTGGTGGCAGTTTTGGTAGTTCTTCAAGTATAGGTAACATTCAAATCAACGGTGTTAGTACCACAAATGGATCATCTAATTTTTCAGATGGTACTGCAAAAATTGTTAGTGGGCGTGGCATTAAAGCTACTGATGAAGGGACTAACAATATTGTTATCGAATCTGAATTGGCATCATCTAACAAACTAAAAGTGGGTGACAATATTAAGGTTGCGGCTGTTTCTAATTCATCAAAGAAAACAACAATGAAAATTGTTGGTATTTATAAAGCGACAACGACGACAGATGGCTTTTCACAGCAAGATCCCTCAAATACAATTTATGCCTCATATACGTTATCAAATCAGTTAGCTGGTACTGAAGGTAAAGTGTCAAATGTCACTTATACAATGGCGGATTCTTCCAAGACAAAAGCATTTATAGCGACTGCTAAGAAAATTTTGAATGATTCAAATATGACATTAACAAGTGATGCTTCATCATATAAAGCTGTCGCAAAACAAATGAAAGGCGTTGCTAGTTTTGCTTCAAAGATTGTTTGGGTAGTTGCTATTGCTGGTATCTTAATTCTTGGTCTAATTATTTTGTTGATGACGCGTGAACGTCGTCGCGAAATTGGTATTTTAGTCTCTCTTGGTGAAACAAAAGGCAAGGTCATTGCACAATTATTTACTGAATTATTAATCGTGTTAGTTGTCGCACTTGGTATTGCAACTGCAGCAGGAACAGCCGTTTCAGGATCGATTTCGGATAAGCTAGTGCAACAACAACAAAATTCACAACAATCTGCGATGGGTCAGGGAGCACCAGGCGGTCGGATGAATAAGTCCGGCGGTCAAGGCAGTGGTGCACCTACTGGTGGTGATATGCATAATGGTCGTATGACACAAACAACCGCAAAATCAGCAACGATTAACACGGTCTTAACGCCTGCATCTGTTGCTGAATTAGGTGGTATGGCCATATTGATTGCGTTGCTATCGGTTAGCGGTGCGGGATTTACTATTCTACGGATGAAACCAAAACAAATTTTGCAAGCTGATTAGTGCAAGAACGGAGAAAATATATGACATTAACAATTAAAAATCTAACACATTGGTATACGGATGAATCAAATATGCTATATCGTGATGTTAATCTTGAATTTGAAGCTGGCCAGTTTTATGCCATTGTCGGTGAATCTGGTTCGGGAAAAACGACAATCTTGTCTTTTTTAGCTGGGTTGGATTCTCCGCGAGCAGGAGAAATTGCGATTGATGGTGAATCAATTAATAAAATTGGGTTAACGAAGTATCGTCAACGTTATGTGGCGACTATTTTTCAATCATATAACTTGTTAACATCAATGACAGCATATCAAAACATTGAAACAGCATTAGCAGTGACTAATTCTTCACATAAAGGTGATCGTCAATATATTTTAGAGCAATTAGCGAAGGTCGGCATTAATGAAGAAAAAGCTTTGAAAAATGTGCAGAAGCTGTCTGGCGGCGAACAACAACGTGTTGCCATTGTTCGCGCTTTACTAGTTGATGCGCCAATTGTTGCTGCTGATGAAGCAACTGGTAATTTAGACCATGAAAATTCCGAGTTAATTGTGACGTTATTTAAAGAATTAGCACATAAGTATGGTAAAACAGTTATTTTAATCACACATGATCGTGAAGTTGCTAAAGAAGCAGATGTTCAAATTGTGTTGAAAGATCATCAATTTACAGTCAGTGCACCATGATTATCACAGAAATAAAATAAATAGCGATTAGATTAAGCAACGCAACTTTTAAATCAGTTGCGTTGCTTTTTATATGCCGTAAACGATACGAGAGAGAATGTGTGATTAATTTTGAATAACCTATCTTAATAATCATTTATAATATTGTGCACTGAAGTTCATATCATAATTAGCCCAGTGCTAAGTTAAAAATCACTTATAAAAAATGAAGTGTTGATTATAATAAAAAACTTTTTTAGCCACAATGAATAAAAAGGTGTACAATAAAAAATGGCTTAAAAGAAAGGTGGTAATTTAATGAATATGCAAGAGCCAGCTATTGAAAAAAAGCACCATTTGATACAGTACGCAAATGGTCCCTCTCTAGAGGAAATTAATGGTACTGTTGAAGTGCCTAAGGGTAGAGGCTTCCTTAAGACACTATTTATGTATTCAGGACCTGGCGCTTTGGTGGCGGTCGGATACATGGATCCCGGAAATTGGTCAACTTCGATTACGGGTGGGCAAAACTTCTCGTATCTACTAATGTCTATCATTCTAATGTCGAGTTTAATTGCAATGTTGCTACAATATATGGCAGCTAAACTGGGCATTGTAAGTCAGATGGATTTAGCGCAAGCAACTCGGGCGCGCACAGGGAAAACGCTTGGTTTTATTTTATGGATAATGACTGAGCTAGCAATTATGGCTACTGATATTGCCGAGGTTATTGGTGGCGCGATAGCACTTTATTTGTTATTCAATATTCCGCTAGTCTTAGCTGTTTTCTTAACGGTATTTGACGTCCTATTGTTACTACTGTTAACTAAAATTGGGTTCAGAAAAATTGAAGCAATCGTTGTTTGCTTAATTTTAGTGATATTAGGGGTATTTATTTATCAAGTCGCTTTATCTAATCCATCATGGGGTGCAGTGTTTAAGGGATTGATACCTACTGGACAGACATTTTCGTCATCACCAGAAGTTGCTGGTATGACCCCAATTACAGGAGCGTTAGGAATTATTGGTGCAACTGTGATGCCACATAATTTATACTTACATTCTGCTATTTCACAGACACGTAAAGTCGATCATAACGATGAACAAGATTTAGCACGAACTGTTAAATTTTCTACATGGGATTCAAATATTCAATTATCATTAGCCTTTGTGGTTAATTCATTGCTTTTGATCATGGGTGTGGCCGTCTTTAAGTCTGGTTCAGTTCAGGATCCTTCATTCTTTGGTTTATATGATGCTTTATCAAATACATCAACTTTGAGTAATGGTATTTTAATTCATGTTGCCAAGTCAGGTATCTTGTCAGCATTATTTGCGGTTGCCTTACTTGCTTCAGGACAAAATTCTACGATTACTGGAACTTTAACGGGACAAGTTGTTATGGAAGGATTCGTACATATGAAGATGCCCCTTTGGGCTCGACGACTAGTGACACGTTTAATCTCCGTTATTCCAGTGCTAATTGCTGTTGTGACAACAAGTGGTGAGAGTGAAATTAAACAACATGTGGCCATAAATAACTTGATGAATAATTCGCAAGTCTTCCTAGCTTTTGCCCTACCATTTTCCATGATTCCATTATTGATGTTGACAAATAGTAAAACTGAAATGGGTGATCGTTTTAAAAATAGATTATGGGTCAAGATTTTAGGGTGGATTTCTGTTCTTGGATTGATCTTCTTAAATATGAAGGGGTTGCCAGATTCTATCGCAGGCTTCTTTGGTGACAATCCAACTGTTGCCCAAACAAATTTGGCAAATACAATTGCTTATATTTTAATTGGATTAATTGTTATTTTACTGATTTGGACGATTTACGATATTTATCGTGGTGATAAGCGCTTGGCAGAAGCACAACAAGCAGTTAATGATAATTAATAAAGAGGGGAATAATGAATGATAGATGATGCTGTTAATAGAACTTTTAAAAAGGTATTGGTGGGAACAGACGATTCACAGGACGCACAATTAGCATTTCAATATGCAATTTCATATGCGAAGTCAATTGATGCAAAATTATTTATTGTGTCTGTTCTTGAAGAGGATACGATGAATGTGTATCAAGCTTTAGATGATGATTACATTCATGGTGAAAGAAAAGATCTTGAAGAACATTTGCTTAAATACAAACAAATTGCGGAAGATGCCGGTGTTCAGCAAGTAGAAACGGTCATTGGTGAAGGCGATCCTGGTAAAACGATCGTTCATGATGTTATGCCACAAATACAACCAGATTTGTTGATTATTGGTTCGTTTGATAAGAAAGGTGTTGCACGTCATTTTGGTAGTCAAGCAGCTTATATGGCGAAATATTCGCCAATTCCTGTTTTGATTATGAGATAGTCATTAATAAAATTTGTTGTATAGTTAATTAATTAATCAGGGTCTTACGAAAAATCTTCGTAAGGCCCTGATTTTTTTACGCTTATAAAACACCTGTACTGAGGTAGTGCAAAGTGATTTCAGCCATTTGTTTAGGTGATTCTTTTGTACCAGAAAGAATCCATTCGGAAATGATGCTAAATATGGCACCAATTATTACATATAGGCGATATCGCTCAATCGAATTGGCTGGCATATCACCAATTGTTGTAATGATTTGATCGGAAAGTAATTGATAAAAATAATCTGAAAGACCATTTTTAAGTAGCAGTTTAATATGATTTTTTTCATTATAAATGAGTTCAAAACTTTCCTGAACGCCAGGCAAATCATTTTGTTTATTTAACAATGGATTACCTTTGGGTGGGTATTGACGATTATTTTGTAGTCGTTGGAAATAATAAATCAGAATGTCTTCGATATTACTAAAATTACGATAATAACTTGCTCTAGCGACATGTGCAGTTTTGATTAATTCGGTTACTTTGATGCTAGAAAAAGATTTTACTTGTAATAAATCAAATAATCCATCAACTATTTGATTTTTAACACGTAAATTTTCTTGTTGACTATGGTTCATGGCATTCCTCTCTGATACAATACGACGCTTCTTGTTTCACTGATACATATTGTATCACGATTGATTCAATGTTAGTATGTAAAATGTTGACTGAGACATTATGTATCAACAGATTAATGAACTGAGGAGAGAAGAAATGAAAGTAGATCAGCATGGTAATCGCTATAATCGAACAGTTGTGTTGATTGTGATGATGATTGCAGCAATGTCTGGTGGGTTAATGCAAACATCGTTAGGAACGGCATTACCCACGTTAATGCAGGCATTTGATATTAATTTGGCAACGGCACAGCAAGCAACAACATGGTTTTTGCTTATGAATGGCATGATGGTGCCCTTGTCTGCTTATTTAGCAAATCGATTTTCAACAAAATATTTACACGTTATATCATATAGTTTGTTAACGATTGGGGTATTAATGAGTATGTTAACACCCGAAGACGCAGATTATTGGTGGCTATTTGTTGCAGGTCGAATTGTGGCAGCAATTGCAGTAGGTGTGATGTTGCCATTGTTACAAGTTGTCATTGTGAATATGTATGAACCTAAAGAGCGTGGTGTCGCAATGGGATTAATGGGGTTAGTGGTTGGAATGGCACCTGCATTTGGACCAACACTAACTGGTTTAATCCTAAATAAGGATCACACAATTTTTGGATTGACCATTTCTAATAATTGGCAATCAATTTTTATTCTGCCATTAATCTTAATTATTATTGCCACAATATTATCGCCGTTCTTTATTCGTGATGTTTTGAAAAATAGATCAGTAAAATTGGATTTGATTTCTATTTTGACATCGACAATTGGTTTTGGCTTATTCCTCTGGGGTTTTACGAATGTTAGTTCAGAAGGTTGGGGTGACTTAAGCCAAGTTATTTTACCAATCATCATAGGAATCATTATTTTGTTAATTTTTGGCTGGCGACAGTTAAAATTACCTGTACCGTTTCTAGATATTCGTGTCTTTTTAAAGAAGGATTTTACAATCCCAACGATTGGCCTGTTACTCGTAACAATGGCAATGTATGGTGTTGAAATGATGTTGCCTACATACTTACAAAATGTGCGCGGTTTATCACCATTAGATTCGGGATTGACACTATTGTGGGGAGCCTTATTTATGGGATTTGTTAGTCCCATCGCCGGTGTTTTATATAATCGTGCAGGTATTAAGCGACTATCATTTGTTGGTTTCTTTATTTTGTTTTTAGGAACCTTACCATTTATATTCTTAACTGAACAAACGCCAACTGTGATTATCACTGTTTTGTATGCTTTGCGGATGGTTGGTATTGCTTTGTTAATGATGCCGTTAACAACGGCTGCTATGGATGCACTACCTGATGAGCGAGCTGCAGATGCAACAGCAGCAAATAATACGTTACGACAAGTTTCTAGCTCAGTTGTCGTCGCATTAATGACGTCAATTGTTCAAAATGTGATTAATAACAACACACCAAGTAACGCATTGAAGCAAACAGCACCTTTAAAATATGCAAAACGGGTGTTAGATGCATCCTTAGATGGTTTTCAATGGGCATTTATTATTAGTTTAGGTTTTGCTATTTTGGGATTGATCTTTGTTTTCTTTATGCAAAATAAAAAGGAGGCATAAACATGATTCTTTGGATAATTGTTATTTTAATGGTATTAACTGTTGTCAGTTTGTTATTAATTAAAAAAAAGGTCATTCGTTACGGATTGGGTGGCATATTTGCCATATTATTAATCGGATCAGTGGTGGCCTTATCGGCTAATATGTCTAATCACTTTGGTATGAAGAAATTGACAAATACAAACACAAAGCAGATTTATTCAGCAGCCCCTCAAAATTTGCCCGTGAATATATTGATTGTTAAAAAAATTGAAAATCATCATTATGTTCTTATCTATAAAGATTCAGCAAATGCTAAACAAGCTACTGCCCATTTTGCACCTAACAAAGATGATATGATCAATAGTTTGAAAAAATCAGCAACTTTTAAAAAGTCGTCTGATACGCAAGCAACAGTATTAATCAAAACAACAAAATGGCAATATTCATCCGATTTTACTGCGTGGTTATTTAAGTTTAAAAATGAAGATAGACTCGTGGAAGAAAAGGCTGTTGCTCATGTACCACAAACTTGGCAGATTGTTGAAAAGTAATATGATGTACAGGTGTTGTCATAATTAACGGTCTGACATTGCAGAATTGTACTGTCTCAGCAAGTGTGACTAATTAAACAAAAATAAAAAATTAATTAATCTCGACAAGCTAATTAAAGCTATTTTATTTAAAATTAACCAGTAGCGAAATAAATGAGGTAAGATAGAAGTAATATTTCTGCTGGAGGGAAAATAGATGGTTAATTTATGGGCTCATCTCGTGACTTGGCTAGTATTAATTATTGTGGCATCTTTGGCAATTTTTAATTCAAATAAAAAAGTGCGTATGATTAGCATGATGATTGCTCGTCTGTCGTATATTGTCGCAATTGTAACTGGTATTGGCCTATTTCATTATGCATACCAAGAACGACCAATACTAACAATTATTAAAATTGTGTTGGCTATATTGTTGATTGGTATAATTGAAATGGCATTTGCTAAGAAAAATAAACAACGGTTAAACAGGAATCTTGGCATCATCATCATTGTATTGATTCTTTTGCTTGGTTTATTTGGATTGTATCTAGCAAGTGGTTTCCCAATCTAACTTAATATGATTGAAAAAAGATTATCGAAAATTGTTGATAAATTGTACAACAATTTTCGATTTTTTTATGTTTTATGTCAAATATGTTTTGTAAAAACGACGATTCAACATGGTGTGCATATTGTATACTAGAATTATGAAAAATTCTGCGATTGAAAAATTTAATGTTGATCAATTAACAGCTGATCAAAGACAACAATTAACGGCAATTGAGAATTATGTACAACGACAATTGCCAAAAGCGACTGCCAGTGTGGCGGTACTTGAAGGAGTTGCTGGGACTGGTAAAAGTGTAATATTAACAAAATTATTTGAAAAATTACAGGCTGGTACAAAGGATCCTGTAAGCCCATATTATGGTTTGAAAAATAAGTTTACTGTGAATCATCCCGAATTATTGAAGGTTTATCAAGAGTTATCACAAACGATACCAAGTTTGAAAAAGGGTGATTATGTTCGACCAACGACTTTAATTAATCAGGCACACAAAAATCATGAATACTATGATGTTATTGTGGTGGATGAAGGACATTTATTGTTATCAAAACCAGAACCCTATATTCGCTTTAAACAAGATAATCAATTAAGTGAATTAATTAAAATTGCGAAAGTTGTGATTGTTGTTTTTGATTTTCAACAAGTGATGCAAAGTAAAATGTATTGGGATCGATCATTACTGGCACAATGTTTAGCACCATATGAACATCAAACATTTACATTAGCGATGCAGTATCGCATGCAAGCACCACTGAGTGTACAAAATTGGATTCAGGCACTGTCGATGGGAAAATTGTTACCATTACCAGTGGACACTGGTAATTATGAATTAAAAGTGTATAGTCGTGCAGCAGATATGTATGAAAAAATCAAAGAACGGCAGGCGACAGCAGGTTTGTCACGCATGTTAGCAACAACAGGTTTTGAACGGCGTACACCAACTGAACATCATGTTTATTTGGATGATTTTGATTTACCTTGGGATGAATATGACGTCCAAAAGACACCCTGGGCAGAAAGACCAAATTCAATTAACGAAGTAGGATCTATTTATACGATTCAAGGATTTGATTTAAATTATGCGGGTGTCATTTTGGGACCGCCATTTCGATACGATAAGAAACATGATTGTTTATTTATTGATACAACGAAAGTAACACATCGTGAAATATATAAGAAAACGCCTCGAGTGACAAATCAGGACGATTTGCAACAAATGCAGCAAGATTTGATGTTTCATGTTTTGAACGTTTTACTAACACGTGGTGTGAAAGGCTTATATTTAACAGCAGCCGATGATGCTTTGCGAACACGATTATTAGAACTAAGTAAAAAAGACTAAGAAAAATCCATTCTTAGTCTTCTATGCTTTGGATACAGGCAAACAGTTGGGGTATGACACCACTGTTTAACCTGTATCTTTCAGTATACGCTAAAGATTGTTCAAAAGGTAACAAATTACAGATTTTAAATGAGAAAATCGTTTCAATAGTGAGACAATTTAAAATTGAGATGGAGGACAAAGATGAATTCCTGGCATGAAGAAGACTTACAACGTGCTTTTGCATTAGCTAATGATGCTGTCTATTTTGCAACAGCTGATGGGCAAACGAAATATTATGCTTATGGTAAACAGGCTGAGCTAATGGGAGGAACGTTTCAAGAGGTTCAAAAATGGTTATTACAGCGACAAGCAGTAGAAAATATACCAATTTTTGGTGGCATGGCATTTGATGGCCAATTAATGCCGGACACACAATTAATGAATGGTTATTTCATACAACCAGCCGTTGTTTATGATGTGAATCACCGGAAAATGATTGGGCAACCAATTGATTTTGTTCGTCAAAATTTCGCTGGGACATCAATGATTAAGACCGTGCAGGATGAAACGGATTGGACAATTAGAATTCAAAGTGCAATCGATGATATGCGTGAAAATCAACGACATGAAAAAGTCGTATTAGGACGTCAACGACAGATTAATTTATCTGCGCCATTAAATGAACTCACTTTGTTAAAAAGTCTACAAGCAACACAACCACATAGTTATCATTTTGTTTTGAAACACGCTGGGGAACTCTTTGTCTCAGCAACGCCAGAACGTCTGGTAAAGGTTACTAACGGTAAATTAGCAACAGCAGCAGTTGCTGGGACAATTAAGCGTGGTTCAGATGCTGTCACAGATCAAACATTATCAGATGCATTATGGCATGATCAAAAGAATCGCCTTGAACATCAGACAGTTGTGACAACGATCAAAGAACGTTTGCAGGCTGCAAATGTTCATCATTTAAAGATGCCAACAGAGCCACAAATTATGAAAAATCCGCAAGTACAACATTTGTATACACCAATTACAGGGGATTTAACTTCAAATGTTAATGTATTAAATCTTGCGGAACAGTTACATCCAACACCAGCACTGGGTGGTAAGCCGCAAGCATGGGCGCTTACCACAATTAAACAAATTGAAAACAAGCCACGTGGCTTGTTTAGTGGACCAGTTGGTATGATTCTACCGAATGGTGATGGTGAATTTATTGTTGGCATTAGATCAATGTGGTACCGCGACCAGTTAGCAACTTTATTTGCAGGAGCAGGTATTTTAGCGGAGTCTGATGCAAAAATGGAATATCAAGAAACAGACTTAAAATTATTACCAATGATGAAATTATTAAAGGAGCAGTCAAACAATGACCGATAATTTGACAAACAATCTCAAACATTTATTAATGGCTCTAGTGTTACAAGGCGTTCATGATTTTGTGGTTTCACCAGGTTCTAGAACAACGCCCGTTGCTTTATTATTGGCAGAAATGCAACAAATTCGTGAGGATGTACGTGTCACAGTTGATGTTGACGAACGTTCGGCTGCTTTTTTTGCGTTAGGCATTGCAAAAACGACGCATCAACCAGTCGCTTTATTAGCAACCTCAGGGACAGCAACTGGTAATTATTTACCAGCCATCATGGAAGCTAGTTTATCGCATATTCCTTTAATTGCATTAACAACTGATCGCCCAGAAGAGTTGCAAGATGTTGGTGCCCCACAAACAGTTCATCAAAATAATTTATATGGTGTGCATACAAAATCATTTACAGCGATTGCCATGCAAGATGATCATGAGGATGTGACGGCATACATTGACTATCATGTACAAGAATTAGTTGGTCTTGCAACGACTCAACCAATGGGACCAGTACAAATTAATCTACCCTTGCGGAAACCCCTAATGCCAGAGTTAGGTATTTCATGGCCAACAGTAACACCGCAAAGAATTTTAGTTGGTCAGCGACAAGCGAGCTGGCAAAATATTCAAGCAATTGCCTCATTATTACGTAAACGTAAAGCAATGATTTTGTTAGGGCCAGATGAAGTTGGCTGGGATATTGAAAAGCTGCAACAATTAGCTGCGCATTATCAACTACCAGTGTTGGCGGACGTTCTCAGCAATTTCCGACCAAGTGAGTTTGCAATCAATGGTATCGATAGTTTGTTAGCAGCTGGTGTGATCAATCATGATTTCGTACCAGAAATTGTGTTACGTTTTGGTGGAACACCAGTGTCTGCGAAGGTAGTTGCGTGGTTAAAAGACCAAGCAATTCCAGTTATTCAAGTTGGGCAAGAACACGCAGGACATGATCATGGACGCCATGCACATACAACGCTGCTTGCAGATGTTGATGCAGTGGTTGCTGATTTATTAGCAGAGCCAGGTGTCAAAGATGCCACTTTCTTAAACCAGTGGCAACATTTATCACAACAGTTAATGGCGTTAGTTGCAAAAGAACAACCAACGATGACGGAGTATCAACTACCATTAGCATTAGCTAACTTGCCTGAGAATGCACAATTATTTATTGCGAATTCAATGCCTATTCGGGACATGGATAATTATTTTGTGCCACAACATGCCGTTCAAATTGCAGCTAATCGAGGTGCTAATGGTATTGACGGGACAGTGTCATCAGCATTCGGTATGGCCATGTCCGGTCAACCAACAACATTACTTACGGGAGATTTAACATTGTTTCACGATATGAATGGCTTAATGTTAAGCCATCAGGCCCATGTTCCCATGACGATTGTTGTTATTAACAACCAAGGTGGGGGTATCTTTTCGTTTTTGCCACAAGCGCAAGCAAAAGCGTATTTTGAACCAATGTTTGGCACACCCCTACCAATTGTCGTTGAACGAGTGGCACATTTATATGATGCTGAATATAAACTAGTTGATAGCTTAGAACGATTAGGTGAATTAATTCATAAACCAGCTACGCGCCTGCGCATTATTGAAGTTGTTACAGATCGTGAACAAAATGTAGTCGCTCATCAAGCACTAACGACAGCGATTACTGAGGCATTTTCATGAAAAAAGTGATAACAATTAATGACTATCCATTTGAAATGGATATTTTAGGGACTGGTCAACCAATCTGGTTATTCTGCCATGGCTTTATGGGTAGTAAGGCGGATTATCAGTCAATCCAACCAACAGGAACACGGATATATTTAAATTTATTAGGTTTTGGGGTAAACGCACCTACTGTGAGCCAACCGCAGCAGTTTGACGTGTATCAACAAGTGATGAGTATACGTTATCTTTTAGAGCAACTTGATATCGTCCACGTTAATTTAGTCGGTTATTCAATGGGCGCACGTCTTGCTTTAGCTTTCGCTATTTATTGTCCAGAGCGTGTCCAATATTTAGTGCTAGAAAGTGGTACCGCTGGCTTAACAACGCAACCCTTACGTCAAAAAAGGGTGATTGCAGATACAAAGAAAGCAGATTATGTTCAGCAAGTAGGCATGACAGCCTTTGTCACTGAATGGGAACAATTACCTTTATTTCAAAGTCAGCAGATGTTATCAGAAACACAGCGACAATTTATGCATCATCAACGTGTTCATCAAAACGCGGTGAATGTCGCGAATTCACTGAGGTATTTTGGAACAGGAGCAATGCCTAATTTCTGGCCACAATTACAGTCAATTCAAATACCAGTGACATTAATTACAGGCGAAAACGATCAAAAATTTACGCGTATTAATGAGAAAATGGCTGCACTGTTATCAAATGTCGTGTGGCAATCAGTGAGTCAGGCAGGTCATAACGTTCATTTTGAACAACCGCAATCGGTAACCAGTATTTTAAATCAAATAAATAGTTAATGTTAAGTATTCGGAGGTGTGCATCAATGCAAGTCAAGCGAGTGACCATTTATCCACTAGGTTTAACGATGAAACAACCATTTAAAACGGCACATGGGACAACGTTAAATCGACCAATAACCTTGGTTGCAATTCAATTAACTAATGATATTGTAGGTTATGGTGAAATACAATCATTTGCTGACAATCAATATGCACCAGAAACCCAAGCACAATCATTACAGATGGTACGTCAACTAGCCCAAAAATTGGTTGGCAAAGTTTTTCAGGCACCAGAAGATGTTGCCCGTTGGTTAAGCAAGCAAACGACATTATCTTTTGCAAAAGCAGCTATTGAAATGGCTTTTTGGGATGCTTATGGTCAACAGACACAGCAAAGTTTGCAGCAGTTATTAGGTGGTCAACAAGCGACAGTGGCAGTCAGTACAGCGATTGGCATCCAACCAAGTTGGCAACAAACCATTCAATCTGTCACAGCAGCAGTCGCGGCCGGTTATCGGCGAATCAAAATTAAAATCACTGCTGAAACTGATCTAACAGCAGTGATCCAGTTGATCCAACAGTTTCCAGAACAAATGTTTTCCGTGGATGCAAATGCTTCATGGTCAACACAAAATATCGAGCAATTGCAGCGATTGGATCAAGCTGGGCTTGCGTTGATTGAGCAACCATTTGCTGCCGATGCTTGGCAAGTTCACTATCAGGCACAACAGACACTTCAACAATTAAAATTAAGCCTAGATGAGTCATTAAACGATCTAGCAGATGTGCAACGTGCCATTCGTCATCGCACAACGTTAGCACTGACAATCAAGCAGAGTAAAATTGGTGGTATTAGCAATGCCCAACAAGCAATCAAAGAATGTCAAGCAGCACAATTGTATCCGTGGATTGGTGGCATGCTTGGGACTGGGTTGGGACGTGCTGTTGATTTGGCTTTAGCGAGTCTACCAGGTGCCAATATCGTGCCTGCTGATAGTGCGCAATTTGATCACTATTTTGTTGCAGATATTGGCCAACATTTACCAATTGTTAATCGGGGTAAATTACTGGTACCACAAGGATATGGCATTGGCGTGTCACTAAATTGGCAGGTTATTAGAAATACTTTGGTACATGAGCCAATGGTTTATGAATAAGCAAGTGTTACAATTTGATATAATGAAGATAATATAGAAATGAGGGCTAATATGACAACGAGAATTGAAAATGTGCGGCAAGTATTTGCACCCCTAAAAATTGATGGTCTGTTGGTTGCGAATGGCACCAATATGCAGTATTTGACTGGCTTTACTGGCGGTACTGGTGATGGTCTTGTCTTGATTGGCACCGATCAAGCAGCTTTGATTACAGACGCACGTTATGAAGATGCTTATCGTGATCAATTACCAGATGGTGTGACGTTATTGATTACCCGAAATTATTGGGGTGTTGCGATGGCGGCAGCTCGTCGTTTTAATATCGAAAAATTAGGTTTTGAAGACACATTAGCTTTTCGTGATTTTGATTATATTGATGAAAATTTTGTTGGGACAGACATTGCACCTGTGCCTGACTTAATTGAAGCTATTCGTGAAATTAAAGACGATCATGAGTTAGATAAGCTACGGCATTCAGCCAAAGTGGCAGTGGATGGCTTTAATGATTTATTATCTGAGTTACACATTGGGATGACTGAACGTGAGGTTGCCAATTTATTAGACCGTAAAATGAAGGAACATGGCGCTGACAAACCATCGTTTGATACGATTGTTGCATCAGGCTATCTTGGCGCATTACCGCATGGTACTTATTCTGATAAGCCTATTCAAGCAGGTGAGTTAGTAACGATTGATTTTGGTTACTACGTTGATGGCTATACCTCAGACATTACAAGGACCATTGCCTTCGGTAAATTAAGTGAAGAACTCCAAAAAATTTATGATATTACACAACATGCACAACGAGCAACTATTGCAGCCATTAAAGATGGCGTTGCGGTTAGTCAGTTAGATAAAGTTGCACGAGACATTATTACTAATGCGGGTTATGGCGAGGACTATACTCACTCAACTGGTCACGGCATTGGGTTAGACATTCATGAAGGTCCAATTCTTTCTAGCCATGCACCTGCAGAGGATCAAGTTAAAACAGGTATGATTTTGACGATTGAACCAGGCATTTATTTAACTGACAAAGGTGGTGTCCGAATTGAAGATGATGTCATTGTAACGCCAACTGGTTTTGAGAATTTAACTGAAGGGATCACAACCGATTTGATTGTGATTGATAAATAATATGGCATTAGAATATTTAACATTTTATCAAGGTAATTTAGCAACGGGGTTTGATTATATTTATATGAAGAAGGTTGCTGATCATGCATTTTATATTAATGCGCCAGCAAATTTGTCGACCACAATTATGGATATCACAGATGAAAATTTTGATTTTTCACAAGATAACCATTTAAAAATTTTAACTGATAAAAATTTACGTCAGTTTTCATCAGTTTGGCAAAACATTACTTTTCAGTGGCCTAGTATTGAACGACAATTAATGTTATTAACAGCTGATTGGAAAGCATCATATCAGGAACAGCGACCTGGTACGGTAAAGGAATGGGGCTTAGAAACCAAATGGTCAGATGAAGACAAATTCCATAAAATTATTGGTTATAACTGTTATCCTGATAATTATGATCAATTTGTGCAATGGTTAAACAGTTATGCAGGTGGCCGATTACGTTAAGAAAAGAGGCTGATCATGGATTACTTTACAGCAGATACTCATTTTTATCATGAAAAATTATTAGCGAGTCAACATTTTTCACCACGTCCATATGATAATTTAAAAGACGAACACGCGGGTTTGATTCATGCTTGGCGTCAGCGAATAACTGATCAAGATACGGTATATCATTTAGGTGATATTGCCATGATGAATCACGTACGACCAGAGCGTCATGCTCATGAACTAGTTTTGGAAATTGTTCAGCAATTACCTGGTCATATTGTGTTTATTAAGGGCAATCATGATACACGTTCGTTGTTTAAATATTTGCAGAATCATAATTTCAACATGAAAGATGGTCGTTTGAAATTTGAGTTTGAAGATGTTGGCCGAATTGTAAAAGCAAATCATCATCAGTTCTTTTTAACACATTATCCTTTGATTTTGGGCCAATCACAAAACAGTATCAATTTACATGGGCATATCCATCATAATATGGTACCCATTCCTGAAAATATCAATGTGGGTGTTGATAGTGCTGATTTGGACTATTTACAAGCAACTGAAAAACCTGCTTGGGGTAGTCCCTTGTTATTACAGGAAATCGAAATCATCATGCAACGAAAACATGATGATTTTGCAAAACGGAGGTAAACGAATGTTAGATCAAATATCAATTCTACATACCAATGATTTGCATTCTCATTTGGAACGATGGCCAAAAATTCGTCGTCATTTGTTAACACGTAAACGACAGTTAATGCGTGATGGTCGTAGTGTCTTAACTTTTGATATTGGTGATTTTATGGATCGTCAGCACCCATTAACAGAAGCAACCTTTGGTCAAGCGAATGTTAGTTTAATGAACGAAATTGGCTATGATGGTGTCACTATTGGAAACAATGAGGGTTTAGGACTCAATCATGAGCAATTGAATCATTTATATGATGATGCTAATTTTCCTGTCATATTGGGCAACTTGCGGGATATGCAAACAAATGAACTACCAGATTGGGTGATGCCGTTTCGAATTATCACAACACCAAAAGGGACACGGATTGGTGTGTTAGGCTTTACTGCCCCATTTGAATTAACGTATCCGTTGCTTGGTTGGATGCCTGAGCGAATTGATACCGCCTTGGCCAAAATTTTGCCTGAACTTGCGGGCAAGACAGACATTAATATCTTACTATCACATTTAGGATTACCAATGGATAGATATTTAGCTGAACGATATAGTGAACTTCAAATCATTATTGGTGCGCATACCCATCATTTACTTGAACATGGAGAAAAGCATGCCAATTCATTATTAGCAGCAGCTGGTCGGTATGGTGATCATATTGGTCGTATTGATATTCAAATAGAAGATGGTAAGTTAATCAATATGCAAGCCCGTACAATTGTGACGGATGATTTACCAGCTGTTTATGGTGATAATATTGAGATCAATGGTTATCAAGCCAGTGGTGAAGAGCAATTAACTAAACAAGTGGTGGCATATTTACCAACTGATTATCATATGGAATTAAATTATGAGCATCGTTTAATTGATCTTGGACTGGCTGCACTGATGGATCGGACAGAAACAGATATTGCGATGTTGTCAACGGGGATGTTTTTACATGATCTACCGGCTGGAGTTGTGACTGCAAATGATTTACATGCCTTATTGCCACATGCAGTTCATCCCATGCGTACGATATTACAAGGTCGTGAATTGTGGCGGTTAGTTCATGAAGTCTTAAAAAATAATCGATTCTTACAAAATGATCGTTTAAAAGGCATGGGATTTCGTGGTAATTTATGGGGTAAGGTGATTTGGGCCGGATTAACTGTATCGGATAATGGTGACGTTTTTATTCATGAAAAGCCGCTTGATTTTGAAGCTTATTACGCGATTGGTGGACTAGATCATTATCTATTTATTCCTTATTTTCCAACATTGGAAATTATGGGACAGAATACATTGTCTTATGACACCGTGTTGAGGGAAGATTTTGCAAATTATTTACGTAAAGAATTTGCGCCATAGTTGATAGAGAGAAAAAAATGAAGCGAGAACGAATGAAAGAACTAGCTGATGCGCAATTCATTGAGCGGCAAGCTAGCACAGCAATTACCACAGGTAATACACCAGAGGACATATTTATTAATGATCGTCCTTACCATTTGGTGAAGGATTATCGTGATGCTTATGATCAGCAAAAAATGGCAGCACGTTTTAGTGATTTTTTAGAGAAATACGACTATATCGTTGGTGATATTGCAGCTGATCAGTTACGATTGCAAGGCTTTTATAAGGATGGTACGAAGGGAATTGCCCGGAGTCAACAAATATCAGCCTTACAAGATTTTTTGTATGAAGAAGCAAATTTTGGCGCCCCCTTTTTTGTTTTGGAAAATTTAGCACCACATGAAGTAATCGATGTTGAAGAAAAAGAAGGGTCAAAATCGAAAAGAAGACGTCGTCAACATCACAATAAAAATACAAAATCAACAAATAAACACCATAGTAACCAAACAAGCAGCCATCAAGATAGTAAAAAGCATAAAAAATCACCAGTTATCAAAGAAAAAGTGACTGGTGCACAACATCCTGAAAAACATGTGACGAAACGGTCCAATGCCGTTGCGACAACTGGGAATAAAAAACGACGTCATTTTCAAGTACGAGAACGGTCGAAAAATAAAGTAAAGGATAAGGATTAAGATGGCAGCACACTATGATGGATATTTGATTGATTTAGATGGTACTATCTATCAGGGGACAAAGAGGTTTCCAAGTGGTCGGCGGTTTATTGAACGTTTGACCAAGAATAAGGTGAAATATTTATTTGTAACTAATAATTCGACAAAAACGGCAGCAGCAGTTGCTGAAAACTTAACAAATAATCATGACATTCCAACGACAGCAGACCAAGTTTATACCTCAGGAATGGCTTTGGCTGATTATTTGGCCAAATTTGATCAAATTCACCGTGTTTTGATGATCGGTGAGGAGGGTCTAAAACAAGCATTATTAGCAAAGGGGTTTGAACTGGTTACTGAAGCACCGGCTGATGCCGTTGCTATTGGTTTAGATCGTGAGGTGACTTACGAAAAAATTTTACAAGGGACTTTAGCGATTCAGCAAGGTGCCAAATTTGTGGCAACAAATCCAGATACAAATCTACCCACAGAAAGAGGTATGGTACCTGGTGCTGGATCAGTAGTTGCATTTTTAGCAACTGCAGTTAAACCAAAACCAATTGTTATTGGTAAACCTGAGCATATTATTATGGATGGCGCACTAGATAAGTTGCAGGTCCAACGTGATGCTGCAATAATGGTTGGTGATAATTATCAGACTGATATTAAAGCAGGAATCAATGCGACTATTGATACATTGTTAGTCTATTCGGGTGTTTCAAAACAGGCTGACGTTGCAAAAGAAGCACAACAGCCGACGCACTGGGTTGATTCTTTGGATGATTGGTCAATTGAAAATTAAGTATCATTAATATGAATAAAACGTCAGCCTAATTAAAAAAATTAGTTCAGGCTGACGTTTTATTTTATGCAATCACTTTATATAATCAAGTTATCTTGATTAGATGAGGAAAGATGCATGAAGCAATTTGTACTACGATTAACACAGGATACTATTTTTGTTAATGAAGAATCGATCGGTTGTTGGAAAACTTTAAATGATGCCGTCAATATTTATGAGCAAATTCAAATCAAAATGGTTGGTCTGTCAGCAGACAGTACAATAAAAATCATTGATGATCAGTTTAGCGAATTATCCATTCACTATTGGACTATCTTTTCGCAGGTATGGGCTTATGAGTGGGCAAAATATTGGCAAGTACAAATCAGACAAACCAATCAGTGGTTGGCTATCAGTCAAACAACCCAATGGTGTGACCGGCGGTGTTATGGGATAATAGATAAGCAAGTGCCAGTTTTGCCAAAGTATCTGCAAAAAATTTTGATTAATAATGAAGAAATTGTACCAACAGAAAAAACAATTTGGACAATAACAGAAGAGTATTTATTCGGATGTCAAATAACGACTTATTTGCTCAATCAGCATGTGCAATTAACAGTTTGCCAGTTGAGAGCTGTCACAACTGACAAATGGTTGGGTTATCGCCTTATTTTGACTGCCAAGCCAAGATGTACATTAATGATGATGGTTACTGATGAATTAAAGAACATCACCAGTCAACAGATGTCTAAAAAGACGACATCAGTGTGTTATACAGGGCGTGATAGACTGATAGTAGAAACAGATCAGTTCCGAAAACACCAGGTGACACAAAAATATTTGTGGCAGTTGTTCTGGGAACGATTTGAAATCCGGTGGGAATCCGAATATCGCTGGGCAATGTTTTATCGACGATTAATATATCAAGCTTATTTGGTAAAACGTGTCGATCAAATTGAACAGTTGCTATGGGCGCCAATTATTGATGTCACAGGTGATTTTGCATATTTAAAGTGGCAACGTGATTGGCAAGCGGTATTGACGGGATTTTTGCGCCAATTAATTGGTGGCTATTTTTATGAAGAACAGTTAATTATTAATGGCTGGCCACAGCTACCATTATCTGGTCAACGTACTTTTAAAATGATTCAGTCAAATCGAATAGTTAAAATCAGAATGACAACGACGGCTTTAGAAGTACAGCCCAGTAAACCATTAATAGTCATTAACGATCGTGGTTCAATACAGTGTCAACGTCAGTGTTGGACAACAGTTTGGGCAAGTCAAATATTGTAAAGAAAAAATTTACAAAAAAAAGGTATCACATTTACAAAATTTAGGGATAATAAAGACATGGTCATAGCAAATGAAATTTAGGAGGCGTTTACGAATGAAACGCAATTGGTTGATTAGTGCTGCAATCGTGATTATTGCTGGCAGCCTGTTAACGTTTGGTTATACGACGCGACAAAAAAATAGTGGCGTTAATATTACGGCAGTAGGATCGACGGCATTACAGCCATTGGTTGAAGCGGCAGGTGAAGATTTTGCTAGTAAAAACTTGGGTGTCTACGTCAACGTGCAAGGTGGTGGGACAGGTACTGGACTAGCACAAATTCAATCTGGCGCAGTTGATCTTGGTAATTCAGATATGTTTGCTGGTGAAAAAGATGGTATCAATGCGAAAAAATTAGTTGATCATCAAGTAGGTGTTGTTGGTATTTCTCCAATGATTAACAAAAAAGCGCATGTTGATCAATTAACTCAAAAACAATTAATTGCAATTTTCACGAAAAAAGTAACGAATTGGCAACAAGTTGGCGGCGCTGATGTACCAATTGTTTTAGTCAATCGTGTTGCCGGTTCTGGTACACGTGCAACCTTTGAAAAATGGGGGCTAAATGGTGCTAAATCGGCAAATGCGCAAGAACAGGATTCATCGGGGATGGTACGTTCGATTGTTAGTTCAACACCAGGTGCTATTTCGTATGCAGCCTTTGCATACTTGGATAAATCAGTTGTTACGCCAACGATTGATGGTGTGGCGGCAACTAATCATAATGTCATCACTGGTAAGTGGCCTATTTGGTCATATGAACATATCTATACAAAAGGACAGCCAACTGGTAAAGTAAAAGCATTTTTAGCTTATATTGATTCAGCTCACATTCAAAAAACACTGCTGCCACATTTGGGTTATATCTCGATTCATGATATGCAAGTGACACGTGATGAAAATGGTAAATTAAGCGTCAAGTAGATTAAGGAGTATCAGCCATGGATCCAATCCGTGAATCATTATTAAAAAAATCAAAGGCAACAAAAAAAGATCGATTTGGGCGTGTGATTACTTTTTCAGCACTGCTATTGATCGTGGTCGTGGTTGTCTCAATCTTTTGGTTTGTTGCGTCAAAAGGACTAGCAACGTTTTTTACAAACAAAGTTAATTTATGGGACTTTTTAACTGGCACCAAATGGGCACCGGGACAAACTGATGCCCATGGCCATCCATTGGTTGGTGCTTTACCCATGATTATTGGCTCGTTTCTGGTGACATTTATCGCCGCCCTCATTGCGACACCGTTTGCCATTGGTACAGCTGTTTTTATGACAGAAATTTCACCAAAACATGGTGCAAAAATATTAGGTCCCGTAACAGAATTATTAGTTGGTATTCCTTCAGTTGTTTATGGTTTTATTGGGTTGTCAATGATTGTGCCCTTTATGCGTCAAATCTTTGGCGGGTCAGGTTTTGGTATTTTAGCTGGTGCGATTGTGTTATTTGTTATGATTTTACCAACTGTGACTTCGATGACGGTCGATACATTAAAATCTGTCCCACGTCATTATCGTGAATCGGCGCTCGCATTGGGAGCAACACGTTGGCAGATGATCTATAAAGTTATTTTGCGTTCAGCCACACCAGGTATTTTAACTGCCATTGTTTTTGGTATGGCGCGTGCGTTCGGTGAAGCATTGGCAGTCCAAATGGTCATTGGTAACGCTTCATTAATGCCAAAAGATTTAACGTCACCCGCATCAACATTAACATCAATTTTGACACAAGGTATTGGAAACACAGTCATGGGTTCATTAGAGAACAATGTGTTGTGGAGCTTGGCGTTACTGCTATTATTAATGTCACTCGTCTTTAATATCATTATTAAGGCAATTGCAAAGAAAGGGGCGATGTAAAACATGTTGAATCCAAAACAAAGCGATAAAATTGCGAGCATAATTTTATATGGCATTGCTGGCTTAGTTATTCTTATATTGGCAGCATTAGTTGGCTATATCCTTGTACAAGGCGTGCCACACCTATCATGGCACTTTCTGACGGCTCCCTCATCGGCATTTACTGCTGGTGGTGGTATTGGTATTCAATTATTTAATTCATTTTATTTGTTGATTATTACGATGATAATTTCTTTTCCAATTGCATTAGGTGCAGGCGTTTATCTACATGAATATGCTAATCAAAATAGTCAATTAATTCGCCTTATTCGGACAGCAATTGAGATTTTATCTTCATTACCTTCTGTTGTTGTTGGTTTATTTGGCTTTTTACTATTTGTTGTCCAATTCAAACTAGGTTTTTCAATCCTCTCAGGAGCGATTGCACTAACATTCTTTAATTTACCTTTGTTAACAAGATCAGTAGAAGAATCATTACGAAGCATTCCTGATTTACAACGTGAAGCCGGAGCAGCGTTAGGATTATCACGTTGGGAAACAGTTGGTCACATTATTTTACCTGCTGCCGTGCCGTCGATTGTAACAGGGGTCGTTTTATCAGCTGGTCGTGTCTTTGGTGAAGCTGCAGCCTTAATTTACACGGCGGGTCAGTCTGCACCAGCCTTAGACTTTGGCGATTGGAATCCATTTAATACAGCGAGTCCATTGAATATTATGCGGCCAGCTGAAACCCTGGCTGTTCATATTTGGAAAGTTAATTCAGAAGGTATTATGCCTGATGCTGCTGCTGTTTCAGCAGGCGCTTCAGCAGTATTGATTATTGCTGTTTTATTGTTTAATTTCTTAGCACGATTCTTAAGTGGCATCTTATTCAAGCGTTTAACAGCAACTAGATAGGAAAGAGGAACGATATTTATGACAGTAGGACAACCAGGCTCTTTAAATTTAACGGGTGAGCAACCAGATCGTCATATTTATCATATGGACGATAATAAGCATGAAATTGCTTTGTCTACGAAAAATTTACAAGTATATTATGGTGATCATTTGGCTTTAAGTGAAGCAGATTTAGCGTTCGAACGCTTTAAAATTACATCATTGATTGGTGCTTCTGGTTCAGGAAAATCAACGTTCTTACGATCATTAAATCGAATGAATGATGACGTTGCAACTGTTAAGGGTCAAATTATGTATCGCGGGTTAGATATTAACTCACATGATATTGACGTCTATGAAATGCGTAGACATATTGGCATGGTTTTTCAACGACCAAATCCATTTGCCAAATCCATTGCGGATAACATCACTTTTGCTTTGAAACAGCATGGTCAACATGATAAAAAGCAGTTAGCAGAAATTGTTGAAACATCTTTAAAACAAGCAGCGTTATGGGATGAAGTAAAGGATGATTTAAAAAAATCAGCTTTATCGTTGTCGGGTGGCCAACAACAACGACTAGTTATTGCTCGAGCAATTGCGATGAAGCCTGATATCTTATTATTAGATGAACCTGCATCGGCATTGGATCCCATTTCAACAGCTAAAATAGAAGACACATTAATGGAATTAAAAAACCGTTATACAATTATTATTGTCACTCATAATATGCAACAAGCTAGTCGTATTTCAGATTACACGGCGTTCTTTCATACAGGTGAAGTGTTAGAATATGATTTAACAAGAAAGATATTTACGCGTCCAAAGGTACAAATGACCATTGATTATGTCAATGGTAACTTTGGTTAAAAGGGAGCTAGCAGATGACACAAAAAATTTTAACGACTGAAAATGTTCATCTTTATTATGGTAAAAAGGAAGCTTTGCATGGTATCAACTTAGACTTCAATCAAAATGATATTACTGCTTTAATTGGACCATCTGGTTCAGGAAAATCAACTTATTTACGTGCCTTAAATCGTATGCATGATTTAACTGACTCTGTGACTGTCAATGGTACCTTTATGTTCAATGGGCAAGATATTTATGCACCAAATACGGATACCGTGATACTTAGACAAAAAATTGGGATGGTTTTTCAACAACCAAATCCATTTCCTTTTTCAATTTATGATAATGTTGCTTTTGGTGTTCGAACGGCAGGTAATAAAAATAAAGCAGAACTAGATGAAATTGTTGAAAGATCGTTAAAACAGGCTGCAATTTGGGATGAAGTAAAAGATAACTTACACAAATCAGCATTATCTTTATCAGGAGGACAACAGCAACGTGTGTCAATTGCTCGTGCTTTGGCTACTGATCCAGAAATTTTACTATTGGACGAGCCAACTGCTGCCTTAGATCCTGTATCAGCCAGTAAAGTCGAAAATACGATGATGCAGTTACGCGATCAATTGACGATGATCATTGTGACACATTCCATGGCGCAAGCTTCTCGTATATCTGATAAAACAGCCTTTTTTATGGATGGACGATTGATTGAATTTAACCATACAAAGAAAATTTTCTTGGATCCTGACCAACAAGAGACGCAAGATTATATTTCCGGTCGTTTTGGTTAATTGGTATCGGGGGCATTATAGAATAAAAAATAGAAGGGAAATGATGCTATGCGACAATATTTTGATGATGAATTAGCAGACTTGGATACATCTTTTAAAGAAATGGGGCTACTTGTATCTGAAACGTTAGATGAGGCAGTCCAAGCATTTTTAGATCATAATCGAGTTGTTGCACAAGATATTATTGATCAAGATCAAGCAATTAATCAGCGTGAAATTGCTATTGAAAAAAAGAGTTTTGAAATGATTGCATTATACCAACCGGTTACAACTGATTTGCGTGAAATTATGACCGTTTTGAAGGCTGTTTCTGTTCTAGAACGTATTGGAGATAATGCACGTAATATTGCAATGTCAACCATTCATGTTAAAGGTAACAAACGGGTTGCTAAGATCGAGGAAACGATTGGTAATACTGGTTCAGTTGTTGCTAAAATGGTCTCACAAGTGTTGGATTATTATGTCAATGATGATGCTGTGGCAGCAGAAGGTATCTCTGAAGTGGCTTCTGGTGTATCGGATGCTACTAGACGAATTCGTGAAATGTCAATTGGTGCAATGAAGGCTGATCCGGAGCAGGTTGCAGCAGCAACAGACTATCTTGTTGTTGCAGGTTATCTAAAGCGGACATCAGATTATGTGACGGATATTGCTGAATGGATTATTTATAAACGAACGGGTAAGATTGTTGAATTAAATCCAGGAACATCTTCGTTTATTTAAATTCAGTACTTATCTGATCATATTGTCTTAAGCAATGATTTAAAGACAATTTTTCGGTATACATTGATAGACTGTTAATCTACCAAACAAAATGGTCAGATTAACAGTTTTTTGTCATATAATAATTAATGATTAACAACTAATGAATGGGAGCAAACGATGCCAATCGTAACGAAAGTAACACGGCAGCGGCGAGCAGGTCGTTATAATATTTATTTAGATGATGAATATGCATTTGCAGTTGATGAAAAAATTTTAATTACTTATAACTTGTTTAAAGGGGCAACTTTATCTGAAGATAATTTGGTTGATATTCAGAATGCAGAATTTCGTCAGAAAGCGTATACAACAGCGCTAGTTTATGCAACAGGGCAGATGCGCACAGCAAAACAAGTCCGGCGTAAATTACGAGAACATGACTATAATGATCAAGTCATTAAAGAGACCATTCAACGATTAAAAGATGATCATGTTGTTGATGATGTCACATATGCTCAAACATATGTTGATCAAGCTAAATCAGCTGGTAAATTTGGTCCACAGGGTGTGAAGTACAAATTACAACAAGTTGGAATTGATCAATTTGTTATTGAAGATGCTTTGATTGCTTATACGTTGGATGATGAGCGAGTTGCTTTAGAAAATCGAGTGTCAAGCTTATTAGAAAAAAATGCGCGTTATGCAACGTTTTTAGCAGAACAGAAAACACAACAAAAATTAATGCAACAAGGATTTCATCGCCAATTAATTCAAGAAGCGATTCGTGATTATCGCATGAATAATCTGCCTGATGCTGAATTAGAATGGGAAAAATTAGATCGAGATGCAACTATTGCAGCCAATCGTTATTCTTCATACGAAGGGTGGACGTTTAAGAGTAAAGTCAAAGCCGCTATGTATCGTAAAGGTTATGATTTAGATTTAGTTGATCGCTGGTTAAAGCAACAAGACTAAGTTGACAGTGTTTTTTAATGGCTCACGTGATACAATGAAATAGAAAAAATTTGGTGAAATTCACAGAAAGCTCAAAATAATGAAAGATAGTCGATTACCGCGTGAGGGCGACTTTGTAACGATTAAGAGCTACAAGCATGATGGGAGTTTACATCGGACTTGGCGTGACACAATGGTGTTAAAGACAAGTGAAAATGCGATTATTGGTTTAAATGATCATACATTGGTGACGGAAGATGATGGACGCCGATGGGTGACACGTGAACCGGCAATTGTTTATTTTCACCGTAAATATTGGTTTAACATTGTTGCGATGATTCGGGAAAATGGCGTTTCATATTATTGTAACCTTGCGTCGCCATTTGTGTTGGATAAAGAAGCGTTGAAGTATGTCGATTATGATTTGGATGTGAAAGTTTTTCCAAATGGTGAGAAACGTCTGTTGGATACAGATGAATATGAATTACATAAAGCGCGCTGGCATTATCCGGCGGATGTTGATTATATTGTGCGTGAGCATGTGAAGATTTTAGTCGATTGGATCAATAATCAACAGGGACCGTTTTCCGATGCTTACATTGACTTGTGGTATCGACGCTATCTAGAAATTAAGCGTCGTAATAGTCAACAATAGTCGTCATAATATAGGCAAAAAAGATTACTGAAGACGTAATCTTTTTTTATTTGTGATGATAATTTTATGAATGATAATCACAACGAGCGAACTATTGAAACAACCTATAATATTCGTTATACTGAATTGTTAAGTTTAAAAAAAATAATATAAAATAAAAATATAAAAAGGCGATAAATTATGGCATCATTAAAAGAAGCAACGCAAACAAGGCGTACATTTGCTATTATTTCTCATCCCGATGCTGGTAAAACAACAATTACTGAGCAATTATTAAAGCTTGGGGGAGTTGTGCGTGAAGCTGGCACGGTTAAGGGACGTAAAGGAAATTTTGCGAAGTCTGATTGGATGGAAATCGAACAAAAACGTGGTATTTCAGTGACTTCATCAGTTTTACAATTTGACTTTGACGGTAAGCGCATCAATATTTTGGATACACCAGGTCATGAGGATTTCTCAGAAGATACTTATCGAACATTAATGGCAGTTGATTCAGTGATCATGGTCGTCGATTCAGCAAAGGGAATTGAGCCTCAAACAAAAAAGTTATTTGAGATTGTCAGCGAACGTCATATTCCTATTTTTACATTCTTTAATAAGTTGGATCGTGATGGTCGTGAACCATTAGACTTAGTTGATGAATTAGAATCAACATTGGGTATTAATGCTTATCCAATGAATTGGCCTATTGGTTCAGGTCAGATTTTAGCGGGATTATTTGATCGTTATCATAATAATGTTGAAGTGTATCGGCCAGAAAATAGTGCACAACGCTTTTTGCCATTAAATGAGGCGGGCGTTGATTTAGCTGAACCAAACGTCATTCAAGAGAATTCATTGTGGCAAGAAACACGCGATGAAATTGAAATGTTACAAGATGCGGGAAATTCATTTGACGAAACCGCTGTAATGCGTGGTGAATTGACCCCCGTCTTCTTTGGGTCAGCTTTACAAGGATTTGGCATCGAAACTTTCTTGCAAACATATATGCAGTTTGCGCCAGCACCTTCACCAAAAAATACGGTGACAGGTGTGGCTATTTCACCAGATGATGAGCAATTCACAGGCTTTGTTTTTAAAATCCAAGCGAATATGAATCCTAACCATCGTGATCGAATTGCGTTTTTACGGATTGTATCAGGTGAATTTGATCGTGGTATGGATGTGACATTACAGCGTACTCAAAAGAAAATTCGTTTATCAAATGTGACGCAGTTTATGGCCGACACACGAGAGAATGTTGAAACGGCCTACCCAGGGGATATCATCGGTATTTATGACACTGGTAATTTTCAAATTGGCGATACGATTTATGCCGGTAAACATGAGGTCACTTTTGAAGAATTGCCAACGTTTACACCTGAATTATTTATGCGTGTTCATGCAAAAAACGTGTTAAAACAAAAGTCATTCCATAAAGGTGTCACGCAATTGGTTCAAGAAGGGACGATTCAATTGTATACGGCATGGGATTCTGGTGATTACATTATTGGTGCTGTTGGTGCCTTGCAGTTTGAAGTTTTCCAATTCCGAATGGAAAATGAATACAATACGGAAGTTTCATTAGAGCCAATGGGTTCAAAAATTGCGCGTTGGATCAATTCAGAACAACTAGATCCTCAAATGGCATCATCACGAAACTTACTTGTTCGAGATCGTCATGAGAATCCAGTATTCTTGTTTGAAAATCAATTTGCTGAACGTTGGTTTGCCAATAAATACCCTGATGTGCAACTGGAGACAAAATTGTGATTTTGATGTTATCTATTATGCCGATTAATTGGTTAATGGATGCACTGGTATTTGCTGTTATTTTATGTATACCAATCACAGTTTATTTTGTTAGTCATATCATTTAACTTCGTTATCCAAAATGATTTATTTAACGGGTTAGGCTACATTGGTTGATTGGCATGATTATTGCAGATATGACATTGTTAGTGAGTTAAAAATAGAACGCTTATGAATAGGTTGCGCGTACATGATGTTGCGATGCCTAGTGTCATAAGTGTTTTTTTATTTTCATAATAAGAATAAGGAAATTGTCGGCATTTAGGCATTATGTTAAAATTAACCTAATAGAAAAGGAGAGACATTCATGGATAAACAAGAGATGGATCCACACGTTAAATCTGGATTGTATGGTACGCCTGAAATTAATCCAGATGAACAACACCACTATTTAGGTAATTTTCGTGAACGGATCTATGCCTTGCAAACACGCCAAACTGCGGGTGACGGACTTTATATGTTGGCTTGGGAAAAGCAATTATCAGCTCACCCCGATGCAGTTCTTTATTTGAATGGCCAAATGGATCGCGAAATATTAGATAAGTATATTAAATTAGCAGCGAAACAACGGACAAAGTTTACGTTAAAATCTGATACTGTTTATGCGAATTCTGATGTTGTTGTTGTCTTAGCTGCAAAGACGGCAGTTCACAAAGAAGTGGTTGATATTGTTCAGTTGGTAGGCAATATGGGAAAGCCTGAAAACAAGCAATCAGTAGCCAAAACGCCTTGGTATAAAAAATTATTCTAATCGTTACTGAAAGGAAGGGATGATAATGCAACAGCCATTGGCTTATCGCATGCGCCCACGGACGATTGATGAAGTTGTTGGACAACAACATTTGGTCGGTGCGGGAAAGATTATTAATCGCATGGTGACTGCAAAAATGTTGTCGTCAATGATTTTATATGGACCACCTGGCACGGGAAAGACAAGTATTGCAAGCGCCATTGCGGGATCTACAAAATATGCGTTTCGCATTCTTAATGCGGCGACTGATAGCAAAAAAGATTTACAAATCGTTGCTGAAGAAGCAAAAATGTCAGGCACAGTTGTCCTGTTGCTTGATGAAATTCATCGCTTAGATAAGACCAAGCAGGATTTTTTGTTACCACATTTAGAAAGTGGGCGCATTGTCTTAATTGGTGCAACGACAGAAAATCCGTATTTATCAATATTGCCAGCTATTCGTTCTCGAACACAAATTTTTGAAGTGAAACCACTATCTGAAGCAGATATGAACCTTGCCATTGAGCGTGCTTTGATGGATAAGGAACGAGGCCTGGGCGATTTTGCAGTTGTGTTAGATGATGATGCCAAACAACAGTTGATCTATGCAACTAATGGTGATTTACGCTCGGCGCTAAATGGTCTGGAATTGGCAGTGAAATCTACTAACCCGATGGCAGATGGCAAAGTTCATATTACACTACCTATTATTGAAGAAACCGTACAACGTAAAGCTATAACAGCGGATAAAAATGGTGATGGTCATTATAATGTCATTTCGGCATTACAAAAATCAATTCGAGGTAGTGATGTTGACGCTGCCTTACATTATCTTGCGCGTTTGATTGAAGCGGGTGATTTACCCATTATTGCACGCCGTTTACAGGTTATTGCGTATGAAGATATTGGCGTTGCAAATCCAGCTGTGGCAGCTCGTGCGATTACGGCAGTGCAAGCGGCCTTACAGCTTGGCTTTCCAGAAGCGCGGATTCCCTTAGCCAATGCAGTTATCGAATTAGCATTATCACCGAAGTCTAATGCAGCGATGGTTGCAGTTGATGCAGCCATTGCAGATGTTCAAAAAGGTGCTACAGGGGATGTACCTGATCATTTAAAAGATGCGCATTATGCTGGTGCCAAAAAATTAGGGCATGGTGTTGATTATGTCTATCCACATGGTCATCCAGGAGATTGGGTCCCACAACAGTATCTTCCTGATAAGTTACTTGGAGCGCACTATTTTAAACCTGCAGGGAATTCGAAAGTTGAACGTTCATACAAGGAACAATATGAGAAATTACGACGAGCGCAACAGGACGGTCTCAATAATCGGTAACGGCAATGATTTTTTATCACACGTTACTTGATTGTCAAGCCTTTTCATTTGTGTATTTACTAGTATAATAAAGACATGGATGGATTTCTTGGGTGTACGCGTAATTCTACTTTCTGTAGTTGCTTTACAACCTTTTTGCTCGGGGATGTCGGGAAGCTGCTATAGCATGCTGTTTCACTCAGTAGCTATAAAAGCAAACTTATTCACCCACTTTCCTTTAATCGGAGCCAACTCAGTTGAATTTACTAACGGCACCAATCAAGTGTTCATAGTTGTTCATATCAATAGATTTTGAATAACGATGGTCGTGCATGTTCGATATGTTTATCGAAGGTGGGCGACCTTTTTTATCAGGAAAGAAAAGGAACGAAATCATGATTATTGGATTATACATTTTATTTGCACTAGTTATTGCGATTATTGGTATTTATTTATTGTTACATCAACAAGGTTTCTTGGGAATTCCACAAACCGCAGCAAAGCAACCTGCCCGTTGGTTTGGATGGGCCTTTACAATTGATGCCATCTTAATTGTGATCAGTACGCTGGTTACTAAAGGGGCCGCATTACCAGGTGGTTTGTTTGTTATTATTGCTACTTTGCTAACAACTGTATTGGCAATTGTTATTGTTCGTCTTTTATTTAAATAATTTATATATCAGAATTTAAAAAAGAGACCTTATTTACATGAAAAAATAGTGTAAATGCGTTATAATTAATGTATAGAAATGAGACACATATAGTCAATCGGACAGGGGGAACTGTTATGGCTGATGTAAAAGTAAACTATAAGAACGTATTGGTACCAGTTGATGGCTCTAAAGAAGCTGAGGCTGCGTTGAATCGTGCTATTCAAGTTGTTAAGCAGAATGGCCCAGATGCTAAGTTGCATATTCTGCATGTTATTGATACACGTTCATTCCAGAATGTGACTGATTTTAGAACAACGATGGTTGAACAAGTTGCTGGTACAGCAAAGAAGACATTGGATGCATATTTGCAACAAGCTAAGGATGCTGGTGTTGAAAATGTCGATTATTCAATTGAATATGGGTCACCTAAGGATGTTATTGCTCAGCAAGCACCAGAAAAGTATGGTATTGACTTGATTATGATTGGTGCAACCGGTTTGAATGCTATTGAACGTTTGCTAATTGGATCTGTTACTGAGTTCGTTACACGTGTTGCGAAGGTGGACACACTGATTGTACGTAAGCGGGATTAATCATTAAATGAATCACTTTGATGTATACCAGTATGTTAGAGAATTTTGAAATAGTGAGTTGGTTGGGACAGGAGTATTGGTCTCAACCTTTTTGTTATGGCCATTTTATGTGAAATAGGCTATTATTTTTAGTTAGTATAATTTTCTGATACAATGAAAATATGATTGACAGTTCAAAAAGAGATGGAGATTGCAATATGAGTGAGTCAAAACTAAATTTGGTAGCATCAATATTAACAAATAGTTTGGGAACAACAGTTATTGGCCACGTGGGGGCAGAGAATGTTGCAATCACTGTGAAATATGCAAATGATAAATCTGATACAACGACCTCAGATCAAGATGGTAATTTTGTTGTGAAATTATCAATGGAGGATGCTAGTGGAGAGGTCGTGATTACTGCTGAACAACCAGATCAGTCATTGCATGAGACAATGACATTGACGATTGAGCAACCCGCACCAGTGGTTACAGCTGTTATTTCAACACAAGAGGGGCAAAGATTATTAGAAGGACGTGTCAATCAAGAGAATGTATCTGTTTCTGTACATTTTATTGGTGATGAACATGTGATTTCCTTGCCAGTTGATAATAGTTTAGAATTTGAATTAGTTCTACCAGAAGACATCTTACCTAGTCAAATAGAAGTTCATGCAACGAATCAGGAAACGGGCAAAATGGGGCGAACGATCGTTAGTCTAGGAGTAACATCAAAAACGGTTGCTATGCCAGCCTTGACAGATGAGATGATTGCTGAGTATGTACATAATGAAGAAGTAAAACATGAGTTAGCATCGACAAATTCAGAGAATTCGCAACAAATAGCGCAAGAAACGCTACCTGTGGACAGTCCGATAGTGGAGACAACGACTAAGGATACTAATGATACGCCGGAACCTGCAGTGATTGCATCAGAAACGGTGCAAGAGGATACTGAAGCGGCATCATCTCGTATATCGAGGCGTAAACATGGCGGTATTCGAGGCTTTTTCGCCCGTCTTTTTGGACACAAACAGTAATTGTTACAGAATATTCACTTAATTTTACAAAACGTTAGCATTTATTAATAGAATCGTGACATAGTCATCAAAAACTTAAAAGTTTCTTATGATAGAATATTATGGTTTAAGGAATAGAAAGGTAAATCATAATGCATAAACGACAAGTGACGATGATTATTGGAATTATGGCAATTGCCGCTGTGGTTGCTGTTTTCGCAATTATTTTTAATAGTACACCACATCAAAGTAATAAGCAGGCAACCGCTGCAACTTCTACACAACATGCTAAAAAGACCGAACATCAACCGGTACATAAGGAAAAAAAGCAAGCAACGGCTGATAAAAAGGCCATGACGTCTCGGGATAATCAAGGAAAAACTGGATTTGATGTGAAGGCAGTTTTGAAAGATCAATCGGGAGTTCCTAGTATTTCTTCTGTTAACCTAGCAAATAAACAATTAACCATTGTTTTTGCAGATGATGGCACAAATTCACTCGAAAGTTTTATGACGGCTTATGCCAAAGCAACCACCCTCATTTTAAAGCAGGCAGCAGCGCAAACGTCTGATATTGATAGTGTGGCTATTGCACAGCAAGTGAAATTAGAAGACGGTACTGAATACGCAGTTGCAGGTAAGTGGCAGAAAGATCAATTAACAAATACTGTCAAATTAGCAACAACGGCAACTGCTAAAGATGTGCTTCTTAGTGCTAGCCACTATTCTATTGGTGGCTCGGTATGGGATACATTTTCACAACAACAAAAAAATGACTATCAAAATCATCAACAAGGTGGTCAAGTACAAACAACTGACGATAGTTTTAATCAGTGGGTACAAGCAGGGATTGTGAAAAATAAATAATCTTTGATTTAAGTAGTTTTTGTTGCATCTAACACATATCATAAAAGGGTCGAAGTCTATGCCAAATATGGCAGACTTTGACCCTTTCAATTATGTTCTGTATTCTGTATGACGGAACGGTTTAATTAAATAGCATGGCATAAATTGAAATGTACATTAATGTTGCACCTGCTAAAACAAAAAGATGCCAGTAAACATGATTTAATGGTAGTTGTGGTATGAGGTAAAGCAAGGCACCCAAAGTGTATGTTATGCCACCAGCTAATAAGAAATTAAATGAAAACGATGTTAAGGCAACGTGTAGAGCGGGAAAGGCCAGAATAATCAACCAGCCCATCAAGACATAAATAATGACTGAAAGCCAAGGCCAACGACCGACAAAAAATAAATCATAAACAAAGCCAAGAACAGTGCATAATAGAATGGTTAGCCAAATTGGCCAACCAATTTTTGGACTAAGGAAGAGCCAGGTGTAAGGTGTGTAACTTCCCAGGATGACTAAATAAATGCCTGAGTGATCTAAAAATTGAAAAAATTTACCCGCTTTAGTAAAAATTAATGCGTGGAATAAGGTTGAAGCGAGTAAAAAACTGATAATAGATGCAGCATAAATTGATAAAGCAACCATTGTAAATGCACCAAAATGATGTTGCACACTCTTAATCATTAATAGTGTTGCACCAACGATGGCTGCCATCACACCAAGACCGTGAGTGACAGCATTGAGTGTTTCATAGGTAATTAGATAGCGGCGATTTTCTTTTGTTAGAGTAGGCATAGGCTTCTCCTTTACCAGTTAATTGGCTATTTATTTGAATGACAATATGTTTATAATTATGATAACTGTTTCATCTAGTTTTGTAAACTAAATGTTATAGTATTAAAATAAGTGGGGTTTCATGATGTTAATGACAATGATTAAAGGTATGATGATTGGATTTGCTTTCGTGGCACCAATCGGCATGCAAAATTTGTATGTATTTAATAATGCACTAACGAATTCATTTAAACGTTCGTTAGTTTATGTTCTTTTTGTTTGGATTGCTGACTCGTTGTTTTCAATGGCAGCCTTTTTTGGTATGGGAGCAATTATTAGTTCAGCAGCATGGCTAAAATTAACTGTCATGTTGATTGGTGGGATGCTAGTCATTTGGATTGGTTGGGATATTTTAAGAAGTGCGAATACAGTACAACTCAACACACATGCTAATCACCTACCTGCACATAAAGCTTTATTGACAGCATTTATTGTTTCATGGGCGAATCCACAAGCTTTAATTGATGGTAGTTTATTATTAGGTGCTTTAAGAGGAACATTGGCTAGTGATGCGGTTTGGCCATTTATCATTGGTGTCATGATGGCAACGTTTATTTGGTTTAATGGCATTACAATTATCATGAATATCCTAAAAGATCGGCTACCTCGAAAAGTGCTTGTCTGTGTAAATGCTATATCTGGAATTATCGTCTTAGGCTATGGTAGTTATTTATTAATTGAGGCAATGATTGCTATCTTTTAAATGATGACACTTCGTATTAACGAAAAGCATCGATTGACCTTGATTTTTTGCATATAACCATGTAAAATTGCTTTCATAGCAATACACTAGAGGGTATAGGTTAGGTTACTATTAGCGACAAAGTCATTTTGGTGAAAGATTTTGAGTGACAACTTAGAAAGTAGCTAGTGGGCTTTATCAATGAAATTGTAGTAGTTGATAACGTGGTGACGCGTTAAGTCTTAATGAGATAGAGAATACTCTAATTCAGGTGGTACCGCGATAAAGTCGCCCTGATTATACAATATTGTATGATCAGGGTTTTTTTAATGGGTCAATCATAGAATAAATTTAATAAAAGTAAGGAGTTCAAGTTATGCGAGAAATTGATATGCCGAGCAAGTATAATCCAACAGCGGTTGAAGCGGGTCGTTATGATAAGTGGGTGCAAGAGAAGCGCTTCAAACCTTCAGAAAATAAGAAGGCTCGTCCCTATTCAATTGTTATTCCGCCACCAAACGTGACTGGTAAATTACACTTAGGTCACGCTTGGGATACAACGTTACAAGATATGTTGATTCGTCAAAAGCGGATGCAAGGTTTTGATACGTTATGGTTACCAGGAATGGATCATGCGGGAATTGCTACGCAAGCTAAAGTTGAGCAACGTTTAGCCAAAGAAGGTATTTCGCGTTATGATTTGGGACGTGACAAATTTGTTGAACAAGTATGGGATTGGAAAAATGAATATGCAGCAACTATTAAAGCGCAATGGGGAAAACTAGGGCTATCTTTGGATTTTGACCGTGAACGCTTTACGCTAGATGAAGGGTTATCAGAAGCTGTTCGTAAAGTATTCGTGACTTTGTACAAGAAAGGCTTGATCTATCGGGGCGAGTACATCATCAATTGGGACCCGAAAGCTCGGACAGCCTTGTCGGATATCGAGGTCATTCATCAAGATGATGAAGGTGCCTTTTATCATGTACAGTATCCATTTGTGGATCCTGAAACAACATATCAAGGAAAGCATTATATTGAAATTGCAACAACTCGTCCTGAAACAATGTTTGGGGATGTGGCAGTTGCTGTACA
Organism: Weissella sp. ESL1177; assembly: GCF_058107185.1. NCBI lineage: Bacteria > Bacillati > Bacillota > Bacilli > Lactobacillales > Lactobacillaceae > Weissella > Weissella sp. ESL1177. Next base: position 1,242,474 of record NZ_CM176591.1, on the reverse strand, counting down.
TCCTTCAGATGAACGTTATAAAGATTTGGTTGGTAAAAAGGTCTTAGTACCACTTGTTAATCGTGAAGTACCAATTATTGCTGACGAATATGTTGACCCTGAGTTTGGTTCAGGGATGGTTAAAATTACACCAGCTCATGATCCAAATGATTTTGGTGTTGGTAATCGTCATAATTTGGAACGAATCAATACGATGAATGAAGACGCTTCAATGAACGAACGTGCTGGTAAGTATGTTGGTATGGATCGTTTTGATGCCCGCAAAGCAATGGTTGCCGATTTAGAAGCTGGTGGTTGGATGTTGTCAGTTGAACCAATCGTGCACGCAGTTGGTCATTCAGAACGTACTGGTGTGCAAGTTGAATCACGGCTGTCAACACAATGGTTTGTTAAGATGAAACCATTGGCTGAACAAGCATTGGCTATGCAAAAATCGGACGATCGTGTTGATTTCTATCCGCCACGTTTTGAAGGTACCTTTACTCGTTGGATGGATGACATTCATGATTGGGTGATTTCTCGTCAATTATGGTGGGGACACCAAATTCCCGCTTGGTACCATAAAGAGACTGGTGAAATGTATGTTGGTATGGAAGCGCCTGCAGATAGTGAGAATTGGGAACAAGATCCTGATGTTTTGGATACATGGTTTTCATCAGCTTTGTGGCCATTTTCAACAATGGGTTGGCCTGATACAGATGCGGCAGACTTTAAGCGCTACTTCCCAACAGATACTTTGGTCACAGGGTATGATATTATCTTCTTCTGGGTCGCACGTATGATGTTCCAATCAAAAGAATTTACTGGTCGACGGCCATTCAAGAATGTGTTGATTCATGGCTTGATTCGTGATGAGCAAGGTCGTAAGATGTCAAAGTCATTAGGCAATGGTATTGACCCGATGGATGTCATTGAGAAGTATGGTGCAGATGCTTTACGTTGGTTCTTGGCAACTGGGTCAACACCCGGTCAAGATGTTCGTTTTTCATATACAAAGATGGATTCAGCATGGAATTTCATTAATAAGATTTGGAATGCTTCACGTTATGTATTGATGAACTTATCAGATGATACAAAGGCAATTTTGCCAACTGACCAATCAAAGTTCTCATTGGCTGATAAATGGATTCTGTCACGTCTCAATACAACGATTGCAATGGTGACAAAGAATTTTGATAAGTTTGAGTTCGGTGAAGCCGGCCGCGCATTGTATAACTTTATTTGGAATGATTTTGCTGACTGGTACATTGAAATGACTAAAGAGACCCTTAATGGGGATGATGCTGCTGCTCAAAAGACAGTACAAGCAATTCTGGCATATGTATTAGATAATACGCTACGATTGTTGCACCCAATTATGCCATTTGTTACTGAAGCCATTTGGCAAGAAATGCCTCACGAGGGTGAAACAATTGTTACGGCAAGTTATCCAACTGTTGATGATGCATTGCATGATCAACAAGCTGAAACTGATTTTAATAGTTTGATTGACTTAATTAAGGCTGTTCGAACAATTCGAACAGAGGCCAACGCGCCTATGTCAACGACAATCGATGTTTTGATCAAGACGACGGATCAGAACTTGCAACGTATTTTCAAGGATAATGCAGACTACATTAATCGTTTTGTTAAGCCAAAGACTTTGCAAATTGCGGCTGAAATTGATGCTCCTGATCTAGCCATGACGCAAATTATCTCTGGTGCCGAAATTTTTGTTCCATTAGCTGAGTTAATTGATTTGGATGAAGAAATAGCTCGTCTGCAAGAAGAGGTGAAGAAGTTTACAGGTGAAGTAACACGTGCCAATAGTAAATTAGGTAACGAAAAGTTTGTCAATAATGCGCCTGAAAAAGTTGTTGCAGCTGAACGCGAAAAGTTAGTTGATTGGGAAAATAAGTTGCAAGCAACGAATGATCGCTTAGCACAATTAAAAGAGGCAAACAAGTAAAACAGCTACTTGCAGTAATAGTAAGGTAAGTGTATAATTTAATATATTGTGAATAACGAATTTAAGCGGTTCGTCGTTACAATGCAGTAAATTACACATGCAGAAGCGCCATCTACAATGTAGACGGCGCTTTTGTTTATCATTGTAAAAATCGAGGTTAAAATGGCAAAAATAGAAACGGTTGCTGATGCAATTTCATATATTCATGGCCGTCATAAATGGTCCAAGACGCCTACTTTTAATCGATTAAACAAAGTTTTAACGCGATTAGGACATCCGGAACGACAATCACAATACGTTCATATTACCGGTACAAATGGTAAGGGATCAACTAGTAAGATGGTTGCACAATTATTACGAGCCAGTGGCTTAAGGGTTGGACTATTTACATCACCATATATTTTGTCATTTAATGAGCGTATTCAAGATGATCAGGGTAATATTGATGATGATGATTTATTGGATTTGGTGCAGCGCTTGGCACCAGTCATTGATCAAATGGATGATGAATTAACAACTGGGTTAACTGAGTTTGAAACACTGACGGTTATGATGTTTATGTATTTTTCAGAACACCCAGTTGATGTGGTTGTGTTGGAAGTCGGTGTCGGCGGCACGTGGGATTCAACGACGGTCATTCCAGATAAAATTGTTTCTGTGATTACCACCGTTGGCTTGGATCACATGCAGGTATTAGGTGATACAATAACAAAAATTGCAACACAAAAAGCCGGCATTATTCAAAAACAGCGTCCTGTTGTTGTGGGACGATTAACACCAGCAGCTAATCAAGTGATTGATACAGTGGCAACTGCTATGGGTGCATCTGTGTATCGTTTGGGACAACAATTTCAAGTGACCGCATTACCAGATGAAAATCTATGGGGTGAAACATTCGATGTATCGGGGACAATTAATTATCAGCAAGTATTTGTTGACTTGATTGGTCATTATCAAATTGATAATGCAGCCGTTGCGTTACAAACAGCTCAGTTGGTTACCAACTTTTTTAAACGCCAATTGACACCGAAAATGGTGACACAAGCGCTAAAAACAGTTTGGTGGCCGGTTCGGTTTGAAAAAATTGCAACAGACCCGATAATTATATTAGATGGTTCACATAATGAACCAGGAATAAAGGCGCTAATCGAAATTTTAACAACGCGATTTAAAAAAAAGACGATTCACATTTTATTTGGTGTCTTACAGGATAAAAATTATCCTCAAATGTTACAATTACTTGCTGACCTACCAAATGTTGATTTGCATGTGGTTGGATTTCAAGGACCGAATAATCGTCAACCACTTGAGCCATCATTAGCAGCACATCAAGTTCGTACACAGCACGTAACTGTCCATCGGACGTGGCAAGTGGGTCTTGATATTGTTAAAAAGGAAAGCAACACGAACGATATCATTTTATTGACTGGCTCACTGTATTTTGTATCTGAGGTACGACAAGCGCTTGCTGATCAAGAATAACCTAGCGTCAAATGGGTTGATTTGGTACAGTAGATAGAGAATGAGATTAGGTAAGATAACACGTCATGCCTAAGATGGAGTGATAAATATGATTATTTTACAAGCAAGTAATGTGGCGCGACGTTTTAATGGTGTCACATTCTTTAAAAATATTTCGATGCAAGTACAGAATAAAGCCCGAGTTGGTTTAGTTGGGCGCAACGGCGCTGGCAAATCAACATTATTAAAAATGTTGATTGGTGAAACAACACCTGATGAAGGTGAAATTTCAATGAAAAAAGGCATTCGATTAGCCTATTTGGCTCAAAATTCAGGATTAGATTCGAAATTATCTGTCTATAATGAAATGTTGACAGCCTTTGCCGATGTGATTGCTTTGGAAGAACGGATGCGTCAAATGGAAGCGGAAATTGCTGCAACGACGGACTATGAAAGTGATGACTATACAGAGTTGTTGACAGCTTATGATCAAACGCAACACGATTTTGATGAGAAGAATGGTTATGGATATGATGCAACGATTCGCTCAGTATTACACGGTTTTGGCTTTGATGAGTCATTTTATGATCAAAAAATTGCAGCCCTCTCTGGGGGTCAGCGAACGCGACTAGCCATTGCAAAGCAACTATTGGAGACACCGGATCTGTTAATTTTAGACGAACCAACGAATCATTTAGATATGCAAACGTTGGCTTGGTTAGAACAATATTTAAAGAATTATCAAGGTGCATTGCTAATCGTGTCACATGATCGATATTTCTTGGACCGTGTTGTGACTGAAATCTACGATATGCACTCTGGTCAACTAGACCACTATAAGGGTAATTATAGTGATTTTATGCAGCAAAAAGCAGCTAAGGTTTTGCAAGAACAAAAGGCATATGATAAGCAACAAGCTGAAATTGCAAAATTGGAAGATTTTGTTAAGCGAAATATTGTGCGGGCATCAACAACGAAACGGGCGCAATCAAGGCGCAAACAATTAGCAAGAATGAAGCGCATCGAAGCACCCAAGAATGAGTCTGGTGTTGCTCATATTCAGTTTGTTGCTGATGAAGATTCTGGTAATGAAGTGTTACGTGTAACAGATGTGAAGTTGGGATATGATATGACACATGTCTTAGCCGAAAATGTTAATGTTGCCGTTGATAAGCAACATGCAGTTGCTTTAGTTGGTCCTAATGGTATTGGTAAATCAACCTTTATTAAAACGATTTTGGGTAAACTTCCCTTGTTAGCGGGGCAAATTAAATTAGGGGCTAATGTTTCAGTTGGTTATTATGATCAAGAACAACAAACATTAGACAATAAAAAATCTGTGATTGATACCATTTGGGATGAACATCCTAAGATGCTTGAAAAGGATGTTCGGTCGATTTTAGGTTCATTCATGTTTTCTGGGGAGGCAGTAGAAAAATTAGTATCAGCATTATCAGGTGGTGAACGGGCACGACTATTATTGACTAAATTGGCTTTGGAACATGCAAACTTTTTAATTCTTGATGAGCCAACTAATCATTTGGATATTGATTCTCGTGAAGTTTTAGAAACGGCTTTAAATGAATATAATGGGACAATTTTCTTTGTGTCGCATGATCGTTATTTTATTAATGAAGTTGCAACTGAAGTGATTGAACTTTCGCCAAATGGTACACGCTTTTTTGATGGCGATTATGATTACTATCTTGAAAAGACAGCTGCTGAGAAAGATAAGCAATTGGCAAAGGAGACAGATAGCACAACAGCTGAAGTGACTGTTGTCTCCGAAAAAAAGCAGACGTTATCACGAACTGCGTTAAAAGAACAACAACGCGAACAGCGACGATTGGAACGTGCAGTTACTGGTATTGAGGAGCAAATGACCACATTAACGGATCAACGTGATGATTTAAATGTTGCGTTGAACGATCCAGCGAATAGCTCTGATTTAGAGAAATTAACGGATCTTTCTAATAAAATTGCAACGCTTGATAAACAATTAGCAGATATTGAGGATCAATGGACTGAAGCAAGTCTTGCTTTGGAAACATTTCTTGCTGACGATCATTAATAGCAGATTGTGTCAATTTTTATAAAGGACCGTCAATCTATTTGTGAAGTGCCCCATAATCGTTAGATTTTTATGTCTAACAATTATGGGGCACTTCATTGTTGGATTGGCGGTTTTTGTTTGTTATGACAATGAAATGAGCTATGAGTTTTTCTAAATAAAATCTGTTTTTTTGATATTTTGTCAAACAAAAGTTTGCAAAAAGTGATGAATGTGTTATTATTGATAGTGTTAATTAGCACTTGTATATAAAGAGTGCTAACAAATAGAAAATTTTAACCTGTGGAGGTCAGATAACATGTTGAAACCATTAGGAGATCGTGTTGTATTGCAAGTATCAGAAGCACCTGAGCAATCAGTTGGGGGTATTTTATTAGCTTCTAATGCACAAGAAAAGTCAGTTACAGGAAAAGTTGTTGCCGTTTCGACACAAGCGGTAGGTGACTTGTCAGCACCAGCTGCAGTCAAAGAAGGCGATAATGTCATATTTGATAAGTTTGCTGGTACTGAAATTAGTGTTGATGGGGTTGATTATTTGGTTGTCCACGAAAAAGACATTGTGGCAGTGTTGTAATTTAAATAATTAATGAAAATAGAGGGTCGTAAATATGGCAAAAGATATTGAATTTTCAGAAGATGCACGTGCAAAAATGCAAGCAGGTGTTGATAAGTTAGCTGATACAGTAAAGACAACCATTGGTCCTAAAGGACGTAATGTTGTGATTGAACAAAGTTATGGTGCACCAACAATTACGAATGATGGTGTAACAATTGCAAAGGCAGTTGAGTTAGAAGATCATTTCGAAGACATGGGTGCAAAATTAGTTGCCGAAGTTGCTTCAAAGACAAATGATATTGCTGGTGATGGTACAACGACTGCGACAGTTTTGGCACAAGCCATCATTAATGAAGGTATGAAGAATGTTACAGCTGGTGCTAACCCAGTTGGTGTTCGTCGGGGAATTGAATTAGCAACTGACGCAGCTGTTAAATCATTGCATGATATGTCAAAGACAGTATCAACAAAAGAAGAGATCACACAAATTGCATCTATCTCTGCTGCTAACCCAGAAGTTGGTAAGTTGATTGCTGAAGCAATGGAAAAGGTTGGCAATGATGGTGTCATTACCATTGAAGAGTCAAAGGGTATTGAGACAACTTTGGATGTTGTTGAAGGAATGCAATTTGATCGTGGTTACATGTCACAATACATGGTTACTGACAATGATAAGATGGAAGCATCATTAGATAATCCATATATCTTGATTACAGATAAGAAAATTGGTAATATCCAAGAAATCTTACCATTGCTACAAAGTGTTGTTGAGCAAGGTCGTGCTTTGTTGATCATTGCTGATGATATTACCGGTGAGGCATTGCCAACACTTGTTTTGAACAAGATGCGTGGTACGTTTAACGTTGTTGCTGTGAAGGCACCTGGTTTTGGTGATCGTCGTAAGGCACAACTTGAAGACATTGCTATCCTAACAGGTGGTACAGTTATTACTGATGATTTAGGCTTGAACCTGAAGGATACAACGATCAACCAACTTGGACAAGCTGCTAAGGTTACGGTGACGAAGGACAATACAACAATTGTTGAAGGCAACGGTGATTCTGCAGCAATTAACGAACGTGTTGAAATCATTAAGGGTCAAATTGCAGAGACAACCTCTGATTTCGATCGTGAGAAGTTGCAGGAGCGTCTTGCTAAGTTAGCTGGTGGTGTTGCTGTTGTTAATGTTGGTGCAGCTACCGAAACTGAATTAAAAGAGCGTAAGTACCGAATCGAAGATGCTTTGAATGCTACTCGCGCTGCAGTTGAAGAAGGCTTTGTTTCTGGTGGTGGTACTGCATTAGTTAATGCCATCCCAGCTGTTGATGCGTTATCAGAAGAAGGTGACGTACAAACAGGTATTAACATTGTTAAGCGTGCCTTAGAAGAACCAGTTCGCCAAATCGCAGAAAATGCTGGTGTTGAAGGTTCAGTTATCGTTAACCAATTGAAGAATGAAGAGGTTGGTATTGGTTACAACGCTGCAACTGGTGAGTGGGCTGACATGATCAAGGCTGGTATTGTTGATCCAACCAAGGTAACACGTTCTGCTTTGCAAAATGCCGCTTCTGTTTCAGCTTTGTTGTTAACAACTGAAGCAGTTATTGCTGAACAACCTAAGGATGATGCTGCTGCTCAAATGCCTGCACAAGGTGGTATGCCCGGCATGATGTAAAATCATAAATGCTTGGTTTACTATCAAAACGGATTTCGGCATATCGTCATGATATTGCCACTTATTTTGATAAAAAGGTCTTAAATTTGCCGCATGCTGGTGGGTTTAAGACCTTTTCTTTTGTGTCGTAAATATTTCAGTTATTGTCACAAAAAAGAAAACATAAAAATAAACAAAAGGATAGACAATCGATAAGCTAAGCACTACAATAAACCCTTGTAGAAATGGCACCTACCAACAGGTTAATTTCTACATCATATTTATCAAAATTAAATTTATTGAGGAGCTGGAACATGTGGCCTTTATTGAAGCGGTTTTTAATTGGTAAACCGTTAAAAACTCTGGATGAAGATGCACGTCAACTTAGCCGAACGAAAGCATTGGCGCTCTTATCATCTGACGCTTTGTCATCTGTTGCATATGGAACAGAACAAATTATTACGGTTTTGGTAGCTGTTGGTGGTGTTGCCACGTTATGGTTGCAATTACCAGTCGTTGCGTTAGTGCTGATTTTGTTAGCAGCAATTACTTTGTCGTACCGGCAAATTATTCATGCGTATCCAGCTGGCGGTGGTGCTTATTTGGTGACGTCAACTAATTGGGGCCGTAATGCTGGCTTGGTGGCCGGTGGCTCATTATTAGTTGATTATATGCTGACGGTGGCTGTTTCAGTGGCATCAGGAACTGAAGCAATCGTGTCGGCGATACCATCATTACATCATTATAATGTTGCTATTGGTGTGATTATTATTTTAATTCTAACGGGTATTAATTTACGTGGATTACGAGAATCAGCTGGTGCATTAATGGTACCAGTCTACTTGTTTATTGCGATGATGGTCGTGATGATTGTCTGGGGTTTTTACAACATTCTAACTGGTCGAGTAAATTACGAACCAACGACGACAGGACATATTGCAACAGGTAGTGTTTCGGTCTTATTGTTTTTGAAGGCATTTTCGAGTGGTTCATCATCACTAACGGGTGTGGAAGCCATTTCAAATGCAGTGCCAAATTTTAAAGAACCAAAGCCTAAAAATGCGGCTATTACTTTGGTTATTATGGCTGTCATATTGGCCTTTTTCTTGGTTGGTGTGACTGGTTTGTCATTTATTTATGGTATTCAGCCAAACGCCCATGTCACTGTTTTAGCGCAGATTGGACAACGTATTTTCGGACACGGTATCCTATTTTATCTTTTACAAATTTCAACCGCATTAATTTTGGCAGTTGCTGCTAATACCGGTTTTTCAGCTTTTCCACAATTGGCTTATAATTTGGCAAAAGATAAATTTATGCCTCATAGTTACATGGATAAAGGTGACCGCTTAGGCTACTCTAATGGTATTATGTCATTAGCTTTAGGCGCGATTGTGCTGTTGGTCATTTTCAATGGTTCAACAGAGGCCTTGATTCCGTTATATGCCGTTGGTGTGTTTGTGCCATTTACTTTATCGCAATCAGGCATGATTATTCACTGGTGGCGTGAACGTGATGGTCATTGGCTTTCTAAAGCATTTATCAATTTTATTGGTGCATTAATTTCAGCAGTATTGGTGATTACGTTGTTTGCCTTACATTTTGAATCAGTTTGGCCTTATTTGATTATTATGCCAATTTTGATACGTATGTTCTGGGGGATTAATCGGCATTATCGGTTAGTCGCTAAGCAGTTGCGAATTTTATCGCAAGAACCAATTAGACGTAGTCATTATGATGGGGCAACAATCATTGTTTTAGTATCAAATTTGACACGTGCTACTGCTGAGGCGGTTGATTATGCGAAATCAATTGGTGATAAGGTATTAGCGATGCATGTTTCGTTTGATTCCAATCCACAAAAAGAACATCGTTTAGGTGTTGAATTTAAGCGAGAATTCCCAGAAGTACGTTATGTTGACATTCATTCGTCATATCGATCAATTACTAAACCAGCCATGCGGTTTGTTGATGAAATTGCGAAGGGGACAAAAGAACGAAATCATTCGTTAACGATTTTAATTCCACAATTTGTGCCACGCCATAGTTGGCAAAATGCCTTGCATAATCAAAATAGTATGAAATTACGTACAGCATTAGCTTCACGTGATGTGACTGTTTCAACATACTATTTCCACTTAAAAGAATAGTTATCATAACATACTGGTTTATCCCTCTCAGGTTGAGAAATTGTATAGACCCGTATGTTTTTTATTTTAGAAGGTTGTGGTAATCTAAATGAGACGAAAAACAAAGAAGGGATGAAAGAATGGACTATACGATTGATGATGTTCGTGAGGAATTAAAGATGTTACGCTCACGCTTGCACGCGGGAACGTTGTTTGATTCATTAGGTAGCGAAGTTGGCCGTTTAATTGATCAATTTGATTATGATGAAGCGACGCCAGTTGTCCAACTGTCGGACAATGATGCCGGGATGATTAAACAACATATCTTAGATTGGCAACAAACACTTTATGCTGGTCAACCCGTCGCAATTACTAACGAAGATATTTTAGAATTAATGAGTAGTCTGCGACAAACAGATCCAACCTTACGTGATAAAGGTGCATTCTTCTTTATTAGTGATGGTCTGCAAAATAATGTTTTTAAACCAAATCAATTATTATTAATGGTGCGCTATTTATTGCAGGATAATGTGATCTTTAGTCATATTACCGAAAAAGAAAATGATGGTGTTTTTTACCGTTCATTTGCTATTTTTATTTTATCAATGTTACATTACGCTAATCGCAAAGGAAATGTACACTTCATTAGTGAAGAAATTGAGGAAACATATTTGCTTAATTTTGCAACTTACATTGCTCTAGAAAGTGACACGCGAGGATTTGTTGGTGAAAAAGGTTGGGCACATGCTTTTATGCATATTGGCAATTTACTGGATGAATTAGCTCATGACTCAAAGATGTTGCGAGCGGATAAAATATTGCTATTAACAATTCTTGTTGAAAGGCTCAAACGCTTAGATACACCTCTGATTATGGGTGAAAATCGGCGCTTGATCGGTTTTATTACGGAATTAGTCAATACTGATGAATTATATTCACGATACTTTTTGAAGCAATTGAAGCAATGGCGTCAAGAAATGACCAGACAAATGCAGCCAGATTCAGAAGGTGACTGGCATCGATTATATAATCAACAGAGATTCTTACAAGGACTAGTTATGCGCGATGCGCTACCACAAGAAATCATTGATTATTTAAATGAATCACGCAACTTTTTAGCATAATTGTCCCGAAAACAGGAATTCTATGTTATACTTAGGTTTCTACACAAATCAGTTTGACAGACAAGGGAGAACAACCATTATGTCAGAAAAATTAAATATTGCAATGTTGTTTGGTGGTAATTCATCAGAGCACGATGTCTCAAAGCGGTCAGCGCATAATATTTATGATGCGATGGACAAAGAGAAGTATAATGTAACGGTCTTTTTAATTTCAAAAGATGGCATTATGATTAATGCGGAAGATTCATGGCGCGTTTTTGAGGGGGAAGATGAAGACACTGTTGTTACAGCAGCTAAGGAAAAGATGGATTTGACTAATCCACTAGCACCAATTGCTGTATTGGGGGAAATGCGTGATATTGATTTCTTCTATCCCGTTGTGCATGGTAACTTAGGTGAAGATGGCACATTACAAGCATTGTTCCGCCTATTACAAAAGCCATACCTTGGGCCTGGTATTGCTGCATCAGCAATGTCTTTTGATAAAGATTTAACGAAACGTATTCTAAATCAAGCCGGTGTTCGTAACACAGACTATGTCCTCTTGAATGATCAAAATTATCAAGATTTTACTTATGAAGAATTAGTTGAAAAATTAAATTCGAAAGTTTTGTTTGTGAAAGCGGCTAGCCAAGGGTCGTCAGTTGGTGTCTCACGTGTCACTAATGCTACTGAATATACCGCAGCTTTGCAAGATTCGTTTCAATATGATTATAAGATATTGGTTGAAGCCGCTCTGGATAAGCCACGTGAAGTCTTCATTTCAATTTTAGGTAATGAACAACCACGTGCGTCACACTTAGGTGGTATTGTTCTGCCTGACGAAGACGGCTGGTACGATTACAATAATAAATTTGTGGATGCCTCAGGAATGGTCTTTGAACTACCGGTGAAACTAGAGCCAGCTTTGACTGACGAAATCACTGAAATGGCTTTGAAAGCTTATAAGGCATTGGGCTTAGTTGGTTTAACACGGATGGACTTTATGATTGATAGTGATGGTGTACCTTATTTGGGTGAACCAAACACATTGCCAGGATTTACAAACATTTCTTTGTATCCGCAAATGTGGGAAGTTTCAGGGATTAGTTATACTAATTTGATTGATGAATTGATTCAATATGGTATTGCAGAATTTGAGCGTCAAAATAAATTGTCATATGATTTTGTTTCCCTTGGTGAAGAACGTATGGGTGAGAAACAATATAATGCTGAAGTAACAAAATAAATGATGAACTAAGATGGTTGTTTTCTGATAATTTCAGAAACAATCGTCTTTTTTATTAATATTGAGATTGTGTTAAATAAATGAAAGCAATTTGCAATGTGTAGAGTCGTGTCGGGTTCTTTATAAAATCTCTAATTTAGCGTATACTCTAAATTAAGATTAATAGTGGAAAAGGACGAAAAATGACGAACTCATTTACCCCAACATGGATGATTGATGCAATTTATTGTGTCACGCCAAAACAATTACAAGAACAAAATATTAAAGCTGTTTTAACAGATTTGGATAATACTTTAGTTGCTTGGAATAATCCGGATGGTACCCAAGCACTACATGACTGGTTGTTAGCGATGCAACAGGCAGAGATTCCAGTCATGATTGTTTCAAATAACTCAGCAAGTCGAATTGCCCGTGTTGCTGATCCATTGAAGTTAAACTTTGTTTCGCGTGCATTAAAACCACTGACACGTGGTTTAAAAGAAGCAACAACAATTTTACAATTAGAAACCAGTGAAGTTGTTATGGTTGGCGATCAATTATTAACAGACATTTGGTCAGCAAATAACGCTGGTATGCGTAGTATTCTTGTTAAACCACTGATTGAGACAGATCAATGGAATACAAAAATTAACCGCTTTTTTGAAAAAGGGGTTAAAAAGAATATGTTGAAACAACATCCACAATTACAATGGAGGAAAGAACTTGATTAGTGAAGAAACAGTACGTCAATATATTGATGAAGGCTTGCGCTGTATTGGCTGTGGGGCACTTATTCAAACTGACCACAAAAATGATATTGGTTATACGCCAATGTCAGCTTTGTTAAAAAGTTTTGAAAATGATGAAGTTTTTTGTCAACGTTGCTTTCGATTACGTCATTATAATGAAATTCAACCGGTTAATTTGACGGATGATGATTTTAGACGTTTATTGGAACAAATTGCTGATACTAATGCATTGGTTGTTTATGTGATGGATGTATTTGATTTTTCTGGTTCACTCATTCCAGGTTTACATCGTTTTGTTGGTAATAATGATATTTTACTCGTTGGTAATAAAGTTGATGTGTTACCACGCTCATTAAAACGGACAAAAATCAAGGATTGGATGCGGCAACAAGCAAATATGGCAGGATTACGACCAATTGATATTGCATTAACATCTGGTAAGAATGGGGATGCCATTCAGACGTTATTAGACTTAATTGCGAAATATCGTCATGGCCGTTCAGTCTACGTTGTTGGTGTGACAAATGTTGGTAAGTCCACGCTGATCAACCAGATTATTAAAGAAGTGACTGGCGATCAAACAAATGTTATTACGACATCACGTTTTCCAGGAACAACATTAGATCGTATTGAAATTCCCCTAGACGATGACAGCGATATTATCGATACGCCGGGCATTATTCATCAAGACCAAATGGCACACTATTTAAGTGTCAAAGATTTAAAGTATGTTTCACCACAAAAAGAGATTAAACCAAAGACGTTCCAGCTAAATGCTGGTCAAACGTTGTTTATGGGTGCACTTGCTCGTTTTGATTATATCCAAGGTGACCGAACAGGCATCACGGCGTATTTTGAAAATAATTTATTGATTCATCGAACAAAATTAGACAATGCGGCTGCTTTTTATGATAAACACGCTGGTGAATTACTCGCACCACCAACGGCGAAAAATATAGAAAAATTACCACCATTACAACGCCATGAATTTAAAACAACAGAAAAAACCGATATTGTCATTGATGGTTTAGGTTGGTTAACAGTGCCAGCAAATACAGTGGTGGCAGGTTGGGCACCAAAAGGGGTGTCAGTCTTAACAAGAAGGGCAATGATTTAAAAAATGATATCACTACGTGGAAAACAAAAAAGATATTTACGAGCAGCGGCACATGATATGCGTCCGCTATTTAGTGTTGGTAAACAGGGTTTAACTGAAAATTGGTTGAACCAATTAGTAGACGCTATTAACAAGCGTGAATTATTTAAGGTTAATATCTTACCTAATTCAGATGTTGATACAACTGAGTTAAAAACTTTTATTGAGAGTCGTTCGAATATTCAGGTCGTACAAACCATCGGTCATACGTTGGTTTTGTTTGGCGAATCACAAGAAAAAGAGAATCGTCACTATTCAGTAGCAGTACAAAAGATTTAATATAGGCAATTGGAGATGGCTAATGGTAACAACATTGAAGCAATTTGTTACGCAGATTCAAGTAGAACCAGAAACTGCGGATAAAAAGAAGAAAATCGGTATTATCGGCGGTACGTTTAATCCACCGCATGTTGGCCATCTCATTATCGCTGAACAAGTAGCAGATAAGCTGGGGTTAGATAAAGTATATTTTATGCCAAATGCGAAACCACCACATGTTGATACAAAAGAAGCAATTGATCCAATCGATCGTGCACGCATGGTGCAAGCAGCAATTGCGGGTAATAGTCGCTTTGATATTGAATTATTAGAAGTGCAACGTGGTGGTAAAAGCTATACGTATAATACGATGTTACAATTGACCATTGAACATCCAAACTATGATTATTATTTTATAATTGGTGGAGATGAAGTGGCTTATTTAAATACATGGTATCGCATTAATGATTTATTAAGATTAGTCAAATTTGTAGGAGTCAATCGGCCTGGACAAGCAAAGCAATCAGCCTATCCAGTTTTATGGATCGATGTGCCAGATTTGATGATCAGTTCGACTGATATTCGGTATCGTATAAAGCATCATCAAACTGTTCGCTATTTAGTACCAGATTTAGTGGCTGCTTATATTGTAGAAAATGGGTTATATTTAAATGACAGATAAAATAATTTATAAAAAGCAAATTTTTAATGGTTCCCGTGAAGAATTAATTAGTGAGATAGAAAATGCATTATCACCAAAACGTTTTCAACATGTGTTGCGGGTTGAAACAATGGCTTTAAAGTTAGCTGAGCAATGGCAAGTAGATGCTGAATTGGCTTCAATTGCTGCATTAACACATGATTATGCAAAAGAACGGTCAGATGACGATTTTTTAGCAAAAATCGCTGAAAAACAATTAGATCCTGATCTTGTTAATTGGGGTAATTATATCTGGCACGGGGTAGTCGGTGCTGAAATGGTCAAAGATGAACTAGGAATTGCCCATGAAGATATTCTAAATGCTATTCGACAACATACCGTTGGTGCACCAGCTATGACCAAATTAAGTCAAATTATCTATATGGCTGATTATGTCGAAGAAAATCGTGATTTTCCTGGGGTGCAAGAAGTGCGTGCATTAGCATTTGAGGATTTGGCAGCCAGTGTTGGTTGGCAGACGGCGCATACGTTGACGTATCTATTAGATAAGCAAGTGCGTGTCTATCCGGGTACTTTACTAACATATAATATTTGGAGTGTTAAATAAAAATGACAAGTAATGTAAATGACATGTTAGCAGTTGCTGTGAGAGCTGCTGATAGTAAACGAGCTGAAGATTTAGTCGCATTAGATATTCATGAAATGAGTATTATTACGGATGATTACTTAATTTTAAGTGCACCTACAGAACGTCAAGTCGTCGCAATTACTGATGAAATTATTGATAAAATGTCAGAAGCTGGTTTTGATTTGATTCGTCAAGAGGGGCGCAGCGAAGGAAAGTGGGTACTATTAGATTTTGGTGATCTAATTGTGCACGTCTTTAAAACAGAAACTCGTGAATTTTATCGTTTAGAAAAGAATTGGCAAGCTGCACCAGAAGTTGCGATTGATCAATGGCTTATTAAGGAAAATTTCTAATGAACTACCAAACTTTTGCAAAATTGTATGATGATTTATTTGATGAAACGGCGTATGCTGATTGGCAAAATTATGCACAAAAACATATCCGAACCAAAGAAGGTAAATTGTTGGAGTTGGCAGGTGGTGCGGGTCGTCTTGCTATTTTATTAAAACAAAATGGCTTTAAGGATGTGACTGTTTTTGATTTATCACCAGAAATGTTGAAGTTAGCTGCCGAACATGCTGAAGCTGCGCAAGTTGATTTGCCTTTGATTCAGGGGGATATGCGCGAGTGGTCAGATTTAAAACAAAAATACGCAACGATTACATCATTTGCGGATTCGTTTAATTATTTAGCAAATACCCAAGAAGTATTAGCAACATTTAAGCAAGTAGCTGCTCATCTGCAATCGAATGGTCAATTTTTATTTGATGTCATCACGCCTTGGCAAACAGATGTCTATTATCCAGGTTTTATGTACAATTGGCATGATGATGAATCTGCTTTTATGTGGTCTTCATATGGTGTTGAGGGGATGCCACATACAGTGGAGCATGAATTAACATTCTTTGTTTATAATGAAAAGATAGATGGCTATCAGCAAATGCAAGAAATCCACACGGAACGTTCTTATGATTTAGCAACTTACCAACGTTTATTAGAAAAAGCCGGTTTTAAGGACATTCAAGTATCGGCTGATTTTGGTAGAAGTGAAGTTGCAGATGATACTGATCGGTGGTTCTTTAGTGCAGTGAAATCATAAGTAAGGAAGTCGGTCTATGACAGCAGTCGGGATTATTGCAGAATATAATCCATTTCATAATGGACATGCGTACCATTTGGCACAAGCGAAAAAAATTACAGGTGCTGAGACGGCGGTTGTTGTGATGTCTGGTAATTTTGTTCAACGTGGCCTCCCCGCAATTTTTGATAAGTGGCAACGAGCCTCATTAGCATTGGCAGGTGGTGCAGATGTGATTTATGAATTACCGTTTGCATTTGCAGTGCAACCAGCACACTTATTTGCACGAGGTGCAGTTCAGATTTTGCATGCAGCTGGTGTCAAGAAAATAGTGTTTGGCGCAGAACATGCGCAGTTAGACTTTATGTTTTTAGCGAAAACAGCCCAAAAAATATTGACAACTAATCCAGCATTTAAGGCAGATTATACGCAAACTTATGCGACTACCTTTAACGAAGTATTAAAGCAAGCGACGGGGAAACAGTTATCTGAGCCCAATGATCTATTAGGATTTGCTTATGCGACAGCTGTTTTAGAGCTTGGTTATGAAGATACCATGACATTGGTACCAATTCAACGAGTAGGCGCTAATTATCACCAAGCTGAAATTACGGATACACATATTGCAAGTGCAACTGCCTTACGAAAATTAATGCAACAGCGTGCCACAATCACGGCCTATCAAGCTTATGGCTCATCTGAAATGGCTAGGTTATTAAGCCAAGGATCGCAAATTCAAGATTGGGCAACTGCGTGGTACCCATTATTAAAATATAAAGTATTAACATCAACTGTTGAGGAATTAGAACAAATTTATCAACTATCAGATGGCTTGGCATACCGACTGAAAGGGCAACTGACGAGACATACACGAGATGACTATCAGACGTTTATGACTAGATTTAAGAGTAAACGTTACACGTGGTCACGCATACAACGAACGGCTCTATATACATTATTGAATGTTAAGCATACGGAAATGATGCAAGCGTTAGAGCAGCCTTATCTACGATTATTAGGTGCAACCAAACAAGGTCGGCTATTTATTAAACAACATCGTGAACAAACAACGTTACCAGTCATTAATAAGGTGACACAAGAAGAAATCGAGGGCCGATTACAATTAGATTATCGTGCTGGTAAATTATACGAGTTGATGACCAAACAGCCAATGACACAAGTAATGGATACGGGACGTATCCCCCAATTTTTTGACTGAGAAAGGAATTAGGAATGAAGTGGCAATTTTCAGAATTACAAACTTATAAAGATGAACCATTACAATTTAACGAAACAGTGACTTTAGCGAATGACTTAGTGAATAAATTTGATGATGTCATCAAGCAAGTAACACCATTGACTGTGGCTGGTTTTGCACAAAATGATGATGATGATGTCTTTATTCATGCACATGTTACTGGTGAACTGGTGACACCTTCAACACGATCGTTAACACCGGTAACAGTACCAATTGCATTGGACATTGATGAAACTTACATTCAAGACAAGCAACATGAAGCACGTTATACGGATGAACAGTCAGTGATTTTAATCACTGATGGTATGATTAACTTTGATGAAGCTTTGTTAGAATATGTTGTTTTATCCATTCCATTACAAGTTTTAACTGAAGAAGAAGCAACAAATGATACAATGCCAACGGGACAAGATTGGTCTGTTATCTCTGAAGACACATACGAAAATCAAAAACAAGCAACAAAACAACAAAATACACCTTTGTCAGGTTTAGCTGATTTATTGAAAGATGATGAAAAATAAATCTTGGTAATTGTTTGTTATAAGGATTAGAAACAGGCCAGAGCAACTTGCGTTCTGGTCTTGTTTATTAAAGAAAGGGTGATTGTCGCATGGCTAAATCAAAAACGACACCAATGATGGCGCAATATAACGAGATAAAAGCGCAATATCCAGATGCTTTTTTATTCTATCGTTTAGGTGATTTTTATGAACTATTTAATGATGATGCCATTGTCGGTTCACAAATTCTAGAATTAACATTAACGCAACGTAATAAAAATTCTGCTGAGCCAATTCCAATGGCAGGTGTCCCCCACCATGCTGCGCAAAATTATATTGATATCTTAGTTGATAAAGGGTACAAAGTAGCAGTCGTTGAACAAATGGAAAATCCCGCAGAAGCAGAGGGAATGGTAAAACGTGAAGTTGTCCAACTTGTGACACCAGGAACGCGTATGAAAACGTCTGCAGATGCGGCTAAAGAAAATAATTATTTAGTTGGTTTAGCTACTACGCCATCAAATCTATACGGATTAGCTTATACAGACTTATCAACAGGTGAAATCAAAGCTACTAGTCTGAATGGTGTGAATGGTATTTTAAATGAAATCAGTCGTTTGGAAACAAAAGAAATTGTGACGGCAAGTGAGTTGCCTAATGATTTACGTGCTAATTTAACAACTTTAGGTATATTGATTTCTAAGGTTGATCCTCAGGCAGATAGCCATGCTGAAATAACATTTTTGACTCAGAAACTTGCAGATGAAACGGCTAAAAATGCGGCTGCTACTTTATTAAACTATCTTTTTGATACACAAAAGCGCTCACTTGATCATTTACAACAAGCCACTGCGTATGAGGTTGCCCAATATTTAAAAATGGATCGACATTCACGAGCTAATTTAGAATTAACGGTTAATTTACGGACACAACAACGGTCGGGCACGTTACTTTGGCTATTGGATGAAACAAAAACAGCAATGGGTGGTCGGGCTTTAAAACAATGGTTAGAACAACCATTGTTAGATGCTGATTTATTAACGCAACGTTATGATAAGATTGGTGAACTAATTAAAGATTTCTTTGGCCGTTCTGCCTTACAAGAAACACTACAATCTGTGTACGATTTAGAGCGCTTGGCTGGTCGGGTGGCTTACGGTACGGCAAATGGTCGAGATTTATTACAATTACGCAATTCTTTGCGTCAAGTGCCTGATATTTTAGTTATTTTGGCAGATCTTGATCCTGCTATTTTTGGTAGTTTGCATGCACAAATTGATCCAGTGACAGATATTGAAACACTCATTAGTGAATCAATTACGGATGAACCACCTATTTCAGTAACGGATGGGGGTGTTATTCGTACCGGCTATGATGAACAACTGGACCAGTATCGTGATGTTATGACAAATGGCAAAACTTGGTTGGCGGAATTAGAAGCGCACGAACGTGAAGTAACAGGTATTAATTCATTAAAAATAGGGTTCAATAAAGTCTTTGGTTACTATATTGAAGTCACAAAATCAAATATTCCCAAATTAGATCCAGATCGCTATACACGTAAGCAAACTTTGGTTAATGCTGAGCGCTTTATCACGCCAGAATTAAAAGAACGTGAACAGATGATTTTAGAAGCTGAGACGAAATCAAGTGAATTAGAGTATCAATTATTTACAAAAGTGCGTCAAATCATTAAAGATAATATTCAACGCATTCAAACATTAGCAGCTAATCTGGCACAATTAGATGTTTTACAATCGTTAGCAACAGTTGCAGAAAAATATCATTTTATTCGGCCAACTTTAACTAAAGAACATACAATTGATATTGTGGGTGGTCGTCATCCCGTGGTCGAAAAAGTACTGGGACATCAGTCATATGTGGCAAATGATGTTACGATGAGTCCAGATGATATGATTTTACTGATTACGGGTCCAAATATGTCGGGTAAATCAACATATATGCGTCAATTAGCGCTAATCGTTGTCATGGCACAAATCGGATCATATGTTCCTGCTGATACAGCGACACTGCCCATATTTGATCAAATATTTACGAGAATTGGTGCTGCTGATGATTTGATATCTGGTAATTCAACGTTTATGGTTGAAATGGCAGAGGCAAATACAGCTTTACAAAACGCAACACAAAATTCGTTGATCCTATTTGATGAACTAGGCCGTGGTACAGCAACCTATGATGGTATGGCACTTGCACAAGCGATTATTGAATATGTCCACCAACATACAAAAGCAAAGACGCTATTTTCAACGCATTATCATGAGTTGACGGCATTAGCAGATGAATTGACTGGTTTACGTAATGTTCATGTTGGCGCTACTGAGAAAGATGGTGAATTAATTTTTTCACATAAAGTCTTGTCAGGTCCAGCAGATCAAAGTTACGGTATCAATGTTGCAAAATTAGCTGGCTTACCAGAAGATTTGATCAAACGAGCAGCATATATCTTAACAAATTTAGAGTCACAGGATGTGTCATTGAAAACCGCACCGATGCAAAAAATCGCAATGAATGACACGACAGCTTCTGTCACACCAACCGATGTTGTTAGCGAATCAGCATTAGATACGGTCAAATCTAAGCCAACGGATGCGCAATTGGATTTGTTTACTTTACCGGATCCAGTGAATCCAGAAGCACAACAAGTTGTTGATGAATTGAAAAATATTAATGTGGCTACGATGACACCATTAGAAGCATTAATGAAACTGAATGAATGGCAACAAACGATACAATAATTGGGAGGAGCGCTATGACTGAAATTCATGAATTATCAGATATTCTCGCTAATCAAATTGCAGCTGGTGAGGTTATTGAACGACCAGGATCTGTCGTAAAAGAGTTGGTCGAGAACGCATTGGATGCGCATGCCACCCAAATTGATGTGTTGGTTGAAGAAGCTGGTGTAAAATCTATTCGCGTGATTGATAATGGTGAGGGTATTCCAACAGAACAAGTGACACGTGCTTTTCTACGACATGCCACTTCTAAAATTAATTCACGACAAGATTTATTTCGTGTTCGCTCTTTAGGTTTTCGTGGTGAGGCTTTACCATCGATTGCCTCAGTTGCTGACGTTGTCTTACAAACAGCAACTGCTGATGCAAGTCAAGGAGCAAAAGTGCATTATCGAGGAGGAAAATTACTTGAAGACACTGGCACTGATGCACGACAAGGAACTGATATTACCGTTACTGATTTGTTTTTTAATACACCGGCACGTTTAAAATATTTAAAATCGCAAGCAACGGAATTATCACAAATTGTTGATGTCATTAATCGATTAGCCATGAGTTATCCTAATGTTGCTTTCCATTTAGTTCATAATGATAAAGAATTGCTACAAACAGCTGGAAATGGTAACTTACAGCAAGTTATTGCGAGTGTTTATGGTGTGCAACAAGCAAGAAAAATGCTGGCAGTTACAGGTCATGATAACGATTTCGATATTAATGGATTTATTTCATTGCCAGAATTGACACGGGCAAATCGGTCATATATTTCAATTCTCATTAATGGTCGTTTTGTTAAAAATTATAATTTAAGTAAAGCCATTGTTAAAGGATATGGTTCAAAATTAATGGTGGGACGGTTTCCAATTGCTATTTTGCAAATTAAAATGGATCCATTGTTAGTTGATGTGAATGTGCATCCTCAAAAACATGAGGTACGGTTATCAAAAGAAACACAGTTGATGGCTTTGATTGAAGAATTAATTGTACAACGTTTTACAAATGAAAATTTAATTCCAGATGCTTATGATAATTATATGAAAAGCAAAGCGGTATCTGATGTCGCCCCAGAACAGGATAATGAGCAGTTCATGGCACAATTACAAGAGGTATCAATGTCATTTCCAAGGCAGCCAATCACTTCAGAAAGTCATGAACTAACGTCAGCGGCAAGCATTGATTCTAAGCAGGATGAACAGGCAATTGACCCAGTGATCGTTACCAAAGCGTCTGAATTATCTGATGTAGCTGTACAACGATTTGTGGCCAAGTATACGTCTGAAACTGATCAACAACCATTTACTGAAATTGCCACACCAGTTGCTGCAGAAGAGGTTTCTTTATCATTGTCAGAAACATCACCTGTCATTGATACGCATCAAGATAAGCCATTTCCAGACTTACAATACATTGGTCAAATGCATGGGACTTTTCTATTTGCACAGACACAAGATGGGTTTTATATTGTTGATCAACATGCTGCCCAGGAAAGAATCAAATATGAATATTACCGTGAAGAAATTGGCAAAGTTGGTTTAGAAAGTCAGAAACTACTTGTACCAATCGTATTAACTTATCCTAAAATTGATATTTTAAAAATCCAAGCTCATGAAGATGAACTTAATCAAGTTGGCTTACATCTAGAATCATTTGGTGATGATGCTGTCATTGTTAGAGAACATCCGGGTTGGTTTGAAAAGGGACAAGAAGAGGAAACGATTCGTGAAATGGTTGACTGGCTATTACGTGATGGTCAAATTACAACGAAAGACTTTCGTGAGAAAACAGCGATCATGATGTCGTGTAAACGATCAATTAAGGCTAATTGGTCATTAAATGACTATGAAGCACGAGGATTACTTGAACAATTATCACATGCTCATAATCCATATAATTGCCCTCATGGACGACCAGTATTAGTTTCTTTCACAAATGTTGATATGGAAAAAATGTTTAAACGCATACAAGATTCGCATGAATCATGGGTTGAGTATGATAATCACCCATTTTAATGAAATAATTGAGGGGAATAAAAAATGCAAGCCAGAGTTTTTTTTGCGACGATTACCGGAAACAATGAAGATGTTGCAGATGTTATTGTCAATACTTTCAGAAATGAGGGTGTTGATGTGATTAAGGAAGATATCCAATTAATTGATCCACAAGATATATCTGCTCATGAGACTGATATTGTTGTGGTCGTCCCATATACCTTTGATAAGGGATCGTTACCAGATGAAGCATTAGATTTTTATGAAGACTTAGTTGATACTGATTTAAGTGGCATTGTGTATGGGGTTTCTGGTTCAGGTGATGATTTTTATGGTGATGATTTTGCCGTTGCAATTGATAAATTTGAACAACAATTTGAAAAAACAGGCGCTATTAAAGGTGCATCAGGTGTTAAAGTTAATTTGAGTCCTGATCAAGAGGCAACAAAAGATTTACAAAGTTTTACAAAACAATTAATCGTCACTGCACAGGCACTTAAAAAATAAAAAACTTTCATTTTTGATGTTTTCGGGTATAATAAAAGGCGAATATAAAAACGTTGAAGAAAACACGTCGTTTAACAAGTTATGTTATAAGAGAGCCAATGGTGGTGGAAATTGGTAGCATAGGTTAAGTGGTACTATTTCTGAGTGTGCTGTGATTAAATAGCAACGTTCCCCGCGTTAAGGGATCAGAGTTTAACAGTACGGCTGTTATAAATTCGGGTGGTACCGCGTATAAGCGCCCCGTTATTAGAGTTATTCTAATGACGGGGCGCTTTTTGTTTCAAACTTGACGAGTTAATCAACGATGAATTAAAAGGAGAAATAATTATGGCAGATATACAAATAACATTTCCAGATGGTGCACAAAAAGATTTTCCAGCTCATGTGACACCATTGGCAATTGCAAAAAGTATTTCATCATCATTGGCTAAGAAGGCTGTTTCTGGTAAATTAAATGGTCATTATGTTGGTATGAACGATGAAATCAGTGAGAGTGGTAATTTTGAATTAATTACTAAAGATGATGCAGAAGGACTGAAGTTATTACGTCACTCTGTATCTCACTTGTTAGCACAAGCTTTGAATCGTTTATATCCAGATCAAATTCATTATGGGGTTGGTCCGGCAATTGATAACGGGTTCTACTATGATACTGATAAGGTCGAAGGTAACCAAATTTCAGATGATCAATTCCCAGAAATTGAAAAGATGATGAAGCGTATTGTCAAGGAAAACTTACCAATTGTTTCACGCGAAATTAGTCGCGAAGAAGCATTAGATATGTTTAAAAATGATCCATATAAGATTGAATTGATTAATGATTTACCAGCTGATGAACGCATTTCAATTGCTGTACAAGGTGAACATGTGGAATTAGATCGCGGTGGTTTGGTGCCATCAACTGGTTGGATAAAGTATTTCAAGTTAACATCTGTTGCTGGTGCTTACTGGCGTGGTAAGTCATCAAATCCAATGTTACAACGTATTTATGGAACAGCGTTTTGGAATGCTGAAGATTTAGATGCTGAAATGACTCGCCGTGCTGAAGCCAAAGAACGTGATCACCGTAAAATTGGGGCAGATCAAGACCTCTTCTTTACTTCACAAGAAGTGGGCTCAGGGTTGGCCGTTTGGATGCCTAATGGTGCTGCAATTCGTCGTACATTAGAACGTTATATTGTCGACCGCGAAGTGCAAGATGGTTACCAACATGTTTATACACCAGTTTTATCAAATCTAAACTTATATAAGCAATCTGGTCACTGGGATCATTATCGTGACGATATGTTCCCACCAATGGATATGGGAGATGGTGAATTCCTAGAACTTCGTCCGATGAACTGTCCATCACACATTATGGTATACAAGCATCATCAACGATCATATCGTGATTTGCCATTCCGTGTAGCAGAACTTGGTATGATGCACCGCTATGAGAAATCAGGAGCATTAACTGGTCTGTCACGTGTCCGTGAAATGACGTTGAATGATGGTCACACATTTGTGATGCTTGACCAAATTGAAGATGAGTTTAAAAAGATTCTACAATTAATGGTAGATGTCTATAAAGACTTTGACATCACTGATTATCGTTTCCGGTTATCATATCGTGATCCTAAAAATACTGAAAAGTACTTTGATGATGACGAAATGTGGGAAAAAGCCCAACGTATGTTGAAAGGGGCCATGGATGACATGGGCTTAACGTACTTTGAAGCTGAAGGAGAAGCCGCTTTCTATGGTCCAAAATTAGATGTGCAGATTAAGACAGCATTGGGGGGAGAAGAGACCTTATCAACGATTCAACTTGATTTCTTACTTCCTGAGCGATTTGATGTGACATATGTTGGATCAGATGGTGAATTACACCGACCAGTGATGATTCACCGTGGTATCATTTCTACGATGGAGCGTTTCACAGCATACTTAACTGAAATGTATAAGGGTGCTTTCCCAACATGGTTGGCACCACATCAAGTACGAATTATCCCAGTTAACCGAGAAGCTCATGGTGAATTTGCCCAAAAGTTATCAGATCGTTTGGTAAAGCAAGGTGTTCGTGCAGAATATGATGGTCGCAATGAAAAGTTGGGTTATTTGATTCGTAATGCACAATCACTAAAGATACCATATACATTAGTGATTGGAGATGAAGAAGTCTCAAATGATACGGTCACGATTCGTCGTTTTGGTTCACGTGATACACGCGTGAAATCAGTCGATCAATTTGAGCAAGATTTGTTAGCTGATATTGCAAATCATTCAAGAGCCTTGGATACCTTAGAAAAAGCTGTTAAAGGTGAATAATCATTAGTTAGTCGTCAGTCATTAAGGGCCGTGAATCTAACCATTTTTAATTTGGTAGATTCACGGCCTTTAAATGTGTGCTAAAAGTTGGCGACTGATTAAAGCAACGACTAGTGATATAACTGGTTTTATACGAGCGTTGGTCCAACTTTTTTAAAAGCAATTGTAAACAAATTAACTTGTCTTTCCATTGCAAATGATAAACGTTTGGTATATTATTGGTCTATACCAAAAAAACGAAAAATGGAGTGGCATCATGAAAATTATTGAAGTAGAAGATCAACAAGCTGGTGGTAAGGTCGGGTTTAATCTTTTTAAAGATGCATTGGCAGCTAACGCCACAGTATTTGGTTTAGCAACCGGGTCATCACCCATATCGATTTATCAAGAGTTGATAACGAGTGATATTGATTTTTCTGATAAAATTTCAATTAATTTAGATGAATATCAAGGTTTAGCTGGTACACATGAACAAAGTTACCGTTATTTTATGAATAAAAATTTATTTGATAAAAAGCCATTTAAGGAAAGCTATGTGCCAAATGGTTTGGCGGCAAATGTAACCGATGAACTTGAGCGTTATGATAATATCATCGCAGAACATCCAATTGATTTGCAATTACTTGGCTTGGGTCAAAATGGACATATTGGTTTTAACGAACCAGGCACATCTTTTGATAGTCAGACACATGTTGTTGACTTAACACCATCAACTATTGCTGCAAATGCACGTTTCTTTGACAATGAAGAGGAAGTACCTCGTCGTGCCATATCAATGGGCATTGGTAGCATTTTAAATGCTAAGCAAATTCTTTTAGTTGCATATGGTGAAAATAAAGCAGCAGCAGTTGCCGCAATGATTGAAGGACCAGTTACTGAAGATATGCCAGCAAGTGCTTTACAAAAGCATGATGATGTTATTGTCATTATTGATCATGCGGCAGCAGCAAACTTGCAACATCGCGATCAAATTATTGCATTGTAATGTTATCAAAGTAAAAAGTTAAGCTATTGAGTAAACCATTTTAATTGAAAATAGTCGTCAATTTACCATATTTTTAAATTGGTGAATTGACGACTTTTATTATAGATTAAAAAATAATTGTCTGATGGTTATACGACTTGCTCTATAAATAATAGATATTTTTATAATTAATGATGGCTAGTGTAAAGACCCATGCATGTGCTAAACTTATATGTAAAGTTAAAGAAGAGGGTTAACCCATGAACATGACAGGAAATGATTTTATCAGTATGCTGACTGATGAAACTTATGAACAAAAAACATTTGAGGCAGCAGATCAAGCGACAATTAATTTGGATGATTTATTTGCTTATGTTGAAACAGCTGCAAAACACAATCAAATTTTTAGTGCCACAATGGTAATTAATGAAGAGCAACCAATCACTTTACGATTAGAAACGAGCTTAATTAATTTACCATTACGATATACAAATGCGATTCGTAAAATTGTCATTAATGATCCTGAAGAAGAGGTGTCATTATATATGATTGTGGAGCACCCATTGGTGACCAAGTCACATTTATTGATTAAAAAAGCAGCATCAGTGCAATCATTTTTGGATGATCCAACTTCTGTCGAAGAAAAGATGACGGCTTTCTTCAATGAACAGATTAATATCATTAATGAGAACAAAGCAACCGCATTGGAAATGGCTGAGAATGCTGATCAAGTAGTTGAATCCAAAGCAAACTAAGTGACAGTCTATTTGATAAAGAAAGGGTAAACGAATGAAACATAATGTTATCTCATCGCATAAGGTCATTGGGACAATTATTAGTATCGTTGTTTTTATCATTTTATTTAAATATTTCGCCATACAAATTGGTGATACAAAGGATAACGCCACATTAGCACCAGCATGGTTAGCTTTGACGACAACGATTTTTGGCCCGATATCTGGTGCAGTAACAGCATTTGTCGGTCATATGACAACAGATCTACTCACTAATAGTGGTACAGGTACAGTTTGGTGGACTTGGACAATTGCTGATGGTCTGTTTGGTTTATTTATTGGACTGATTACAAGACGTTTGGCAATTTTTATGGGTAAATTGACAACGCGTAAATTAATCCTATTTAATATTTGGCAATTTTTGGCTAATTTTGTTGTTTGGGTGATTATTGCGCCGCTGGGTGATTATTGGGTATATAATTTACCACTGGCTGCAGCCGTTAAAGAGGGATTGTTGATCATGGCTGTGAATACAATCATGATTGCAATCGTTGGATCATTGTTGTTAAGAGTTTATCAACATTATTTTATTGACTAGTACCAATATTTATGCATGTAAAGGGTACGGCACGATATCAGTATTACAATGAATATGAGGTGGATAGATCGTTAAAATTAAGCGGTTTATTCGCCTTTTAAATTTCAAATAACGTGGTGAGAAGATAAAACTTATGATAAAATTTATGCATAAGAATGAATAAAAGCGAGGCTAATATGGCAAAAATTATTGATGGGAAAGCAATTGCTAAGCAATTACGAGCTGCAGTATTAGAGCAAACAACTGTTTTAAAAAAACACGCGGTGACACCAGGGTTAGCGGTTATTTTAATTGGAGATGATCCAGCAAGTGAAATTTATGTACGCAATAAGGAACGTGCAGCAGGTAAAGTTGGTGTTAATGCAATCACGTTGAAATATCCAAGCACGGCCTCTGAAACCGAAATTTTAGCAAAAATTGCAGCACTCAATGCTGATGATACGATTGATGCGATTTTGGTGCAAAGTCCAGTACCATCACAAATCAATGAACAAAAGGTGCAGGAAGCAATTATTCCCACAAAAGATGTGGACGGGTTTCACCCCGAAAATGTCGGTAGATTGTATGCTGATCAGGCAGGTTATTACCCAATTGCCAACACGCCGCGAGGCATTATGACTATGCTTAAGCATGAGAATATTTGTTTACGTCATCAGTTTGTTGTGATTATTGGCCGGTCGATTCTTGTTGGTCGGCCAATGTTTGCCTTAATGCAAGCGGCAGATGCTAGTGTGACAATGTTACATCGACACACGCCAGCAAAATTGCGTCGTGATTTACTAGCAATGGCAGATATTGTCATCGTGGCAACGGGTGTACCGGATCTAGTAATGGGTGCTGATTTAAAACCTGGCGCAACAGTCGTTGATGTTGGTATGAATCGATTACCTAATAATAAATTAGTTGGGGATGTGAATTTTGCAACCGCTGAAAAAGTTGCCGGAGCAATCACACCTGTGCCTGGTGGTGTTGGCCCAATGACTATTGCCACATTATTACAAACAACAGTTGAATTGGCAGCAATTCATCATCAAATAGAATTGGAGTCAGGATGGCAGAATATTTAACAGTTTCCGCGCTCACAGCCTATTTAAAACGCAAATTTACAGCTGATCCATATCTAAAAAAAGTCTACGTTACTGGTGAGATTTCGAATTATCGTCATCGTCCAGGACATCAATATTTTAAAATTAAAGATGACCAAGCGGTTATTTCAGCAACCATGTTCAAATCGGCTTTTAATCGATTGAAATTTCAACTAGAACCAGGCATGAAAGTCAATGTTGTTGGACATCTTGATTTATATGCACCTAATGGCTCGTATAGTCTGATTATTGAATCGTTGGCGCCAGATGGTGTGGGGGCGCTTTATAAAGCTTATGAACAATTAAAAAATAAATTGGAAAAAGAAGGATTGTTCCAAGCAAGACATGCTGATATCCCCTCATTTCCAAAGAAAATTGCTGTTATCACTTCACCAAGTGGTGCGGTTATTCGTGATATTATGACCACTGTGCAACGCCGCTTTCCAATTGCACAAATTATACTATATCCTGCCGTTGTACAAGGGGAAGGGGCAATTTCATCGCTCTGTCAACAAATTGAAGCAGTCAATCAAGCTGCTGATTATGATGTATTAATTATTGGACGTGGTGGTGGGTCAATAGAAGATTTATGGGCATTTAACGATGAACAGGTGGCTCGTAAATTGTTAACAGTTTCCATGCCAGTGATTAGTTCGGTTGGGCATGAAACTGATACGACCATTGCGGATTTTATTGCGGATAAACGAGCAGCAACACCAACAGCTGCCGCAGAATTAGCAACGCCAGTACCATTAGCTGATTTATGGTTAGCCATTCAACAAGATCAACAAAAATTGGTCATGTTATTACAACGAGAAATTGCTCAACGGCAGGATTATTTAACACGACTGCAACAAAGTTATGTTTTAACAAATCCATCACGTTTATATGAAGGATACTTACAACGTTTGGATATTGCTCAAGAAAAATTGGTGCGGGCAATGACGACACAAATTGATAGTGAAAAGCAACAGTTGCAAACATTGACACCACGTTTAGAAATAAGTATGCAATTTATAATGAAACAAGTACAACAACGTTTTAGACAGGTTGTCGCTAGTTTGCAGTTAGTCAGTCCTCTAGCAATTTTAGGTCGAGGTTACAGTGTCACAAGAAAAGATCAGAAAGTTATTCGACAAGTGAACCAAATCGCTGTTCAGGATGAGATTACAATTCAGATATCAGATGGTGAGTTGACAGCACAAGTGACTGGAAAGAAAGAGAATAAAGATGGCAGAGAAGACATTTGAAGAAAATTTAACTACGTTAGAAAAAATCGTTAGTCAACTAGAAAAAGGAGATGTGCCACTTGAAGAAGCTCTAAAACAATTTGAAACAGGTGTTAAAATTAGTCAAGAGTTACAAAATACACTTCAAAATGCAGAAAAAAGTTTAGCCAAAATTGTTAATGAAGATGGTAGTATTAGTGATTTTAACAAGGGAGAATAACTAATGCGCTTAAAAGAATTTGCAACGATTGCTTTGCCACTCATTGAACAAACATTAGCCAATGAATTAAAAAATAGTACTTCTGAACCACGATTAAAAGAAGCCATGACTTATGCTGTCATGGCGGGTGGCAAGCGATTAAGGCCAATGCTGTCATTAGCGGTTTTGGCAACGTATCATCTACCAATTAAAAATTATTTAAAGGAAGCTAGTTCGTTAGAATTAATTCATACGTATAGTTTGATTCATGATGATTTACCAGCAATGGATGATGATGAATGGCGTCGTGGTAAACCGACAACACATCGCGCATTTGGTGAAGATATAGCTATTTTAGCTGGTGATGCGCTACAGCCATTAGCATTTGAGTGGTTAACAGCAGCAAATGAATTTCTGACAGATCACCAAAAAGTACAACTAACTTTGGCACTCGCAAAAGCGGCTGGTCCTAAGGGAATGGTTGCTGGTCAAGTACTAGATATCAAAGCGATGCAACAAAGTAAGGTATCGCTAACAGAGACACGGGCTATTCATTATCATAAGACCGGTGCCTTGATTGCTTATGCATTACAATCAGGTGCGATTATGGCTGATGCGACACGAGAAGTGCAACAGATACTTTATGAATTTGGCATGGCTTATGGCTTGGCTTTTCAAATTAAAGATGATTTAGATGACTATCAATTGGGAAAAGTTGAAGCACAATCATATCCAACATTATTGGGTGTGCCAGCAACATTAACAGCACTGCAAGAACAAATGACACTGGCGAAGCAAGCATTACAAAAATTCCATTTAGAAACACAATTAGAAACCACATTATTAGCATCATTTTTAGATTATTTTATAGAGACACTGGAGTAAACATGGGCATAGAAAAAGAACGAGTAGATGTTTTAGCAGTACAACAAGGCTTATTTCATTCTCGAGAACAAGCCAAAAGAGCAATTATGGCGGGTGAAATACTAGGGGCTAATGAGCAACGAATGGATAAAGCTGGTGAAAAGATAGCAGTCACAACTGAACTTCATTTAAAGGGAACACCAATGCCATATGTTTCACGTGGGGGCTTTAAATTGGAAAAAGCGTTACGTGTTTTCAATATAGATGTGACCGATAAAACGGTTCTTGATATTGGTTCTTCAACAGGCGGTTTTACA
Organism: Weissella sp. ESL1177; assembly: GCF_058107185.1. Taxonomy (NCBI): domain Bacteria; kingdom Bacillati; phylum Bacillota; class Bacilli; order Lactobacillales; family Lactobacillaceae; genus Weissella; species Weissella sp. ESL1177. Next base: position 1,210,488 of record NZ_CM176591.1, on the reverse strand, counting down.
GATGTTTCATTGCAAAATGGTGCAAAACTAGTTTATGCCTTAGATGTCGGCACTAATCAATTGGTATGGTCATTACGATCAGATAATCGTGTTGTCGTGATGGAAAACACGAATTTTAGATATTCTCAATTAGCGGATTTTCGCAATGGTCGACCAGATGTCGCAACGATTGACGTCTCTTTCATTTCGTTAAATCTTATTTTACCGCCATTGTCAAAAATATTAGTACCAGGTGGCTCAGTTGCAACCTTGATTAAACCTCAGTTTGAAGCAGGACGTGAAGCTGTTGGAAAACATGGCATTATTAAAGATGCAGCAATTCATAGTCAAGTGATCGATAAAGTTGCAGATTATGCAAAACAAGCAAACTTTAGCATTGTTGGGTTGGATTATTCACCAATTAAGGGTGGTTCGGGAAATATTGAATTTTTAGCACACCTTGTTTTAGATGGTGGTGAAAGTACAATGACGATGGCTGAGCGTGAAGCTGTTGTTCAAGCTGCACATGCGCAATTAAATGCTCATCATGAGGGGAAAGCGGATGAGAAGAACTAAAAAAGAACGGCAACAAGCAATTCGAGAATTAATTAATCAAAAGACGATTCAAAGACAAGAAGATCTTGTGAGTGAGTTGAATAAATTGGGATGGGCAGTGACACAAGCCACGATTTCTCGAGATATTTCTGAAATGCAGTTGGTAAAGGTACCCCTTGAAACAAAGGGGTTTGCGTATGCTGTTGTTGCCCAAACCGATGCGATAGCTCATATTAAACGTATTATTCAAGAACCAACGACGACGATTCGAACGCAGGATAATTTTGTTATGATTACCGTTCTGCCTGGCACAGGTCCTGCGTTAAAATTGGCTTTGGAAGAAGCAAATTTTGAAGAATTATTTGGCATGTTAGGTGATGATTCGGATGTGTTAATTATTTTAAAGAAAGGCATCCAAGCAGAAGCATTTGTGACACAAAAATTACAATAGATTGGATAAACGATTGGAGGACGCATGTTACAAGAACTATCTATTCAAAATTTTGCGATTATTCCAAAATTAAATATTAGTTTTGAGCCAGGAATGACAGTACTGACAGGTGAAACTGGTGCTGGAAAATCTATCATTATCGATGCGGTAGGCTTGCTAACAGGTGGCCGTGGTTCACAAGATTATATTCGTGAAGGTGCCGATACGGCAATTTTACAAGGGCTGATTGATATCGAACCAAATGCAGCGCTTCGTGAAGTTTTACAAGATTTAGGTATTGCTTTGGAAGATAATCAACTACTTATTCATCGTGAACTACACCGTAATGGCCGAAATGTCATTCGAGTCAATAATACCTTGGTGAATGCGACTGCTTTAAAAGCATTAGGACGCCATTTAGTGGATATTCATGGGCAAAATGAACATCAAGCACTGATGCAACCAGAACAGCATTTGGGACTGTTAGATGAGTTTGCAAGTCAACAATTACAACCGATTCTAAAAGAATATCAGAAAACTTATCACAAATATCGACAATTAGAAGCGGCATATCACAAACGACAAGATGATGAGCAAGCTTGGGCGCAACGTTTAGATATGTTAAGTTTTCAAAGTAAAGAACTTAACGAGGCAAATTTGGTTGTTGGTGAAGAAGAACGCCTTGAAACGGAATATCAGGAATTAACGAACTTTCAAGATGTTCTTTCGGCATTGTCAAAAGCATACGAAGCATTGGATGGCGAATGGGAACACAGTGGTTTAGAAACAGTTGCAACAGCTATGAGCGAACTTGAAGATATTGAAGAACTATCACCAAGATATACAAAGTTAACGGAAGCTGTTCGAGGCGCTTATTATGAATTGCAAGAAGCAACTTCAGATATCTTAAATGTTCGAGACAGTTTATCATTTGATGAAGAGCGCTTACAATATGTAGACGAACGATTAAATCTTATTCGTTCATTAGAGAAAAAATATGGTGCTAGTGTAACAGATGTTCTTGCACATCAACAAGAAGTTGATGAAGAATTAGCCCAAATGGGTGGCCATGAACAAAGCGCAGCGACATTAGCTAATGAAGTACAAATAGCCAAAAAAGCAGCCCAAAAATTGGCTGATAAGTTGCATCATATCCGCCTGCAATCAGCAAAGTTATTAACTAGTCAAATTCATGAGCAATTAAAAGATTTGTATATGGATAAAGCGGTTTTTTCAGTAAAATTTACAAATCAAAAAATGAATTTAACAGGTTCAGATGGTGTTGAATTTTATATACAAACTAATTTGGGAGAAGGTGCGAAACCGCTCGCAAAAATTGCTTCGGGTGGTGAACTATCTCGTATGATGTTAGCTATGAAAACAATTTTTTCCCGGGAACAAGGAGTCACATCCATTATATTTGATGAGGTAGATACGGGTGTTTCTGGTCGAGTGGCGCAAGCAATTGCCGAAAAAATTGCTTTTATTGGTCAATACTCACAAGTCTTAACAATTACGCATTTACCACAAGTGGCAGCAGTCGCAGATCACCACTTCTTTATTGAAAAGAAAATTGTTGGTAAACGAACGGAAACAATGGTGCGACCATTAACAGAGGACCAACGAATTGATGAGTTAGCACGTATGTTATCAGGAAATGAACTCACCAGTGCTGCTAAAGAAAATGCGCGAGATTTATTGAAAAGGGCGCATGTTCATAAGAAATCCAGCGAATAAAGTGAATATAGTTGTCTCAAATGGGAAAAACGAGTAAAATATCTACTTAAATAGCGAAACAAAAAGTTAGGAGCATGTGTACCATGAAACGTGGCGTATTAATCGTACTTTCTGGACCATCTGGTGTTGGTAAAGGGACAGTGCGAAAAGCCTTATTTGAGGAACCAGATATTGATTTTCAATATTCTATTTCAATGACCACTAGACAGCCTAGAAATGGTGAAGTAAACGGAGAAGATTATTTTTTTGTGACTCGTGATGAATTTGAAACAGAAATTGCAAATGGTGATATGTTGGAATATGCTGAATATGTAGGCAATTATTATGGTACGCCGAAAAAATTTATCGACCAAACACTTGCTGCAGGCCGCGATGTGCTGTTAGAAATTGATGTCCAAGGTGCTTTACAAGTGAAGGGAAAGATGCCAGAAGGCGCCTATATTTTCCTAACACCACCTGATTTAGCAGCTTTAAAAGAACGGTTAATTGGGCGTGGTACTGAAGCCATGGATGTTATTGATCGTCGTGTCTCGGCAGCAACTGCTGAGATTCGAATGATGGCCAATTATGACTATGCTGTTGTTAATGATGAAGTATCATTGGCAGTTAACCGTATAAAGGACATTATTAAAGTGGAACGATTACGTGTTAATCGTGTATTGCCCGAATATATTAAAATGATTGAGGAGTTAGAAGCATGATTTTATATCCATCTGTTGATAAGTTACTAGAAAAAGTTGATTCACGTTATAAGTTAATTGCTTTGGGAGCAAAACGTGCTCATGAATTAGAAGAAGGTGAATTACCAACTTTAGCAAAGTTTGATTCAGTAAAGCCAATCGGACAAGCTTTTGAAGAGATTGAAGCGGGTAATGTTGTTATTGATGATTCGACAAAATAACAAAATAAATAGAAAAGGGACGATAGCTTAATGGCTATCGTCCCTTTTCTATTTATTTATTCATTTGATTTTGTTTTTTTGATACAATCATTTGACGCAAGGCACTGATAATTGCGGGTAATGCAGAAACAAGCAGAATACCAATCAAAACGATTGAAAAGTGTTCGCTGACAAATTGATTACCGCCAAAATAAAAACCAGCTTCGACTGCTATAAATACCCAAAGCGTTACGGCTAACATTTCTAACATAATAAAGTTTCGGTAACGGAACCCTGATACTGCAGCTGTAAAAGGTACTAATGTTCGAATAATTGGTAAAAAACGACCTAAGATGATAGCCATTTTGCCATGCTTAACAAAAAAATCATTTGCTTCCTGTAAATGTTTTTCCTTGATAAAGCGACCAAGTATCGGATGATGAACTAATTTCAATCCAACAGTTCGACCAAGGTAAAAATTAAGGGAATCACCACTTGTTGCAGCAATCCAGAACAATAAAATTAGTACCCAATGGTTGAGTGAATTACCTGATAAGGCAGCAATTGAACCTGCTGCAAATAACAATGAATCACCAGGTAAAAATGGTAACACAACAGCACCTGTTTCAATAAAAATAACAGCAAATAGCGCGGCGTAAGACCAACCACCCCAAGCATTTACAAGATTATTTAAATGAACATCAAGATGGAGGAATATGTCAATAATTTGAACCATTTTGTGTTTAAACTCCTATATTTTGTCAATTGACTTAAAATTACTTAGCTATTAGTTTATCACTTTTTTAAGCCCCTGTAAGTTATATGTTATAATAACGTCAATGTATTTAACATAACTTAAGAGGTGAATAACAATGGCATTGCCACAATTAGATATGGATGAAGTTACTGGACCAGTTGCAACGTTAGCAACAACGTTAGGTGATATTAAAGTGCAACTATTTCCTGAACAAGCGCCAAAGACGGTTGAAAATTTTGTTGGCTTAATTAAGAAAGGCTATTATGATGGTATTATTTTTCATCGTGTGATTAATGAATTTATGATCCAAGGTGGCGATCCAACTGGTACCGGTATGGGTGGTGAGTCGATTTGGGGAAAGCCATTTTCAGATGAGTTTTCAGATGAAGTCTTTAATCTTCGTGGTGCGCTGTCAATGGCTAATGCTGGTCCTAATACGAATGGTTCACAATTCTTTATTGTACAAGCTCATAAAGTGCCTGAACGGATGTTACAATCACTTGCTGGTACAGTACCAAATGAGATTTTAGAAGCGTATACTAATCATGGTGGGACGCCATGGTTAGACAAGCATCATACTGTGTTTGGCCAAGTTGTTGACGGGATGGATGTCATTGATAACATGGCAACACAAAAGGTTGATTTTGCAGATAAGCCCAAAACTGATATTCAAATTTTAAAAGCAACGGTTACAGATTAACGGCTGCACCGAGAGTTATTCTCGGATACATATGACAAAATTTATAAGGAGGGATAGTAATGACATTTCATATTGGGGATGTTGTTGAAGGAACAGTAACTGGTTTGCAACCTTATGGTGCGTTTGTTCAATTGGATGAACAGCATCAAGGTTTGATTCATATATCAGAATGTCGATCAGCTTACATACGAGAAATTGAAGATGAAATTAAAGTTGGTCAATCAATTCGGGTGATGATTTTAGATATTGACATTTATAGTCAAAAGATATCACTGTCACGACGTACAGTATTAGATGGTTATGATAAGTTGCCTCTTAGCAAGGATAAAGCAATGCATGACCATAAATATGCACAACATCACTATTGGACAAATCAGCATCTACAGATTGGTTTTGAAACAATTTCTGAATCTGGATCAGCAATGATTCATGAAGCCTTAGACAGATTACATCAGTAAAGAACATAGGGAGATTAAGATGTCACTTATTGCAGGTACCATTATTTTTACTCGAAATGAACAATCATATTTTTTAGTAACAGATGAAGTACCATTGCCGAAATTTTACACTGTCAAAATGCACAAGCATGCGGGTGATACAGCTTTAGGATCAATTGTGAGTGGTATGCAGGATGAATTAGGTATTGATATAAACAATTTACGTTTTGGTGAGCTTGCAGCGTGGCATACACAAGGTCTAGATTCTACAGAAGATCTAGTATCGTTATATACATTTGAGCCAGTTGATGCTAATGCTTTGAATCTAGAGAGATTAAATCTTTTAGGATTACAATTTGTGAATGCAAAAGATGTTGTTGATTTTCTGAAGAATGTTGATATGACTGGAGTGGCACAATTAGACTAATCTTTTAAAAAAACACTTGCAATTCAATTCTAAATTAGGTATTATTAAAAAGTTGAGTTTTGAAGAAAGATTACATTCTTTATTTAAACGCAATAATAATTAATTGAAATTAAATGTTGACAATCATCATTTAATCAGATATGATTATTAAGTCTTGTTGGAAAAGCAACATTTTTAATAAACTTGATAGGTAATTATTCTTCTTGACATTATTTATTAAAGTTGCTATTCTAATATAGCTGGCGTTGAGGAAACGCTTTCTTGAGATAGTTCTTTGAAAACTGAATATCGTTTCGATGAAACAAATGTGTAGGGTCATCAAGCAATTTGCTTGATACAAAAACATTTGCGAAGTCAATTCGCTAATAAATTCGTTTAACTTCTGTTAAACAAATAACAACAATTGAGTGATACTCAAACTTTTAAAATGAGAGTTTGATCCTGGCTCAGGATGAACGCTGGCGGCGTGCCTAATACATGCAAGTCGAACGCTTTGTCTTTAAATGAAATGACGAGCTTGCTCAGATTTGATTTTATCTGACAAAGAGTGGCGAACGGGTGAGTAACACGTGGGTAACCTACCTCTTAGCAGGGAATAACATTTGGAAACAAGTACTAATACCGTATAATACCAACAACCGCATGGTTGTTGGTTGAAAGATGGTTCTGCTATCACTAAGAGATGGACCCGCGGTGCATTAGCTAGTTGGTAAGGTAAAGGCTTACCAAGGCCATGATGCATAGCCGAGTTGAGAGACTGATCGGCCACAATGGGACTGAGACACGGCCCATACTCCTACGGGAGGCAGCAGTAGGGAATCTTCCACAATGGGCGCAAGCCTGATGGAGCAACGCCGCGTGTGTGATGAAGGGTTTCGGCTCGTAAAACACTGTTATAAGAGAAGAACGGCACTGAGAGTAACTGTTCAGTGTGTGACGGTATCTTACCAGAAAGGAACGGCTAAATACGTGCCAGCAGCCGCGGTAATACGTATGTTCCAAGCGTTATCCGGATTTATTGGGCGTAAAGCGAGCGCAGACGGTTATTTAAGTCTGAAGTGAAAGCCCTCAGCTCAACTGAGGAATGGCTTTGGAAACTGGATGACTTGAGTGCAGTAGAGGAAAGTGGAACTCCATGTGTAGCGGTGAAATGCGTAGATATATGGAAGAACACCAGTGGCGAAGGCGGCTTTCTGGACTGTAACTGACGTTGAGGCTCGAAAGTGTGGGTAGCAAACAGGATTAGATACCCTGGTAGTCCACACCGTAAACGATGAGTGCTAGATGTTCGAGGGTTTCCGCCCTTGAGTGTCGCAGCTAACGCATTAAGCACTCCGCCTGGGGAGTACGACCGCAAGGTTGAAACTCAAAGGAATTGACGGGGACCCGCACAAGCGGTGGAGCATGTGGTTTAATTCGAAGCAACGCGAAGAACCTTACCAGGTCTTGACATCCCTTGCTAATCCTAGAAATAGGACGTTCCCTTCGGGGACAAGGTGACAGGTGGTGCATGGTTGTCGTCAGCTCGTGTCGTGAGATGTTGGGTTAAGTCCCGCAACGAGCGCAACCCTTATTATTAGTTGCCAGCATTCAGTTGGGCACTCTAGTGAGACTGCCGGTGACAAACCGGAGGAAGGTGGGGATGACGTCAAATCATCATGCCCCTTATGACCTGGGCTACACACGTGCTACAATGGCATATACAACGAGTCGCCAACCCGCGAGGGTGCGCTAATCTCTTAAAGTATGTCTCAGTTCGGATTGTAGGCTGCAACTCGCCTACATGAAGTCGGAATCGCTAGTAATCGCGGATCAGCACGCCGCGGTGAATACGTTCCCGGGTCTTGTACACACCGCCCGTCACACCATGAGAGTTTGTAACACCCAAAGCCGGTGGGGTAACCTTTTAGGAGCCAGCCGTCTAAGGTGGGACAGATGATTAGGGTGAAGTCGTAACAAGGTAGCCGTAGGAGAACCTGCGGCTGGATCACCTCCTTTCTAAGGAAAATCGGAAACCTACACAGTCAACGAAACGGTATTTAGTTTTGAGAGATTTATCTCTCTGATTTATTAGTTCTTTGAAAACTGAATCATAATTGTAAATTTTTAAATTCATTTCAATTGATATTAATCAATTAAATTGAGCCGAAAAAATACACCGCGTAATTTTTTGAGTTTTTTAAATTAGTTTAAAATCGCTTGTGACCATTGAGTCACAATACTCAAACGAAATCATCAACGAGAGTTGATCGGTTAAGTTATTAAGGGCGCATGGTGAATGCCTTGACACTAGGAGCCGATGAAGGACGGGACTAACACCGATATGCCTCGGGGAGCTGTAAGTAAGCTATGATCCGGGGATTTCCGAATGGGGGAACCCAACTTGTGATGCAAGTTATCGTTCAATGAATTACATAGTTGAACGAAGGTAGACGTTGTGAACTGAAACATCTCATTAGCAACAGGAGAAGAAAGAAAAATCGATTCCGTCAGTAGCGGCGAGCGAACGCGGAGGAGCCCAAACCAGTGTGCTTGCACACTGGGGTTGTAGGACTACCGTTGTGGAGTTACAAATTTGTTTATTAGCAGAAGCAGCTGGGAAGCTGAGCGAAACAGGGTGATAGCCCCGTATGCGAAAGTAAGCAAACTCCCGTGTAGGATCCTGAGTACGGCCGGACACGTGAAATCCGGTCGGAAACTGCGAGGACCATCTCGTAAGGCTAAATACTCCCTAGTGACCGATAGTGAACCAGTACCGTGAGGGAAAGGTGAAAAGCACCCCGGAAGGGGAGTGAAAAAGTTCCTGAAACCATGTGCCTACAACAAGTTAGAGCCCGTTAATGGGTGATAGCGTGCCTTTTGTAGAATGAACCGGCGAGTTACGATAACATGCAAGGTTAAGGTGGAAAGACCGGAGCCGTAGCGAAAGCGAGTCTGAAATGGGCGTTCGAGTATGTTGTTGTAGACCCGAAACCAGGTGACCTACCCATGTCCAGGGTGAAGGTGCGGTAAAACGCACTGGAGGCCCGAACCCGTACATGTTGAAAAATGTTGGGATGAGGTGTGGGTAGCGGTGAAATTCCAATCGAACTTGGAGATAGCTGGTTCTCTCCGAAATAGCTTTAGGGCTAGCCTCGGAAGATAGCGTGTTGGAGGTAGAGCACTGTTTTGGTGCGGGGCCCATCTCGGGTTACTAAATTAAGATAAACTCCGAATGCCAATCACGTATGTCCGGGAGTCAGACAGTGAGTGATAAGATCCATTGTCGAAAGGGGAACAGCCCAGATCGTCAGTTAAGGTCCCTAAGTGTGTGTTAAGTGGAAAAGGATGTGAAGTTGCATAGACAACTAGGATGTTGGCTCAGAAGCAGCCACCATTTAAAGAGTGCGTAATAGCTCACTAGTCGAGTGATTCTGCGCCGAAAATGTACCGGGGCTAAACACACCACCGAAACTACGGGTGCCACATTAGTGGCGCGATAGGAGAGCGTTCTAAGGGCGATGAAGTCAGACCGTGAGGACTGGTGGAGCGCTTAGAAGTGAGAATGCCGGTATGAGTAGCGAAAGACAGGTGAGAATCCTGTCCACCGTATGACTAAGGTTTCCTGGGGAAGGCTCGTCCTCCCAGGGTTAGTCGGGACCTAAGGCGAGGCCGAAAGGCGTAGTCGATGGCTAACAGGTTGAGATTCCTGTACCAGGTGAACATGTTTGAACAATGGAGGGACGCAGAAGGCTAACAGAACCCAGCAGTTGGAAAAGCTGGGTCAAGCAATGAGTCTGAGAGTGAGTCAAATGCTTGCTGTCATAAGGACAAGTTGTGATGAGGTCCGAAATCAAGTAGGGAAGTCTGTGATGTCACGCTGCCGAGAAAAGCTTCTAGTTAGTGTTTACCTGCCCGTACCGCAAACCGACACAGGTAGTCGAGGAGAGCATCCTAAGGTGAGCGAGTGAACTCTCGTTAAGGAACTCGGCAAAATGACCCCGTAACTTCGGGAGAAGGGGTGCTCAGCGCAAGCTGAGCCGCAGTGAATAGGCCCAGGCGACTGTTTATCAAAAACACAGGTTTCTGCAAAATCGTAAGATGACGTATAGGGGCTGACGCCTGCCCGGTGCTGGAAGGTTAAAAGGAGTGCTTAGCTTCGGCGAAGGTACGAATTGAAGCCCCAGTAAACGGCGGCCGTAACTATAACGGTCCTAAGGTAGCGAAATTCCTTGTCGGGTAAGTTCCGACCCGCACGAAAGGCGTAACGATCTGGGCGCTGTCTCAACGAGAGACTCGGTGAAATTTAAAGACCCGTGAAGATGCGGGTTACCCGCGACAGGACGGAAAGACCCCATGGAGCTTTACTGTAGCTTGATATTGAGTGTTTGTGCAGCTTGTACAGCATAGGTAGGAGCCGTAGAAATCGGGACGCTAGTTTCGATGGAGGCAAACGTGGGATACTACCCTCGTTGTATGAACACTCTAACTCACACCACTAAGCGTGGTGGAAGACAGTGTCTGGCAGGCAGTTTGACTGGGGCGGTCGCCTCCTAAAAGGTAACGGAGGCGCCCAAAGGTTCCCTCAGAATGGTTGGAAATCATTCGTAGAGTGTAAAGGCACAAGGGAGCTTGACTGTGAGACTTACCAGTCGAGCAGGTACGAAAGTAGGGCTTAGTGATCCGGTGGTTCCGCATGGAAGGGCCATCGCTCAACGGACAAAAGCTACCCTGGGGATAACAGGCTTATCTCCCCCAAGAGTCCACATCGACGGGGAGGTTTGGCACCTCGATGTCGGCTCATCGCATCCTGGGGCTGTAGTCGGTCCCAAGGGTTGGGCTGTTCGCCCATTAAAGCGGTACGCGAGCTGGGTTCAGAACGTCGTGAGACAGTTCGGTCCCTATCCGTCGCGGGCGTAGGAAATTTGAGAGGAGCTGCCCTTAGTACGAGAGGACCGGGGTGGACGTACCACTGGTGTATCAGTTGTTCCGCCAGGAGCATCGCTGAGTAGCTATGTACGGATGAGATAAACGCTGAAAGCATCTAAGTGTGAAACTCGCCTCGAGATGAGATTTCCCATTCAGTAATGAAGTAAGACCCCTCAAAGATGATGAGGTAGATAGGCTAGAAGTGGACGTGCGGTGACGCATGGAGCGGACTAGTACTAATGGTTCGAGGACTTAACCAAGTAGCGAGTGGTGTAAGGCAAAAAAAGTATTGACATTATGATTCAGTTTTGAGATAATTAATCTCGTGGTTGCTTTTAATAGTAATCGTGTCGTGACGATAGCACTGAGGTCACACCTGTTCCCATACCGAACACAGCAGTTAAGCTCAGTTACGCCGAAAGTAGTTGGAGGATCGCCTCCTGCGAGGATAGGAAGTTGCGATGCATCAATGGACGTTTAGCTCAGCTGGGAGAGCACCTGCCTTACAAGCAGGGGGTCACAGGTTCGAACCCTGTAACGTCCATTGGGTCGTTAGCTCAGTTGGCAGAGCAGTGGACTTTTAATCCATGGGTCCTGGGTTCGAGCCCCAGACGACCCACTTTAATAATATGTATCTATTTCGTCAAACTGGCAACTGTATGATTGTTGCCGACTTAGCTCAGTTGGTAGAGCATCGCTCTTGTAAAGCGGAGGTCGAAGGTTCGAACCCTTTAGTCGGCATCATGCGAATATAGTTCAGTTGGTAGAACGCTACCTTGCCATGGTAGAGGTCGCGGGTTCGAATCCCGTTGTTCGCTTTGCCGGCTTGGCGGAATAGGCAGACGCACAGGACTTAAAATCCTGCGATGGAGACATCGTACCGGTTCGATCCCGGTAGCCGGCATATTATTTGCACCTATAGCGCAACTGGATAGAGTGTCTGACTACGAATCAGAAGGTTGAAGGTTCGAATCCTTCTAGGTGCATTACAAACGTAAGTTTGTTTTTTTTGTTGCTAGTTGTTAGCATGTTCGGGACGTAGCTCAGTTTGGTAGAGCACCTGGTTTGGGACCAGGGGGTCGCAGGTTCGAATCCTGTCGTCCCGATTATGACACTAAGTGTTATGATTCGCGGTGTAGCTCAGCTGGCTAGAGCGTCCGGTTCATACCCGGGAGGTCGAGGGTTCGATTCCCCCCGCCGCGATTGGCTAAAATAACTTGGACCTTTAGCTCAGTTGGTTAGAGCAGACGGCTCATAACCGTCCGGTCGTTGGTTCGAGTCCAACAAGGTCCATTTAGGCCTTAGGTATTTATGGAGAATTACCCAAGTCTGGCTGAAGGGAACGGTCTTGAAAACCGTCAGGTCGGGAAACCGGCGCGTGGGTTCGAATCCCACATTCTCCTTCGTTATTATTATTGATAACCATTATTTATTATCGCGGGTTGGAGCAGTCTGGTAGCTCGTCGGGCCCATAACCCGAAGGTCGTAGGTTCAAATCCTACACCCGCAATTAAATCAGATTAAGTATATTTTGTCTGTTGGTCGCATGGTCTAGTTGGTTATGACGTTCGCCTGTCACGCGAAAGATCACGGGTTCGAATCCCGTTGTGACCGTTTTATTTTTTGGCGCGGTAGCTCAGTTGGTAGAGCATACGATTGAAGCTCGTAGTGTCGACGGTTCGATTCCGCCCCGCGCCATTGCATCATGAATAAATGTTGTTATGCGGATGTAGTACAATGGCTAGTGCTCCAGCCTTCCAAGCTGGGAATGCGGGTTCGATTCCCGTCGTCCGCTTTTGTTGTATGGGACTGTAGCTCAGCTGGTTAGAGCGCACCCCTGATAAGGGTGAGGTCGGAGGTTCGAGTCCTCTCAGTCCCATTTTGTTAAAAGTTCGCTTTTGACATGGGGACATACTCAAGAGGCTGAAGAGGCGCCCCTGCTAAGGGTGTAGGTCGGGAAACCGGCGCGAGGGTTCGAATCCCTCTGTCTCCGTACTTAATACATTTAATTAGTAATTAAAGCAATTCTTCTTTGGAGGGTTGCTTTTTTGTTATAGAATAAATTTTTAAATTAATAATGCATTATTAGTTGTTATAGTCACAATTAATTATACCTAGTATTTATTATGATAATTTTTGTAAATTTTAAATACTTTCAGTGTGTAACTATGCCATTGATAGACACTTTGGACTATCTTTCATTATCTGGTAAGAGAATTTATATAGAAAGACAAAAATGATTTCGACGGGATGTGTATTCTGTGATGACTATGTATTATGTCCCCCTGTTCTCTACCATATATTTAAGATATATAAAATGATTAGCTGTATTTCATAAACTTTTTTATTTTTAAAACAATAAAAATAAGCGATTCATTAATAGTTATTGTTACTACGACATTTGTCGTTGGCATACTTTTTTACAATGCTAATCATGAATAAAGCACTGTAATTAATAAGGGGAAATCGATCACGAGATAAATGGCATATTTTGTTTGTGTTATAACCATTAAGTCAATGCTGTCATGTGCCAAGTGAATTTAATCCTAGATTGTTAACTATTAAATTTAGTCACCATGCACATCAGAAAAAAGATTGCAAAATCTGCATAATGAAAAATGTAAAAATTAATTATTTTGGGGAACTACGTGAAACTTGATAAAATAAAAAGTTATACGAATGCTGGTATTGTATTGATTGCTTTATGAAAAATATCATAAAACATGTATTTAAACTATAATTGACAACAAAATAACATATAAAATAGCTTGTTTATTATTTAATTTACATTTATGCTATTATTATATTTTTTGTTCTGGAGATCACATAAATGAAATTATTAAAAGGTAGTTTAAAACGACGTCGTGAACAATTGGGAATTTCTCAGGCTGATGTAGCAGAAGGCATATGCCATCAATCACTACTATCTCGAATAGAGCGTACTGACGAAATTTCAAATATCACTGTTTTACAGCAACTTTGTGCTCGGTTACAATTACGGGTATCAAACGTGGCTAAAATAAACGAATTAACAGTCACACCGTTGACTGTTATTCGTTATTTTATTGATATTGGTCAGATTGAGCAAGCAGCAAATCGTTTGGATAGTTCAACATTATTACGACGCTTGCCTATATTTGCATTGCCGGAATATAATCTGTTACGGGCAAAAATTGCGTTATCGCATAATCAAGTCACCGTTGCGATGCAATTATTGCAGATTGCTTTGGGTGATGATGAAAAACATCAAATGGAGCTAATGATTGAGATATATACAGAAATGGGAGCAGCTTGGGCTAAACAAGGGGAATATGTTTATGCCTCTGAATATTATGAGCGAGCCTGTGGACTTATCAAAGGTTATCGACCGTCAATGCAAGCCGAGTTAGGTAAAGTTATTGCCCACACGTATTACCATCAAAGTGAGTTATATCTTGCGGTTAATAATCCAGAAAAGGCAAAAGAACGGATTACAAAAGCGCTAGACATGTTACCAATAAATGAACATTTCCATCAAATTATCAAATTCCAAAAATTACGTGTCCAGTGTTGTGAAAAATTATCATTGTTAAAAGAAAAGCAAGAAGCTCAAATGCTAATTTATGCCGCGGCTGAATTTTCCAAGGATATTCATTTACAAGATGATGTGAAACAATATTTGGAAAAGCATTAAGAAAGCACCTAGCGATATCGCTAGGTGCTTTTATATAGGTTAATAGCCACGTGTATAGTCAACAAGGTTATTAGTTAATGATTTATGATTAATAAAATCAGGTAGATTTTTCATAAATACCTCAAACAAATCAACTGATTTACCAGCCCAAGAAGTATGTTGTGTTAACAACAAATTGTCTTGATGCCATAAATTAGAATCTTCCGGAATTGGCTCCGGTGTGGTAACGTCTAACGCAGCGTGTAAGATGTGACCATCATTTAACTTACTTAGTAGTGATGATTGATCAACCGTTGTGCCACGACCAATATTGACAAACAAAAATAAATGTTCAAATAGTGATAAATGTTCATCATTAAAGAAAAAATTCGTTTCTGGTGTACCTGGTAAAGCATCTATAACAATTTCAATGTCTGTGGGCAGTTTTTCCAAATGATTCAGTGCAAAAGTTTTATCAAAATTTGGCACTGACCGACCACTTGTATTGACACCGTAAACTGTTGTACCAAAAGCATGTAAATATGTCGCAATTTGTTGACCAATATGACCAGTACCAAAGATGACAACAGGTAATTCTTTCAGAGTAAACTGATTTTCAAATGGTTGCCAAGTATGTCTTGTTTGATAGACATTAAGACCACGTGCAAAGTGGAAGATATAGCTCAAAACAGTTTCAGCAATAGGAGTAGCCCTTTGTCCACTAGCATTTGTTAAAATGATACTATTTTTGGATAATTTTTCTAAAGGCATGTAATCAACACCGGCAGAATAGGCTTGAACCCATTTTAGTTGATGATTAGGAGTATCCATAATTTGATTAACGATATCTTCTTTCCAACCGTAAACAATTTGTATTTTTGCATAATCTGAATCAAGCAGCTCTTCTCGTTTGATGACAGCGACATCATATTGTTTTAGTATGTCAATTTGGTCGTTACTTAACGGAAATAAGGCTAGTAATTTTGTTGACATGATAATTCCTCCAAATAAGTTGATTTAACCTAATTCTAAGCGAAATAAAAGCAAACGTCTATATAAATGTAAGCGATTTCATCACGACTTATGTTAAAGGCAAATGACGTTTGTAATAATAATGAAAATATTCACAAATAATCAATAATTTTGCAAAAAAATATACAAAAAAACGACGAATTAAGTGGTAAATCACAAAAAAAATATGTACAATAAAGTTTATATGGGCACTTAGAGCGCTTAGAAAATTATTTGTTGAGTAGGAGGTTAGTTTTATGAACTTGGTAGCAGGTCTTTCTATTTTGAACCTTGCAAGATTCCAATTCGCTATGACAACGATTTTTCATTTTTTCTTCGTACCGTTATCAATTGGATTAGGTATTATTGTTGCATTAATGGAAACGATGTACGTTATTAAGAAAGATGACCAATATAAACGAATGGCAAAATTCTGGGGTAAGATATTTATGCTCAGCTTTGCCGTTGGTGTTGTTACAGGAATTATTCAAGAATTCCAATTCGGTATGAATTGGTCAAGATATTCACGATATGTTGGTGATATCTTTGGACCGGCTTTAGCGGTTGAAGCTTTAGTTGCATTCTTTTTAGAGTCAACTTTCTTAGGTCTATGGTCTTTTGGATGGGATCGATTTAATAAGAAATTACATTTGTTGTTTATTTGGTTAACAACTCTAGGTTCTGCTTTTTCAGCTCTTTGGATTCTAGCTGCTAACTCATTTATGCAAAATCCAGTTGGATTTCAGGTTGATCATAAATTCAACCGTGCAGTGTTAGTTGATTTTCCAGCTTTGTTGAAAAATCATCAATTATGGTTGGAATTCCCACACGTTCTTTTCGCAACGTTCCTAGCAGGGTCGTTTGCGGTCATTGGCGTTTCTGCTTGGTCATTGTTACGTCGACCTCATCATGAGCTAGATTTCTTTAAAAAATCTGTCAAGATTGCGGCTATTGTTGCACTGATTGGAACTGCTGGTATGGCATATACTGGTGATCGTCACTCGTTGTACTTACAAGATGATCAACCAATGAAATTCGCAGCGTCAGAAGGTATTGCTGAGAATGTTGGTAGTGATACAAAGCAGGCACCTTGGTCTGTGATTGCTTACACTGATCCAAAGACTCACGATGTCAAGTGGTCATTGGATGTGCCTTACATGTTATCGATTTTGGCTCATCACTCATTAACTGGTGGTAGCAAAGGTTGGAATGAACTAAATAAAGAAATGCATGAGAAGTATGATCTGAAATTTGGGCATGATATGAATTATTACTTGCCAAATAATACGATTTACTATAGTTTCCGTATTATGGCAGTTTCAGCAGGTGCATTTGGTTTGCTAGCATTGATTGTTTTGTGGGCCGTGCGTAAGAAGTCAAAGATTGATATATCAAAGTACAAGTGGGTTCTTTGGATATTTGGACTTTCAACATACTTGCCATATGTTGCCATCACTTCAGGTTGGTTAGTAACTGAACTAGGTCGTGCGCCGTGGGTTGTTTATGGTGTCTTGACTATGGCTGATGCCGTATCACCTAATGTTTCGGTTGCATCATTATTGACGTCTAATATTCTGTACTTCTTAACATTTGCAATATTAGGCTTGATTATGATTATGTTGTCTCGTCGTGTCATGATTGCAGGACCAGAATCAGTTGATGAGGTGGCTACTGAAGAAAATGTTGACCCATTCTCAGCAGAAGCGTTTGAAGCTGGAAAGGAGGCCTAAACAATGACGGGATATCAAATTTTATGGTTTGTTCTGATTGCGATTTTGTTTGCTGGTTTCTTCTTTTTAGAAGGATTTGACTTTGGTATTGGTATGTCATTAAAGACATTGGCTAAAAATGAAGCAGAAGAAGATGCACTCATTCAATCAATCGGTCCTCATTGGGATGGTAACGAAGTATGGCTGATTACGGCTGGTGGTGCGATGTTTGCAGCCATGCCGTTCTGGTATGCCTCACTATTTTCTGGTTTCTACCTGATCTTGTTTGCAATCTTAATTGGTTTAATTTACCGTGGTGTGTCATTCGAGTTCCGTGGCCAGATGCAAACTGCTAAGTATCGTAATTTATGGACGACGATTTCAGCAATTACATCAATGGTAGTGCCTTTCTTGTTTGGTTTATTATTTACAGATGTTGTACAAGGCATGCCATTAAATGCCCATGGAGACATGTCAGCAAATTTCTGGGATTATTTCAATATTTTCTCAATTGTTGGTGGTGTTGCAATGGCGTTGTTGTCTTATGTTCATGGTTTGAATTATGCTCGTCTAAAGATTACGGATGGTTCACTACATGTGCGTATACAAAACCAACTAAAGGTACTATATCCAGTATTATTAGTTGGTGAGGTGGCCTTTGCGATTACATTATTTATCTTCACTGATTTCTTTACTAATAAGCCAATCATAACAGTTGCTATGTTAGCTGCAATCGTGGTTTTAACGTTGATTGCATGGGCAGTCACTTTAAAACAACAGAATACCTTGGCATTTATTGCTTTAGGACTTGTTATCGTACTTGTTGTCGTACTATTATTCACAGGATTATTCCCACGTGTGATAGTTGGTAATGAAGCTGGCATGTCACTTCTATTGAAGAACGCAACTTCAACGCCATATACGTTGAAGTGGATGACGATTATTTCATTTACAGCATTACCAATTGTATTGGCTTATCAAATTTGGAGCTTTTACGTTTTCCGCGACCGCATTCATGTTAAGAAGATTTCATATTAATCATAAATTAACTGTAAGAGGTTAACGGGTTCGAAAAGGTTGGAACAATATTTGTCCCAACCTTTTTATACATATCAATTTATTTTTAAGGTGAAGGGAATATTTTATGTTAGATAAACGATTATTTAAATTTGCCGGAGCAAGGACGGCGTTAGGATTACTTTGTGTTTTAACATTTATTCAATCATTGGCAATTATTGGTCAAGGACGGGCGCTTAGTGTTGCCTTAACAAAGTTATGGCAACATCAGCCATTACAATCTGTTTTTTGGATTGTTTGCATTTTTATTGGTGCGTACGTCTTGCGTCAATTAATGGGTGTTTTTAAGGAGTACGTCTTAGCACCGTTTGCTGATAAGACAACGGCGATGTTACAAAGAAAATTAACGCAACAATATGCGAAATTAGGGCCCAAGACAATTACACAACTTGGAACCGGAAAGTCAGTTACTTTAGCAGTTGAAGGAATTGATCAGGTACATGATTATTTCACATTAGTATTAGTCAAATTATTTGACATGATGATCATTCCTTGGGTTATTTTGGCATATATATTGACAATAGATTGGAAGCAAGCCATCTTTCTTTTTATGATTTATCCAGTGATTGTCTTGTTTATGATAATTTTAGGATATGCTGCACAAGCAAAGGCTGATCGAGAGTACGATACATTCAATCGGTTATCTAACCATTTTGTAGATTCTTTAAGAGGATTGACCACTTTGAAACAACTTGGTTTAGCAAAACAATATGCAAATAATATTTATGAAGTATCAGAAGAACATCGTAAAGCAACTATGAGTACTTTGAAAATTGCGATTTTATCAACTTTTGCATTAGATTTTTTTACAACATTATCAATTGCGATTGTTGCGCTCTTTTTAGGATTAGGATTATTAAATGGGACAATGCCATTACTACCAGCTTTGACAATCTTGGTATTGGCGCCAGAATATTTCTTACCAATTCGTAATTTTGCTAATGATTATCATGCAACGTTAAATGGTAAAAATGCTTTTGCTGATATTATGGAAATGTTAGATAAGCAACCAGCTGGTGATACAAATGATTATCATAGTAAGCAACAACAATGGCAACCTTCTGATACGTTAAAATTAAAGCATGTTGACTATCAATATCCTGAAGCAAAAACAAAGGCTTTGAAGGATATCAACTTAACATTTAAAGGGCATCAAAGAATTGCCATCGTTGGGACTTCTGGTTCAGGTAAATCTACACTTTTGAATTTATTAGGTGGTTTTTTGGTCGGTAATGGTGATATTGAAATAAATAACCAGTCAGTAGCTCACTTGCAACAAAATGATTGGCAAAATCAATTACAAGTCTTACCACAACGTCCTTATATTTTTCATGATACTTTACGTAATAACTTGGCTTTCTATGCACCAAATAAAACAGATGCTGTATTAATTCAGGCATTACAAACAGTCGGCCTCAATGATTGGTACGCTAATCTGCCAAAGGGCTTAGATACTTTAATTGGTGAAGGTGCTATGCAAACATCGGGTGGGCAGGCACAAAGAATTGGTATTGCGAGAGTCTTACTGGATCAAAATCGTCGGGTGCTATTGTTAGATGAACCAACAGCACATTTAGATATTGAAACTGAAGTTCGCTTAAAAGAAACGATGATTCCGTTATTTAAAGATCGTTTAGTGATTTTTGCAACACATCGTTTACATTGGTTAACTGAAATGGATTGGATTTTAGTCATGCGTGAAGGTGAAATCGTTGAACAAGGAACGCTATCGGATTTGATGGCTAATAATGGCTACTTTGTAGCTTTGCAGGCAGCAATGCGAGGTGACAAAAATGCATAAATTATTTGAGTTAATAAAAAAAGATACATGGGTATTTCCATATTTAAAATCATATAAAAAATTATTAGTATTAATTATATTTTTAGGATTTATGACAAATTTTTCTGGGGCAGCGTTGATGTTTACTTCGGGATTTTTAATTTCTAGATCTGCACAGTTACCTGAGAATATTTTAATGGTGTATGTTCCGATTGTTTTAACAAGAGCTTTCGGAATTGGACGACCAACATTTCGTTATGCTGAACGCTTGGTGTCGCATAATTGGGTGTTGAAAATTGTTTCAACATTTCGCAAGCGCTTATATGAATTAGTTGAAGTTGGTACGAAATCTGTTTATGCGAAATCACAAACAGGTGAAGTATTAGGTGTGTTAGACAATGATTTATTTAAGATAGAAAATTTTTATTTACGTACATTATTTCCAACTGTTATCGGTTTGGTTATCTATGTTTTGATTGCAATTGGTGTTGGTGTGTTTGATTGGGGTTTTGCTTTAGCTATCTTAATTGTCTTGGGGATGACGACAATTTTGGCACCGATGATTACTTTGGCGGTGAATGGTGCACGTGATTTTAAGCAACAACAATTAGAAGGAAAGTTATACACGGACTTAACTGATTCTGTAATGGGATTGCAAGATTGGATTTTAGCAGGACGGACAAATGAGTTATTTGAACGTCAACAAAATGATTTTGATGCGATTAATCAGATAAAATCGAAGCAATCACATTTTAATTGGTGGCGCGATATGTTTGGGGCTGTCATTATTGGACTGACGGCTATTCTCTTATTGATATTTGCAACTAAACAATTTGGACATGATAGTTTTGGTGTTAATTGGATTGCAGCCTTTGTGTTAGCTATTTTTCCAGCAGAAGATGCACTAACTTCTATTAGTACAGGTATTGGTGAGTGGCCACGTTATCAAGATTCAATTCAGCGCTTAAATCGAATGGATATAGAATCTAAACATGAGAAACAACAGGTTATCGAACAAAATGATCAACGAATTGAACAACCAGAAATTAAGTTTAATCAAGTAAACTTTGGGTATAATGATACTGTTGTGTTGGCAAATTTGAATTTAACAATCGGTTATGGTAAAAAGTTGGCCATTTTAGGACAATCTGGTGCTGGCAAAACCACTTT
Organism: Weissella sp. ESL1177; assembly: GCF_058107185.1. Classification (NCBI taxonomy): domain Bacteria; kingdom Bacillati; phylum Bacillota; class Bacilli; order Lactobacillales; family Lactobacillaceae; genus Weissella; species Weissella sp. ESL1177. The sequence goes on along the minus strand of NZ_CM176591.1, from coordinate 1,189,279 downwards.
TTTAAAGTTACTATTAGGTGATGAACAACCAAATAGTGGATCGATTACAATTAATGATATCTCAATCGATCAATTGCAGCAGCAACGTTCGTCTATCATTGCTGTGTTAGATCAACAACCTTATATCTTTGCAAGTTCTGTTGCTAATAATTTGAGATTGGGTAATTTACATGCGACAGACGAAGCATTGTGGCAAGTTTTGAAACAAGTTGACTTAGCAGATTTAGTGGGAAGTTTACCTGAAGGATTAGATACGCCTATGACTGAAATGGGTAGTCGTTTTTCTGGTGGTGAACAACAACGTTTTGCTTTAGCCCGTGTGTTACTGCAAGATACACCAATTGTTATTCTTGATGAACCAACAGTTGCATTGGATCCAATTACTGAATTGCATGTCTTGCAAATGATTTTTGATACATTAGCAGATCGAACGATTATATGGGTGACTCATCATTTAACGGGTATTGAATTTGTTGATGAAGTTATTTTTATTGAAGATAAAGAAATTACAATGCAGGGCATGCCGCAATATTTGATGGCAACAGAACCAAGGTTTAGAAAGTTATTGCTAATGGATCATGGTCAACTAACAGATATTTAAGAAGGTGATTTTCTGGCTAGACCAAAGAAACGACGGACAAAAAAGAAGAGAAAAAATATTATACAATCTTTTTTTGTTGAAAAGGGGCAACTAAACAGAGGCCGTTTGTTAGTTTGTGTGATCATTGTGTTGGGATTTGGCTTTTGGCAAACAGATTTACATTTTCAACAAGAAAAAAAGGAAAAACCAACTAGTGAGGTGTCGAAAGTGCCGGTATCACATGAATTATTTATAAAAAAAATTGCTCCTGAAGCGCAACAACTTCAAAAGCAATACGGTGTTTTACCATCCATTAGTATTGCTCAAGCTGCTTTAGAATCTAATTGGGGTCAATCAGAATTATCTGCTAAATATAATAATTTTTTTGGAGTCAAAGCCACAGCTGATCAACCAAGTGTCACATTAGCTACAAAAGAATTTGAAAATAATCAATGGGTAACTGTTAATACGTCATTTCGAGTATATGATAGTTGGCAAGAATCAATGGCGGCACATGCAAAATTATTAGCAAGTGGAACGAGTGATAATCCACAACGGTATGCAGCAGTTATTCAAGCAACCGATTATAAAACCGCGGCTAATGCGTTAGTAACGGGTGGTTATGCAACGGATCCAGTTTATGCTGAAAAAATAATTCAGATGATTGAAACTTATCATTTGAATCAGTATGATAATAAATAGAGACGGATTAAAAAGGGTGAGATAAAATGAATAATGAAATTTTACCAGGTGCAACAATTGGTATTATTGGTGAAGGTATTACCAGTCGCTATTTAGCACAAGCGGCACATAATATGGGGTATCAGGTTGCTGCCTTTAGCAGCCATGCTGACGCAGTTGTTTTTAAGGATGCGGATTATCGCTTTATTGGTAAAGCAGATAATAATGATGAAATAGAAAGCTTTGCGGCATTGTCGGATATGATTACCTATACTTCGGCTTGGTTGCCAACGCAGATTACAGATGAACTGGCTAATCAAATTATTCCGCAAGGCACGTCGATATTAGATATAACAGACGATCATGCTGTTGCAAAGGCATTTTATGAAAATGAATCTTTGAATATTTTGCCATATGTGACTGGCAGTTCGTTAGATGAAATTGCTCAAGCAGGGACAGAATTAGGTTACCCCATCATTGTTAAACCAGTTTTTAAACACAAACATATCGATGATCAAGTCATTTTGCGAGGTGACTGGGACTTAGGCTTAGTCGCACCTTTGATTGATGGCAGTACGTTATTAGTTGAACCTTGGCTTGAAAATACGCAATCATTTGTGATGACTGCTGTAAGAGGGATGCATGATGAAACGATGCTATATCCTTTAAGAAAAGTGGCACCGTTAAAAACAGGACTAACAAGTGCTTGGATTACTGGTAATGTGTCAGATGAGATCGTCCAAGAAATTACTAAGGTTACAAGGAAGTTAGGAGAAGCCTTAAATTATGTTGGTGCTTATGACGTTACCTTTCTATTGACTGGGAATGGCACGTTGTACCTAAGAAACGTTATCCCTGGTTTATCTAAGACAACGGTATTATATGACGCTGTGGCCAATATTAGTGTCACAGGACAACATTTACGGGCAATTACTGGTCAAAAGTTACCTGAAGTTGTTTTTGAACAGTCAGCTGTTTACTTACCTGTTACGAAACAAGAGGAGGCTCGGTTATACAGGCACTGGCAAATTCAACCTTATTGGCAAATTGCAGCATATCAAGCACCAACGCTGCTACCACAGACAGGGCATGTATTGGCTGTTGGTGCAAGTTCTGAGCAGTTATTAAATCAATTACATGTTGCTGGTGTTTGGCAGCTTAACGAATAGTAACATTGATTGTATAATCTTTTGCATATTAAAAAGGACATTAGTCATGAGACGTTCTCCGAAAGTTAAATTTTCACTTTAACTTTTAGGGAACACCTCGCATGACACTGATGTCCTTTTTATGGTTCTTGGCGATTAAAAAGAGATTTGCAATAAAGTAATAAAAACACTGGCAAATGATAGAATGAGCATAAAGATCACAAATCCTTGAATTACTTTTTGCATGGTTGACTTTTTTTTATTTTTTTGCATTCTAATACCTCTGATTTTCCATTTAGTCTATTGTATCAAAAAAATTGGATAACGTACCACAGAGTGATTAAATAAAGGTATAATAAATAGATTGATGAATTAAAGGAGGCAGGCATGCTGACATTATTTAATTGGCCAGTAACCGTGTTTATCGCGTTGATTGTACTTATTATACTCTGGATCATTAAACAAGTTTTCTTAAAAGATCGTTGGCCTAAAAGCTTAAAAGTAACGGACATTGCAGTTTTTGTTGCTTGGTGGAGTATTGCTGCAACAACATTTGAAATATGGCATGTCACCATGCTAACACCATTATTATTAATGTTTGTTGTTTGGGGTATTGCCCTAGCCTTGTATCAAGGGTTTGTGCGAGAAAACTTTGTGACTCGCCGTTTTTGGTTAATTTGGTGGCGAATTAGTACACTCGCTAGTTATGTGTTTTTAGTTGGCATTGTCATCTATGCCTATTTTATGACTCGTGCTTGATAATAAGGAGTAAATTCATGGAAAAAATTAGTGGTTATGTTAAAACTTGGCAAGCTGATAAGGGATTTGGTTTTATTGAATTAAAAGATGAAGACGATGTTTTTGTTCATTTTTCGGCTATTCAAACACCACGTGTTCGCGATTTAATTGTTGGTCAAGAAGTAAAACTGGTGGTCGTACAGGGTGTTCGCGGACCACAGGCTGCAGCAGTTGAGGTATTAGATTAAAAATTGGAGGGACGTCATGATAGATTTATCAACAGATACCGAAAAATTTAAAGAAACAGTTTTAAGTGAGACCGAACAATATCATGGGCATATTATTCGAGCAACTGAGCAAATTGTTGCACTACCAGATGGTCGGCAATCAAAACGAGATATTGTCTATCATGCAGATGCGATTGCAATTCTTGCATTGACGACTGATCATAAAATGATTTTAGAACAGCAATGGCGTGCCCCTGTTAAAAAAATAACTTTGGAGGTGCCAGCTGGTAAAATAGATGATCGTGATCAACAACCAATAGATGCAGTTAATCGTGAATTAAATGAAGAAACAAGATTGCAAGCTGGCACAGTTAGTAAGATTACGAGTTTTTACTCATCTGTGGGCTTTTCAAATGAATATATGACTTTGTATTTAGCAACTGATTTAGCGCCAGTTGATAACAAATTACCACAAGATGATGACGAACAAATTCGGCTAATATATGTTAGTTATCAAGAAGCAACGGCACTATTTGAGAGTGGTCAATTAGAAGATGCTAAAACAAATATGGCATATCTTTACTGGCGTACTCTACAGTGATAGGTAAAAAAATGGTATTTAAAAGAAAATCACGGCAAAGCAATCGACAACGGCGATCAAAACAAGTTATTGATCCAACTGAGGAGCAGAGTAGCCAAGTAGTTACGCCAACCAATAGTGAACCAGAATTGCTCACACGTGAAGAACATCGGCTAACACGACATGGTCGATATGAATTAGATCCTCAAACACGGAAATTAACTCAGAATGGTAAGACAACGCGACTAGAACATCGGTTAAATTTATTCATTTTTGGGTTAGTTATGCTAATCGTGTTGACTTATCTCGTGCTATTCTTTTTATAGTAAATTTTTAATTAAGGAGTATATATAAAATGAGATATGGCGTTATAAATGCAATGGCAGAAGAAAAAGCAGCTTTAGTAGCTGCAATGGTCGATGAAAAGAAAACAACGATTGCGGGTAAGTTATTTCATCATGGCAAAATTGGACAGGTAGATGTTGTCGTTGTTGAGTCGGGAATCGGCAAAGTTGCCTCAGCTTTAACAACGACCTTATTGATTACAAATTTTGGTGTTGATGCGGTTATTAATTCAGGCTCTGCTGGTGCATTAGGCAAAGATTTACGAATCGGTGATGTTGTCATCGCAAATGAACTAGCTTATGCAGATGCAGATGCACGTGCGTTTGGTTACGAATATGGTCAGGTACCACAACAACCAGCTCGTTTTAAAACGAGTGTTGAACTATCCAGAGAACTAGCAAAAGCTTATGAAACAGTGACAGCGGCGCATTTGGTAACTGGCCTAATCGTCACGAGTGACTCATTTATTGCTAGTGATGAGCAAAAGCAAGTTATTTTGAGCCACTTTAAAGAGGCTCAGTCTGCTGAAATGGAAGGTGCTGCCATTGCGCAAGTTGCAAGTTATTTTGATATTCCTTTTGCAGTTGTTAGAGCAATATCGGATAACGCCAATGGTGAAGCGGGTGTGACTTTTGATGAATTTATTATTGAAGCAGGTAAACAATCTGCGCAAGTGCTAATTAATTTCTTTAATGCACAAGTTTAATGGTTAGGTAGAAAGGAGAAAAATAGTGGCATTTGAAACGACTGTAAAAGTAGTTGGCGATAATGTTGTTTATCAGTTTAATTCAGAATTAAAACAATATGCTTTAGGTGATACCGGTTTTGTTAAAAATAATGCTGGGGCATATGTCATGAAACGTTCATTGGAACCAGACAAAGGACTTGATGACGCTATTAAACTGAAAGTTGTTGTTAATAAGCAATTGTCAGGTATCAAGATAAAGACTATTAATCCGAGTGGCAATGCGACGATTAATATTTTTAAGCATGATAACAATGACGAACTTGTGACCTTATATCGTTTTTATTTAGACGAATTAGTCAATCGAGAAATCATTAGTAAATTGAAATAAATTAAATAGAAACAGGTTGATACAGATGAAAATACCCCATAATTGTTAGATTGTTTGACTAACAACTATGGGGTACTTCAGTGTAACAAGCTGTTTTTTATTGTTAAAAGTAAAAATGTTTAAATAAAGTTAACTTTACTACTGTCATATTATCGTAAATAATAAAGAAATTTTTAATAAAAAAGGCGAATTTTAAAAAAAAGTTGCCTTTTAAAGAAAAAGTTATTATTCATTAACCAGTTAATTATTATTTTAAGAAAGGTAACAGAACAGGCATCAATCAGGGGAAATAAGAAGATGTTACAATTAAATTTCTGATAAAAAGTGAGTTTGTGATACAGATGTAACGCAGTGTCGCAGCATTGTAACGAATTAAATGCTGAACTTGGTAAACTAATATTTGTCGTTAAGAGTTCGATTCCCAACACAGAGATATGCCTGTGTTGCAGAGGATTGAATGAGAGTATATGCCAATAAGGCAAACATCAAGGAGATTTATTTACATGAATAAGAAAGTACTTACTGCATTAACTGTTGCTGGTATTGCAACTGCTGCAATGGCCACTGATGTATCAGCTGATACATACACTGTTAAATCAGGAGACACTCTATCATCAATCGCCGCAGATCATAACACCACAGTTGATCGCATTTTAAATGCTAACAAAATTTCAAATGCTAATTTGATTTTTGTCGGCGAACAATTTGAATTGGATGATCAAGCAACTTCAGCCCAAAACACACCAGCATCAAGTGCTGCAACAACACAAACAACAACGGCCTATGTTGCACCAGTTGCAAGTCAAGCAACGACGGTAACACCAGTGTCAAGTGCTGCAACAACGCAAACTACTGCAGCTGTATCAAGCGCTGCAACAACACAAACAACAACGACGTCAACTAGTTCAGCTTCTGGTTCGACATATGACCAATTTATTGCTGCTGGTGGTACTGCTGCCTTGTGGAACTCAGTGGTTATGCCTGAGTCAGGTGGAAATGCTAATGCTTCAAACGGTCAATATCATGGATTAGGCCAAACTAATCAATCATGGGGTTACGGATCAGTGGCAACACAAACACAAGGTATGTTAAGTTATGCAGTTTCACGTTATGGTTCTGTTGAAAATGCCATTTCTTTCCGTGCTGCTAACGGTTGGTGGTAAAATACGTTGTCGTAGATAATTTTTACGTGACGCATTATTAAAAGCTATACTAACAAACGTTGATATCAGCGTTAGGTCAGTATAGCTTTTTTGTATGCTGTATTAAATTTTCTGGTGCTGCTTTGCCATTGGTGGAAATTGATTTGTATTTTCATCAATGGGCCATAACCAGTAATTTTCGTTTGCGAGCAGTTGTGTTTGTTTTGTATGCAAATCAAGCATATTTGAAAATTTTATTTGTGATATTTCAGTAGATAAAATGGGCGCTTGTATAAGATATACTTGAGAAACAAGGCCACGCTCATCATCAATTAATAAGGCATATTTCGGTTTGCTTGTTGGTGCAGTATAGATTTTAATCATTGGGCTCTCCTTAACTAACGATTGTTTTTAAATATCTCGAAAAATTTCCTGCCAGGCTTGTTTATTAAGTTTGGGCTTTTTTCGCTGGATACGAGGTTGTTTGACGTAAGTGGCTTTTTTGTATGCACGAATGATTGTTTGTTGGATATCTTTTTCTGGTGGTAAATGATGAGTAATAAATGCCACAGTTTGTGGTGGCAAATCCTGAAATTCGTTTTGGTGATCAATGAACCATCGACGCATATCATCATTTAAGCCAGCATGACGACGAATTCTTTGTAGCAATTCATCTAAGCCAAAGTCTAATTGATGGATTGCTGATTGTAGTTGACGAGCAACACTTTCCGAAATACCAAGGTGATCGGCAAAGTGAGTAATGCCCAACTTAATTGTTTCACCTAAATCATTCATTAAAATATATTGATATTTTAAGCGACGACCACAATCACAGTATAATTGAGGTGCATTTTTCATATGATAATTTAGATTTTCCTGGTAACCAGATAATGACCAGTGACGCCCGTGTCCAATTAATTCATAATTCATAAATAATGACGTTTGTTGGTAACGGATATGTTGTTTGATAACCGCCTGTTGTGCGGGTGTTAATTGTTGCCAAGTTTCTTGACGTCGTTCTTTAGTCAGTGAAGTTTTATGTGATTTTGGATGAGCTATTACCATGATATGTTATCTCTTGACTATATTGTTTTTGCTTTCTGAAATTCTGTTAGACGTTGTTGCAAGGTGTTATAAATGCGTTTTATATCAGATGCTGTGCCACGTAGTTCATAATTGGCAATCAATGGGGCATGAAATTGGATAGCATAACGACGAGCAGTTAAAATATATTGTGCATTAAAATTTTTATTACCTGAACCAATAATACCTAATAAATGGTGCTGATTTTCTGGTAATTCAAGTTGTTCACGTAAAGCATCAGTTAAAATTTCAAAAACGCCATTATCAATACCATTGCCACCATCTAAATAAGTTGGCACAAATGCAAAGAAGGGTTCTGTTGCAATAATATCAGGTGTCGCATCAGAGACTTCAACTGGGACAAAGGACGAATTACCTTGTTTTTCAGCATATGTGACTAATTTTTCTATGAATGAACGTGTATTTCCTGAAATTGAAATGTATAACAGATGAATCGGCATAGGGTTTTCCTCCAAACTTTTTATCATAATACTAAGTCTAAAAAACATTTCAATAATTAGCAATGAACGATGTAACGGAAAGTTATTATTTAATCTTTTTGTAATAATTCCGTCAAAGGCTTATGTGGAGCTACAAACCCCGTGTCAAGCCTTTTTTTTAGTAATTTAATGACTTGCAAATTGTTAGTTGAGTAGTTTATACTCAGTTCATATTAACAAAGCGTTAGGTTTTAAAAAAGAAAGTTTAGGTGAGATTATGCAGAACGTTACAGTATATACGAAAAATAATTGTATCCAATGTTTGATGACTAAGAAAACATTGACACAATATGGTATTAGTTATTCAGAAAAAAATGTTGAAAACGATGAGGAAGCATTGCACTTTTTGAAAGAAAGGGGTTATCAATCGGTACCCGTTGTCTTTTCAGAAGATATGGAGCCGGTTAAGGGATTCCGACCAGATTTACTTGCTAAGCTAAGCAAGGCAATGTAAATTTTACACTTAAAATATTAAGATACCTATGTGTCGGTGCAACCAAAGGGATTCCGCTTTACACTAGGTACATGGGGGAGTTATATGTCATTAGCAACGCTGGACTTGGATAAGGTTACTTATTTTGATTTAAATAACCAATTAAACATTCCAAAAGATAACAGTATTCAATTACAAAAAGACGCAGAAGCATTGCAAGCATTTATTAAAGAAAATGTTGAACCGAATACATTAAAATTTGATAGTCTTGAAGATCGTTTTGATTATTTAATCAAGCATGATTACGTTGATCAAAAAATGATCAATAAATATTCGATGTCCTTTATTAAAAAATTGTATGATTATTTGGCATCTCAGCACTTTCATTTTAAATCATTTATGGCTGCTTATAAATTTTATGCACAATATGCATTAAAAACAAACGAAGGTGATTATTATATTGAAAATTATAATGATCGTATTGTGATGAATGTTTTGTTTTATGCTAATGGCAATCAAACGTTAGCTATGGATTTAGCGGACGAAATGATTCATCAACGCTATCAACCAGCAACACCTTCATTTCTAAATGCTGGCCGTGCTCGTCGTGGAGAACTTGTGTCATGTTTTATTTTACAAGCCACGGATGATATGAATGCCATTGGTCGTGTGATTAATTCAGCACTGCAATTGTCAAAAATTGGTGGTGGTGTCGGCATTGTTTTATCAAATCTACGTGAAGCAGGAGCGCCAATCAAAGGTATTGCTAACGCTGCTTCCGGTGTTGTGCCAGTTATGAAATTATTGGAAGATTCATTTTCATATTCAAATCAGATGGGACAACGAAATGGTGCGGGTGTTGCTTACTTGTCCGTTTTCCATCCAGATGTTATGAACTTTTTGGCAACAAAGAAAGAAAACGCTGATGAGAAGATTCGTGTTAAAACGTTATCACTTGGATTGACAGTACCTGATAAGTTTTATGAGTTAATCAGAAATAATTCAGATATGTTCTTATTTTCGCCATATGATGTTGAACGCGTATATGGTAAACCTTTTAATTATGTTGACATAACTGCCGAATATGATGCGATGGTTGCAAATAAGCAGATTAGAAAAAAGAAAATCCGTGCACGTGAATTAGAAACTGAAATTTCTAAACTACAACAAGAGTCTGGTTATCCTTATATTATTAATATTGATACGGTTAATGCAGCGAATCCGGTAGCCGGTAAGATTATTTCATCTAATTTGTGTTCTGAAATTCTACAGGTGCAAAAGGCATCTGTTATCAACAATGAACAAACATACGATCAACTAGGAACAGATGTTTCTTGTAATTTGGGGTCAACGAACATTGTTAATATGATGGCAACCAAAGATTTTGGTAAATCCATTGAGGCAATGGTTCGTGCCTTAACGTTTGTTTCTGATCAAACGGATTTGGACATTGTTCCTTCTGTTCGCCAGGGTAATCGTCAAACCCATGCAATTGGTTTAGGAGCGATGGGGTTACACGCTTTTTTTGCTAAAAATCATATGTATTATGGAGATGAAGAAGCACTTGATTTTACAAATGCCTATTTCTTGATGTTGAATTATTACAGTTTAGTAGCTTCTAATAAAATTGCGAAAGAACGACAGACACCATTTTATGAATTTGAAAAATCTGATTATGCAAATGGTTCTTATTTTGAGAAATATATTCAATCAGATTGGTCACCAAAAACAGAAAAAGTCCAAGAGATTTTCTCACAACATCATTTTCCATCACAGGCAGATTGGCGAGCTTTGGCAGCATCTGTTAAGAAATACGGTTTGTACAACGCTTATCGCTTAGCAATTGCACCTACTGGATCAATTTCTTACGTTAATGATGCAACAGCCTCACTGCACCCAATTATTAATCGCGTTGAAGAACGACAAGAGAAGAAGATTGGTAAAATTTATTACCCAGCACCATACTTAGGAACGGATACGTTACCGTATTATGAATCTGCTTATAATATGGATATGCGGCGAGTAATTGATGTGTATGCAACCGCACAACAGCATATTGACCAGGGAATGGCGCTGACTTTGTTCATGCGTTCAACGATTCCAGCAGGATTATATGATTGGAAAGACAATCATACTGAAAAAATGACGACTCGTGATTTAAATATTCTGAGATTATATGCGCATCGTAAAGGCATCAAATCAATCTATTACATACGTACATATACGGATGATATGGAAGAATTTGGTGTCAACGAATGTGAGAGTTGTTCAATTTAAATAATTGCATACATGAGGAATAGGTGAATAAATGAATACATCATACGAAGCAATTAATTGGAATGCAATTGAAGATAATGTTGATAAAGCAACTTGGGAAAAGTTGACTGAACAATTCTGGCTAGATACGAGAATTCCGTTGTCAAATGATTTGGATGATTGGCGTAAAATGTCAGAACAGGAACATTATTTAGTTGGGCACGTTTTTGGCGGACTAACGTTGTTAGATACTTTACAGTCACAGGATGGTATGGCATCGTTGAAACAATCAACGAGGACGCAACACGAATTGGCAGTATTGAATAATATTGAATTCATGGAATCTGTGCATGCCAAATCTTATTCATCTATTTTTGAAACGTTACATACACCAGCAGAAATAGATGAGATCTTTGATTGGACGAATAGCAACGAATTCTTACAATATAAAGCAAACAGGATTAATCAAATTTATCAAACAGGTAGTCAGTTACAACGTAAAGTCGCTTCAGTATTTTTAGAGACGTTTTTGTTTTATTCTGGCTTTTACACACCATTGTGGTATTTAGGACATAACAAACTTAATAATGTCGCTGAAATTATTAAACTCATTTTACGTGATGAATCTGTTCATGGTACTTATATTGGTTATAAATTTCAATTAGGTTTCAATGAATTAAGTGAAGACGAACAGAATGAATTAAAAACATGGTTATACGATTTGTTATTAGATTTATATAGTAATGAAGAAAATTATACGAAGTTATTGTATGACGAAATCGGTTGGACTGAATCTGTTCTAACATTTTTACGTTACAATGCAAATAAAGCGTTAATGAACTTAGGTCAAGACCCATTATTCCCTGATGGTGCTGAAGATGTTAATCCAATTGTTATGAATGGTATTTCGACAACAACTTCAAATCATGACTTCTTTTCACAAGTTGGTAATGGTTATCGACTGGGGCAGGTTGAAGCAATGGCAGATACTGATTATTATATTGACTAAGTATATTGCATAATGAATTTTAAAGTGCTATCATTATGCTATTAATAAACAAGGTGGAAGTTAGTTATGATAAATTTTGATTCAAAATTTAATGGTTGGTGGCGCAGATAACGCGTACGACTATGATTTTTCATAGATTCGGTACGTGGTTCCTTAGGGAGCAGATGTATTGAGTCTGTGCTGACTAAATTTCCAGAAAATGGAGAGGGTTACACGGCTTATCGTGCAGGCCTTTTCATGAGAAACACGAGAAGGTACTGTCGTATCTGCTCGTGTTTTTTATTAGCGTTATGTCTTATTCAAATTGGGAGAACAAATGAACAAAAAAATATTAAGTACCATTGGTGTCTTAGCCGCATTTACATTGTTTGCAGGAATCTATGACTCTATTCAAACGAATAATAAAAAAGCGATACCGACAGTAGCTGTTTTGCAATTTATGAAACATCCTGCATTAGATGCAATTAATAAAGGTATTTATGAAGGATTAGCGAGTGAGGGTTTTCATAAAGGTAAAAATGTCAAAATTTTATTCGAAAATGCACAAGGAGATCAGTCCAATTTAAAGACGATGGCTTCAAAATTTCAGAATGCACATGCAGACGTCTCAGTTGGCATTGCCACACCAGCGGCTGTATCATTAGCAAATACGATTACTGATAAGCCTGTTGTATTTGCTGCGTCAACAACGCCAATTCAATCAAAATTAGTAAAAAGCTATCAACATCCCGGCAGTAATGTGACAGGTGTATCAGATCAAGCACCTTTAAAATCACAATTAAAGATGATGCAAACTTTTGTACCATCTTTGAAAAATTTAGGTGTTATTTATACGTCGTCTGATGATTCTGCGTCTATTCAAGCAAAGCAAATGATGGTACTAGCACAAAAAGCCGGGTTAACGGTTAAAGCATATACGATTTCATCGTCAAATGATTTAAATCAAACAGCAAAGCAAATGGTTGCCAACCATCAAGTTGATGCAGTGTTTGTACCAACGGATAATACGATTGCTGGGGCGATGCCAACTTTGATAGATAGTACCAACGCTGCCCATGTACCAGTATTTCCAACGGTCGATACCATGGTTCAAGACGGTGGCTTGGCTGCAGAATCGATTAATCAAAAAAAGTTGGGTATTCAAACGGGAAAGCAAGTTGCTCAAATCTTAAAGGGAAAATCACCGAAAGATATACCCGTTGGATTTATCAAAAAAGGTGATTTAGTGATTAATCGTACGCAATTGCAGAAATTGGGGATAGCCTTACCTAAGGTCTATCAACATGCAAAATTTGTAAAGTGAGGCAATTATGGATATTTTTGTATCAGCCATTGGTCAAGGCTTAATTTGGGCAACGCTAGGATTTGGGCTATTTTTATCATTTCGAATTTTAGACTTTCCTGACATGACCGTTGAAGGAACCTTCCCATTAGGCGCTGCAACAGCAGTAACCTTAATTTCAAATGGTCTATCACCAATTCTTGCAACACTAGTAGCGACATTGGTCGGTAGTCTGGCGGGCTTGGTAACAGGTTTGTTATATACAAAGGGTAAAATTCCCATTCTATTAGCTGGTATTTTGACAATGACGGCAGCCTATTCGATTAATTTACGTATTATGGGACAAGCTAATCGTTCATTATTAGGCAAGCATAATTTATTTTCATATGATTTCTTAAATGGTTTGCCTCGTAATTTCCCCGTTATTATTGTTGGATTGATTGTCATCATTCTTTTAACGATTTGTTTAGCAATTTTTCTGAAAACCGAACTTGGTCAAGCGTTTATTGTGACAGGAGACAATCCAATGATGGCCCGTTCATTAGGCATTAATACGGACAACATGACTATTTTAGGATTAATGATTGCTAACGGTTTGATTGGATTGGGCGGCGCATTAGTGGCACAAAACAACGGATTTGCCGATGTGAACATGGGTGTTGGAACGATTGTTGTTGCATTGGCCTCAATTATTATTGGTGAAGTTGTATTTACTGATAACTTAACGCTGACCGAACGTTTAATCACAATTATTATTGGTTCAATCTTTTATCGGTTCGTATTAGTCATTGTACTTTATGTTGGTTTCAATGCTGATGACTTGAAGTTAGTTAGTGCTGTTATTCTTGGCCTTGCATTGATGTTACCAGGTATGAGATCGAAATTACATTTGCATACATTTTTTAAAAGAGGATAATATATGACAGTGGCAAAAAAATTACGATTAGACCATGCGACAGTAATTGTTAATCAAGGTCAACCAGATGAAAAGCAAATATTAAATGATGTATCATTAACACTGAATGATGGTGATTTTGTGACAGTCCTTGGGTCAAATGGTGCTGGTAAATCAACATTATTTAATGTTATCGCCGGTTCTTTAAAGCTAACAAGTGGTCATGTTTACTTAGGAGAACATGATGTGACGAAGTTGAATGAAGCACAACGGACACATTTTTTAGCACGTGTGTTTCAAGATCCAAAACTTGGGACAGCACCACGAATGACTGTAGCAGAAAATCTTTTATTGGCAGAAAGGCGGGGATTACGGCGGCGCTTACGTCATCGTGGTTTGACTGAGGCCAAAAAAGCGACTTATGAAACCATTACGGCAACGATGGGCAATGGACTGTCTGATAGATTAGACATGGCCGCTGGTGATTTATCTGGAGGTCAACGACAAGCATTATCTTTTTTGATGGCGACGCAACTTCGACCAGATGTTTTACTACTTGATGAGCATACGGCGGCTTTGGACCCTAAAACGAGTGCACAATTGATGCGAGTGACTAATCAAAGAATCCATGATGAAAAATTAACGGCATTGATGATAACACACCATCTTGAAGATGCATTAGAATATGGTAATCGATTAATCATTATGTCAGAAGGTAAAATTTCATTGGATGTTTGTGATGAAGAGAAGGAGAGGTTGACAGTAACAGATTTATTAGATTATTTTAATCGTTACTAGATAAACAAAGTAAAATGAGTAAAAGTGTGTTGAAAGAATGTTTAGCGGTTGCTAGTGGTGGATTTATTGGTGGTATATTACGAGCTATGATGATGATAATATGTCATACAAATCATTTCCCATGGGCAACAATTATCGTGAATATAAGTGGTACGTTTATATCGGCCTTTTTGGTAATTATATTTAGTCAGATGGTTCGTTTGAGCCAAACAACGTCAAGTTTTATTATGATCGGCATATTAGGAGCTTATACAACATATTCCACAGCTTTAGTAGATATGATTGATCAAACTTTTTGGTCTGCATTTTTGTATTTAGTGATTAGTATTGTTGGCGGTGTTATTGCAGTTATTATTAGTCGATATTTGGGTCATAAGGTGGTGCTCATATGGCAGAAATAATACTAACTGGCTTAGGTGCGATGTTGGGTTCATTGATTCGCTTTGGCTTACTTTCAGTGGCACCACGTTTATTCAGTCAATTAGCTGACTTAATGGTGGTTTGTATTAATTTACTAGCAGCGTTCTTTATGGGTATTGTTTTGACATTGCTTGTGCCAGAATGGCTGCATACGTTTCTAGCACCTGGTATTTTAGGTGGATTATCTACATTTTCGGCACCAATCGTTGATATTGCAGATGCTTTACAGAAACATTCTGGACAGCATCGATTGTTGATCCTTAAAACATTGCTGACTTTTGGTGGTGGCTTAATTGTGCTATTCTTGGGAATGAAATGTGGTCAATTATTCTAAATGGTAATCATTTCATTAAAAATCAACAATTATTTCTCATCTGTGATTAATCTTTGTTGAATGGATGTTGCACAGGTGGTACACTCAATAGTATGAGATATGTTAGATAGTATAATAGGGGATAGCCACATGAGTTTAATTGATCGCAATCGAATTAATGCCATTCGTCAAGCTAATGATATTCCTGTTCGTGAGTTAGCAAATATTGGAATCAGTCGTAATCGGTATTACCGGTATTTAAATAATGAGAATGATTTACCAGCTGAAGGGTTTATTTCATTGATGAGTCACTTGTTATTAACTGGAACAGAAGTCAATACGGAGTTGGTCAATGGGTTTGATACTGTTGAGGGATTAATACTTGCCCTACAAAAAGCTGATCAAAAACATGACGTTGATGAAATTAAAGCGATCAGTCGTCGCGGGTACCACCTTTTTCGAAATACAATGGCGCGAGGTTATTTACGCGTTGCTAGTTTAGCTGACGTTTTGCATTCGCAAATTATCCCAGACGAACATGCACAAATTGCTAAGAAAATTTTGATTGACTCGTTTGAAGCAGTGACGATATGGCGAGAAATGGATATTGCTTTATTGGCACCAGTTATCACAGATATACCAGTTGAAAAAATTGCTGATTATTTAACCATTATCTGGTCCAAATCGTGGTCACATCATACAATGGAAATTCTAAATACAATGACTGCAAAATTTTTGGTCATGTTATTAGGCGCTGAAACTTTGCATGATGAAATTTTTCATGAAGTGGCAGCATGGATGGTTGAACAAACACGTGATGCGATGAGTTTTGCTTGGTGGTCAGATTTAATGGATCAAATGGTGAAACATCATTGGCATGAAGCAGAGATGATCATTCATATGTCTGAACAATTACAAATGCATGAAATGTCTGAAAATGGTCGAGCACTGTTAAATGCTTGGCAAAGACATCTTGAACAACACTAATTAAATGATATGTTGGTGCGTTAGATAACTCATATAAATAAAATAACGGCGAATAATTGCGCGTATTGAGGTGTCCCAAAAAGTTAATTTTGGGGTACATCTGATATGTGACAATTGTTCGCCGTTATTTTTTATGGTAAATTGTAAATCTATTTGTTAGCAATCACTTCAATATGGTTACCGTCAATATCATCTAAATAAAAGATGATATGGCGACCATCTTCACTTTCGAAGGGAGGCCTAGTTTCTTTTACTTCATAATTAATAAAATGATTTTCGACTGCTTCCCGATGATCACGAACAACAACTTGAACAGTGATTGGTTCGGCTTCTGGTTCTTCATTAAAGATAATGGCATGCTGATCAAAATATAGATGACGTGATTCGTTGATACCGAATTCAGTTGGTAAGTCAAACACTTCACGGTAAAAGCGAACAGTGTTAGGAACATTATTTGCTGGAATTTCTAAAGGGCGAAATTTTCTAACTCGCATTTTTTAACCTCATTAATTTCATAAATTTTCTCAACTATTTATTATACGCTAATAAATAAAACAATGACGACAAAAAGTGATTGTTCTTTGTCTTTATTGTGGGAGGAAGATTATGACTGTTAAAATTACATCTGTACGGCAATTAGGTGATTTATTGATACAACGTTATTCACATTTGCCTCAGGAAGGTTGTTGGGTGATAGCAGTAACAACGCAAATGACGATTATAGAAATTTGGCAGGTTGCGTTAGGAACGCTGGATAGTGTAACGGTACATCCACGAGATGTTTTTCGGCATCTAGTTGCGACCAATGCTTATGGCTTTATTTTATGTCATAATCATCCAAGTGGTAATTTGAGAGCATCGTCAGCTGATCAAGCAGTAATGACACAAATGTCTATTTGTAGTCGTGTGATGCAGTTTCATTTTTTGGATTTTATGATTATTTCTAAGAGGGGTTATTTGAGTCACAGAATTGAAGATTTATTACCAAAAGTTGAACTAGAAACACTAATTGATTTATGGACTAAGGTCGACAACATGTGATAAACTTAGTAAGAAATTGTATGGTACTTTTTGATAAAAAAGTACATGGTTAGAATTATCAAAAATAAAAAAAGAAAAGGGAAAGTGCTGTGTTTTCATTTGGAACTCGAAATGTCGGAATAGACTTAGGAACAGCTAATACACTAGTGTATATTGAAGGTAAGGGAATCGTCCTACGCGAACCTTCAGTTGTTGCACGTAATACAAAAACCAATGAGGTCGTTGCAGTTGGTTCTGCTGCTAAAGAGATGTTGGGACGTACACCGGGATCTATCACAGCTATTCGTCCAATGCGTGATGGCGTGATTGCGGATTACGAAACAACCGTGGCCATGTTGAAATATTATTTAGGCAAAGCCTTAGGAACGCGTGGGGCAAAACCATATGTTACCATTGGTGTTCCTTCAGGTGTTACAGCTGTTGAAAGACGAGCAGTGATTGATGCTGCTCGTGTTGCTGGTGCACGCGATGCCTATGTGATTGAAGAACCTTTTGCGGCCGCAGTTGGTGCAGGTTTACCAGTGATGGAACCTACTGGATCGATGGTTGTTGATTTAGGTGGTGGTACAACTGATGTGGCCACTATTTCATTAGGCGGGATTGTTTCATCACGTTCAATTCGAATGGCAGGCGATAAAATTGATGAAGCAATTATGGCCTATGTTCGTCAAAAATATTCAGTTTTAATTGGTGAACAAACTGCTGAACGTTTAAAGATGGCTATTGGTTCAGCAGATATTGCAGCTGCTGAAAATATGGCTGGAACATCTGCACGTGGTCGCGATTTGGTAACAGGACTACCGAAGACGATTGAAATTAAAGCCAGTGATGTTGCTGATGCAATTAAAGATGTGATTGCAGAAGTGATTGTTGCAATCAAAGAAACACTAGAAGAAACATCGCCAGAGATTGCAGCAGATGTTATTGATCGTGGTATTGTTCTGACTGGTGGAGGTGCTCAATTAGCCCATCTAGACGAAGTAATTGCTGAAGAAACAAAAGTGCCAGTCTTTGTAGCGCCAGAACCATTAGATGCTGTTGTTATTGGTACAGGTGAAGCTCTAAAGTCTATAGATGTTTTGAAAAATAATTAGACTTAAACTGATCATATGAGGACTACCCCGTTATTTTCAGGGTAGTCTCTTCATATCCATGGTAGTAAAAAGCAATAAATCTTATTTAATACAATAAGGTAAGATAAACGAGAGGCAGTTTAAGATGAAGAATATCTTTACATCACGTCGATTAGTCATTGGTGTAATTATTGTCATTGTGGCAATTGGTACGATTACTTTAGGTGCTCGTGCGCATAATTCACAAAAAGAACCATCTTTGCCAGTTCGGGTTATTTCGGATGTATCAGGTTGGACTGCAAATATTGTGAATGCACCAATACGAGCCGTACAAGGTGGTTACAATTCAGTTGAAAAGTTGATGAATACGTATCAAGAAAATGAACGGTTAACTGACAAGGTTGATGATTTAGCACAAACTAAAGTGCAGTTACAAGTGTTACAACAAGAAAATAGAGCATTGAAAAATCAATTGAAGATTAGCAATACATTGACAGATTATAAAGTTGTTAATGCAGTAGTTACTTCGAGATCACCAAGTAATTGGCAAACACAATTGATTATCGATAAAGGAACCAATGCTGGTTTGAAAAAGGGACTATCAGTCATGGGATCTGGTGGACTGATTGGACGTATTACACAAGTAAATACAACTAATGCCAAGGTTGAATTATTATCAGATAATGATCAAGTTGCTGATCGTTTTGCTATTCGAGTTCAAAATAGTGCAGATGAAACGGTAGACGGCATTATTACGAGTTTTAACCAAGCAAAAAACTTGATTGTGATGGGACAAATTACATCTGATGTAACAGTAAAGAAGGGTGATTTAGTTACAACAAGTGGCTTAGGTGGTGTGACACCATCCGGCTTGTACGTTGGTAAGGTCGAAAAGGTCGGTAGTGATAATTACGGACTGTCAAAGAAGATTTATATTAAACCAGCAACGGACTTCAATAATATTCCAGTTGTTAGTGTCGCTATTCCATAATGTAGATGACAATTAAAAAGGGCCAACAATTTAACCATTTTATATGGTGAATTGTTGGCCTTTAATATTAGAGTCTTAGCTTAGTGAATAATATCATGTTAAGTTAATTAGAAGTGATGATTGTACGATCATTTCTATCTTGCAAATCACGATTATTTTTTTTGTAGAAAACTTTCAGCTGTGATAGTTGTTCTTCAGATAGAGTGACAGCATTCTTGAGAACATACCATTCAACGTTTTCTGTTAATGGCGGCGTAGTTAGCGAACCAATATAATGATAATAAGCAGTATCTTTAGGCATAATATCATCAAGCGGCAATTGACAAGCAATTGATTCATTCATATGTTGTAAGACAATTTGATATGAGTCAGAGGCTTGCCCAATTATCACTGGAACAGCAACAACTGCTAATCGTCCATCAAGCGCTTCGTGCACAAAATGGATTTCTGCACTGAATGATTGCGCATTGATCGTATGTTCACTGGGGGTGTGAATGTGAAACTGTTTTAATGTAAATGGTCGATTGCCTAAGAGGGCATGTCCTGTTAAACCGACTTCAATGCCAGCACCTGTATCACGTACATAACTTGCTGTATGATCATAATCGAATGATAATTCAGTTTGAAAATCATTTACTACAGCGAGATCATCTGATAATGCAATTGGTGACTGCATATTACCTGATGTGCGTGGCCACTTATCTTGTGATGTGTAATCTAACTTTTTCATGATACTTCTCCTTTTAAACCTTACTAGGTTAAGTGTAGCAGTCTATAAACAATTATGATAGAGATTTTTATGGTAAATTAGTTGACGAGTTGACTAAAATCAGGCTACTATAATGTAGTTACCAAATTTGTAACACCTTATGGAGAAAATAATTATGTTGAAATATATTAGTACGACATGGATTCATTTTATTTTAGTGATCATTGCCGTTATGCTTGATGGTGGCATTTCATTGTATTTTGCACCAGTATTATTTAAACAACCAATGTCAGCAAGTCCAATGCTAGCACTCATTGCTGTGATGATGCCAGTAATGACTGGACATGCACAACAAATTAAGCGTAAGTGGCTTTATAGTATTGCTTTTTTTGCCGGTTTATTAGTGGATATTTTTTATACAGGTATTATCGGACCAGCTACGATTGGATTTGCTTTGATTTTGAAATTGGCTGAAGTTATTCAGGAATATTTGTCATACAGTTTTTCATCATCATTGGCAGTATGGTTTGTTTCGTTAACTGCCTACATGGTTTATGATTATGCTGCTTTTGGCATTATTGGTCTTGTTAACTTGAATATTCCCAATTTTATTATGTTTCATTTATTTCCAACAATTATTATTAATCTAATTTTATTAATTTTAGTATACGGAATTATGTCATTTTTATATAATGCGACTAAAAAACCGGATATTTCATCTTATGATGTGACCCAAAGAGATTTAAATGGTCGTTTGACATTAACATCTCGGTCACAAAAAAATATGCAAAAATAAGATTGACTTATGATTGTTTTTAATCTATATTATGGTAAACAGTAATTAAAGATTTGATTGGAAGAGTAGTTTAGTTGTTTTGTTAAGAGAGTTACGCTGAAGCTGGAAAGTAACCAAAACGCTAGGTGAACCACACCCAAGATTATCGGATCCTAATCGGTCCCGTGTCATGACGTTATCCATGCGTACCATTATTTTTTAATGGTATTAGAGTATTAGTCAGTAATGGCTAATTAAACTGAGGTGGAACCACGAGTCATCGTCCTCAAGCAGTCTATTTGGCTGCTTGAGGGCTTTTTTATTTTTAAGGAGATTGTGTTTATGGACTATATTTTGCAGATTTTACCCAGTTTGTTAAGTGGTTTAAAAATGACGATTGGTGTTTTTGCACTAACTTTAGTCGGTTCGGTGCCATTAGGAATTTTAGTTTCACTCGCATTACGTTCTGATATTTATTTACTGAAATGGGTAATGAACGCCTATGTCTGGATAATGCGTGGGACACCATTGTTACTACAAATTGTGTTTGTTTACTACGGTTTAAGTCTTGCAAACATTATGACATTACCAAGATTTGAAGCAGCTGTCGTGACGTTCATTTTAAATTATGCCGCTTATTTTGCTGAAATTTTTCGTGGTGGTATTCAAAGTATACCTGAAGGCCAATATGACGGCGCACAAGTCCTTGGATTAACAAAGTTTCAAACCATGCGTAAGATTGTTTTACCACAAGTATTTAAGATTGTTATGCCATCAGTTGGTAATGAAGTTGTGAATTTGGTAAAGGATTCATCGTTGGTTTATGTTATTGGGTTAGGAGATCTTATGCGTGCTGGAAATATTGCAGCATCACGTGATGTCACATTAGTACCTTATCTAATAGTTGGTCTAGTTTATTTAATTTTGATTGCTTTAGCAACCATTATTCAACGTCGTATGGAAAATAAAATGAACTTTTATCGTTAAGGGGTAGGCATATGCTAGAAATTAAAAATTTGGCAAAAACGTTTGATAATCGTGTGATTTTTAAGGGAATGGATCTAACAATCAAAGATGGTGAAGTCTTAACGATCGTTGGACCATCTGGAATTGGGAAAACAACATTATTACGTATTTTAGCAGGCTTATTACCTGCAGATCGTGGCGAACTCGTTTTAAATGATGAGTTGTTGGATATTTCTGGAAACCGTCAAGGCGCTCAAGTCGGTGTTATTTTTCAAGATTTTAATTTATTTCCTCAGTATACGGTCAAGCAAAATGTGACATTAGCACCACAATTAGTTAAGAAAATGTCTAAGCAAGATGCTGAATTAGCCGCAGAAGAGTTATTACAAAATCTTGGTTTAGAGGAACAAATGAATCAGTATCCATTTCAACTATCGGGTGGTCAAAAACAACGTGTTGCGATTGCCAGAGCATTGGCAATGAAACCAGGTATTTTAGCTTATGATGAGCCAACATCTGGACTAGATGCTGAATCAACAGCACGGGTTATTAAAGTGATTCAACAGTTAAAAACACAGGGGGTCACACAGTTAATTGTGACGCACGACTTGCCGTTCGCACAAGCCGTAGCAGATCAAACATTTGATTTTGGAACAGACGTTGCTAGAGGGGGGAGTTTATGATTAAATCAAAAATTAATTGGCGCCGACAGATTATCGGTAATGGGCTTGTTCTTCTTATTTTACTTTTAATTGGTGGCTTTTTTTGGTATCGAACAACTCATAGCCAAGATACCTGGCGTCAAGTAACAGCTGATAAAACGGTTGTTATTGGTGTTGATGATACCTTTGTTCCAATGGGTTTTCGTAATAAGTCTGGTAAATTAGTGGGTTTTGATGTTGATTTGGCTCGCGCGAGTTTGAAAAAAATTGGCTTGAAAGCTAAATTTCAAACGATTGATTGGTCAATGAAAGAAACAGAATTGAAAACAGGACATATTGATATGATTTGGAACGGATATACAATCAATCCAGATCGTCAGAAAAAAGTTGCCTTTTCAAACCCCTATCATCATGATCAACAAGTTATTGTCACGACGAAAAATCAACAAATAAACAAGCTCGCTGACTTAAAAGGTAAGCGTTTGGGTGCACAAACAGGTTCGTCAGGTCTGTTGACTTATAATCAGAAAAATAATACCTTACATAAAATTGTTGGTGCTGATGCACAACAGTATGATACTTTTGATAAAGCCTTAAACGATCTCCAAGTTGGTCGCCTGAATGCCGTGTTGATTGATGCTGACTATGCAGGCTATTATATTGCTCATGAAAAAGATCCTGATGCATTTAAAGTTATTCCGACGAAATTTGGTATTGATTCTTACGGTGTTGGTATGCGTAAAGGTGATGTGACATTACGGCACAAAATTAACCAAGCACTGGCAGAAATGAAAAAAGATGGGACAATTGATAAAATTTCACAACGCTATTTTGGTACTAATAACAAATAATGAAATATAGGTACGTCCTCATTTAAATAATTTATAAAATCGAAGTTTTACCAAATTGTTGGCACTTCGGTTTTTTTTAAACAATTTCATACGATGTTTTTTTAATCTTGGATAAACTTATTGAGATTATTGACTTTTAAAGTTAGACTAAGTTGTATAAATAGTTGCGTAGGCAGGATAGAGGGAGCTAGGGATGAAAACAGATATTGAAATTGCACAGTCGGCAAATATTTGGCCAATTGAAAAAATTGCTGATCAAATAGGACTATCGTTAGATGAATGGGAACCTTATGGACGAGACAAGGCAAAAGTTACCCTGAATCAAACACATCAGCAAAACAAGTTGGGTAAATTGATCCTAGTAACAGCAATCAATCCCACACCAGCTGGTGAAGGGAAATCAACAGTTACCGTTGGATTAGCAGATGCATTAATGCAACAACATCATCGCACTATTGTGGCATTACGTGAACCATCTTTAGGTCCGGTTATGGGGATGAAAGGTGGCGCCACAGGAGGCGGTTATTCGCAGGTTGTTCCAATGGCTGATATTAATATGCATTTTACTGGTGATTTTCATGCGTTAACCAGTGCGCATAACACATTGGCAGCATTGATCGACAATAGTCTCTATCAAGGAAATCCATTGCATTTAGACCCACGTCGTATTTTGTGGAAACGTGCCCTGGACGTCAACGATCGTGCATTGCGTCATATCACCATCGGTTTAGGGGGAGCAACATCAGGGATACCAAGAGAAGATGGCTTTGATATCACGGTGGCCTCGGAATTAATGGCTATTTTAACTCTGTCACATGATTTAAAAGATATGAAACAGCGTATTGCGAAAATTGTGATTGGCTATACTTATGATAAAGAGCCTGTAACTGTTGCTGATTTAGGTGTTGCTGGAGCAATCACAACATTATTAAAAGATGCAATCAAGCCAAATCTGGTACAAACACTAGCACATACACCAGCTTTTATCCATGGTGGTCCCTTTGCGAACATTGCTCAAGGGACAAATTCAATCTTAGCAACGAAATCTGCTTTAAAGTTAGCCGATTATGTTGTGACCGAAGCTGGATTTGGTGCAGATTTAGGTGGCGAAAAATTTCTTGACTTTAAGGTTCCTTTACTTGGGAAAACACCAGATACAATTGTTATTGTGGCAACTGTTAGAGCATTAAAAATGCATGGTGGTGAAGATAAGAAATCATTGACTGTTCCTAACTTAGCAGCACTGAAAGCGGGATTAGCGAACTTAGGACAGCATCTAAAAAGTATGGGTCGTTATGGTGTTCCTGTTGTCGTCGCAATTAATCAATTTACTGATGATACAGCAGAAGAGTTGTCATTGATTAAGGATTATGTCGCTAGTTTTGATGTACCAGCATATGTTGCGGATGTTTGGTCTCAAGGTGGAACAGGGGCACAAGATTTAGCTGCTGGGGTAGTTCAGGCAACAGAACAAGTTAAAAATTTCAAACCATTGTATAGTGCAACTGATGATGCAATGGTAAAAATAAATCATATCGTGACAGAAATTTATGGTGGTCAAAAGGTAATTCTTTCTAATAAAGCAACGAAACAATTAGCAACATTTAAAAAATATGGTTGGGATAAGCTACCGATAATAATGGCTAAAACACAATATTCATTATCGGATGATGCTAAGCAAATCGGCGTAGCTAAGAATTTTGATATCCATATTCGAGAATTTATTCCGAAATTAGGTGCGGGATTTTTGGTGGCATTAACGGGTTCTATTTTAACAATGCCAGGATTGCCAAAACATCCGGCAGCATTTGATATTGATATAGACGAAAATGGTGAAATTGTCGGCCTTAATTAAGGATAAAAAATAGCATGTAGCAGGCTGCAATGTTTTGTTACATTTTAAAGGGACGTGGATCAATTGTGAGATTCACGTCCCTGATTGTATATAACAGGACTAATGCATTAATGATATAGTTTGTTAGTACCATGAATTGCGGAAAACGCGCTGATGATAAAGTGGTACAGCATACATACGATAAACATTTTCAGAAAATTGTAGCCAAGCCAGTGCTAATAGCCAACCTGCAATGGCTGCCGCAAGATTATAATGAGGTGATAGCAGGGTCATTATAAATGTTGCAAGCCAAATTAACAATAAGCCTGTTTGACAGACAAACTGTAAGGTATTACTAGCAATCTCAGGCACAATTATTGTTAATATAAAAGATATTAGTAGCGTCATAAAAAAAGTTGTGTGGGCAGGGTAAACGATTTTCGTACCATTAGTCGCTGAATTAAAAAACAATGATAGGATGTTAATGATTAGCCAACCACTTAAACTAGTCAGTAAAATCCACATAGCGGGTATTTTAAATTTAAACCCCCATAAAAGAAAGGCCATTAAAAAAATAATGACGCCTACAGGTATGCCATGGCTAAAAAAATAAGCAGGTTTAATTATGTATTCAAGCCATTCAGGAATAATGCCTCTTGCAATGGCATGATTTATCTGCATGAACGTATTTAAGAATCCTTGATGTCCAAAAGTTAGCACTGAAATGACAATAAACAATAATAAGCTAATAATTAACGTTATGAAACGTCGGTGGGATTTTGCGATTATCATATGCCCATACTCCTTTACCCAGTTAAATTTCATGAAATACTTCCTCAACTAAGTTTAACATGTGTGTAACAAATAACACGTAAACGACTTAAAGCTTTAAATAGTTTTTACTTTGCTTAAAATACAGCTTGACAAAGCAAAATAAATTAATGTATATTTGAAGTACAAATTTAATAATATAGAGGTTGCAATCAACAAGAGTAATTTAGCTGAGTCGACGGACAGTAAGGTTAAATAAAAGGGGCGGTTGCCGAAATGATGAATATGGTGGTATTCATTGTTGGTGTGTACATTAATAGTGGGCAGACTGTCGCGGCAAAATAGTCGGCTGCGGAGAGCTATCGACAATACTAAAAACTAATCAGTTCCTAGTTTATACGATAGAAGTATAAACTAGGATTTTTTTGTTTTTTAAATGCGTTAGGCCTTTGTTTAGGAGGAATTATGGCTGATAGTCAACAACAGACGGGATACCTGAAAAGGACTATGAAAACCCGTCATCTTTCAATGATTGCACTTGGTGGAACAATCGGAACTGGTTTGTTCGTTGCCTCAGGTGCAACAGTTTCACAGGCTGGACCAATGGGTGCCTTGACGGCATATGCTGTGATTGGTGTGATGGTTTATTTCTTAATGACCAGTTTGGGTGAAATGGCGACATATATGCCAATTTCTGGATCGTTTTCAGTTTATGCAGATCGCTTTGTTGATCCAGCATTTGGTTTTGCGATGGGATGGAATTATTGGTTTAACTGGGCAATCACAGTTGCCTTAGAATCAGCTACGGTTGGTGTTGTGATGGGCTTTTGGTTGCCAAATGTACCAAGTTGGATTTGGTCAACGGCAGTTTTGGTACTAATTACGGTGATTAATTTGTTATCAGCTAAGGCCTATGCAGAAACAGAATTTTGGATGGCAATGATTAAAGTTATCGCAGTTTTGGCATTTTTAGTCGTTGGTTTGTTAATGATCTTAGGGATTATGTTTAAACAACCAGATGTTGCTCGTAATCTTTCGGCTGGTGGTCATCATGGTTTTGTTGGTGGTTTTGGTGGTATCTTATCTGTCTTCATGGTTGCAGGTTTTTCTTTCCAAGGAACAGAAATGGTTGGTATCACTGCTGGTGAGTCAGCAACTCCAGAAAAATCAGTACCAGCAGCAATAAAGCAAATTTTCTGGCGAATTTTGTTATTCTATATTCTTGCCATTTTTGTGATTGGGGCAGTTATTTACTATAAGGATCCTAACCTACTACGTTCAAGTGAATCGAATATTGCAGTGTCGCCATTTACGCTGGTGTTTAAGTCAGCAGGATTAGCCGCTGCAGCATCAATTATGAATGCCGTTATTTTAACGGCCGTTGTTTCATCAGCAAATTCAGGTCTATACGCATCTACTCGTATGCTTTATTCTATGGCTTTGGATGGTATGGCACCAAAAATATTTAAGCGTGTTAATGTTCGAACAGGTATTCCAGTGCCAGCTGTTATTGCCACAGTAGCTGTAGGGCTATTAACGTTCTTAACATCAATTTTCGGTCGCGAGATCTACTATTATCTAGTCGCTGCATCTGGTTTAACTGGTTTTATAGCATGGATTGGTATTGCCATTTCCCATTACCGTTTTCGACGTGCCTTTGTTGCACAAGGTCGTGATGTCAATAAGTTGCGTTATAAAGCAAAGTGGTTCCCTGTTGGACCAATTATTGCTTTAGTATTATCAATTATTGTTGTTGTTGGTCAAGATATGACGGCATTTAAGGGTGGCATTGCAAATTGGAATTGGCCCGGGATTATTACAACATACATGTCAGTACCGCTATTTATTGTATTGTACTTTGGTTATAAGTTTAAGAATCATACCAAGGTACGTAAATTAACAGAAGTTGATTTAGATACTGATGCCCGTCCATTAGATTAATTTAGAAGTTTGTTAGAATTAGAGCATTTTGTTCTAATTCTTTTTTTATAGCAATTATTTACGATTTATAGCTAAATTAATGGTAGCGCTTTATTCCTTAATATAAATAGGTTTTTATTTTAACAAGAAAAAAATTGTTCTAACAGTGCAACAAATGACGAGTTGAATTTGTATACAAAGAAAGTGATAAATAGTACAATGAATTTCAGATAGATAGAAATACCAATTATCTTTTACTAAGGAGAAGTTTTAAATCATGAAAAAAACCAAGATTGTTTCAACGCTTGGACCAGCCAGCTCTGATGTGGAGACGATTACAAAGATAATCGAATCTGGCGCAAATGTTGTCCGTTTTAATTTTTCACATGGGGATCATGAGGAACATTTAGGACGAATGAATGCAGTTCATGAGGCTGAAAAAGCTGCAGGCAAGAAGGTTGGTTTCTTGTTGGACACGAAGGGTGCAGAAATCCGTACAACTGTTCAAGAGCCGGGTAAGATCGAATTTAATATTGGTGATGTTGTCCGTATATCAATGGATGCTTCTATTGAAGGAACAAAAGAAAAGATTGCTGTTACATATCCTGGACTATTTGATGATGTTCATGTTGGCGGACATGTTTTGTTTGATGATGGTAAGCTTGACATGGTTATCACTGAAAAAGATGCTGCAAACCGCGAATTAGTAACTGAAGTACAAAACCATGGTATTTTGGGATCACGTAAAGGTGTTAATGCACCAGGTGTTTCAATTAACTTACCTGGTATTACTGAAAAAGATGCTGATGATATTCGTTTTGGATTAAAGAATGGTATTCAATATATCGCTGCTTCATTTGTTCGTAAAGCTGCTGATGTTCTTGAAATCCGTGAATTACTAACTGAAGCACATCATGAAGAAGTCATGATTTTCCCAAAGATTGAATCACAAGAAGGAATCGATAATTTTGATGAAATTTTGGAAGTTTCTGATGGATTGATGATTGCTCGTGGTGATATGGGTGTTGAAATTCCAGCAGAGAATGTGCCATTGGTACAAAAGAATTTGATTCGTCAATTGAATGCTGCTGGTAAGCCAGTCATTACGGCAACTGATATGCTAGATTCAATGCAAGAAAATCCACGTCCAACGCGTGCCGAGGCATCTGACGTTGCTAACGCTGTGTTTGATGGTACTGATGCTACGATGTTGTCAGGTGAATCAGCAAATGGTGCCTATCCAGTTGAAGCAGTTGCAACGATGGCACGTATTGATGAAAAGGCAGAAACATCATTGGTTATGAATGGCCGTCATGATGATCACTTTGATGCAACTGACGTCACTGAATCAGTTGCGGCAGCAGTCGCAACAGCCGCTGGTAATTTGAACGTTAAGGCCATTGTTGCAGCAACGACTTCGGGATACACTGCAAAGATGATTTCAAAGTACCGTCCAAATGCTGATATTTTGGCATTGACATTTACTGAAGATGTTCAACGTATGTTGAGTATTTACTGGGGTGTGCAACCAATCGTTTCTGAACCAGTTGAAAATACTGATGCGATGATTGATTTGGCAAAGACAGAAGCGGTTAAGGCCGGTCTTGCAAGTAAAGGTGATACAATTATTGTGACAGCAGGTATTCCTGTAACCACTTCAGGTACAACTAACTTGATGACAATTGTGACGATTGACTAAGACGTTGTTTTTAGTCATTAAAAATTTTGAAGCGCCTTGTGACTAGATGCTAGCACAAAGCGCTTTTTACATATTTAGATAATGCGCGATGACGCTATTTTGTGGTATTCTTAATTCAGTTAGAACAAAGTAAATGAGGGCTAGTCATGAGTTGGCAAAAAATTATTGTAGAGACACAGACTGAATCGATTGAAGCAATTAGTAATATTTTGGTTACCTCTGGTGCAGAAGGTGTTGAAATTGATGATGCTGCCGAATTAGATCATTATCAACCATCAGATGAAACAGTTATGGTTAAGAAGGAAGATATCATTCATCGTGCGAGTGGTGCTGCGGTTAGCGGCTATTTTGCAAATACATCAAATAGCCAATCATTAATTGAAAAAATAACGACAGCGGTTGCGCAACTTGCTGAATTTGGATTGGACGCACATCCTGGAACTGTGACTGTTCAACCGGTGACTGATACAGATTGGGCAACTGAATGGGAGAAATATTATCATCCTGTACGTGTCACACGACATTTGACGATTGTACCGAAATGGGAAAATTATGCATTGGCGCAGTCTGATGAGCAAGTGATTGTCTTAGATCCTGGGATGGCATTTGGCACAGGTACTCATCCAACAACACAATTAATGATGCAAGCACTAGAAGTGGTTGTTCGTGGTGGTGAAACAGTGCTTGATATTGGGACTGGGTCAGGTGTCTTAAGCATCGCTGCACAATTGTTAGGGACACAAGAAGTACTGGGAACAGATATTGATGAGGTTGCCGTCCAATCTGCTCAGGGAAATTTGGACCTGAATCCACAAGTAGGCCATATTACACTCATTGTTAGTGATTTGCTCCAAGCAGTGCCAGAAAAAAAATATGATATTGTCATTGCAAATATGTTAGCAGAAGTTTTGGCATTACTAATTCCGAAAGTGGGGCATGTACTACAACCTAAAGGACATCTTTTATTGTCTGGGATTTACTATGATAAACGTGACAAAATGATTTCAGATTTGGAAAACAATGGTTTTGTTGTTGAACAATCAATGAAATTAGGTGATTGGTATGGTATCATTGCTAAGTTTAAAAATGAGGATAATTAATGCAAAGATATTTTTTAACCAAGACACCACAAACAGCAGAGTTTGAACTGCCTGAAGCAGTGGTACATCATTTTTTAACTGTCTTACGAGCTCGTGAGGGCTTACAAGCGGAATTTGTGTTACCAAATCACCAAGAAATTATTATTGCGAAGGTTAGTCGAATTGAGGGCAAACACGTGGTCATGACGACTATTTCTCGCCAAGCAATAACGGTTGAGTTACCAGTTGATACAACAATTATCATTGGCTTATCTAAAGGTGATAAGCCAGAAACAGTTGTACAAAAAGCGACTGAATTAGGCGTACATCATATTATTGTTGTTGAAACAGCCTGGTCAGTTGTTCATTGGGGTGAAAGGGCTATTAAGAAAATTGCTCGTCTTAATAAAATAGCCACAGCTGCTGCGGAACAATCCCACCGTTTGCAAGTACCCGATGTATCATATGTGGCAGACATAGATAGTATTATTTTACCTGAGCGTAGTTTAAAATTAGTCGCATGGGAAGAAAGTGCCAAACAAGGTGAAACAAGTCAATTAGTGCAACAATTACAGACATTATGCCCCAATGATGCAGTATGTTTTTTGTTTGGACCTGAAGGTGGATTGGCCCCACAAGAAATTGATCAATTAAAAGCACAGGGATTTATCCCTGTTGGGTTAGGGCCACGTATTTTGAGAGCTGAAACAGCACCAATGTATGCGCTAAGCGTGCTTAGTTACGTTGTAGAATTAGATAAATAATCATTGAGCATAGGAGATTTGATATGAATAAGTTCAGTAAAACTTTTGATTGGCGTTTTTGGATTTTAATGCCAATCTTCGGTATATTGGTACCCTATTTAATTAATTTAACAGCTTTAACAGTAAATTTTAAAATTATCGTGTCGCTGTTTATCATTAATATGTTGTTTAGTGTTGTTATTGGCCGTTTTTTACGTCATACTGGTGCATTTTGGGTACTGTTGTTTGTGTGGCCAATCATTTTCCTAATATCTGTTTGGCTACAAATTAATTCATCATTTTATGGGTATTACCTTGCTGCATTATATTTGATTATTGAAATATTTGCCTTTACCAGTGGCCAAGAAGAGGAAATTGACATTGATAAGCAAATTCCAGTTGATGGTGGATTTAGTAAAATTTAATCGTGAAAATATGTCGTTAACGTGTCATCGAAGCAATTCGATGACGCGTTTTTTTTTGACAATAAATCAAAGATAGAAACTGACATGGTAAAACGGTTATGCCGTGAGATATGAGCACATTTTTGGCGCGTCACTTTTGTTTTTTAAAATACGCATAATTGTAAACTTTATGTTAAAAAAGTCCCTACAAGCCGTTAGGTCAAGCATTATGAAAATAAAAGTTGAAAAAAACAGGTGGGAAGTGGTGGGGAAAGGTGGTTGAAAGTGGGATATTGTGGTAAATTAAATGTATTGAATAGTTGAATAAATTGGCGAATTATATTTATCGCTACTTTAAATTTAGTTAGGAGGAATTAGCCGATGTTTATGGGCACTTATCAACACTCATTAGATACAAAAAATCGGTTAATTATTCCGGCTAAATTCCGAAATCAATTGGGTGAGTCATTCGTGATTACACGGTGGATGGATCATTCATTGCGTGCATACACAATCGGTGGCTGGGAAGACTTTTCAAAAAAGATTAATGCGTTACCAGAAACAAATGCAAAAGCTCGTCAATTCAAGCGTTTTGTATTTGGTGGTGCGATTGAAGTTGAATTTGATAAACAGGGGCGTATTAATCTTTCACAAACATTACGTACATATGCAAAGATTGAAAAAAATGTCACAGTGTTCGGTCTCGGAGAAAATACCTTTGAGTTATGGAGCACTGAAAAGTGGCAAGCTTATGAAGATGAAACTGCCGAAAACTTCGATGATATTGCCGATGGTTTGGAAGAACTAGGCTTTTAAAGGCTTTAGGGTCAATTTGAAAGGAATTTGAAAGCTAATGACAGAATTTAAACATGTGACGGTCTTATTGAATGAGGCGATTGCAGCATTAAATGTTAAACCTGACGGGATATATGTTGATGCAACACTTGGAGGTGGTGGTCATTCTCAATTATTAGCTAGTCATTTAATTACTGGTAAATTATGGTCTTTTGATCAGGATGTGACAGCCATTAATTATAATCAGAAACATCTTGCAAATGAATTAGCAGCAGGAAAGGTTTCTTTTATTCAAACCAACTTTCGCAATTTACAAGAGGCCTTGGTTGCAGAGGGTGTGTCATCATTTGATGGCATTGTCTATGATTTAGGCGTTTCATCACCACAATTTGATGATGGTCAGCGTGGCTTCTCATATAACTACGACGCACCATTAGATATGCGTATGGATCAATCGCAACGATTGAATGCGCGTACAGTCGTTAATGAGTGGTCATTTCACGAATTATTACGTATTTTTTCACGGTATGGTGAAGAAAAGTTTGCCAAACAAATTGCAAGAAAAATTGAACAGCAACGTGAAATCAAACCAATTGAAACAACATTTGAATTAGTAGACATTATTAAAGCTGCCATTCCGGCAGCTGCTAGACGAAAAGGTGGCCATCCAGCAAAGCGAACCTTCCAAGCTATTCGAATCGCTGTTAATGATGAGTTAGGTGCAGTTGAGGAATCATTAGCTCAGGCATTGGACATGTTAAATGTTCATGGTCGCATTGCTGTCATTACTTTTCATTCGTTAGAGGATCGTTTAGTCAAAACAATGTTTAAAGAAAAAGTGTCAATACCCGACTTACCAGCTGGATTGCCAGTTATTCCGGAAGAAATGCAACCAGATTTTAAATTAGTCGTACGCAAACCTATTTTGCCATCTGCTGAGGAATTAGAAACTAATCGTCGAGCTCATTCCGCAAAGTTACGCGTTATTGAACGTATCAAATAAAAAATAAGGAGGCTGCATTATGGATGGATTGCCCAAGTACAACAATAGCAATGTCGTGACGGAACAAATTGATCAACCAAAAATGACCAGTAAAACGAAGATGGTCAAAATGAGAATGGTTAAGCCAAAATGGGACACAATGGATTTTATGATGGTGGGTGCAGCTATCATCACGGTTGTTGTGATGTCTTTTTTGGTTATCTATATGGCTAATAAAAGTGCGGCAGCGAACACACAATTATCCGCAACCTCAGCACAATTAGAAAAAGTACGTGATAAAAATAATGACCTAAAGCAAGAAGTCAGCAACTTGTCTAGCCCAGATCGATTGAATAAAGTTGCCGAGAAAAAGGGATTAACACTAAAAAATCAAAATATAAGGAACGTAAAGTAGCATGGTAAAAAAACAACGGATGCCAAAACGTGACCAATCGGATAAAAATAGTCGCAATACAGGTAGAATTTTGCTTATATTGATGATGCTAGTACTGGTTGTGTTGGGGGTCCGTTTTTCTTATGTCGCTATCACAAAAGATGTGAGAGGTCATAAGTTAGACAAGGCAGCCCAGCTAATCTATCGTAGTCAAAATGAAATTCCGGCAAAACGTGGTGA
This sequence comes from Weissella sp. ESL1177, assembly GCF_058107185.1. Lineage (NCBI taxonomy): Bacteria > Bacillati > Bacillota > Bacilli > Lactobacillales > Lactobacillaceae > Weissella > Weissella sp. ESL1177. Next base: position 1,154,857 of record NZ_CM176591.1, on the reverse strand, counting down.
AATATTTGATTCGGTTGGTAATCCGCTAGCTGAATCTTCAACGACTTATACATTGGCAGCCGTATTAGACAAAAGTCAAAAATCGGCAAAAGGAAAGCCGATGTATGTTAAAAAGAGCCAAGATGCAACTGTTGCGAAAGCCATTGCAAAAGTCATTGGTGGACAACCAAAAACCTATGAAGCTTCAATTAAAAATGGTCGTAAAAATGATTTACAACAAGTACAATTTGGTGAAGCAGGGACTAATTTAACAATTAAAAAGTATAAACAATTAAAAGCCTTAGCAATTCCTGGATTAGCTTTTACAACGAGCGAGTCACGTCTCTATCCCAATGGTACTTTTGCGTCAGATTTAATTGGACTGACGAAAAAGGAAACAAGTAGCGGATCACAGTCTATTGTTGGAATAACAGGTTTAGAGCAAGCTTGGAACAAACAGTTAACAGGGCGCAATGGTGTTAAAACAACTTCTTCTGATACAACAGACCGTTCGGTATCCAAAAAAAATTTAGCCGTGAAGAATGGTTATGATGTCTACACGACAATTAACATGAAATTACAGACAACACTTGAAAAAAGTATGCAAAAATTATTTGATGATATGAAACCTAAAGCAGCAATTGCTGTTGTGATGGATACGAAAACAGGTAAAATAGTGGCGACAACCCAACGTCCAACTTATAATGCGACTACAGGTGAAGGGATTGGTGATTTATGGACCAATCAATTATATGGTAGCGCATTTGAACCTGGTTCTGTCTTAAAAGGGATTACGTTAGCGGCAGCTATTGATTCTAATAATTGGCACGCTAATGATACTTATCAATCTGGTACGTTGAAAATAGGTGATAAGAAAGTTACTGATTGGAATAATGGTGAAGGTTGGGGAACAATCACTTATGCGCGAGGTATTGCTGAATCTTCAAACGTCGCAATGGCATTAACTGAACAGAAGATGGGCGCGCAAACTTGGCATAGTTATTTAGAAAAGTTTAAATTCTTAAAATCAACTCATTCTGGCTTCAATGGTGAGGCAAAAGGGAGTATTCAATTCCAATATCCAATAGAGCAAGCCAACACCGCTTTTGGACAAGCTATTTCAGTGACACCGTTACAAATGATGCAAGCATACTCTGCGATTGCTAACAATGGTAAGGAATTAAAACCGCAAATTATTGAAAAAATTGTCGATCCAAATACGAAAAAAGTGATCTCGCAACCTAAAACGAAAGTTGTTGCGCAACCAATTAGTAAGGCAACCGCAAAGGCGACTCGTAAACAATTGGAAGATGTTATTTATTCAAAATATGGATTAGGTCAAAAATATGCTATTCCAGATGTAAAAACAACTGGTAAATCTGGTACAGCTCAGATGGCAACATCAACAGGGTATTCAACACCTGGTGATAATACAAATGAAATTCATTCTTGGATGGGCATGGCCCCATCAAATAATCCACGATATTTAATGTATATTGTTACGAAACAACCGCAGCAAAATACTGATAATATTACAACAGACATGTCAGACGTATTTAAAACGGTCATGAAACAGGCTTTGGATATGTCAGCAAGTGATAATAAAGTCGTCATTAGTGCTAATCAGGAAGTTAAAGTACCAACGGTTGTCGGTGGCTTGACACAAGATGCAAAACAAGAAATGAAGTCAAATCGCTTAACGCCTGTTATTATGGGAAATGGTCAGACAATTAAGGCACAATCCCTAACTGGAGGTCAGAAGTCATTAGTTGGTCAACGAATTTTCTTAAATACAGGAGAGAACATCGCTGTGCCAAATATGAGTGGTTGGGCAAAGAGTGATGTATTAGCTTGGTCTGAGTTAGCGGATATTAAAGTCAATATTAAAGGTAACGGTTTTGCTGTTGCACAATCAGTCAAGGCGCATACAAAGTTATCTGATGGTTATCATGAAATAACGATTACATTTAAAGAGCCAAATACATCGAATTAATTTAGGTGAGTGAGAGGAGTAGTTAGATGTCGACTTTTTTACTAGGACTATTATTTGGTCTGATTGCTACTGTATTGGTAGTACCTCGTTTACGAGATTGGTTTAAAAAAATAAAGGTTGCACAATTGGTTATGCGCACAGGTGAACATGAGCCTGATCATGCTGCCAAGGCAGGGACACCAACCATGGGTGGGGCAGGTTTTATACCGGTTGTTGTCATTGGTTTTATTATATTATCATTTATGACAAGACATGTTGGCTCAACAGGTTGGGCAACCATTATTGCTATTGTTGTTTTTGCCATCGTTGGTGCATTTGATGATAGCATTAAAGTATTTAATCATCGAGATGAAGGATTACGATTTTTACCAAAGCTTTTTTCTGAAATTGCAGCAGCAATTTTAGGCGTTGTCGTGTTAGCTTTGGGAAAGTTTGATTTTTTCTTGAGCCTACCTTTCCATCTTGGTGTATGGCATAGTGTGATTGCCTATACATTATTTACTATTTTTTGGTTAGTTGGGTGGTCAAATGCAACGAATCTGACAGATGGCTTAGATGGTCTAGCATCAGGCACAGCGATTATTGCTTATGTTGCCTATTTGATTATAGCGATGATTCAAGGTGATATGACGATGGTACTGTTAGATGCGCTTATGATTGGTGCACTACTAGGGTTTTTGTTCTTTAATCACTATCCAGCGACGATTTTTATGGGTGACACAGGGTCATTGGCACTAGGTGCAGGCTTAGCCATGAATTCATTGGTATTACATCAGGAATGGTCTTTGCTGATTATTGGATTTGTTTTCATGATCGAGACATTGAGCGTCATTATCCAAGTGACAAGCTATCACTTTTTTAAAAAAAGAATTTTTTTGATGACACCAATTCATCACAGTTTTGAAAAAGGTGGCTTAACAGGTAATATCAATAAGCCATGGAATGAATGGCAAGTTAATTTCTTTTTTTGGGGAATTGGACTGTTCATGGCAATTTTATATTTGATTGTTTGGATTCACTAATCAAATACATGGGGTTAGTCCCCATATACATATCTAAAAAAAGGGGCGCTAGATTAATGAATAAACATGTATTAATAATTGGATTTGCTCGTTCAGGTGCAGCGGCAGCTAATCTTCTGCAAAGTGAAGGAACCGATGTTATTGTGTCAGATCCTAAATTAGATGAAAATGATACGAAAGTGATGACCTTAAAAGACAAAGGTGTGCAATTTACGACAGATCAATCGGCAAGTTTATTACAAGGAATTGATTTGATCGTTAAAAACCCGGGGATTCCTTACACAATTCCAATATTAGTCGCTGCAAAGGAAAAGGGACTACCCATTGTTGTTGAAGTTGCGCTTGCACAAAAATACATTCAGGATCAATGGATTGCAATCACTGGTTCTAACGGTAAGACAACGACGACGGAAATGATTGCCGCTATCTTACGGACAAAAAAGAAGGCATCTGGTCATGTGCTTGTTGCAGGGAATATTGGTGTGCCAGTTAGTGAAGTTGCCCCTAAAATGACAAAACAGGATACTTTAGTAACCGAATTGTCATCATTCCAATTAACGGGAATGCCTGAGCCAAAGCCACACATTGCTGTATTAACGAATATTTTTGCGTCGCATCTAAATTTTCATGGTACGCGTGAGAATTATATTGCAGCTAAAATGAATATTACGAAACATCAAACGGCAACGGACTATTTTGTCGTTAATTATGACACAGAAGAGTGGCGTCAACTTTCTAAAGAGACACAAGCCAAAGTTGTCCCTTTTTCACGTCAAGAAAATAGTCATGAAGGAACATTTTTAAAGGCTGGCAATCTATATTATCGAGATGAATTAATCATGTCTGCATCGGAACTTGGTGTACCAGGGGAACATAATATTGATAATGCGCTTGCAGCAATTGCTGTTGGTAAGTTAATGGGAGTGTCAAATGAGCACATTTCACAGGCATTACGCAATTTTTCTGGTGTTGCACATCGTTTGCAATTTATCGGTAAGTTTTATGGTCGACAAGTGTATAATGATTCCAAAGCAACTGACATTGAGGCTACCGAAATGGCTTTATCTGGATTTAATGTACCGGTTGTATTATTAGCAGGCGGTTTAGATCGTGGTGATGATCAAATGCGGTTATTAGCGGCAATGCGTCAACATGTTAAAGCATTGGTTGTTTTTGGACAGACAGGTAAAAAATTAGCAAAAGTTGGGCAAAAACTTGGTATACCAGTTATTTTTGCCAAAGATGCGCCTCATGCTGTCAAACCAGCGTTTGAATTGAGCTGTGAAGGTGAAATTATTTTATTGTCTCCAGCAGCAGCATCGTGGGATCAATTCCCTGACTTTGAAACAAGGGGTCAATTATTTGTTGAGGCTGTTAAAGCATTTAAAATATCAGACATTAAAGACTAGAGAGGATTAGATATGCGTATTATTGTATCGGGTGGTGGCACGGGTGGTCATATTTATCCAGCATTAGCAACCGTAAAACGTTTAAAGACTTTAGAACCAAATACTGAAGTTTTGTACATTGGTAGTGAACGTGGTTTGGAAGGTGATATTGTTCCTGAAGCGGGATTTAAATTTAAATCTTTACAGGTACAAGGTTTTCATCGTTCATTGTCTCTTGATAATTTTAAGACGATTTATTTGTTTTTAAAGGCAACACGTGAAGCCAAAAAATATTTAGTTGCCTTTAAACCAGATGTTGTTGTGGGAACAGGCGGTTATGTATCAGGACCAGTTCTTTATGCAGCACAACAAATGGGTATTCCAACTGTTATTCATGAACAAAATTCAGTCGTTGGTGTAACAAATAAATTCTTAGCACGTAAGGTGACAAAAGTAGGTGTTGCTTTTCCAGCAGCATTACCAGCTTTTAAATCCGGATTAGCAACACTAGTTGGCAATCCAAGAGCACAAGAGGTGGTTGATGGGCAAGGTAGTTTTGACTGGGAAAAATTAGGATTGTCACCTGATAAACCATCTGTATTAGTTTTTGGCGGGTCACAGGGTGCAATTAAAATCAATTCATCAATGGTAGATGCGCTAACAAATTTTGCTGATCAACCTTATCAAGTCATCTTTGTGACTGGTTCAAAACGCTATGATGATGTGAAACAAGCAATGGCTGCCAAAGATATTCATGTTGCAGCGAACATTGCGGTTGTCCCTTATATTAGTAACATGCCACAATTAATGCCAAGAGTGGCACTAGTCGTTGGACGTGCTGGTGCAACTAGTTTGGCTGAACAAACAGCATTAGGCAAGCCAATGATTTTGATTCCTAGCCCTTATGTGACGAATGATCATCAAACAAAGAATGCACGGAGTCTAGCAAACGCTGGTGCGGCTGAAATGATTACAGAAGAATCACTTTCAGGTACCACTTTGTTTGCGACCATCGATCAATTGATGACTGATGACAAGCAACGCCATATGATGGCTGAGGCAGCTATGAAAATGGGTGTCCCAGATGCAGCTGATCAATTTATAGCATTAATTAAAAGTGTTATTAAATAGACAAAATTTTTGTGAGGGGATTGTAGGAGGTCACGATGACTGATAAAAAAGAAAATCCGCATAATGATAAAGATAATGCGAATTCTTCTGATATTCAGGCACATTTAAATGCATTATTATCAGGGAATGGTGTATCATCAAAACCCAATCATTCAGCATCAGTCGTAAAAGAACAGCATCAGACGCCAACCGATCATCAGTCTGAAGACGCTGAAATAAAAAATTTAAACAGTGATCAAGTGATATCATCAGATGAAGATAAATCAGTTATAGCAGATAATCAATCAGAGAAGCTACATTCAGAGAAGTTGCATAAAGAAAGAAAAAGATTGTTGTTTTCTCATGAATGGGCTGCTATTCGTTCAATTATTGTACTTGTTATGATGGCTGCAGGATTAGTTTATTTGATATCGCCTGCCAGCCAAGTACAACATTATAAAATTGTGGGAACCCATGAGCTATCAGATAAAGTCATTTTGAATGCGGCAGGTTTACGAAAAGGGCAACCGTTATTAACAACTTTGTATCAAAGTAACTATTTTAGTCAACAAGCGAAGGATAGGGATCCGCAAATTAATCATTTAAAATTAACGTTGAAATCTGATAATACGTTACAAGTTAAGGTAGATGAAATTGTCAAAGTGGGGTATGTTAAAGCTGGCAGTAAATATTATCCCATTTTAGAGAATGGTCATATGTTAAGCAAAGGACTCAGTGATCATCAAGTAGGCGGTTTACCGTTGTATGATGGTTTTACGTCTGGAAAGCAATTACGTAAAACTTTATCTGAATTTGGTAAGTTATCTGATCCATTACGTCATGCTGTTTCAGAAATTGTTTGGGCACCAAATGCACAAAATAATCAACGTCTTTTAATTTATATGAATGATGGCAATGAGGTCTTGATTAGTGCCGATGAATTATCAAAGAAAATGAAGTATTATCCAGGCATGGTCGCTCAGCTAAATCAAAAGGGACAAGCTGATTTGCAAGTTGGCGCATATTTTACGCCATATCATCAATAAAACTAGGCACAGGTCTGGAAGAATGACCCTAAAGTATGGTATTATTTCTAAAGAATTGTTTATTTATTTAAACTTTTTGTATGGTAGTCAAAGGAGGAATTAAGATGGCCAACCATGGATTAATTGTTGGTCTTGATGTTGGGACTAACACGATTAAAGTGCTAGCAGCGGATGTTAGAGATCAGCAGGCGAATATTGTCGCGGTTGGTCGATCGGTTGCGCACGGTGTAAAGAAGGGCGTCGTTGTGGATATTGATGCAACGGCGACTGACATTCGTCAAGCAGTAGCACAAGTTAACGAGCAAACTGAACAGCCAATAACTGAGGTTGTTGCCAGTTTACCTGCAAGCAACATTCAAATTCAACATGTTAAGGGGACTGTAACAGTCAAAGATAGTCAACATATTTCGTACGAGGATGTTGCTAATACTGTGCAGGAGGCAATTAAAGTTCAATTGCCTGCAGATCGTGAAGTGGTTGAATTAATTCCGACTGAATTCGTTGTTGATGATTTTGATGGTATTCAAGATCCAAATGACATGGTAGGAATGCGTTTAGCAATGCAAGGAATTGCTTATACCGCACCACGAAATGTCATGGGAAATTTACGTTTGGCCATTAACAAGGCTGGACTACAGCTTCGTGATTTTGTTTTGGCACCATTGGCATATAGTAAGACATTATTAGATGATGGTCAGCAAGAATTTGGCACAATTATATTAGATATGGGTGCTGGACAAACTTCAGCTACCGTTGTTCATGAACATCAATTGAAGTTCTTATCATCATTTCCAGCAGGAAGTGACAATATCTCACGTGATATTAGTGCTGTTCTTGAGGTTGGGTTACACGATGCCGACATGTTAAAACTTGATTCTGGTTTTGCATTGTCTAATTTAGCAGAAGAAGATAATCAACTTGTTATTAAAAAAGTTAGTGCGGAAGAACCAGAACAAGTTTCAGAAACCTTATTAGCACAAATTATCGAGGCACGTGTGACACAAATTTTAGGAAAATTAGGTGAAAAATTAGACTTAGTAGGTGCTTTTCAAATGCCTGGGGGAATTGTCGTGACTGGTGGTGGTGCTGCTTTACGTGGCATGACTGAAGCCATTCGTGATACTTATAAAGTTCAGACAAAATTATTTGCGCCTGATGATATTGGCTTGCGTCACCCTGGTTATGCGGGTGCTTGGGTATTGGTTCACTATGCTGCGCAACAAACACCAATTCAACTTATTGTTAAGCAAGCTTTGTATGGCTTGCCACTTGTTGTACTTGGTCAGCCAAATATGGGTGAACAAGTATCTCGTGATAAGCGAAATGAAAAGAAAAGACAAAAAGTTGAACAACAAAGACAGCGAGCTGCTCAGATGGAAACTGAAGTAGTCGAGTCGGCTGAAGTAACTGAGAAAGAACAACCTAAGAAGAAAAATCGTATTAAGGATTTCTTTGCGGAGTTCTTTGACTAATTCATAAATTAACAAAAAAGGAGCTCAATATGGATTTGCAAATGGACATGAACCAAGAATATGGTGCCACAATTAAAGTTATCGGTGTAGGTGGTGGCGGTGGTAATGCTGTTAATCAAATGGTAACCGATGGTGTTGAAGGTGTTGAATTTATTGTTGCGAACACTGACGCACAAGCACTTGATCGTTCAACAGCAGAGAATAAAATACAAATCGGTTCAAAGGCAACTCGTGGGCTCGGTGCCGGTGCTCGTCCAGAAGTTGGTGAGGCAGCAGCCAAAGAGAGTGAACAAGAATTAACGGAAGCACTACAAGGCGCTGATATGGTCTTTGTGACTGCAGGCATGGGTGGTGGAACTGGAACGGGTGCTGCGCCTGTCATTGCTAAAATTGCAAAAGATTCTGGTGCACTTACCATTGGTGTTGTCACACGTCCATTTTCTTTTGAAGGACCAAGACGTGGTAAATCTGCAGCTGAAGGACTAGCGAAATTAAAGGAGAACGTCGACACATTAATTGTTATTGCTAATAACAATTTGTTACAAATTGTTGACAAGAAGGCGCCAATTATGGAAGCTTTCAAGATGGTCGACGATGTTTTGGAGCAAGGTGTTTCTGGTATTTCAGATTTGATTACAAAGCCGGGAATTATCAATTTGGACTTTGCTGATGTTAAGACTGCCATGGCAGGTCAAGGAACTGCCTTGATGGGAATTGGTTCAGCATCTGGTGAGAATCGTGCAGCTGAAGCAACCCGCAAAGCGATTGCTTCACCGTTGTTGGAAGCTAAAATTGAGGGTGCAACAAATGTCTTACTATCTGTTAAGGGTGGCTCTGACATGTCTTTGTTTGAAGCACAAGAAGCTTCTGAGACCATTGCACAAGCTGCTGGTACAGATGTGGATATTATTTTTGGAACGACCATTGATATGGAAATGGAAGGTGATTTGGTGGTGACAGTAATTGCAACTGGCATTGATCGTCCACAGACACCACGCCCTGAAATTAATTTGGGTTCAAAGCAACAAACAAGTCCATTCCAAGCAGTATCTGAACAGCCTGTACAGCAGCCACAAGCACAACAACCAGTTGTGAATAATGATCCATTTGCTGATTGGGGAACACCTTCGGACCAAGTACAAACACCACAGCAAAGTGCGCCTGTAGAGTCCGCTGCACCATCACAGCAAAGCGCACCCTCTCAACCAAGTTCATCTGACGAAGAAATTGAGCGTCCAGCTTATTTTAATTGGATGAAGCGCGGTGATAAGTAAGGAGACTGGTCATGGCATTTAAATTTAAGGATTACATCTTTGGTGTTGACGATAATTACTATTATGAGGATGAAGACTCAGAAGGTAGTAAAGAAGAGCAAAAAGCTAATTTTAGTGAACCAAATAATAATGCCACTCGTCCAACAAATGAGCGACGTGCTAATGTTATTAAAATGGATGGATCAAGAGATGATCCGGCAAAAATAGCTTTGTATGAGCCACGTACATATGCAGATGCACAAACAATTGCGACACAACTACTAGGTGGTGAAGCAGTCATTGTTAATCTAGGATCAATTGATGAAAATACGGGTAAGCGTATTTTAGATTACTTAGGTGGTACCGCATTTGCTGTTGATGGCACAATTGAACGAGTTGGTGAAAGAATATTTTTAGCAACCCCACATAATTTTGAGATTTCTGGTACGATTTCTCAAAATCTTGGGCAACAATTTAATTAATAGGTGGTAATATGTTAACAATCCTTGGAATATTAGGCTTGCTACTTCGAGCATTAGAATTTGTGATTGTCATATGGGTCTTAATGTCTTGGTTGCCTGGTGCACAACAATCATCAATTGGACAAGTGCTAGGTAAAATAGCAGGATTAATTTTAAACCCATTAAGACGCTTTATACCAACCGTTGGTATTTTAGATTTCACACCTTTAATTGGGTTGATTCTTTTGCAAGCAGCAGAAATGGGATTGCAAGCTATTGCTCGAACAATGATATAGAGAAGATTATGGTTGATAATGTAGCACAACATTTCCGCCCTAATGAAGCCACGTTTCTAAATTTAATGGAGGGCTTGGTTCGTCAGGTATTGGATGAATATCGTCCAGTCTTGACGAATTTTTTGAACCCAAGAGAATTTTATATATTAACAACTTTGGTTAATCAACGAGACGATTTGAAAATATTTCAGGCGGGTGGTTATCCCAATGCCGAAAACCAGCGTGTCATAATAGCGCCAAGCTATTATGAACCAACCGTTGACGATTTTGATTTAATGTTAGTTCAGATAAAATATCCAGAGAAATTTGCAACACTGCATCATAGTACAATTTTAGGAACTTTCATGCATAATGGTATTGCGCGTCAAAGTATTGGTGATATTATTAAGGGTGAATCAGAAACGTGGTATTTCGTTGCAACAAAGGCAATTGGAACATTCATAATAACCCACTTAGATCACATTGGTAAATCTAAGGTACGATTTGAAGAGGTTTCTGCAACTGAAATTGTTGCTGTTAATGATGACTGGACATTAATTAACACAACGGTTAGTTCTTTACGACTAGATAGTATTGTCGCAAATGGGTATAATATTTCTAGGAACCATGCAAAGCAAATGATTGAACATGATTTGGTTCGTGTGAATTGGACTGACATTAGTAAGCCTGATTATATTTTAGCGGTTAATGATTTAATTTCTGTTCGGCACTATGGTCGATTAAAAATAACAGAGCTGAATGGTTTAACAAAAAAAGATAAATGGCGCATAACAATGGCTATCATTAAAAAATAGATTGGAGACATCTCATGACATTGACCCCACAAGAAATTCATGCTAAAGAATTCACAACTAGTCGTAACAAATGGTACGATAAGTCAGAAGTGACTGACTTTTTGGATCAGATTGTGACTGATTATGATGCCTTGATGCAAGAAAATCAAACATTGAAAACGCAATTAGCAGAGGCAGATGCGAATGCTAAGCAAGTTGAAGAAATGAAACAATCAGTTAACTCATCAATTTTGATTGCGCAAGAAGCTGCAGATCGTTTGAAGAAACAAACAGAGGCAGAGGCAGAGGCAACTTTGCAACAAGCACAAGCTGAAGCGCAAAAAATTGTGATGGAGGCAAATGCAAAGGCAAACGCATTATTGACTGATTCACAAACTAAAAATGAAGCACTAGTTGCTGAAAAAGAAGGCTTGGATAAAGAAATGGGTGCTTTCAAGTCTAAGATTGAAGGTTTGTTGCGTGCACAATTAGATATGGTTCAAACAGATGAATGGGCTGCGTTCCAACAACCTGCGACGTATCAAGAGCCTTCAGCTACGGCTGGTTCAGCAGCGGAACCTGTTTCAGAGGCAGTATCTGCCGAGGAAGCTGAAACAGTTGTTATTTTCCCTGAATCTAGTGAAGATTCTGAAAATTTCTTGAATAAAGATAATTAATTGGGTATTATAGATAACATAATGATTCTGACCAAAAAATATGATTTATTCTAATCAGCGACTTAGGGATTGGTGAAAGCCTAAGATAGTAACGGATTATATCTATCAGCAGAAAATTAATACACATACATGTTGAAGAGGCGGTTTATCATTGATAAATCGTAAATTCGGGTGGTACCACGGTTAAAAACGTCCCGCATTAGTCATTACGACTAATGCGGTTTTTTACTAACTGTTATTTGATAATTAGTATGGGTTGATGAAAGGGAATGCTCATGAAAATCAAGCAAACATTAAATCTAGGAAAAACCAAATTTCCAATGCGTGGTAATTTACCACAGACTGAGTTACAACGTGAAAATATTTGGTTTGAAAACAAAGTCTATGAACGTCGTCAAAAATTAAATGAAGGTAAGCCATCATTTATGCTTCATGATGGACCACCATACGCAAATGGGAATATTCACATTGGTCACGCAATGAATAAAATATCAAAAGATATTATCGTTCGTTATAAGTCAATGAATGGTTATTATGCACCCTATGTACCTGGTTGGGATACACATGGCCTACCAATTGAGCAACAATTAACAAAAGCCGGTAAAGATCGTAAAAAAGTTGGACCAGTGATTTGGCGTAAAATGGCCGATGAATTTGCGCATAAACAAGTAAAAAAACAAATGGCTGATTTTAAGCGCTTAGGCGTTTCAGGTGATTGGGATCATCCATATTTGACTTTACAGCCAGAGTTTGAAGCTGCTCAGTTACGTGTTTTCGGGGCAATGGCTAAGCGTCAATTAATCTATCGCGGTAAGAAACCTGTCTTTTGGTCATGGTCGTCAGAGTCTGCATTGGCAATGGCTGAAATTGAATATCATGATGTGACTTCAGAATCAGCTTTTATTTCAGAGCAAATTAAAGATGGTAAAGGATTGCTTGATCAGGATACTTATTTCGTTGCCTGGACAACGACTCCCTGGACTGTGCCTGCTTCACAGGCTTTGGCAGTGCATCCAGACTTTAAATATGTGCAAGTACAGCCAGCAAATACAACAAAGAAATATTTGATTGCTGAATCATTATTAGGAACATTATCTGAAAAGTTTGGCTGGGAAAATCCAACAATCTTAGCAACTTTCGAAGGTAAAGAATTAGAATATATGGTTACAAAGCATCCTTATATTGATCGTGATATTTTAGTTGTTTTGGCAGATTATGTTACTGATGATACAGGAACAGGACTTGTTCATACTGCGCCTGGTTTTGGTGAAGATGACTTTATGACTGGTCAAAAATATGATATTCAACCAATCATGAATGTTGATGATCGTGGTTATTTAACTGCTGAAGCTGGTACTGATTTTGAAGGTGTCTTCTATGAAGATGCTAATGAAATTTCATTACAAAAGTTGCGTGACGTAGATGCCTTAGTAAAGTCTGAACCAATTACACACAGTTATCCATTTGATTGGCGAACAAAGAAACCAGTTATCTTCCGTGCAGTTCCACAGTGGTTTGCATCAATTGACAGTTTCCGTCAAGAAATTTTGGATGCACTAGATGATGTCACATTTAAGCCTGATTGGGGTAAGAAACGGCTATACAACATGATTCGTGACCGTGGAGATTGGGTTATTTCACGTCAACGTGTTTGGGGTGTGCCATTGCCAATCTTCTATGCTGAGGATGGCACAGCGATTGTTGATCCAGCCATCATTGATCATGTGGCAGATTTAGTCGCTGAGCATGGATCAACGGTTTGGTTTGAACGTGAAGCAAAAGAATTATTACCTGAAGGATATACAAATGAACATTCACCACATGGTGAATTTACTAAGGAAACTGACATTATGGATGTCTGGTTTGATTCAGGTAGTTCTCATCAAGGTGTTATGGCAACCAGACCAGAATTAGAATTCCCAGAAACTTTAGTTTTGGAAGGTTCTGATCAATATCGTGGTTGGTTTAATTCTTCACTAATCACTTCAGTTGCGGTCACTGGTAAAGCTCCTTATAAACAAGTTGTTTCACAAGGGTTTACACTTGATGGTAATGGCGAAAAAATGTCCAAGTCAATTGGTAATACGATTGAGCCAAATGAAGTGATTAAAAAGATGGGTGCAGAAATTATTCGTTTATGGGTATCAACAGTTGATACATCAGCTGACGTTCGTGTTTCAATGGATATTCTAGCGCAAACTTCTGAGACGTATCGTAAGATCCGTAATACGATGCGTTTTCTACTAGCAAATACGACTGATTTCAATCCAAATAAGGATGCAATTGCTTATGCGGACTTAACAGCTGTTGATCAATATTTCTATGCACGTTTTAACCAATTAGTTGGTGAAATAAAGGCTGCGTATGATGCTTATGATTTCCAGTTAGTTCACAAATTATTAATTAATTTCATTAATGTTGATCTATCGGCATTCTACTTAGATTTTGCCAAAGATATTCTATATGTTGAAGCACCTAATGGGTATCTTCGTCGTTCATTGCAGACTGTTTTGTACAAAATTGTTGTTGGTTTAGATAAGTTAATGCTACCTATCTTGCCACATACAGCAGAAGAGATTTTTGAGTATTTACCATATGAGACAGAAGATTTTGCTTATCTAACAGATATGCCTAAAGTTGAAGATTTAGGTGATACGGCGGCCCTATTTACGAAGTGGCATGCGTTTATGAATCTACGTAATGCAACAAATAAAGCGCTTGAGGTTGCTCGTAATGCCAAATTAATTGGTAAGCCAGCTGAGGCAGCATTAACATTGTATCTAACAGCAGAACAAGCTAAAATGGTTGCCTCATTAGGTCAAGATATTCGTGTGTTGTTACTTGTGTCACAACTACAACTTGCTGATGCATCTGATGCACCGGCTGATGTCACAGTATATGATGGCTACCAAATTAAAGTTGATCATGCCGTAGGTGAGGTTTCACCAAGAGATCGTATGTACCATACTGATTTAGGTGCTGATCCAGATTTCCCAATGCTATCAGCACATGAAGCACAAATTGTCCGCGAAAACTTCCCTGAAGCTCTGGTTGAAGGGTTAGAATAACGATTGAGCGATTAGAACTTTGTTTCTAATCGTTTTTTTGATTATAATGAATAGTAACGACTTAGAAATGAATTGGAGAATCACGGCATGACAAAATTATATTTTATCCGCCACGGAAAGACTTTATGGAATGCCGAAGGGCGATTTCAAGGGTCCGGAGGCGATTCACCATTGTTACCAGAATCAATCGAGCAAATTGCAGCGCTCGGTAATTATTTGAGCCAAATATCCTTTGCACATGCCTTTTCAAGCCCTATTAAGCGGGCGATGGATACAGCTGAACAAACATTGGCTTATTTGGTAGAAAAACCGCAATTAACCATTCAAGAAGGTTTAAAAGAATTTTCATTTGGTATATGGGAAGGGAAGACTTTTGCTGAAGTAAAGGAAAAGTGGTTACCGATGTACGAAGCATCACGACATCATCCAGAAAAATTTGATGCTCATCAGGTACCTGGAGCAGAAAGCTTTGAGGCAGTGCAACAACGTTTTAGACAAGCTGTCTATGAAGCTGTGAAAAATTATGGCGGCCCAGATGTTAATTTGATTTTCTTTAGTCATGGTGCCGCGTTAACTGCTGGTATGGGTGGATTATTAAATATCCCGTTGGCGCATTTACGTGATCGTGGTGGGTTAGGCAATACAAGCACATCAATTCTTGAAACAACTGATGGTATCAATTATACAGAATTAGTGCGTAATGATACGAGTTACTTACATGTCACAATGAATGTATCAAATACAATTTAAATACAGGTGGAACAATAAATGACGACAGGTGATGATAAGATACAAAAAAATATAACATTATTAGTGAAAGATATTTCAAAAAATCCTAGTCACTGGCAGGCATATGTTGATTTGGTAAATGCACTGATAATGGCTAATAATTTAATTGAAGCTGAGGAGTTAGTGCTTAAAAGTCTGACACTTTTCTCAGAAAATGCTGAAGCACAACAAGAATTATATTACGCTGCTGGGACCGTTTACTACACGGCGGCTGATTACGCGCGTTCAACGATGTTTTTTAGTAAAATAACAGATGAACAATTAAAACATGATGCCACAATGATGCAAGCACAATGTTTTTATGCACAAAATAAGTTTAAACAGAGTTTAGCTTTTGCATTAACAGCTGTTCAACAAAATGCACAAGATTTACGTGCGCAAGTCTTACTAGGCAATATTTGGTTGAGTCTGGATAATCGTGAATCAGCAAAGCAAGCATTTGATGCGGCACTGGCGTTAGATGATCAAGACTATTTTGCTAATTTTGGTAGAGGTGTTGTCGATGCAACAATATCAGTTGTCAATAATCGTTGGTTGATCAAAGCAAAAGAAATTAATCCAAAGCAATACGATCTAGATGCAAACCGATTGGACGATTTAATTAAAGTGATGTTGGGGAGCCAAAATGATGAATCAAAACCAGACTGATCTTTTTGATAATAATGAGATGTCTCAACCAAGTGTGATCGGGCAAATAGCAACGATTGTTTTTTCAGCGCAAGATTCTTTTTATAAAGTATTACATGTTAAAATTTTGGACAAGAACTTTGAATTTGATGATGATGAACTCACGATAACCGGTAATTTTGGAGATGTTCAGATTGGGGCAAGCTATGAATTTAATGGTCAGTTAAAAGATCATGCGCGTTATGGTATGCAATTTGTAGCGAATAATTATCATCGGCAGGCAACAAGTTCTGCTTCAGGATTAGTTGCGTATTTTGCTAGTGAAAAATTTCCAGGTGTTGGTAAGGCAACTGCCAAAAAAATTGTTGATACACTTGGAGTCAATGCGATTGAGTTAATATTAGACAATGCAAAAGTACTTGCTAATGTTGATATTAATGAAAAATTACAACAAGTTATTGTTAATCAATTAGCACAATCTGACGGTATGGAGCGAGCAATCATTGCATTAAATGATTACGGGTTTGGCTCTAATTTATCAACGACAATTTACCAAAAATATCAACAAGAAACTTTAACGATTTTAAAAAATAACCCATATCAGTTAGTAATTGATATTGATGGTATTTCTTTTCGAAGAATTGATCAATTTGCTCTACAACAAGGCATTGATGCGTTAGATGAACGACGAATCAATGCAGGCGTAATTGCCGCAATTAATGCTAAAACTTTTGAATCAGGAGATACATATATGGTATTACCTGATTTATTAGCAACAACAAAGCAATTGTTAGAACGCGGACAGCAAGTGACAGTGTCCGATGAACTCATTAAATGCGCATTATTAACATTAACAACACAGGGAATTGTCGTCGCGGATGGTAGTTATTTATATATCAGAGAAATTTACGAAGCTGAGAATCAAATTGCAAAACAGCTGATTGATTTGGCAAAAAGTCAACATCAAACTTATTCGCGTGAAGTTGTCGTTAAATTTTTAAAAGAAGTTGAATTGGCCAATAATTTTAAATATGATGCAACGCAGCGCGAAGCAATCGTTGCGGCGTTAACAAATCAATTATTTATTTTAACTGGTGGCCCCGGTACTGGAAAGACGACAATTATTAGTGGCGTTGTTGCCACATTAAAAAAATTATTACGTGAAGATGGGTTAAAATCAGATGAAATTGATCATAGTGTTCATTTAGCGGCACCAACTGGTCGTGCTGCAAAACGATTACAAGAATCAACAGGGATGCCCGCTAGTACAATTCATCACCTTCTGGGAATTACTGGCCGTGAAGCGAATATTAATGATGTTGATATTGAGGAATTAACTGGTCGTTTGTTAGTCATTGATGAGATGTCGATGGTTGACACACAATTATTTGCAACGTTATTATCGGCAGTACGCTCAGATATGCAAGTTATTTTAGTTGGTGATAAAGATCAATTACCATCAGTCGGACCTGGTCGTGTGTTTTATGACTTATTAGCAAGTGGCTTACTTAACTATCGCGAATTGGAAACAATTCATCGGCAAGGTAAGGGCTCGACGATAATTGCTTTGGCAAATGATGTTAAAAATGGTCGCTTACCAGCTGATTTTAAGGAGAAAAAAATAGATCGCTCTTTTTTTGAAACGGATTTATCTCACGTCGCAACACTCGTTGAGAAGGTTGCCATGAGTTGGCAAAAAAAGGGGCATACAGTGACTGATATGCAGATATTGGCACCAATGTATCGGACACAAGCGGGTGTCAATCATCTGAACGAAGTCGCTCAAAATATTTTTAATCCTTTAACTAAAAAAAAGAAAACAATTCAGGTTAAAAAGGGTGATTTATCAATTGATTATCGTGTTGGTGATAAGGTGATGCAGACAACAAATGATCCTGAAAATAATGTCTTTAATGGGGATATTGGTTACATTACAACGATCCTATTAGCAAAAGATAAGGCAAATACTGATAATAAAGATACTATTATTGTTGCTTTTGATACTGGTGAGGTAACTTATACAAGGGAAAATTGGCAACAATTAAGTTTAGCTTATGCAACGACGATTCATAAATCGCAAGGAACAGAATATAAATTAGTGATTATGCCACTGGTTAATGCATTTTCGAGGATGTTGCAACGGAATTTATTATATACCGGGTTAACACGAGCACGTGAATCCTTGGTGTTACTTGGGCAAGAAAGTGCTTTTCAGCAAGCCGTTTTAACAACCGGTGTCAATCGACGCACGACACTACAAGCGCGAATTATGCAGTATGCAAATCAACAAGAGTCAAATGGACAAGTGTCGGTTCAAACAGATTCTAAAAAAGTCGGTTCACAGGACATACAACCACAACAATTAGATGTTGCTGAACAAATGGTAACGACAGTTGATAATGTGAGCAAAGATTATATACTAACAATGGCTTTGATAGAAGACGGTAATATTGATCCAAATATTGGATTAGATGGTATGACACCAGCCGATTTTATGCACAGTTAAAGAGTAAGAACTGGTCAATAGATAAATTATATGGTAAAATAAGACGATAAATTTTCGAAAGAAAAGGGGTTTCTGAAATGTCAGGACATAGTAAATGGCATAACATCCAAGGACGTAAGAACGCCCAAGATGCGAAGCGTGGAAAAATTTTCCAAAAGTTAGCACGTGATTTGTATACGGCAGCAAAAGCTGGTGGTGCTGATCCAGATTCAAATTCAAGTTTACGCTTAGTAATTGATAAAGCGAAGGCTGCCAACATGCCTAAAGATAATATCCAACGCGCTTTGGATAAAGCTTCAGGGGCAAATGCTGCTAACTATCAAGAGTTAACTTACGAGGGTTATGGACCAGCTGGTATTGCAGTTTTAGTTGAAGCATTAACAGATAATACAAACCGTACTGCTTCTTCTGTCCGTTCATCATTTAAGCACTTTGGTGGCGAGTTAGGTACATCAGGTTCAGTTTCTTTCCAATTTGATCGTAAGGGATATATTGAAATTGAACGTGATGAGGATGATGACATTGATGAAGATCAATTGTTTGAAGATATGTTGGATGCTGGTGCAGATGACATGAAGACATTTGATGATCAATTTGAAATTTACACAGATCCAAAAGCCTTTCCTGAAGTTCGTGATGCATTGGCAGCTAAGGGTTACAAATTTAGTATTGATGAAGTAACTATGGTAGCTCAAAATCCAATGGCTGTTCCAGAAGATAAGCAAGAATCACTAGATAATCTTGTTGCTGAGCTTGAAGATAATGAAGATGTTCAAGCTGTCTTTACAACAGCTGAATAATGAGAAGAACTTGTTTTAATCAACAAGTTCTTTTTTAGTTTAAAATTTATATTGACTATTAAGTCAATTAGGAATAATGTTGAATCATTGTTAATAAATTAAGGTCGTTAACGTGTTTTGCCACAGACTGAAGCAGAAACTAATCATTAGATGATTTCGATTATTCTTAAATCGAATAGACTGGTCATTAGTTCGTTGAGTCATGTTGGCAAGTAACGCTAACATGACTTTTTTAGGGAGAAGAACTTATTATGTTGGAACGTTTCTTTAAGCTATCGGAAAACAATACAACTGTAAAAACCGAAATTATTGCTGGTATTACAACTTTTGTTGCCATGGCTTATATTATCTTTTTAAATCCTTCGGTACTTTCGTTAACCGGCATGCCTAGCCAAGGTGTATTTTTAGCAACAATTTTAACTGCTGTAACAGGAACATTGATTACGGGTTTATTTGCTAATTTGCCATACGCGTTGGCACCATCAATTGGTATGCAAGCGATGTTTACTTATACCATCGTTTTTGGTTTAGGGTACACATGGCAGCAAGCATTGGGAATGGTGTTTTTAGTTGGTTTAGTTGATGTTATTATCACATTAACAAAAGTTCGATCATTGATTGTAAAGTCGATTCCAACACAATTAAAGCATGCAATTGCCGCTGGTATTGGTCTGTTTATTGCCTATATTGGTCTGAAAAATGCAGGTTTTATCAATTATTTAGTGAATGCTGAAAACATTATTTCATTAAACAATGCACCATTTCATGGTGGTGGCGCAAAACCATTGAAACTTTGACCAGTGGTGGTAGCACAACGCCAGAAATTACAACATTTACACAACCAGCAGTTTTGTTAGCATTAATCGGTTTGATTATTTTGGTATTATTGGTTGTTGCAAATGTGCCAGGGGCTTTTTTAATTTCAGTATTTGCAACAACGTTAATTGGTATTCCAATGGGTGTTACCAATACGCATGTTGAAGGATTGGCATCGTTTTCTAAGACGTTCCGTGATTTTGGCTCAATTTTTGGCCAAGCACTTGGTCCAAATGGCCTTTGGTCTATGTTTACATCTCCTAAGAATATTTTAATTGTTATTTTAACAGTTTTTTCAATGGGATTATCTGGTCTTTTTGATGCAATTGGGACATTTATTGGTACGGGTATCTCAACAGGCATTTTTTCAGAGAAAGATCAAAAGGAATTCTATGAAAACAAAGGCTTTAAGTCAAAGATGGATCGTGGCTTAGTTGCAGATACATTTGCGACTATGTTTGCTGGTATTTTGGGAACCTCAAATACGACGACCTTTATTGAAGCCTCTGCAGGTATTAAAGCAGGTGGTCGTACTGGATTAACTTCAGTGGTCATTGCGATAGGATTTATACTATCGATTATTGCTGCACCATTGGTTAATGTCATTCCAAGTGCAGCTACTGCACCAATCTTGGTTGTTGTTGGTATCTCAATGATGAATGAGTTTAAGGCAATTAAATGGGATGATATTGAAGTCGCAATCCCAGCATTCTTTACGTCAGCATTTATGGCATTCTCATACTCAATCTCATATGGAATTGCTGCTGGTTTCATTTTTTATGTATTGATTAAGAGTGTTAAACGTAAATTTAACGAAATTAGTATTATTCTATGGTTAGTGTCAATTCTGTTTATTTTAAATTTTGTTGTAATTGCCATTGATTGATCAAAATTAAATAAAAGACATATTTACAATGTCTAATATACCTTTCTGTCGTGTTGAATCACACAATAATGGTATGTTAGGCATTTTTTGAATGGACATTTTTGGTAAACTGACGTCCTTATTATTGTGAGGAGGTGAGATAAGTGAAGATACAAGCGGTTTTTTATGAAATGTTAGGTCAAGCTGCAAAGTATCATGCAAGTGATATTTATATATTACCAAGTCAAAATGGCTTTGAAGTTACTTACTATACGATGAAAGGGTTAAATAAATTACGTACGCTTGATCAGGAAAAAGGTGAGTCACTTATTCGCCATATTAAATTTTCAGCGCATATGGATATTGGAGAAGTTCGTCGACCACAATTAGGTCGATGGCATTACTTACTTGATAAGAAGTCGCTACATTTACGTATATCGAGTGTGGCTGATTTTTTAAATCGCGAATCTGTTGTCATTCGCTTGATTTATGCTATTCAAGATAATGTATTAACTTGGCGTCCTCAGCAGAAAATAAATGAATTACAGCATGTTTTGAAAATGACTCAAGGTTTGGTGTTAATTGCTGGAAAAATGGGATCAGGTAAGACAACAACTTTATACCATTTAGCAGCCAATTATTTAAAAAATCAGATGGTTTTGACAATTGAAGACCCGGTAGAAATTATTGAACCACAATTTTTACAATTACAGGTTAACCATGCAGCAGAAATGGATTATCCGACATTATTAAAATTGGCTTTACGTCATCATCCTGATGTTATCATCATTGGTGAAATTCGCGATGCAAAGACAGCGCATATTGTTGTTCAAGCGGCCTTAAGTGGCCATTTAATTTTAAGCACAGTTCATGCCATGTCAGTTATTGGTATCTGGCATCGTATGCGTGCGTTTGGTATTTCTGCAGAACTATTAATGCAAGTTTTCATTGGGTTAGGCTACCAACAAATACAGTCAGAAGCGCGCCAAATCTATGCGAATTTAGACGTCTTTAGTGGTGAAGCATTAGTAGGATTATTGATGAGGTTAAATAATGAATCAGAAACCAAAATGGTCACGGAAACAGCAAACTGAATTTTTAGAAAATTTGGGTCAACTCCTCCAAGTTGGTTTTGATTTGGAAAATTCCTTGAAAATGTTACAAATTTTATTAAAATTACCCCCAAAAAATATGCAATCTATTTTGTCGAATTTGTCAGCAGGGACTACTTTTGCGGAAGTAATGACACCTTATTTACACCGTGAAATTATTTGTCAATTAGAGTTTGCTGTTGTGCATGGCTGTTTGAGCAGTTTATTGCAAGAATTGGGTAGTCGTGAACGCCATCGATTAGCACAATATAAAAAAATACGTCAAATATCATTGTATCCAATTATTTTATTTATTCTGCTAGCATTAATGTTAGTGGCCTTTGTCATTTTTTTGTTACCCGAGTTTCAAACGATGGGGATCCGCTTTACGACAATTGTGACAAATTTTAATTATTGGTGGTTTCTAGGTGTATTGATGACATTACCATTATTTTTCGTTTGGTATGTTATTAAACAATCTTGGGAGAAAAAAATAAAAATCATGATGAAATTACCAATTATTGGTAAATTGTCAACATTAATGATTGAGTACTATATTTGTTTACAATTGGGGCTATTGTTAACTAGTGGTGTTGATTTGGCAACGATCGTTGAACGAGCACACAAAAAATCACGTGAATCTCTTGTTGGTTACATTGGTCATAAAGCTTGGCAAGCTTTGTGTGAAGGACAAGATTTAAAAGGCTTTATTTTATCTGTAGATTTATTACCAAAAGAATGTGCACTACTATTTGCACTTGGGCAGACACAAGAGAATATTAGTAAAAATTTTCAATTATTGGCGAAACGAAAATTTGAATTATGTGATGAACTGACTCAAAAATACTTAACGTTGATTCAGCCAATTTGTTTTTCAATTATTGGCATTGTCATTATTGGTTTATATTACTTAACACTTGTACCGTTATATCAAAATATGGGAGGCATTGTGCAATGAAAAAAACACTCAAGAGTCGACGAAAAGGATTTACGTTAATTGAAGTCGTGACAACCCTATTTATTATTGGTTTATTAGTTGTATTGATATATCCAAATGTTGCTCATATTCGGAAGAATGCAGAAGAAAAGCAACGTTCAGCACTTATGAACACATTACAAAGTCAAATTAATATGTATAACATTACTCATGATGACAATAACAACCAACCAATTACTTTAGCGACATTAGTAAATGCAGGTTATCTGACCAATACACAAGTACAACAAATGACAAAAGCACATTTTGACATCAAAGGAGATAAGGTTGTACAAAGCAAGTAAATTGACACGGTCAGGTATGACACTAGTAGAAAGCTTGATTGTATTAGCCATTTGTCTAACAATATCAATTCCTGTGGCCGTTTCTAAGCATGTTGAAAAGCGAGATTGGCAAGTGGTAAAAAATGAATTTGAAACTAGTTACATTACGGAACAACGACTGGTTCAGTTGGGTAAACAGTTTTGTTTTCGTATCTATGGTGATGATAATACGTTGTGCATTGGTCATAAATGCATTGTATTACCACCAGGATGGTATGTAAGTAATGATGTACGAATCATATGGCAACCATCGTCAGTTACAGCAGGTACGATTCGATTTATTAATTATAAGACACGACAACGCGGTGCGTTAATTTTTCAGGTTGGTGGAGGTACTTATCGATTTACAACGTAAAGGTTTTTTACTAATGGAAGCAATGGTTGGATTAATGATTGTTGCTGCAACGGTGACAATTATAAGTGCGACAGTCGAATCTTTCAGGATAAGATCAAAAAGTAATGAACAAGCATTGCTTATAATGAAACAAAAATATTATCGGGAACGACAACTATGGTTAGTAGGCGAGGATTTACGTTAATTGAGTGCCTTGTAGCGTTGATGATTTTTAGTAGTATCCTTTTAACGTTTTCTATCGCTTCAAGGCAAGTCCAACAAGTTGTTTCGCAACAATTTAATGGTATACAATCTTTACGGATGAATCAGTTTATTTCACGTTTTGAAAATGATGGACACTATTATAAAGTTACTGACATGACAAAGCATACATTGACTATTGCTAACTTGAAAACACACAAAAGTTATCAATTTGGATTATGGGGACATTGTTTGTGCTTATATCGTCATGATGGTAAATTTTTATCTTATATGTTAGAAGTAAAACAAGTAAATTTTAAGAAAATAACAGCACATTTATATCAAATAACATTATGCTTTACAAATGGAAAAGTGTTTAAGGAACAATTATATATCAATGGTTAGGAAACGGCGAGCAACTATTTTAATACAAACGGCAGGTTTAAGTATTTGTTTGTTACTAAGCATCTCTTTTTGGGCAGTTAGCCAAATAAAATATCAAATTTTACAACAACGTGAATATCAATTTTGGTATAACCAATATCAGGCAGTGCATTATATACGTACGCAAAAGAAAATTACTATTGATAAACGATTATTTGTGTTGCCACGAGTTGTTAGTATTTATAATGGTTATTACTCGGTAAAGGTTACAGAATTGCATACGGTTCAAGTACCTCAAAAAAATAAATAGTGACTTTATCTTGTCAGCACCTAAGAAACTGGCTAAACTAGTTTCTAGAATGGAAGATGAGGTAACAACATGTATGAAGCAGTAGAAACTAGTGTGAAGAATTTACAAGCAGCACAACAGCAGTTAGTGGACTTTGTTGATATCGCATCGATAGAAGCCTTAATTATTTTATTTGAAGTGATGTTGGATCAATCAGAAGATGATTGGCAACAGTTAACAGAAGCACAACATAAAATCGTTTTAGCAAAAATAAAATCTGCAAATTTTGATCAATTAACACAATCAGAAAAGCGACAAGTCTTGCAATTTTTACTAGTAGGGACAATCCATCAAGATGGATTACAAGCAAATTACCAGGTAACGCCCGATGCAATTGGCATGTGGGTTGCATTTATTGCTGATAAATTCACAACTAGTCAAAAACAAGTTGTCTTAAAAGATATCGTTTTAGGAACTGGAAACTTATTAGCAACGACTAGTCAGGCGTTAAAAGCTGCAGGCAAGCAAGTTAAGAATATTGGTTTAGAAAATGATGACACAATGTTGACAGTTGCTAGTGGAATTGCAGCATTATTGGAAGAAAACTGGCAAATGACATTGACTGATAGTGTTGCGACGCCAATGACAGAAGATGCTGACATTGTTATTGGTGATTTACCGGTTGGTTATTATCCAAAAGAAGTTTCTGAAAACTTTGTAACTAAAGAACAGAATGGATTAACTTTTGTACATCATTTGCTAATAGAACAAAGCGTGCGTGGACTAAAACCAGGTGGATTAGCTATTTTGACTGTGCCATCAAATTTATTTGAAAGTGCGCAGAGTAAAAACTTGTTAAGTTATTTACAAATGAATGATGTTTATTTACAAGGGTTAATTCGTTTACCCAATCAATTATTTAAAGATCCAAAAATGGGAAAAATAATCTTGTTATTACAGCGTTCGGGTAATCAAGCACAACAGGCTAAGCCAGTAATGTTAGCACAAACACCAGAATTAGAAAATGAATTAGAAAATAAACAGTTTGTGATGGATTTGACAACTTGGATGAAAGAAAATCACTTATATACAATGTCAAAATGATGGCGCATTCATGCCTTGATACTAACGAATGAGCCGTTTTTATGATATACTGTTTTGAGTTAATAATGTATTCCGTTAGGAAAGAGGAGATAAGTATATATGGCTAAGACAATGGCGATTAATGCTGGATCATCATCACTAAAGTTTCAATTATTTGAAATGCCAGCAGAAACAGTGATTGCAAAGGGACAAGTAGAACGTATCGGTATGAGCGATGCAATTTTTACTTTGAAGTACAATGGGGAAAAAATCGAGCTTGTACAAGATATTGCCGATCATGAAGCAGCAATTAATTTGTTACTTGATCAATTGAAAGCCCACGAAGTTATTAAAGACCTTTCAGAAATTACTG
Organism: Weissella sp. ESL1177; assembly: GCF_058107185.1. Classification (NCBI taxonomy): domain Bacteria; kingdom Bacillati; phylum Bacillota; class Bacilli; order Lactobacillales; family Lactobacillaceae; genus Weissella; species Weissella sp. ESL1177. Next base: position 1,128,841 of record NZ_CM176591.1, on the reverse strand, counting down.
GTGTTGGACATCGAATTGTTGCTGGTGGTGAGTGGTTTAATAAATCAGTTATTGTGGATGACGAAGCCCTTGACAAGATTGAGCGTTTAGCAGCATATGCACCATTGCATAATGCTTCAGAGGCATTAGGTATTCGCGTCTTCCAAAAGTTACTACCTGACGCATTGTCAGTTGCCGTATTTGATACAGCGTTCCATCAGTCAATGCCTAAGAAAAACTATCTATACGCATTACCATATGAATATTATACAAAGTATGGTGCTCGTAAGTATGGTGCACACGGAACGTCACACTTGTATGTTGCGCAACGAACTGCAGACTTACTAGGTAAAAAGTTGGAAGACTTAAAGCTGATTACGTTGCACTTGGGAGCGGGTGCTTCAATCACTGCAATCAAGGACGGTAAGTCGTTTGATACTTCAATGGGATTCTCACCATTAGCCGGTGTGATGATGGCCACTCGTACAGGGGATGTTGATCCGTCATTAGTTTACTACATTCAAAACCGTGAAGGCTTGTCAAATGACGAGATGCTTGATATTTTGAACAAGAAGTCTGGTTTATTGGGTATTTCAACACTTTCTTCAGATATGCGTGACTTGGAAGAAGTTGAAGATACAAATGAGCATGCTGCTCTTGCAATTGAAATGTTTATTGATCGTGTTGTTCGTTATATTGGTCAATATTATGTTGAATTGGGTGGCGTTGATGCCTTGACATTTACAGCAGGTATTGGTGAAAATGCTGCTAATATCCGTGAAGAAGTCATTAAGCGTTTAGAATTCATGGGTATCAAGCTTGATACAGAAAAGAATGAGTCACGCGATGATGAAGTTATCATTTCAACAGAAGACTCATCTGCAGCTGTTCTAAAAGTTGCAACAAACGAAGAAGTTGTGATTGCGCGTGATGTACAAGCGTTACAAGCAAAGAACAACAAATAATAATTTAAAAATCAGAGCTATGATAGTGAAGGGCACTTCAACTTCATAGTTCTGGTTTTTTATTTCGTAAAAAAGCGAAAGCATATTAGGTTGATGACATGAATTCTGGTAAAATAAAAGATATGAGTAACTACTTTAAAGAAGGGGGAGTCTAAGATGTATGCACAAGTAATTGTTGATGTGCCAACAATGCAAACAAATAGGCCATATACGTATCATCTACCAGATACCCTTTCAGAAACAATTGAACCTGGGATGCGTGTGATTGTGCCCTTTGGTAAAGGGAATCGTTTGGTACAAGGATTCGTTATAAATGTTCTTACAGGAAAAGTGTCATCATCTCAAAATATAAAAGATATTGTGGAATTAGTGGAATTAGAGCCAGTTTTAAATACTGAATTACTACAATTAGCAAGTTGGGTAGCTGAATATAATTTTGCTTTTCAGATTAGTGTGTTACAAACAATGTTACCTAATGTCATGCGTGCAAAATATGGTAAAGTCTTACGTTTGTTAGATCGTCAAGCATTAGCTGATGACATGCAGCTACAACGTTTATTTGCGGATCGAGATGAAGTACCGTTTGACAGAGATAATGTTGATATATCACTTGTGCCACAACTAATAAAATTACAAAAGCAACACATTCTTGATATTGGGTATGTTGTGAAAAATCGTGCGAAAATAAAAAAAATTAATGTGATAAAGCCGATCAAATCCCAAACATTTTATGAAGAGCAGCGGCAGGCATTACGACCATCAGCAGTCAAACAAGCAAGATTACTATCTTATTTAATGAAGTCTGAGCAAATAGATTTACCTGCTAATCAAGTGATAAAAGAGCATCAACTTGATTATGGCGTGTTGAAACAAGCAGAACTTAAAGGCTGGATCAAGCAAGAACAAATGGAATCATACAGAATTCCAAAGTTACATACCCCAGTCCAACCCAGTAAACCTTTGAAGTTGACTGATGAGCAACAAATTGCTTACCAGTCCATTGCACAAAATATTTCAAAAAAACAAGCAAAAACATTTTTATTAGAAGGTGTGACAGGTTCAGGAAAAACCGAGATTTATTTGCAAGCAATTGCCAAAACACTCACTGAAAACAAAACGGCGATGATGTTGGTACCTGAAATTACACTGACACCACAAATGGTACGACGAGTAAAGGGTCGCTTCGGTGATGATGTTGCGGTTATGCATTCAGGTTTATCAGATGGTGAACGATATGATGAATGGCGTCGTGTGCAACGCTCGGAGGTACATGTTGTTGTAGGTGCTAGATCTGCAGTATTTGCGCCATTAAAAAATGTTGGACTCATCATTATTGATGAAGAGCATGAAACATCCTATAAACAGGATGAAAACCCACATTATCATGCAAGAGATGTTGCACTATGGCGGGCAAATTATCATGATGCAACATTAGTCTTAGGATCAGCAACACCTTCTTTAGAAAGTCGTGCTAGAGCACAAAAAGGTGTTTATGAATTATTAACATTACGTCATCGGGCGACTAACGGCACATTACCGGAAACACAGGTTATCGATATGCGGGAAGCAGTTAAGTCGGCTGGTAATGATATTTTTTCAACGCAATTACTAACAGCAATGAGGAATCGTCTATCAAAAAATGAACAAGTCGTTTTAATGTTAAATCGACGTGGCTATGCGAATTTTTTAATTTGTCGAGAATGTGGTTATACGCCACGTTGTGTTAATTGTGATGTTGCGCTGACTGTTCATAAAGATATTTCCCGGCTCGTTTGCCATTACTGTGGTTATAGTGAAACAATCCCAATAAAATGTAAAAAATGTGGTTCCAGTCATATTCGTCAATTTGGAACAGGTACCCAGAAAGTAGCTGAACAATTAAATGACTTTTTGCCAGAAGCCCGTGTCATCCGTATGGATGTTGATACAACACGAAAAAAAGGGGCTACTGATAAGTTACTTACCAAATTTGGCAATAATGAGGCGGATATTCTTTTGGGCACACAAATGATTGCTAAGGGACTGGATTTTCCAAATGTGACATTAGTTGGTATTTTAAATGCTGATACAACTTTGACGTTACCGGATTTTAGAGCTTCAGAGCGTACTTTTCAGTTACTAACACAGGTTTCTGGACGTGCAGGGCGTGCAGAAAAAGCAGGAACGGTTATTATGCAAACTTTTAATCCAGAACATTACGCAATCCAATTAGCTAAAAATCAGGATTATGAAGCATTTTATCGGCAAGAAATGGTTTTAAGACATACGTGGCGCTATACGCCATATTATTTTACAATCCAAATTAAATTTGCACATGAAAAAGTAAATGAAGCTGCTAAAACGGCTTATAACGTGACTAATTGGTTAAAAGAGGTTGTTGATCAAGAGACAATTATGCTAGGTCCTGCACCAAGTACAATTTCACGTATTAAAAATAAATATTACTATCGTTTAGTGATTAAATATCGGCATGATCAAAAACTGATACAGGCACTAACTGAGTTAATGCAAAAAGGTCAAGCATTACAGCATAAAGGTGTCACAATTATGATCGATCGTGAACCAATGAATTTTATGTAACGATAGCAATCGATTTTGCAAAGTCAATGACTAATTCAAATTAAAAGTCGTGTATCGTTACGCAAGCCTTTTTAAGGCATGATCGTTGGCCAATTTTATTGTGCCACCTTCATACATAACTATGATTAGAGGAGTATAAGAGGTAATGACAAGTATTGTTTTTATGGGTACACCAGATTTTGCTGCACCAATTTTACAAAGCTTAATAGACCATTCAGAGTATGATGTGCAAGCTGTATTGACACAGCCAGATCGGCCAGTTGGTCGTAAGCACATCTTAAAACCAACACCAGTGAAAGAAGTGGCACTTTCTGCAGGAATTCCTGTCCTACAACCTGAAAAGTTATCTGGTTCAGAAGAATTATCGCAAATTATCGCATTAGCACCTGATTTTTTAATTACGGCAGCATATGGGCAGTTTTTACCAACGAAATTATTGGCAGCTGCCCAGATTGGTGCGATTAACGTACATGCTTCTTTGCTACCAAAATATCGTGGTGGTGCACCGATTCATTATGCATTATTAAATGGCGATACAAAAACGGGTGTCACAATTATGTACATGGTAAAAGCAATGGACGCTGGTGACATTATTTCACAGGCAGAATTGCCAATTTTACCCGATGATAATACAGGTATTCTTTTTGATAAATTAAGCTTATTGGGCCGTGACCTATTATTAGAAACTTTACCTAAGTTGATTTCAGGTGATGTTAAGCCGGTGCCGCAAGATGAAGATAAAGTGACTTTCTCACCAAATATTCGACCAGAAGAAGAAGTATTAGATTTTCAACAATCAGCACAAGTAATTCATAATCATGTTCGTGGATTGTTTCCATTTCCAATTGCACATACAACAATAAATGGTACACGGACGAAAATTCAACGAACACATCTAGTAGATGAAGTGACTGACTTGGCACCAGGCACTGTTGTTAAAAAGGGCAAACATGAGTTGTGGTTAGCTGCGGGTGATGGTCATGTTATTGCGATTGATGAATTACAGCCAGCAGGTAAGCCAAAAATGGCTGTGACAGCTTATTTAAATGGACATGCAAAATTCTCAGAGGGAGATCAAATAATTACGAATGAGTAAGAAAAATAACCAAACAATTGCCAATTGGGAAATGAATAATCCGCGCGCTTTAGCAGTACGCGTACTTGAAAAGGTTCATCATGGTGCATATTCAAATTTACAATTAGATAGTGTCATCAAACAGTCTAATTTATCAGAAAAGGATGTTCATTTATTAACAACGATGGTCTATGGTGTGATTCAGCACCGTTTAACACTTGAATACTGGTTATCACCATTTGTTAAAAACTCAAAAAAATTAGAAGCATGGGTTCGCGAATTATTTTATATTTCCTTATTTCAAATGAAATATTTAGATAAGGTACCAGATCATGCCATTTTTGATCAAGCAATTGATATTGCCAAGCGTCGTGGACATGATGGCATTAGAAAATTAGTTACGGGTGTGTTGCATGCCATACAAAGACAAGGTGTACCTGAGGTACAAGTTATTTCAGATGATATTGAACGTTTGTCTATTGCATCATCTTTACCAATTTGGTTACTTGATACTTTAAAAGAACAAGTTGGATTAGAAAAAACGGTTTCAATTGCTTCAGCTATTAATCAAGCACCATCCCAATCGGTACGTGTTAATCAAGAATTAACAACAATTACTGACTTAACATCAAAATTGGAAGCTGAAGGTTATCAAGTGATGCCTTCTAAAGTCACACCAGATGCATTACTTGTATCTGGTGGGCATGTTGCCAGTTCGCAAGCATTTAAAAATGGGTTATTGACCTTACAAGATGAGTCTGCGATGTTAATGGTTCCCAGTTTAGCAATTGCACCGTCACATCAAGTATTGGACGCAGCGGCAGCTCCTGGTGGTAAGACAACTCAAATAGCGACTTATTTAGATGATGAACAGGGTGGTCGGGTGATTGCCTTAGATATACATGAACATAAGGTGAAATTAATTCAAGAAAATGCAGCACGTTTACATGTTGCTGATCGTGTACAGCCGCTTGTACTAGATGCAAGAAAAATTGACGAAAAGTTTGGCGATGAATCATTTGATCGTATTTTAGTAGATGCACCTTGTTCAGGTTTTGGTTTGTTACGTCGTAAACCAGAAATTAGATATGAAAAAACTATAAATGATAGTTATCAACTACAAAAAGTACAACGTGCAATTTTAGAAGCAGTGGCTGGTAAACTAAAAAAAGGTGGTCGGTTAGTTTATGGGACGTGTACGATTCTAAAAACTGAGAATGAAGATGTTATTGATGGCTTTTTAGCAACACACAAAGAATACAAACTTGTACCAACAGAGACAGCATATCATTTAGATAATCTAGATAGTCGTGGTATGCTACATATCTACCCAGATGATTATCAATCTGATGGATTTTTTGTGGCAACATTAGTGAAACAATAGTGTATTATGGAGCAACGGTGAAGGGATGATAAAGTATGAAAATTGCATATGCGTCTGACACTGGTCGTATGCGTTCTGATAATCAAGATTACGTGAGTGTCTTTATCAATCAATCGGGAGCCCAATTGGCTATTGTGGCTGATGGTGTCGGCGGTCAAAATGGTGGGGATGTTGCTGCGACGATGGCAGTTTCTCATATTGGTAACCAGTGGCAACAATCAACGATCGCAACAGTAGAAGCGGCGGAACAATGGTTGGTAGATCAAATTAATAATGAAAATAATACTATTGTTAAAACAGCTCAACGATATAGAACATTGAATGGCATGGCAACAACGCTAGTTATTGCGGTTATTTTAGCACGTCAACTAGTCATTGCAAATATTGGCGATTCACGAGCATATATTATTCGACAGCGACAAATTAGACAATTGACAACAGATCATAACTTAGCAAATGAGTTATTACAAGAAGGTGCCATTACAAAAGACGAAGCGATTACTCATCCAGGTAGACATTTGATAACGCGCCAATTAGGTGTAACGGATGATTCAAAAGCAGATTTGTTTGCTATTAATATACAACCTGATGATTATGTTTTAATGACAACTGATGGGATGCCAAAACATATTGATGATGAAACGATTTTACAAACTGTTTTAGCAACACCAGATATTGCCGATACTGTGACTCAGTTAATTACTAGTACAAATGATGCTGGTGGATCAGATAATGTGACGGTTTTGATTGGTCACCAAGAAAGTGGGGGATACTAAATGCGAATAAATCAACTAGTTGGTGAACGCTATCGCATTGTAGAACCACTTGGCGAAGGCGGGATGGCAAATGTCTATCGAGCTCATGATATTATTTTGAATCGTGACGTGTCCTTAAAATTGATGCGTCTAGATATGCGTGATGATGAGAATGTCCGGCGACGATTTAATAATGAGATTGCTGCCACTTCAGCTATTTTGCATCCTAATATCATTCAAGTGTATGACTATGGTGAAGAAGGTGGCTCACAATATTTAGTGACAGAATTTGTAGCGGGAACAGATCTTAAGCGATATATTGCTGAAAATTGGCCAATACCTGTCAGTCGTGTTATCGATATCATGCGAGAAATTCTTGCGGGAATCGCAGTGGCACATCAAGCAGGTATTATTCACCGGGATTTGAAACCACAAAATATTTTAATTAGTAACGAAGGTGAAGCAAAAATCTCTGATTTTGGGATTGCCCGTGCACAAAGTTCTTTTGGTATGACACAAACTAATACAGCCATTGGTTCAGTCCATTATATGGCACCAGAACAAGTTCGGGGAGGTGCTGCTTCCAATCGTAGTGATATCTATTCATTAGGTATTATGTTATATGAAATGTTAACGGGGCATGTGCCGTTTGATGGTGAAACGGCTGTTGCCATTGCAGTTAAACACGCGCAAAATGCGATGCCTTCAGTGCGAGATGTTGATCCACGGGTACCACAAGCGTTGGAGAATGTTATTTTTAAAGCAACTGCAAAAAATCCAATGAGTCGATACGCATCAGCTCAGGCAATGTCTGATGACTTAAAGACAGCATTATCACCTAATCGAATTAATGAACCACGTTGGCATGATGCTAATGATATAGAGGATACAACGGCAACGAAAGTTATACCACTTGCACAAATACAGGAAGTCGCCAATCAACGACCGGCAGCCACTTTTAAACCAGATCATGGTAAGAATGGGACCGACTCATCAGTAATCGGAAAGTCCAAAAAACCAACAAATAGCGGTCAAAAGAAAAAATTACGTCGGCGATATTTATTAATTGCTTTGATTGCAATTGTTGCTTTGATTGGTGGATTAGCTATTTATGGTGCAATGCAACCGAATAATGTACATGTATCCGATGTCAGGGGCATGACGCAAGCCAATGCAGAAAAAACTTTGAAAGAAGATGGCTTAAAGCTGGGAGATATATCTACAAAACATGCCAATGACATTGAACGTGGTCATGTGATTCAAACTGATCCTAAAGTTGGTAAAACAGTTACGGCTGGGTCAGTGATTGATTTAATTGTTTCGAAGGGTCCAAATAAGGTTCGCTTTGGTGATTATGTTAATGCAAAGTATAGTACAGTAAGCAATAAGTTGAAAAACAAGGGTTTTAAAGTTTCTCAAAAAGAAAAGGCGAGTGATACTGTGCCTAAAGGCTATATTATTTCACAAAATGTAGATGCTGAGGATCAAGTGGTTCCAAGTAAAACAAGGGTGAAATTTAAAGTATCAACAGGGCCAAAGAGTTATTCTGTACCTAATTTTACTGGTAAATCACAAAGTACTGTCGTCAATTGGGCGCAGACAAATAATATTTCTGTTGATTTTAATAGTGTTTATTCTGATAGTATTCCAGCCGGTTATGTGGTTTCGCAGTCAATGACCCCAGGTAGTAAAATGACGAAAAGTGATGTGTTGTTAATTACTTTATCAAAGGGACCAAATGAAACAACACATTCTTCAAGTAAATCGTCAGAATCAACGACGACTTCTAATCATAATAATAATAGTAATGATAGTAATTCGTCACAAAGTAGTTCAGTAAGTAGTGCATCAAGTAATACGGAATCTAGTGAAACAAGTCAGTCAACTTCTGAAAGTTCAGAATCAACTAGTTCTGAAAAAGAAGACTAATGGCATAGTTAGGAGAATTAATGGCAGAATATCATGGACAAATTCAGTTAGCATTAGCCGGATTTTATGATGTCCGAACCGCAGACGGAAATATTTTTCGAACACGTGCGCGAGGTAATTTTCGAAAAAAAGCTTTAAAACCATTAGTAGGAGATTGGGTTTCTTTTCGTGCAGATACACCTAATGAGGGGTATATACTTGCTATTGATGAACGTGAAAATAGTATTGTGCGTCCACCTGTTGCAAATGTTGATCAAGTGATTGTTGTGACAGCGGTTAAAATGCCTGAATGGTCAAGTAATTTATTAGATCGACAATTAGTGGCATTAGAAGAAAAAAATATTGAACCAATCATTTACTTTACTAAAACTGACTTATTGTCAGAAAAAGAGATGAAAAAGTTTTCAGAAATATCGGCTGGCTATCGGGAAATTGGGTATCAAGTGATTTTGCCTCAGCAATCGTTTGATGAACAGAGTTTAAATCAAGTAAAACATTTATTAGCTGATAAGTTAACTGTTTTAATGGGACAAACTGGTGCGGGGAAAAGCACTTTATTGAACCATATTTCACCAACACTTCATTTAGCGACGGGAGAAGTCTCACAGGCACTCAGCCGTGGCAAACATACAACGAGACAGGTTTCATTGCTTGATTTATATGGTGGCTTTGTTGCGGATACACCTGGCTTTTCAGCGTTTGAAGTTTTTGATATGCCAGCTCGAGAACTAGGTCAATATTTCCGTGATTTCAATCGCTTCGTCAATAATTGCCGTTTTCGTGGTTGTGTCCATTTGAACGAGCCTGGTTGTGCAGTTAAGTCAGCTGTTGAACATGGTGAGATTATGCTATCTAGATATGAAAATTATAAGTTGTTTTATGATTTGATTGCAGGACGACGGCCGGTTTATAATAAACATGATAAAAAACATTAGAAGAAATTTTTAAAGAGGGTAAGAATTATGACAATTAAAGTCGCACCATCAATTTTAGCTGCAGACTACTTAAATTTAGCACGTGATGTGCAGCTGGTTGACAAAGCAGGTGCCGAATTACTTCATATTGATGTGATGGATGGCACGTTTGTCCCCGCGATTGCTTATGGTCCTAATTGGGTCAAGGCATTGCGTAAAATTACTGATATGACGCTAGATGTTCACTTGATGGTAGTTAATCCAGAACGTTACATTGACGAATTTGCAGCAGATGGTGCTGATATTATTGGTGTTCACTATGAAGCAACGAATCATATCCATCGAGCATTACAACAAATTAAAAGTCATGGTGTTAAAGCAGAAGTAGTGATTAATCCTGGTACGGCTGTTGCTCTGATTGAGCCAGTTTTGCACATGGTTGATCAAGTCTTGGTTATGACAGTTAATCCAGGCTTTGGTGGTCAAAAGTTTCTACCAGAAACACTTGAAAAAATTGCAATGTTGGCAAATATTAAACGAAGAAAAGGTTATGACTTTGATATTGAAATTGATGGTGGTGCTAACGATGAAACAACAAAATTAGCTTATGATGCTGGGGCAACTGTTGCTGTTGCAGGCTCATATGTTTATGACAAAGTCGACCCTGCAGCTAAAATTGCTCGTTTGAAGGAAGTCACAACTGATTAATGGAACGAATACGTTTATTAGTTGGTGGTCCGATTGTTGAATGGCCCGATGATTTAAAGGCTGGCAAATTAGAAGGTCCTTGGGCAGCTGCAGACCGAGGTTCGTTACGCTTATTAAATTTAGGGAAAACACCAATTCTAACTGTTGGTGATTTTGATTCAGTGACGAGTCAAGAACGTCATGAAGTGGTCGCACAATTACCAAATATTGTTAGTGTGAAACCTGAAAAGGATGATACAGATACGGAATTACTGTTAACTTTGGTTGAAAAGTATTATCATCCAGATAAAATTGAGATTTATGGTGCAACAGGTGGCCGAATTGATCAGTTATTGTCAAATATTTGGATTTTTACTCAACCACGTTTTATGAACATCATAGAGAAAGTCACCATTATTGATCGAATTAATCGCATAACATTCTTTCTACCAGGTGAACATACGATTATAAAAGATCCTGCAATGGATTATTTAGGATTTATGCCACTAACACCAGTTCAAGGATTAACGTTATTGGATGAAAAATATCAACTAACCAATTGGTCTGGTAATCCATTTTCTTTTTCTTCAAATGAATTTGCTGGCACAGTGAATCATTTTTCATTTAAACAAGGTGTTGTAGCTGTTATTCAAAGTCGAGACTTAATTGGTCAAACAGCTGACCAGTAAAAATGTGTAAAGTAAAAATACTTTACAGAAAACCCTTGCTTATTATGTAAGGGTTTGGTATTATTATTCAAGTAAATAAAAGCACTGAATTTAAAAGAGCTTAAGATTGGAGGGTAAACATATGGCAGTTGATGCAGTCAATGGAAAGCGTACTCGCTTCGGTAACCAACGTTCACACGCCCTTAACTCAAGTCGTCGTAGCTGGAAGCCAAACTTGCAAAAAGTAACGGTTAAGATTAACGGTTCAGCACCTAAGAAGGTGTACCTATCAGCTCGTACTTTGAAGGCTGGTTTGAAGAACGGCTCAATTGAGCGTGTATAAGAAATAAAGCTACCGTTGGGTGGCTTTTTTCTTTTATGTAGCGATTGTATATTATTAAACATGATTGTGACGATTACCAACTAATACTAGACCATCGCTTGTGGTAAAATAGTATTAGTTTTATACGGAGGTCATTCTAATGACAGTTAAGATCCAAACAGCACAAGGTGCAATTGAAATTGAAAACGATGTAATCGCAACGATTGTAGGTAGTGCAACAACTGATAACTATGGTGTTGTTGGTATGGCAAGTCAAAATCCGTTGCGTGATGGGGTTAATCAGATATTGAATGGTGATAACTTCTCAAAGGGTGTTATTGTTCGCCAACAAAATGGTGGTGTCACGGTAGATGTTCATATTATCGTTGGATATGGCATGAAAATTTCCGAAATTTCTAAAAGTGTACAAGCACGTGTTAAAAATGATTTAAATGTTATGTTAGGGATTGTTGCCAGCGAAGTTAATGTAACTGTTCAGGGCGTGCGTATACTAGGGGATTAGCCTAGTTATAAGGAGTTAAATACTGTGGAAGTTGTAACGACAATTACCAACGTTGAGTTTGGTAAAATGATTAACGCGGCAGCAGAAGCGTTAAAAAATAATGCGGAAAAAATAAATAAATTAAATGTTTTTCCAGTTCCTGATGGGGATACTGGTACCAACATGACTTTATCGATGGCAAGTGGGGCTGAGTATGAGCGTAATGAAGATAATACACATCTTGGTCAATTAGCAAAAGCAACAGCGAAGGGTTTGCTGATGGGTGCTCGTGGTAATTCAGGAGTGATTTTGTCACAAATTTTCCGCGGCTTTGCAAATAAGATTGCAGATAAAGAGACGCTATCAGCTCGTGATTTAGCAGATGCCTTGATGGGCGGTGCAGAAACGGCATATAAAGCAGTGATGAAGCCCACTGAAGGAACAATTTTGACGGTTATTCGTGAAGCTGCTGCAGCGGCTAATCGGACTGCCAAAACTTCTGACGATGTGACAGAAGTCATGTCGGATGCATTAACAGCAGCTGAAAAGGCGCTTGCTTCGACACCGGAATTATTACCAGTTTTGAAAGAAGTTGGCGTTGTTGATTCAGGAGGCCAAGGACTTGTTATTGTTTTAAGCGCTTTTTATGCTGTTCTTTCGGGCCAAGAAGTTAAAACAGAACTTGATAATGCGAATCTTGATGCAATGGTCTTATCCTTACATAATGCGGGTGTACAAGGTGAGTTAAATCCAGAAGATATTAAGTATGGTTATTGCACTGAAATCATGGTTGATATTGCTAAAGGAACAACTTTCAATAAGAAATTTGATTATGATACTTTTTATGATCACCTAGCTAGTATGGGTGATTCATTGTTGGTGGTTAATGACGATGATGTTGTTAAGGTTCACGTACATACTGAAGATCCAGGTGATGTCATTCATTGGGGGACTGAATTTGGTTCATTACGTAAAGTTAAAGTGGACAACATGCGTGATCAACAGGTAGAAGCAGCAAATGCGGCTGAAAAGCAAAAAGCTCAAGCAACTGCAGATGAACAACTTGGTAAAGGCCCTGAAGTTGCAGTTATTACAACAGCTGCTGGTGCGGGTATTAAAGAAATTTTTGCTTCGGCTGGTGCAACCGTTATTATTGACAGTCAACAAGCACCTGCAACACAGGATATATTACAAGCATTGACAGATAGTCATGCAGCTTCAGCTATTATTCTGCCCAATGACGGTAATATTTTTATGGCTGCTGAACAAGCCGCTTCATTGGCTGATGTACCAGTTAAAGTTGTTAAGACAAAGACAGTTCAACAAGGATTGACTGCATTGGTCTTAGGTTATGATCAAATGAAGTCTTTTGATGATAACTTTGCAGCAATGTCTGCAACTATTTCAGAGGTTAAATCAGGATCTGTAACGACTTCAGTTCGTGATACGACCATCAATGGTTTAACTATTCAAGCTGGCGATGCCATTGGCTTATTAGATGGTGAAATTGTCGTGGCAGTGCCCAATGCGGACATTAATCAAGCCGCTGTTGATTTATTAAAAAAGATGCTGGATGAAGAATCAGAGTTAGTAACGATTTATTATGGTCAAGATGCTCAAGAATCAGACGCAGAAGCATTACAAGCAGTTGGTGAAACGTTAGATGATGAATTAGAATTTGAGATTCATGATGGTGGTCAACCATTATATCCAATCTTGCTATCAGTTGAATAATGTTCTAACATGGTTAGCGCACATTAATATGATGGGCGAGAAACCTATTAGAATGCTAACAAGGTCTTTAGTGCGCATCGTACTAAAGACCTTTTGACCATTTTTAAGGATGGAGGGAGAGTATGCCAAGTTTACTTGATAGTATTGCGGTGTTATCAGGCGTTGGGTCAAAACGAGAACAAGCTTTAAATAAATTAGGGGTTTTTACGATTGATGATTTATTAACTTACTATCCACGACGGTATAATGATTTGGCACAAAAGCTGCCTTCAGAAACTTTAGATGGTGAAAAAGTCACGTTTAAAGGTATTGTTACTTCACCACCAGTTATTAGTCGCATTGGTTATAAAAAAACACGCTTAAATTTTCGACTCACAGTTGCACACGATACCATTCAGATATCTTTTTTTAATCAACCATGGTTAAGTAAAAATATTACAATGGGTGATGAAATTGCGATTTATGGTACATACAATAAAACACATCAAAGCCTATCAGCCATTAAAATGATGCCTAAAAATAGTGAAAATGAATTAGAAGCTATTTATCCATCATCTAAAGAAATTAAAGCAGCAACGATTAAAGATTTAATTTTTCAAGCGCTTGGTAAATATGGAGATTTATTGACAAACGATATTATTCCCGAAAAAATACGACATAAATATCGATTATTAAATTATCATGATACTGTGTTTGGGATGCATGCGCCTGAAGATGCACAAACAGCGGCTGAAGCACGACGAACGGCTTCGTTTATGGAATTTTTTGTATTTCAAATGCGGTTACAAGTTATAAAACAGATGGATCGTCATAATCAAGGAAGAGCCATTATATACAACAATGACAAATTAAAAGACTTTATAAAGAAATTACCATTTGAATTAACAACTGCGCAAAAAAGAGTGGTGAATGAGATTGTTCGTGATATGCGGCGACCAGTTCATATGAATAGATTATTACAAGGTGATGTTGGGTCAGGAAAGACGGTTGTTGCTGCATTGGCAATGTATGCGGCAATAACAGCTGGCATGCAGGCAACTTTAATGGCACCGACAGAAATTTTAGCACAACAGCACGCACAAACGATTGGCAATTATTTTAATCCGAATGAAGTGCGTGTGGAGTTATTGACAGGTTCAACAAAAGCAGCGGCTCGGCGACAAATTTTAGCAGACTTAATTGCGGGGGATATTGATATTTTAATTGGGACACATGCCTTAATTCAGCCAGATGTTGTTTTTCATAATCTCGGTTTGGCAGTCATTGATGAACAGCACCGGTTTGGTGTTCAACAACGCGCAACACTTAGAAAAGTTGGTGTTAACCCTGATATTTTGGCAATGACTGCAACACCAATTCCGCGAACTTTGGCCATTACGGCTTATGGTGAAATGGATATTTCAATTATTGACCAATTACCGGCTGGTAGAAAGCAGACGAAGACGTTCTGGCTTCGACATAACGAATTAAATAAAGTAATCACATTTATTAAAAGTCAATTGGCAAGTGGCACGCAAGCCTATGTCGTCACACCATTGATTGAGGAATCTGAAACATTAGATGTACAAAATGCTCAGGCTGTATATGATGAATTGTCAGCTTATTTTGCCCCAAATTATCAGGTCGGTCTACTACATGGTCGACTATCTAATGAGGAAAAAGATGCCATTATGACAGCGTTCAAAGCAAATCAGTTTCAAGTACTGGTTGCAACGACGGTTATTGAAGTTGGGGTCGATGTACCCAATGCAACTGTGATGTTAATTTTAGATGCAGATAGATTTGGTCTATCACAGCTACATCAACTACGTGGTCGAGTTGGACGAGGTAATCGACAAGCTTATACGTTTTTGATTAGTGATCCTAAAACACAATATGGTATTGATCGTATGGAAGCCATGGTTGCAACAACGGATGGTTTTGTATTAGCGCAAAAAGATTTGGAGTTACGTGGATCAGGGGATGTTTTAGGTAATCGACAATCAGGTGTACCTGAATTTAGGGTCGGGGATCCGATTGCTGATTTGACGATGATGAATATTGCGCAAGAAGAAGCAATTGCAATTGTTGAAAACCCTGATTGGGATAAAGAACCAGATATGTTAGTGTTATCAGAAATGTTGTCTGAAACCATGAATCGGTACCGTAATTTTGATTAAAATTAGAGATATGTTTTTACCAAAACGTGAAAATGTGGTACATTTTATAGTATTGCAATTATTAAAAAAATAAATTAATCAGTCCATGAAGGAGTCAATTATGTATAAAATTGCTGTTGATGCAATGGGTGGTGACAATGCACCTGAAGCCATAGTCGCTGGTATTGAGAAAGCACGTAATCAAATGCCAGATACTGAATTTTTACTATTTGGTCAATTGGATAAAGTTAAGCCATTGGTTAAAGATGAGACACATTTAACATTGATCCAGTCTGATGAAATTATCGAAATGGGTGAAGAACCTGTGAAGGCAATTCGTCGTAAGAAGCAAAGTTCATTAGTGATGGCTGCACAGGCTGTTAAAGATGGTAAAGCTGATGCGATATTCTCTGCCGGCAATACAGGAGCTTTGCTAGCGGTTGGTATCTTTACTGTTGGTCGTATTCGTGGCATTGATCGACCAGCGCTATTAACTGTTTTACCAGCCTTAGATGGGCTTCATGATGCTTTTGCAATGATGGATGTTGGCGCTAATGCTGAAAATCGACCAACACATCTGTACCAATACGGTATTTTAGGTTCTTTCTATGCTAAAGAGGTACTTGGTTACGATAATCCACGTGTTGGCTTGTTAAATAATGGTACCGAAGAAGATAAAGGTGACCCTGTTCATAAAGAAGCACATCAATTATTAAAGCATGGTGCAGAACAAGCATATGTTAACTTTATTGGTAACGTAGAATCACGTGATATCTTACATGGACCAGCTGATGTTGTAGTTGCTGATGGCTTTTCAGGTAATGCAGCTTTAAAAGCAACTGAAGGAACTGCTTTAGCAATGTTACATTTGATTAAGCATGCTATTTTGGAAGGTAATGTCAAAACAAAGTTAGCAGGATTAATGTTAAAGCCAGCCATGAAGGGGATTCAGTCACGATTAGATTATTCGCAACATGGTGGTGCAGTTGTTATTGGCGTTAAAGCGCCAGTCGTTAAAACACATGGTTCGGCTGGTCCAAGTGCAGTCGCAAATACAATGGCACAAATACACACGATGTTGGAAACAAAGCTGGTTGAAAAGACAGAAACTTTTGTAGCAGCTCACAAAGCAGACTTATCAAAGTCAGCTGATTAAAAGTTGGACGTTATTCATAAATTACGATAAGCTTAATACGGTTGATTTTTAGAATAGGAAGTAATAATCATGGAACGACAAGAGATTTTAGATAAAGTAATCACATTGGTAGCAAACCATTTTGAATTAGATCCAGCGAGTGTTACTGGTGAGACAAATTTTACAAAAGACATTGATGCAGACTCAATTGACTTTGTGGAACTCGTATTGGAAATGGAAGATGAGTTTGGTGCTGAGATTTCTGATGAAGATGCCGAAAAATTAATTACCGTCAATAATACCGTTGATTATATTGCATCGCGTGTGAAATAAAAAATTAATGATGTTGCTGTTTCAAGTAACGGAAAAGGCCGTCAATCTATCAATTATGGTTAGATTGACGGCCTTAAACGTGTTTTGAGAGATAGAAACAATATTGTAAAAACAACTACAAATGATTTCAGAGCATCTTTTGTCACATAATATCATGATTTGTCCACCAAAAAATGATATAGATAATTACCGGTCTGGTATAATAGAAAAGTATATATACAAAAGAGGGTAGGAATATGTTCCAACAATTACAAGAAGATTTAGCAGCAAAACATCATATTCATTTTAATGATATGAAGTTACTAGAAGAAGCGTTAACACAAGCAAATTATATTAATGAACACCCTGGTTATACTGGTGGTGATTATCAACGCCTTGAATTTTTGGGTGATGCAGTTATGCAACAATCGACAGCAGTTTATTTATTTAAACGTTTTCCAAATTGGGATGAAGGTCGATTGACAGAGTTGAGAATTTCAATGGTTCAAACAAGAGCATTCGCAGCTTTGTCACGTGAGTTGCATCTAGATCGATATGTACAATTAGGTCATGGTGAAGAATTATCAGGCGCACGTCATCGTGATTCTTTGCTGGAAGATCTATGGGAAGCATTTATCGGTGCTTTATTTTTGGATCAAGGACAAGAAGTTGTGATGCGCTTTTTAGATGAAATGATGTTTGTTAAAATTGATGAAGGCTTTTTTGATCAATTCGTTGATTATAAGTCAAAGTTGCAAGAGTATTTACAACGTCATGGTACCGTTAAAATAACGTATACCAAGCTTGATGAACAAGCTATCTCGAATAATGAACAAATATTTACAATGCAAGTCGCGGTTGACGATAAAGCATTGGCAGTCGGTGAAGGTAAGTCTACCAAGGATGCTGAAAAAATGGCAGCTCGAAAAGCTTACCAATCTTTAATGAACAACTAGGAATGTAAAATGAAATTAAAAACTTTGGAAATAACTGGTTTTAAGTCGTTTGCCGAACGAACCAAAATTGAATTTATGCCAGGTATTACCGGGGTTGTTGGTCCCAATGGGTCCGGAAAGTCTAATATTATTGAGGCAATCCGCTGGGTAATGGGTGAACAGTCAGCAAAAGGATTACGTGGCGACAAAATGGCAGATGTCATTTTTGATGGTACTTCAAAAAGGGCGCCATTAAATCGTGCTGAGGTGGCAATTACATTTGATAATACTGATCATTATTTGAATTCAGAGTATTCAGAGATAACGATTAAACGAACTTTATATCGAAATGGTGAGTCCAATTATCAAATCAATGGTGTAACAGTTCGTTTAAGAGATATTCACGAATTATTTATGGATTCCGGATTAGGACGTGAAAGTTTTTCAATTATCTCACAAGGTCGAGTTGAAAGTGTTTTTAGTGAAAAACCAATTGAACGTCGCAGTATTATTGAAGATGTGGCAGGTGTTTATAAATATAAGCAAAATAAAGATAAAGCAGAAAAAGAATTAGTTGATGTTCATGATAATTTAACACGTGTGGCAGACATTTTATATGAATTACAGGGACGTGTTGAACCTTTAGCAAAAGAGTCAGCCAAAGCGCAGGACTATTTAACAACAAAAGCTTCGTATGATCAATTAGACCAATCACGTTTGGTACTTGAATTGTTAGATTGGTATGAAGAAAAGGAAAATTTGACTGCAAAATCAACAGCAGAAAAGGCCAATTATGAGCAGCAACAACTGGTTTTACATGAGAAGAAGCAAAAATTACAACATCTTGATGAAGAACAGACACAATTAAATACGCAACAACAAACATTGCAAGCAAAATTAGTTGTTACGACACAACAAGTTGAGCAATTAACTGGTGAACAAAATGTCCAGGCTGAACGCCATAAAAATCGTTTCAAAACGACAAAAGATTTGACTGAACGACGTCAAGCAGCGTTAGATAGATTGACTGTTTTAGAAAAGGCTTATCAGCAATGTGCACACGAATTAGCTGATCAGCAAGCTAAATACAAGCAATATGACCAATCAAGGGCACAAGTGCTTGATTTGCATCCAAGGACAAAGCTAGCAAAAATTACACAGCAAATTGAAGAAACACGTCGTGACTTGGTAGCAACTATGCAGGACTTGACTAGTGCTAAAAATGAGCAAAATTATTTGGCACAAGAAACCAAACGTAGTGATGCTGAATCTTTGCGATTACAACAGCGTGTACAACAAGTGGCACAGCGACTAACAGATGCTCAGACACGAGTTGCAGATAAGAATACCCGTCTGAATGTTGCGACAAAAGAGTTAATTGAAGCACAACAGATTTTCGAAAAAATTAAATTACAAGGACAACAATTAGAACAACAACGAAATAGTGTACGTCAAGAATGGTTTAAGCAAATGGAACAAGAACAGCGATTGAGTACGCGTTTACAATCACTGAAGCATTTAGCTGAAAATTATGATGGTTACTATCAAGGTGTTAAAAATTTGATGAAAGCTGAACAACAATTTTCGGGTATTCAAGGTGTGATTGCGGACTTGATTACTGTGTCAGACACTCATCGAATCGCGATTGAAACGGCTTTAGGTTCAGCCTTACAACATGTTGTTGTTCGAGATGAACAAGTTGGAAAAACAGCAATTCAATATTTAGCAAAGCATCGTTTAGGCAGAGTAACCTTTTTACCGCAAACAGCGATTAAAGCACGGCGCATTTCTGATCAGCAATTAAAGACAGCACAATCGTTAACAGGGTTTGTTGGTGTCGCGTCTGATTTAGTTCAGTCAGATGAAGCATATAAAAACATTATTGCAAATTTACTTGGCATGACAATTGTTGTTGTTGATATGTCAGCGGCTATTACGATGGCTAAAACAATGCAACATCGCGTACGATTAGTAACCTTGGATGGGCAAATAATGAATGCTGGTGGTTCAATGACTGGTGGGGCGACTAGGCAACATGGCAATGGGTTACTATCACAAAAAAATGAAATTGCAAAATTAAATCGTCAAGAAAATGATCTGCATCAAACAACTTTGGCATTGGAGAAACATGTTAAAGATTTAGATGCCGCTTTAAAGGAGATAACTGACAGTTTTAATCAGCAACAAGTTGCTGTATTAAAAACAAATGAGCAATCACAAACTGCAAAAGCTAACTTACAATTAGCAGAATCAACACTTAGTCAAGTAAAAAAAGAGCAGGCTGCTTTACAATATGAACATCAATTGGTTGCAGATGCACAAAATCAAAAAATGTCTGTTGATCAAAATACACAATTGATTGCAGATTTATCTAATAAACAACAAGCCCTTCAGCAAATGTTGGATGAGCAATTAAGTGATCAAAAAGATATTCAAAATGAAATTACGATAGCTGATAAAAAAATCAGTGATTTGGAGTCAGCTTTAGCAAAATCTGAAGCAGTCTTATCGTCGTTAGCGGTTCGAAAAAAAGATTTGTATGAACAAAAAACTGCTGAACAACGACAAATCACGACAATTGAACAACAATTACAAGATTTAACGCAAAATGAAAATGATGTTCAAGAAAAATTGGCACGTCGCTTAAAGCAGACACAAACTGAGAAAATAAAAGTGACGCAGTCATTAGCAGATGTGCAAGCAAAATTACAACATATTCAAGCACGACATGATACGCTTAACGCAGAACTTAGTATGACACAAGATACCGTTAATAACACGGTAACGATTATGTCTCAATTTGATGGGCGCTTAGGTGAATTACGATCATCAATTAATACGAATGAACAAACTTTGGAAACAACCTATGATACATCGTTTGAGTTTGCAAAATCGGAGCTTTTAGATATTGATATTGATACCATTCGTACGAAATTGAAATTATTAAAACAAGGGTTAAATGAAATTGGTCATGTTAATTTGAATGCTGTTGAAGAGTATCAAACAGTTAAAGAACGCTATGATTTTTTAGCACAGCAAAAAGATGATCTCATTTCAGCAAGGGATAATTTGCAAGAAACGATGGCTGAAATGGACACGGAAGTGATAACCCGCTTTCAGACGACTTTTGATGCCATTGCAACACAATTTACGCAAATTTTTGTTAAAATGTTTGGTGGTGGACAGGCTTCACTAGTATTAACAGATCCAGAAAATCTATTAACCACAGGCATTAATATTGAAGTTCAGCCACCCGGAAAAAAACGGCAACAATTAAGTTTATTATCAGGTGGTGAAAAGGCATTAACGGCAATTAGCTTATTATTTGCAATTTTGGCTGTTCGGCCTGTACCATTCGCCATTCTTGATGAAACAGAGGCAGCACTAGATGAAGCAAATGTTGATCGATTTGCAAATTATCTTCATGAAGTCAATCATCAAACGCAATTTATCGTTATCACACACCGTAAAGGAACGATGACTCAGGCAGATGTTCTTTATGGTGTAACCATGCAAGAACCGGGCGTCTCAACCATGGTGTCAGTTAATCTAACTGATTTGGATGAAACTCTGGTAGAAAGTTAGGAGATAAATTAATCATGGGATTATTTGATTTTTTTAGGAAAAAGCCAGTAAAAACCGTTGAAGTTGAAGTATTGTTCCCAAGTAGTTGGGAAAATGAGATGCCACCAGTTGAGGCTGTCAAAGTAGAAATCTTGCAACCAACACCTGGTCAAGCAGTTGACATTATTTTGCCCAAGGTCAACACTTTAGAAACAGAAACAGAAACAGAAACAGAAACAGAAACAGAAACAGAAACAGAAACAGAAACAGAAACAGAAACAGAAACAGAAACAGAAACAGAAACAGAAACAGAAACAGAAACAGAAACAGAAACAGAAACAGAAACAGAAACAGAAACAGAAAACGCTAGTGAAAAGTTAGATACGGGATTAAATAAAACGAAAAAGACTTGGTCAGAACGTTGGAATACGTTTATGGCAAAATTCCGATCTGTTGATGAAGAATTTTTTGAAGATTTAGAAGAAACTTTGATTGGTGCAGATGTTGGTGCACAAACAGCTATCCAACTAACTGAAGAATTACGCGATGAAGTAAAATTACAAAATGCTAAAAGTAAACAAGATATCTCTAAAGTGATTGTTGATAAGCTAGTTGATTTATACCAAACACAAGGCATTAACGAGGATGCTTCTATGCATTTTGCATCAGAAGGACCAACGGTTGTGTTGTTGGTTGGTGTTAACGGTGTTGGTAAGACGACGACCATTGGTAAGTTGTCAGCCTACTATAAACGTGCTGGTAAAAAGGTTGTTTTGGCGGCAGCCGATACATTTCGTGCTGGTGCAACTGAACAATTAGTTGTGTGGGGTGAGCGTAATGGTATTCCAGTTGTTACTGGAAATGCGAAAGCCGATCCAGCATCAGTTGTCTATGACGGTGTTCGTACTGCAATTGAGACACATGCAGACATTTTGTTTGTCGATACGGCTGGCCGTTTGCAAAATAATGTTAATCTTATGCAAGAGTTATCAAAAATGAAGCGTGTGATTACGCGTGAATTACCAAATGAACCACAGGAAGTATTGTTAACGTTAGACGCAACTACGGGTCAAAATGCTGTACAACAGGCAAAATTGTTTAAAGATTCAACAGATGTTACGGGTATTGTCCTTACAAAATTGGATGGTACAGCAAAAGGTGGTATTATTTTACCGATTCGTAATGAACTCCACTTACCAGTAAAGTGGGTTGGCTTGGGTGAAAAGGTTACAGATATCCAACCATTTGAAGCGAATGATTTTGCCAAGAGTCTGTTTGGTAGTTTATTAACGGAGACCAAATAATGGAATTGGAAAAAAGTATGCGGTTGAATATGTTGTTCGATTTTTATCAACCCCTACTAACAGCAAAGCAGAATAGTTATTTACAACTATATTATGCAGATGATTATTCTTTGGGGGAAATTGCTGAGGAATATCATGTTTCTCGTCAAGCAGTCTATGATAATATTAAGAGGAGTACGCAATTACTGGAAAGTTATGAGAAAAAACTACATCTCTATAATGATTATCAGAGTAGACAACAAGCAGCGGATAACTTGAATGATTATATAAAAAATCATTATCCAACTGACGAAACGTTGGTCCGTTTAGCTATCCAATTAGTTACATTAGAAGAGGAGTAAGATAATGGCCTTTGAAGGTTTAACAGATCGACTACAAAAAGCCTTAAGTGGTTTACGACGTAAAGGAAAAGTTACAGATGCAGATTTGCGTGAAACAATGCGTGAAATTCGGTTGGCATTACTTGAAGCTGATGTTAACTTTAAAGTTGTTAAAGATTTTGTCCGAAGTGTTCGTGAAAAAGCAGCGGGGGCTAAGGTTTTAGAGGGATTAAATCCTGCCCAACAAATTGTTTCAATCGTTAATGATGAATTAACAGCCATGATGGGAGAATCGGCTGTCCCATTAAATAAGTCACCAAAAATACCAACTGTTATTATGATGGTTGGTTTACAAGGAGCTGGTAAAACAACAACGGCTGGTAAGCTAGCATTAAAGCTTAAAGAAGAGCAAAATGCGCGTCCGTTAATGATTGCAGCTGACGTTTATCGTCCTGCTGCCATTGAACAATTAAAGACTTTGGGTGAACAAATTGATGTACCCGTTTTTGATATGGGAACAGACGTTGATCCACGCAAAATTGTTCAAGCGGGTATGGAAAAAGCAACAGAATTAAAGTCTGATTATGTTTTTATTGATGCGGCTGGTCGTTTACAGATTGACGAAGCATTGATGCAAGAATTAGCAGATATTAAGGACATTGCACACCCTGATGAAATTCTATTGGTTGTTGATGCGATGACTGGTCAAAATGCTGTTGAAACGGCTGAAGGATTTAATGATCGTTTAGATATTTCTGGTGTTGTATTGACCAAGTTAGACGGTGATACTCGTGGTGGAGCTGCTCTATCAATTCGTGCAGTAACAGGTAAGCCGATTAAATTTGTTGGTCAAGGTGAAAAAATGACTGATTTGGATATTTTCTATCCAGATCGGATGGCTAGTCGTATTTTGGGCATGGGTGACTTACTCACACTGATTGAAAAAGCACAAAAAGATTACGACGAAAAAGAAGCCGCTGAAACAATGGAAAAAATGAAATCAAATACGTTTGATTTTAATGATTTCATTGATCAAATGGATCAACTACAAAATATGGGACCTTTAGAAGATATTATGAAGATGATTCCTGGTATGGCTAATAATCCAGCTCTCAAAAATGCCAAAATTGATCCCAAAGATATGGCACATATCCGAGCAATTGTGATGTCAATGACGCCAGAAGAACGTGAAAATCCAGATGTGTTAAATCCATCAAGAAAGCGTCGCTTAGCAGCTGGTGCAGGTCGCCCAGTTGTTGAAGTTAATCGTATGGTGAAACAATTTAATCAAATGAAAAAGATGATGAGTGGCGTTATGAATGGTAACATGGCTGGCATGGAACAAATGATGAATGCCATGGGTGGTAGTGGCGCAGGTTTCCCTGGAAACAGTGGCGGTATGAAAGGGAAAATGGCTAATATTGCAATGAAGCAAATGGCACGAAAAATCCGTAAAAATAAAAAGAAACGTCGTTAATGATAAAGTGTAAAGGGAAAACACTTTACAGCACTGCTTAAGTCTGTTATAGTGGTATTTGTAGAAAACGACTGGAGGAATTATTTAAAATATGGCAGTTAAAATTCGCTTAAAGCGCATGGGTTCAAAGAAGCACCCTGTATATCGTATCGTTGTTGCTGATTCACGTTCACCTCGTGATGGCCGTTTTATTGAGACAGTTGGAACTTACAATCCACTGGTACAACCATCAGAAGTTAAGTTAGACGAAGAACTAATCTTGTCATGGTTGAACAATGGTGCACAACCATCAGATACTGTTAAAAACTTGCTTTCAAATGCTGGCATTATGGAGAAGTACCATAACGCAAAGTATTCAAAATAAGTTGTAAAAAGGGGACTCAGCATTGAGTTCCCTTTTTTGTGCCTATTAGATTGGATTCATGATATTAGTGTTGATGAGTTTAGATTTTTTTGAGGAAAGTGCGACAGTTTGACTGGATAAAACAGCAAAATGTTTTTCAAAATAAATATTGCAAAATTGATTTGTGGCTCGGAAACAATTAATAAGGTGATATCAATTTAACGAATTACCTATTTAGTTAACTTTATTTTACTGGTATACTACAATTAATATAACGAATGAAAAGGAAGAAAACATGGCACTTTATAAAGTGGGTAGAATCGTGAATACACATGGTATTCGAGGTGAAGTGCGAATCATGCCAACGACAGATTTTCCAGCGGAACGATTTCAAAAAGGCCAAGAATTGGTTATCCAGACAAAACGAGGAGATGTGTCAGTAAAAATTGCAACGACTCGCCAACATAAACAATTTATATTGGTTAGTTTTACTGGTATGAACAATATTAATGATGTTGAACAATATAAAGATTGTGATGTCATGGTAACTGATACGTTGCAACAAGATTTACCAGATGGTGAATTTTATTATCATGAAATTATTGGTCTAAAGATTATTGATAATGCAACGATGACAATGATTGGCAAAGTGAGTGAAATTTTGCCAATGCCGGCTAATGATGTTTGGGTTGTTAAAACAGAAGGTAAGGAAGATATGTTGTTACCATTTATTGCGGATGTTGTGACAGCAGTTGATTTAGAAGCCGGCACGGCGAATGTAAATTTGCTAGAGGAAATTTAAATATGCGAATTGATGTATTAAGTTTATTTCCCAATATGTTTGCGCCGATGCGTGAATCAATTATTGGTAAAACGGTTGAACGAGGTTTAGTGGACTTTAATGTCACTGATTTTAGAAATTATACAACAAATAAACATCATAAAGTTGATGACGAAATATATGGTGGTGGTCAAGGGATGCTACTGATGCCACAACCTTTATTTGATGCAATGGATGCCGTTGAAAAGGATGCTGGTAATCGTGGTCGTGTGATTCTAATGGATCCTGCTGGTAAAACATTTAATCAATCAGTGGCAGAAGAATTTGCAAAAGAAGATCATTTAACCATTATTGCGGGTCATTATGAAGGATATGATGAACGTATTCGAACACTCGTTGATGATGAAGTCTCTTTAGGTGATTTTGTCCTTACAGGTGGTGAACTAGGAGCAATGGTTGTTGTTGATGCAACTGTGCGACTATTAGATGAAGCTTTAGGGGACGATCGGTCTGCTGTGGATGAATCTTTTTCTACAGGACTACTTGAGTATCCACAATATACACGTCCAGCGAACTTCAGAGGATTACAAGTGCCATCAGTGCTTTTATCAGGTCATCATGCCAATATTGCTAAATGGAAACATAAAGAAGCTCTTCGCCGTACTTATCAACGGCGTCCTGATTTGTTATTGAATTATCCATTAACAAGTAGTGACCGTCAATTATTAAATGACATTAAGCAGGAAGAACAAACAACTGATTAAGCTTTAGCTTGTGATGTTGTAAATAATATGATATGATTTTAATCGGTGCTTCGTAGCACAAAATAAACCCGATAATCCGCTGGCCGGGTGGTGAAATGATTGTCGAAGAGGAGAATTAATTATGCGTCAAAACGCTTTATTAGAGAAGTTGGTTGCTGACCAATTACGTACAGATATTCCAGAATTCCGTGCTGGAGACTCAGTTCGTGTTCACGCACGTATTGTCGAAGGTTCACGTGAACGTATCCAAATGTTTGAGGGTGTTGTCATTAAGCGTAAGGGTACTGGTATTCAAGCTACTTATACTGTTCGTAAGATTTCAAGTGGTGTTGGTGTGGAGCGTACGTTCCCATTGCACTCACCACGTGTTGATAAAATTGAAGTAATCCGCCATGGACGCGTACGTCGTGCAAAGTTGTATTACTTACGTGCATTGCATGGAAAGGCTGCTCGTATTTCAGAAGCACGCCGCGGCTAATAAGGGTAAACTATTAGCGAAGAAAGGCCAACCTCTGGGGGTTGGCCTTTTTTGTTGTTAGATAAATGTATTAAGAGGGGGAAGAATTGTGACTGCGAGTGGTAAAACAAAAAGAGAAAAGCGCAATATTGGCTTAGGTTGGCGGATTGTTTTTGGTTTAATTATCGGTATTATTTTAGGTGTTATTTTCTTTCAAAATAAAGTAGCCATTACAGCTATGCAAAATATCGGGACAATGTTTATTGGTTTAATTCAAATGATTGTGTTACCAATTGTTGTTTCAAGTTTGACGGTGGGCATTGCTAAAATGGGTGATATGCGTAAACTAGGTCGTGTTGGATTGAAAACACTGATTTACTTTGAGATATTGTCAACCATTGCCATTATTCTAGGAATGATTGCTGGAAATGTCTTTGAACCAGGAGCACATGTTGACATCCACCATCTTCAAGCCACAAATATCAGTAGTTATTTGGCGACCGCTAAGTCAGCGGGCACAGGTAGCGTTTGGACAACGATTATGGATATTGTTCCAACTAATTTCTTTGCGTCGCTAGCAGATAGTAAGATGTTACAAGTTATTTTGTTCTCTGTTTTTTTTGGTTTAGGAACAGCAGCAATTGGTCAAAAAGGGCAAATTATTATTGATTTGTTGGATGCAGTGGCAGAGGTTATGTTTAAGGTAACTAATTGGGTGATGCAGTTAGCACCAATTGGTGTTGGTGCGCTAATCGGAGCGACAGTTGCCCAGATGGGGTTGAAATCACTCGAGTCATTGGGTTACTTTATTTTTGTTGCTTATTTAACGATGCTAATTTTCATGGTAGTTATTTTAGGTTTCGTGTTGCGCTTTTATCATGTGAATGTTTTTAATTTATTTAAAGTCTTAAGAGAAGAAATTATTTTGGCCTTTACAACTGCTTCATCAGAAGCAACTTTACCTCGAATTGTTTCTAAAATGGAAAAATTTGGGGTTAGTCAGGGAGTTGTCTCATTTGTGGTGCCAACAGGTTATACGTTTAATTTAGATGGTTCAGCAATTTATCAAGCAATTGGTGCACTATTTATGGCACAAGCGTACAATATTCATTTATCGCTAACGCAACAAATAACGTTGTTAGTTGTATTGATGATTACTTCTAAGGGAATGGCTGGTGTTCCTGGCGCATCGTTTGTGGTGTTACTAGCAACTGTTTCGTCGATTGGTGTACCAGCCCAAGGACTTGCTTTTATTGCGGGTGTTGATCGGTTAGTTGATATGGGACGAACAGTCGTTAATGTTGTTGGTAATTCAACGGCATCCATCGTTATTGCAAAATCTGAAAAAGATTTTGACGATAAGAAAAATATCGCGTATTTGGCAAAATTAAATGATTAAATAGACATAACAGCCACGTATTGACAGTATGGATTATCAATGCGTGGCTGTTATGTAATGATTAATTTTAAAAAATTAGCAAAATTATTTTTCTATCTGGAATATTACGATTTTTTGTGTGATAATAGAAAAATGATTTTGGTTTAGATAGGAGGCAGATGTTGTGACAACGGCACGGATACGTGAGTATAGTATGAAGGCGATTGTGTTTATATTAGCCGCCGTCTTAGTAGCTATTTCAATGAATAACTTTTTCATTCCTAACAACATCTTTTCAGGTGGATTCAATGGTGTGGCGCAACTGATTAGCTTGTTTTTTGATTCTGTTTTTGGCCTGCATGTTGAAGTTGGTGCGATTATTATGGCAACGAATATTCCGTTGGCGATTGCTGGTTGGATATATGCCGGACGAGAGTTTACAATCTTGTCTTTCTTGAATAATTTCGCCGCTTCATTTATGCAAATTGTTTTGCCCAAAACGTCACTAGTGACACATGAACCAATTTTAGCAGGGCTTTTTGGTGGTTTGCTATTGGGAATATCAATTGGCTTAACGTTCAAAATGGGCTTTTCGACAGGTGGTATGGATATAGTTGCCATGATCGTCCAGAAGACAACTGGCAAGTCAATTGGGACGATCAATATGATTATTAATGTTTTCATCGTTGTTGTTGCGGGTGCTTTTATTGGTTGGCAAAATGCGATGTATACGATTATTGGTATCTATGCAACTTCAGTATCTGTGGACGCTATTCATACACGTCATCAAAAGTTAACAGCATTTATTGTGACAAATCATCCTGATGAAGTGATTAAAGCCCTACAGGAAGCATTAATTCGTGGTATCACAGTTTTACCATCGCGAGGTGCTTTTACGCAGGAACCAAATACAACATTAATGATGGTATTGTCACGTTATGAATTAACTGAAATGCAAAATTTAGTTAAGTCCGTTGATGTTAATGCATTTATTAATATTGTTAGTACAGTGGAAGTTTCTAATAATTTTTGGAATGAAGATTTACAATCACAAATTCGACGTGAACGTACAGCAGCAAAGGCACAAATTACAGATGCGTTGAATATCAGTGAAGAAGCTGATAAGATTGACTTAGACAAATAAGAAAGTTAACGAGGAATAATAAAATGCCATTGGTTCATATTGATTTAGTTGCAGGCCGTAGTGATGAGCAGTTGAGAGCAATGATGACAGACGTGACGACTGCCATTGAAAAACATATCGGTGTACCACGAGAGAATGTTAAAGTTGTCGTCAATGAAATGCAACCAAATCGTTTTATGGATGGTGGCGTTTTGCGTTCTGAGAAATAATTTCGTACAATGGAAGATGGAACAGATAATGTTTCATCTTTTTTTTATCTTAATTAATGAGGGGCGCAATCATCGTTTGATTGTGAAAAAATAATAGTAGGAGCGATAAAGATAGATGGTTGAGCAATACATAATGGCGCTGGATCAAGGCACAACAAGCACGCGCGCAATGTTGTTTGATAAAGCGGGGCAGGTAATTGCCACAGCACAAAAAGAGTTACCGCAGATTTTTAACAAACCAGGTTGGGTCGAGCATGATGCAAACACGATTTGGGAAGATGCACGTCAAGTCATTGCAGAAGTCGTCATTAAGGCAAATATACCGCCTTATAAAGTAGCTAGTATCGGTTTGACTAATCAGCGTGAAACGACAATCATCTGGGATCGCTTGACTGGAGAGCCAATCGCACCAGCGGTTGTTTGGCAATCTAAACAAAGTGATCATATCGCAGAAGATTTAAAAGCAGCAGGGTTAACTAATTATATCTATGATAAAACTGGTTTATGGGTCGATGCCTATTTTTCAGCAACGAAAATTATGTGGTTACTGGATAATGTACCTGGTGCACGAGAACGTGCAGAACAAGGAGATTTATTATTTGGAACTGTGGACACCTGGTTATTATATAAGTTAACAAATGGGCAAGTGCACGCAACAGACTACTCAAATGCATCACGAACGATGTTGTTTAATATTCATACAAAGCAATGGGATCACGACTTATTAGATAAATTCCATATTCCAGAAACAATGTTGCCAGATGTTCGAGATTCATCAGGTATATTTGGTTATACAGCAGATTATGCTTTTTTTGGTATTCAAGTACCAATTGCTGGTATTGCGGGTGATCAGCAGGCAGCGTTAATTGGACATAAAGCTTTTAATCAGGGCGATGTAAAAAATACATATGGCACGGGATCATTTATTGTCATGAATACGGGTCAAGATATACCCGTTTCAAAAAATGGCCTTTTAACAACAATTGCATATAGTATCAATGGTCAAGTAACTTACGCCTTTGAGGGTTCAGTTTTTATTGCCGGAGCAGCCATTCAGTGGTTACGAGATGGTTTACAACTAATTAAAAATGCAAAAGAAACAGCAGCGTTGGCAACTATTGCTCGTGAGCAACATCCGGAACCTATTTATCTGGTGCCCGCCTTTACTGGTTTAGGTGCTCCTTATTGGGATCAAAATGCCAGAGGTGCAATGTTTGGACTGACGAGAGCAACAAGTAAGGGTGATTTTGTACGCGCAACGTTGGAGTCCATCGCATATCAAACGCGAGACGTTCTTGATGCCATGCAGGATGATACGGGCATTGAAGTGAAAAATTTGGTTATTGATGGTGGCGTTGCAGCAAATGATTACTTACATCAATTCCAGGCAGATTTAATTAATAAGCCAGTTAAGCGACCAGAACAATTGGAAACAACGGCTTTAGGGGCGGCTTATTTAGCCGGGTTAGGTGTTGGTTTTTGGGAAGATATCGCTCATTTACCAGAAAACAGCCATCTTGAATTGAAATCACCAATGGGTGACCAACAAAAACAGATTCAAGAATCGTATCAAGGTTGGCAACGAGCAGTCAAGGCGACAAGACTATTTCCAGTAAATTAAACTGAATCGTAGGAAATAATATGGTTTATCATGCAAATTTTGATTTTCTTCGAAATTTGCTTTTTTTAAATATAAAAAAAAGAACATACGTTCCCCTAAAAAATAAAAGAAATTTAAGGTATGATATAAATGTTAAATAAAGTTTAAATATAGGCTGGTGTTTGGGTATTTAAATTTTGGTTAACAATCAGAATTTGGAAGGAGTTGTGCCTATGGGAGAGGTTTCAACGAAGGTAATTGCTACTGGCATTGTAGGTGCATTGGGCGTTGTTGCTACAACTCAAGTACCAGTAGTACAAGCAACTGTCAGAGATGCAGTTAATGTATCCCCTGATTCAGCGCATGTCACCCATTTAGATAGTATTGCAACATTTGTTAAAGAAGTGACAAATGGTCAAAAATCGAATCAAATAACCACAAAATCAGATGTTATTCGAGAAAAAAGGACCAAAAAATCAGCTTTACTAACAGTTAAGACTGTGAAAACACAAGTAAAAAAGGCAAATATTGATTTAAACGTGGTCGCTTCTCAAGCGATGGCTAATGCGTTAGTTTCATCTAGTCAACAAGAACAGACAAACTCATATTATGATGATTCTGAAACGGATGCATCAACAACACCAGCCGAAGATGCCGTTGTTTCAGAAGCTAACAGTGCAAGCTCACAGTCTGATGCGACAAGTGTTTATACTATTCAAGATGGTGACACTTTAGCAAAAGTTGCGGCAGCGAATGGTGTTTCTATTGCTGATTTACAAGCGGCGAACCCAGATGCTGATACAAATATGTTGCAAATTGGACAGTCACTTTATGTACCGAATGGTGAGGCAACTTATAATAATAGTACGACATCTGTTTCGGGAGCTGCACAGGATGGTACGACGACGGCGTCTGCTACAAATAATACTGTTGCCACACAAACAACGGAAGATGCGACACAATTTGTACAACAATCTGTTGAGAACACCGCAACAGTTGCAAAATCAGCTGTATTTCATGCTCAATCGCCAGTAACGAAGCAACAACTTGCGACGACTGCATCAGCAACAAATGATGCAACGAGAGCAACAACTATGACAAATGGAGATGTTGTACTAAGTGCTTTACCATCTTCTGATGTTATGCAAAATCGGGCATCAACGGTAACAAATAACACGGCGAATAGTGCTGAGACGACTAATTTACATAAATCTCAGACAACGGCATTGACACAAACTCAACGAAACGCGATTGTGACCGCAGCTACCAGATACGCATCACAAAATATTCCGTATGTATGGGGTGGTAAATCACTATCAGGGCTAGATTGTTCTGGGCTAGTTGCACAAGCCTATCATGCGGCTGGCGTGACGATTCCTGCCTATACGATTGCTGAAGAAGCCTATATGACAACACATGATGTGCAAAGTAATGCAGACATTGTTGCCACAGCACAGCCAGGTGACTTACTTTTCTGGGGTGGTCATGGTGCGACATGGCAAGTTGCGGTTTATATTGGTAATGGTCAATATGTTATTGCTTCTGAACCAGGGCAGCAAGTTCAGATTGCTAATCTCGATAATACGACTGTATTGCCTAATTTTATTGGATCATACAGTATATCATTTTAATCTACAAAAAAGGGATTTCAGTTAAAAGCTGAAACCCTTTTTATGTTTATTTAGATAAAGTTGCTAAGCGTGCATCGATTTGGTCTAAAACAATTTTTTGACTATTTTTATTTTCAAGATCATAGGTTTGTAAATCAATTTTCATTTTTGGTGAAGCATTATACTCTTCATACCACTTTTGATAAGCAGACCACATTTTGAAATAATATTGACGTAATTCAGCGTTATCTTCAAATTGTTCATAATCACGACCACGTTTTTTAATACGATAAAGAATTGTGTCAAAATCTGCGTCAGCAAACACCATGAGATCTGGGCGGCCTTTTTTCATTGTTTGAATTTCTGACATCATATTTTTCAATAATGTCATGTAAACATTTAATTCAGCATCTGAAATATTACCTTCGCGGTGATTTTCTTGTGTAAATAGAGCGTCTTCATAAATTGAACGATCTAGAACGTTATTGTCATCTGATAAAGCTTTCTTTATCATAGCAAAACGTTTATTTAAAAAGTAAATTTGTAGCAAAAATCCGTATTGTTTAGGATCTGCATAATATAGTGGCAACACAGGATTTTCACCAACGGGTTCGAAAAAGGCTTGTGTTTTAAGGTGCTTTGCAATTAAATCAGTTAGTGTGGTTTTCCCAACACCGATCATACCAGCTGTGATAATCACCATGGTAGTCCTTCTTCCTTCAGGATTATATTTTCTCCAAATACTCATCTTATTAAGTACATGAGTGAGCTTATCAGCTGATAACTATATTAGCCAATATAATAAATAAATTCAACGTCTTGACAAAATAAAAAGAACGTACTTGTTCAGTTAAATGTTGATACAAGAGCGTTCTTAAAATAAATTAATTTCTATTATGTGATTAGTTTACGTGATGAATAATTTGATGTTGTTCAACAGGAACTAATGCTTTTTTTCATTTAATGCATCACGAATTTCTTGTAGTACGACTAATTCTGTTTCAGGCGCAATGTCTTCCTCTTCTTCGCTCTTTTTAGTGAGCGATTGTGCTTTACGAATAGCTTTGATAATTAGGAATACGGCAAAACTTGTTAGAATGAAAGTGATCAATGTGCCAATAAATGATCCTATTTTAATGTTGGCTGAGCCCACATGCCAAACAATATTTGAAAATGAAATTGAACCAGTAATAATACCTATTAGCGGCATGATGAGATCGTTAACAACGGACTTAACAACAGTTTGGAAAGCAGCACCCATAATGAACGCAACTGCTAAATCCATCACGTTACCCCGCATAATGAAATCACGAAATTCATTTATAAAACTACGCATATACTATCTCCTTTATTATTATTGTAATAAATATGACATAGCAAGTTGATTAAGTCAAAATATAAGTGAGTGATAATAGGAATTTTTAAACAAAATTTGCTGTCTGGCAGATAATTATTAGTTACATCATTTTTTTGAACATATTTCTGTTAAAATATAGGAAATACATGCGAGAGAAAGAGAGAGTTATGAGTTATAAAATGCTAGTATCTGATTTAGATGAAACATTTCTAAATGATGACGGTACAATTCATCCAGAAAATATCCGTGCCATACAACAGGCAGTCGCAAAAGGGTTTAAATTTGTACCAAATACTGGTCGATCATTTGAATCAGTGCAACAAATGTTAAAAGCGTTAAATTTATTTGATAAGCAAGGTCAATATGTTATTTCATATAATGGTGCGGCCATTATTGAAAATAAGAATAATCAAGTTTTGATGACTCAAAATATGCCAACGTCTTTAGCCAAAAAAATATTTCGGGCAGGTTATTTAAATCATCAGGTCGACGTTCACATTTATACAGTAGATAAATTATTTATTTACGATATTAATGAATCAGATAAAACATATATGGCAACACGAGGTGTTCATTATGAAAAAATCATAGATGATGATTTATCATTTTTAGATGCTGAGCAGCCGATTATGAAAGTAATTTTTGAAAGTGCTAATAAAAAAATGCGTGAGCAAATTTATGATGCTGTTATCACTGCGGTTGGAGTAGATAGTGTTGAAGCAACTTATTCATCAGGTCGATATGTTGAATTTAATCTGAAAGGTGTTGATAAAGGCTCTGCAACACGATTACTTGGTCAAAAATTAGGTATTCAGCCATCTGAAATTATTGCGGCTGGTGATAATAATAATGATTTAAAAATGATTAATGCCGTTGGCCTAGGTGTTAGTGTTGCTAATGGCATTCCAATGATAAAGGATGCTGCAAAATTTATCACAACACGGACAAATAATGAAGGTGCTATTGCAGAAATATTAGATCGATTTGTATTGGAGGGTGAATCATAGTATGCGTTTTGCTATCCAAATTGGGGCGAGTGTTATTGTCGTTATCGTATTTGTTGGTTTTGTGTGGTTTGCTAAAGTGGCAAAATGGCCAATATGGGTCATTGGTTTGGGATTATTCATAATGTTTATTCTTGCAACGATATTGATGACAGTACTAGCATTAGCTTTGCAACCAAAAGATCGAGAGGACGAAGATGAAGAAGATTGAACAAATTGGGACGCTGATGGTAGGGGCAATTTGGTTGGTTGTTGGTGTTATACTTGATTTTTTGATTCAGTTAGGCAGTACGTATAGTAAGCAAGGTGTTGTCAATGGGTTACATCTTAGTAAAAATAGTCCGATTGGTATTGTTGTGATGTTAGTGGTTATTGTTATTTTAACAGTGATAACTGTATGTATATTAGGCTATGCTGTTAAAAAAAAATCACCTAAAACGGCATTACATCCATTTCGTGCTAATAAGGTCGCTTGGATTGGCTATGGCTATGCCATGATTATTGGCGCAGGAATGGTAACAGTTATTTTACAATTACTTATTACGCATCAGCAGATTACTGCAAATAATCAAGCCTCATTAGAAGAAATGGCACGTAAGGGTGGCGCTGCTTTAATTTTTGTTATTGTTTTAGCTGTATTTGTTGCCCCCTTAGTTGAGGAATTGATTTTTCGTGGCATTGTATTGAATTACTTTTTTAAAGATGGTCCATGGTGGTTAAATGTGATAATTTCCGGTGTCTTGTTCGGTTATTTCCATGTCTTTCAAGACTTCCAAATATTTGCTTTTATTCAGTATTCATTGATGGGAATTTCTTTAGCCATTGTATATAAGAAAACCAAACAGATTCAATATTCTATGGCAACACATATGTTAAATAATAGTATTGCTGCGATTGGTTTAATTAGTATCGCTTTAGGAGCATAAAAAATTTTTCCTTTTAGTATATTTTTTAGTTAATAAAGCTATAATAGACATATAGATGTTATGGCATACGACTGTAAACGGGGGATATTCGAATGACAGAGTACTTACATGAAACTTTTGGCTCACGAGCCGTATTGCAAAATGTTAGAAATCAAAATTTAGATCGTGAATTGTTATTAATGCGTGATGATTCTGACCAACAAAAATATGAATTGTTAGAAAAAACTTCCAGCAAGACATCTATCTTTGCTGTGCCAACAAGTTATGAAATTATTTCTAGCCATGGTGAGACAGATGAATTACGTGGTTGGATGAGTTTTACATTCATTACGTTGAATGACTTAGAAAGAGATAACTTTTTGCGACGTTACAATGCAAGCCGTTTAGACGTTGAAACACCTGGATTTATTAGTTCATATGTTTTACAAAGAACCAATAACAGTCATGAATTAGTTATCTTATCAACATGGCGGTTAAAGCAAAATTGGACCGATTGGCAAGTTTCTGACGATTTTCCAATGCATCGCTATGAAAACAGTCAGTACAATTTACACAGAAAGCAATTGAGTTTTGCAGCTTTCTCAAAACAAAATGTTTAAATTAGCTACCCAATCGCATTAATTTCTGATATAGTGAATTATGTTGTGAGTGGGTATGCCATCGTGGCGGAACTGGCAGACGCGCACCGTTCAGGTCGGTGTGAGATTAATCTCGTGCAGGTTCGATTCCTGTCGATGGCACTCTGGACAAATTTAATAATTTGTTATAAACCCTATTATATCGGCTTAAATCGTTGGTATGATAGGGTTTGTTGTTGTTTACAGAAAGTCTATTTTTTTAACCATAAAATACCACCATTTCGTAAATGATTTACTACGTATTTACTACGTCAAAGTTATAATTTTTCTAGTAAATCAACTGATTTATTTTCCTCTTCATTCTTCAAATTATCTAACATGTGTGTATAAACTCTCAACGTCATAGCAACTGATTTATGACCAAGTCTTGCAGAAACATATTGAACATCAACACCATGCGAAAGTAACCAACTTGCATGTGTGTGTCGTAGTCCATGAAAGGTAATCATTTTAGGTGATTTAATTGTTTGTAAAGCCACTTTTAAACGTTTATTTACGGCTGCATTAGTAATTGTCTCGGCATACCAAAAACGAAGTCTGTCGCTCTTTTTGGGCGTTTCCAAGCAATATATTGTTTAATGAGTGAAATAGGGATAGATATTTTTCTATTTGACGATTGTGTTTTAGTTTTTTTAACTATTCCTTCAACCTGTTCCCAAGCCTTGTTAATATGAATGTACGTACACTTCTAGTTTGCCAGTGGGGTGTGCGTGTTTTAAATAAAAAAAGAAGCCAAGTAGCAACAGCTTCTTGACTTCCAATTTAATAACCCGAATGTGATACCATCGCATCAAGCGAACGGTCTAACCATCCTTTCCTTAAACGTAAGGCTACTTATTTTCAAGTTGAAAGTCAATTAATTGATATAAAATAATGAAAAGCAATGCAATAAAGCCGATTATTCCAAATAAAAACATGATAACTACCTCTTTATTTAAGAATGTTACTTTCAAAGTAATTAAGAGCAGCAATAATTGTTACAAATATTAATTTGTAAAATACGCTTTAAACTCTTAGTGTGAATTATTATAAAACGTATGTACACTATCCTAATGGATAGTTTTAAATATATTATTAGTAATACACAAATTATAGGACTTTTTCGGCAAGCAAACGTTGAACATCTGTTAAAGCTTCGCCTTTTCTGAATTCTAACTTTTCAGAAGGCTCAGCTTGCCCAGAAATCCAAATCTTAATTTCGCCATCCAAATCAAGATGTCCAGCAGTTTCAATTGAAAACTTAGAAATTGAATGATAAATTACTGATTTGTATTCAACCTTAGTAGCAGTGATGCCTTGTTTATCAACAATGATAAGTCGCTTGTCAGTAAAAATAACCAAATCACGTACAAGTTTATATGAATGTTCGACCACTTCATCAGTAATAAGTAGTGGTTCAATTTCTGAACGGACACTTTCATTTGAAACCTTAGTGGCATTACCTAATAATCCGTTAAGTAGTTCCATTGCATTGCTCCTCAAGCTTTTAACGTGAATCCTGTCTGCACGTAATATATATGTAACTAAAATGAGGAAAAGCTGCTCTATATTCATTATCCTAAAAATATAAATCTGATTCTTTGGGGTTTGATATCGTAATGGCTTGGCCTGATGTATTTTCAATATTAACTTGATCCACAATTATTTTACATGATTTTGTAAAAGAAACTGAACTCATATTGTTTGAAATGAAGTTTTCAATGTTTATTTTAGTCCATCTATTTGGATGAACATTCTGATTAATGAAAGAAACTTTTAATTTTGGTTTTGAATTTAGATACTGATGATACTGGATTAATAACCCGGTCAAACAAATAATATCCCCAATTGTGGCAATGATGAAAGTAAATATAAGAAATAACAGCTCTATTAATCAGATTAGTAAACAAAAAATAATTATTCAATATTATTATATCTAAAAATAAAATAAGTCAGGAGGTTACTCATAACAGCAACAACAATTGAAGAACAAAGAAAACAGCTCAACAAAAAAGATAAGAAACGAATACTAGATGAACTTTATGATTGAGATAAGTTAACACAAAATACGTTTCTTCAAGGAAACATTTTTGTAAAACAGAGGAAGAATGAATTCAGACATCGATTGTAATCCTTACCATTATTGACCGCTCAGCAGACTCAATTGTAAGCATTATGTCGTGTAAGAGTCGGGTTTCATTACGAACCTCCTTTCAAATTTGTAGGGTATAATTGCAAAGTTCACAAATTATATCAAGAAAAAAGGAAAATCATGACAGACACCGAAAAGCTCTAAAAATCTTTTATTTTGCGTTTGTAGCACTTTTGTAGCATTTACGACGAATGTTCAAATAATTATAATGAATAAAATTAAAAAACTATCACTTAACATGAGGGTTTGGTACTATTAAATTAATAGATAAATGGAGGAAATTAGATGGGACAAAAGCATCTTGAAAAAGGTTACAATATTTTGTTAGGTGTTGGTATGCTTGCTTTGGGAATTATTATGTTTGGCTTTTTTATCAAAGATTTGTGGATTTTAATACAGATGGTTTGGCAGGCAGACCTTGCAAAAAATTTTTATCGAATTGCACGATTGATTTTAGAAACTTTTTTGTTTTTTGAATTTATTGTCTTAACGCAAGAGTATTTTTTGCAGAAACATATTTCTCTGCAAAATTTTATGTATATTGGTATTACGGCCATGTTACGAAATTTGTTAGTATATCACGATGACACGATGGGGATATTGATTCAATCTATTTCGATTGCCATCATGATACTGGTACTTATTGCTTATAGATGGTCGCGTCGTTATTTAGCAGATTTACAGCACAAAGAAGCGAGGGAAGAAGTTATCTTTGCTGAAAATCATCAATCTAAATCTGAAGATAACTAGATAGCAGTATTTATAATTTGATTCTTTTATCAAAATTGGTTGTTACTAAGTTGCACTGGTGTTATTGCAATATGTTGGAGGCATGTAAATGATTAACTTAGACAAAATGCCAAAAAAGATGCAACGTCAAGTTAAGTGGTTGGTCTTTTGGTTATTTTTTCTGATAGGGTTACTACTTAGTCATGATATAGCTGCTAGTTTGTGGCTTTTGCTAGGTAGCATTGCGGCAATATTTACGCCAACAAAGCAAGTTATACGATGGGTATTGCCGGTTACGTTGGTCTTATTTGTGATAAGTATGCCGTCACTGGGGCTATTAACACAGAGCATATTTGTTGGTTTGCTGGTTGTGTCACAACAGTTATTGTTCATACCACACACAAAATTGCAACAAATAACCTATCAACCGATATATAAAATTAATACAAGTAAGTTAACAAGACGGGATTTGCGATTCTTCAAGGCAACTTTTAAAAGATTAAAAAAATCAACTAAACATATTGAAAATCTATTACAGGAAACGGTTGGATTACGACGAATAGGTGTTGAAACAAAAGTCACAACATTTATCAATGGTATTTTACAAGAGTTAGCAGATCATCCGACCCAGTTAACAACTGTTGACGAATTTGCTTATCGCCACTTACCTGATTTAGAAGAACTATTGGTAAGTTATGTTAGCATTGCAAATCATTCCGTTATTAGTGATTATGATAAAAAACAATTAAAGGAGGCACGCCAGTTGATCCGCAATTTAATTGTAAAAATTCATGAAGATTATCAATTAATAATACGTGAAGATATGGACAATTTAAACATGCGGATGAATACAGCGAAACAGACATTGGGGGATGATCATGAGTGAAAAACTAGAATCAGCAGATAATTTACAACAAAAGCAGTCGCAACCACTAAATGATTTAACTGCTAAAGAAAGATCAGAGGCTTTAAGATTAGCACAACAATTAGATGTTAACCGAATGGATTCAATTGTGACGTATGGTGCAGATACCCAAAAAGAATTAACTGATTTTTCACAGAGCGTTTTAAATAAGGTACAAGCGCAGGATATTGGTCCAATTGGTGATACTTTAACAGAATTAATGACAAACTTGTCGCAGGCAAAACCAGCCGAATTAGCACCTGTTAAACAAGGCTTTTTTGCAAGAATTTTCAAAAATATGCAAAAATCAATTTATGAATTAACTGCGAAATATCAAAAAATTGGTGCCCAGATCGATACTGTTTCGGCTAAATTACAGGACTATCAAAATGAGTTGCTTTCTGATAATCAAATGTTAGACAATCTTTATGCAGAAAATATGGCTTTTTTTCAGCGGCTAAATGTGCACATTGCAGGTGCTGAGATGAAATTAACAGATATCGAAAAAAGAGAGCTACCAACTTTAGAGAGTCGAGCAGAGGATGCTAATGATGCGGTGTTAACACAACAGGTACAAGATCTCGTGCAATTTAAACAACGCCTAGAAAAGCGTGTTAATGATTTAAAGCTGACCCAACAAATGGCGCTTCAGCAAGCACCACAAATTCGATTAATTCAAACGACTAATCAAGTGTTAACAGAAAAAATACAGACGTCCATCCATACAGCCATTCCACTATGGAAGAATCAAGTAACAGTGGCATTAACTTTGTTAAAACAGAAAAAGGCTGTAACGGCTCAACGGGCAGTATCAGATACAACTAACCAACTATTGACATCAAATGCAGACATGCTTAAACAAAATACAATTGAAGCTGCGGCAGAAAATGAGCGAGGTATTGTGGATATTGAGACATTACAGCATACACAGGATCAATTAATCCAAACAATTGAAGAGACAATGACGATTCAAAAAGAGGGACGTGAAAAACGGGCTTCTGCTGAACAACAAATGAAAGTGATGGAAAATGAATTAAGGCAAAAACTATTAGCAATGGCTAGCGAGAGTTAGGATACATTGTTTCAATGACAAAAAGTGCGGTGTGATAACTCATTTTTTTGAAAATTATTACAAAAAAATGACATAAAAGGGTTACATGTTAGATGTGATACCGTTATAATGGACAATATAAGGAACAGTAGTATGAATAGTCGTATCATGTAGTGCCGAGAGGAGGCCCATTATGGTAACGTTATATACATCACCTAGTTGTACCTCATGCCGCAAAGCACGTGCATGGCTTGAAGAGAATCATATTTCTTATCAGGAACGAAATATTTTTAAAGAGCCATTGACACGAAACGAAATTAAGAATATTCTGCGGATGACTGAGGATGGTACTGAAGAGATTATTTCAACAAGGTCAAAATTATTCACAGAGTTAAATATTAAGTTGGATGACATGTCATTGAGTAATTTGATTAATTTGTTGCATAAGCAACCAGCTTTGCTAAAACGCCCTTTGATTATGGATGAAAAACGTATGCAGGTTGGTTATAATGAAGATGAAATTCGTCGTTTCTTACCTCATGAAATGCGTCAAGCAGAGTTGGCTCGTGTGACAGCTATGGTCAATTTGTAAACAAAATTTATCAGATTAAAATCATTAATAATGAAAAAGTAAGATGAAAGGTTTTTTAATTTGGCTGATTAAAAGAATTTAGACCTTTCATACATGATACGTGTTTCTCAAATTGATCACATGATGTGATGTTTGAGACGTAGCGAGCTGAGGCAGGTATTGTTGCCTCAGCTTATTTTTATATAATGTATTCGACTAATAAAACAAGAATTTGTTATAATAAAGTATTGAAACAAATTCTCATATTTTAGTTGAGAGGAAAGGGGTGCCCATTATGGAAATGGAACGAATAAATGATGATACGATTCGCGTTGTGGTGACAAATGATGATTTAGCAGAGCGAAGTATTTCAATTGTTGATTTGCTGGGCAACCAAGAAGAAATTGAAGAATTTTTCTATAGTATTTTAGAAGAAGTTGATGTTGCAGGTGATTTTGCAGATAATGAGGCTGTGACTTTCCAAGTATTGCCAAATCGTAACGGGTTAGAATTATTTATTTCTAAAAATATTGATGATAAAACGATGATGGAAGGCATGTTGAATTCAGTTCTTGGTAAGCGCGATACAAGTGAAGCAAATGATGAAGTGTCAGACGACTTATTGGATAAACTTCTTGCCAATGATAAAAAGAGTGAATCAAGTCAGCCTGAATCACCACGCTTAAAGCAACCGGAAGTCAAGGATGTTAGTACTTCTAAAAAAGTAAGTCAAGTTGTTGATAAGCTACTATCTGCTGGTAGTGTAGATAATCAAGAGCTTGTTTTACAATTTGATAATTTTGAAAATATTATTCAATTTTCACTGTTAATTCAAAAACAAGAATTTGCTTTTAATACGAAGTTAATTAAATATCACGGTCAATTTTATTATATTTTAGGAATTGATGGACATCTTTTGCAAGATGAATATAATATGAAAGACTTAGCAGCTATTGGGCGTGAGTTTGCAAATATTTCACAAATTTCTGCTGAAGTTTTAATTGAACATGGTCAAATTATTTTCGACGATGATGCATTAAATAAAATATTGATGTATTTTAAATAATTGTCGTCAGAACATCAATCCATTATCAGTAATAGAGGTCGTGAATCTAACCATTTTTAGTTTGGTAGATTCACGGCCTCTTCATATTTTAGTATTTTTTAACACAATAATGATGAAATGCGTCCTTATATTTGGAGGGTAACAATGTTTATTGCAAAGAAATATGGGACAAATGAATTAGTTAAAGCATCAGATGCTAACGTGTCAGAAAGGTATTACTGTCCAGGTTGTACTGAAATTGTCCAACTTAAAAGGGGAAAGACAAAATTAACACATTTTGCGCATGTGCACCTTAAAAATTGTCAAGTTAGTGCTGAAGGAGAAACGGTGACACATTTACAAGGGAAACTAGCACTATTTCAATACTTTCATGAGCGCTATGATGAAGTTAAATTAGAACCTTGGTTACAAGAGATTAAACAACGACCAGATCTTATGGTCAGAAAAGGTCACAAATGGACAGTGATTGAATTTCAATGTGCACCAATTACAATAAAACGGGTGCGTCAACGGACAAATGGATATCGTCAGTTACATTTACAAGTCGTTTGGGTACTTGGTCAAACCTATCAAGAAAAACGATTGCAAGCTAGTACAATGGCTAAGTTTGCCTTCATTTATCAAAATAAGTTACAGATTGCTTTTTGGAATCAAAAAGATAGCCTTTATCGAAAATCATGGTGGCAGCTCGATGGCAAAGGCTATTTATCACAAATTTCTGTTGGTGATAATCGAATGCAACAACTATTAAAAATACAACAACTTGTTTTGCAAGCAAGATCGTCAATTCGACCACTTCAAAATCAACTATATCAAATGAATCGTTGTGTCGTTGGTATACCTTGGATTTGTCATCCAGTGCAACCATTACCTGGTGGTCTTAAAATACCCCAATGGTATGTGTTGGTACAATTCATTATATTATTAGAAACAGGACCACAATCGCTAAATACTTT
This sequence comes from Weissella sp. ESL1177, assembly GCF_058107185.1. Taxonomy (NCBI): domain Bacteria; kingdom Bacillati; phylum Bacillota; class Bacilli; order Lactobacillales; family Lactobacillaceae; genus Weissella; species Weissella sp. ESL1177. The sequence continues at coordinate 1,084,543 of NZ_CM176591.1, read as the reverse complement.
ATTGGGCGTACTACATACCAAAGATTGGCAGCAGTTTGGTTGTTTAAGATTGTTAACGCTCCAACATTTATGGCTTCAACGAGTGATCAATGATTGGTCAGATGCTAAAATTATTTGGCAGTCTGGCGATTTTGTGACGTTAGTTCGTCCGGTAAAATGGTTTAAAAATTATCAAGATAAATTGCTGGCATTATCAAAAGATATCACCTAATCATATTAACTGACGAAATAAGATAATGAACAAGCGTTAAAGACATAAAAAACTATGGTAGAATGAACAATATATTAGACTGAAATGAGGGAAAATAATGGCAAAAGAATTACCTTTACGAGATGAGTTACCTGAATCGATGACATGGAATCTTAGCACAATTTATGCAACTGATAGTGATTGGCAAGATGCCTTTAACGAACTAGCAGAACGTCTAGAAAATGCGGATTTTTTTGCAAAAAATGCAACAAAATCAGGTACTGATTTGTATACTGCATTACAGTACGGATTAGGATTAATGCGTGATTTGGAAAAACTATATGTTTATGCATCAATGAAGTCTGATCAAGATACAGCGAATGGCTTTTATCAAGGGATGAGTAACAAAGCTGAAACTCTAGCAGCGAAGGTGTCAGCTGCCATTTCATTTTTTGATCCTGCTGTATTATCACTAACTGACACTGAGCTAGCAAGTTATTTTAAAGCTGAGCCAAGATTGTCTAACTATAAGCATTATTTTGAAGATATTTTGACACAAAAGGGACATGTTTTACCTGAATCGGAAGAAAAATTACTAGCAGCGGCTGGTGATATATTTGGTGCTTCAGAACGCGCTTTTGGCATGTTAGATAATGCTGATATACAATTTGGAGCAGTTGAAAATGATGAAGGTGAGTTAGAAACACTTTCAGATGGTGTTTATTCTAGATTATTAGAATCAGTTAATCCGACAGTTCGAGAAAATGCTTTCAAAACATTCTACGCTTCATATATGGCATTAGATAATACGTTTGCATCATTAATTGGTAGTCACGTTAAGGGTCATAATTATATGGCACAAGTACATCATTATGATTCGGCGCGACAAGCGGCATTGGCTGCTAATAATGTGCCAGAAGTGGTCTATGATACTTTAGTGGCAGAAGTGAATAAAGCGTTGCCTTTGTTACAACGTTATATGGCACTGCGTAAGCGATTATTAGGTCTAACCGAGTTACATTCTTATGATTTATATACACCCATTTTGGGCGAACCAGATTATGATATTGATTATCCAAGTGCACAAGCTGAGGCATTAAAAGCATTGGCGCCGTTAGGACAGGATTATTTGGATATTGTCCAAAAAGCATTTGATAATCGTTGGATTGATATTATTGAGAATAAAGGCAAACGTTCAGGTGCATATTCTGGTGGTTCCTATGATACTAATCCGTTTATATTATTAAATTGGGTGGATAACTTGAACAATTTAAGTACCTTAGTACATGAGATGGGTCATTCAGTTCATTCATATTTGACACGATCTAATCAACCTTATCAATATGGTGATTATCCAATTTTCTTAGCTGAAATTGCTTCAACAACGAATGAAAATTTGTTAACCGATTATTTATTACGTACGGTTAGTGATAAAAAACTAAAGGCTTATGTTTTAAATCAGTATTTAGATGGTGTTAAAGGTACGCTATTCCGCCAAACGCAATTTGCGGAATTTGAGCAATGGATGCATGAAACTGATGCTGCAGGAACCCCATTAACTGCGGATATATTAAATGAGGCTTATGGCCAGCTTAATCAACGTTATTATGGTGCAGCGTTAACACCAGATGAAGAAATTGCTCATGAGTGGGAACGTATTCCTCATTTCTATTATAATTTCTATGTGTTCCAATATAGTACTGGTTTTGCAGCAGCAACTGCATTAGCAGATAAAATTTTGCACGAAGGTGCACCAGCTGTGAACGCCTATAAGGATTATCTTAAGGCAGGTGCATCAGCCTTTCCAATTGACGTTATGAAAAAAGCAGGTGTTGACATGACAAAGCCAGATTATTTGCGAGAAACTTTTAAGGTCTTTGAAAGTCGATTGAATGAATTTGAACAACTAGTTAATGAACTAGCACTGGATAAATAGTCAGCTTAGATTACATATGATATATAGTCATATACAATTATCTTGAAAATCATTACAATTGCCAGCAAGCTTATAAAACGTTAAAATAAGACTTAGTAAGTGATTAGGAGGGAATATATGTCAGGTGGACAAATTGCTCTAATAATATTAGCAATTGCTGCATTATTATTAGTTCTATTTATTGGGTTGTTTTTAGTAAGATTAACGCAAACATTAGGTGTTGTTACAAAAGATGTTGATATTATCGCACGTGAGGCAAATGATATTCTTGCCAATGTTGACACGTTGTTAGATGATGTTAATGGTAAAATTGCAACAATTGATCCAGCATTCCAAGCAATTGCTGATTTGGGGACATCAGTATCAGAATTAAATGATGCAACGCATAACTTAACTGATAAAGTTAAAGGTTCGTCTAACTCTAAAAAAACAAAAGTCGCATCAGCACTATTTTCTGCAAATGCTGCTAGAAAAAATCGGCGGCACGCAAAAAAGACACAGCCAACGAAATAGTGATGAGATTGTGAAATAGGAGGATATTTTCATGTCAAAAACAAAGGGATTTTTTGCAGGTGTTGCATTTGGTAGTTTTGTTGCTGCAGCAGGATATGGTTATTACAAGATGCTTACTGTAGAACAACAAGCGGATTTAAAAGCAAAGTTTGATGAAACAGTCGCAGATGTTCGTGATAAAGTTGTCGACTATAGTTACGCTGCGACCGATGCTGTTGCTTCTGTCCGTGATAAGGCAGATGATTTTGTGTCTGACAAGACATATGCTTTTGATACAAAAGTTGCTGACTTTAAAGAATCAGCAGAAGAGAAATCAGCTGACTTACGAGCAAAGGCAGATGAATTATTAGCTTCAGCCCAAGCAAAGGCTGAAGATTTGCGTAACCAAGCACAAGATCTAACTGATCAGGCAAAAGCAAAAGCACAAGATCTAAAAGATCAAGTCAAGGGTGATGATGAAGGCACAACAGAGGACATTATTCTCTCAGCAACTGATGATGCAGTTGCAGCTGAAACATTTGAAGACCTAGAAACACCAGCTATTACACCAGAAGTTTTGGAACCGACAGAGGGCTTATCAGAGACTGATAAAAAAGGTCTCTCTGAAGAAGAGTAGTATGACAAATATAAAAAACGTTAGTGCCGACAAAATTAGTTTGTCAGCACTAACGTTTTTTAGTTACTATGACCTAGTCAATGATACGTAATTCTTTAGAAGAATGAGTATATGGATCAACACCAGATTCTGTCATAATGACTGAATCTTCGATACGAATACCTAAATCGCCAGGAATATAAATACCAGGTTCGATAGAGAACGACATACCAGGTTGTAAAATCAAGTCATTACCTTGCGCAATTTGAATTGATTCATGAACAGATGATCCCATACCATGGCCAAGACGATGAACGAAGTATTCACCATAACCGGCTTTGGTAATAATATCACGTGCAACACTATCTAATTCTCCTGCAGTCATGCCTGGTTTTGCAGCATCTTGAGCAGCTAATTCAGCTTCTAAGACAATATTGTAGATATCTCTTTGGTGGTCAGATACTGATTGGAAAGCAACCGTACGTGTGGCATCAGAAACATAACCTTCGTAAATCGTACCAAGATCAAATAAGGCTAAATCACCAGACTTTAGTGTGTTGGCACTTGTGTCACCGTGTGGCTCAGCCGCATGTGCGCCAAATTGGACAAGTGTATCGAATGACATACCAACGACACCCGAAGATTTTAAATCGTATTCTAATTTGGCCATCACTTGTAACTCAGAAACACCCGTCTGTAGTGCATTAAAAGCAAATTCAAAAGCACGGTCTGCATCCTCACCTGCCTTATGTAATTTCACTATTTCATCAGGTGTTTTAATAAGATGAAGATTTGTCATTAATGGTGATAAGTTACCAATAAACTTGACTTCTGGCATCGCAGTTTGAATCAATGAGGCACGTTGCAAAGTTAATTGTTCTTGTTCGACAGCCCACTTTTCAGTGTGTTTTGTATGTGCATGGATATGTTGACCAATTAATGCCCATGGATTTTCCTGATCTTGATAACCATAAACGGGATGTGTCCAACCAGTGTTCTTAACGGCTTCCACTTCCAAAGCAGGGGCAAAAATAAAGGGTTCGCCTTGTGGAAAGACAACTAACGCAAGCACGCGTTCAATTGGATCAGAATTAAATCCTGTTAAGTAAGCAATTGAATGAAAATCTGAGAAGTAAGCAACATCTAATTGTTGCTCTTCTAACCAAGTTTGGATTGACGAAAGTTTATCTGTCATTAAAAAAATCTCCTTTAAATGAATATACGATTAATTGTACGCTCATTTTTAAAAATTGCCTATCAATGGTAAAAAGTTATGTTACAATTAATCATTGTGTGAAATTATTATTAAATGATGAAACAAATTATGAAAACATGTTACAATCACATTGTAAGCGTTATCATAAACGAATATCAATCCTTCTTGTTGAAAAAGAGCGTAAATTACCTAATAAGCGGGGCTTGAGTAAAAATTTGTATTTATAGGAGAATAGTAATGGATAAACAAACTGTGACAATTTACGATGTGGCTCGTGAAGCAAAAGTATCAATGGCCACTGTTTCACGTGTTGTAAACGGCAATGCCAATGTGAAAACGGAAACAAAAGAAAAAGTTAATGCGGTCATCGCCAAATTAGGTTATCGGCCGAATGCAGTGGCTCGTGGGCTAGCATCGCGTCGTACAACGACGATTGGTGTTGTGATTCCAGATGTGACAAATCATTATTTTGCTGAATTGGCTCGTGGGATTGATGATGTGGCGGCTATGTATCATTATCAAATTATTTTAGCAAATTCTGATGAATCTAATACGAAAGAAATTCAAGTGATTGAAAATCTACTGGGTAAGCAAGTTGATGGTATTGTCTTTATGGGCAATATTTTAAATGATGATATTCGTGATGAATTAAAAAAGGCGGATGTACCAGTTGTCTTAGCAGGTCTGTTGGACGAATTTGGAGAACAGCCATCAGTTAATATTGAATATCGTTCAGCAGTGAGTGATGCGACGACACGATTGTTGAAAGCTGGTCATCAAAAGATTGCTTTCATTACGGGTGACCTTGATCACTATATGAATAAAGCACATAAATTACCAGGTTATCAAGATGCATTAGCAGCTTATGGAGTTTCTTATGATGACCAACTTGTCTTCCAAGGAAACTATGATTATCAATCGGGTTATCAATTAGCTAAAGCAGTTAAGGATTCACAGGCAACAGCAGCCATCGTTGTTAATGATGAAATGGCAGCAGGTTTGATCAATGGTTTGACTGATGCTGGTGTCAATGTACCAGAAGATTTTGAAATTATTACTGGTAATGACTCAAAGGTTACGGTCATTACACGCCCACAGTTATCTTCAATAACACAACCGATTTACGATATTGGTGCGGTCGCTATGCGAATGTTGACAAAATTAATGAACCATGAAGAGTTGGCGGTTAATAATATTGTGCTACCACACGGTTATGTTGATCGTGGCTCAACAACTGAACAAAATAAATAATCAGAAGAGTCAGTATATTTCATCTGAAAAGTCGGGATTGTCTATAAAGATAGTCTCGACTTTTTGTGTGATTTAAAAATCTATGTCTCAGCCTTCTTTCATTTTTAAATGTTTGATTTATAAAGTTTCCTGCTAAGTAAATGATAGAAAAATTAGAAAAATATTGACTTTTACAACTAACGCGGTATCATTAAAAATATTGGTTGTGAATTTGTTGTTGAGCCATTATTAACTATTTATCACTCTGAAATTATTAATTAGATCACAACAGTACACCAATCTATTAAATTTATTAAGTAGGTGCTATCTTAATCTATTTTTAACACTTAAATTGTTAAGTGATGGAACGAGATTCAAAAGTATCATGGTTGATAGCATCGCCCAAGTTAGGAGAATTTTATATGGGGCTATGGTCAAAGTTTATGGAGCGTGAGGATGCTTCGACATATATTAGTAAAGACGCAGAAATGCCACGTATTTTGCATACTAAGGATTTTTTGGCGTTGGGTGTTGGAACGATTGTCTCAACAGCGATTTTTACATTGCCTGGTGTTGTGGCAGCTAAATATGCTGGACCAGGAGTGGTATTTTCATTCTTACTAGCAGCGGTTGTTGCTGGATTTGTGGCATTGGCATATGCAGAGATGGCATCAACGTTACCAGTTGCTGGTTCAGCCTATTCATGGATCAATGTTTTATTTGGTGAAGGATTTGGTTGGGTTGCCGGTTGGGCATTGCTAGCAGAGTATATTATTGCGGTTGCCTTTGTTGGTTCTGGATTATCTGCAAACTTTAGAGGTTTGATTTCACAAATTGGTATTAACTTACCACCTGCTTTATCAGGAGCGCTTGATACGCACTCGATGTTTGGTTGGTCCTCATCAGTTAGTGGACCAAAAGGTGGTGTTGTTGATATTGTTGCTTTCGTAGCTATTATATTGGTGGCTTGGTTGCTATCACACGGTGTCCATGAAGCTTCACGTGTTGAAGTGATACTTGTTGTGATTAAGGTATTGGCCGTTTTGCTATTTATTGTTGTTGGTTTAACAGCCATTCATCCACAAAATTATTCACCATTTGTGCCTGCATACAATCCTCATGGCGCAACAATGGGTGGTTTCCAAGGAATTTGGGCAGGTGTGTCAGGAATCTTCTTGGCATACATCGGTTTTGATTCGATTGCATCAAATTCTGCTGAAGCGGTTAATCCACAAAAAACAATGCCACGTGGTATTTTGGGTTCATTGTTAATTGCTGTTGTCTTGTTTGTTGGTGTTTCATTGGTACTTGTTGGTATGTTTAAATACACAAAGTATGTTAACAATGCTGAGCCAGTCGGTTGGGCTCTACGTGAGTCTGGTCATCCAATTATTGCTGCGACAGTTTCAACGATTGCCGTTGTGGGAATGGTAACTGCCTTGATTGGTATGATGATGGCTGGTTCGCGCTTACTTTATTCATTTGGTCGTGATGGTATGTTGCCAAAGTGGTTAGGAAAAGTTACTGCAGAGAAGGGACTACCAAATCGTGGCTTACTAGTTTTGACGATTGTTGCTGTTATTGTTGGCTCATTTTTCCCATTCTCATTCTTATCAGAATTGATCTCAGCAGGAACATTGATCGCGTTTATTTTTGTTTCGTTGGCAATGTATGCACTGCATAAGCGTGAAGGGAAAGACTTGCCAGAAGCAGGCTTTAAGATGCCTGGGTATCCAGTTACACCAGCAATTGGTGCTATTTTATCAGTCTGGGTCTTCTGGGGACTTAGCATTGAGGCAAAGATTTATGCATTGATTTGGTTTATTATCGGTATCATTGTGTACTTTGCTTATGGTGCTAAGCATTCGGTATTACGAAGTGAATCAAAAGAGTAAATATTGTTTTCATAAGGGGGAGTGAAGGCTAAGTATGGTTGAAAATAATGATGTTTTAAATCAAGAGGAACAACATTTTGCTGGAGCGGGTCGTGTCTATTATTTTGATGTTGTCATCGACTCTGGTAAAGGTGCGATTTTGAAGGATGTTGCAGGTAATGAATATATTGATCTACTAGCTAGTGCAAGTGCAACAAATACAGGACATGCACATCCAAAGATTGTCAAAGCAATTCAAGATCAAGCTCAAAAAATAGTGCATTACACGGCGGCTTATTTTGCTTCATCAACAGAAGCAAAATTAGCAGGAGAATTGGTTAAGTTGGCACCTGGTGATCCTGAAGATTGGATGGTTATTTTTGGTAATTCAGGTTCAGATGCGAACGATGCCGTGATTAAATTCTCTCGTGGCTATACTGGACGACCAAATGTGGTATCTTTTGTTGGTGCATACCATGGTTCAACGTACGGTTCAATTTCTGCCTCTGCAGTGAGTTTAAATATGAGTCGGAAAATTGGACCATTATTGCCGGGATTCTATAAGGTACCTTTCCCTTCTCCAGATAAGCGATTACCAGGAGAAAATGACGAGGATTTTTCAAATCGTATGTTTGCGGCGTTTAAGGAGCCATTTGAGAATTATTTGCCAGCTGAAGAGACAGCAGTTATTATGATTGAGGCCATTCAGGGGGATGGTGGTATTATGGCTCCTCCAGCAGGTTATTGGCGAAAAGTAGCTAAATTTGCTCACGATAATGGTATTTTGTTAGCTGTCGATGAAGTGAACCAAGGCTATGGACGTACTGGTAAATTCTGGTCATTTGAACATTTTGGTATTGAACCAGATTTAATTGCAATGGGCAAGTCAATGGCCTCGGGGTTGCCATTAAGTGCTGTTTTGGGACGACGCGAAATTATGCAAAGTCTTGATGCACCAGCAAATGTTTACACAACCGCAGGTAATGTTGTGAGTGCTGCTTCAGCATTAGCAACACTTGATGTTATTAAGTCTGAAGGGTTGGTGGAACGTTCTGCTAAACTTGGTCAAGTTGCTAAAGATTTTTTTGAAAAAGAAAAAGCACAATTTGATTTTATTGGAGATGTTCGTCTATATGGCTTGAATGGGGGTATTGATATTATCGATCCTGCAACAGGCCTTGGGGACGAACAAGGAACAAATACAATTATTTACAATCTCTTCAAACAAGGGGTGTTAATGATTTCGTTACGTGGTAGTACACTACGTTTCCAGCCACCACTAGTGATTAAAGAAGAGGACTTACAGCGAGCCTTTGACATTATGCATGGTGTCTTTCAAGACTATCAAGCAGGTAAATTAGAAAAGCCCGATGGTCGTCATCATATTGGGTGGTAACAAATTTCGATAGAATAACGCCAGCAAGAAACTTTGATCCTGCTGGCGTTTTACTGTAAATAATTAATTTGGATAGTAGATAATATGAATTTTATGGTAAGTATGACATATACATGTATCATTGAATGAGGAGGCATATAAGATGTTAAATATAATTTTTCATATTGATGAATCGCAAAAGTGGCCAGTTGTTATTTCTAATTTATATCATCTACGTGAATGGTTAGATGCTAATCATGATAATGGGCTCATTGAATTGGTGGTTAATGGTGAAGCTGTTGTTGATACCGTCGTAGATGCAAAACAAGATTTAAGTAAACTATTGACAATTAATGTCGATATTCGTGTTTGTCAAAATTCAATGAATCAGCGTAAGATATATGCGGATGATTTACAAAGTAATTTAAAAATAGTACCTTCAGGTGTAGTTGAATTAGCAATAAAACAACAAGCTGGTTTTGGTTATATTAAACCGTAATATTAGAAAAAACTGAAACAAAATTCAATGAAGTAAAGTATAAGCACCAGAACGAAGAAAAAAGGCGCCGTTTTGTTGTTAGTATGTGAGAAATGTTAAGCAACAAGATAAATTTTCCACAAAGAATAACGAACAAATATTTATATTATTTTCAGAATAATTTACTATATAAATTTTAGAGTTTATTTTTATTTAATAAATAAGAAAAGTAAGAAAATATGTCATTAATACATGGTATTTATTTTCAGCATATATTGCAGGAATATTTGCTTTTGTTGAATTATTGGATGGTATTATTAGGACCTGTACCAAAGCAATTAGCTAAAAATAAAAAATACATTTACTAGAGAAGATTTGTTAATAGTCAGAAAAGTCAATGACAGGATTTAACGTCAGTGTTGATAACTGCCATAATTTTGGCGAATGATTATTAGATAATGTAGTTCTGTTTTTTAACGGAACTATTTTTTATAATTTTTACAGGTGTCTTTTGTCATAACTGTCGAAAGACTGAACAACCGTACTGAAGTACACTTGTATATAAAGTTTTACAAAATGGCAAGTCATCACCTATAATTAAAACACACAAAAAGCCTGCAAAGTGGGTAAGACCCTACAGGCGACAAGTGTCCTAAGTTTTAGAATGCTAAGTGTCAGCGTTTAGAACGTTGGCGCTTTTCTTTTGGGCGTTGCATTGTCTTATAAGAAAAGTAATGTTTGATAAAAAGCTTCACAACACTGGCAAGATAAACTGTTATGACTTGAGGTGAACAACGACATATTTACATGGTGTGTAGTCCATTTGATTTACTGGATTGATCATTTGTTGGAATCTTTAATCAAATAGCTTTGTGAATTTATTTTTGTTAACATTGTTTTTTATATTCAGTATTCATAATTTACTAATTTTAATTTGTTTGCTTAACATTACCGATACTTTGGGACTGAATTATAATCTCTGCTATCGGCACAATAATAATTACTCCCAATAAAAAGTATGTTAGTCGGTAAGCCTCAAGGTCTGGCTGATATTGATTTAGAGTAGAAAAAATAATTGTTACTAATGAAATGCCAATACCTTGTGATAAATTTTGACTCACCGAAGCCAATGTATTAGCACTATTTCGTTCATTATAAGGAATTTCTACCAAGCTCATACCATTGTATGCTGTTAAAGCTAAAGATCTACCAATGCCTGAAAATGTTAGGATAGCTATTATATAAAATTGATTTATTTGGTTTGTTAACGTACCAATCATAAACGTTGTGACAAATATTAGAAACAAAGAAACGATTATGGTATTTTTAAAACCCATTTTTTGTATGATATTGTTTGCAAATGGTTTTATCGCAATATTTCCAACGAAAATAAATAGAACAAAGGAACCTGTTTTAATGGCAGACCAGTGGAAAGCATTTTGGAAAAATATGGTGCTGAGGTACGGAATAGCACCCACAGTTAGCCACATGATACTACCTCCAAATTGACTCACCTTATATGACGTAAATCTAAGTGTTTTTACGCTAAATAGTGGTGAAGTTGCATTAATGAGATGTTTAACAGTGCCAATAGTTCCAGCTATAAAAATCAATAATAATACTATTGATAACATATTAAGCACTTTTTTTGAGGAAATAATGTCCAAAGCCATTAAGAGTGAAGCACTAGCTAAACCAATTAAGACAAAACCAATCCAATCAAAGGGTGTGCTTCCGCCTGTACGTTCGGTATCGTGTTGTAAAACTTTGTTACCAATAATAAATAAAGCTATACCGATTGGTACATTAATCATAAAAATCAAACGCCATGACCAATATGTTGACAGTACGCCACCAATAAATGGCGCAACAGCAGGTGCTATTAATGCTGGCCAAATCACATAACTAATCATTTTAAGTAGATTTTTAGATGGCGTATTTTCCAAAACGATTAATCGTGCTATCGGAACCATTAATGCACCAGAGAAACCTTGTAGTAATCTCATAATTAATATTGTTATGAAATTTGATGCAATTCCACTACCAATTGAACTTATAGTAAATAAAATTATAGCTGAAAGCCATATTTTATTATTACCATATTTTTTTGCAAGCCAGCCACTCAATGGTATGAAGACAGCTACGGATATCATATATACACTAATGATTAGCGAAGCATTGGCGGAAGTAATAAGCAAACTATTTTTTATTTGTGGTAAAGCTGTAGTAACAATAGTACTATCTAACATTTCCATAAATAAGCTTAAACCCATTAACAGGGCGATTCTTTTTTCATTGTTCTTCATTTTAATTATCACCTTTTTCTTTTAAATATTGATCATACATCAGTTCCACTTTGTTTATGAATAAAATCATAGCATATAGTGTTTACAGTGTAAACACTATATAAAAAAGAAAACATGACAAGTTATTGTCATGTCTTTTTTTGATTAATGTATTTTAAATTATCTATACCAATTGCTAATGATAGTATCTAATGCTTCATTGAGTTGTTCGTATTGTTCTACTGAGCAAAGACTGGCTATCTTCCGATTAAGATCAAGAATTTTATTTCGAATTTGCTGTGTTGTTTCTTCTCCACTTTTGGTCAAGTACAGTTCATAAGCACTTTTATTTCGGTCACTACTTCTGCGTTTGATTAAGCCTAAGTCAACGTACTTTTTAATAATACGCGTCAATAGGCTACGCTGTACATGACGTTTATCAGCTAAAAACTGCTGACTACACCCTGGATTTTCTTGGATTGATAAAAAAATGTTATAATCGGTCACATTGACAGATATTGTTTCTCCAAAATTAGCGTACTCTTGCATAAATAACTGATATAGATGACTTATTTTACGACCGGTTTCTTGTAATGCCATGTTTAAATAGTACCTTTTCGATTAGTTTTTATTTATCATAACACGATGTGTTTATGATTCACACACAATGATGATTGCAATAAAATTTTTAAAATAGCCGTGATAAAAAGAGTAAACAATTTTAACCAGTTTGCTCTTTTGTTAGGTGATTAAATTATGCGAGTGGCTTTGGTGTTGAAACTGAAGCACAGTACTTTTTGGATAATATCAAAGACAATATTAGTACTTTAGAACTTGCCTTAGATTGGGAAGGGGGATGTTATCTTATAAGGTATTAGCTATGTATGCTAAGACATGGCTTGATTATGTTTATAGTCAAACGGGTATCCGACCACTGATTTGCCTGAGTAATTTAATAACAAGTGCTTATAGTTGGTCATCTGTTACTAAAAATTACGCTCTATGGTGTGCTCAATATGCTAACAATGACGCAACAAGTTATTAGGATGAATGTTGGAGTGATGCAACAATGTTTGGTAACCAAGTCAAGTTTATGATTGGTTACGATTATGGCATGATTTGGTACAATACTGGTGCGTTGTTAAATAAGTAAACAAAAGGCCTTACTCAAATAACTGGGTAAGGCCTTTTGTTGCGTCCGAATGAAGAGGGACACTATATTGTAAAAAAGTGTGTGCCTTGCCAAGATAAAACCATAAGCAAACACAGGTGTACTCAATTGGTACAAAGTCAAATAAATGACCAGAAAGTTAAAAAGTCATATTTTGCCAAAAAATGAAGTGGTCAGGAAATGTTGTAAGGACGCTGAAAATGCCTTTACATCAACGCTTTAGGCACGTTAATAAGGAGCCAACGGGATTTGAACCCGTGCGCCGGTTCGACACCGGTTCGGCGGATTTCGAGTCCGCTGCATTACCACTCTGCCATAGCTCCACCACGAGTACTTATTATACCGATATTTTTTATGTGTTTCAAGCATAAAAAAACTAGGATAACAAGTATCCTAGCGATATATAGCTCATCAGGGAGTCGAACCCTGGATGTCGGTGTGAAAAACCGAAGTCTTAACCGCTTGACCAATGAGCCAAAAACAGAAATGTTGGTCGAAACCAATAGCTCATCAGGGAGTCGAACCCTGGATGCCGGTGTGAAAAACCGGAGTCTTAACCGCTTGACCAATGAGCCATGAAACTTAATATGATGATGTCTGTTTCAACAACATGTAATAATATACCAGATGAATTGAAACCTTGCAACACTTTATTTAAAAAAAGTTGAGAAAGTTTGCTATTCGTTGGTAATATCGTTAAAATGACGTTTAGCAATGAGATTTCGTAGTAAGTGTTGCCATTCATGGTAAACTAAATGTGTTGTATTCTTTAAAATATAAGGAGAACATGTCATGTTTTCAAGAAAAAATATTGTGTTAGTCATTAGTGGTGGTATTGCTGCATATAAATCAGCAATGTTTGCACGCCTACTAATTAAAGCACAAGCTAATGTAAAAGTTGTTATGACGAGATCTGCGACAGAGTTTATTACACCAAAGACAATGGCAGTATTAACGAATGAAACTGTTGTAACAGATTTATTCGTTAATCAAAGTGAAGCAGATATTATACATATTGCATTAGCTGATTGGGCAGACTATTTCTTTGTTGTGCCAGCAACAGCGAATATCATTGCAAAAATTGCGAATGGTATTGCTGATGATGCAGCAAGTTCAGTGTTAGCTGCGCGACATTCACCATTGATTGTCGCACCGGCGATGAATGAAAACATGTATTTACAACCAACCGTTCAAAGAAATTTAGCACAGATTAAAGCTGATGGTGATATTGTTATTGATCCTGTTACTGGTATGTTAGCAGAAGGATATTCAGGCAAAGGACGATTACCTGAACCCCAAGATATATTAGCACTTAGTGAATTGGCTTTGTATCAACAAAACGGTTCCTTACAAGGTAAACAGGTTGTGATATCAGCTGGTGGGACGATTGAGCCAATTGACCCCGTTCGATATATTTCTAATCGTTCTTCTGGGAAAATGGGTTATGCGTTAGCACAAGCAGCTGCTGAACAGGGGGCGATTGTCACACTAGTATCTGCAACGACAGCACTCGTAGATCCAATTGGTATTGAAACAATTCATATTCAATCAGCACAAGAATTGTCTGATCAAATGAAACAGCTTTTACCAGAGATGGATGTGGTGATCATGTCTGCTGCAGTCTCAGATTATCGTATGGATCAAACCGCTGAAAATAAAATCAAGAAACAACCTTCAGGGCAACTAACTTTGACGTTAGTTGAAAACCCCGATATTTTGGCAGAATTAGGTGCGGCTAAAACGCATCAATATTTAGTGGGCTTTGCAGCTGAAACACAAAATTTGTTGACATATGCACAGCAAAAATTGGTTAAGAAAAATGCAGATATGCTAATTGCTAATGATGTTTCAAAAGAACAGGTTGGTTTTGGTTATGATACTAATCAGGTGACGATATTAAGAAAAAATCAAGAACCAGAAATGTTACCATTACAAAGTAAATTAATGCTGGCACGTGAGATTATAAACAGAATTAGTGTTGCAATAAATGGGTAGGTATAAAAATGACAATTATTGGAATTGATAAAATGAGTTTCTTTTCACCACATCAGTATATTGATATGGTTGAATTAGCGAATGCACGTGGTGAAGAACCAGATAAATATTTAATTGGCATTGGGCAAACGGAACAAGCAGTTATCCCGGCATCTCAAGATATTGTTACAATGGCAGCTAATGCGGCGGATGAAATGTTGACTGCGACTGATCGTAAAGCAATTACGATGATTTTATTTGCAACTGAGTCTGGGATAGATAATTCAAAATCTGGTGCAGTTTATTTACAAAGATTGTTAGGAATTAATCCCTATGCTCGTACAATTGAACTGAAACAAGCTTGTTATTCGGGAACATTTGCCCTAATGCAAGCCCGCGATTACGTGACATTACATCCAGAAGAAAAAGTTTTGGTTGTGGCATCAGATATTGCACGCTATGGCTTGCACACAAGTGGCGAAGTAACCCAAGGTGGTGGTGCTGTCGCAATGCTAGTAGCAGCTAATCCCACAATTGCTGAAGTTAACCAGGATAATCAGTTCTTATCTCGTGATATTATGGATTTTTGGCGACCTATTTATGCGGATACTGCACGAGTAGATGGCAAATATTCGTCAGATGTTTATCGTGATTTCTTTAAAGCGGTTTGGGAACGATATCAATTAAAATCAGATTTAAAGATTGCAGATTTTAATGCACTAGCCTTTCACCTACCGTTTACAAAAATGGGCTTGAAAGCTTTGCGTGATATTTTACCTGAAGCTGATGAAATGCAGCAAAAAGCATTGTTGCAAGAGTTTGAAGCCAGTCGCGTTTATAATAAACGAATTGGTAACTTATATACAGGGTCATTATATTTGAGCCTGTATTCATTATTAGATAATTCAAAGACTTTGCAAGCTGGTGACCGTGTGGGAATGTTTTCTTATGGCTCAGGTGCTGAGGGTGAGTTTTATTCACTAACATTACGTCCACATTTTAAAGATGGGTTAGTAACTGGTCAAGTGAATACGATTTTAGCTAATCGACAACAAGTAAGTATTGCTGAATATGAAACGACATTTACTGATAATTTACGTGGTGCAGATGATCGTGAAATCGATGCCCATCAAGATCCAGCAAAGTATGTCTTGCATGGTCTAAAAAATGAACAAAGACAATATTCTTGTCGTTAACACTAAAAAGGTGGACTAATGTCGACTAATTGTTCTGATTTTCTTTTTAAATTCATTAAAATATATTTGATTGTTCATGAATTATTCGATAAAATAAAATGGCAATAATTTGATCAATTGAAAGAGGATATTTTATGAAACGGGTTTACTTAGCTGGACCATTTTTTGATGACGAACAGATTGACCGTATTGAACGTTTAGAAAAAGCGTTGTCAGAAAATCAGACGGTCTCTGAATTTTTTAGTCCACGGACAGAAGTTCATGATGAATTTGAATTTGGTTCACCAGCATGGGCCGAAGCAATTTATCAGGGGGATAAAGAACATTTAGATCCAGCGGATGTTGTAGTTGCGGTGATTGATTATGATCATGATCATGTCGATCCAGGTACGGCTTGGGAAATCGGTTATTCAGAAGCAGCTAATAAGCCAGTTATTTTGATTAAAGAAAAAGATGGTGCGATTAATTTAATGATGTCGGTGCCAGCACATGCTGTGATAACGACAGTTAATGATATTGCAACATATGATTTTGATAAATTACCAGCCAATAAATGGACAGGTAAGACCTTTTAGAACAATATATAGTAATATAAGCAGTGGAACTTTATGAGTTACCGCTGTTTTTTGTTATAATATATCGCCAATTATACAAAAAAAGGGTAAACTAAATGGTATATCACCAGAATATGAGGATAGATCATGAAAGAGTTAATACAATTATTGCGACATTGGTTAATGAAATTCTGGATGCCGTTAACAATTGTAGTTGTCATGTTAGGGACTGCAATTTCATTGACGGTAGTTTTGTTACAAAAACAACAAATTACCGTTCAAATACCAAATTTAACATTACGTAAGCAAAAAGGAGTGACCAGTACACCTGTTTCAGTTTTAAAAAAAGGGGAACATCTGCAAATCCTGAATAAGAAAGAAGGTTGGTATCAGGTTCGTCGTGAAGATGAATCTACTGGTTGGGTAGCAGGATGGCTGTTGCAAAGACAAACGCCATTAAAATCTGTGACACCTTTGTCTGAAACAACAATTGTTTTAGATCCAGGACATGGTGGGTCAGATGTTGGTTCATTATCAAATAATAATAAATATGAAAAAACGTATACATTGCAGTTGGCAAAACGGGTGGCACAAACATTAAGGAAATCGGGTGCGCGAGTTATTATGACACGGCATACTGATAAAATTGTGTATTTGTCAAAAATACCTAAAGTTGCAGAAAATAATCATGCAGATTTATTTATTTCATTCCATTTTGATTCGTCACCTGAGGCTAATACGGCAACAGGTTATACAACATATTATTATCATAAGAACAATGGTTCATATGCATTGGCAAAAAGTGTTAATCAGGCAATGAACTTACCTTTGTTGAATAAAGGTGTTGAGTATGGTAATTTCTTAGTCATTCGTGATAATACTGTTCCAGCTATTCTGTTAGAAAGTGGTTATATGAATTCAAAACAAGATTTTAAATATATTAAGTCGAAAAAATATCAAGAAAAAATTGCGCGAGCGGTGCCGATTGGCATTCAAAATTATCTGGCGCAACAAGTACAAACAGCACAGTAGAATGATGACTTGACGACATTTTAGAACTATAAGATAATAAATGATGATAAATAAAGCCAATGAGAAAGAGAACTTATTAGGAACAAGCAAAGCGAACGGAGTTAGGTGGAAGTCCGGGTTGTTATTAATAGGGGGACACTTTTAAGGTCACATAATGTGCGTTGAACCACGTTACGGTTTTAGCCAAAAAACAAGGTGGTACCGTGCTATTGTGATAAGCACCCTTGACGATAATACTTATCGTTAAGGGTGTTTTTAATTTTAGGTGAATAATGAATAGGAGAAATAATTTATGGCAAAGCAAGTATTTCAAAAGCCAAAGGGCACAGCAGATTTATTACCAGCTGATTCGCTGAAGTGGCATTATGTTGAAGAAACAGCACGTTTGTTATTTAGTGACTATCAGTATGCAGAAATAAGGACACCAATTTTTGAAAATTTTGATATATTTGCTCGTTCTGCAGGTGACACATCAGATGTTGTGACGAAAGAAATGTATGATTTTAAAGATAAAGGTGATCGTCATATTGCACTGCGACCAGAAGGTACGGCAGGTGTTGTCCGTGCTTTTGTTGAGAATAAATTATTTGGACCAGAGCATACAAAACCATATAAATTATTCTATATTGGGCCAATGTTTCGCTACGAACGACCACAAGCTGGGCGTATGCGTCAATTTCATCAAATTGGGGTCGAAGCGCTTGGTTCTGAATCACCGGCTTTAGATGCTGAAGTTATTGCAATGGCTATTGATTTCTTTCAAACGTTGGGTATTGCAAATTTGAAAGTGAAGGTAAACACACTTGGTGATCAAGTATCACGTGATAATTACCGACAAGCCTTGATTGATTTTTTGAAACCTCATTTTGATGAATTATCGCGTGATTCACAGGAACGTTTGGAAAAGAATCCATTGCGAGTTTTGGACTCAAAAGATGCTAAAGATCAAGAATTAGTGGCTGATGCACCATCGATTTTAGATTATTTGACTGATGAGGCTCAGGCACATTGGGATAAAGTCAAACAGTATTTAGATGCATTAGGGATTGA
Source organism: Weissella sp. ESL1177 (assembly GCF_058107185.1). NCBI lineage: Bacteria > Bacillati > Bacillota > Bacilli > Lactobacillales > Lactobacillaceae > Weissella > Weissella sp. ESL1177. Next base: position 1,065,874 of record NZ_CM176591.1, on the reverse strand, counting down.
TTATGAAGTGGATGCCACAGTCGTGCGAGGTCTTGATTACTACAACCACACAATTTTTGAAGTCATGACACAAGCAAAAGCACTAGGTCATGGTTGGTCGACGATTACAGGTGGTGGTCGTTATAATGGCCTCGTATCACAATTTGGTGGCCCAGAAATGGCAGGTGTGGGCTTTGGAATTGGGTTAGAACGCTTGATGCTATTACTAGAATCAGAAAATGCGCCTTTACCAAATGGTCATCACTTAGATATTTATGTTGCTAATCAAGGTGAACAAACCGATGTTGCTGCAATGCAGATGGTTCAGGCAATTCGTTCATTTGGGTATAGTGCTGACCGAGATTATGAAGATCGTAAGTTAAAAGCCCAATTCAAAACGGCTAATCGTTTAAATGCTCGCTTTATGATTACGATTGGTGAACGTGAACTAGCTGAACAAAGTGCTCATTTAAAGAATATGCAAACCGGTAAAGAAATGACAGTTAAACTGGCTGAATTATACACAAACTTACCAGAATATGTTGAAACAACTGAAAATGAGGGAGAATAGTAGACCATGAAACGAACAAACTATGCAGGTTTAATTGATGAAAAATATTTAGATCAAACAGTGACTCTACAAGGTTGGGTACAAAAGCGTCGTGATTTAGGTGGGTTAATTTTTGTTGATTTACGTGATCGTGAAGGCATTGTTCAATTAACTTTTTCAAAAGAGTTTGGTGAAGCTGCTTTAAAGGTGGCCGAAGAGATGCGTACAGAGTATGTCATTGAAGTCGTTGGAAATGTGCAATTGCGTGGTGAAGGTGCCATAAATGAACATTTACAGTCAGGCAAGATTGAAGTGCACGTAACAGACGCAAAAATTCTCTCAGAGTCAAAGACAACACCATTCTATATTGAGGACAACATTAATGTTTCTGATGAATTACGATTAAAGTATCGTTATTTAGATTTACGGCGTCCAGAAATGCAACGCAATTTACGGATACGATCAAAAATAACTGCTGCAACGCATGAATTTTTAGATAATCATGGATTTATTGATATTGAAACACCGTACTTGGCTAAGTCAACACCTGAAGGTGCGCGTGATTACTTGGTACCTTCACGTGTATATCCAGGCTCGTTTTATGCTCTGCCACAGTCACCACAATTATTTAAACAATTATTGATGGGTGCGGGATTTGATCGCTATTATCAAGTAGCGCGTGCTTTCCGTGATGAAGATTTACGTGGTGATCGTCAACCAGAATTCACACAATTGGATGTCGAAATGTCATTTATGAATCAAGACGAAATTATGGATCTTGTTTCGGATTGGGTTGCTGCAATTATGAAGAAAACGGTTAACTATGATCTTGATAAAACAACCATCCCAGTATTGGATTATGCTGAATCAATGCGTCGCTTTGGAACAGATAAGCCAGACTTACGTTTTGATCTAGAACTACAAGATTTATCTGAACTAATGGCTGATTCTGAATTTGGTGTCTTTGCTAACGCCATTAAAAATGGTGGTGAAGTAAAAACAATTGTTGTACCGGGTGGTGCAGATCATTATTCTCGTAAAGATATTGATAAAATGGCACAATATGTGACACGCTTTGGGGCAAAGGGCTTAGCTTGGCTAAAAGTAACAGATGATGGGATTACGGGACCAATTGCAAAATTCTTGAAGGCCAAAGAACAAGCCTTATTAACGACCACGAATGCGAAATCAGGTGATTTATTACTATTTGCTGCTGATAATAGTAATGTTGTTGCTGCGACTTTGGATGCATTGCGTCGTCGTACTGCAGAAGAATTAGACTTAATTGACCAAAATAAGTGGGCATTTGCCTGGGTAGTTAATTGGCCATTATTTGATTATCAACCTGAAGAGAAACGTTGGATTGCAGCCCACCATCCATTTACGATGCCAAACGAGGAAGATTTACCTTTGTTGGATACGACAGAGGGCGCACATAAAGCACATGCGCAATCATATGATTTGGTATTGAATGGTTATGAATTAGGATCAGGATCAATTCGTATACATCAAATGTCTGTTCAAGAGAAGATGTTGGCTGCTTTAGGATTTACAAAAGAAGCTGCTCATGAAGCATTCGGCTTCTTATTGGAGGGCATGGAATATGGTTTCCCACCAATGGGTGGTATTGCCCTAGGTCTTGACCGTCTTGCAATGTTGCTTGCGGGTCAAGATAATATTCGTGAAGTCATTGCATTCCCAAAAAATTCAAAGGCAACTGAACCAATGACTGAGGCACCTACACCAGTTGCAAAGGCACAAATTGTTGCCGACTTAAAATTAACGGCACCGGTATATGCTGATGTTACTGCACCAAATATGGCTGAAGAATAAACGATTTTTCCATATTTAAGCGTGAAAGATAATTAGTATATTCGCTATCGCTAAAATTAATTTGGTTGCTCAGTTTCTTCTTTGTAAAAAATAAGAGAAATAATTTGGCTAGGTTTTTTTGAAATGATAAAATCATAAACGGTCTTATCACGTTATATATCATGAAAGAAAAGGAACAATGGAGCAGGTAGAACAGTATTTAAATCACCATCAATATTCCAGCCGTATCGGCAGTGCAATGGTTTATGCACTAGCTTCCGCTGTCGCATTAAACTTTTTTTGGACTCCAGGTCACATTTATTCATCGGGGTTTACGGGATTAGCACAATTATTAAACACTTTAACGACAAGATTAGTTGGTATGTCAATTCCTGTCGGCATTTGGTTGGTTATGCTTAATTTACCATTATTTATTTTGGCATATCGAAAAATAGGAAAGCGATTTGCGATTTTTACTGCTTTGGCAATTTTACTTGCTGCTTTGGCGATGCATTGGATTAAACAACCGACTCAGTTGTGGACAGATGATCCATTAGCAATGGCGATATTTGGTGGGGCTGTCAATGGCTTTGGTACTGGATTTGCTTTAAGAAATGGTCTATCTACTGGTGGGTTAGATATTATTGGAATCTTAATACGTCGTAAGACGGGTGCTAAGATGGGAAAGGTTAATTTAACATTTAATTTTTTCATCTTAATCGCTTCAGGATTGATGTTTGGTGTTCAGTATGCCTTGTTTACAGGTATTGGGTTGGTTGTTAATGCACGAGTTATCGATTTGGTTTATACGAGACAACAAAAAATGCAAGTGATGATTGTGACAGAACAACCGGAGAAAGTCATTGCCGCAATACAAGATGAACTTCGTCGAGGCATTACAATTATTCATCATGCCGAAGGTGGGTATAACCACCATAAGAAAGAAATTTTATTTACAGTCATTTCAATGTATGAACAATATGAGCTACATGAAGCAATTTATCGTACTGATCCAACGGCTTGGGCATCGCTTTGGCGAGTTGATCGAATTTTTGGTGGCTTTTATGAGCCTAAATTGTAACTTGTTTTTTAAACTTGATATTGACAAAAATGACTGTTTTGATAAAATAGTAAAGAACAGAGTGTGCGACATATATTAAATATAAGTTGAAATCTTCACACGTGAAGGGAGGGTAAACATTATGGCAAAGACTGTTGTTCGTAAGAATGAGTCTCTTGATGATGCTCTCCGTCGCTTTAAGCGTGGTGTATCAAAGGACGGTACTCTACAAGAATACCGTAAGCGTGAGTTTTACATTAAGCCATCAGTACAACGTAAGTTAAAGGCTGAGGCCGCACGTAAGCGTAAGAACAAGAAGGGCCGGTAAAACGGTTCGTGCCGGGCTATCCTAGTTGATAGTCCGGCTTTGTTGTATTATATTAACAAATTAGGAGTAGACCATGGGATTATTAGCACAATTAACAGAAGATATGAAAACGGCAATGAAAGCTAAGGATAAAGAAACGCTTAGCGTCATTCGTATGGTTAAATCAGCGCTATCAAATGAACAAATTAAATTAGGACATGATTTAACTGATGTCGATGAAATGACGGTATTGTCACGTGAAATGAAGCAACGAGTTGAAGAACTAACATCATATCAAGAAGCCAATCGTGATGACTTAGCTGCAAATATTCAACAACAAATCTCTGTATTAGAAAAATATATGCCAGAACAATTAACTGAAGATGAAGTAACTGAGATCGTGAAGGAAACGATTCGCGAAGTTGGTGCAACTAGCAAAGCGGATATGGGTAAGGTCATGGGAGCTTTGATGCCAAAAGTTAAGGGAAAGGCTGATGGTAAGTTGGTTAGTCAAAAAGTGCAAGCATTACTTTAATGATTAAAATAATTATTAAAGCGGGGATTTCCCCGATACATAAATGGTTGGAGTATACTATACTTAATTAATACTTTGAAGTGTGAGGAATTTAACGATTGGCAACTCAGATTGAAAAAATTTATCATTTTGAAAATGCAGAACAAGAAATTGGCTTGGTTGGCCCACAAGATAACTATCTGAAATTAATTGAAGAAGGATTATCAGTTAATTTATCAGTTTTTGGTAGTCAATTGACGATAAAAGGTGAGTCAGAGCAGGTTGTTGCAGCACAAGCAGTTGTTTCAGCATTAACTTCTTTAATCAAACGAGGCATTAATATTAGTCCAGCTGATATTGTTTCGGCAATTAAAATGGCTGAAAAGGGTACGATTGAATATTTCGAAGACATGTATACAGAAACCTTATTGCGTGATGTGAAAGGGCGTCCAGTCAGAGTTAAAAATTATGGTCAACGTCGTTATATACACGCAATTAGACAAAATGATATTACTTTTGGTATTGGACCTGCTGGTACTGGAAAAACATACTTAGCGGTTGTTATGGCAGTGGCTGCTCTAAAAAGAGGGGATGTTGAGCGTATTATCATCACTCGTCCGGCAGTTGAGGCTGGAGAAAGTTTAGGCTTTTTACCTGGTGACTTAAAAGAAAAAGTAGATCCTTATTTGCGCCCCATTTATGATGCATTATATGTAATTTTAGGTAAAGAACATACAGAACGTCTCATGGAACGAGAAACAATTGAGATTGCACCACTTGCCTATATGCGTGGTCGAACGTTAGATAATGCATTTATCATATTAGATGAAGCACAGAATACAACGCCACAACAGATGAAAATGTTTTTAACTCGTTTAGGATTTGGTTCGACAATGCTAGTTAATGGTGATGTTTCGCAAATTGACTTACCAACAAAGACTCGTTCAGGATTAATTCAGGCGCAACGTGTATTATCTGAAGTTAATCACATTGCTTTTGTCACTTTTCACGCAGATGATGTCGTACGTCATCCAGTTGTTGGGGCAATTATTAACGCCTATGAAGCATATGATGAACAGCAAAATGAAATAAACAAAAAGGATTAAATATGGATTTAGCAATAATTGATCAATCAAAACCTGGTGTACCAGAAGAACAAATAAACTTAGTGAATGATGTTTTAAACTACGCGGGGCAGTATCTATCATTGCCAGATAATACTGAAATGTCAGTTACTTTTGTCAATAATGATGAAATTCGACGTTACAATCGCGAGTATCGTGGTTTAGATAAAGCAACGGATGTCATCTCTTTTGCGATTGAAGATGATGGCGATGATATGCCATTAGTGATGGATGATGATATGGCAGATGATATTGCAAAAAATATTGGTGATATTATTGTGTCAGTTGATAAAATTGGTGAGCAAGCAGAATACCTCGAGCATTCTTATGAACGTGAATTAGGATTTTTGGTCGTGCATGGATTTTTACATTTAAACGGATACGACCACATGCGGAGTGAAGCAGACGAAAAAGTCATGTTTGATTTACAGCGTGAAATATTAGATAATTATGGACTTAAACGATAATAAGAAAAAAGAAGAAGAGGCACAGGTACGAAAGAATTCGCATTTTTTGCAAGCATTTGGGCATGCCCTAGCTGGAATTGGTGAATTATTAGTTCGTGAACGGAACATGCGTTTTCATATTTTCGCAGCATTTGTTGTGTTAATTGTTGGTATTTACGTTGATCTGGGACGCTCAGATTGGTTGTGGATTTCTGTTGCTGTCTTTACAGTAATTAGTGCTGAATTTTTGAATACGGTTGTGGAAGCAATTGTTGATTTGATTGTTGGAGAGAATTATCATCCGTTAGCAAAAGTTGCCAAAGATGTTGCTTCTGGCGGAGTATTAGCAGCAGTTGCTTTTGCAATTATTATTGGTGTACTGATTTTTCAACCTTATTTATTACCTAACTTACAAATGGTTTTTCGATAATATAAAAGAAATAGAGAGAGTTTTTAATGAGTGAACAAGCGTTTAAATCTGGTTTTATTGCCTTAGTTGGTCGACCAAATGTTGGTAAATCAACCCTTTTGAATAAAATGATTGGTGAAAAAATTGCAATCATGTCACCTAAAGCCCAAACAACACGTAATAAAATACAAGGTATTTATACGACTAATGAAGGTCAACTGGTATTTATGGACACGCCAGGTATTCATAAACCACATAATTCATTAGGTGACTTTATGGTTAAAACAGCGATGTCAGCTTTACGAGAAGCTGATATGGTATGGCTGTTAGTGAATGCTGATCAGGAACGTGGTGTTGGGGATGACTTTATCATTAAACGCTTAAAAGAGTCAAACACACCCGTTTATTTAATTATTAATAAGGTTGATTTAATTGATCGTGCTGAGGTTTTAAATCAGATTGCCGACTATAGTGCACAAATGGATTTTGCTGAGATCTTTCCAATTTCAGCGCTAACCGGTGAAGGTGTTCCTGAATTATTACAATTTACAATGAATCATATGTCTGCTGGTCCACAATATTATCCTGCAGATCAAATTACCGATCACCCAGAGCGGTTCATTATGAGCGAATTAATTCGTGAAAAAGTGTTGGAATTGACACGACAAGAAGTACCACATTCAGTTGCTGTTGTCATTGATAAAATTGAACGCGAAGATGAACAACATCTTCATGTGCAAGCGACCATTGTTGTTGAACGGCCTAGTCAGAAAAATATTGTGATTGGTAAACGAGGTGCAATGATCAAAGAAATTGGCACGCGTGCACGTAAGGATATTGAACGACTACTAGGAGATAAAATATTCCTTGAAACTTGGGTCAAGGTTGAAGATCGTTGGCGTGATAAGCCACAAGCTTTGCAATCATATGGTTACAAAGAAGATTCAGATATTTAGTTAAGGAAAAGGGGTTGGGCTTTTATGTCGCAACCCCCTCTTTTGCTTAACCTATTAATGATTGTTGTATAATGTAGATGTGGACGTGTTCCAAAAACTTGAATCCTCAATGTAACGCATTTGCCCGTTTCATGGGTCTGCGACCACAAACCGTCCAAACCGTGTTACACACCGGATTCAAATCAGTTTTTGTCGCACTCTATTTTTAATAGGTGATTAAATGACAGAAGTTTTTGATGCAATCGTGATATATCAACGAGACCATAAAGAAAAAGATTTAATTGTTAAGATGCTAACGCGACAAGCTGGTAAGCGAATGTTTTATGTGCGCTTTGGTAAGAGTAAAAGTTATCAATTTTCAGCGGAGATGCAACCTTTAAGTATGGCGACATTTGAAGGTGTGATCAACACGCACGGCCTTAGTTTTATTAATGATGTTAAAGAAACCAAACCAACTGCATTTTTAATGACAGATATTGTTTTAAATGCGTACATGACATATATTCTCGGCTTAATCGATGCTGCGTTTGTTGATAATCAGCCAATCACGAAATGGTATGATTTAGTAGCAGAGGCTGTAACAAAGTTACAAAAGGGGCTTGATCCACAAGGCATTGCCAATTATTTTGAACTGCAATTATTACCAGTATTTGGTATTCAATTAACATGGGGTCAATGTGCAATATGTGGTCGTCGTGATTTGCCATTGGACTTTTCTGAAAAATATAATGGTACTCTTTGTCAACAACATTGGGCAGTTGATCCATATCGTATGCATGCTGATCATCGTGCTGTACGTGTACTGTCTAAGCTATCAGCAATTGATTTAAGATTACTAGGATCATTAAATTTACAACCACATACTAAACAAGAAATGGCACGTATTATGGATAAACTATATGATGATCAGATTGGTGTTCATTTACGTGCAAAATCATTTATTCAACAATTAACTGGTTGGCAAAATCGTATGATAAAACGAGATTCGCATGTAGATGATAACTGAGAGAAGAGTGTTTAGGACGTCATTCCAATATAATCGGAATGACGTCTTTTTTGATTACACCAAATAGCATAGGCCGTTAGTTGATTAATGTTTTGAAAGCGCTTACACTAAAAGCGGAGTCGGTGTTTAATATATGTGATTATTTTTGCGTTATTAAGGAGGAATCTTAATGAGTCAAACACATAATGGTCGTGCACGTCGCCTAATTTTATCTGCTTTATTAGGAGTGACCGTACTTGGTAGTATTTCGTTAATAAAACAAATAAAAGCAGCTCAGGATAATAAATTTGATCAACCAGATGATGAGGATGATTTACCAATTTCTGATGAACAGTATCGTAATGCTTCAGCAAGTGAATTAGCACAGATAATTCGTGATGGCAAAGTGACTAGTCGCCAATTAGTTAAACATGCGGTGACTTTAGTAAACAAAGAAAATCCGGCTTTAAATGCGGTTATTTCTTTGCGTGAACAACAGGCACTGAGAGAAGCAGCAGCTTTGCAAGATACTGGGCAACCATTCTATGGTGTGCCAATCTTAATAAAAGGACTTGGCCAACAACTAACTGGTGAATCTAATACACGTGGCTTAGTCCCACTTAAGGGTAAGCTCGCAACGGAGACGTCAGATTATGTTAAGCGGGTACGTTCACTAGGATTTATTATTATCGGTCAAACAAATTATCCAGAGCTTGGTCTAACAAATGTTACAAAATCAATGCTCTATGGTGATGCTCATAACCCATGGCATCTTGCCTATAATACTGGTGGTTCTTCTGGTGGTGGTGTTGCTAGTTTAGCTAAGAGTATCGTGCCATTAACGACTGGTAATGATGCTGGTGGTTCGTTGCGAATTCCAGCATCTTGGACAGGGGTTATTGGTTTGAAACCAACGCAAGGCGTTATCGTTGGGGATGACACAGTACCATCATCAGTAAATTTTGCTAATGCTAAGCATATTGGTGATTTACAAAGTTACTTTGATGGCATGATTAATGAAAAGAATCGTCATGAGTTGGTTAAAGAGCCACCACAAGATTTGAAAAAATATCCAATTGCTTACTCAATCAAGTCACCTGTTGGTACCCCGGTTAGTGAGGACGCTGTGCATGCAGTTATGGAGACAGTTGCTTTTTTGCGTGATCAAGGTTATACAGTGGTAGAAAAAGATGCCCCTGTTGATGGTAAAAAGTTAATGATGACTTACTATACAGAATCGACACCAACCGGTACGGATGCTAATGATATGATCAAGGAAAAAACTGGGCAAGATATGGCATTTGATGATGTTTCACCAATGACTTGGGCCTTGTATCAAGCGGATAAGAAACAACCTGATTCGATGTTGGCAGAAGTGGCAGCAGAAAACGATTTGGTTGATCAACAAATGTCTACTTTCCATGAAAATTATCCATTGTATTTGACCCCAACGACTGCAGAAACTGCGTCACTAAATAGTGATCCAGCTTATCTACCAGAGCATGTAATGCAATTACATGACATTGATAAATTGGCGCATGAAGATCAGATTGAATTAATTTATAATGCTTGGTTACATGGTTTGACAAAAACACCATTTACTCAGCTAGCTAATGTTTCTGGTGAACCCGCAATTAGTTTGCCAACATATGTTTCTGAAAATGGTTTACCACTTGGCGTGCAATTTGAAGCTGCCAAGGGTCAAGACAAATTGTTGTTGGCGATAGGTCAGTTATTTGAAGAACACCAACAATTAAAGTTTTTAGAATAAATTAATAAGCATTCTTTTTTCATTTATAAAAGGATGCTTTTTATTTTCGAATTAAAAATAATTTAAAGTGGTTGTGAATATTGACAAGTTAGTAAGGCGTGCTAAACTTATTACTTGTAAAGCTTACGAAACCGATAAAAAAATTAATTTGTTATTAGTGCAGCAAACTATCGTTAATGTGAGGATGGTCTAATATTAATTAAGGGGCGTTATTGGTTAACAAATGAAATTAAAAAAGCTGCTAGTATGTCAGTACTAGAAGTAGGGTGGAACCGCGAATTTATCGTCCCTACATTAACTAATGAATAGTTGATGTAGGGTTTTTTAGTGGCTTCACCTGGTCAAAAGAAAGGAATTTATCATAATGAGCACAAAAATGAGTGTGCAAGATATCATCTTAACGTTGCAAAAGTTTTGGGCTGACCAAGGTGCGATGTTAATGGAAGCCTATGATACTGAAAAAGGTGCTGGTACGATGAGTCCATATACTTTTTTGAGAGCAAACGGTCCAGAGCCATGGCATGCAGCCTATGTTGAGCCTTCACGTCGTCCCGCTGATGGTCGTTATGGAGATAATCCAAATCGTTTGTATCAACACCACCAATTTCAAGTGGTTATGAAGCCATCCCCAGACAATATTCAAGAGTTATATTTAAACTCATTAAAAGCATTAGGAATTGATCCATTAGTGCATGATATCCGTTTTGTGGAAGATAACTGGGAAAATCCATCGATGGGTGCTGCTGGTATTGGTTGGGAAATTTGGCTTGATGGTATGGAAGTGACGCAATTTACTTATTTCCAACAAGTTGGTGGTATTCAGGTTGATGCCGTTACTTCAGAAATTACATACGGATTAGAACGATTAGCATCATATATTCAAGACGTACCAACGGTTTATGATCTTGAATGGGGAAATGGGGTTCTGTATGGTGATATCTTTAAGGAACCAGAATACGAGCACTCTGTATATTCATTTGAAAAATCAGATTCAGAGATGTTGCTTCGCCATTTTAATGAATATGAAGCTGAAGCAAAAAAATTGTTAGCTGATGGGTTAGTTCATCCAGCATATGACTATATTTTGAAATCTTCACATACCTTTAATTTATTAGACGCTCGTGGCACTGTTTCAGTAACTGAACGTGCGAAATATCTATCACGTATTCGTAATATGGCTCGTTCAGTAGCTCGCGCATTTATTGATGAACGTAAAAAACTAGGCTTTCCCTTATTAAAAGATGAGGCATTACGTGCAAAGTACCTACCAGCTGATGAGGAGGAAAATTAACATGGCAAACTTTTTATTAGAAATTGGTTTGGAAGAAATGCCGGCACATTTAGTGACACCGTCAATTAATCAGTTAGTGACTCGTACAGCAGCTTTTATGAAAGATAATCGCTTACAATATGGTGATATTAAGCCTTTCTCAACACCACGTCGTCTTGCTATTTTAATTTCCGAAGTTGCTGACAAAGCGGATGATTTAACACAAGAAGTGAAGGGACCAGCGAAAAAAGCTGCTTTTGATAAAGAAGGTAATTATTCACGTGCCGCACAAGGTTTTGTTCGTGGGCAGGGATTAACAACGGATGATATTACTTTTAAAGAGTTTAAAGGAAATGATTACATTTACGTGACAAAGTTTGAGGCTGGTAAACCAGCTGCTGAAGTACTAACAGGCATCAAAGATGTTGTGACGAGTATGACTTTTACGACTACGATGAAGTGGGCTCGCCATACGTTTGAGTACGTACGTCCCATTCGTTGGATTGTTGCATTGTTAGATGATGTCGTTGTACCATTTGACATTTTAGATGTTAAGTCAGGTCGCGAAACCCGCGGCCACCGTTTCTTAGGTCAGCCGGTTGAGATTGCTACAGCGACTGATTATGCAGATGATTTAACAAGGGTGTTTGTACAAGCAGATGCTGAGGCACGTAAAGCTAAGATTGTGGCTCAAATAAATATGCTTGCAGCAGAAAATCATTGGCAAGTTGTTAAAGATGCTGATTTGTTGGAAGAGGTTAATAATATTGTTGAATACCCAACGGCGTTTGTCGGCAGTTTTGATCCGGAATATTTGGAATTACCAGATGAAGTATTGATCACTTCAATGCGTGAACACCAACGCTTTTTCCATGTGGTTGATGAAACAGGTGCATTATTGCCATATTTTGTTTCTGTCCGTAATGGTAATGCAGAACATTTGGATAATGTCATTGCTGGTAATGAAAAGGTTTTGGTTGCTCGTTTGGAAGATGCAAAATTCTTCTATCATGAAGACCAAAAGCACACGATTGACTTCTACAATGATAAATTACAAGTGGTATCATTCCACGCAAAATTAGGTTCTGTTGCAAGTCATACAAAACGAGTGCAAGTTTTGGCAGCGATTATTGGACAACAGTTTTCATTGACTACTAAACAACATGAACAGCTAAACAGAGCAGCTAATATCTATAAATTTGATTTGATGACTGGTATGGTTGGTGAATTCGATGAATTACAAGGTGTCATGGGTGAAAAGTATGCTTTGCTATTTGGAGAAGAACCAGCAGTTGCCCAAGCAATTCGAGAACATTACATGCCAGTTTCAGCTGAAGGTGAACTACCTGAGTCTATTTTGGGTAAAATACTGGCTTTAGCTGATAAGTTAGATAGTTTGTTATCATTCTTTGCTGGTAACATGATGCCTTCTGGGTCAAATGATCCATATGCGTTGCGTCGTGCTGCTTCAGGTGTTGTCAATATTCTACACGCCAATGAGTGGCATTTAACCATTGATACTATTTTGCATGCCTTTATTGACCAAATTATGAAGGATGATAATGACGATGGCTTACCACAAGAAGTTGCTCACAATTTGACATCAGTTGTTTCTGATGTTGTTGCATTTTTAACTGACCGTGTGGTGAAAGCCATGCAAACAGATAAGGTGCGTTATGATGTAATCAATGCTGTCACAACTGGTAAATTGACAGATACAACACAAATGTTTGATTCAGCACATACGTTGTTGGCACATGCCGAAGATGCCAACTTCCGTGCTGGTGTTGAATCATTAACACGTGTTATGCGTTTGACAACAAAAAATCCAACTGATGCAGTCGTGGATACCAACTTGTTTGAAAATGATGCTGAAAAGCAATTATACGATGCCATATCAGTATTATTAAATGACACATTGTCAACCGATAATATGTTATCAGCGCTGTTAGCATTACAACCTGCAATTGCTGATTATTTTGATCAAACAATGGTTATGGTTGAAGATGATGCAATCAAGCGTAATCGCTTGGCAACGTTACAATTAGTATCTGAAGAAGCAGATAAAATCGCTAATTTTATGGCATTAGATGTGAAGTCAAATTAATTTTCTGAATAGGGATAGGGACCATTAATCAAGCATTCTATGGTGTGCTTGATTAACGGTCTTTTTTGGATACGAATAGACGTTATGTTTAATCAATGAGGGGCATTAATTTATGGTTTCTCAGTCATCATGATTTATTTTAAAAAATGAGCGTTTTACTTGTGGTGATAAGTACTGAATTAGATATTCAAAATGTGATATAATGTAAGCGATTTAAAATACAATTTAAGTAAGAAAGCGAGCAAATTAATGGCATTAGAACACATTTTATTTGGAACCTATACAAAGCGTGTCTCAAAGGGAATTTATGCAGCAGATTTTGATACCAAATTAGGACAATTGTCTAATGCACACTTGGTGGCAGAGCTTGGCTCACCAACTTATTTAGCATTAAGCAAGGCAAACAAACTTTATGCAGTTGATAAAGGAAATGGCGAGGGCGGTCTGGCTGTTTATGATTATGCTAATGGCAATGCGACCAAGCAACAAGAGATTTTAAGTGAAGGCGCTGCACCAGCGTATGTATCAGTGGATGAGGATCGTCAGTTAGTTTACACGGGTAATTACCACAAGGGAACGTTAGATGTTTATGCCATTGAAGATAATGGTAATTTAAGATTAACAGATACGTACCAGTCAGAAGGTAATGGGCCACGCCCTGAGCAAGATAGCACACATGTTCATTTTAGTAATTTAACACCAGATAACCGAGTTGTGGTTGTAGATTTAGGTGCTGATAAAGTACTGACTTTTGATGTATCAGATGAAGGTAAGTTAACGTTAGTTGCCACATTTAATACTGAAGCTGGTTTTGGACCTCGCCATATTCGATTCAGCCCAGATGGCAAGTATGCCTATCTATTAGGAGAGTTGTCATCAAAATTATCGGTGTTAGAATACCATGAAGATGGCTCAATGACTCTGTTACAAACAGTATCAATGATTCCAGACGATTGGGATACACATAATGGTGGTGCTGCAATTTATGTTTCAAAAGATGGTCGTTTTATTTATACGTCAAATCGTGGTCATAATTCAATTGCCGTATTTGCTGTTAAAGAAAACGGGTCAGCTGTTGAACATATACAATGGATTTCAACTGAAGGTGATTTTCCACGCGATTTTGCATTAAATCCAGAGGAAAACTTTTTAATTGCAGCTAATCAAAACACAGATAATGTTTCTGTTTATTCACGTGATAGTGAAACTGGTCAGTTGGTACTTGTCCAAAAAGACTTTGAAGTACCAGAAGCAATCAGAGTACTATTTATTTAAACAAGTTTGTTGTTACTAAATGTGAATCTATAAACACCCTTTATGGTCTGCATATCTTTTATATGATGTCCAAGGGTGCTTTTTTTATAAGTAACCAAGTAAAAAACTGTAAAGGAGCAAAGTATGAAAGAAAAACAGACGAATCAATCAATTTTTCAACGTTGGTTACTAGATAATAAAATTGTGTCAGCAATGTTAATGATTTTATTACTATTGATCATTATTTTTATGTTGCATAAGGTGTCTTTTGTATTTAATCCCATTGCACAGTTATTTCGTGCAGTTGGTGCCCCCATTATTATTGCTGGTGTCTTCTATTTCTTGCTGAATCCAATGGTAGATTGGGCGGAACGACGGTTTAATGCACCAAGAATTGTCACGATTTCGCTTCAATTTATTGTCTTGGCTCTTCTAATTATTTGGGGATTAGCGGTGTTTATTCCTTGGATTAGTAATCAAATTGTTAGTCTAGTTGATCAATGGCCAATTTATTGGGAGAAAATTGTTAAAATGGTTGACCAGTTGACATCTAATAAGCAATTTAATATGGTAAACAAATGGTTTAATAATACGAATGATGAAGTATCCAGCTGGTTAAAAGATTATTCAGCTGAATATGCGAAAAAAGGGTTACACGGTGTCTCATCAGTCGTGGGTACTGTTACCAGCGTTATTATTGCGATAATTACTTTTCCATTTGTTCTATTCTATTTGCTTAAAGATGGTCATCAAATGCCAAATTATGTGGCAAAATTTTTACCAGTTAAAGCAAGAAATTCATTTTTAGCAACGTTAAAAGAAATTAGTCGGCAAATTTCAAATTATATTCGTGGTCAAATTTCAGTTGCATTTGCAGTGATGGTTATGTTTGCGATTGGTTATACAATTATTGGTTTGCCGTATGGTTGGTTAATTGCTATTGTAGCTGGTATTTTAAACGTCATTCCATTTCTAGGATCGTTTTTAGCAATGGTACCAGCAATCGTTGTTGGTATTTTTGTGTCACCAGTCATGCTAATTTCAGTATTAATTGTTTTTATGATTGAGCAAACGTTAGAGGGACGAATTATTTCTCCAAAATTGTTAGGGTCGTCATTAAAAATTCACCCGGTCACTGTTTTGGTCGTACTTTTATCAGCAGGTAATATTTTTGGTGTGCTAGGTGTCATTTTTGGTGTACCAGGTTATGCAATCTTAAAAGTGTTGATTTACCGGTTCTATAGTTGGTGGCAAGCAAATTCAAACTTATTTAATGAAACTGAGTAGATTTAAAACATTAATAAATTTTGTTGAGTATAGAACAAGTGACGAACAGTCCGTGCTATACTTATTTTTGTATGCATTAAACACGTATTGGTTAAAAGATAACCATAGAAGGAGAAGTAAATTTATGAGTACGAATCATATTGTATTATTTGAGCCATTAATGCCAGCTAATACAGGTAATATTGCGAGAACTGCAACAGGTACAAATGCAAAACTAGATTTAATTGAGCCATTAGGTTTTAAATTGGATGATAAGCATGTGAAACGAGCGGGCTTGGATTACTGGGATAACGTGGATATTACTGTTCACAAGAATCTACCAGCATTTATGGCAACCTTGAAGGAGACTGATGAATTATTTTTGATCTCAAAATTTGCAAAGAAATCATATCATCAAGCCAATTATACGAATACTGACCATGATTATTATTTCCTTTTTGGTAAAGAAACAACTGGGTTACCAGAGCCATTTATGAAGGAACATCCAGATCAAGCATTAAGAATTCCACAGAACGACGAACACATTCGTTCATTAAACTTATCAAATACGGCCGCAATTATTATTTATGAAGTATTGCGTCAACAGAATTTTCCTAATCTTGACCTCACGCATGCGTATGATTACGATAAACTAAAATAGTTGCAGAAATTAGTATTTAAGAAAGGAGGTTCATATGGCATATAAAAAAACAACCACTAGAAAACAACCAGTAAAAAGACGACCACGGAAAACAACAAGTCGTAAGCGCAAACAAAGTAATGAAACGCTAGATTGGTTTATTTCGCGGTTACCGCAAATTTCAGGATTGATTGCTGTTATTTTATCTGTTTTAGCAATTGCCAAAGTTGGTCTAATTGGGAAAATGGTGGCGAATTTGGTTCGCTTACTTGTCGGTGGTTCGTATCAGCTTTTACTAGTTGTCTTATTGCTACCGTTTCTAGTTGTTATGGCATATGGTACATGGCCACCTCGCTTGAAATGGCATCACTATTTAGGTTTTGTTCTATTTTATTTAGGAATTATGCTAATTGGTTCCATATTATTGTTTAATAAAATGAATTTGCATAGTGATTATGTTGCAACGATTCAACAATTGATCAATCAAGATTTAAATAATCATGCAGTGACGACACCAGTTGGTGGTGGTATCATTGGCGCAGTACTTTATCAATATACCTACCTTTCAATGAGTAATTTTGGTTCATGGTTCATTGCCATTATTTTATTAATTACTGGTATCGGTGTGATGTTTAAATTATCATTGCGTAGTATCTTTGATAACTTCTTCACATTTGCTGCTGGTGCAGGTGATCTTGTGCAAACGCAAGCAACAACAGCACATGAAAAGGTAACGGAATCGATTAACACATTTCGTACGAAACAAAAAGATCGTCAGCAAGAAGCAATGCACGATTTTTTTAATGAAGATCCGTTTGGACCACATCAAGGGCATAAAAAAAAGCCAATGCCAGAAGCATCATCATCAGGTGAAATTAATTTTGATAAATTAAATTCAAACAACATGTCAACTAATGAAGATTCGGACGATGAAGCAACGAAGTTTGTTGTGCCTGAAATTGTTGCGCCAACATCACAACATGAACAACAAGCAACGATGGCAGTTGATCCTGAATTGATGCAGCAAAAGCAAGCAAATATAAGTAAAAATCAGTCTGTAAAAGTAACAAAAACGGACACGCCAACATTTGATTCAAAACAAGTTATCCAATCGGATGATCCAGTTGCACCGGTTATTTATGGAGAAGACTTGCCTGATGATGAACTATTGCCAGGTCAAGATGTGCCGTTATCACACGTGGACATTCTTGATCAACCGTCACAAGTGGTTGACCGGCAAGTGACTCATCATGCAAATAAACATGTCATACCCTCAACAATGACAGAACCAACGCCAGATGTTGATGCGAGTGGTTTGGGTACGATTGTTGAGGATAAGCATTATCAGTTACCAACGACACAATTGTTGCAACATATTGGTTCAACTGATCAGTCACAGGAACGTGATGCCCTTAGTGAAAAAGCTAGAATTTTACATCAAACATTGCAGAGCTTTAAAATTAATGCGACTGTTGAAAAGGTAGTATTAGGGCCAACAGTTACGCAATACGAAATTAAGCCAGCAGTGGGTGTCAAAGTTTCTAAAATTCAAAATTTGGCTGATGATTTGGCACTTGCTTTAGCAGCAAAATCGTTACGTATTGAAGCGCCAATACCAGGTAAAAATGTGGTTGGTATTGAAGTTGCAAACGATCAACAAGCCACTGTTGGGTTCAGAGATATGGTTGAGGAAGCAGGAATTGATACCGAAAAACCACTTGTTGTACCTATTGGCCGTGGTGTCACAAGTGGTGTTGTTAAAGTTGATTTAACAAAAATGCCACATTTGTTAATTGCTGGGTCAACTGGATCTGGAAAATCAGTTGCAATTAATGGTATTTTAGCTTCTATTTTGTTACAGGCGAAACCATCGCAAGTTAGATTGATGTTAGTGGATCCGAAAAAAGTTGAATTATCAGTTTATAATGACATTCCACACTTAATTACACCAGTTGTTTCAGATCCTAAAAAGGCAGCTTTAGGCTTGAAAAAAGTGGTTGCTGAGATGGATCGCCGCTTTAAATTATTGGCAGAAGAAGGTGTTCGAAATATTGACGGTTATAATAAGTTAGTTGCTAAACGTGATGAAACAGATAAGGGTGTGGTGTCACAAAAAATGCCTTATTTGGTTGTTATCATTGATGAGTTGGCTGATTTGATGATGACGTCTTCTGTGTCTGGAGATGTTGAGAATGCCATTGTACGTATTGCACAACTTGGTCGTGCAGCGGGTATTCATATGATTGTTGCCACGCAACGGCCGTCAGTTGATATCATTACAGGATTAATTAAAGCGAATGTGCCTTCACGGATGGCTTTTGCTGTTTCTTCAGGGGTTGATTCACGAACAATTTTAGACAGTAATGGTGCTGAAAAACTATTAGGTCGTGGTGATATGTTATTTTCACCAATTGGTTCTAATGGTCCGCAACGTGTTCAAGGAGCGTTTATTTCGGATGATGATGTGGCAGCGATTACTGATTTTATTAAACAACAAGGTAGTGCACAATATGATGAGTCAATGTCAGTGTCTGATGATGAAGTACAAGCCTTAGAAAATGGTAGTCATTCTGGCGCTGATGAATTAGATGAAAAATGGGATGACGTGTTAGAGTTTATTCTCAGAGCAGGCGGTGCCTCAACCTCATCTATACAACGTCATTTTGGTATGGGTTATAATCGAGCTGGTCGGATCATTGATTCACTAGAAGACCGTGGTTTAATCGGACCTGCAAATGGGTCAAAGCCACGTGAATTAAAGTTTACACCAGAAATGATGGATCGTTTTAAGAAAAATGCACAGTAACAGTAATGGTGATAGAAAAAGATTAGCTTGAGGGTCTTTACTGGATGATTGTCGGAGTTTCCTGTTTATTTGGGAATTTCCGACTTTTTTAATAAAGTATTGCACCGAAGAGGCATTTGCATTAGATGGCCATATTATCGCTTGAAATATGTTATTCTATCAACATTAGCGACTGATAAATAAAAAAGGGCAATGAAACAAAGGAGGTTGGTTGATGATTGAATTGAAGAATTTAATAAAAAAATTTGGTGACAAAGTCGCTGTAGACCATATGAATATGACATTAATACCAGGACACGTTGTTGGTTTAATCGGTCAAAATGGTGCTGGTAAAACGACAACATTTCGTATGATGTTGGACTTTATCAAGCCAACTGAAGGGACAATCTTGTGGGATGGTCATAACATCACAAGTCGAGATAAACAAAATATTGGTTTTTTACCTGAAGAACGAGGATTATATCAAAAATTAACCATTGAACAGCAAGTTCTTTATTTTGCCGAATTACACGGCATGGCCAAAAGTGAAGCGAAAGAAAAATTAAAATATTGGATGAAACAACTTGATGTAGTTGGAAAGACTTCAGACAAAGTACAAAGTCTTTCGAAAGGAAATGCACAAAAGGTCCAACTCATCGCAACTGTCATTACAGAACCATCATTGTTAATTTTAGATGAACCATTCACAGGACTCGATCCCGTTAATGCACAATTAATGATGAATGAAATTTTACGTTTGAAGCAAAACGGTGCAATGATTATTTTTAGTTCACATAACATGAGTGGTGTTGAAAAATTGTCAGATGAATTATTGATGCTTAAACATGGGAAAACAGTTTTAAGTGGTAATCTGACTAAAATTAGAGAGTCATTTGGACGTAGTGAGCTTTATATAGAGTCAACAGTTAGTGATCATGATTTATTGGCGATTCCAGGTGTTGTTACATTAAAGAAAACAGGACATGGACGGCAATTAAAGTTGGCTCGAGAAGAAGTTGGCAAGGATGTGTTTAAATTGGTTGCTCAAGATGGATACGTGCCGGTTTTTGCCCAACAGCCCCCAACATTAGATGAAATTTTTCGACGTGAGGTAATTGGAGGTGAATCAAATGAATAATCATCAATTATTTTTAGTTGCGCGTCAAACTTATTTAAATCGCTTAAAAACATTTGGCTTTTGGTCAGTTGTTTTAGCACCAATCATTATTCTGTTGGTCATTGCAGGTATTGTGTTTATCATGAATGCAACACAAAGTCATGAAAAGCCAACCGTAGCTGTTGTTCATAATACGACGTTAGCAACCTACTTGAAAAAAGATAAGTCTGTTGGTGCGAAATATAAAAATTTGGCAACGGAAAAGGAAGCGAAACAATTATTAAAAAATGACAAAATTGACGGTTATTTAACGTCAAATAATGACCACTATCATTTGACAATGTCAGCCAATGCGGAATCTTTATCTGAGGATGCTTTGAAAACAAATCTAAATCAGTATCAAATGGTGATGCAAGCTGCCAAATTAAATTTAAGTACAGCGCAATTGCAACGCTTAGTCCAACCATCAAAATTTCAGTCAACTATCTATAGCCATAATGGTAAATCTGCTGCTGGTGGGTCGTCGTCAAATATGGCAAATAGCATGCTAGCAGCTGGTTTGGGAATTTTTATTTTTATTTTCCTAACAGCCTATGTCGGCATAATTGCACAAGAAATTGCTAATGAAAAGTCATCACGAATAATGGAAATTCTTCTGGCAGTTACTTCACCAGGCGTTCAATTTTTTGGCAAATTATTGGGTGTGGCTGCACTGGCAGTGACACACGGTTTGGTGTACATTATTGCAGCAGGCGGTGTGGCACTATTTATGCCAGATAATAAATACTTAAAGACAACCGAAAAAATGTTAACGGGTGTTGATGTTAATTTTGCAATAATGGCTGGCTTATTAGCAATCGTGGGTATTTTCTTGCATATGATTTTAACAGCTATTATTGCGGCAATGATTAACGATTTGAGTCAAGTACAACAGGCCGTATCACCAATCACTTATGTTGCAATGATTGGCTATATCTTAACTTTTATATTGGAAGGTCAACCACATAATATGCTAATTAATATTTTGTCTTATGTACCCTTCATCTCACAAACGTTGATGCCTGCACGTTTAGGTTTGCAATACGCAAACTTAACTGATGCATTGATTGCATTGGGATTGGAATTAGTTGTATTGGTATTTTTAGCGAAGTATGGGTTACGTGTTTATAAGCAAAATGTCCTTACTTACACTGATGGTAATATTACGAAAGCTGCATTGTTGAGCCTTAAGGGACTATTCAGTAAAAAAAAATTTGAAGACTAATAAGGGTGACAACCTCATGCTATTGTGAAAGTAGCATGAGGTTGTTATGATGTATAGGTGATTAGGAAAAATGTGAACAGTAGCAGATTAAAAATTGACGTCTCTTATGGTTATTATCAAGTATATTTTTAGTTCTTTTAGATATAAAAAGATCGTCAATTGACTATTTTAGATGGTCAATTGACGATTCGTTTTTACCTAGGACAATATTTTTGTACTAGTCATTTATAAAATTACTTGTTATTTTTTGCACTGTTACTTTTTCCAAGAAAACGATCTTTGTCTTTATCTTTCAAATCAGGAATGTCAAACACTTCGTCAATTTGACGAGATAATTCGTCATTTCTTTTTGTTTGTAATGGCATGTAAAGGACCTCCTAATTAATAATTAGCATTATTATAGCATGTTTTGTTAAAGTATGGTTAAACGACCAAATGTCATTAGACAGACATCGATTGTCAGCTAAGAGTTAAGAAAGGCGTATTGATGGCATCAGAACATATTGAACAAAAATTGGCTTTACTGCCAGATTTACCAGGTTCTTATCAAATGAAAGATAAGAACGGCAAGATTATTTATGTTGGTAAAGCCAAAAATTTAAAAAATAGAGTGCGTTCTTATTTTAAGAGCGAGCATACAGGAAAAACAGCTCAGTTAGTAGAAAATATTGCAGATTTTGATTTTATTGTGACAAGTTCGGAAAAGGAATCCTTATTATTAGAAATTACCTTAATACAAAAATATCAACCCTATTACAATATTCGTTTAAAGCGGGGCACAGGTTATCCGTACATTAAAATTACGGCAGAACGAGATCCACAGATTTTATTAGCCAATGAAGTTGTAGATGATGGTGGACATTATTTTGGTCCTTATCCTAACGTTTATGCGGCACAGGAGACATTACATTTTTTACAAAAAGTATACCCTTTGCGTCGTTGTCATGGTTATCAAGGGCGACCTTGTCTGTACGCAAATATTGGTCAATGCTTAGGGGCTTGCTATCAGGAAGTACCGGTTGCAACGTATGATGCACAGATCAAAAAGATTAAACGATTTTTAGATGGTGATACAAAAGCTGTGATAAAAATGCTTCAGAAAAAAATGAATGAAGCTGCCGCAAACATGGCTTATGAACGGGCCGCAGATTTACGGGATCAGTTAAAGTTTATTGAAGCAACTGTTGAAAAGCAAAAAATTATATCACGTGATGGTACACCTCGTGATATATTCAATTTCTATATGGATAAAGGCTGGTTATCTGTTCAGGTTTTCTTTATTAGACAAGCACGTTTAATGAAACGTGAAAAACGGTTATTTGCGATTGTTGCGTCAGCTGAAGAAGAATTAACAAGTTTTATCTTACAATTTTATAATCGGCGAAATGCAGTATTGCCAAAAGAGATTTTAGTACCTAGTGGTGTTGATAAAAAAGTAATTGCTGAGGTTTTGCAAATACCTGTGCGGACACCACAACGGGGTGAAAAAAAGGCATTACTAGAATTGGCAGGTAAAAATGCCAAAATTGTTTTAGGTGAAAAATTTCGATTATTAGAGATGAATGAATCCAAAACAAGTGGGGCAATGCAAGAGATAGCTGATGCTTTAGCCATTCCAAAAATTCATCGTATTGAGGCATTTGATCATTCTCATTTACAGGGAGCGGATATGGTATCTGCAATGGTTGTTTTTGAAGATGGTCTACCAAATAAGAATAAATATCGTAAATACAAAAATAAAACAGTTGCACATGCGGATGAGCGAGCAGAGACTATGGAAGTTATTCGACGACGTTACTCGCGATTACTAAAAGAGCACGGTGAACTACCAGATCTTATTTTAATGGATGGTGGTGTCATCCAATTAAATGCAGCAAAAGAAGTTATTGAAGATGAATTAGGATTGAACATTCCGGTAGCAGCAATGGTTAAGAATGAACAACATAAAACTGCTGATTTGTTACAAGAAGAAGGTGCAACTCATGTACATTTAGATCCCAATTCACAAGGGTTTTATTTGCTACAGCGAATTCAAGATGAAGTGCATCGTTTTGTCATTACTTTTCACCGTCAGTTGCATTCAAAAAGTTCATTAGGTTCACGTTTAGATGGCATTGCTGGTGTTGGTCCGAAAACAAGACAAAAATTATTATCGAAATATGGGTCAATGAGTAAGATGGCACAAGCGTCGATTACAGAATTAAAACAACTGGGGATATCTGAAAAAGTTGCAAACAATATTAAGATTTCATTGGCAGCAATGCAACATCATGATGAGTAATGGTAGTCAAACATTAGAAAGTGCTGTAAAATGTAATTCGACAGTTTACAGTTGGCTAGAGTAAAGCTATAAAGAAAGTGAGGTCATAAACGATGGCGTTTGTCGACCAAGTAAAAATTTTTGTAAAAGCAGGAAAAGGTGGCGATGGCGCGGTGTCATTCCGTCATGAAAAATATATTAATATGGGTGGACCGTTTGGTGGTGACGGCGGTCACGGTGGTTCAGTTGTCATGGTTGTTGATGAAGGGCTACGTACTTTGATGGATTTCCGTTACAAGCGTCATTTCAAGGCAAAAGTTGGTGGCAATGGTGCAACCAAAGGAATGACTGGTAAGTCTGCGGAAGATTTAATTATCAGAGTGCCACAGGGGACAACGATTACGAATGCTGAAACTGGTCAAGTGATTGGTGATTTAACTGAAAAGGGACAGCGGTTGGTCATTGCTAAAGGTGGTCGTGGTGGCCGTGGTAATATTCGCTTTGCTTCATCAAAAAATCCAGCACCAGAAATTGCTGAAAATGGTGAGCCTGGTGAGGAATTGGATATTGCTTTGGAGCTTCGTGTATTGGCAGATGTAGGGCTTGTAGGTTTCCCATCTGTTGGCAAGTCAACACTGTTATCAGTTGTCACTGCAGCAAAGCCTAAAGTTGCAGCATATCATTTTACGACTTTAGTGCCAAATCTGGGTATGGTCCGTTTAGAAGATGGTCGTGATTTTGTAATGGCTGATTTACCGGGACTTATTGAAGGTGCGTCTGAAGGTGTTGGTTTAGGAATTCAATTTTTACGTCACGTTGAGCGAACACGTGTCATATTACACATGATTGATATGTCAGGTGTTGATCCTGAACAAGATCCTTATGATAATTATTTAAAAATCAATCAAGAATTAGCAGCGTATGATCCAGCACTGCTTGAACGACCACAAATTATTGTACCAACGAAGATGGATATGCCAGATGCACAAACAGCTCTTGAGATGTTTAAAGAACAATTACACAAAGATGTTCATGTACCAGATGATATTGAAATTATGCCAATTTCATCATTATCACGTGAAGGACTGGAACCGTTATTACGTCGGACAGCTGATTTACTTGATGAAACGCCTATCTTCGTACCAAAGGGCATGGTAGATACAGATGATGAACAAGTTAACTATGAGTTTGAAAATCGGGAACAACCATTTGAGCTAACAAGAGATGAAGATGGTGTTTGGATATTGTCTGGTAACGAAATTGAACGTTTATTTAAGCGGACAAATACTAATTATACAGAATCATTAATGCGCTTTGCCCGACAAATTAGATTTATGGGTGTTGATGAGGCGTTGTATACGGCGGGTGCCAAAAATGGTGACATTGTCCAAATTTTGGATTTCCAATTTGAGTATGAAGAATAATGACTAACAATTTTTTAATTGTTACAGCAAGGCCGTTAATCTACCAATTCTAAATGGTTAGGTTAATGACCTTTTTGGTATTTTCAAGTACTAATATTTTATAAATTATTGAAAAGGAGAAAGTATCGTGGCAGGTAACCAAGTTGAACATGTTAGTGAGTTGGGTAGATACATTACCATTGCAGAGAAACAAGTAACCTGGGAACAAGTGATTAAAAAATCACGGTTTATTGTGAATATAGCGCGCGTATCAAACGAACAAGAAGCGCAGCAATTTATTGCAGACGTTAGTCAAATGCATCATAAAGCAACTCATAATGTCTGGGCCTATATTTTAGGAAATCGAAATGAAATTCAGCGTTATTCAGATAATGGTGAACCTGCTGGTACAGCTGGTGTACCAATGTTAGAGGTCTTAAAAAATAACGCAGTTCGTGATGTCGCTGTGGTGGTGACACGTTACTTTGGGGGAATAAAACTAGGCGCCGGTGGTTTGGTCAGAGTCTATGCAGGAACGGTTGTTGGTGGCGTTGAAGCAAGTGGCTTAATTGAACGGATTCAACGGCATGAGGTTAATTTACAAATAACGTATAAACAATACGAACCTTTAAAATATTGGTTAGAACAACAGCAATATCAGATCATTGATACAAGCTATGGAACAGCTGTGACAATTAAAACAGCTGTTGCTGATGATAAAATGGCGTTATTTCAACAAGCAGTGATAAACGAAATGGCAGGTCAAATTAAAATCACGGTGGGTGAAGTTAATTGGTATGAAATACCCTATCAGCAAACTGTTAATGCACGTACGGAAACTTTGAAATAAGTTTATTTTAAGGTGCATTTAGTTGGAGCAATGTAAAATGACTTTTGAATTCATGAGTCATATCGTATTGGAAGAAAAATGAAAAAAGATATTTTACGGGTACATTTAATTGCGATTTGTTTGGTAATCGTTATTTGGTTAGTACCAACTAATTATAATTTTTTAATTTGGAATTTATTTTTAGCATTGATTCCGTTTGACTTAGCAATAGTCATTCGAAAGTTACAGGGGCATCGTCTGTTACAAATAATATTATCCATTGTGTGGTTGGTCTTTTTCCCAAATGCCATGTACATGGTAACTGATTTTAGTCATTTATCATCGATTGGGACAGGTTTGATGACAGAAACCCAGTTTTTTAATTATGCTATCTTAGCAGTAGGTGTTTTAATGGGGTTGTTATTTGGTTTATCTGCAGCACATACCATTGCAAAAATATATTGTAAAAAATTATCTGCTATTTGGACAGTTATTTTTTACATTGTGTTGTCCATTTTATCTGCATATGGTATCTATTTAGGTCGATTTTTACGAATAAATTCGTGGGAAATTATTAGCAATCCACACAAAGTATTGACGTTATTTATTGCCTCAATTTCAATGCATAGCCTTGTTTTTGTTGTGTCATTTGGTGCTTTACAATTTGCCTTGTTAACGCTATATCATGTGATTAGACGCATTAATATCGATTAAAAAAACTCAATATCGTCTCACATACAATGTCAATTTTGGACATCTTGGAGGCGATATTGAGTTTTTTTACAGATTAAGTGAATCATCGTTTTTTAATGATTTCGTGCGATAAAAGAATAGACCAGCATTGAGAACGATTAGTAAAGCACTAGCAATAAAGATACCACGATAATCAAAGAACATCGCAACAACAGTTCCCATAACTGGTCCAACGACAGACCCAAGTGATTGGAACGATTGATTATAGGCAAAGATACGTGATGTAATTTGTGTTGGTGTGGTCTTAGTTAAGAGCGTTTGTACAGCCGGTAACATTGTTGCATCTGAGATACCGATCATAAAACGTAAGACAGCTAGTTGCCAGACAGCGGTCACGAAACCGGTTGGTAGCATAAAAACAAAAGCCAAAATAAAACCAATTAGCATAATACGATGGGTACCGATTCGATCACCAAGTTGGCCAAATCTTGGTGCTGCTAGCATGGTTGCAATACCTGGCATAGCTGCAACAACACCAGCCCATAGAGTCGTACTACCAGCACCATGATTTAATTCGCGAACAAAGAGAGCGACAATAGGACCAATCGACTGATTGACAATTTGAATAATGAAAGTTGTTAAAAAAAGACCTATTGTTAGTTTGGGGTATTTTAATTGTTTGAAAATTTCTTTACGGGTGAGTGACTTACCACGAGTAATAGGTGTAAATTCTTCTTTGACTAATGTAAAGACAAGAATAAATACAAGAACAAAAATAACACCAGTGATAATGAAGGAAATTCGGTAACTAACAATTGATGCTAAAACACCACCAATAAAAGGACCTAGTAGTTGACCACCTGTGACACCAGTCACCAGCATGCCTAAAGCATAACCTGATTGTTCTTTTGGGGTTTGTGTGGCAATCATGGCGTTAGCATTTGAGATAAAACCACCAAATAAACCTTGTAATGCACGTAAAAATACAAGTTGCCAAATATTTTGTGCAGCGCCCATAAAGAAGAAGACAATAGCCATACCTAATGAAGCTCTTAACAACATAAGTTTACGACCGCGGCTATCAGCTAATTTCCCCCAAAATGGTGAAATAATAGCTGTCATCAAAAATGTGATTGAAAATGCCAACCCACTATAAAAAGTTAATTGATTTTTTGTGAAATCTCCCAGGGTATCCACATATAGGGACAAAAAGGGCATGACTTCACTAAAACCAATGCCAGTCATGAATACACCGAACCAAAGGACGAAAAGATTGCGTTGCCAAGTCGGTAATTCTGACAATTTTTGTTTTAACATATTTGTCTCCCACTAATTTGTTTTTTATAAGTATTCATTTTACTCGTTTTATAATATTCGTGCACGTTATAAATCTATTAGGATAGTGTCATGCTTTAAAAGAAACTAAAAGACAACAAAAAAGGACTGGTTAGAACCAGTCCCTTCTTGTTGTAGGTTTAATAAGAGATATGTTAATTGAGTAGATTTACTAGGAAAGTAAAAACTCTTCGCCATGTGGGTGACGAAACGACCAAGTTATGAGTGTAGGCTTACTCACAACCTATCTTTAAGTCGATATGGTTATCATAAAGCCAAAATATGAATAAATTGTGAATTTTATTGTAAAAAAAATCACATATTGTCATTGTGGGATTATCAGATGAGTTAATTTTTTCTGTTATAATAGAAAAGTGATTTAGAGAATGGGAGATAAATATGTACGAATATCTAAAGGGGACAATTACAGCAATTTTACCAACTTATATTGTTGTTGATATACAGGGTATTGGTTATCGTGTCTTAGTCGCTAATCCATATGCATTTGCATTGAATAGCACAATGACAGTTTATGTTGAACAGATTATTCGTGATAATGATCAAGCATTGTATGGCTTTTTGGATAAAGCCGATAAGAACTTGTTTCAAAAATTGTTAAATGTTTCAGGCATTGGTCCAAAATCAGCGTTAGCAATATTAGCCAACAGTGATCATACTGGGTTAGTAAATGCGATTATGCAAAATGATGTTGGCTTTTTGACCAAGTTTCCAGGCATTGGTAAGAAAACAGCACAGCAAATTATTTTAGATTTACAAAATAAATTGACAGATTTAACAGCGCCAACCAGTGATCCTAAGCCTATACAAACAGATTTAACAAATCCAGCATTAGTGGATGCACTGCTAGCCCTTGAAGCGTTGGGCTATGCAAAAAAAGAGATTAAACGTGTGGAGAAGGCACTATCAAAGAAAGAAAATCTAACGACTGCGGCATATGTGAGTGCTGGTTTGAAATTACTGCAATAGATTGGAGGAGATTAGATGGCAGAGGATGTTTTACATGATATGCATACTGACACTGGTGAACAGTCAATAGAGCAAACACTACGTCCTAGTACATTGCAACAATACATTGGTCAAGAAGACTTAAAACAAAGATTACATGTTTATATTGAAGCAGCAAAGCAACGTTCGGAACCGTTAGACCATATGTTACTTTATGGGCCTCCTGGATTAGGGAAAACAACTTTAGCGATGGTTGTGGCTAATGAGATGGGTGTTGGATTACGAACGACCTCTGGACCAGCTATAGAAAAATCAGGCGATTTATTAGCGTTATTAAATGAATTAGCACCTGGTGATGTTTTATTTATCGATGAAATACACCGAATGCCAAAACAAGTTGAAGAAATGCTTTATTCAGCTATGGAAGATTTTTATGTGGATATCATCGCTGGTGAGGGTCCAACTGCTCATCCCATCCATTTTCCCTTACCACCGTTTACGCTAATTGGTGCGACCACACGAGCCGGTATGTTATCGCAACCTTTACGGGATCGTTTTGGCATCGTTGAGCATATGGCGTATTATACAGCGGAGGAATTAGCAACGATTATTAAGCGATCGGCTAATATTTTTAATATTGAAATTGCTGACGAAGGCGCATTTGAATTAGCAAGGCGTTCTCGAGGGACGCCTAGAATTGCAAATCGTTTGTTAAGACGTGTTCGTGATTTTACAACGGTTAAAGGCTTGCAAACGATTAATGATGAAATGGTCAATTTTTCATTAGCATTATTACAAATAGATAGTCAGGGCCTGGATGAAGTTGATCATAAAATTTTAGAAACGATGATTAATTTTTATCAAGGTGGACCCGTTGGCGTCAATACAATTGCAGCAAATATAGGTGAAGAAGTTGATACCATTGAATCAGTGTACGAACCTTATTTGCTACAAATTGGTTTTTTACAACGTACACCGCGAGGACGAGTTGTCACATTAGCAGCATATGAACATTTACACTTGCCTTTACCTGATAAAAAGTAGTTAGGAGTATAATAAATGACGGAAACATACAATAGTTTGAATGATTTTGATTATAATTTACCACATGAATTAATTGCACAAACACCATTGGAAAAACGAGATGGCTCTCGTTTATTGGAATTGAATGCTGATACAGGTGAAATGCATGATCGTCATTTTTATGACATTATTGATTATTTAAATCCAGGGGATGCTTTGGTGATGAATAATTCGCGTGTTTTACCAGCAAGATTATACGGTGTACGTCCTGAAACAGGCGGACACGTTGAAGTATTGCTATTGCGTCAAGATCATGGTGATGTTTGGGAGACGTTGGTTAAACCAGCTCGTAAATATCCGGTTGGACAGAAAATTGTTTTCGGAGATGGTAAATTAACAGCTGAAGTTATTGAGGAACTCGAACATGGTGGTCGAATGATTGCTTTTCATTATGATGGTATTTTTTTAGAAATTTTAGAAGAACTTGGAGAAATGCCATTACCTCCTTATATTAAAGAGAAACTTGAAGATCAAGAACGTTATCAAACGGTTTATTCAAAAGTTAATGGTTCTGCAGCTGCACCGACTGCCGGCTTACATTGGACACCAGAATTGTTACAAAAAGTAGCTGATAAAGGTATCAAGTTAGTAGAATTGACGCTCCATGTTGGTTTAGGAACTTTTAGACCGGTTGAGGAGGATAATATTGATGATCATAAGATGCACTCTGAATTTTATCAATTAAGTGAGGAAGCAGCACAAACGTTGAACGAAGTACGTGCAAATGGCGGTCGTGTTGTTGCAACAGGAACCACATCAATTCGAACACTTGAAACAATTGGTGCAAAGTTTGATGGTGAATTACATGCTGATTCTGGCTGGACAGATATATTTATTAAACCAGGTTTTGAATGGCGGGTTGTTGATGCATTTATTACGAATTTTCATTTACCTAAATCAACATTAGTGATGTTGGTTGCCGCATTTACTGGTCGTGATAATATTTTGAATGCTTATAAGCATGCTGTGGCAGAAAAATATCGTTTCTTTAGTTTTGGGGATGCAATGTTTATCCATCATTAGTACTGATAGCATTTATTCTTTATTAGAAGTGATACTAGTTGCGTGATAAAAGTGTTGACTTTATTTAGTGATATGTGTATTATATATATTGTTGCTGATAAATAAGCGCTTTGCGGATGTAGTACAATGGCTAGTGCTCCAGCCTTCCAAGCTGGGAATGCGGGTTCGATTCCCGTCGTCCGCTTAACATCTTTGTTGATGTGATGTTGATCATTGAAAACTGAATATCGTTTCGATGAAACAAATGTGTAGGGTCATCAAGCAATTTGCTTGATACAAAAACATTTGCGAAGTCAATTCGCTAATAAATTCGTTTAACTTCTGTTAAACAAATAACAACAATTGAGTGATACTCAAACTTTTAAAATGAGAGTTTGATCCTGGCTCAGGATGAACGCTGGCGGCGTGCCTAATACATGCAAGTCGAACGCTTTGTCTTTAAATGAAATGACGAGCTTGCTCAGATTTGATTTTATCTGACAAAGAGTGGCGAACGGGTGAGTAACACGTGGGTAACCTACCTCTTAGCAGGGGATAACATTTGGAAACAAGTGCTAATACCGTATAATACCAACAACCGCATGGTTGTTGGTTGAAAGATGGTTCTGCTATCACTAAGAGATGGACCCGCGGTGCATTAGCTAGTTGGTAAGGTAAAGGCTTACCAAGGCCATGATGCATAGCCGAGTTGAGAGACTGATCGGCCACAATGGGACTGAGACACGGCCCATACTCCTACGGGAGGCAGCAGTAGGGAATCTTCCACAATGGGCGCAAGCCTGATGGAGCAACGCCGCGTGTGTGATGAAGGGTTTCGGCTCGTAAAACACTGTTATAAGAGAAGAACGGCACTGAGAGTAACTGTTCAGTGTGTGACGGTATCTTACCAGAAAGGAACGGCTAAATACGTGCCAGCAGCCGCGGTAATACGTATGTTCCAAGCGTTATCCGGATTTATTGGGCGTAAAGCGAGCGCAGACGGTTATTTAAGTCTGAAGTGAAAGCCCTCAGCTCAACTGAGGAATGGCTTTGGAAACTGGATGACTTGAGTGCAGTAGAGGAAAGTGGAACTCCATGTGTAGCGGTGAAATGCGTAGATATATGGAAGAACACCAGTGGCGAAGGCGGCTTTCTGGACTGTAACTGACGTTGAGGCTCGAAAGTGTGGGTAGCAAACAGGATTAGATACCCTGGTAGTCCACACCGTAAACGATGAGTGCTAGATGTTCGAGGGTTTCCGCCCTTGAGTGTCGTAGCTAACGCATTAAGCACTCCGCCTGGGGAGTACGACCGCAAGGTTGAAACTCAAAGGAATTGACGGGGACCCGCACAAGCGGTGGAGCATGTGGTTTAATTCGAAGCAACGCGAAGAACCTTACCAGGTCTTGACATCCCTTGCTAATCCTAGAAATAGGATGTTCCCTTCGGGGACAAGGTGACAGGTGGTGCATGGTTGTCGTCAGCTCGTGTCGTGAGATGTTGGGTTAAGTCCCGCAACGAGCGCAACCCTTATTATTAGTTGCCAGCATTCAGTTGGGCACTCTAGTGAGACTGCCGGTGACAAACCGGAGGAAGGTGGGGATGACGTCAAATCATCATGCCCCTTATGACCTGGGCTACACACGTGCTACAATGGCATATACAACGAGTCGCCAACCCGCGAGGGTGCGCTAATCTCTTAAAGTATGTCTCAGTTCGGATTGTAGGCTGCAACTCGCCTACATGAAGTCGGAATCGCTAGTAATCGCGGATCAGCACGCCGCGGTGAATACGTTCCCGGGTCTTGTACACACCGCCCGTCACACCATGAGAGTTTGTAACACCCAAAGCCGGTGGGGTAACCTTTTAGGAGCCAGCCGTCTAAGGTGGGACAGATGATTAGGGTGAAGTCGTAACAAGGTAGCCGTAGGAGAACCTGCGGCTGGATCACCTCCTTTCTAAGGAAAATCGGAAACCTACACAGTCAACGAAACGATATTTAGTTTTGAGTGGTTAACATTCAAATATGGGGAATTAGCTCAGCTGGGAGAGCGCCTGCTTTGCAAGCAGGAGGTCATCGGTTCGATCCCGATATTCTCCATTGCAACCAAACGGTTGCTTATTAGTTCTTTGAAAACTGAATCATAATTGTAAATTTTTTAAATTCATTTCAATTGATATTAATCAATTAAATTGAGCCGAAAAAATACACCGCGTAATTTTTTGAGTTTTTTAAATCAGTTTAAAATCGCTTGTGACCATTGAGTCACAATACTCAAACGAAATCATCAACGAGAGTTGATCGGTTAAGTTATTAAGGGCGCATGGTGAATGCCTTGGCACTAGGAGCCGATGAAGGACGGGACTAACACCGATATGCCTCGGGGAGCTGTAAGTAAGCTATGATCCGGGGATTTCCGAATGGGGGAACCCAACTTGTGATGCAAGTTATCGTTCAATGAATACATAGTTGAACGAAGGTAGACGTTGTGAACTGAAACATCTCATTAGCAACAGGAGAAGAAAGAAAAATCGATTCCGTCAGTAGCGGCGAGCGAACGCGGAGAAGCCCAAACCAGTGTGCTTGCACACTGGGGTTGTAGGACTACCGTTGTGGAGTTACAAATTTGTTTATTAGCAGAAGCAGCTGGGAAGCTGAGCGAAACAGGGTGATAGCCCCGTATGCGAAAGTAAGCAAACTCCCGTGTAGGATCCTGAGTACGGCCGGACACGTGAAATCCGGTCGGAAACTGCGAGGACCATCTCGTAAGGCTAAATACTCCCTAGTGACCGATAGTGAACCAGTACCGTGAGGGAAAGGTGAAAAGCACCCCGGAAGGGGAGTGAAAAAGTTCCTGAAACCATGTGCCTACAACAAGTTAGAGCCCGTTAATGGGTGATAGCGTGCCTTTTGTAGAATGAACCGGCGAGTTACGATAACATGCAAGGTTAAGGTGGAAAGACCGGAGCCGTAGCGAAAGCGAGTCTGAAATGGGCGTTCGAGTATGTTGTTGTAGACCCGAAACCAGGTGACCTACCCATGTCCAGGGTGAAGGTGCGGTAAAACGCACTGGAGGCCCGAACCCGTACATGTTGAAAAATGTTGGGATGAGGTGTGGGTAGCGGTGAAATTCCAATCGAACTTGGAGATAGCTGGTTCTCTCCGAAAT
The DNA here is from genome assembly GCF_058107185.1 of Weissella sp. ESL1177. Classification (NCBI taxonomy): domain Bacteria; kingdom Bacillati; phylum Bacillota; class Bacilli; order Lactobacillales; family Lactobacillaceae; genus Weissella; species Weissella sp. ESL1177. Next base: position 1,031,517 of record NZ_CM176591.1, on the reverse strand, counting down.
AGCTTTAGGGCTAGCCTCGGAAGATAGCGTGTTGGAGGTAGAGCACTGTTTTGGTGCGGGGCCCATCTCGGGTTACTAAATTAAGATAAACTCCGAATGCCAATCACGTATGTCCGGGAGTCAGACAGTGAGTGATAAGATCCATTGTCGAAAGGGGAACAGCCCAGATCGTCAGTTAAGGTCCCTAAGTGTGTGTTAAGTGGAAAAGGATGTGAAGTTGCATAGACAACTAGGATGTTGGCTCAGAAGCAGCCACCATTTAAAGAGTGCGTAATAGCTCACTAGTCGAGTGATTCTGCGCCGAAAATGTACCGGGGCTAAACACACCACCGAAACTACGGGTGCCACATTAGTGGCGCGATAGGAGAGCGTTCTAAGGGCGATGAAGTCAGACCGTGAGGACTGGTGGAGCGCTTAGAAGTGAGAATGCCGGTATGAGTAGCGAAAGACAGGTGAGAATCCTGTCCACCGTATGACTAAGGTTTCCTGGGGAAGGCTCGTCCTCCCAGGGTTAGTCGGGACCTAAGGCGAGGCCGAAAGGCGTAGTCGATGGCTAACAGGTTGAGATTCCTGTACCAGGTGAACATGTTTGAACAATGGAGGGACGCAGAAGGCTAACAGAACCCAGCAGTTGGAAAAGCTGGGTCAAGCAATAAGTCTGAGAGTGAGTCAAATGCTTGCTGTCATAAGGACAAGTTGTGATGAGGACCGAAATCAAGTAGGGAAGTCTGTGATGTCACGCTGCCGAGAAAAGCTTCTAGTTAGTGTTTACCTGCCCGTACCGCAAACCGACACAGGTAGTCGAGGAGAGCATCCTAAGGTGAGCGAGTGAACTCTCGTTAAGGAACTCGGCAAAATGACCCCGTAACTTCGGGAGAAGGGGTGCTCAGCGCAAGCTGAGCCGCAGTGAATAGGCCCAGGCGACTGTTTATCAAAAACACAGGTTTCTGCAAAATCGTAAGATGACGTATAGGGGCTGACGCCTGCCCGGTGCTGGAAGGTTAAAAGGAGTGCTTAGCTTCGGCGAAGGTACGAATTGAAGCCCCAGTAAACGGCGGCCGTAACTATAACGGTCCTAAGGTAGCGAAATTCCTTGTCGGGTAAGTTCCGACCCGCACGAAAGGCGTAACGATCTGGGCGCTGTCTCAACGAGAGACTCGGTGAAATTTAAAGACCCGTGAAGATGCGGGTTACCCGCGACAGGACGGAAAGACCCCATGGAGCTTTACTGTAGCTTGATATTGAGTGTTTGTGCAGCTTGTACAGCATAGGTAGGAGCCGTAGAAATCGGGACGCTAGTTTCGATGGAGGCAAACGTGGGATACTACCCTCGTTGTATGAACACTCTAACTCACACCACTAAGCGTGGTGGAAGACAGTGTCTGGCAGGCAGTTTGACTGGGGCGGTCGCCTCCTAAAAGGTAACGGAGGCGCCCAAAGGTTCCCTCAGAATGGTTGGAAATCATTCGCAGAGTGTAAAGGCACAAGGGAGCTTGACTGTGAGACTTACCAGTCGAGCAGGTACGAAAGTAGGGCTTAGTGATCCGGTGGTTCCGCATGGAAGGGCCATCGCTCAACGGACAAAAGCTACCCTGGGGATAACAGGCTTATCTCCCCCAAGAGTCCACATCGACGGGGAGGTTTGGCACCTCGATGTCGGCTCATCGCATCCTGGGGCTGTAGTCGGTCCCAAGGGTTGGGCTGTTCGCCCATTAAAGCGGTACGCGAGCTGGGTTCAGAACGTCGTGAGACAGTTCGGTCCCTATCCGTCGCGGGCGTAGGAAATTTGAGAGGAGCTGCCCTTAGTACGAGAGGACCGGGGTGGACGTACCACTGGTGTATCAGTTGTTCCGCCAGGAGCATCGCTGAGTAGCTATGTACGGATGAGATAAACGCTGAAAGCATCTAAGTGTGAAACTCGCCTCGAGATGAGATTTCCCATTCAGTAATGAAGTAAGACCCCTCAAAGATGATGAGGTAGATAGGCTAGAAGTGGACGTGCGGTGACGCATGGAGCGGACTAGTACTAATGGTTCGAGGACTTAACCAAGTAGCAAGTGGTGTAAGGCAAAAAAGCAATTATGATTCAGTTTTGAGGGAACTAAGTTCACTCAATTAGAAACGTGTCGTGATGATGGCATTGAGGTCACACCTGTTCCCATACCGAACACAGCAGTTAAGCTCAGTTACGCCGAAAGTAGTTGGAGGATCGCCTCCTGCGAGGATAGGACATTGCGATGCATATGGACGTTTAGCTCAGCTGGGAGAGCACCTGCCTTACAAGCAGGGGGTCACAGGTTCGAACCCTGTAACGTCCATCTTTTTTTAAAGATATACATAATTTTATTAGAAAAGTTACCAAAAATTGGTAACTTTTTATTTTTGTTTATCGTCGTTTCATAAAAAAAGGAACATTTCGTAACGTATTTAAAAAACTAAGCAGTATGATGTACATGTTTCTGATATAATGGATACTAGTTTGTTTATGATAACAAGTTAGTAATATATAATACTAATTGGATCGAAAGGATACTTGATATGTCGGATTATGCAGTGAAGTATGAATTACTCCATGTAGAAAAGCATACAGGTGCGCGATTGGGGAAAATCACGACACCACATGGCGAAGTGATGACACCAATGTTTATGCCAGTAGGTACACAAGCAACAGTTAAAGGTGTGTCACCACGCGAGTTAAAAGAAATTAAATCCCAGTTTATTTTATCAAATACATACCACTTATGGTTAAGACCTGGTGATGACTTGATTGCAAAAGCTGGTGGTTTACATAAATTTATGAATTGGAATGGTCCAATTTTAACAGATTCAGGTGGTTTTCAAGTATGGTCATTGTCGGATCACAATCATATTACAGAAGACGGTGTGACATTTAGAAATCATTTAAATGGTGATGAAATGTTCTTATCACCTGAGGTTGCTATGCGAATTCAGAATAATCTTGGTTCGGATGTGATGATGCAACTTGATGAAGCAATTCCATATTTTGAAACATATGATTATGTCAAAAATTCTGTTGAACGAACTTCTCGATGGGCAGAACGAGCTCAAAAAGCTCATAAACGTGAACAAGATCAAGCTTTATTTGGTATTGTACAGGGAGCAGGATTCCGTGAACTCAGGAAGCAGTCTGCACAGGATTTGGTTTCACTAGATTTGCCTGGTTATGCAATTGGTGGTTTGTCAGTGGGAGAGTCTAAGGAAGAAATGAATCGAGTACTTGATTTTACGGTACCATTACTACCTGAAAATAAACCACGCTATTTGATGGGTGTGGCTGCGCCTGACTCTCTAATTGATGCTTCAATTCGTGGTATTGATATGTTTGACTGTGTGCTACCAACCAGAATTGGACGTAAGGGAACATTGATGACTTCAAATGGTCGAGTTGTTATTAAGAATGCAAAATACAAAGACGATTTTTCATTGATTGACTCTGAAACTGAAGATTATGGTTCACAGCACTTTACAAAAGCTTATCTACATCATCTTTTCAAAACGAACGAATTATATGGACAGACGATTGCGTCTGTGCATAATTTGCGTTACCTGTTAAAGTTAATGGAAGATGTTCGTCAGGCAATTGCTGAAGATCGTTTACTTGAATTTCGTGAGGAAACGTTACGTAAATATGGTTATTTTGAACCAAACGCTAGATTATTTTAAAATTAGTTAATATACTTAAGGAGTTAAATTTATTATGAATGCAAATATACTTATCTTAGTCGTTTTTATTGCCGCAATGTACTTTATTATGATTCGTCCGCAACAAAAGGCGCAAAAAAAGCGACAAGCAATGATAAATAACGTACAAGCAGGTGCAGAGGTTGTTACTATTGGTGGACTACATGGTAAAATTGCATCAGTTGATACAGAGGCACACACATTTGATTTAGACGCTGAAGGTATTATTTTAGTATTTGAATTGTCGGCTATTCGTCAGGTGGTTAAGGAAGCAAATGCACCAAAAACTGAAGTAGAAAGTACATCAGTTGAAACATCAGACGTCAAAGAAGCAACAGCTGAAGATTCACAACATGAAGATGAACCAGAAAACAGTGAATCATCAGAAAATGACGAAAACAAGACACATTAGGCAATAAAAATTTTTCAGAGAAGTTTACTAGTCCAATTTAGAACTGGTAAGTTTCTCTGATTTTTTTTATAAGCTTTTTTATATAGTTAGTAGATAGAAATAAATGAGGTGAGGTGAATAATGGCTAATCTATTAGAAATACCAATCCATTTAAATACAGATCGTCAAATTATTCATATTGATATGGATGCATTTTATGCACAAATTGAAATGCGGGATAATCCGATGTATCGATCAATACCACTTATTTTAGCACATGATCCGAGAAAAACAGGTGGTCGCGGCGTTGTTGCAACTGCCAATTATGTTGCACGTGCGTTAGGTGTTCATTCAGCAATGAGTTCTGCAGAAGCTTTAAAATTAGCACCATCGGCAACTTTTGTGACACCAAATTTTTCGAAATATCGCGCAGTATCACAACAATTACATGAAATTTTTCAACGTTATACTTATAAAGTAGAACCAGTTGCTTTTGATGAGGCTTATTTAGATATCACAACAAATATTCCTAAAATTGAGAATCCAGTTTATTTAGCTCATGAATTACAACAAATAATTTATGAAGAGTTGCATTTAACAAGTTCAGTAGGTATTTCATTCAATAAATTCTTAGCAAAGTTAGCGTCTGAACATAATAAACCAAGTGGCTTAACAATAATTACAAAGGAAGATGTTCGATCATTTTTAGATGAATTACCGATTGAAGATATTCGTGGTGTTGGTGTCAAAACAGCCAAACAAATGATATCACTAGGTATTCACAATGGACGAGATTTGTTTGAAGCAACTCAGACAGAGTTAACAGATGAATTTGGCAAAAGTGGTTATATTTTTTATGAACGTATCAGAGGCGTTGATGATCGCCCTGTTATGTGGCAAAGAGAGCGTAAATCGTTAGGAAAAGAAAAAACTTATGGGCCATTTTTAGATACAGAACAAGCTATCTTAGATGAATTAAGGGACTTATCAAGTCAATTATCACAAACATTGATCAAAGAACAACGACATGGTAAAACACTTGTTTTAAAAATACGTGATGATGATTTTCAAACTGAAACACGACGTGCGACAAATTTAGATTTTTTTCCAAATGATGAAGATGAGTTCTACCGTACGGCTCAAAATATTTTTGATGAGTTGGGTGGCTATCAAAAACCAATACGTTTATTAGGACTAACTATGACAAATTTGGCAGCCTTATCATTTGAAAATGTTACCTTAGATTTATATGATTAGGAAGTTGTCACTGTTTTCTGATATACTTACATGTATTGTCGTTTCAAATTTATCATTAATAAATGATTTTCAAATAATAAAAATTTTCAATAGAATAGAGATTTACTTATGACAGCGCAAACAGCAATTTTGGCGCAAATAAAGGCTGCACATACAATTATTATTCATCGTCATCAACGGCCAGATCCAGATGCTTTTGGGTCACAATTTGGCTTAGCAGAATTAATAAAAACATCATTTCCTGACAAAGAAGTACATGTTGTTGGTAAAACTGTGCCAAGTATGGCTTGGATGGGACAAATGGAAAAAATCCCAAATGAATTATATGATGATGCCTTGGTAATTGTCACAGATACTGCCAATTCACCAAGAGTTGATGATCGGCGATTTGAGTACGGTAAGGTATTAGTCAAAATCGATCATCATCCAAATGATGAACCATACGGTGATTATACTTGGGTTATTGAAAATGCTTCCTCAACTTCGGCAATGATATTTGCCTTTTATGAAGAATTTGCAGATGAACTCAAGCTATCTGATAAAGGTGCATCTTATTTGTACGCAGGTATAGTTGGAGACACAGGTCGTTTTTTGTATGGCACAAGTTCAACAACGATGGAGATTGTTGCTAGATTAATGACTTTTAACTTTGACTGGGTGAAAATTAATCAGGAAATGGATACGATTTCGTTGCCTGCAGCAAAAGCCTCAGGATTTGTTTATGATCATATGATTACAACAGAATATGGTTTTAACTATATTATTTTAACAAATGACATGGTTGATAATTTCAACTTAGGCGATTTTGGAACTGCTTTCATTGTACCTTTATTAGGAAAGGTCAATACTGTTAAGGCATGGGCTGTGTTTGAACAACAAGATGATGGCTATTTCAGAGTACGACTCAGATCACGACAAATCGTTATTAATGAAATAGCCAAGCGCCATGGCGGCGGTGGTCATGAATTTGCTGCTGGTGCAACGGCCAAAAATTTGGAAGAAGTTGATGACATCATTCATGAAGCAAATAAATTATTAAAGGAGCAAACAGAAAAATAATGGCAAAATTTACCGATTATAATTTACGGCCAGAACTATATCAAGCTTTAGAAGCAATTCATTTTGTTCAGCCAACAACGGTACAATCAAGATTAATTCCAGTGGTTTTACAGGGGCGTTCAGTGGTTGGACAATCACAGACTGGTTCAGGGAAAACACATACTTTTTTAATACCTATTTTTCAACAATATCAAATTGATGATCATACAGTTCAAGCAGTTATTACGACACCTTCTCGTGAATTAGCACAGCAAATTTTTGATGCAGCAAAACAAATGGCTAGTGCTTTTTCGGAGGATAAAGCACCATGGATTGGACTATATGTTGGAGGTATGGATAAAAACCGACAAGTTCATCAATTGCAAACTAGACAGCCAGAAATTGTGATTGGTACGCCTGGTCGTATTAAAGATTTGTACCAAGCGGGGGCTTTAGATATTCACACAGCAAAGACATTGGTTGTAGATGAAGCAGATATGACCTTGGATTTAGGATTTTTACCCGATGTTGATGCTATTGCTAGTGCGATGCCGGAAGACTTAAAGATGCTAGTTTTTTCGGCAACAATTCCTCAAAAATTACAACCTTTTTTGAAAAAATATTTATCTAACCCAGTCATTGAAGAAATTCCAGCTGAAACAGTGATTGCACCGACAATTAAAAATATTTTAGTTGGTACAAAAGGTGAATCTAAGGATACGTTGATTTATAATTTATTAACTATGGGTACTCCTTATTTAGCACTAGTTTTTACTAATACAAAAACTAGAGCACATGAACTAACAAAGTCATTGCGCAGTCGTGGCTTAAAAGTGGCAGAGATTCATGGTGGTATTCAACCACGTGAACGTAAAAGAACGATGCAACAGATTCAGCATTTAGATTATCAATATGTCGTGGCAACAGATTTGGCTGCACGTGGTATTGATATTCCAGGTGTGTCATTAGTTATTAATGACGGGATTCCAACTGAATTAGAGTTTTTTATCCATCGTGTTGGTCGTACTGGTCGAAATGGATTGTCTGGGACAGCCATCACTATTTATAATCCAGATGAAGAAAATCGTGTCCAGATGGTAGAGAATATGGGTGTAAAGTTTGAACCAATGACTTATTCTCATGGTGAATTACAAGATGGGTACGATCGTCGTCGTCGTCGTCAACGGACAAAGTCAACCACAAAACTTGATCCAACGATGATTGGAATGGTTAAAAAGAAAAAGAAACACGTGAAACCGGGATATAAACGACAAATAAAGAATAATATTGCACGTGATGCAAAATATAAAAAGCGTGTTGCTGAACGTGAATCCCTACGTACTGCTAAAAAGGCAAAAAAACGTGCGCATGACAAATAATAAATATCGATAATTACAAAATTGTTTCAAGATTTAAAAATTAGAAAAAATAATTAACAGTTATGATATAATACCCACAAGGACATGTTGGCTTTTTTCTTAGAGCAGACAGAAACGTTACGTTTGATGAAAGTAACGCTAAGAGTTATTCAATGCTACCTTAAATAATTGATGTTTACGAAAGTGAACCGCTCGCTAGCGATATCAGCGAATAAAGAGGTAATGATACAGACTGTCATTGCAATCGGAGTGGTACCGCGTGTTAGCGTCTCTGTTATTGCAGTGAAGGTCTGTTTTTATTTAATATTTTTTGAAATGAGGCTTAAATTAAGATGAAAGAATTATCATCGGCTGAGGTTCGTGAGTTGTTTTTGCGTTTCTTTGAGAGTAAAGGACATAAAATTGAACCATCACAATCATTAATTCCCAAAGACGATCCAACACTTTTATGGATTAATTCAGGTGTTGCGACGCTGAAAAAATATTTCGATGGTACAGTCGTTCCGGACAATCATCGTATTACTAACGCGCAAAAATCGATTCGAACAAATGATATTGAAAACGTTGGTCATACAGCCCGTCATCATACTTTGTTTGAAATGATGGGAAATTTTTCAATCGGAGATTACTTTAAAGAAGAAGCTATTCCATGGGCGTGGGAATTGTTAACTAGTCCAGAATGGTTTGGCATGGATCCAGATAAGTTGTATGTCACAGTTTATCCTAATGATGATCAAGCAAAAGATATTTGGCTTAATAAAGTTGGTTTACCAAAAGATCATCTTTATGAAGAACCGGACAACTTTTGGGATATTGGTGAGGGACCTTCAGGACCTGACTCAGAAATTTTCTATGATCGTGGTGAAGAGTTTAATGATGCAGATGCATCAGAAAATTATCCCGGTGGTGAAAATGAACGTTACTTGGAAATTTGGAACTTAGTATTTTCACAATTTAATCATTTACCAGGCTTAACTGATAATAAGGATTACCCAGAGTTACCAACCAAAAATATTGATACAGGTATGGGATTAGAACGTGTCGTTTCTGTATTCCAGCATGCCAAAACAAATTTTGAAACGGATCTCTTTTTACCACTTATTCATAAAACTGAAGAAATGTCTGGTCAGTATAAATATGGCGAGGATGATACAAAAGATATTTCATTCAAAGTTATCGCTGATCATATTCGTGCAGTGACGTTTGCAATTGGGGATGGGGCATTACCTTCAAATGAAGGTCGTGGTTATATTATTCGTCGATTATTACGTCGTGCAGTATTGCATGGTCGGAAGTTAGGAATTGATAAAGTATTTTTGAAAGATTTAGTACCTGTCGTTGGTAAAATTATGGTGTCATACTATCCTGAAGTTTCTGAAAACGCTGATTATATCGCTTCAATAGTTGAAGCTGAAGAAGTTCGTTTTAATAAAACTTTGTCAGCTGGATTATCACTATTAGATGATGTGATTGATAAGGCAAAGGCTGATCAAGGCGTGATTGCTGGTTCAGTTGCCTTTAAACTTTATGATACGTATGGTTTCCCTTATGAACTTACAGATGAGTACGCAACTGATGAAGGATTGACAGTTGATCGTGATGGCTTTGATAAAGAAATGAAAGCGCAACAAGATCGCGCACGTTCAGCTCGTTCTAATAAAGCATCAATGGGTGTTCAAAATGAATTATTAACTAGTTTAAAGACGCCTTCAGAGTATGTCGGCTGGTCTGAATTAACTGTTGAAAAAACAACATTGTCGGATTTGATTGTTGATAATACATTAGTTGACAATGTTACAACTGGAAAAGTGCAAGCTATCTTTGCTAAAACGCCATTCTATGCTGAGATGGGTGGTCAGGTTGCTGACTTGGGTACAATTTATGATGAAGATGGTCAAGTTGTCGCACAAGTAATTGATGTACAAAATGCGCCTAATGGCCAACACTTGCATACACTATCAGTTGTTGCACCACTGCATGTTGGTAATGTTTATAAATTAGATGTGGATCGCGCTTATCATAGTGCTGTATCAAAGAATCATACAGCAACGCACTTGTTGGATCAGACGTTACGCAATGTTTTAGGAGAACATACAACACAAGCAGGATCACTTGTGACAGCAGATGGACTGCGTTATGATTTCACGTATAATGGATCAGTTTCAACAGAAAAATTGCAAGAAGTTGAAGATATTATTAATGAAAAAATTATTGAAAACTTACCAGTGACGTGGATTGAGACTGATATTGAATCAGCTAAAAAACTTGGTGCAGTAGCTGTCTTTACTGAAAAATATGGTGAAAAAGTTCGAGTTGTTTCTATTGGTGATTATAATGCTGAGTTTGATGGTGGGACACATGCAAATTCTACAGCAGAACTAGGCATGTTTAAGATTACTAGTGAGCAAGGGACTGGTGCAGGTGTTCGACGTATTGAAGCAGTTACTGGTGCGGGTGCGATGTCATTATTCAAATTACACGATAGTTGGTTAGCGAAAGCAGCTGAACAAGTGAAAGCACCACAATTATCAGAAATTAATGACAAAATTGCTGGTTTACAATTGTCTCTAAAAGAAGCAGAGCATCAAGCTGCAACATTAGAACAAAAGTTGGCTAATCAGGAAGCTAATGCAGCATTTGCTAACCCACAAAAAGTCAATCATTACACGTTGATTGCAACAGAAATGGCTGTTGAGTCAATGGATGTTTTACGTTCAACGGCTGATAGTTGGAAGCAAACGACACCATCTGATGTTTTAATTTTGGCAGCAAATCTTGGCGAAAAGGTAAATCTACTAGTTGCTGTTTCACCTGAAGCTGTCAAGCAGGGTGTTAAAGCAGGGGATCTTGTAAAAGCGATTGCACCATCAATTGGTGGTGGTGGTGGTGGTCGCCCTGACATGGCACAAGCAGGTGGTAAAAATCCTGCGGGAATTGCAGATGCCTTTAATGCCGCTGTTAACTGGTTAAAAGCAAAGTAGTGGATTTTAATAAGAGAAACTTTAAAGGGAGGTTTGGGTATAATGAGTTCATTAGATAATACAACGGTATTTAATTTTGGCAATAATGAATCACATGATGTTCGAAAGACGTTGGAAATTGTCTATGCGGCGTTAGAAGCTAAGGGATATAATCCAATCAACCAAATTGTTGGTTATTTAATTTCAAATGATCCAGCTTATATTCCACGTGTGAATGATGCGCGGAATTTAATTCGTAAATTTGAACGAGATGAGATTATTGAAGCACTTGTGACAGATTATCTATCAAAATAAAGGTTGATTGTTGTATCACAGAAAGAGGTCAAATGATATGGGACGTATTCTAGGTTTGGATGTTGGTTCACGCACTGTAGGTGTTGCAGTGTCTGATCAATTGGGTTGGACGGCGCAAGGCGTGGAAATCATTCAAATAAATGAAGATGAAAAAGAATTTGGCATCGATCGTATGAAAGAGCTTGTCGCTAAATATAATCCAAGTGGGTTTGTTTTGGGATTACCTAAAAATATGAATAATACATCAGGACCGCGCGTTGATGCTTCTCGTGCATATGGTGAATTATTGCAAGAAACATTTGGACTACCTATTGATTTTCAGGATGAACGGTTAACAACAGTTGAAGCAGAACGAATGTTGATTGAAGAAGCGGACACTTCTAGAAAAAAGCGTAAGAAAGTCATTGATAAATTGGCTGCTGGGCTAATTTTGCAAAATTATTTAGATCGCAAAGGACCGCTAGTGAAATAGGAGGTATAAAAATGGATGAAGAACAAGATATCATTACATTGGTTGATGATAATGGAGATGAGCAACTATTTGAAGTATTGTTTACCTTCAAATCTGAAGAATATAATAAGTCATACATTATTCTTTACCCAGCAGGGTCTGGTGAAGATGAAGAAGTCGAAATGTTAGCGTATATCTTTGATCCAGATGAAACAGAAACTGCAGTTGAAGGTGGCTTAACACCTATTGAAGATGATGCTGAGTGGACGATGGTTGAAGAACATCTTAATCAATATTTAGATGAACAAGATAATTAATTTATCGTTTAAGAACATCTATCCCAATATTTTAGGATAGATGTTCTTTATTTTAATGAAGGAGTAATGAAATGGATGATGCAGAAATATTTATCTTAACCGATGATCAAGGGCAAGAACATGAATATCGAGAATTATTCTCATTTGATTCAGAAGACTTTCACCATTCGTATATTATATTAGAACCGGTATTGCAAGATGAGGCGGAGGTACTTGATTTATTACCATTTGTTTATGATAAAAATGTTGATGAAGGTATGTTACAACCCATCAAAACAACGCAAGAATTTGATATGATCGAAGAAGTAATGAATACCATTTTTAATGATCCAAGTTTACGATAATGAAAGACAATTTGTTACTTGTTGATGAGTATAAATTTGGATAAAAGCAGGTATTTTGTGCAGTAGTTATTGCTATTGATATATTTTAATTAGTCAGTAATCAACCCGTTTTAGTTGGTAGATTACTGGCTTTTAATATATGTCAAAAAATTTAAAAATTAACTGTTACCATGATTAAGTTGTTGGTGTTTTTTGTACAAAATGATTGTCAGTGCGTCTTTCTTGATGAAAGGGGTGGCTTATGATTCGAGTGAAGGCATTGTATTATCGATATCAACATCAATTATGGTTTAGTCTAATATTAATAGGTGTCGGTATGGCATTGTTAATGTGGTGGCAATTATCTCAGAGTAGCGCGGCAGTGTCGCCAAAGGAACTTAGCACAATAACTGCCAATCAAAAAGTATCTGAACAAAAAAAGACATTACAAAAGACAACGGATCATTCAAAAGAGGCACAAGTTGTTATTGATGTGAAAGGTGAGGTTCATCGTCCTGGTGTGTATTATTTTGCAAAAAAGCCAATTGTTGCTGATGTTATTAGTAAGGCTGGTGGTATATTACCTCATGTAGATGGCAACCGCATAAATTTTGCGGCAACATTAGCCAACGGTCAGGTTCTGTTCATTCCTAAGGGAAACGAAGAACCTCCTACTGAATATCCATTACCAGGGCAACCTAATTTGAAAACGCCTGAAATAAACAAGAACAACGAAGTCACAGAAATGGCACAAGATAAAGTGAATCTGAATACGGCAGATGTGAGTACACTACAAAATTTACCAGGTGTTGGCGAAAAACGAGCGCAAGATATTATTACACAACGCAAAAAAATGGGTGGATTTAAGACGATATCAGATTTAAAAGAAGTTAATGGTATTGGTGAAAAGACATTTGCAAAGTTAAAATCATTGGTAACGATATGAAGTCAGGCTATTTATTAATTACTGGTCTATGTCTAGCTTGTATCGATTTAGTAGTTCTTTTTCATATTTGGTGGGTGTTACCACTAGGTGGTTGGTTTCTTGTACTATGCTATCATAAGTTTCCTTACTTCTTTATAAGTACACTGCTGATGATAGTTAGTACCTGTTATTTTTTGGGATGGCAAAATCATATTAATCAATTTCTCAAACAACCGACGGGTTCTATGAACATGAGAATAATAGTTCATCCAGATGAAGTACAATTAAAAGATAATCATTTAACAGGCAGCGCAACAGCAATAACAGGCGAAAAAATTCGAATATTTTTTGATAATGGGGGGAAAACGAACGTTATAAATAAAAATCAATATCATCCGTTATTGGTTGATGTGTCAGGAAAATTAACAACATTTACTGGGAATCGGAATGAATTTTCATTTAATGCAAAGGCTTATTGGCGAAGTCGTGGCATTGTTCATCGACTATTAATTAAAAAAGCAATCGTTATTGATGTGGCTAAGCCAGAAAACTTTTGGCAACTAGTGATTTGGGGGATTCGTAGTTTACATTATCGCTTAGTTTTATGGTTTGAACAATTACCGACAGGATTAAGAGATTATGGTGAAACCTTATTTTTAGGTTATACACGATCAGAATTTTATCAGCAGAACAAGGGAATTCAGTTACTTGGACTAGTACATTTATTTAGTATTTCAGGATTTCAAGTGACGGGTATCTATTATTTATGGCGTTTTATTTCACGAAGATTATTTATACAGCGAGAACGCTCGTTAATTATTGTTCAATTATTATTAGTTAGTTTATGGTTGTTTGCTGGTGGTGTGCAGTCATTGATAAGACCTGTTTTATTAGGTATCTTTCAATCTTGGCGTGAATTACGTTGGTTATCCATCGATGCTAAAGACGCTTGGGGATTGTCATTAATAGGTGGTCTTCTAATTGAACCAGGTGTGCTTCATAATTTAGGCGGTCAATTATCATATTTACTAACTTTTGGATTATTGTGGATTAATCACCGGTCGACAATTTTTCAAACAATTTGGTTGTCTTTTTTGGTATTACCAATATTGATCTGGCACACATTCAGTTGGCACCCCATTAGCCTAGTAGCAAATATTTTGATTATACCTATTTTTACGTGGGTGGTTATACCTGTTACTGGATTAGGTATTTTAACAACAATGTTACATTTAACGATTATTAGAGACATTTGTGAGTTTATTATTCATACGCTACAAATTTGGATTTCTTATGCAGATAAAATACCTGGAGAAATTTTATTTGGTCGTCCGAGCATTATTTTTTGTTTTGCTTTGACAGTTGGACCATTGGTGTTACTAATGATTCCTCAAAAAATTGTTATCATTGGGATGTTTTGTCTATATTTAAGTATTTGGCTCATGCCTCGAATCATGCCAGGTGGCTTTATTACTTTTTTTGATATTGGGCAGGGCGATGCAACGATTCTTCGTCCACAACACTCAAAGGTGACAATGATAGATGTTGGTGGTAAATACCGACAACGACGAAACGAAATAGCACAGTCAACATTGATTAATAACTATCAAGTCGATGAATTAACCCGATTTCTAAAGGGACAAGCTCTATTTGTAAAATTAAACAGTTGATATTGACTCATAAGGATGTGGATCATATTGGCAATCTGGAAAATTTTTTGAGTGCTGTCAAGGTGGAAAAAATATATGTCCCAATGGGGATGCAAACACAAGCATCATTTAAGAAAAAAACAAAAAAGTATCTACAGACAGGTGGCCAAATTATACCTGTTTTAGCTGGTAAAAAAATCACAAAAGATATTCAAGTATGTCATCCAATGAAAGGTGGTCAGGGAGAAAATGATGATTCTATTGCGTTGTATGCTAATTTTAATGGTTTAAATTTAATACTAACAGGTGATTTGTCTAAGGCTGGTGAAGAACAGATTCTCAAAAAATTTCAATTGCCACAAATTAAAATTTTAAAATTTGGTCATCATGGATCAAAAACAAGTACAGCTGACAAGTTTGTAAAGCAATTAAAACCAGAGATTGGGATCGTTTCAGCCGGGTTAAATAATCGTTATGGACACCCGAATAAAGAAACATTACGGACAGCGAATAAATATCATATTCAGGTTTATAATACTGCAGAGCGAGGAATGATTAAAATCAGTTGGTCTTTTTTTAATTGTTATCGTGTACATTGTATGATAGATGCAAAATAATTGGTGGGCAGAACTTGATAGACGTGCTATCTTAGAGTAACAAGATAAAATGAGAGGGGATGTTGTTTTGACCGTAACTTTATCAGATGTCATAAACGATGTACAGACAGGGCAACTACAACCAATTTATTTCATACAAGGCCAAGACCAATACTTGCTTGATTTAGTGAAAAAACAATTTTTGAGCATTATTCAACCGGCAGATCGTACCTTAAATCTAGCCCAATTTGATTTAACAGAAGTGCCATTGAGTTTAGCAATTGATGATGCAAAATCAGTGCCTTTTTTTGGTAATCGCCGGGTAGTTATGATTGATAAACCTTATTTTTTAACGGGCGAACACGTTAAAAGTAATTTAGAACATCATGTTGAGGATTTAGTAGATTATATAAAACAACCGGAACCACAAACCATTTTAATAATTTTTGCACCTTATAATAAGTTAGATAATCGTAAAAAATTAACCAAAATGCTGAAAGAGAAAACAAGGTATCTTTCATTTGTTAATCTAAATGAAAAAGACATTGCTCAGTTTATTAATGGGCACCTACAAAAACAAGGTTATCAGATAACAAATGATGCACAACAAACTTTATTACGATTAACGAACGCATCATTGACCCAAATAATGTCAGAATTAGACAAATTAATGCTCTATACAGTTGACACGAAGCAAATTTTAGTGACAGATGTGAATGCAGTTGTTACGCATACATTAACTGAAAATGTTTTTGATTTAATAGATTGTCTGTTAAAGGGACAGTTAACTCGTGCTGTTAATTTATATCATGAGTTATTAGTTAGTGGTGAGGAACCACTCCGATTACATGGTGCATTAATAGGTCAATTTCGTTTATTGTTGCAAGTTAAATCTAGTTCAAAAAGTGAAAAAGGGACAGCGACAGCATTAAAGGTCCATCCGTATCGTGTAAAGTTGGCACGACAGATTGTGCGAAATTTTAGTTACGTACGATTATCACAGGCTTTTTTGGGATTAGTTAATATGGAAGAACAGTTAAAATCAACAGCTCGGGACCCTGAATTATTATTTGAATTATTTGTTTTGAAATATAAAAAACAAATGATCAATTAAAAAACTTGCATAAGAACAACTATTTTAGTATGATATTAAGAGTGCATTAGCACAGGACCTTTTACTATGTTTGACGCTTCACCGTCGTCATACGTTGTTTAAGGCGACTATTATGAAAGGTGGATATCCAACAATGGCTATTTCTGCAGAACGCAAGAATGAAATCATTAATGAGTTCGCTCGTCACGAAGGTGATACTGGTTCAGTTGAAGTTCAAGTAGCAGTATTAACTGCTGATATTAACGAATTGAACGCACACATGTCAGAACACAAGCATGACTTTCACTCACAACGTGGCTTGATGAAGAAAATCGGTCACCGTCGTAACTTATTACGTTACCTACGTAACAATGATGTACAACGTTACCGTGAATTGATTCAGAAGCTTGGTTTGCGTCGTTAATATAAACTATTAGAGACGTTTGTTATTTGACATTTATCATCGGAGGGAAAAGCGATGCCAATTATTGAGTCATCAATCCAACGTGCCCGATTGAATAAGGTGCAACGTGAACGTAATATTTCACAATTAAGTGCATACCGTACTGAAGTGAAAAAGTTCCGTGTTGCTGCTGAAGCTGGTCAAGATAACTTGCAAGAGTTATTTGCATCAGCCTCATCAGCAATTGATCGTGCCGCATCAAAGGGCTTGATTGCTAAGAATAAGGCTTCACGTGATAAGTCACGTTTGGCTTCATTGTTGAACAAGTAATATTTATTACAAATTAGACAATATAAAAAGAGCTAGTAGCATATTGCTGCTGGCTCTTTTTGCCTATATAATAATTATTCATATTATAAATGTGTATCGTATGGCAAAAAACAATTAATAATATTTAAAAATAATGATAAATGACTTACTGGTTTTCTAGCAAGGTCTTATGTGGTAGTATTGTATTAAACATTTAAACGTTGGGTGTATCACTAAACCCGTGAAATACAATGAGAATAGGAAGATTATGGCAACTACATTAGACATTATGCCGTTTGGTGGTGTACGTGAAAATGGAATGAACATGTACGCTGTGACGGTTGATGAAGATATATTTATTTTGGATGCAGGGTTAAAATACCCGGAGAGTGATTTGTTAGGGGTTGACGTAGTCATCCCGGATTATGCTTATTTAGTTGAACATGCTGACAATGTGGCAGGTATTTTTTTGACACACGGTCATGCTGATGCTATTGGTGCATTACCCTATTTGTTATCAGAATTACGTGTACCAGTGTTTGGTTCTGAATTGACTATTGAATTAGCAAAGTTAGCAGTTCATAACGAAACAAAACTAAAAGACTATGATGATTACCATGTCGTACGCGGTAACTCTGAAGTACGCTTTGGTAACGTAACCGTTTCTTTTTTTGAAACAACGCACACTATTCCTGAATCTTTAGGTATTGTTCTTGAAACATCCGTTGGACAAGTTGTTTATACGGGTGATTTTAAATTTGATACAACAGCTTTGCCATATTATCGCACAGACTTAATGCGGTTAGCAGAAATTGGGCAAAAGGGTATCGTCGCTTTGTTAGCAGATGCAGCTGGTACAGCCAATTTTGGTATGCCAGATCATGAATCAGACTTGGGTGACTATATTTTAGAGAATTTTCATCTTCACCAATCAGGTCGTATTATTGTTGCAGCAGTCGCATCAAATATACAGCGTATTCAACAAGTGATTGATGCAGCATATAAGGTTGGTCGCAAAGTCGTTATTTCAGGAAATGATTTAGAACGGGTTGTTCGAACAGCACTACGTTTGAAAAAGCTTATTTTACCAATCCCTGAAAATGAGATGTTTGTTTCACTTAAGAATCTATCTAAATTACCTGCAGATGAGACGGTTATTTTAGAAACTGGTCGAATGGGAGAACCAATTAGACATCTGCAACGGATTGCGCATGGTGATGATCGTAATATTAAAATTCAACCGGGTGACCTCGTGTTTATTACAACCACACCATCAACAGCGATGGAAGGTTACGTCGCAAGAACACGTGATATGTTATTCCGTGCGGGTGCAACGGTAAAACAAATTTCAACAGATAAAAAATCATCGGGACATGGCTCAAAAGAAGATTTTCAATTACTCTTAAATCTACTGAAGCCACAAAATGTTATCCCTATACAAGGTGAATACCGTGTTTTAAATGCTGCATATCATGCTGCAGAGCAAGTTGGATATGATGATGATCATGTATTTTTACTTGCTAAAGGCGATAGACTACGATGGAATGGTGAAAAATTCTATTTGGGTGGCTCAATTCAAGTGACCTCAACAATGATTGATGGTTCTGGCATCGGAGATATTGGTTCGATTGTTTTGAATGATCGGCGTATCCTATCGGAAGACGGGGTCTTTATCGCAGTCATTACCATTGATCGTAAGAAGAAAAAGGTTATTGCTCCTGCCAAAGTTGACTCTCGCGGATTTGTCTACATTAAGGCATCACGTGATTTAATGCATGAGGCAGCTGAATTAGTTGAACAAACTGTCACTGATGGTGTGAAGAATTCAAAAGATTTTGATTGGGGTAATCTAAAAAATGCTGTTCGGGATGCTTTAGGCAAATTCTTGTTTGAAAAAACACGACGTAAACCAGTTATTTTACCGGTTATTATGGAGGCAAATCAAAATGGTCGTCGGCGTCGGCGAACAACAGCGCACCAAGGTAATAAATCAAAAATAACTGGTGTTAAACCTGCAAAAAAGCAAAATAATAAAAAGAAATCTGTTAAGCATACAGAAACTAAAACTGTGACAAATAAGTCAGATCATCAAAGAAAAAGAAAAAATAATGGTCAGGATAAACACGCTCATAAGCAGGTAGAAGTGAAATAGATTTTTAGATAGTTAGGGATTCTTTTTTGTTTAACAATGGTTAAACGAATCAGAATCTTTTGTTGTTTCAGAGGAAATAATATGACAGATGAATTTAATCAACAGCAGCAATATACAATGCTTGTTAAGCAAGCAAAAAAATATATGAATGATCAATCAATAGACCAAGCAATTAGTCGTTTGATGGCAGCTTATAAAATAAGGCAAACAAGTGAGATTAATCATTTAATTGTGACGTTATTAATTGCACAAGGGCAATATCAAGAAGCACAACTGTATGCTGATGAATATGTAGAGACATATACTAACGAACAAAAAGATGTCGAATTATACTTGAATTTAACATTGCATAATCAGTATTTTTTAGTGGCTAGAGAATTTTTAACAAATTTGTCAATTGACAAGCAGCCACATTTCAAACAAAAAATCATAGACTCTGAAGAGATATACCGATTAAAACAACAAAAAACAATGGCAACAATTGCGCGTCAGTTTTACCATCTAGGTGATGGTAATATGGCAGAACAACAAAAAACACTGTTATTAGCCAATAAATTACCATTAACCGAGTATTTAACTGGTGCTAAATTTGTTTTACAAGATCCATTTTTAGCACAAATTTCAAGGACGACCGTATTAGATCAGTTGAGAAGACTAGCGATTGCTGAAGAAGTTGTCATGCTTAATTTGGATGGCAAATTAAAAACATATGTACCAGTTGATTTATTAGCTCTTGAGAAAAGTAATATTTATCAAAATATTGTTAACAAATTGTATGACCAAGCGAAACAAATTGGTTCAGATATGGTTTATGGACTAATTGAGCAAGCACGGTTGATGTTAATGATGGCCTATCCCGACTTAGATTTGGTTGTTAAGGATATTGATAGTTGGGTTGCAGGTTTAATTGCAACAACATTTGGTAATCCAATGCCATCAGAACCGCAAAATCAGGCAGATTGGCGTAATAAACTCCAAAATAAGTTGCTTGAGAGCTTTAGTGAGCAAAAAAATTAATACAAGAATAAAAATAAGTAAAAAATATTTACAAAAATAGGGAAGTTATATATAATAATTTCAGTCTCATAAATAGAGAATTAAAAAGATTTTCGTATCTTATTGTTTAAGTTACTGAGTATATGTAGTATACTTATACTAAGCAATGAGGTTGATATTAATCAACATGCGAATAATAGGAGGACAAGCTTTTGGCTAAGGAAAATTACGAGCGCACTAAGCCGCACGTTAATATTGGAACTATTGGACACGTCGACCATGGTAAGACTACGTTGACTGCCGCTATCTCAAAGGTACTATCAGATAAGGGATTGGCTAAGCAAGAAGACTTTGCTTCAATCGATGCTGCTCCTGAAGAGCGTGAACGTGGAATTACGATCAACACTGCTCACATTGAGTATGAGACAGAAGCACGTCACTATGCTCACATCGATGCACCTGGTCACGCGGACTACGTTAAGAACATGATTACTGGTGCTGCTCAAATGGATGGTGCTATCTTGGTTGTTGCTGCAACTGATGGTCCTATGCCACAAACTCGTGAGCACATTTTGTTGGCTCGCCAAGTTGGTGTTAACTACCTTGTAGTATTCTTGAACAAGACTGACCTAGTTGATGATGATGAATTGATCGACCTTGTTGAGATGGAAGTTCGTGAATTGTTGTCAGAATACGATTTCCCTGGGGATGATATTCCAGTTATCCGTGGTTCAGCTTTGAAGGCTTTGGAAGGTGATCCTGAACAAGTTAAGGTTATCGAAGAGTTAATGGATACTGTTGACTCATACATTCCAACACCAGTTCGTGATACTGACAAGCCATTCTTGATGCCAGTTGAAGACGTATTTACGATTACAGGTCGTGGTACTGTTGCTTCAGGTCGTATCGATCGTGGAACTATTAAGTTGAATGAAGAAGTTGAAATTGTTGGTTTGAAGGAAGATGTTCGTAAGACAGTTGTTACTGGTATCGAAATGTTCCGTAAGACTATGCAACAAGGTGAAGCCGGTGATAACATTGGTGCATTGTTGCGTGGTGTTGATCGTAAAGAAATTGAGCGTGGTCAAGTTTTGGCTAAGCCTGGTTCAATTCAAACACACACGAAGTTCTTGGCCGAAGTTTATGTTTTGACCAAAGAAGAAGGTGGTCGTCATACACCATTCTTTACTAACTACCGTCCACAATTCTACTTCCACACAACTGATGTTACTGGTGTTGTTGAATTACCTGAAGGTGTTGAGATGGTTATGCCTGGTGATAACGTCACATTCGATATCGAATTGATTGCACCAGTTGCCATTGAAAAGGGATTGAAGTTTACTGTTCGTGAAGGTGGCCGTACTGTTGGTGCCGGAACAGTTTCAGAAATCATCGACTAATTTTAATTAGTGTTTGGTTTATGTATCAAAAAGAGAGTTATTTCGGTTATTGGTCAAATTGTACTGATAGCAGAATTATTTAATTAAATAGCTTAAACATTAAGCAGCTGAATTTTTCATAAATTTAGTTGCTTTTTGTCTGTAGCTTTGCGAATAAAAACTATCTTTGAAGGCAATTAATATGCGCAAACGAAACATTTTAAAGTTTCGAAAACCATAGGCAGTCCGTTTAATGGCTTTAATTTTGTTATTAGCCCCTTCAACGGGACCGTTTGAGAACGGGTAAATAAAACTGTTTTTAATTTCTGGTAGGTGCTTACGCAAGGTCCGTTGGGCCTTTTTCATAGTTTCTGGCAAATGTTGGAAACGAGTTTCTTGCGTATTTGTTGTAACAGCTATTTGCAGTTGTTCAAAATCTTTATATCGTACGGCGTAAAGGATGTCTTGATAAAAATTATAAGCTGAACGTAGCTCTGGTGATAAGGTTAATAATCGATCGATGACCTCTTGATCGGTTAAATAAGCATAACGATAGTTTCGACGCTTTCGAAAATCAGTATAATTCAAAGTGGTTTCATCTTTCAAAAGCAGTTTCCAATATCGCTTTAACTGGCGATAAGCTCGTGAATCTGTACCATAGGATTTCATCGTTTGGATACGTGTTTGGTTTAATGCACGGTAAACTTGTGTGACAACATGAAATCTGTCGGCGATGATTTGAGCGTGTGGAAACAAGTCATGAATTATATTGCGATAAGGACTAAATAAATCAACGGTAATGGTTTTAACAGCAGCACGCGCTGCTGCTGAATATTGCTCAAAGTAATGGCGAAGACTATGATCGCCACGTTCACGCATGATATCTAATACGCGGTAGGTTGTACTGTCCATTAAAATCATGCTCATACCACTATTTTCCGCAAAGTTACCAGACTTAAAATCATCAAAAGCAATATGCTGAGGTAGATAATGAAAACTTGTTTTGTTGTAAGTAAAGAGTCCTTGCGCTTGACGCATCACAGTGTGTGATGAAATGTTATAGGCTTGGGCGATATGTTTTTGGCTAACATTTTCACTTAACTCCATGGCAGCTGCTTGTTTAACATTCGTCATGATATGATCACCTGATTTAATATCAGAAAATTCAGCTAGTGCTGTTCGATGACATTGTGGGCAGATGTATTTTTGTTTGCGAATCGCTAGCTGATTAAATATATTGGCAGCACGAGAGGCGATATGTTGGACGAATTTCATGCCATTCTTATTCATTAAACAAGCACAATGTGGACAATAATTATCATAAGATAATTTCAAATGCCAAATTTGTTGTCGAACGCCATTTTTTAAGACCGTGGTCATCACCTCCGAGGCTTGATCATCTAATTCAATACGTGTGTCTTTAATTCCGAGTAAAATCTTGATATACTTATCCATGTTAGAGGTCCTTTCAAAGGGATTTTGTGAGACAGACTAGTGGCTGCTGGTCTGTTTTTTTGTGTTTATAAATGAATTATACAAAAACAACAAAAAAAGCACTAATGACTAATCTGTCAGATTAGCTATCAGTACCAAATATTGTAGAACCGTTATTTCATCTTTGATGTGATAACTCTCTTTTTTGAATTTTAGACATAAATCTTATATAATTTACAATGAGATACTTTGTGGTGAAGGAATATTTTATTGTCAAAATAATGGCTTTCCGATATACTTATTAGGTATGTAAAGATAATTTAAGTCGTAAATAGTGTTTAACTAACGACTATTGGAGGAATAAACATGGCAAATGCAGTTTTCACTAAGGGTGAAGGCAACAAGGGAACAATTAAATTTGAAGTTCCTGTTGATGTATACGAAAAGGGAATTGATGCGGCATTTAATGATGTGAAGAAACAAATCAGTGTTCCTGGTTTTCGTAAAGGTAAGATGCCTAAGCAGGTATTTTTCCAAATGTATGGTGAAGAGTCATTGTACCAAGATGCTCTGAACAAAGTTTTGCCAGATGTTTATGGTGAGGCTGTTTCAGAAACTGGTGCAATTACTGTTGGACAACCTAAAATTGAAGCACAATCAATGAATAAGGGTGAAACTTGGGTCTTGACAGCCGAAGTTGAATTAGCTCCTGAAATTGAACTAGGTCAATATAAGGGTGTTGAAGTACCTGCATCTGATACATCAGTTTCTGATGCGGATGTTGACGAAGAACTTGCCAATATGCAACAAGGTCAATCTGAACTTGTATTAGTTGATGAAGCTGCTAAGAATGGTGATACTGTTGTTATTGATTTTGATGGTTCAGTTGACGGTGTACATTTCGATGGTGGTAAAGCCGATAACTATTCATTAGAATTAGGTTCAGGTTCATTTATTCCTGGCTTTGAAGAACAATTGGTTGGTGCAAAAGCTGAAGATAAAATCGATGTTAAAGTTACTTTCCCAGAAGATTATCAGGCAGCTGATTTAGCTGGTAAAGAAGCTATCTTTGAAGTAACTGTTCATGAAGTTAAGACAAAAGAAGTGCCTGCACTTGATGATGAATTTGCTAAGGATGTTGATGAAGAAGTTGAAACTTTGGCTGAATTAAAGGACAAAGTTAAGACTCGTTTGGCAGATCAAAAAGCAACTGCGGCAAAGGAAGCAAAAGAAGATGCTGCCGTTGCTGCCGCAGTAGATAATGCCAAAGTTGTTGGTGATGAAATTCCAGCATCAATGATTGATGAAGATGTTCACCGTCAAATGAATCAAATGTTTGCTTCAATGCAACAACAAGGTATTTCTCCAGAGCTATACTACCAAATCACAGGTACTTCTGAAGATGATCTTCACAAGCAATATGAGGAAGGTGCAGAGCGTCGTGTAAAGACAAACTTAGTATTAGAAGCTATTGTTAAGGCAGAAGATATTAAGCCATCTGCTGAAGATATTGCAGCTGAGGTTAAGTCATTAGCTGAAGCTTACAATATGGAAGAGGATGCTGTCCGTAACGCCTTGTCAGATGATATGTTGGCACATGATATTGCAATTAAATCAGTCGTTGACTTAATTGTCGCTGAAGCAGTTGAAGCCTAAATAGTCGTTTTAACAAAAAAAGGTTAGACTTCTTTTGAAGTCTAACCTTTTTAGCTTTTTCCAGTAACGGAATTTTGATACAATATTTACTGTATGATAACTATAACGAATATAATTTTTAGGAGGTTGGACAGTGTTTAATACAACTGACAGCTCGAATGGCATTGCATACTGTTCATTTTGTGGCAAGCCCTCTACTGAGGTAAAAAAGTTGATTGCAGGGCCAGGCGTGTATATTTGTAATGAATGTGTTGCACTAGCCCAAGATATTATCAACGAAGATATGCAACAAGATGCGATGGCACGGACGTTGACACTTAAGACGCCACGTGAAATAGTTGATAATTTAAATGAGTATGTTATTGGACAAAATGATGCCAAGCATACATTAGCAGTAGCCGTTTATAATCATTATAAACGTGTTAATGCAAAATTAACCGGTGATACGGGTATAGAGGGTGTTGATCTTCAAAAATCAAATATTGCCGTCATTGGACCAACTGGTTCAGGAAAGACATACATTGCACAATCAATGGCCAAGTTATTGAATGTGCCATTTGCAATTGCAGATGCGACCACACTGACTGAAGCAGGTTATGTTGGAGAAGATGTTGAAAATATTTTATTGAAGCTTATTCAAGCTGCGGATTATGATGTTGAGCGTGCTGAAACCGGAATTATTTATATTGATGAAATAGATAAGATCGCTAAAAAAGCTGAAAATGTTTCAATTACACGCGATGTTTCTGGTGAAGGGGTCCAACAAGCTTTGTTAAAGATGTTGGAAGGAACAATTGCCAATGTACCACCTCAAGGTGGGCGTAAGCATCCAAATCAAGAATTTATTCAAATTGATACGACAAATATTCTATTTATTGTTGGTGGCGCCTTTGCAGGTATTGAACAGATGGTTAAAGAGCGTTTGGGTGCAAAAGTGATTGGTTTTGGGACAGATGCCAAAACGCAGAAATTACAAAAGTCAGATAAATCAATCATGCAACAAGTGTTACCGGAAGATTTAATGAATTTCGGTTTGATACCGGAGTTTATTGGTCGTTTACCAATATTAACAGCGTTAGAAGAGTTAACAGAAGCTGATTTGGTTCGTATCCTAACAGAGCCTAAAAATGCTTTAGTTAAACAATACCAGGCATTAATGGCGTTAGAGGGTGTTGATCTGAAGTTTACTGAAGATGCATTAAAGGCAATGGCACACCTAGCCATTGAACGAGAAACAGGTGCTCGTGGTCTACGTTCAATTATTGAAGAAGTTATGCGTGATGTGATGTTCGACATACCTTCACGTGATGAAGTAACTGGTGTTGTGATCAATGAAGGGGCTGTCCTTCGTCATGAAGAACCAGAATTAATAATAGAATAGTTGAGGAAAAAGATGGAAGTTCATCAAGTTGAAATGGTGATGTCAGCTGTACGTGAAGCACAATACCCAACCGATGGCTTGCCTGAGGTAGCGTTTGTTGGTCGTTCAAATGTTGGTAAGTCGTCATTAACCAACGTTCTAATCAATCGTAAAGCTTTTGCTCGTACATCTTCACAACCTGGTAAGACGCAAACGCTGAACTTTTATAAAGTTGAAAACCAAATATTCTTTGTCGATGTCCCTGGTTATGGCTATGCGAAAGTGTCAAAAAAGGCACGTGAAGACTTTGCAATAATGATAGGTGAGTATTTACGAAAAAGGCAACCTTTAGAGGGCATTATCCAACTCGTTGATGCGCGACATTTACCTTCAAAAGAAGATGTTGAAATGTATAATTGGCTAATTTCTGACGATATTGGTTTACCCGTATTGGTTGTTGCAACAAAGGCAGATAAAATTTCACGTGGTAAGTGGAATAAAGTTGAGGCAGATATTAAGCGTAGTTTGCAATTTAATGAAGAATTATCTGACTTTGAAATTTTTTCAGCAGAAACAAAATTTGGTAAAGAAAATATTTGGGATTGGTTAGAGGCACGAATGCTAGATGGAAGTGATTTTAACCCAGATGATTTTGAATAATTAAACAACAGGTACTAAGTTTAATCATAAACAGGGAGAATTGATGTCGTTTCTCAGTTAATGGTAAAATTTAAGGCCTGTTTTTTATTAACAGGTTATTTTATCTATGATGTTATTAATTGATTAAGCATAAGCTGAATACCAAATTTATTTTTGATATACTAAGAAATAATAATATTTAAATGGAGGTTACAAAGATGGCTGCGAAAACACGCTTTAAAGGAACTATTTTAGGTAAGGACTTAACAATTACATCAAATGAATCACAGGCTCATATGAAGGCAGTTTTTGATTTGGCAAACTCACAATTAGAGAAGATGCAAGAAGCTGCACCAAAGTTAGATAATGATCAATTATTGATGTTATTAGCGATTAATGCACTATCAGATCAGTTAACGATGCAGATTAAAAAGGATGCGAAGGATTAATGATATTTTTTTCTTGGATCATCATTGGATTATTAGCCTTAGCAATGGTACATGGATACCGTCTGGGATTAGTTCGTAGTTTGACAATGTTGGTTGGTAGAATAGTTGTCTATACATTCGCAATCCTATTGGCACATAGATTTGGTAGTTGGCTCTATAATGCGTTTGTTAATGGTTTTTCGGTAAGCTGGACCGCAACTGATGTACCTGCTAGTGCGACAAACCAGCCAGGAGAATTTTTAGCTTCAGGGATTGCATTTACCATTATAATTTTATTAGGTATGTCAGTTGTTAAAGCAATTGAACGGAGTTTACGATTCATTAATAAAGTGCCGATACTGAGCACAGTAAATCGATTAGGTGGTTTAATTGTTTTTGGATTAATTGTTTATGTAGAAATTTTTTTCTTTCTACAATTCACACAAACATTAAATATTCCTTGGTATACAGAAAGTATGTCTAATTCAACAATTGCACAGCTAATATTAAATGATACGCCATATCTTTCTAATGCGGTCTATGATTGGTGGTTAATGTAAATAGAAAATTTTTAGTATGGAAGTGGGTAATTAAAATAACAAATGAATACAAAAATTTTAAAAACACTTGAGTATGATACGGTCAAAAATCAAATACGTCCTTTTTTATCGACCGTGGCAGGTGAACATGAATTATCAGCGTTGTTACCAACTGATAATGCTGGTACAATGCGTCAGTGGCTGGCCGAGACTGCTGATGCCAGTCGAGTGTTACGTTGGCAAGGTGGTATTCGTATTCCAAAGTTAGCAGATGTGAAACCACATCTACAACGATTGCGTATTGATGCTGCGTTAAGTGGTACAGAATTAGCACAAGTAGGTCGTGTTCTATTTACGACAGGTCAGATTAAAGTTTTTTTTGAGAATATTGTTGCTGATCGACAGGAAACGTTACCTGCCTTGGAAGTCTATTATAATCGGTTAGTTTTGTTACCAGAATTAACGAAACGTGTTAACACTGCGATTGATGGTGACGGTCGATTAACTGATGAAGCATCACCTGAATTACATCGTATTCGTCAATCAATCACAGGCACTGAAAATGCGATACGACAAAAGATGCAAGAATATACACGCGGAAAAACAGCACAGTATCTATCAGATCCGATTGTTACTATTCGCAATGATCGATATGTATTACCAGTAAAAGCAACGTATCGTCAAAAGTTTGGTGGTGTGGTCCATGATCAATCACAAACTGGGCAGACGCTTTATATTGAACCGGCTGATGTTGTCGACATGAATAACCGGTTACGTGAACATTATTTGAAGGAACGACAAGAAGAAGAACGGGTCTTGTTAGAAATTTCTTCATTACTGAAACCAGAAGTGGAGAATATTGAAAATAATGCTAAGGTACTGGGACATTTGGATTTTTTAAATGCTAAAGCACGTTACGCAGTTGAAATAAAAGCAATTGAGCCAGAATTTAGTTCTGAAAATCATGTTCGCTTGCTTAAAGCAAGACATCCATTGTTGAACTCTGAGAAAGTTGTGCCTAATGATATTATTATTGGTGAGGATTATAGTGCAATTATTGTCACTGGTCCAAATACAGGTGGAAAGACCATCACACTAAAAACATTGGGCTTGTTGCAGTTAATGGCACAGTCTGGCTTATTTATTCCAACTGCTGAGTATTCTACCGTTGGTATTTTCAAAGAAATTTATGCTGATATTGGGGATGAACAATCTATTGAACAATCACTGTCGACTTTTTCGTCTCATATGGTGAATACTATTGATATTTTGTCAGGTATTGATAAAGACTCATTAGTTTTATTTGATGAATTAGGTGCTGGAACTGATCCACAAGAAGGTGCAGCATTAGCGATGGCAATTTTAGATGCTGTTGGTGAAACGGGCGCTTATTCAGTTGCTACAACGCATTATCCAGAATTAAAAGTTTATGGATATAATCGATCAGATACTATTAATGCATCAATGGAATTTGATATTGATTCACTACGACCAACTTATAAATTCATGATTGGTGTGCCTGGTCGTTCAAATGCACTTGAAATTGCAAAAAGATTAGGATTGAGTAAACAGATTATTGATAATGCAGCAGCATTAACAACTGATGATTCGCAAGAATTGAATGATATGATTGCGGACTTGGTTTCTAGACGAAATGCAGTGTTAAAGCAGCAAGTTGAACTAACACAACAAATTGTTGAAAATCGACAATTGAAGAATGAGTATGAAGATAAATTCGATGCCATTGAACAGCAACGTGTCAAGTCAATAGATGATGCTAAAAAAGAAGCAAATCATATTGTTGCAGAAGCTCGACGTAAAACAGAAAAGATAATTGCTGATTTACACAGAATGGCTAGAGATGGTGCAACGATTAAAGAAAATAAAATTATGGATGCTAAGGGTGCCTTAAATGCGATGCATGAAGAACCTTCGGCAGCCAATAATAGAATTTTGCGTAAAGCTAAAAAGGCTAAACAGGAAGCATTATCAGTGGGTGATACTGTACTTGTACGTGAATATGGTCAACAAGGTACAATTATACGAAAAATGAAGGATGGTAAGTTTGAAGTCCAGCTTGGTATTTTAAAAATGGTTCTTTCAAATGACGAAATAGAAAAACAACAAACTGTTTTGTCTAGCAGTAATGTGGCACATCATCATAAAAAAAGTAAGAAATCACATATCAATACAAATAAGGCGATTAATCGTTCAGAAGCATCAGCTACATTAGATTTACGTGGTATTAGGTATGAACCAGCTATGGCTGAATTAGATCGTTTTATTGATAAGGCATTATTGAATAATTTATCTTCGGTCGAAATTATCCACGGTAAAGGTACTGGCGCTATTCGAAAAGGTGTGCAAGAATATTTGCGTTCGCATCGTCAAGTGCAATCGTTTAAATTTACAGGTCCAGACCAAGGGGCAACCTATGTTCAGTTAAGTTAGATATATCGACAAATTAACTTGTAAAGGTTATACTAACTATAAATAAGGAATTAGAGGGAGATGTTTTTTATGGCAGTTGTAGATATTAATGATGATAATTTTGTGTCAGAAACGGATAAGGGAGTGACTTTAACTGACTTCTGGGCTACTTGGTGTGGTCCTTGTCGTATGCAATCACCAGTTGTTGAAACTGTGTCAGAAAAGATGAATGATGTGAAGTTCACAAAAATGGACGTTGATGAAAACCCGGCGACGGCTCAAGAATTTGGTATTATGGCAATTCCAACTTTGTTAGTAAAAAAGGATGGTGAGGTTGTCGAACGCTTAACTGGATTTACACCAGCTCATCAACTTGAAGCTATCTTGGCAAAACATTTAGATTAAGTTTAGGAACTACTAATTAAACCCTAATGGTTAAATTAGTAGTTTTTTAATGATATGATTATTAGTGTTATTTGAAATAATATGATCTTATCGAATTTTATATTTATAGTTATTATCAACTGACCATTGACTTTGTTACTAAACATGTGTATTATAAATCGAGTTGGCAACAATATAATGGAAACATATTTGTTAATAAGTTTTATATAAAAAATTGTTGACAAATTGGTATGTTGTCTGTAATATAGATTAGGTTATCAGTAAGATAACGAAATGTTGATCATTGAAAACTGAATATCGTTTCGATGAAACAAATGTGTAGGGTCATCAAGCAATTTGCTTGATACAAAAACATTTGCGAAGTCAATTCGCTAATAAATTCGTTTAACTTCTGTTAAACAACAAAAAACAATGAGTTATACTCAAGCTTTTAAAATGAGAGTTTGATCCTGGCTCAGGATGAACGCTGGCGGCGTGCCTAATACATGCAAGTCGAACGCTTTGTCTTTAAATGAAATGACGAGCTTGCTCAGATTTGATTTTATCTGACAAAGAGTGGCGAACGGGTGAGTAACACGTGGGTAACCTACCTCTTAGCAGGGGATAACATTTGGAAACAAGTGCTAATACCGTATAATACCAACAACCGCATGGTTGTTGGTTGAAAGATGGTTCTGCTATCACTAAGAGATGGACCCGCGGTGCATTAGCTAGTTGGTAAGGTAAAGGCTTACCAAGGCCATGATGCATAGCCGAGTTGAGAGACTGATCGGCCACAATGGGACTGAGACACGGCCCATACTCCTACGGGAGGCAGCAGTAGGGAATCTTCCACAATGGGCGCAAGCCTGATGGAGCAACGCCGCGTGTGTGATGAAGGGTTTCGGCTCGTAAAACACTGTTATAAGAGAAGAACGGCACTGAGAGTAACTATTCAGTGTGTGACGGTATCTTACCAGAAAGGAACGGCTAAATACGTGCCAGCAGCCGCGGTAATACGTATGTTCCAAGCGTTATCCGGATTTATTGGGCGTAAAGCGAGCGCAGACGGTTATTTAAGTCTGAAGTGAAAGCCCTCAGCTCAACTGAGGAATGGCTTTGGAAACTGGATGACTTGAGTGCAGTAGAGGAAAGTGGAACTCCATGTGTAGCGGTGAAATGCGTAGATATATGGAAGAACACCAGTGGCGAAGGCGGCTTTCTGGACTGTAACTGACGTTGAGGCTCGAAAGTGTGGGTAGCAAACAGGATTAGATACCCTGGTAGTCCACACCGTAAACGATGAGTGCTAGATGTTCGAGGGTTTCCGCCCTTGAGTGTCGCAGCTAACGCATTAAGCACTCCGCCTGGGGAGTACGACCGCAAGGTTGAAACTCAAAGGAATTGACGGGGACCCGCACAAGCGGTGGAGCATGTGGTTTAATTCGAAGCAACGCGAAGAACCTTACCAGGTCTTGACATCCCTT
Organism: Weissella sp. ESL1177; assembly: GCF_058107185.1. Lineage (NCBI taxonomy): Bacteria > Bacillati > Bacillota > Bacilli > Lactobacillales > Lactobacillaceae > Weissella > Weissella sp. ESL1177. Next base: position 999,525 of record NZ_CM176591.1, on the reverse strand, counting down.
GCTAATCCTAGAAATAGGATGTTCCCTTCGGGGACAAGGTGACAGGTGGTGCATGGTTGTCGTCAGCTCGTGTCGTGAGATGTTGGGTTAAGTCCCGCAACGAGCGCAACCCTTATTATTAGTTGCCAGCATTCAGTTGGGCACTCTAGTGAGACTGCCGGTGACAAACCGGAGGAAGGTGGGGATGACGTCAAATCATCATGCCCCTTATGACCTGGGCTACACACGTGCTACAATGGCATATACAACGAGTCGCCAACCCGCGAGGGTGCGCTAATCTCTTAAAGTATGTCTCAGTTCGGATTGTAGGCTGCAACTCGCCTACATGAAGTCGGAATCGCTAGTAATCGCGGATCAGCACGCCGCGGTGAATACGTTCCCGGGTCTTGTACACACCGCCCGTCACACCATGAGAGTTTGTAACACCCAAAGCCGGTGGGGTAACCTTTTAGGAGCCAGCCGTCTAAGGTGGGACAGATGATTAGGGTGAAGTCGTAACAAGGTAGCCGTAGGAGAACCTGCGGCTGGATCACCTCCTTTCTAAGGAAAATCGGAAACCTACACAATCAACGAAACGATATTTAGTTTTGAGTGATTAACACTCAATATTAGTTCTTTGAAAACTGAATCATAATTGTAAATTTTTAAATTCATTTCAATTGATATTAATCAATTAAATTGAGCCGAAAAAAATACACCGCGTAATTTTTTGAGTTTTTTAAATCAGTTTAAAATCGCTTGTGACCATTGAGTCACAATACTCAAACGAAATCATCAACGAGAGTTGATCGGTTAAGTTATTAAGGGCGCATGGTGAATGCCTTGGCACTAGGAGCCGATGAAGGACGGGACTAACACCGATATGCCTCGGGGAGCTGTAAGTAAGCTATGATCCGGGGATTTCCGAATGGGGGAACCCAACTTGTGATGCAAGTTATCGTTCAATGAATACATAGTTGAACGAAGGTAGACGTTGTGAACTGAAACATCTCATTAGCAACAGGAGAAGAAAGAAAAATCGATTCCGTCAGTAGCGGCGAGCGAACGCGGAGGAGCCCAAACCAGTGTGCTTGCACACTGGGGTTGTAGGACTACCGTTGTGGAGTTACAAATTTGTTTATTAGCAGAAGCAGCTGGGAAGCTGAGCGAAACAGGGTGATAGCCCCGTATGCGAAAGTAAGCAAACTCCCGTGTAGGATCCTGAGTACGGCCGGACACGTGAAATCCGGTCGGAAACTGCGAGGACCATCTCGTAAGGCTAAATACTCCCTAGTGACCGATAGTGAACCAGTACCGTGAGGGAAAGGTGAAAAGCACCCCGGAAGGGGAGTGAAAAAGTTCCTGAAACCATGTGCCTACAACAAGTTAGAGCCCGTTAATGGGTGATAGCGTGCCTTTTGTAGAATGAACCGGCGAGTTACGATAACATGCAAGGTTAAGGTGGAAAGACCGGAGCCGTAGCGAAAGCGAGTCTGAAATGGGCGTTCGAGTATGTTGTTGTAGACCCGAAACCAGGTGACCTACCCATGTCCAGGGTGAAGGTGCGGTAAAACGCACTGGAGGCCCGAACCCGTACATGTTGAAAAATGTTGGGATGAGGTGTGGGTAGCGGTGAAATTCCAATCGAACTTGGAGATAGCTGGTTCTCTCCGAAATAGCTTTAGGGCTAGCCTCGGAAGATAGCGTGTTGGAGGTAGAGCACTGTTTTGGTGCGGGGCCCATCTCGGGTTACTAAATTAAGATAAACTCCGAATGCCAATCACGTATGTCCGGGAGTCAGACAGTGAGTGATAAGATCCATTGTCGAAAGGGGAACAGCCCAGATCGTCAGTTAAGGTCCCTAAGTGTGTGTTAAGTGGAAAAGGATGTGAAGTTGCATAGACAACTAGGATGTTGGCTCAGAAGCAGCCACCATTTAAAGAGTGCGTAATAGCTCACTAGTCGAGTGATTCTGCGCCGAAAATGTACCGGGGCTAAACACACCACCGAAACTACGGGTGCCACATTAGTGGCGCGATAGGAGAGCGTTCTAAGGGCGATGAAGTCAGACCGTGAGGACTGGTGGAGCACTTAGAAGTGAGAATGCCGGTATGAGTAGCGAAAGACAGGTGAGAATCCTGTCCACCGTATGACTAAGGTTTCCTGGGGAAGGCTCGTCCTCCCAGGGTTAGTCGGGACCTAAGGCGAGGCCGAAAGGCGTAGTCGATGGCTAACAGGTTGAGATTCCTGTACCAGGTGAACATGTTTGAACAATGGAGGGACGCAGAAGGCTAACAGAACCCAGCAGTTGGAAAAGCTGGGTCAAGCAATAAGTCTGAGAGTGAGTCAAATGCTTGCTGTCATAAGGACAAGTTGTGATGAGGACCGAAATCAAGTAGGGAAGTCTGTGATGTCACGCTGCCGAGAAAAGCTTCTAGTTAGTGTTTACCTGCCCGTACCGCAAACCGACACAGGTAGTCGAGGAGAGCATCCTAAGGTGAGCGAGTGAACTCTCGTTAAGGAACTCGGCAAAATGACCCCGTAACTTCGGGAGAAGGGGTGCTCAGCGCAAGCTGAGCCGCAGTGAATAGGCCCAGGCGACTGTTTATCAAAAACACAGGTTTCTGCAAAATCGTAAGATGACGTATAGGGGCTGACGCCTGCCCGGTGCTGGAAGGTTAAAAGGAGTGCTTAGCTTCGGCGAAGGTACGAATTGAAGCCCCAGTAAACGGCGGCCGTAACTATAACGGTCCTAAGGTAGCGAAATTCCTTGTCGGGTAAGTTCCGACCCGCACGAAAGGCGTAACGATCTGGGCGCTGTCTCAACGAGAGACTCGGTGAAATTTAAAGACCCGTGAAGATGCGGGTTACCCGCGACAGGACGGAAAGACCCCATGGAGCTTTACTGTAGCTTGATATTGAGTGTTTGTGCAGCTTGTACAGCATAGGTAGGAGCCGTAGAAATCGGGACGCTAGTTTCGATGGAGGCAAACGTGGGATACTACCCTCGTTGTATGAACACTCTAACTCACACCACTAAGCGTGGTGGAAGACAGTGTCTGGCAGGCAGTTTGACTGGGGCGGTCGCCTCCTAAAAGGTAACGGAGGCGCCCAAAGGTTCCCTCAGAATGGTTGGAAATCATTCGCAGAGTGTAAAGGCACAAGGGAGCTTGACTGTGAGACTTACCAGTCGAGCAGGTACGAAAGTAGGGCTTAGTGATCCGGTGGTTCCGCATGGAAGGGCCATCGCTCAACGGACAAAAGCTACCCTGGGGATAACAGGCTTATCTCCCCCAAGAGTCCACATCGACGGGGAGGTTTGGCACCTCGATGTCGGCTCATCGCATCCTGGGGCTGTAGTCGGTCCCAAGGGTTGGGCTGTTCGCCCATTAAAGCGGTACGCGAGCTGGGTTCAGAACGTCGTGAGACAGTTCGGTCCCTATCCGTCGCGGGCGTAGGAAATTTGAGAGGAGCTGCCCTTAGTACGAGAGGACCGGGGTGGACGTACCACTGGTGTATCAGTTGTTCCGCCAGGAGCATCGCTGAGTAGCTATGTACGGATGAGATAAACGCTGAAAGCATCTAAGTGTGAAACTCGCCTCGAGATGAGATTTCCCATTCAGTAATGAAGTAAGACCCCTCAAAGATGATGAGGTAGATAGGCTAGAAGTGGACGTGCGGTGACGCATGGAGCGGACTAGTACTAATGGTTCGAGGACTTAACCAAGTAGCAAGTGGTGTAAGGCAAAAAAGCAATTATGATTCAGTTTTGAGGGAACTAAGTTCACTCAATTAGAAACGTGTCGTGATGATGGCATTGAGGTCACACCTGTTCCCATACCGAACACAGCAGTTAAGCTCAGTTACGCCGAAAGTAGTTGGAGGATCGCCTCCTGCGAGGATAGGACATTGCGATGCATATGGACGTTTAGCTCAGCTGGGAGAGCACCTGCCTTACAAGCAGGGGGTCACAGGTTCGAACCCTGTAACGTCCATTGGGTCGTTAGCTCAGTTGGCAGAGCAGTGGACTTTTAATCCATGGGTCCTGGGTTCGAGCCCCAGACGACCCATTTTAATATGCACCTATAGCGCAACTGGATAGAGTGTCTGACTACGAATCAGAAGGTTGAAGGTTCGAATCCTTCTAGGTGCATTGCAAATAATGATTTGCTTTTTAGTATTGTTTAGTCATATATTCGGGACGTAGCTCAGTTTGGTAGAGCACCTGGTTTGGGACCAGGGGGTCGCAGGTTCGAATCCTGTCGTCCCGATATTAGTTCGCGGTGTAGCTCAGCTGGCTAGAGCGTCCGGTTCATACCCGGGAGGTCGAGGGTTCGATTCCCCCCGCCGCGATTGTTCTTATGCGGATGTAGTACAATGGCTAGTGCTCCAGCCTTCCAAGCTGGGAATGCGGGTTCGATTCCCGTCGTCCGCTTCATTTAAGCTAAAGTCTCTAAAATCCTCTTGAAAAAGAAGGACTTTGGGGACTTTTTATTATCTATGATTAATATTTGCATTTAATACTGTGAGTGATTAATGAGAGTGGATGCGTGAAATTTATGAGTGTTATATAATGGGTGATATAAATCTTTTTAGGGGAAAATTATGAAGACGATTATATTTGATGTAGATGGTACTTTATTAAGTACGGAAAGTATGTATATGCAGTCGTTGATTCAAACATTTCGGGATAGAGGTATTGAAAAATCTTATGAAGATGTCTACAAAATTTTTGGATTACCCTCACTTGATGGTCTGATTAAATTGGGAGTTGAAAATCCCAAAGAAATGCAACTAGCTTGGCAAAGCCATTATCATGATTTTTGGCATGAAGTGAAATTGTTTGACGGTGTGACACAAATGCTTTCACAGTTGCAATCAAAAGGTATATCATTGGGAATTGTTACTTCAAATACACCGGCTGAATTTAAAAATCATAGTAAAAATTTTGATTTTGTAAAATATTTTAGCGACTTTGTATTTGCAGGGGACACACCACTAATGAAACCAGCAGCAGATCCCATCTTAAAATCCTTGATGAACTTAAATACAAGTGCAGATGCGGCAATGTATATTGGTGATTCTGTTCATGACATGCAAGCGGCACATAATGCAGCAGTTAAATTCGGTATGGCGGCTTGGGGTGTTCGAGATGAATCAGTTTTCAATAATCAAGCGGATGTTATTTTTAGAACACCAACTGAATTAGCATCGTATGTATTAGATCAAAAATAAATGAGTTATTAGTTTAAAATTTATATTAAGATTTCGAAAGAAGTGATAATAATGGATAATCGTGCAATAGGATATTTAGATTCAGGTATAGGTGGATTGTCTGTTGTTAAACAAGCGTTGAAAGATTTACCGAATGAGCAAGTTTATTATATTGGTGATACTGCTCGTATGCCATATGGCACTCGGCAACCTGAAGAAGTTAAAAAATTGACATGGCAACTAGTGAATTTTCTAATGAGTAAAGATATTAAATTATTGGTGATTGCTTGTAACACGGCTACAGCAGCAGCTTTAGATGATCTTACCCAAAAGTTAACAATACCGGTTATTGGTGTGATCCAGCCTGGTGTTGATGCAGCAAGTCAAGCGACAACGACAAATAAAATTGGTGTTATTGCAACACAAGGAACAGTAAACTCACTGGCTTATTATCAGGGAATTAAAAAAATCAACTCCCATTATCAGGTGTTACAATTAGCTGCACCAACGCTTGTAAGACTTGCTGAAAATCCAGTAGCTGATGAACAACTAATGCAACAAACAGTGACACAAATTTTAAAACCAATAAAGAATAGTGATATTGATACCCTGGTTTTGGGGTGTACACACTTTCCATTACTGTCCCATTATATTCAACAAGCGCTTGCTTCTAATATCAAAATAATTGATGCAGGTGCTTCGGCAGTGACTGTTGTCAAACACACTTTAAATGAAATGCATTTGAATCATGAAATAACGACAGCACCATCAAAAAAAACCGATGAGTATTTTACGACGGGAAATTCAGATATTTTTAATGAATTAGCTCAGTCTTGGTTAGGCGTTTCTAATTTAAATGTGAAACATTTAAATATTAAAGATAATCAACTAGTAAATGAAAGTGAATAAGAAATGTAGGTGGCAAATGACTAGATTAATTTTTGCATCAAAAAATAAGGGTAAAATTCGCGAATTTCGTGATTTCTTAAAGCCATTTGGGGTGGAGGTCATTTCACTAAATGATTTAGATAACGTACCAGTAATTGATGAAAATGGTTTGGATTTTTCAGATAACGCAACAATTAAAGCAAAGGTAATTTCAGATGCTTACCAGATACCAGTGGTTGCAGATGATTCTGGTTTGAGTGTAGACGCCTTGCATGGCGCACCAGGTGTTCACTCTGCAAGATATGCTGGAGATCATGATGATTTAGCAAATAATAACAAATTATTGAAAGAATTGGTAAATGTTGCTGCACCAGATAGAACAGCGACATTCCATACAGTTATTGTTGGCTTAAAGCCTAATGGTGAAAAGATTATGGCTGATGGTGAGGTTCATGGTCATATTTTGTTTGAACCACAAGGAGATGATGGGTTTGGTTATGATCCATTATTTTACTATGATCCCTATGGCAAAACCTTTGCTGAATTGACGCCTGTAGAAAAAAATGCAATTTCACATCGTGGTAATGCATTAAGAAAATTTATGACGCTTTTTAAAGAATGGTGGGAGGACTAATGATGGATTATTTGATTATATCTGATGCACATGGTGATCGTAAAATTTTATCTGATATTGTTGCACATTATAAGGGACATGTTCGTGCAATGTTTTACAATGGTGATTCTGAGTTACAACGTTCTGATGAACTATTTGATACGTTATTGCCTGTTATTGGCAATATGGATGACGACCCAATGTTCCCTGATGATCGCAATTATGAAGATGAAATAATTAAGGTATACCAAACACATGGTCATCTTGTACACACTGAAGTTTCACTAAATCAATTAAGAGAAGTTGTTTCACAAAAGGATGTTGATATTGTGACATCTGGTCATACACATGTATTAGGTGCAGAAATGATCGATAGTAAACTATTTATTAATCCTGGATCGATATCCTTACCAAAAGGGCCTTATGCCTATTTGAAGGGAACGTATGCGATTTTATCGGTGACTCCTGAAAAGTTTTCTGTTCAGTTTTATACACGCAATATGCAACCTGTAGCGGGGTTAAAATTTGAGTTTTCACGTAAATAAGTGGTATAAAGAACCATTTGAAGCCACTTGTAACATTGTTTCAGTTCAACTTCAACTTTTTAGAGCATAGTTAAAGGCCGTGAATCTACCAGATCAAAAGTGGTTAGATTCACGGCCTTTGTTGAGTATAACAAATTTTTATTAGTTACTACCTTCCTCATAATCAATCAAATGAAGTTTTGAGTTAACAGGCTGTTGTTCGGATTGATTAAATATAGTTGTCAGATTTTTTTCTGTAAAATCTGCTGTTTGCAAAGCATAGTTGCCTTGACTGGAATCATAGACGACCATTGTTGGATAACGTACCACTGACATTTCTGCTGCCATGTTTTGGTCATCTTTCAGTGAAGACAAAGTTAAGCTAGTATTATAATCTTCTAAAAAGAGATTAACGTCTAAATTAAGTTTTGAAATAGTGGCTAACACTAAGTCTTTGGAATAAGGGATATTCGCCAAAAGCTGTTCTTGCATATTCAAAAAGAACATTCTAGCAGCTTTTCTACCTTGAGATTGAATAGCCTTTGTATCCAGCGCTAACTGTGAAATACTGGTTGCGACTGTTGTATAGTCCATATCAATATGATAATCATTTTTTAATTCATGATACGTATTTCTAACAGATTGCATGGTTACAACTGGGATCATACGATAAGAAACAAATTTTTTCATTTGTTTAAAGTAATCAGTCACTTTTTTTTCTGACACGATACTTTCGGCAGAAAGTGGCGTGACGAAGTGGTACACTTCTAACATAACAAGCGACAACCTCCAAAAAAACATTTTTATACATACCAGTTAATGGTACGCCACTATAATTGATGTGTCTATATGTGTTTATTCTTATAACAAAATCAAGGATAACCCTTTTAACAAAAAATTGCTTAATTAAAGTTTTTAATATGGATTAATTCTTAAATAAGGCTGGAAAGAAATTCATAGTAATTGTAAAATTAAAGCATTGTGTTGTTTGTTATATCAAGCTAACTTGATTATATAATTTTTACGCGTATGACAACAATTTTTTGCTTGTCGACGGTATGCTAATGTTGGCGTGTTGTGGATGATGCAATGATTAAACACAGAAGAACTATTTATATGTAAAAATTTGTTTTTTGGGGGATCAAGATGACACATAATGAGTGGGAAAAACTGCTACAACCTTATGTTCAAACAGTTGATGAATTAAAGGTTAAATTACGTGGGATGCGTCCAGAATTTGAATTGTTGGGTGTACAAACACCTGTTGAATTTGTTACCGGTCGAGTAAAAACAATTCCAGCAATTGAAGAAAAATTGACTCGACGTCATATTAGTTTAGATCGAATCGAACAAGATATGGAAGATCTGGCAGGTGTTCGTATTATGACGCAGTTTACTGAAGATATTTACAAAGTTGTTGATATACTACGACAACGTAAGGATATGGTCATTCTAGAGGAACGTGATTACGTGACAAATGAAAAGCCATCTGGTTACCGGTCGTATCATATTGTTATTGAATATCCTGTACAATTAATTGACGGTGAAAAAAAGGTATTAGCTGAAATTCAAGTCCGGACGATGCAAATGAATGTTTGGGCAACAATTGAACACGCAATTAATTATAAATTCGATGGTGAATACACCGCTGAAATGAAGGAAAAATTGAAAAATGCAGCAGCATTGAGTATTAAAGTCGATGAGTTGTTTTCTGAGTTACATAGTGGTTTGGCTGAAAAAGCAAAAGTTGACGACAATTAGAAAAGAAAAAGGAAGGCCATCAGATGAAAATTGCTGTATATAGTAATAATGTGCCACATTCTCGCGCTGTCGTATCCTTATTAAAAGAGAAGTTAATTGCTCGTAGCAATGGTCACGTAATATTTGATAATGAGCATCCGGAAGTTGTGATTACAGTTGGTGGGGATGGTACATTACTTGGTGCTTTTCATCATTATACAAATCAATTAGCTAAAATCCGTTTTATTGGTGTTCATACTGGTCATCTTGGATTTTATGCGGATTGGCAGTACTTTGAACTCGATGAGTTGGTGGAAAGTTTAGTCAATTCAGAAACGACTGCTCGCACTGTTAAGTATCCGCTCTTAGATGTGAAAATACATTATACGGATGGACATGAAGAAAATGTTTTGGCATTAAACGAAGCAGCTATTAAACGACCATTAGGGACGTTGGTTGCAGATGTATATATTCAAAATGAACTATTTGAACGATTTAGGGGCGATGGGTTAACGGCATCTACGCCTACGGGCTCAACAGCCTATAATAAAGCGATTGGTGGTGCAGTTATGCATCCAAGTTTACAAGCTATCCAATTGGCAGAAATTGCATCTATTAACAGCCGTGTATTTCGTACCTTAGGATCACCATTGATTATTGGTAATCATGAAGTTATCAAAATACAATTGGAAAATGATGGGTCTGCAGTGACGTTTAGTTATGATCATTTAAATAAAATTTCTTCTAATATTGATTGGATTTCATTTAAAGTGTCAGAACAAAAAATTCAATTTGCAGAGTATCGTCATATGCATTTTTGGCATCGTGTGCAAACAAGCTTTATAGGTACGGAGGTAAGATAGTTGGCGCATTTTAGTTGGAAAAATCAAAGTGACGATACCTTACGTATCAAATCATTTTTAGCGCAACGTGGTGTTTCACATCGTATGTTTGCAATTATTAAACGCGGTGGTGGTCAAGTCCTTTTGAATCGAAAACCAGTTAGAACTTTGGATGATGTTCATCCAGGGGATTTGGTTGAAGTTAACATGCCACCAGAACAGTCAAATGCAGTTGTTGCAGCATCAAATCTGCCAATTACGATTCTATATGAAGATGAAAACTGGTTGGTTGTTGATAAAGAGGCTGGAATAACTTCTGTACCCGGTAAAGCTGATCGTGAAACAACCATGGTTAATCGTGTAAAAGGGTACTTGATATCAGAAGGAGCAACGGATTTGGTACCACATGTTGTGACACGCTTAGACCGCTTTACGTCAGGAGTTGCTTTATTGGCCAAGCATCGCTTTGCACATGGCCTATTAGATAAGCAATTACAAACACATACCGTTGATAAGCGATATTACGCAATTGTTGATGGTATTGTTGCGGATGATCACGGTATGATTGATGCACCGATTGGTCGTAAAGATGGCGATTTTATTCGTCGTGAGGTGCGTGACGATGGTCGACCTTCTCGAACCGAATTTTGGGTCGTGAAACGTATGTCAAATCAAACCTTAGTGAGAGTGCAATTACATACTGGTCGTACGCATCAAATCAGAGTTCATTTTAGTCATATCGGTCATCCTTTGATTGGTGATGAAATCTATGGGGGACCTTTAGATCGAGGCATGACACGTCAGGCTTTACATGCCTATTGGTTAGAATTTTATGATCCATTTGCGGAAACGAAAAGGCATATTGAAAGTCCTTTACCGGAAGATTTAAAGCAAATCCTAGATGATAATATAATTGGACTTGCCAAAAATAAACTGTAGATAAATATTTTGGTGTAGTAAAAATGAAAGAAAATTTGCAAGAAATGACTGATGAGATGCGAGATGAGTTATCAGATCAAGCGCACCATTTAGTTTTTTATATCGAAAATAATGAAAAGAATGCTTTCTTAGACGGTTTTGATGAATTACATACGTATGATCAAGCAATTTTCTATGTTTCATTAACCACCCAATTAAGACGACAAATTATTGATTGGCTAAAACCGGTAGAATTAGCAGATATTTTCGATGAAATTGATCCTGAAGATGTTGATTTTAATGATTTATTGTCGGAAATGTCACCACATTATGCTGCTGAGATGTTAGCAGAAATGTATACTGACAATGCTGTTGATTTAATGTCGGATTTAGATGCCAAACATCTGGCATTATATTTGTCATTGATGCCTGCCAAAAGTTCTGAGGAAATTAAACGTTTCCTGAAATATGAGGATGATACTGCTGGTTCTTTGATGAGTACGGAATTCATTGCTATTAACCAACAATTAACAATTGGCGAGGCAATGATTGCTGTGAAGCAAGCTGCTCAAGAAGCAGAACAAATTAATTATATTTATATTAACGATAATGATGGATTATTAGTTGGTGTCATCTCACTGAAGTCTCTAATTATTTGGCCAGATGCTGCTAAGGTATCTGAAGTGATGGATACGAATTTAATTACTGTGAATCCAAGTGATGATCAAGAAGAAGTTGCTAAAATTATGGCTGATTATAATTTCGTTTCGATTCCAGTTGTGGCTAAACAGCAGATGATCGGCATGATTACAGTTGATGATATTGTTGATGTTATCGATGCAGAAGCAGCCGAGGACTATTCAAGACTGGCTGGTGTCGACGTTGTTACATTGGAAGACAATCCAATGAAGTCAGCGTTAAAGCGTTTGCCATGGTTAATTGGACTAATCTTTTTAGGTATGGGGACAGCTTCCGTCATTGATGGCTATGATTATTTAGTTGCGCAGACATCGATTTTGGCAGTGTTTATTTCGTTGATTACTGGAACTGCTGGTAATGCAGGAACCCAATCATTAGCGGTAGCTGTCAGACGAATTGCTTTACAAGAGAAAAAGTCAGTTGCAAAATCCTTGTTGGTAGAAATTTTAATTGGTGCCATGATTGGTATTTTAGCTGGTATAACTATTTTTCTTGTTATTTTAATCTGGAAGAAAAATTTATTGTTAGGTATTGCGGTTGGTGTCGCAATGGCTGTTGCGATACTAGTAGCCAATGTCGCAGGGGCATTTATCCCATTGATTATGGACCGAATGGGTGTAGATCCTGCGGTTGCATCAGGTCCCTTTATTTCAACATTATCTGATTTAACTTCAGTTATTATTTATTTTAATGTTGCGCAATTTTTTATTAATCATTTTGCGATGCATTGAGATTGAATGGGTGTCTTCACTTGCTTACGTTGGTAATTCGTGATAATATAGAGTTTGTTAATGAATATACTCTTAATTGAGTGGCCGGATTTTTCTCGGCCGCTCATTTTTTTCAGGAATTTATTAAATAAATACCATTGTATGGAGGGAGGTTTAGAATGGCAAAAGTTATAGAAGATGTTCAAGCAATTTTAAAACCGGTATTAGATACGCAAGGTTTTGATTTATGGGATGTTCTCTATGAAAAACAAGATAGTGATTTTGTTCTTCGTGTGCTTGTTGACCGTGTTGATGGTGAAATTAATATGGATGATCTGGTCATGTTAACTGAAATTATTAGTAACGAATTGGATAAAATTACACCGGATCCTTTCCCACAAGCATATCTTCTTGATGTTTCATCTCCTGGTGCTGACAGATTATTAAAGGAATCACAAAACTTTAAATGGGCTCTTGGAAAGTTTATTGAAGTAACCTTACAGCAACCAGTTGCTGACTTAGATCAATTTGTTGGTCAATTGGTTTCAATTGTAGATAATAAACTAACAATAGATGTACCAGTAAAGGCAAAACACCAATTAATTGAAATTAACCTTGAAAATGTGAAAGAGGCAAAATTATCAGTTAATCAAGATCGCATTTTATCTACGGATGAAGATTATGAATGGGCCCTTCATAAATTGGTACATGTTTCAACCTATCAAAAAATTAATGGGTATAAGGAATTCTCAGGTGAGTTAAATGATGTCACATCAGAAGAATTAGTTATAACCAGTGAATCAGATGAAAAATTGATAATCCCTCGTCGTATGGTAGCACAAGCACGACAATCAAATGATTTTTAATAATATGGAGAAACAATAATGAGTAAGGAATTAGTATCAGCCCTTGATGCATTAGAAGAAGAAAAGGGTATTAAAGCAGAAGTCTTAATCGCTGCTCTTGAAGAGGCTCTTAAAAAGGCCTATGAAAAAAATTATGATGAGTCACAAAACGTTGACGTCCAATTTGATAAGAAAAAGGGTAGTATTAAAGTTTATGCAGTTAAAACAGTTGTCGAAGATGTTGATGAACCATATGAACAAATTAGCTTAGAAGAGGCGCTTGAATTAAATAAAGCCTATGAAATTGGTGATGAAATTCGTTTTGAGGTAACACCAAAGGATTTTGGACGGTTGGCTGCGCAAACTGCTAAGCAAATTATTATGCAAAAAGTGCGTGAAGCTGAACGTGGCGTTGTCTATGATAATTTTGTTGGTTATGAAGATGAAATTGTTACGGGAGAAGTTGAACGTGAAGATTCAAGATACTTGTATATCATCTTACCTGGTAACCAAATGGCAGCAATGAAACCAAATGATCAAATGCCTAGTGAAACATATCGTATGGGTGATAAAATAAAGGTTTTGGTTTCACAAGTTCAAAACGAACAAAAAGGACCACAAGTCTTTGTGTCACGTACGCATCCGGATTTGGTTAAACGCTTATTTGAGGCGGAAGTACCTGAAGTATTTGATGGTACTGTAGAAATCAAATCAATTGCTCGTGAAGCAGGTGATCGTTCAAAAATAGCAGTTTATTCCCATAACGAAAACCTTGATGCTGTTGGGACAATGGTCGGTCAACGTGGTGCACGTGTACAAACTGTTGTTACTGAATTATCAGGTGAAAATATGGATATTGTTGAATGGACAGAAGATCCAGCGGAATTCATAAAAAATTCTCTAAATCCAGCTGAAGTTGTTGAAGTTATTTTTGATCCAAATAATGATCGTGCAGCAACAGTATTGGTTCCTGATTATCAATTGTCGTTAGCAATTGGTAAACGTGGTCAAAATGCACGTTTGGCAGCACGTTTAACTGGTTTTAAGATTGATATTAAGCCAGAATCAGCACGTGAAGAAGTTGTTGCTGAATTAGCAGCACGTGAATCAATGTCAGAAAATGACGCAGTAACAGATGAAACAGTAACATTTGAAGATCATTCTGAAGAATAGGAGGTAACGCTCATGAAACCACGTAAGATTCCAATGCGTAAAGACATTGTTACCGGAGAAATGGTACCAAAAAAGGAACTTGTTCGTATTGTTCGGACGCCAGAGGGTGAAGTTATCTTGGATCCAACAAACCGAGCAAATGGTCGTGGTGCGTACATCTCTCTATCCGTTGATGTGGCAGAATCTGCCAAAGAAAAACGTATTTTTGATAAAGTATTCGCAATAAAACTTGATGATCAGTTTTATGATGATTTAATAGCATATGTTGATCATCAAGCAGCACGTAAGGAGCTTTTTGGGGATGCAAAATAAACAAAAATTATTAAACTTATTAGGACTTGCTAGACGTGCAGGAAAATTAATCACAGGTGAAGCATTAGTTTTAAATGCTATTCGTTCTGGCAAAGTGAGTTTAGTTTTTTTTGCATCCGATGGTGGTCAGACCAGTAAAAAAAAGTTTATGGATAAAACAACCAGTTATAGAGTTGCGCTTTCTATGGATTTAACACGTCAAGAATTAGCAGATGCAACTGGATTAGCACGGACAGTTATTGGTGTTGCTGATCGTGGATTTGCTAAAAAAATGCAAGAATACTTAGATAATTAGGAGGAAGTTATATGACCAAGCGAGTATATGAGTTGGCTAAAGATTTAAACATTTCATCAAAGGATCTAGTGTCAATTGCAATTAAAGCAAACATGCCAGTAAAAAACCATATGTCTACATTAGATGATAAGGCAGTTAAAACTTTGACAAATACAATAAAAAATAATAAACAATCAGCAAAGCCAGCTGAAAAAAAGGCTGTAAAGAAAGACGTTAATCATAAGAAAAATGAGAAACACGCTGAGGGTCAAGCGTCTCATTCACAGCGTCAAAAGACAAATGCACAACACCAAAACACGAATAATAAAGAGAGTAATGGTGGTCACAATAACCACAGTTCACAAAATAAGAACCGCCGTTTTAATAACAACGGGAATAACCGTAATAATCGTCGCGGTAAAAAGGGACCTGGTCGGAATCGTAACAATAATGAGCACCGTCCAGCACCAACAGTGCGTAAAGACCAACCATTACCAGAAACATTAGTTTATTCTATTGGTATGAATGTACAAGATATTGCAAAATTGATTCATCGTGATGCAACAGAAATTATTAAAAAATTATTTATGTTGGGAATCATGGTTAATCAAAATCAATCATTGGATGCTGATACGATTGAACTTTTAGCAGCTGATTATGGGATTAATGCTGAACAAAAAGTTGAAGTTGACATTGCCGATTTAGATAAATTCTTTGAAGATGACGAGGATGATAGTGAAAACATGGCGCCTCGTGCACCTGTCGTAACAATTATGGGACACGTTGATCATGGAAAGACAACCTTGCTGGATTATTTGCGTAATTCACATGTTACGGAAGGTGAAGCTGGTGGTATTACACAGCATATTGGTGCCTACCAAACAAAGCTAAATAATCGACTTGTTACCTTCTTAGATACACCTGGTCACGCGGCCTTTACAGCGATGCGTGCTCGTGGTGCAGATATTACAGATATTACTGTTTTAGTTGTTGCTGCTGATGATGGGGTTATGCCACAAACAGTAGAAGCGATTAATCACGCAAAGGCTGCTGGGACACCAATCATTGTTGCTGTTAATAAGATTGATAAGCCAGGAGCAAATCCAGAAAATGTCATCAATCAATTAATGCAATATGAATTAGTACCGGAAGAGTTCGGTGGTGATACCATTTTTGTTAATATTTCAGCAAAGTTTGGTCAAAATATTGATGAACTATTAGAAATGATTCTATTAACAGCTGATGTGTTGGAATTAAAGGCAAATCCAAACAAACGTGCAGCTGGTTCAGTTGTTGAGGCCCGTCTTGATAAAGGTCGTGGAACAGTCGCAACTGTTTTGGTACAACAAGGAACAATGCACGTTGGGGATCCAATTGTTGTCGGAAACACGTATGGTCGTGTTCGTACAATGACTAATGATCGTGGACGTCGGGTTAAAGAAGCTCTGCCTTCTACACCAGTTGAAATTACTGGCTTAAATGAAGTACCATCTGCTGGGGATCGATTTGTTGTCTTTGAGGATGAAAAGACAGCTCGTGCAGCTGGGGAAGAACGTGCAAAGCGTGCGGTTATTGCTGAAAGAAATCGTAATAATATTGTTTCGGTTTCAGACCTATTTAACAAAATGGCCGAAAAACAAATGAAATCAGTACCTGTTATTATCAAGGCGGATGTTCAAGGTTCTGTTGAAGCGTTAGCTGGTTCGTTTAGAAAAATTGATGTTGAAGGTGTTAAAGTTGATATCATTCATACTGCCGTCGGTGCAATTAACGAATCTGATGTGACTCTTGCTGAAGCCTCAGGTGCAATTATTATTGGTTTTAATGTTCGTCCAACACCACAAGCAAAGCAACAAGCTGACACAGATAAAGTGGAAATTCGTCTACACAGTGTGATTTACAATGCAATTGATGAAATTGAAGCAGCAATGAAGGGACAACTAGATCCTGAATTCGAGGAAAAAGTTGTTGGAACTGCAGAAGTTCGTGATTTGTTTAAGGTATCGAAGGTTGGTACTATTGTTGGTGGTATGGTTATGTCAGGTAAAATTACTAGCAACGCATCTGTACGCTTGATTCGTGATGGTATTGTTATTTTTGATGGTAAAATTGGCTCATTGCGTCGTTATAAAGATGATGTCAAAGAAGTTAAAAACGGTTATGATTTCGGACTAACGATTGAAAAGTACAATGATGAAAAGGTTGGCGATGTCATTGAGGCTTATGAAATGGTTGAAATGCCACGCTAAAATTTTTATTAGTCGTATAATCATTGATAGGAGGAAACTAATATGGCACAACAAAATTTTCGAGTTGGTCGACTAGAGCAAGAGATTCAGCGAGAAATTAATGATCTATTGCTTAAGCGCATTCGTGATCCACGTATTGAAGGGGTAACAGTAACTGGTGTGGAAGTAACTGGCGATTTGCAACAAGCTAAGATATATTACAGTGTGTTGTCTGAATTGGCTTCTGTTAATAAAAAGGCTGCAGATGGACTAGATGCAGCGACTGGATTGATTCGCAAAGAATTAGGTTCACGGTTACGTATTTACAAAACACCTGAATTAAAATTTGTTAAAGATGAGTCGATTCAATATGGTAATAAAATTGATGATTTAATACGTCAATTACATAAAGACTAGTATAATTTATCAATAATCATTAATGGAAGGGCCTTTCTTTACCAGTATATTTTGGTACGAAAGACCTTTTTATATACATATCTAAAATAAAAATCAAAGGTGAACAATATGGACGGAATTTTACCAATTTATAAAACGGCAGGGATGACTTCGCATGATGTTGTTTTTAAGTTACGACGCATTTTAAAAATGAAAAAAATAGGCCATGCTGGGACACTTGATCCAAATGTTGATGGTGTGTTGCCAGTTGCACTTGGCAAAGCAACTAAAACTATTGAATTTTTGCAGGAAACTGGTAAAACGTACACAGGCGCGA
Source organism: Weissella sp. ESL1177 (assembly GCF_058107185.1). NCBI lineage: Bacteria > Bacillati > Bacillota > Bacilli > Lactobacillales > Lactobacillaceae > Weissella > Weissella sp. ESL1177. The sequence continues at coordinate 981,833 of NZ_CM176591.1, read as the reverse complement.
TTACTTTTGGTATAGCGACAACGACTGAAGATATGGATGGTAATATCATTGACACTCAAAAGATTGAACAACCATTTACCATCAGTCAAATTAATCAGGCGATGCAGTCGTTGATTGGCGATATCATTCAGATACCGCCAATGTACTCGGCTGTCAAAGTTAATGGGCGGCGATTATATGACTATGCTCGTGCTGGTGAGACTGTTGAGCGACCAAAAAGGGAAGCGACTATTTATGACTTTAAAATGACAAGTAATCCGATATTTAATGAGGCAGAGGGAACGCAAACATGTCAATTTATTGCAAAAGTATCTAAAGGAACATATATTAGAACACTAGCTTTCGATTTAGGAAAAAAGTTAAATGTACCGTCAGTTATGAGCCAGTTAACCAGGGTTAGCGCAGGTGGTTATGACCTCACTGAGGCACATACTTTGAATGATATTGCGGAGCGATTCGAACAGGAAGGTTCATTGGGAGAATGGTTACAACCATTAGCAACAGCGGTGAAACAATACCCACATATCGAATTGCAAGCTAGCCAATGGGAAAAGGTGAAACATGGGGTTGGTCAACCGGCTAGTTTATTAGAACCAGTTCAGGATAAAATTGTGTTGACGTATCATGGTGATATCAAATCAGTTTTTTCATGGCGAGATGATAAGCAACAATATCGTGCCTATCGCACATTTTCAATTGAATAAATCACGCAGTCTTCACGTATGTTATGATTGAAACACTGACTATAAAGAAAAGAAGGACTTAAATGATGGAAGTTATTTATTTACACCATCCATACAAGCCAACGCAAATCAAGAGTGACCCAATTGTTTTAGCAATGGGATTTTTTGATGGTGTCCATGCAGGACATCGGATGGTCATAAAACGAGCAGCTGCAGAGGCCCATAAGCGAGGAATCAAGCTAGCTGTGCTGACATATGATCACCATCCATCGATTGCATTTAAAACGTACGTTAAACCATTAACTTATTTAACAACTTTACCAAGAAAACTAGAATTATTAACAGAGCTTGGTGTGGACCTAACATATGTCGTTAATTTCACTTCAGAATTCGCACAATTAGCACCACAACAGTTTGTTGATCAATATATAGTTGCTTTACACGCCGTTGCAGTCGTTGCTGGATTTGACCATACTTATGGTCCTAAAGATGCAGACATGAAACATTTACCAATATATGCTAAAAACAACTTTGATGTTATTGAAGTGAAACAAGTTAATGTTGATGGTTTTGAAAGTGCATCTACAAGAGCACGTCAAATGGTTGATGAAGGACGTATGGATGAATTGCGTCACATATTAGTACAATCATACGAGACAACTGGTTTAGTCGTTCATGGTGAGGCTAGGGGACGTGAATTAGGTTATCCAACAGCGAATATTGAAACGACACCAGGTGAAAGGTTGCCGGGTATTGGTATTTACGTGGTTGAAATGAAAATTGGCACACACTGGTACCCTGGTATGGCTTCAATAGGTTATAATGTGACATTTGGGAATAATCGTCCAAAGACAGTAGAGATTAATTTATTTAACTTTCATCGCATCATCTACGGTGAAAATGTTCATATCAGATGGCATCATTATTTACGTGGTGAAGTCAAATTTGTGAATCGACAAGCATTGATCGATCAACTAGCGGAAGATGAACGACAAGCAAAGCAATTTTTACTTACTTCACTGAAAGGAGATGAATAAAAATGTCATTTGATGGCCTTTTTACACATGCGATGGTGCAGGAACTAAATAAAACATTGTCTGGTGGTCGAATTATGAAAATTCATCAACCGTACTCAAATGAAATTTTTTTAATTATTCGTCATAATCGCCAAAATTATCCCGTTTTATTAAGTGCTCATCCATCTTTTGCGCGTGCACAGATTTCAAGGATTAAGTATACGAATCCACAAACTGCGCCAAATTTCGCGATGATGTTACGGAAACATTTAGAAGGTTCAAAATTAATTAAAATTGAGCAAGTTGAAAATGATCGTATTATCAGATTTGTTACTTCGGGACGTGATGAATTAGGGGATGAAGAACAAACGACTTTAATTCTTGAGATGATGGGGAGACATTCAAATCTGTTCTTAGTGGATGAGGCTTCACAACGCATTATTGATTTAATCAAACACGTACCAGCGGACCAAAATCGGGTGCGTACACTAATGCCTGGGGGAAGCTATACTTTACCACCAAAACAAAATGTCATTAATCCAATGCACTCATTAGATGGGTTAGCTAATATTATTTTAGATAATCCTAAAATTGATGATCTTGCCCAACAGATTCAACGTCATTTTCAAGGATTTGCGCATGATTCTGCAGTAGAATTAGCAAATGTCTTGCAACAATCTGGCAATGCTTTAGTTCTAGCACAAAAATGGTTAGATCAGTTTAACGAACCAAAACCACAATTGATTATGACAGCAAAAGGTGTTAATTTTGCACCATTTGAATGGCAAACGATGATTGGTGAGAAAGTATCGTTTACAACATTAAGTGATATGTTGGATGCGTATTTTGCAGAAAAATCTGAAAGAGATCGTGTTCAACAACAAGCTGTAATAGTATTGCGTACGGTGCGAAATGAATTGAAGAAAAATAAAAATAAGATAAAAAAGCAGCGTATTGAACTGGCTAATGCTGATCATGCAGATGAATTTCGTATAAAAGGTGAGTTATTAACAACTTATATGACGCAAATACAACGAGGCATGACAAAAATAACATTGCCAAATTATTATGATGATAATCAGCCGTTAACAATTGACTTATCTAATCAAATGGGTCCTTCTCAAAATGCCCAAAAGTATTTTACAAAATATAACAAATTAAAAAATTCTGTGAAATATTTAAATTCCCAGATTAATTTAGCACAGCAAGAAATTGATTATTTTGAAACGCTACTCGCACAGATTGATATTGCTTCCCCCAAAGATATTGCAGAAATTAAAGAAGAATTGACACAAGAAGGTTATTTACGCGTTCAACATAAGAAAAAGCAAAAAACAAAGGTCAGTCAACCTGAAAAATTTTATGCAACAAATGGGACACTCATTGAAGTTGGGAAAAACAACTTACAAAATGAGCGTCTGTCGATGAAAACAGCGGCAAAATCAGATATATGGTTGCATACAAAAGATATTCCTGGATCGCATGTTATCATTCATGATAGTAACCCATCAGAAGATACGTTGTATGAAGGCGCTATGTTAGCAGCCTATTTTTCTAAAGCTAGAAATTCAGCAAATGTACCAGTTGATTATTTACCAGTTCGTAAGCTCAGAAAACCCAATGGCTCAAAGCCAGGTTTTGTTATTTTTGAAGGACAAACAACGATCACTGTGACACCAGAACAAAAAATTGTTCAAAAATTACGTCAAAATAATTAAGAAAAACTTTAAGGTCAGGTTAATGACGTGTATTAACCTGCCTTTTTTAGTATCTTATTTATAAAACGAGTTTAAAAATAACATGACGATGGCACAAATAATTTTTAAAGTGTACAACGGAGGAACTGGCAATGAAAAGAGAAGTGGCTTTAGCAGATTTAAAGACAATGACAACTGCAATTGCTGCAGGCGCAGATCGAATTGAACTAAATGCAAATTTAGAATTAGGCGGTTTGACACCAGACAGTCAAACAGTTTCGCAAGCAGTCGCACTTTCTAAGCAAGCACATATTGATTTAGTTGTCATGATTCGTCCACGTCCTGGTGACTTTAATTACACACATTTTGAAATAGATAAAATGCGTCAATCAATTTTAACTTTCAAGAAACTAGGCGTTAAAACGGTAACTTTTGGTGCTGTCAATGAACAAGGTAAATTAGCTCGTGATAGTATGTTAAAATTATTAGAGGCTGCCAGACCAATGAAGGTTGTTTATCATATGGCTTTTGATAGCATTAATTTGGATTGCCAGAAACAAGCATTGCGTTGGTTGCAACAATATGGTGTTATTCGTGTGTTAACACATGGCGGTAATTTGGATATGCCAATTAATGAAACCTTACCTCATTTACAAGAAATTATTGCAATGAGTCCAGAGGGCTTAACGATTTTGCCAGGTGGTGGTATAACTTATCAAAATGCTAACCAAATAGCAAATGACTTGGGTGTTAATGAAGTGCATGGCTCTAAAGTAGTGAAGTTATTTTAAATTTCTTTGTATTTTTAGGTTGAGTAGCATTTGTGCAATAATTTGGAGGTTGATATGAAAACTATTCTTGAAGCACTTTGGCAGACTGATAAGCAGTATAAAATAGCCCTAACAAAGATTACAAAAGATCATGGTATAACGATTGCAGAGTGGCAATTATTAAAACATCTTGATGATAAAATTGATACACAAGATAAACTATCTGCTGATACTGGTTTAGATAATTCGACGTTGTCACGACAATTACATTCATTAACTAAAAAAGAATTAGTGGTTAGTGAAGCCATCGGTCATGACCATCGACAATTAATCTACCGATTGACATTACGAGGTACTGATACATTACATGCGATTAATGAAAAACATCAGTCTTTCCATGATAATGTCTTTCAGTTGTGGTCAGATGAAGAATTAAGTATGTTACAAATTTTATTAAATCGACTAGGTAAATCAATCAGTAAACCCTTTTAAAGTGTAAAAAATTGCATACTACTGAAATCAAGTTCGATTTATGATATGATTTATTATCGAGTGATTAAGTCATTATTGATAAGTATAACTTTGTAGAAATTTTTGAAGAACACATTAATAGTACTTAAAAAGGCAACGTTATCGTTAACGTTTAGATGACTTTGAAAGGATTTAGTGAAATGAAACTTGCAGTCGTGACTGATTCCACCGCATATTTGGATCGAGCAGAAATTGATAAATATAATATTAAAGTAATGTCAATGCCAGTCATTATTGATGGCGTAACATATCATGAAGGCATAGATATTACTACTGAGGAATTTTATGAAAAATTAGTGTCATCGTCAGAGTTTCCAACGACGTCTCAGCCAGCTGTTGGTGATTGGTTGTCGTTATTTGAATCATTAAAAAGTGAGGGCTATGAGGGTGCAATTGTCATAGACTTAGCTGCAACTATTTCGGGTACGGTTAATACCGTTGCTGGGTTAAATGGGATGGTTGATGATTTTGAAATTTTTGGGTATGATTCGAAAATTACGGTTCGTCTAATGGGACATTTAGTCCTTAAAGCAGCACAAATGGTTCAAGCAGGTAAGGACATTAATGAAATATTAAATGTGTTAGATGAGTTATCTGCCACAATTGATGAATGTTTCATTGTTGATGACTTACAAAATTTGGTGCGAGGTGGCCGTCTCTCGAATGCCTCAGCCTTTATTGGTACGATGTTGAAAATTAAGCCATTATTGACATTTGACAATGAGACAAATCATATTGTACCATTTGAAAAAGTTAGATCGATGAAAAAGGCTATGCAACGAGCTGAAGTTTTGTTTCATGAAGCCAAAGAAAAAGCTGATTATCCATTACGTGCAATTGTCATTCAAGGAAATGATGAAGTCGCTGGTCAAGCTTGGCATGATGAATTACAAAAAAAGTATCCAGATATGCGTGTTGAATATTCATATATTGGGCCGGTTATTGGTGCTCACTTGGGAAAAGGTGCACTTGCGTTAGCTTGGTTACGTGATCCAGACTCACTATAAAGAATGGAGCTGTTGTCTTTCTAAAGTAAGATATGACAGCTTTTTTAGTATTTTGACATAAACGTTATTGTTTAGTTATTAAAACTAGATTATCTTTTTTTGCATATTACTTCATTGAAAAAGCGAACTAAAGATGAGATAATTGAGTATATTGAAAAGAGAAAACGGGGAATTGATGTTATGGCCCAAGTAAAAATTGTGACTGATTCAACAGCGATGTTGTTACCTCATGAAATTGAAAAGTATGATATAAAAGTTATTCCGTTAACAATTACGATTGATGGTGTTACCTACCAAGACGGCATTACCATTACACCGGAAGAATTTATGGATAAAATGGCAGCTTCTAAAAATTTGCCACAAACTTCACAACCAGCATTGGGTATGTTTACAGAAGTCTATGAGCCACTTGTAGCAGATGGTTCTGCTGTTATTTCAATCCACCTAACAAAGGGATTGTCTGGCTCAGTTGATGCTGCTCGTCAAGCAGCTATGATGGTCGATGGGGATGTCACTGTCATTGACTCTGATTTAATTGATCGCTCACTTGGTATGGTTGTCTTGGCGGCTGCTAAGAAGGCAGCGAGTGGTGCAACTCGTAACGAGGTAATCGCCGAAGTAGAGTCTGTTAAAGCCAAAACAGAACAATATGTCATGGTTTCAAAATTGGATAATTTAGTTGCAGGTGGTCGTTTATCTAAAACTGCAGGTTTATTAGCAGGAATGTTAAATATTCATGTTGGTGCTCATGTGGTTAAGGGCAATATTATTGTCGAAGCAAAAGGACGTGGCACAAAGTCAACCAAAGCCTATATCAAAAAAATTACTGATTTACTACAGACCGTACCGAATGGTGTACACGCTATTGGTATATCAACCGCTGGTATTCCTGAACAACGTGAAAAATTAGGTGAACAATTGCAAGCATTATTTCCTAATGTAGAAATTGTTTTACAGCAGACGACACCAATCGTTGCTACTCATACTGGTGATGCTGCCATTGGTTTTAGTTACCAATTAAATTAAAAAAGATTGGTTCATCTCAGTAACAATCTTTAAAAATAAACCATCAATCTACGACATCTCATGGACAGGTTGATGGTTTTTTGTGTGAAAAATCATTGCATATTTTAGTCATTTTTTCTTGCGGGTAAAAATATGGTAAAATATCTAACTAGGTTATTGTTAAGCATTGTTGAAGGGAGTTGTTGGTATGCGACGTGCATTTTTTTTATTTTTATCAACGCTAAGTGTTGTCCTTTTTTGGGGAGCTACGACAGTCAATGCAGCCAACAAAGATGTCATTAGGCTAGTTGCAGTAGGTGATTCACTAACAGAAGGTGTTGGAGATACGACAGCTCAGCAAGGATATACAAAACGAACGGCAAAGCAATTATCTAAAAAATATGATGTTACTGTTAAAACAGCTAATTATGGTAAAGCGGGTGACCGCTCTGATCAGATTTTAAAACGTATTAAATCAAATCCGCAAGCTGTTGATCAATTAAAGAAAGCTGATGTCATTGTAATGACTGTAGGAGGTAATGACTTACAACAGACACTGTTTAAATCAGTTTTCGCTAAATCAGAAACAGATGTGACAAAGCATGTGGAAAGAGCGATGCCAAATTATACCCAACATTTGATGGCATTGACTGCTTTTATAAAGAAACAAAATAAACAAGCACCCATTTATTTATTTGGTAACTATAATCCTTTATATGTTTATTTAGCAAATCGAGATGATTTAAATGATGATGTTAAAATATATAATGATATTAATGCAAATTTAGCATCGACTGATAAACAAATATACTATGTTTCAACGTTTAAGACGCTTACTTTTGGCCAGTATACGACTAAAGCAGCGCGTGAAAAATTACGATCAGCAGCAGAAAAGGCTAATCGGGGTTCCTTAAATAATAAAATGGTGACAGAAACCTTACAAAAGCAAACAGACAAAGAATTAAATCAGTATATTACGACACAAGATCATTATCATCCAAATGACCTAGGCTATGATAAGATGAGTCAGTTACTAGTTAAAAAAATTATATTAAACAAGCAGGACTGGTTAAAAAAATAATATGAAACAAGAAAATATACGATCAAACATAGATTCAGTTGTGCGTCAAGCACAAAAGCGAGGGTACTTAAAGGGAATTCTTAGTACGTTAGTCGTATTAGTTATTTTAAGTACAGTACTTATTTTTATGCCTCAAAGTCATCAACATGTGACAGATTCACGTCCTGAGATTGGTCGTGCATCATTTGAAGTTAGAATTAGCCGCAAGGAATTAAACGCTTTAGTTGAAAAATATATAAATGCTGATCCGTCACTACGACATCAATTCCGTTTTGAGATGCAAAAACAAGGGATGATGTTATATGGCACTTATAAATTATTTGGACAGTCAGTTGATTTTGGTATGCGAATGACACCAGAAGTGACAAAAAATGGGGGTATTTTATTACATGCTGATTCAGTCGCTGTTGGTCAGTTACCGCTACCTGTTAAATATGTTATGAATTATTTTGGCAAAAAGATTGATTTACCTGATTGGTTAGTCCTTGATTCACAGAAGAAAACATTATTGATTGATTTAGGTAAGGCACCAAAAGTACAAGGTGTACGTGTTAAGGCAATTCAAATTAATCCTAAACAGGATAAGTTTGTGTTTAGAGGAGGATTTTCAGACAAATGAGACGTTCTTTTTTTCAATGGTTAATGACGCAAAGGAATCCGGTAACAAGTGATGAAGTTGAAAATTTTGCGAATGCAGCATTTTATGATACACAATTTCCAAAACATTCAAATAATTTTGATTTAATTTCACGATATCTCGAAGAAAATGCATCGTATTTACACAGTATGTCGATTTTTGATCAGGCATGGGCAGAATACCAAGCATCAGAAGAATAATAAATTGGAGGTATTAACATGTCACAAATTATACAATGGTTCCCTGGACATATGGCCAAAGCATTTCGATTGATGCGTGAAAATTTAAAACACGTTGATATTGTTTTTGAATTGGTTGATGCACGAATCCCACTTTCTTCACGTAATCCAGAATTAGATGAGGTCTTGGGTGATAAGCCAAGACTATTAGTGATGACAAAAACAGATTTAGCAGATGCTGAACGAACAAAACAATGGCAAAACTATTTTGAATCTCAAGGATTAAAGGTTGTGTCTTTAGACACACGTGGGCACAAGACACCCCAAATCATTACAAAAGCAGCCCGTGCTGTATTAGCTGATAAATGGGCTAATTTAGCTGAAAAAGGTGTCCAAGATAAAGCAATCAGAGCATTAGTTGCTGGTGTGCCTAACGTTGGCAAGTCAACTTTGTTAAATCATTTGGTGACAAAAAATGTGGCCATAACAGGTGACCGTCCTGGTGTCACAAAAAAATTACAATGGTTAAAAACACCGACAAATTTAGAGTTATTAGATACGCCTGGGGTACTATGGCCAAAATTTGTTGATCAAAGAGTCGGGCAACATCTTGCGATGACGGGGGCAATTAAAGATCAATTAGTTAATTTAGATGATATTTCGTTAGTAATGTTAAATTTTTTTAGGGATTACAATCCACAAGCCATTGTGGAACGGTATCACTTGAATTCAACCATTTGGGATGAACAGTCAGATGTTGATATCTTGCTGACTATAACGCAGAAACTTGGCTTTAAAGATGATTACGACCGTGCTTCAGAACGGTTATTACTTGATTTAAGACGTGGCAAGTTGGGTAAATATACGTTGGAATTACCAAGTGATAAGATCGGTGAAGTTATTGATGAATAGCGTAGAAACGATTGCTCAGATTAAAAAAAAGTTAAATGGTATACCCGATGAAAGTGATTTAAAGCGGTGGCAACAAGATCAACGGAAAGGTGTGCAAACTTTATTAAAACAATTTAAAAAACAGCAAAATAAATTGTTTTTACAGAAACAAGCATTTGAAAAGCGCTTGATTTTTGAAAAAGAAGCTTGGCGTGCTCAGCAAGTTGTTGCAGGCGTTGATGAGGTTGGTAGAGGTCCCTTAGCTGGGCCTGTTGTTGCTGCAGCAGTAATTATTGATGAGTCGTTTGATTTAACGATTGTGCATGATTCTAAGCAATTATCTGGCAAAATAAGACAAGCCATTGATCAAGAGATTAGAAATAAAGTTGTCGATTTTGCATTTGGTATTGTTGATGCTGCTGATATTGACCAATTAAATATTTATGAAGCATCAAGAATTGCAATGCTTCAAGCAGTTGAAAATTTGACACAACATGTGGATAGATTACTCATTGACGCAATGACGATTGATTTAGCTTTACCACAAGAAAAATTAATTAAGGGTGATGATCGTAGTATATCGATCGGAGCAGCTTCAATTTTAGCGAAAAATTATCGTGATAGTCTTATGAAACAATATGCAAAGCAGTATCCAGGGTATGGATTTGAACGTAATGCTGGTTACGGTACTGCTGAACACTTGTCAGCTTTGGCTAAGCTAGGTATTACGCCCATTCATCGTAAAACGTTTGCCCCTGTTAAAAAATATTTATAAATAATACACAAATCACGTTGATAAACGTCTCTATCATTTAAGGGAGGTTATTATGAAGCAACGTGATTTTTTATTATGGTTATTATTAATACCTGGTCTAACTATTAAAGGCCGATTTCGCATATGGCAATATATGACTGTTAATAAAATTGCTAATTTATCTTGGCAATTGATTCTGCAAATTAGTCGTATGAATCATTCACAGGTACAGCGAGCAGTAGCATGGAAAAAACGAGACAATTGGCATGCTGACTTGCAACAACTTAAACAAGAAAAGTATATTACCATTTGTGATTCAGAATATCCTAAGTATTTACATGAGTGTGTTGATGCACCAATTTGTTTATTTTATAAAGGAGATCTATCGTTATTAGCACATCCTCTTGTTGCAATTGTTGGTGCACGTCAAGCAACCAATTATAGTGAAGTGGTCTTAAATTCTTGGATACCACAGTTAATCGCCGCTGGATTAACAACAGTATCAGGATTAGCATATGGTGTTGACGAATTAACTCATCGCCATTCAATTAATGCGGGAGGAAAGACGATTGGTGTTATAGGCACAGGTTTAAATCATACTTATCCAAAACGACAGGATCATTTACAACGAAATGTGGGACAGACTGGTTTATTATTAAGTGAGTACTTACCCTGGGAAGGACCTAAAAAGCATCATTTTCCAGAACGTAATCGTATTATTTCGGGATTAAGTCAGGTTTGCGTTATTATTGAAGCACAACGACGGTCTGGTTCGCTAATTACAGCAATGTTGGCACTCGAACAAAATAGAACTGTCATGGCTTTACCTGGGCGTATTGATGAAAAGAATTCTCGTGGAACAAATGAACTTATTTTAGCTGGTGCAATCCCTGTCATATCAGCTAGCCAAATTATTTTAGAATTTCAACATTTTTACTAATTATTCAAATGATGTGGTAAGGAGTATTTGGCAAAATTTCGTTGTATAGTGTATAGTACAATATTGTTAGGTATAGAGACTAATTGAAAATAAAAAATAATTTATAAGAAAAGAGGTGCACGCAAATGGCTTCACAAACTGCTGTTAAAGAAAAAAAGACGCGTGCGGTGAAAGCAACAAGTACTAAAACAAAATCTCGAGCGAAGACAAAGTCCAAACAAAAGAAAAATTTGGTTATTGTCGAATCACCATCTAAAGCGAAAACAATTGAAAAGTATCTTGGTAAAAACTATAAAGTTGTTGCTAGTATTGGACATATTAGAGACTTACCAAAATCAACAATGGGTGTTGATATTGAAAATGATTATCAGCCAAAATATATTAATATACGTGGTAAGGGTGATATTATTAAATCTTTGAAAAAAGATGCTAAAGCAGCTAAGCATGTTTATTTGGCTTCTGACCCGGATCGAGAGGGTGAAGCCATTGCATGGCATTTGTCTCACATTCTAGATTTAGATTTGGAAGCTAGTGATAATCGAGTTGTTTTTAATGAGATCACCAAAGATGCTGTAAAAGATGCTTTTAAGCATCCACGAAAGATAGATATGGATCTTGTTGATGCGCAACAAGCTCGTCGAATTTTGGATCGTTTGGTTGGCTACTCATTATCTCCTATTCTATGGAAGAAAGTGAAAAAAGGATTATCTGCTGGACGTGTACAATCAATTGCCTTAGGGCTGGTTATTAAACGTGAACAAGAGATACAGGCATTTGAACCAGATGAATATTGGTCTTTAGATAGTACCTTTAAAAAGGATCGGACAAAATTTAAAGCGGTATTTTATGGATTTGATGGTAAAAAAGCTGGTTTACCTGATAATGATGCTGTGCAATCAGTTTTGAAACAAATTGATAGAACAGCACCATTTCATGTCATAAATGTTGTGACCAAGGATCGTAAACGAAATCCACAACCACCATTTACAACGTCGACAATGCAACAAGCAGCCAATACACAATTAAATTTTAAAACACGTAAAACAATGATGGCTGCACAGCAATTATATGAGGGTATTAATTTAGGCGGGAAGAATGGTACAGTTGGTTTAATAACCTATATGCGTACTGACTCTATTCGTTTATCAGAAACTGCTAAGTCAGAGGCTGCATCATTTATTAATGAAGAGTATGGTGCAGACTATGCTGCAACAAAACCAGTTCAAGGTAAGCAACAAGAAGGGGCTCAAGATGCTCACGAGGCCATACGTCCAACCTCAGTATTTCGAACACCAGCTTCTGTAAAGGATAAATTAACAAACGATCAATTTAAACTTTACCAATTGATTTGGTCACGATTTGTTGCTAGTCAAATGACACCAGAAATTTTAGCAACAATGGCTGTAACGATTGAACAAAATGGTGTCACTTTCCGAGCAAATGGTTCACAAACAAAATTTGCTGGTTTTACCAAGGCGTATCCAGCTGCAAAAAATAAGGATAATAAGTTACCGAGTTTGACGACAGGAGACCAAGTGAGTCTTGAAGTTATGTCTCCTGAACAACATTTTACGCAGCCACCAGCTCGCTATACTGAAGCAACATTAGTTCGAGCATTGGAAGAAAATGGGGTTGGTCGTCCATCAACATATGCTGCAACGATTGAAACGATTCAACGTCGTGCATATGTACGCTTAGATACTAAAAAATTTGTGCCAACGGAGTTGGGTGAGCTAGTTCAAAATACTGTACAAGAGTTTTTCCCCGATGTGACTAATATTAAATTTACCGCTCAAGTAGAAACTGATTTAGATAGTGTTGAAGCAGGAAAAAAATATTGGGTAAAAGTCGTAGATGATTTCTTCACGCCATTTTCAAAAGAATTAGAAACCGCTGAAAAAGAAATGGAAAAAATTGTTTTAAAGGATGAATTGGCTGGTTTTGATTGTGAGATTTGTGGTGCCCCAATGCTTAAAAAATTAGGACGTTATGGTAAATTCTATGCTTGTTCACGTTTCCCAGATTGTCGTAATACGAAGACAATTGTGGAAGAAATTGGGTTGCTCTGTCCTAAGTGTGGTATCGGACAAATTGTTGAACGTAAGACAAAACGTGGTCGGAAATTCTATGGCTGTTCGCGTTATCCGGAATGTGATTTTGTTTCATGGGATAAACCAACTGAGAAAACATTACCAGATGGGACAACGCCAAAAGAAGATGATGAGCAAAAAGATACTGAACAAGTAAAACAATCAGAAACTGCTAAATAAGTATGAAAATCGAGGTTGTTGGTAGTTATGAATAAAACTGAGAATGCAAAACAACTTTTTCTAAATTATTTACGAATTGAAAGACAATATTCAAGTGAAACACAAAGGGCTTATGAGAGTGATATTACTGAGTTCCTCGATTTTTTAGTAACGACCCAAGAAAAAGAAAAGATTGATTTAGCCAGTATTACAACTTTTGATGTACGTGTGTTCTTATCTAACCTTTATGAAAAGGGAGATGAATCAAGAACAATTGCTCGTAAGGTAAGTTCATTACGTAGTTTTTATCGCTTTTTAATGAATAATGATATGGTGGCTGATAATCCTTTTGTTGGAATTGTGTTAAAAAAGCCGGGGCAGCATTTGCCACGCTATTTTTATCAAAAAGAATTGACAAGTATGTTTGAGGTTGTTGAAAAAGATAAAACAGTGTTAGGATTACGTAATCAATTGTTACTAGAAATGCTTTATGGCACAGGTGCTCGTGTATCAGAAATAACTAATATGACGTTAACAAGCGTTGATAGCCAGGCACGTATTGTGACGATTACCGGTAAAGGGAATAAAACACGCATTGTTCCCTTTGGTCATTATGCTGAAAATGCGTTAAAACAATATTTAGCAGATAGTCGACCAATATTAGTACAGAGGCAAAAAAACATCACAGGTAATACAGATTGTTTATTTTTAAACCAACATGGCCGTCCTTTGACACCAGCAGGCGTTGAATATACTTTGAAGCAAATTGGAAAAAAAGCTGGTTTGACCCAGGATGTTACAGCTCATATGTTCCGTCATACATTTGCGACGGATCTTTTAAATAATCAGGCTGATTTGCGTACAGTCCAACAATTATTAGGACATAGTAGTTTAAGTACAACGCAAATTTATACACATGTGACAACGGATGCACTACAAAGGAGTTATCGTAATTTTTTCCCTAGAGCGTCAGAATAAAATTGGTAAAGACCAATTTTATTTGGTATGATTAATATAATACTTAGTTATTGCGGAGGGGTTATGTCAGTTAAACTTGAAAATGAGAATATCACCGTCACTATATCAGAAATGGGTTCAGAACTTACGAGTGTCAAGAGTCGTGAATCTGGATTAGAATACATGTGGACTGCAGATCCTAATTTTTGGGGTCGTCATGCGCCTAATCTATTTCCTATCGTTGGTCGATTAAAGGGTGATCGCTATAAATATCGTGATAAGACATATTTTATGACACAGCATGGTTTTGCTCGTGATAATGAATTTGATTTAGTTGAAAAAACCAATACTATGGCGAGATTACGTTTGGTTGATTCAGAAGAAACGCAATCGATTTATCCGTTCCATTTTCAATTTGATATTATTTATCGATTAACTGAACAAGATACTTTAGGGATTACTTATGTTGTGACCAATACTGATACCCATGAAATTTTCTTTTCCGTAGGTGGTCACCCAGGATTTAGAGTACCTTTAGAAGCAGGTGAAAAATTTACTGATTATTATGTGAATGTTGATCCGGAGCGTAAATATAGTCGTTCTAAGTTAGTTGGACCATATTTAGATAATAATTTAGATACAACTTTTAATTCAGATATTCCTTTACGTTTGCGCTACGATGATTATAAAGATGATGCGATTATTTTGCGATTAGATGGTAATCCAGTGTCTATCATCCTCGCAAAATTAAGTGAGTCTCACGGTGTGACAATGCATATCCAAGATGCAAAATTTGTAGGTATTTGGACACCATATGGTAAAGAGGCACCTTTTGTGTGTTTAGAACCTTGGTGGGGCATAGCTGATACAGTAGATGCTGATGGCATTATTAATCATAAATATGCCATTAACAGTTTAGCACCGGCACAAATATTTACAGGTTCATTTTCATTATCATTCTTTTAGCATTTAGAAGTGAAACATGATTTTAGAATTTGATAATTATGCGATGACAAAAGGCCGTCAACCTACCAGTTATGGTGAGTTGATGGCCTTTAATACGTTATAGCAAATGATAAACGTTTTAATATTTTCGTGTACCTGTAAAAATTAGGTAAGATTATTTTAATAAATTATTTTTTTGACAACCAGTAGCCAAATCCAAATGGTACTTTTGACTCAGTACCATGAAAAATGCGACTGATATTGCCACGATGCCGATAAAATACAAAAATCGTTAGCACTAAAGCAATTGTTGTTAACAGCCAGTCATGTAACCAAAAGGCAGATAATAATGTTACAGTAGCAAAACCAAGCATTGAACCAACTGATACCATGCTAGTGATAAGGATAGCAGTTATAAAGGCAATGACAGCAGCTAAAAACATTGCTGGACTATACAGGAGCAAAACACCGACTGAAGTGGCGACTGCTTTGCCACCTTTAAAGCCGATCCACATTGAAAATGTGTGCCCCAGAATTGCACCGAGACCGACGACCATAAATGTCCAATGGGGTGCTGGCCCCCAAATAGCAGCCATTGCGGCACCTAGGATACCTTTGCATAAATCTAAAATTAGTACAATGGTACCAGGGAGTGGCCCTAAAGTACGGAAAGTATTTGTTGTTCCGATATTGCCTGAACCTAGCTCAAGAATATTTTTTTTATAAAAAATTTTTCCAATCCAAAATCCTGATGGAATCGCACCAAATAAATAGGCCAATACAAAACTAATAATAAAATGAAAAACCGTCACAACGATAGCTCCTTAGATATTTTTTCATGATTGTCAGGTTCTTATTAGATAAAGAACGTTATCTATTCTAGCATGTTTATGGTATTTGTAACTTTAATTTTTTTTAATAGTATTGCACCAAAGGTTAGTTTTGAGCTATTATGAAATTTGAAACGCGTTAAAGCGCAAGTTAAATTTATATGAAAGGGAAACGTCCATGACAAAGAAAAATGATTATTCGGATGATTCCATTACAGTTTTAGAAGGGCTGGAAGCAGTTCGCAAGCGACCAGGAATGTATATTGGATCAACAGATAGTAAAGGATTACATCATTTAGTGTATGAAATCTTTGATAATGCTGTTGATGAGGCATTAGCTGGCTATGGTAATGAAATCAATGTAACCATTCATGAAAATAACGCCATTACAGTGGTGGATCATGGTCGCGGTATGCCTGTTGGTATGCATGCTTCTGGTAAGCCAACACCAGAGGTTATCTTAACAGTCTTACATGCTGGTGGAAAATTTGGTCAAGGAGGCTATAAAACTTCTGGTGGCCTACATGGAGTTGGTTCTTCTGTTGTTAATGCATTATCAAGTGATTTAGTGGTCACAATTGTTCGTGATGGTGTGAAATACCAAGAACATTTTGTGAATGGTGGTCACCCAGATGGTACCTTAAATAAAATTGGTAAAACTAAAGAAAAATCAGGAACGACCATTACATTTAAGCCAGACAAAACAATTTTTTCAACAACGATTTATAATTTCAATACATTGGCTGAACGATTACGAGAATCGGCTTTTTTGTTGCGTAATGTCAAAATTACATTAACTGATGAGCGACCTGGTCAAGAACAAACAGAAATTTATCACTTTTCAGAAGGTATCAAAGCATTTGTTAGTTATTTAAATGAAGACAAAGATACCCTAGGCGACATCATGTATTTTGATGGTACCGCACAAGGGGTTGAAGTTGAAGTTGCAGCACAATATAATGATGGCTTTTCAGAAACAATGATGTCTTTTGTTAATAATGTGCGAACGCCTGATGGTGGTACTCATGAAGCGGGATTACGCTCAGCTTGGACAAAAGCATTTAACGAATATGCTCGTAAAGTTAATCTGCTAAAAGAAAAAGATAAGAATTTAGAAGGTTCTGATGTTCGTGAGGGATTATCTGCAGTGATTTCATTGCGAATTCCAGAAAATATACTTCAATTTGAAGGACAAACGAAAGAAAAGTTAGGGACGCCAGAAGCACGGACAATTGTGGACAATATCATTACTGAACAACTGGGCTTTTACCTGATGGAAAATGGTGAATTTTCGCAAAGCTTAATTCGTAAATCGTTACGTGCACGTGAAGCGCGTGAAGCGGCTCGAAAAGCACGTGATGAAGCCCGCACAGGCAAGAAAAAAGGTAAAAGTGAGCGCTTACTATCTGGTAAATTAACACCAGCACAGTCTAAAAATGCAAATCAAAATGAATTGTTCTTAGTGGAGGGTGATTCCGCTGGTGGTTCAGCAAAACAAGGTCGTAATCGTAAATTCCAAGCAATTCTACCTTTACGTGGTAAAGTTCTTAATACTGAAAAAGCAAAGTTAGCGGACATTATGAAGAATGAAGAAATAGCGACCATTATTTATACGATTGGTGCAGGTGTCGGTCCTGAGTTTAAGGTAGAAGATGCACATTACGATAAAATTATTATCATGACCGATGCTGATGATGATGGTGCTCACATTCAAACTTTACTATTAACTTTCTTTTATAAGTATATGCGTCCGTTAATTAATGCTGGTAAAGTTTATATTGCTTTACCACCATTGTATATGTTGAGAAGGGGCAAAGGTAAACAACAGCAAATCGAATATGCTTGGACTGATGCACAACTAGCGGAAGCTGAAAAGAAAATTGGTCGTGGTTATACGCTACAACGGTTTAAAGGTCTTGGGGAAATGAATGCTGAACAACTATGGGCAACAACAATGGATCCAACACAGCGTACATTGATACGTGTCAAAATCAATGATGCAATGTTAGCTGAAAAACGCGTGACAACATTGATGGGCGACAAGGTTGAGCCTCGTCGTAAATGGATTGAAAATAATGTTGCTTTTAATTTCGTTGAAGAAGGTGATACCTTACTTGATGAAACGGCTCAGTCTGAAGAGACAAATACCCAAAGTAATGAATTTGTTGCGCCAATAATCGAGAGCTGGCAAGACAAAAAGGAGTAAATTGAATGGTAGAATCTGGAAACATTCAAGAATTAAGTTTAGAAGCAGTCATGGGTGACCGGTTCGGACGATATTCAAAATATATTATTCAAGAGCGTGCATTACCAGATATTCGTGATGGACTAAAGCCAGTCCAACGACGGATTTTGTATGCAATGAATAAGGACGGCAATACGTACGATAAGCAATTTCGTAAATCTGCAAAATCAGTTGGAAATGTCATGGGTAACTTTCATCCGCATGGTGATTCATCGATTTATGAAGCACTGGTACGGATGTCACAGGATTGGAAGTTACGTGCACCTTTAATTGAAATGCATGGTAACAATGGATCAATTGATAATGATCCACCAGCAGCAATGCGTTATACCGAAGCAAGATTATCCAAATTAGCAGGAGAAATGTTACGAGACTTGGATAAAGAAACGGTTGATATGGTATTAAATTTTGATGATACTGAATATGAGCCAACCGTTTTACCAGCGCATTTTCCTAATTTATTAGTGAATGGTGCGACGGGTATTTCAGCAGGGTATGCGACAGATATTCCGCCTCATAATATGGGTGAGGTGATTGATGCATTAATCTATCTTTTAGCTCATCCTAAAGCAACTTTAGATGATTTAATGGCTTTTGTGCAAGGACCTGATTTTCCAACCGGTGGTATTATTCAAGGGATTGATGGCATTAAGTCGGCTTATAAAAATGGGCGCGGTCGTATTATTGTTCGTTCAAAAACAGAAATTATTCCCTTAAAGGGTGGTAAATCACAAATACAAATAAGTGAAATTCCTTATGAAGTTAATAAAGCTAATTTGGTTAAGAAAATAGATGAAATCCGTCTCAACAAGGAAGTATCCGGCATTATTGAAGTCCGTGATGAATCTGACCGTGATGGTTTATCGATTGCCATTGAGTTGAGTAAAGATGCGAATGTCAATGGTATTTTAACTTATTTGTTAAAAAAGACTGATTTGCAAGTCACTTATAACTTCAACATGGTGGCGATTCATAACTTACGACCTGAACGGGTAGGATTAAAAACAGCTTTACAAGCCTTTTTAGACCATCAAGTTGAAATTATTACTAAGCGGACAACCTTTGATCTACGTAAGGCAAAGGAACGGCAACATATTGTCACAGGGTTGATTAAGGCACTTTCAATTCTTGATGAAGTGATTGCGACGATTCGTGGTTCTGAAGATCGTAAGCATGCAAAACAAAATTTAGTCGATCAATTTTCGTTTACACTCGAGCAAGCTGAAGCAATTGTTACTTTACAGTTGTATCGATTAACAAATACAGATGTGACACAGTTGCAGGCGGAATTCGAAGAGCTGTCAGAGAAGATTATGCATTATAATGCAATTCTTTCTGAACCAAAAACCTTGCGACAAGAACTACGACAAGAATTAAAAGTGATTAAGAAGAATTACAGTACACCTCGTTTGACTCAGATTGAGGCAGATGTGCAAGAGTTAAAATATGACCCAACAGTAACGGTAGCTGATGAAGATGTGGCTGTTTTGGTATCAAAAATGGGCTATGTTAAGCGGGCATCATTACGGTCGTATAAAGCTTCTGGTGATGATAATGGTCTAAAAGATGGTGATGACGCTATTTTCATTAATCGTGTGAATACACTGCAACATGTCTTCTTTTTTACTAACAAAGGTCATGTGATTTATCGACCAGTTCATGAACTACCAGAATTCAAGTGGAAGGACCCTGGGGAACATTTATCACAGACAATTAGTGGTTTTGTTTCTGATGAAGAAATTATTCATGTAGAAATTGTCAAAGATATAGATGCGTTATCAGGCACTTGGTTGAGTGCAACAAACGATGGCTATATTAAGCAATTTAATTTTAGCGATTTGATGCCTAAAAGTACTTATAAAAAACGTAGTACAACCTATATGAAATTGAAAACTGCCACAACAAATATTGTTGGCTTAGAACGTTTAACCATTGGCGATGCAGCAAAGCGAACAGTTGTTTTGACTTCGCAACATGCAATGGGGTTACGCTATGATGTGGCTGAGGTACCAATATCAGGAAATCGTACAGCTGGTGTGAAAGCAATGAACCTAGCAACAGATGATCAAGTGATTAGCATGGCAACGGCAATTGATGATCAGGCTTTAGCGATTATTACACAACGTGGTGCGTTTAAATGGATGCTGGTTAATGAGATTCCGGTAACAAGTCGTGCTCGTAAAGGTGTTGCGATATTACGTGAATTAAAGAAAGATTCGCACGAAATTGTGGCGACAGTAATTGTTGACCAGCAATCCCCTAAGCCATTATCGATTTATACGACGCGAGGAAAGCAATTTGATGTGATGCCAAATGATCACGCACTTGCCCAAAGATATAGTAATGGTAGTTTCATTATTGATGTGTCAGTCGATGGGCAACCAATTAATATGCAAATGTATCAAGAAATAAAAATGGTAAATTAAAATTTTTATAGCTGAATCCCCTTGAAAAAAGGTGTATTATTAAAATAATAAAAAAATAATGAATTGGAGAATTATCTGATGGCTAAGACATTGGTTTTTGGACACCAAAATCCTGATACAGATACAATTGCTTCTGCAATTTCTGCATCATACTTTTTGAACAAGGCATATCACATGGAAACAGAGGCAGTGGCACTTGGAACGCCGAATGCTGAAACAATGTATGCATTAAACTACTTTAAAGTGGCCACACCACGTGTTATTGAAAATGCTGATACTGAAGAGGTTATCTTGGTGGATCATAACGAAGCTAGCCAATCTGTTGCCAATTTGGCTGATGTGACAGTAGCTGGTGTGTATGATCATCACAAAATCAATTTTACTTCATCAGCACCTTTGTGGTTTATCAGTAAGCCATTAGGTTCTGTTGCAACGATATTGTATTATGAATACCAGAATGCAGGTATTAGTATTCCCGCAGACATTGCAGGGATGATGTTATCAGCAATTATTTCAGATACACTGTTGTTGAAGAGTCCAACGACAACGCCATTAGATGAGCCAGCATTGACAGGCTTAGCAAAAATTGCTGGGTTAGCTGATTATGAAGCCTACGGACTAGAAATGTTGAAAGCTGGTACAGATCTTTCTACGAAATCAGCAACTGATTTGATTGATGGTGATGCAAAATCATTTGAATTAGCTGGTAAGACGATTCGTATTGGTCAAGTCAATACAGTCGATGTTAATGATGTCTTTGCACGTCGTGATGAAATTGTTGCTGCTATTCAGGCAGAACTTGCTGATAAAGGCTATGACACGTTTGTATTTGTTGTAACGAATATTTTGGATTCGGATTCAGATATTCTTGTTTTGGGTGAAAATCAAGATAAAGTTGCAGCAGCATTTGGTGTTAGCTTAGTTGATGGTCGTGCGTCATTACCCGGTGTTGTTTCACGTAAGAAGCAAGTTGTACCACCGTTGACGACAGCATTTGAAGGATAAATAAAAAGAATTGTAGACCATACACTTAATAGTGAGTGTATAGGTCTGCAATTCTTTTTTTATTATAGAATATGGTGCTTAATGTTTTATTAGATATATTCACTATGTTAAAATGACATAATGAACGATGTTGGTTATTGGCTGATAACTGAATAGCTATTCATAAAATAATTTGTAAACATTTTGGACACTCAGTTCATTGCCAACGAAATAAATCGTATCATTTTTGAAGATTTTAGCATACGGACCAGGTGACAAGGTTAAATGATTTTCATGGAGAATGCCAACAAGTGTTGTACCGGTAATATGCCAAAAATTTAATTCGCTAATTGTTTTATTAAACATTGGTGATTCGTTACTAAGATGTAATTCGTAGGGTATGAATGGGTTATGTTGCTTATAGTACTGAGTATGTTCGATGAAATCATTTAAAGATTGTGTCAGGCTGTCTAATCCAGCTTGTTGATCAGCGATTTGATGTATTAAATCTGTCTGTAAATTTTGTAAATCTTGTGTATCGTTTTCAGATTTAATAAAATCTTGTGCTTTGTCACGTGAAATAATAATTGCACCGCTACCATGATGGGATTCAACGATACCAAGATCTACCAAAACGCTAATTGCACGGCGTGCCGTTTCAGCTGATACGCCGTAACTGGTTGCTAATGTAGAACGTGCGTGGATTTTTTCACCTACCTGTAGTCGACCATTATTAATTTGTTCGGCAATTCTTAGAGCGATGATACGATATCGAGGTTGTTTAATGGATGGCATAGATCGTCCTCCTAAATTAGTCATGTAATTTTAGAATATCATAGATTAGATGTAACGTCTGCTGCAAGTTAAATGGTTTAGTAATTGGTCATAGTTATTTTTAAGCTTTATATATGTTTAATTTAAACTTTTTTTATTATTGGTATAGTTTGTAATATTTGACCGAAGTGCCAACTTTGTGTTTAAAATAGAGTTGTCACTTAGCGGAAGTCAAAATCTTTCGATCAAGTAGGAGGAGAAAATATATGTCAAAGGTTAGAATTGAACACCTGACTAAGATTTTCGGAAAGCGTGTCAAGCCAGCTCTACAATTGGTAGAGAATCACGCATCAAAAACTGATATCTTAAAGAAGACAGGCGCTACAGTTGGTGTATATGACGCTAACCTGTCTGTTGAAGAAGGTGAAATTTTTGTTATCATGGGACTTTCTGGTTCTGGTAAATCAACGTTGATTCGCTTACTGAATCGACTAATTGAACCAACATCTGGGCACATTTACATTGATGATGAAGACGTTTCAAAATTAAATAAAGAAGAATTATTAGAAGTTCGTCGTAAGAAGATGAGTATGGTTTTCCAAAGTTTTGGTCTTTTTCCTCATCGGACGATTCTACAAAATACAGAGTATGGTCTAGAGGTGCAGGGTGTCCCAAAGGCTGAACGTCGAAAAAAAGCTGAAAAAGCACTTGATAATGCTAATTTGTTAGCATTTAAGGACCAATATCCAAATCAATTGTCGGGTGGTATGCAACAACGTGTGGGGCTAGCACGTGCACTGGCAAATGACCCTGAGATTTTGTTAATGGATGAGGCATTTTCAGCACTTGATCCGTTGATTCGTCGCGATATGCAAGATGAGTTATTGGACTTACAAGAACAATATCAAAAAACAATTATTTTTATTTCACACGATTTGAATGAAGCATTGCGTATTGGTGATCGAATTGCCATCATGAAAGATGGTGAGATCGTTCAAGTTGGCACCGGTGAGGAGATTGTGACACAACCTGCAAATGATTATGTCCGAGCCTTCGTTGAAGATGTTGATCGTTCAAAGGTGTTAACTGCGGAAAACATTATGATTCCACCATTCTTTACGAATATTGAGGTCGATGGTCCGAATGTTGCTCTTAAAAAGATGCGTACTGAAGAGGTATCTGGCTTAATTGCCGTTGATCGTAAGCGTCAATTCCGAGGCTTTATTTCTAGTGAAGCAGCTATTCGTGCTCGTACTGAAGGGCTATCATTGGCGGAAGTTGCTACGCAGATTCCAACAGTTGCGCCAGATATGTTAGTAATGGACATTATGCCAATCATTTACGATTCACCGACACCTTTGGCTGTTGTTGAACCGGATGGTCGCTTACGCGGCATCTTAATTCGTGGTCGTGTATTGGAAGCCCTTGCCGAAAATGGTCAGTCAGAAGAATCTGAGGCCGTTAAAAATGAAGTTGAAAAACATGCTGAATCTGAGACAGCTCAATTAGAGACAAAGGAGGAGGTATAATATGTTTGTTTTAGCAGATTTATTTCCTAAGTTGCCATTAGGACCATGGGTTGACTCAGGTGTTGATTGGTTAACGAAACACTTGAGTGGTCTGTTTGATGCCATTCAAAGTGGTGGAAATGCAGTGATGAATACCATGACGAATGCTTTGATGGCAATTCCAGTATGGCTATTCATTATTGGGATGACTATTTTTGCCATATTGATGTTTGGAAAAAAATGGGGCTTTCCACTATTTACATTTATTGGACTATTAATTGTCGAAAATCAGAATTTATGGTCTGATTTAATGAATACATTTACGTTAGTCATTATTTCTAGTTTGATATCAATTGTTATTGGTGTCCCATTAGGAATTTGGATGGCGAAGAACGAGACTGTTAATAAAATTGTTCAACCAATACTGGACTTTATGCAGACAATGCCGGCCTTTGTTTACTTGATCCCTGCAGTTGCATTTTTTGGTATTGGTGTTGTGCCAGGGGTCTTTGCCTCGGTTATTTTCGCATTACCACCAACAGTTCGTATGTCAAACTTAGGAATTCGTCAGGTACCTAATGATTTAGTTGAGGCAGCGGATTCGTTTGGTTCAACGGGAAAACAAAAATTATTTAAAGTGGAATTGCCACTTGCTAAAGGAACGATTTTTTCAGGTATCAATCAAACATTAATGTTAGCATTATCAATGGTTGTTATTGCATCAATGATTGGTGCACCTGGGTTAGGACGTGGTGTTCTATCCGCTGTTCAAAATGCTGATATTGGTAAAGGTTTTGTTAATGGTTTGTCACTAGTTGTACTAGCCATTATCATTGATCGATTCACACAAAAACTTAATCAAAAGCCTGCTGAAAAAGCGGAGCCAACAAAGCATCATTGGAAAGGCTGGACGGCACTAGTTGTTGCTATAGCCATGATTGGCGGTGGTGTTGTGACTTCATTAACTTCGGCTAATTCACATAAAGAATCAATTAATTTGGTTTATGTGCAATGGGATTCTGAAGTGGCTTCAAGTAACGTTTTAGCACAAGCAATGCGTCAACATGGTTATCAGGTAGAACTGACGCCATTAGATAATTCAATTATGTGGCAATCAGTTGCTAATGGCCAAGCTGATGCATCCGTTTCTGCTTGGTTACCATTAACTCACAAGGCACAATATAAGAAATATAAGAACGATATTGATTTGCTTGGACCTAACTTGAAAGGGGCAACGACAGGTTTGGTTGTGCCAAAGTATATGAACGTTAATTCAATTGGTGATTTGCAAAATCAAGCGGGTAAGAAAGTGACTGGTATTGAACCAGGAGCTGGTGTAACAACATCTGCAGAAAAAGCTTTGAAGGACTATGGCCTAGATAGTAAGGGTTGGCAAGTGACACCTTCATCATCAGGTGCAATGGCAGTTGCACTTGGTAAGGCAATCAAAGCAAAGCAAGATATTGTGGTTACTGGTTGGGAACCACATTGGATGTTCCAAAAGTATGATTTGAAGTATTTGAAGGATCCAAAAAAGTCATTTGGTGATGCCGAATCTATTAATACAATGACTCGTAAGGGGCTGAAGGAGGACAAACCGGATGCTTATAAGGTCTTAAAGAACTTTAAATGGACTAAAAAAGATATGGGTAAAGTGATGTTAGATATTCAAAATGGTAAATCACCTAAGCAAGCAGCAAATGCTTGGATCAAGCAACATCAATCAAAAGTTGATGCTTGGTTTAAGTAATAGGAGAAATGACATTATATGTTAACCGAACAAATTGAAGATGCCTGTATCTATTTTGTGGTATTCGCAATCGCAGTGGTCGTTAGTATCACGATTATGGCAGATAATTCACTGTTTGCACAGATTATGATGACACTTGGTGCTATGACCAGTACAGTCATGTTAGTCAGACAGTGGCGTAACAATTATTGAGGTTTTAACCATGACAATAAATTGTCATGGTTTTTTTGTGTGCAAAATTTGAATTTTAATTGACTTTATTGTGAAATACTTTACAATATACATGTGATGCATTTAACTTAATATTTACGTTTTATGTATGGCACGTTGATTTAATAGAGATTTTAAAGGTGATTTATTGTGAATAAAAGTATAAATAGATGCTTTTAAATACACAAATATCATCTGCTATAAATAATAGGGTAGGTAAGTTAATGAAGATTGCAGTTATTGGTAGTACGCATGCAGGCACGTTTTCAGCAACACAAATTAAGCAACAATATCCTGAGGCTGAAGTCACAGTTTATGAGCAACATACAACCGTTTCATTTTTATCATGCGGCATCGCTCTATGGATTGGTAATCATATATCTGATGAGCAACGAATGTTTTATGAATCGCCAGTATCAATGATAAAACAAGGAATTAATATGAAGATGCAACATCAAGTTATTGCAGCTGATTTAGCGTCAAAAAAGGTTGATAGTAAGAATTTAATAACGGGTGAAATAAATACTGAAATATTTGATAAAATCATTATTACGACAGGATCTAAACCACTTATTCCAGATATCAAAGGTATTCGTAGTAAGAATATTTATATGGTAAAATCTTGGGAAGATGCTAACCGCCTCAAAAAAGTCGCTAATGATGTGAAACGTGTCATTGTCATTGGTGCAGGTTATATTGGTGCTGAGGTTGCTGAACAATTTTCAGTGCTTGGTAAAAAGGTGACCTTAATTGATGGTTCTGAGCATGTGTTACCTAAAAATTTTAGTCCCGTTATCACTGACCGTTTGGCAGAAGCTTTTAAGGAAAATCAAGTTAGTCTGGCGTTAAATCAAATGGTAACTTCTTTTCAAGATTTGTCGACAGGTGGCATTCGAGTAACAACCGATAAAGGATCATATGAAGCTGATATTGCCATTTTAGGTATTGGATTTTTACCAAATACAGCATTATTTGAGGGTCAAATCGACATGCTAGATAATGGTGCAATCAAGACAAATGAGTATATGGAAACGTCAGTGCCCGATGTATTTGCCGCTGGAGATGCAGCAACTGTTTTTTATAATCCAACACAAGACTATGATTACATACCGTTGGCAACAAATGCTGTACGCCAAGGAATGATAGTTGCTCGCAATATTAATGGTCATCAACTTGCTTACTCGGGCACACAAGCGACCTCTGCGGTTGAATTATATGGTTATGCGATGTCAGCAACGGGAATGAATCAGCAATCAGCAGAGAATTATGGTTTTACTGCGGTTGAGACAGTTTATGAAGCAGATTATCGACCAGATTTTATGTTATCAACAACTTCGGTATTAACTACCTTAACGTGGGAAAAGACTAGTCGTCGAATATTAGGTGCAGCCTTTATGTCAAAACATGATATTTCTCTTGCAGCTAATGTGGTTTCTTTGGCTATTCAAAACCAAATGACTATTGATGATTTGGCAATGTCGGACTTTTTTTTCCAACCAAATTTCACACAGCCCATAAACTTTGTTGGTGATGTAGCCTTACAAGCGATTCATGAAGCTGATGAAAAACAAAGTATTGACTTAAAAATGTGAATCGTATAATATATAGTTCGTAAACAAAACAAATATTGAAACAAGTTGACCAGGGAAGTATACAATATCCGCAATTTAGAGAGTCATGATTTGGTGCGACATGATATGAGGAAGTTAGTAGAAAATGGCCTGTGATTGGGTATGATGAGTGGCAAGTCCATGAATGATACACGGATTGGTCGCCGTTATTGGACACACGTATAGGCAATGCATCATATCGCACCCTGCTCGCACGTTTGAAGTTTTGTTGAGTAATCAATGAAAAAAATAGAATGGTAACACGATAAGTCGTTTCTAGGTAAAACCTAGTAACGACTTTTTTATTTTTAAGGAGTAAAACATGAATACAAAAGTTAAACATGGTTTATTAGAAACGATTGTGGCAATTGGTATTGGTATTGTTGGCATTGGTGGAATTAATACAACGGTGTTAGCTGATAGTCATTCACGGACAGTGACAGTTGGTTTAGTTGGCGATTCTGATAGACAATTGTGGCAATACGTTAAAAAAGATGCTGCCCAAAAATACCATATAAACATTAAATTAAAAGTATTTACTGATTATGTGAAACCAAATCAAGCATTGGTTGATAAATCAATTGATTTGAATGCTATGCAGACAATTGCCTATTTCAATGAACAAAATAAGCATCTTGGTAATAAACTTGTCCCAATCGGTAAGACATATGTGACACCAATACGTATATATTCTGAAAAATATAAAAAGTTAGCTGACTTACCTCAAAAAGCCACGATTATTGTGCCAAATGATGGGTCCAATGAAAAACGCGCTTTAGATGTATTAGAGTCTGCAAAGTTAATCAAATATGACCATTCAAAAAAACTACCAGGTGTTAAAGACATCACAACAAATAAGAAACATTTTCATATCAAGGAAGTTAATTCTGAACAAACAGCATCTGCCCTTAAAGGTGTTGATGCGGGGGTCGTTAATACAAATTATGCATTAGATGCTAAATTAGATATTGACAAAGCATTATATACAGAACCAGTAAATAAGGCAAATAGGGGTTATATTAATATTATTGTGGCTCGCAAAGGTACTCAAAATAAGAAAATATATCGACAAGTTGTAAAAGCATATCAAACCGATCAAACAAAAGCACATATGAAGGCATTGTATGGATCAGCTGAAAAAGCAGCATGGGATATTAAATTGAAATAAAACAATAAAAATACATGAATAAGTGATGATATAGAATATGAGGAGAGAGATAATGACAGAAGAGACGGCAATTTTTGCGGGTGGTTGTTTTTGGTGTATGGTTGAACCTTTTGAAACGTTACCAGGTATCTTAAAAGTACGTTCTGGTTATACAGGTGGATTTAAAGATCATCCAACCTATGCACAAGTAAAGGCACATGAAACAGGCCATACGGAAGCAGTGAAAATTTGGTTTGATCCAGATATTGTGAGCTATGAAGATTTAGTCAAATTATATTGGCAAACCGCTGATCCAACTGATGCAATGGGACAATTTCAAGATCGTGGCGATAACTATAGACCGGTGATTTTTGTTAACTCGAATGAACAACTAGCTATTGCTAAGCAATCAAAAGAGGCATTAATCGCAAGTCACATTTTTGGTGATGATGAAATTGTGACAAAAATTGAGCAAGCAAAAATTTTTTGGGATGCTGAAGAAGAACATCAACAATTTTATCGAAAGCATGCTGATATTTATGCTGATGAAAAAAGGGACCGCGATGCATACAAGCAAAAGTTTTGGGGAACACGCAATAATTAAATTAGATGATATGAAATATTGATATAATTAGCTATACTTGTAGTTAGTGAATCAACGAAGGGATAACTATCAAAATGAGGTATAGCTTTTTTGTGAATCCAATTGCAGGTAATGGTTTAGCAAAGAAAAAATGGCGTATTTTACGAAAATATTTAGATAAATATGAATTTCGATATGATGTGCAGTGGTCTCAAATATCTGGTAATATGGCGCAACAATTGCAAACACTTGATTTAGACAAACAACAGGTCATTATTTTGGGTGGGGATGGCACGTTACATGAAGCCTTAAACGGGTTAGCTAAAAATAAAAAGCAGAGACAGCCGATTGCATATATACCTGCTGGATCGGGGAATGATTTTGCGAGAAGCCATCACGTGTCTCAAAATCCGATCGAAGCGTTTAAACGTATCGATCAGGCAGTTAGACGTCATGAAGTGACTATGCTAGATATTGGTGACTATATTGATAGACAAACGCATGAAGAATACTTTTTTGTAAATAATTTTGGTGTTGGTATCGATGCAACAACAGTTGCTTTAGCAAATCAATCTACTTTAAAACAGTGGTTGAATAAAATTCATTTGGGCAGTATCAGTTACTTGTTGTCTGCTTTTCAAAGTGTGCAACAGCAAGATGCATTTGAAGTAACATTACAATTATTGGATACCGGCAAAATAATCCATAATCAGCAAGGTTATTTATTAACAATTTCCAATCAGCCTTATTTTGGTGGTGGTATAAAAATTGCACCTGGCGCTAATGCCAAAGATGGCTTATTTGATATTGTGCTTGTTGATCGACCCAAAAATTTACGGCGTCTTCTATGGTTAGTTGGTGCTTTACTGAGGGGACATCATTATTTTTATAAAGAAGTGTATCATGTCCAAGCAGCTCAGATTCGTTTAAAAACAATCAAATTAGAATATAGCCATTTAGATGGTGAGATTCTGGCTGTTAAGACCTATGACGTGACATTAAAATCATTAAAATATCCATTTTTCTTATAAATAAAATATCTATAAAAAGCCGTTCAATACTATCACAAAAGAAAGCGTGATAGTATTGAACGGCTTTTAAAAAATATAAGAAATTAAATCATAATAAACATCGGTAGAATAAGTGGTCGACGTTTGGTTTGTTCAAACAAAAATCGTTGTAACTGTGAAACAACAGCATTTCGAATACTATGTTCAGTCGTCGCTGGTTCGTGCATAGCAGATAAAATCGCGTGGAAAATGACTTTACGACCTTCATTAATTAATTCTTCTGACTCACGCATATAAATGAAGCCACGTGATAAGATATCTGGACCAGCAGTAATTTCCTTACTCTTTAAATCAATAGTCGCAACGACTACTACTAGGCCATCTTCTGATAGCATTTGGCGATCACGAAGTACGGCAGTACCAACATCGCCAATACCATTACCATCAACGTAAGTATCTTGTGCAGGAATATGTCCAGCAATCCGAGCTTCATCAGGGGAAACGGCTAGTACATCACCATTATCTAAAACAAAAGTGTGATCTTCTGGCACACCAACATCATGGCCTAACCCTTCATGAACCTTTAACATCCGGTATTCACCGTGAATTGGCATAAAGAACTTAGGCTTCATCAATGAAAGCATTAATTTTTGTTCTTCTTGACCACCGTGACCAGATGCATGAATATTATTAATTTTTCCATGAATGACATTCGCACCAGCTTCTTCCAATTCGTTAATCACTCGATTGACTGACTGTGTGTTTCCTGGAATTGGTGAACTAGAAAATATAACAGTATCATCCGGCTGAATAGATATTTGACGATGTGTACCATTCGCGATTCGAGCTAAGGCAGCCATTGGCTCACCCTGAGAACCGGTACACATGATGAGTACTTCTTCTGGTGGTAGCTTATTAATTTCATGAGCATCAACAAGCATTTCTTCTGGAATGTCAAGATAGCCAAGAGCGAGTCCGTTAGTAACGGCACTTTCCATTGAGCGACCAAAAACCGCAATTTTACGACCATGCTGTAAAGCAGCCTGTGTTGCCATTTGAATACGTGACATGTTAGAAGCAAAGGTGGCGAAGATTATTCGACCATTAATTTCGTTGAATAATTTATCAATGGTTTTACCTACCCAACGTTCAGATTTTGAAAACTCTGGGCGTTCCGCATTAGTTGAGTCAGACATAAGCAATAAAACACCTTCTGAGCCAATGCGAGCCATTTTTTGTAAATTAGGTGGCTGCTTTGTTGTTGGTGTCAGATCGAATTTAAAATCACCTGTTTCGACGATGGTTCCAGCAGGTGTATGAACAGCAACCCCATAAGTATCAGGAATAGAGTGGGTCGTACGAAAAAATTCAACACTCATTTTATCAAATTTTAAAATGGTATCTTCATTAATTTCATGTAGTTCTGTACTGTTTAACAGACCATGTTCGTCTAATTTATTTTTAATAAGCGCAATTGCTAGCGGTCCGGCATAGACGGGGACATTGACTGCATTTAAAAAGAAATGAATCGCACCAATATGATCCTCGTGTCCGTGGGTAATAACAAGGGCTTTAATTTTATCTTTATTGTCTTTTAAATAGGTATAATCAGGAATGACATAGTCAATTCCAAGAAGTTCGTCTTCTGGAAATTTTACACCAGCATCAATAACGATAATTTCATCACCGTATTCAATACCATAAGTGTTTTTCCCGATTTCACCTAAACCACCTAAAGCATAGACAGCTGCTTCATTAGGTTGAATGGTTAAATCAGTTGTCATATATTAAAACTCCGTTAGTTTAAAGTCTGGATTTTGTTGTTCATAAGCCAAAGCTTTTTCTGATAGCTGTTCGATGTGTTCGACATTATAGTCTGTATTTTTTTCAACAGCTAAACGTGCGGTTGGTAAATCTGGTGCATCTAAGTAAAGAGAATGTGTGTTTTCACGCTCTGGACTTTGAAAAGTATTAGGTTGATAGTAAACTTTAAAAATCATAATAATAAAGTATCTCCTTATTTTTTATTCCGACTATTCGTATATAGCTAGTTTAGCAGAAAATCATAGTA
This sequence comes from Weissella sp. ESL1177, assembly GCF_058107185.1. NCBI lineage: Bacteria > Bacillati > Bacillota > Bacilli > Lactobacillales > Lactobacillaceae > Weissella > Weissella sp. ESL1177. Next base: position 949,343 of record NZ_CM176591.1, on the reverse strand, counting down.
TCTGCTACTAACGACAAAATAGTTACGCAACTTGATTGTTAATGAAAAGATTTGATATAAATAATTTAAAAATTTTTTTGTATCAAGCCATTGTTAATTTATTTAATCGTTTTTTGTTTCAAATTCGGGTACACTAAACATAGTAATAAATGAGAAAGTTTATTTAAACTTTATGGAGGAACAGTCATGTGGATTTTATGGATTTTGATCATTATAATAACCATGATTATTGCCATAACGATTTATAGGCGCTATGGGCGTCGGTTAACTGAACGACAAATCATTGCTTCGCAGCAAACGGTCAATCATGGCATGACATATGCATTACAAGACTTACAAGATGTCTTATATTTGCTACCTGAAAAACATATTTCGTCAACTTTGGTTGCTAACATTTGGGGACATGAGGTCATGGCATTTGAATTTATTTTGCCAGTATCTGAGATGCAAGAGGTTGTTGTTGTCCGTCAAGCAGTTAACAATGCGTTAAGAGAATATACTCAAAAAAATAATTTACCCAGTGCTTCTGAAACTGATATGGCACTGTTAGTAACCGATGTTTGGTATGATAATCGCGTACCAGAATTACACATCGATGTGGCTCATATTGTTAATCAAGAAACTGCTGCGTATATAAGAGATTTAAGGAAGTTAAACCAGCCTGTTTAGAATTTGATATACTAAAAATAAGATAAAAAATAGGAGAGTCTGAAGATGTATTTGATGAACGAAATTGTACGTGATGGTGACAAGGTATTACGAGAGCGTGCTGCAAAAGTTGTATTCCCTTTATCTGACGAAATTAAGGAAGCTTCAAAGAATATGATGGATTACTTAGTTATTAGTCAAAATGAAGAAGCAAACGAAAAATATGGGTTACGACCAGGTGTCGGTTTAGCAGCGCCACAAGTTGGAATTTCACAACAGTTTTCATCTATCTTAATTCCTTCAGCTGATGTTGAAGAGTTGCAAGAAAATAAGGGAAATGAAGACCAATATTTCTTTAAAGGAACAATTTATAATCCTGTCATTACGCGTCAATCTGTTAAAATGGGTGCTTTGTCAATGGGTGAAGGCTGTCTTTCAGTTGATAATGATTTACCAGGTTACGTTGCTCGGTCATATCGGATTACGGTGAGATATCAAAACGAAAATGGTGATAAACAAGAATTAAAATTAGAAGGCTATCCAGCGATTGTCTTTCAACATGAGATTGACCATTTGCACGGAACACTATATTACGATCATATTAATAAGAAAGATCCATGGGCTCAAACTGATAACACACGTTATTTGGGGTGATTTATATGAAAAATTCGGATAAAAATTTTAGTTACCCACTGTTAGCTGGTTGGCATACATCTGACATTGTTACTGCTAGTAATCTTTATTCTGCGGTAGCAAACGCTTATGAAATCGGTATCGAGCGCCAGAAATTATTAGAAGCTTATACGGCTTTTAAATTGGTGGTACCTAGTAAAAGCGAGGAGAAACAGCTCGGTCGTGAATTTGAAAAATTATCTGGATATAGTATTTATAAGACAATTAATGCTGCACAACAGACTACTAGTCGACATTTTAGAATGGAGAACTAGCTTATGGATAAGGTACAACTAAAAAAGATGGACGAAACAGTCCTTGGGTGGCTCGATGATATTAGTCAAATAGTGATGAAACGGATTCATCAACGAATTCAAGTAGAAACCAAAAGCAGTCATCGAGATTTAGTAACAAATGTTGATCGAGAAATTGAACAATACTATGTCCAACATATTCGGACGTATGACCCTGAAGCAAAAATCTTGGGTGAAGAAGGTTTTGGGGATGCCGTAAAGTCGACAGAAGGCCGTATTTGGTTTGTTGACCCTATTGATGGCACAATGAATTTTGTTAAGCAACAAGCTGAGTTTGCAACAATGGTTGCTGTTTATGAGAATGGGGAACCAGTAATGGCATGGATTATGGATATTGCACAACATGATGTCGTTCATGGCGGCCCAGCGTTTGGCGTTTATCACAATGGCAAGCCACTAGAAACACCAACAAATTTGGGTTTAAAAGATGGTCTAATTATTCTGTCCGGTGCGCGATTATTATATGAAGAATATGGATTCACAGCATTAGCCAAAGCTGCAATTGGTTATCGTATTTATGGTTCTGCAGGCATTTCCTATTTGCACGTATTAACAGGGAAAGCGGTTGCATATCTTAGCCGAATGAGACCATGGGATTTTGCAGCAGGTGTTGCATTGGCAAAATCTTTGGGATTAAAAGTTGGAACAATTGACGAATACCCTATGAATATGTTAGTATCAGGTTCAGTACTTGTGGCAACAGAGAAAACATATCATGATATTATGACCATTCAAAAGGAGTGGTTATAATATTAGTGTTGTAGTTTTTCGCTTGTTACACCGATTACAGAAAAAAGTGACGTATGCGTCAAGGAGAATAGGATTTTGGCAAAACGCGAAAATATCCGCAATATTGCAATTATTGCTCACGTCGATCACGGTAAGACAACGTTAGTTAATGAACTACTTAAGCAGTCTGATACGCTAGATATGCGTACAGAATTAAGCGACCGTGCGATGGATACTAATGATCTTGAAAAAGAGCGTGGTATTACTATCTTGTCAAAAAATACAGCTGTTAAAGTTGGCGATAAGCAAATAAACATCATGGATACACCTGGGCACGCGGACTTCGGTGGTGAAGTTGAGCGTATTATGGGTATGGTTGATGGTGTTTTACTAGTGGTTGATGCCTTTGAAGGCACAATGCCACAAACTCGTTTTGTTCTAAAGAAAGCCTTTGAGCAAAACTTAACACCAATTGTCGTGGTTAACAAAGTGGATCGTCCAGGTGCTCGTCCAACCGAAGTTGTTGATGAAGTTTTGGATTTGTTTATCGAGTTAGGAGCTGATGAAGAACAACTGGACTTCCCAGTTGTTTATGCTTCAGCAATGAATGGAACGTCTTCATATGATCCAGAAATTTCATCACAAGAACACACGATGGCACCAATTTTTGAGACCGTATTCAAGACAATTCCTGCACCAGAAGATACATCAGATCAACCATTACAGTTCCAAGTGTCATTGTTAGATTATAATGATTTCGTTGGAAGAATTGGTATTGGTCGTGTGTTTAATGGGAAAATTAAAGTTGGCGATTCAGTTGCTGTTATGAAAATTGATGGTTCAACACAAAACTTCCGTGTGACAAAGTTGTTTGGTTACATTGGTTTGGATCGTATTGAAATTAATGAGGCCGAATCTGGTGATTTGATTGCTGTTTCAGGAATGGATGAGATTTCAGTCGGTGAAACAGTTGTTGATCCAGCTCATCCAGAAGCATTACCATTGCTTCATATCGATGAGCCAACATTGCAAATGACTTTCCGTACAAATGATTCACCATTTGCTGGTCGTGAGGGTAAATTTGTAACGGCTCGTCAAATTGAAGATCGTCTGCATCGTGAATTGCATACTGATGTATCATTACGCGTTGAAGACACTGATGAAGCTGGTGCATGGCTTGTTTCAGGTCGTGGTGAATTACACCTATCAATTTTGATTGAAACACTTCGTCGTGAAGGCTTTGAACTTCAAGTGTCACGTCCACAAGTTATTATTAAGGATGTTGATGGTGTGCAGTCTGAGCCTTTTGAGGCTGTTCAAGTTGATACACCTGATGAATACTCAGGAGCAGTCATTGATTCATTGAATCAACGTAAGGGTGAAATGCGTAACATGGAACCTACTGGTACAGGAACCACTCGTATGGATTTCTTGGTACCTTCACGTGGCTTGATTGGATACTCAACTGAATTTATGTCATTGACACGTGGATATGGTATTTATAACCACACGTTTGAGACATATGCACCAGTTGTTAAGAACTGGAATCCTGGTCGTCGTAATGGTACGTTAGTATCGATCAACCAAGGACAAGCAACGACATATGCGATTATGGGTGTTGAAGACCGTGGTACAATGTTTATTCATCCAGGTGATGATATCTACGAAGGTATGGTTGTTGGTATGAATAGCCGTGACAATGACATTTCTGTCAATGTTACAAAGGCAAAGAATCAAACAAATGTTCGTTCATCAAACAAGGATCAAACTGCTTCAATCAAGACACCTCGTGACATGACACTTGAGGAATCTTTGGAGTTCTTAGATGACGACGAATATGCAGAGGTAACGCCTGAAAATGTCCGTATCCGTAAGCAAATTTTGGTTACAAACGAACGTGAAAAGGCTGCAAAGCGTCGTAAAATGTCACAACAAGGCTAATTATTAATAATGTTAATGAACAGTTGTTATCCTATATAATAGATGACAACTGTTTTTTAGTATTGAAATCAACCATATTAAAGTAAAAGCCTGAATGATTAAGCATAGCTCGGGTGTAGATGTGATAAAATGGAAAAAGCTATTTATAAAAGGAGCTCATTAACATGGAAGCAATAAAAACCCATCCTCGCGAAGGAAAAAAGCGCCTTGGATTAATGGGTCGAATAAAAAACAAATTTCATTATTTAGACTTGTGGTTACTTATACCAATTATTGCAATTATGATTTTTGGTGATGCGATGGTTTATACTTCTAGTACAAATATGGCGATTGGTTCAGCTAGTAGTTTTTTAATTAAACAGGTTGTTTTTGGTTTAATGAGCTTGGTTATTATGCTAGTCATATTTACTTTAAAGATTAATTGGCAATCAAGATTTATTAAAGTATTTATATTAGCAACGAATGTCATTATTTTACTCGTCATGGCTTACACCTTAGGCTTTGGACCAGTCACATCTGGGGCAAAAGGCTGGATTTATATTGGTTCTTTTGGAATTCAGCCAGTGGAATATTTTAAAATTAGTATGATTTTGTACATTGCACATCGATTTTCCCGTAAGAAACCTGAGAGCAATAATTGGTTTCCAAAAATTTCATTTCAAGATTTGTTGATTCCTTTTTCTGGAATGATTATGGTTCTTTTGATGCCCGACTTTGGTGGCTTGATTATTTTGTTGATTGTTTTTTTAATTGTTTTAACGATGTCAGGTGTTAAGTTACGAAGTCTCCTAACATTGATTGGGATGATACTTGTATTTTATAGTGCAATTCCTTTTTCATTACCTTTGCTTGAAAAGTTACCCTTTTTACAATATCAGCTTTCCAGATTTGAAGCGTATGTTAATCCTTGGGTAGCTGGTGACTCTGGTCATCAATTGATTAATTCATATTATGCGATTAGTAATGGTGGTTTGTTTGGCCGTGGCTTGGGGAACAGTATTCAGAAAACAGGTTATTTACCTGAGCCAAACACTGATTTTATTATGGCCATTGTTGGTGAAGAATTGGGTGCCATTACAATTTGGGTGGTATTAATTGTGTTTGCCGTGATTATTTGGCGATTATTAGTCATGGGTATTCGTGCACAACGAATGCAACAAAGGCTGGTGTTGTATGGTGTAGCAACATATGTTGTCGTTCAGATATTAATTAATCTTGGCGGTGTTGTGGGTATTTTACCAATTACTGGTGTGACATTTCCAATGATTTCATATGGTGGTTCGTCGTTACTTTCATGGGGAATAACTTTTGGCGTTGCTTTAAATATTATTGGACAAATAAAATATAAAAATGAATTAGAAAGGGTGGACAATACAAATGGCATTTGAAATTAAACCACGACGTAGTGTGATTGTTTACTTAAAAAATGTACGCCAAGCTCGTCAGCTACGTCGTTTTGGAGTTGTTAATTATATTTCAGAGAAGATGAAGTATGCTGTTATTTATATGGATGAAAATGAAGTGGCAACAAAATCAAAATTAATTGAAAAATTAGGTTTTGTTTCATCAGTTAGTTTATCTCATTGGCCAGAAGTCGATACAACGGTAGGTAGTGACGGTGACTCATTTGAATTAATGATTGATCCCAATGAACTTTCGGATGAGCCAATAGACGAAGAGGAATTATAATGAGAATAGTCAGTGGTGATTTTGGTGGTCGACCATTAAAGGCAGTTCCAGGTAATGCAACACGTCCAACAACGGATAAAGTCAAAGAAGCATTGTTTAGTATGATTGGCCCTTACTTTGATGGTGGTCGGTCATTAGACTTATATGCTGGATCGGGTGGTTTAAGTATTGAAGGTGTTTCTCGTGGCATTAACGAAGCAGTTTTGGTTGATCGACAGTATGCAGCGATTAAGACAATCAAAGAAAATATTGCAATAACGAAACATCCGGAACAATTTCAAGTGATTAAAAGTACGGCTGAAACAGCGATACATCGTTTACAAGGCACGCCAGCGTTTGATATTTTATACTTTGATCCTCCTTATGCAAAACAAACAATTGTTAAAGATTTGGAGGCATTAGTTGCGACGAACTTAATTGCATCAGATGCGCTAATAGTAGCAGAAACAGATCAATTTGCTGATTTGCCAGAAACTTTACCAGGTTTTGAATTACTGAAACAAAAAGACTATGGCATTACCGTTATTACATTATATCGTTATATAGAAGGGTAAATACTATATGGTAAAAGCATTATTTCCAGGAAGTTTTGATCCATTTACAAATGGTCACCTTGATATTGTTAAGCGAGCTTCATTGTTATTTGATGAGGTTGTGGTTGGGGTTGGGACAAATATCAGTAAACAATATTTATTCTCCTCTGATGAAAAAATGGCACTGATTAAAAAGACAGTTTCTGATTTATCAAACGTTACAATTATTGCAATGACAGGCTTAACTGTTGATTTTATGAAGACGATTCATGCAGATGTCTTAATACGTGGTTTACGTAACGAAAAGGATTATTTATATGAGCGTGATATCGCACAAATGAATGATTCACTCCGACAGGTTGAAACAGTTTTCTTACTAGCCAAACCAGAACACCAATTTTTGTCGAGTTCCTTATTAAAGGAAGTGGCCAGTACGGGCACAGATATTGCCAGTTATGTACCTCATGATATTGAAATAGCATTAATGAAGAAATTAGGGTATTAGTATGTCAAAGCAATCAGTCAATAAAAACAAGAAACATAAAAGGTTAAAAATAGTTGGCTTAATCATGATTGTCCTAGTTTTACTAGGATTGATATGTCCATTACCACTTTATGCTGAAACGCCTGGTGAAGCTGATGATTTAAAGTCATATATTAAAATAGATGGGAAAAAACCACAAGTAGATGGTAAATACATGATTACTGCGGTTTATTTATCACAAGTTAATGGATTGGGGGCAATTATTGCTGCTTTAAATCCAACAGCAACAGTAATGACTAGTCGTGAAGCTAATGGTGGTTCTAGTGCGTCAGATAGTGCAGCAATTAATAAAATTTATATGAAATCAGCTGTTAACGAGGCCAAGGCTGTGGCATACAAAGCTGCTAAAGTTCCTTATAAAAGAACCTTTAATGGTATCTATGTGATGTCAGTTCAAGATAATTCTAATTTCAAGAAAAAATTGCGAGTTGGTGATACAGTTACAACAGTGGATAATAAGAAATTTAATTCTGCAAAAGGTTTTCAAACGTATATTAGATCACACAAAGTTGGCACAACTTTAAAAATTACCTATAAGCAGCACAATAAGTTAAAAACGGCAACTGGTAAATCCGTTGCTTTAGCTGGTACAAAGAAGTTACCAGGTATTGGTATTGCTTTAACTGATTCAGTGGATGTCACATCACCACGTAAAATTAGTGCCAATATGGGTGAAATTAGTGGGCCATCTGGTGGTTTAATGTTTGCATTGGAAATGTATGACGGTTTATCATCAGAAAACTTGGCGAATGGTCGTAAAATTGCAGGTACTGGCACTATTGATAAGGATGGTCAAGTTGGTGAAATAGGAGGCATTGATAAAAAAGTCATTGTTGCGCATGAATCAGGGGCTAAAATTTTCTTTGCACCATATTTGAAACCAACAAAGCAAAATTTGAAATATGAGACTGACGGTTTAACCAACTATCAGCAAGCTGTAAAAACAGCCAAAAAGTATGCGCCAGGTATGAAAATCGTACCAGTTAAAACATTTCAAGATGCATTGAACTATTTACGACATCATTAGATATAGATAGTTGCATATATGGTACACATTAAATAAAAAATGCTAAAAAAATTGTCGCTATTAGAACACATTTGTATGTGTTCTAATAGCGACTTTTTTTAATATAAAATAATATTAAAATAAATATTTTTTTATAAAATAATATGTTATAAATACGGTATTAAGCCAATTATACCTGTATAAAATGTATTTTTGTACGAATGAAAAATAGTGCTATAATAAATGTGTAGAAAGTTGTAAGCGCTTTCTTGGAGGGGGAACATATGTCGTGAGGTATATTAATTATTTAGGCACCGATGCCTATCAAAATATTGCGATGGATAGTTGGTTGTTATACAACCTCAAACCAAAGGAACCAGTTTTCACATTATGGCAGAATAAAAAAGCTGTCATTGTTGGTCAAAACCAAAATACTTTTGGGGAAGTCAATCAGGAATATGTTGATAAGGAAGGTGTACAAGTTGTTCGCCGAATGTCTGGTGGTGGCGCGGTCTATCACGACTTAGGCAACATTTGTTTTACTTTTTTCGTACCAGTTGAAAATAGTAGTCAGGTCAACTTTAAGCAGTTCGTTGAACCAATGTATGATGCATTACATTCAATTGGTATCGATGCCAAAATTACGGGTCGAAATGACTTAGAAGTAGATGGCAAGAAGGTATCTGGTAATGCACAGCGTTACGTTGGTGGTTACTTAATGCACCATGGTACGCTAATGTGGGACACAGATGTTGATGCAATGGTGCGATCATTAAACGTTGCTGATGAGAAATTTATTTCAAAAGCAGCAAAGTCGGTTCGCGCACGTGTTGGTAATATTAAGAACTATGCACCAGAAGGACAAACTTTGGCAGGCTTTATGGAGGCTTTGCGTTATTATTTATCTAATGAAGGTAAAGACGGCGAGTTAGTTCTGACTGATGAACAGATCGCAGATATTAAACGTTGGCGAGATGAGCGATTCTCAACTTGGGAATGGAATTATGGGAAGAGTCCTGAGTTTGATTTTATTAATCATGCGAAATATCGTGGCGGTAGTATTGATGTCAAAGCGAATGTTAAGGAAGGTAAAATTCAAGATATTGATTTTACGGGGGATTTTCTTGGTGTTCGCGATTGGCGTGAGATTAAAGATAAGTTTATTGGTCAAGTTTTTTCACCAGAAGCCATTCTTGAAGTTTTGAATGCTAATACAGATGGACAGTATTTCGGTGGTATTACTAATAACGAGTTAGCGGTATTGTTTACTGGAGACAGTGATAAGTAGAAAGGGGCTACATGCAATGGCAAGTATCGCAGATGCAAACAAGAAGGTTTTAGATTTTGATGGACAACTGCAAGCGCAAGATGATTTTTTTCCAACACTAAAGTTATTGGATAACGACGGAAAATTATTGGACAAAGCGGCTTACAAGCGTTCAGAATTAACAGATGAAGATTTAGTCGCAATTATGAAAAAGATGTTGTTTAGTCGTCAACTAGACATTCGTTCAACAAAGTTGGCTAAGCAAGGACGATTTGGTTTCTTTGCACCAACTGCAGGACAAGAAGCTTCACAAATGGCTTCAGCATATGCTTTTGGTAAGGAAGATTGGCTATTCCCAGGATATCGTGATATTCCTGAAATTGTTGATAAGGGTTGGCCTGTCTGGAAGGCTATCCTTTGGTCACGTGGTCATGCAAAAGGAAATGAGTTTACCACAGAAGATGGTGAGCCTGTTAACTCATGGATGCCACAAATTATTATTGGTGCTCAATATGTTGAGGCAGCTGGTGTTGCTTTGGGCTTGAAGAAGCGCAAGCAAGATGCTGTTGCATATGCTTATACAGGTGATGGTGGAACTTCACAAGGAGACTTTTACGAGGGTGTTAACTTTGCTTCAGCATACAAAGCAAATGCTGTTTTCTTTGTGCAAAATAATGGTTATGCCATTTCAACACCACGTGCATTACAAACAGCTGCACCTCATTTGGCAGCTAAAGGTTGGGCATCTGGTATTCCTAGTTTAGTTGTTGATGGTATGGATCCATTGGCAATGTATTTGGCAGCCAAAGAAGCTCGTGCTTGGACAGTCGCTGGTAATGGTCCTGTTTTGGTTGAGACATTGACTAATCGTTTGGAACCACACTCAACAGCGGGTGATGATCCATTACGTTACCGTACAAAGGAAGACATCGCAGAATGGTGGAAGAAAGAGCCATTGATTCGTATGCGTAAGTTTATGACCGAAAAAGGTGTCTGGGATGAGAAGCAAGAGGAAGATTACATCGCTGAAGTAGATAGTTATATTGATGAGCAAATTAAGATTGCTGATAACATTGAAAAGCAAAAGATTTCTGACTTCTTAAAGAACACTTTGGAAGTTCCAGGACAAGTGATGAAGGAACAGATTGAGCACTTTGAGAGCGAGGGTAAGTAATTATGGCTAAGAAAACATATATTGCAGCAATTCAGGATGCTTTAGATTTAGCTTTGGATAAAGACGAGAACACCCTAATTTTTGGTGAAGATGTTGGTGAAAATGGTGGTGTGTTCCGTGCAACTGATGGTTTGCAAGCAAAGTATAGTGACGAACGTGTCTTCAATACACCTCTAGCAGAGTCTGGTATTGGTGGGTTAGCAATTGGGCTTGCAACAACTGGCTATCGTCCAATTATGGAAATCCAATTCTTTGGTTTCTTGTTTGAAGTAATGGACTCTATTGCTGGTCAAATGTCACGTGCACGTTTCCGTTTCAATGGTACACGTAATATGCCAATCGTTGTTCGTTCACCATATGGTGGTGGAACAAAGACGCCTGAGATGCACGCTGATAACCTAGAAGGAATTGTTGCGCAAGTACCAGGACTTCGGGTTGTTATGCCTGCTAACCCTGCTGATGCAAAGGGATTACTATTGAGTTCAATTGAATCTGATGATCCAGTTGTCTTCTTGGAGAACTTGCACCTATATCGTTCAATGAAGGGTGAAGTTGCTGACGGTTACTACACAACACCATTGGACAAGGCAGCAATTGCTCGTGAAGGTTCTGATGTTACCATCGTTTCATATGGTGGTGCTGTACCTGTTTCACTAAAGGCCGCTGAAGAATTAGCTAAAGAAGGTATTGAAGCTGAAGTTGTTGATCTTCGTACAGTTTCACCAATTGATATAGAAACAATTGGTGAGTCTGTTAAAAAGACTGGTCGTGTTGTTGTTGTACAAGAAGCACAGCGTATGGCTGGAGTTGCAGCTACAGTGATGGCTGAAATTTCAGAGCGCTTTATCTTGAGTTTGAAAGCACCAATTGGTCGTGTAGCTGCACCAGATACAGTTTACCCATTCGCTCAAGCAGAAAATGACTGGATGATGAAGGCTGATGACGTTGTTGCTAAGGCCAAGGAGGTTGTAAACTATGACTGAGATTTTTAAGATGCCGGATATCGGTGAAGGAATGGCCGAAGGTGATATCACAAATTGGTTAGTTAAAGTTGGTGATACGGTTAAGGTTGATGATTCTGTTGCCGAAGTACAAAATGATAAGTTAGTGCAAGAAATTCTATCACCATATGCTGGAACTGTCACAAAGCTGTTTGTTGAACCTGACACGACAGTAGCTGTTGGTGATCCATTGATTGAATTTGATGGTGATGGTACTGGTTCTGCAGCTGGTGAGGCTGCACCTGCACCAAAGGAAGAAGAGAAGGCCGTTGAAGAACCGGCAGCACCAGCGGCGCCTGAGGCACCAGCTGCGCCAGCAGGTAATGTTGTTGCGACGAATGGTCAAATTTTAGCGATGCCATCAGTGCGTCACTATGCATTTGAAAATAATATTGATTTGTCACAGGTTCCTGCATCAGGACGTCACGGTCATATTACAATGGCTGATGTTACTGGGTTCAGCGGTTCGCCGGTTGTACCAGCAGTACCTGAACCAGCAGCACCTGAGATAAGTGCACCGGCACCAGAAAAGAAGATTGAAGTTGCTGATACTAAGTCAGGACGTCAACCAATGTCTGGTGTTCGTAAGGCAATTGCTAAGGCAATGTCCGTACAGAATACAACGATTCCAACTGTTACAAACTTTGATAGTGTTGAAGTTTCTAAGTTAGTTGCTCACCGTGCACAATTTAAGGAACCCGCTAAAGAGCAAGGTATCAAGTTGACTTACTTGGCATACGCAGTTAAAGCATTAGCTGCTATGGGTAAGAAGTTCCCTGAACTTAATGCATCAATTGATATGGATACTAATGAAATCATTTACCATGATACAGTTAACGTTGGTGTTGCAGTTAATGCGCCTTCAGGATTATATGTACCAGTTATTGCTCATGCTGAAAGTAAGTCAATTATGACAATTGCTACTGAAATTGCTGATTTGGCTAATGCTGTCCGTGAAGGTACAATTAAGCCTGCTCAAATGCAAGGTGCAACAATTACAATTTCTAACTTGGGTTCAGCTCGTGGTACATGGTTCACACCAATTATTAATAATAAGGAATCAGCTATCTTAGGTTTGGGTTCAATTTTGAAGGAACCAATTGTTGATGAAAATGGTGAGTTAGCTGTTGGACAAAACATGAAACTATCACTAAGTTACGACCACCGTTTGATCGATGGTATGTTGGGACAACAGTCAATGAATTACTTGAAGCAATTGTTGGCAGATCCTAGCTATATGTTGATGGAGGTATAAAAAATGGTTGTTGGAGCAGAAGCAACTGATGTTGGTACAGTTATCATTGGTTCAGGACCTGGAGGGTATGTTGCAGCGATTCGTGCTGCTGAATTAGGTCAAGATGTTACTTTAATTGAGCGTGACAATATTGGTGGAGTTTGTTTAAACATTGGATGTATCCCATCAAAAGCATTGATCAATGTGGGTCATCATTATCGTGATAGTCAAGAAGAAAACCCATTTGGATTATCGATGACAGGTAAGTTAGATTGGTCGAAGGCACAGGATTGGAAGCAACATAAAGTAGTTGAGCAATTAACTGGTGGTGTTGCAATGTTGTTGAAGAAGCATCATGTGCAAATTATCAATGGTGAGGCAACATTCAATGATAATGAAACATTGAATGTTGTACAAGAAGACGGTCATCAATTATTGCGCTTTGAGAACGCTATTATTGCGGCCGGCTCACGTCCAGTAGAGATTCCAAGCTTAAAGTTTGGTGGTCGTATTGTTGATTCAACTGGTGTGTTAAGCTTACCGGAAGTACCAAACCATTTAATCATTGTTGGTGGTGGTGTTATTGGTTCTGAACTTGGTGGTGCATATTCTAACTTAGGTGCTAAAGTAACGATCGTTGAAGGGTTAGATCATACATTAAATGGGTTTGATAAAGAAATGACAAGACCTGTTTTGAATGACTTTAAGAAGCATGGTGGTGAAATCATTACTTCAGCTATGGCCAAGGGTGCAACACAGACTGATAAGGATGTAACACTAACTTATGAAGTTGATGGCAAGGAACAAACAGTAACGGGTGATTATCTATTAGTATCTGTTGGTCGTCGTGCAAATACGGATACTTTGGGCTTAAATAATACCGATGTTAAAGTTGGTGACCATGGCTTAATTGAAGTCGATAACCAAATGAAGACCAGCGTATCACATATTTATGCAATCGGCGATATTGTTGCTGGACCAGCTTTGGCACACAAGGCAAGCTTTGAAGGTAAAGTTGCTGCTGCTGCTATTAGTGGGGCAAGCAATGCGCATGATCTACACTATTCATTGCCAGCAGTTGCTTATACACAATATGAACTGGCAACAACCGGTGAAACGCCAGATTCTGTGAAAGAAAAAGGATTGAATGCTAAAATTAGCAAGTTCCCATTTGCTGGTAATGGACGTGCCTTGGCAATGGATGCTGGTGTTGGATTTATACGCTTGATTACAGATAAGGATAGTCGTGCAATGATTGGTGCACAAATTGTTGGTCCATCTGCTTCGGATTTGATTTCTGAATTGTCATTAGCGATTGAGAATGGTTTGACATCAGAAGATATTTCATTGACCATTCATCCACATCCAACACTGGGTGAGGCGATTATGGACGCTGCTGAGGTTGCCGATGGTCTAGGAATTCATGTATAATAGTTAAAAATAATTGGATTGAGGTGAGTAGGCAGTGTCTTTTTTCAAATCAAATGACGGTGTTCGATTGCATTATCAACTTGATGGTGATAGCAGTCAACCAGTCGTGGTGTTACTCGGTGGCTATACAAGTATGATAACAACGTGGGTCGCACAGGTAGAAGCTTTTAAAGCTGCTGGATTTCGTGTTCTTCGTTTTGAGTATCGTAATCATGGTCAGAGTGAACAAACGGACAAAGGCTTACGCATTTCACGTTTAGCAATGGATTTGGCAAATTTATTAGATTATTTGCAAATTGATCGGTTTAGTCTTATTGGACATTCAATGGGAGCAATGGTAGCTAGTCAGTATATATCATTATTTGGAGATAAACGGGTAAATGTGATTATAACTGAGGATCAAACTCCTAAAATGTTAAATGAAGATGGTTGGCAGTATGGTGTCAGAGAGTCGTCCTTCGCTCGAATTGATCAGGTTGCAGATAGTTTTCCAACAACTAAATTAATTCGACAGACAATTCCAAAAGAGTTGAAACGTCAAGTTTCAGATGGTTATGTACCATTTAATTTTAGAAAGAATCGGCCATTGATGATTGATGGTATTGTACAAGATTGGCGTGATGTTATTCGTCATGAAAGTATGCCACATCTATTTTTGGCGGGCGGTGCATCACCAATGTATCCAGTAGCACATGCACAACAAGCACTTGCTTTGCAAAAGGTTGCTGGTTCAGATATCCATATTTTTGATGGTTCAGGTCATATCCCACATTTGGAGTTTCCGGAAGAGTTTAATGAGGTTGTCATAGATTTTATAAAAAAGTTTAGTTGAGCATGTTTTAACAAATGATTCTTGCGATACTGATCAGGTAAAAGGCGTTCGAATGTCATATTCGAACGCCTTTTTGTTCCTTTTAATAAATTAAAAAATAATTAGACAAATGAGAATTTGCATGATATTATAATAACACTATTAAGAAAAAGGTGTTTAAAGGGGTACTTGGGATGAAAAGAATTGGAAAAGCGGCTGCGTTAGCCGCATCTGTAACCATGATTGGGAGTATTGCATTACCAAACGTTGCGGTCTCAGCTGCATCAACAGGGAAAACGATTAATTGGTCAGAAGTAGCAGCATTACCCACAATGGATCCGGCTAAGTCAACTGATACTGTTTCAGCCGATGCATTAGGGGCTACTGGGTTACCATTGGTACAGTTTGGTAAAGGTAATAAATTAGAAAACGAAGCCGCTAAAAGTTATGAAAAGTCAGATGACGGACTAACGTATACTTTTCACCTTCGTTCAGGTTTGAAATGGGAAAATGGTGAAGCCTTAACAGCAAAGGATTTTGTTTATGGGTGGCAACGTTCTATTGATCCAAAAACAGCATCAGAATACGCTTATTTGTTAGAGAGCGTGAAAAATGCAAAAGCTATTGAAGCTGGAGACAAGCAACCTTCTGAACTTGGCATTCAAGCAGTTGATGACCATACATTGAAGGTGACATTGGAATCACCAGCATCATATTTTGTACAAGAATTAACGATGCCAGTATTTTTCCCACAAAATGAAAAGTTTGTGGAGGCACAAGGTGATAAGTATGGAACATCAGCTGCAACTTATCTTTCTGCGGGTCCTTATAAATTTAAAGGTTGGACTGGTTCAAACAATAAATATTCATACGTAAAGAATGATAAGTACTATGATGCAGCCAAGGTTAAGACGAAAAAGATTAATGTTCAAACAATCAAAGATCAAAATACTGGTTATAATTTGTATCAAGGCAAAAAACTAGACTTTACACCATTGTCACCAGACCAAGTGAAGGCCTCAAAGAATAAAAAGGGATACAAAGAAATTAAAACTGGAGCAACGCAAGCACTTCAGTTTAATCAGGAAAAAGTACCTGCATTTAAGAATGCAAAGATTCGACAAGCCATTTCTTATGCGATTAATCGTCAAACATTATCGGATAAAATTGTGACAGGTTCAGCTATTCCAGCAACAACTTATACACCTAAGGGTCTTGTAAAGAATCCTAATAATAATAAGGATTTTGCTACCGACGCTGAAGTTTCTGGCGCAATTAAGTTTGATAAAAAGAAAGCAGCCAAGTTGTTTAAAGCAGGTATGAAAGAAGAAGGTAAGTCAAAGTTATCTGTACAATTGTTGACAGACGATGACGATACTTCAAAACGTGTTGCTCAATTCTTACAAGAGCAGCTTGAGCAAAATCTAAAAGGTATGGATGTCTCGATTAAAACTGTACCAAAGAAGCAACGTTTGAAGTTGAGTACTGATGGCAATTTCCAAATGCTTAACTTTGGTTGGTTAGCCGATTATCCAGATGCTTCTTCATTCTTAGACTTGTATAAGTCAGACGCTTCTTATAATTATGGTAAGTGGAAGAATGATAAATATGATGCCTTGCTGAACGATGCTGAGAATAAAAACGCTAATAACAAGAAAGCGCAATATCAAGACTTCAAGAAAGCAGAGCAATTACTTGAAAAGCAAGCCGGTGTGGCACCATTGTATTACAGGTCAACCGCTTCATTGTTGAATCCTAATGTTAAAGGTGTGATTGCTAATCCAACGGGTGCACCATTTAATTATAAATATGCTGTTAAGAAATAGTCTTTATTGAAAAACGGGGCTGAGATATAAGTCGTTATAATCAGCTGAAAAAGGCGCTAATCTATCAATTTTGATTGGTAGATTGGCGCCTTTAAACGTGTCCCAAAAGACTGAAGCCTTACTGTAACAACAATTAGGTGCTTCCGGTTCTTCATTATACTGCGAACCAAAATCACCCAATTATCGTTACAATCGGCTTTAGGACGTCTTTTGTCGCACTTGCTTTTTTGATTGTGTTACACTATGTAGTAGCTTAGTAAATTTTGTTGTCAATATGAATGGAGCGACAAATGAAGATAATCATTATGGGTGGTACAGGCTATGTTGGTCAAGGAATTTTTTCAGCTTTAACACAAACTCATCATAAAAACGAATTAATTAGTTTTTCTCGGTCAGGTGCAAGCAACCGACATGATTTAGTGGCACAAGTCAATTATGTCGCTGTTGATTTAACAAGTCCTGGTGAATGGCAGCAAATCATTAAAACAGCAGATGTGATTGTCGATTGTGTTGGTATTTTTTTGCCTAGTAAACGAAAACAGACAAGTTATGAAAAAAATAGTATTAATCCTGCGAAAGTGATGATTGATGAGTTATGGAAACAGACCTCGTCAGCCAAGTTTATTTTCATTGCAGCAAATAATGCCCCTTTTTTTCTAAATGACTATTTGATTGCCAAACATACGGTTATTGAATACGGTCAGAAAAAGTTAGATAATCAATTTGTAGCCGTTTATCCAGGCATGATTTATGATCGACATCGTTTCATGAATTGGGTACCTGGTATATTATTACAATTTGCCATTAAACAATGTCGTATGCAGTTTTTAAAGAAATATCGACCAATAAAACGAACATTGTTTAGTCAGGAAATCGTTAAAATTATTTATGGGCAAGCTAGTACATTAACAGACATTATAAAATAAATCATAGAGGAGAAAAAAGTTGATTACATTAAAATCAGACAGAGAAATTTCGGGAATGGCTCATTCTGGTAAAATTTTAGCAGGTGCTCATCTTGCATTGAAAAATCAAATATATGTTGGTATGGATACATGGGAAATTGAAGAAATCGTTAATCAATATATCCTAGATCATGATGCCACGCCTTCGGAAAAGGGATTTGAAGGCTATAAATATGCAACATGTATTAGTATTAATGACGAAGTTGCACATGCGACGCCACGAAAAGGATTGAAATTAAAAAATCATGATATTGTGACAGTTGATTTTTGTGTTAATTGGCATGGCTATGAGAGTGATTCAGCTTGGACATACGTTGTTGGCGAAAGTACCCCAGAAATTGATCATTTGATGGATGTTACACATACGGCATTATACTTAGGAATTGACCAAGCACAAGTTGGTAACCGTTTGGGGGATATTGGTTTTGCTATTCAAGACTATGTCGAAAACAAGAATCATATGGGAGACGTGCGCGATTTGATTGGTCATGGTATTGGTCCGACTATGCATGAAAAGCCAGATGTTTTTCATTATGGCGTGCCACACAAAGGGTTACGGCTAAAAGCAGGTATGGTTATAACCATCGAACCAATGGTCAATGCTGGTGGTTCCTGGGAAATCAAGACTGAAATTGTACCTGATACGGGTTGGGAGTACTATGTCTCAGCAGACAATAGTTTGTCGGCGCAGTATGAACATACACTTGCGATTACAAATGATGGGCCCAAAATTTTAACATCACAAGATCCGGTTGGTGATGCCAAATATTTGTGGCATGAGTAATTAGATAAAAAAACGAGAATGTCATTCGAAAAAATGACATTCTCGTTTTTTTAAGCCGTAACGGCAACTAAGGAATCACCATGTTGGACGGTTTTTATTTCAATAGGTTCAACCGTAGCAAAGTCTGCTGTATTTGTTATCGCCATAATCACAGTAGTGTCATAACCAGCCTCCTTGATTTTCTCAATATCAAAACGACCTAATAAGTCACCTTCATGAACATGTTGTCCTTGAGAAACTTGTGAATCAAAATATTGCCCCTTTAAATTAACAGTATCAATACCTAAATGAATAAGCACCTCAGCGCCATCATCAGACTTAATACCATAAGCATGTTTCGTTTCATAAGCAACAGTAATCGTACCAGAAACAGGAGCATAAACGTCAGTATCAGTGGGCGTCAATGCTGCGCCATCACCCATTAGTTTTGATGAAAAGACTTGATCATTGACATCGCTCAAATGAACCACATCACCAGAAACTGGCGCTTTGATGATTTCATCAGCTAAGTCAGCTTTAACGGATGTCTCAGATGTTGGTTCTGAAACTGTTGATGTGTTTTTACTACCACCATCAACGACTGCAAACTTTGCATCATTTTTCTTACCATATAGATAAGTTAGCGTAAATGCAACAACAAATGAAATAACTTCACATAGTAGATAAGCTGGAATTGACTTTGCGTTGATTGATAGGAAGCCAAGAAAACCAGCTGAGCCAAGTGAAACCGCAACAACGTGCATGAAACCTGCAAAAGCTGCAGCGACGCCAGAACCGATTAGTGCACAGAAGAATGGGAATTTATACTTTAAGTTAACCCCAAATAAAGCTGGTTCTGTAATTCCTAACAAAGCAGAGACAGTTGCTGAAGATGATAGTCCCTTCATCTTTTTATTCTTAGTTAAAGCGAAGATACCAAATGTTGCAGCTCCTTGAGCAACGTTGGCCATTGAAGCAACCACAAAAATAAAATCACCATAGCCAGTATGGTTTTGGGTAAATGCTGTAATTAACTGTGTCTCAATGGCAGGGAAACTTTGATGGAGACCTGTTAGCACAATTGGTGAGTATAATAGCCCAAAAATACCTGTACCAACGAAACCAAGTGTTTGATAAACAAAGACAATACCGTCAGTAATACCGTTTGACAACAAACGCATAATTGGTCCAACAATAACGAATGTTAGAAAGCCCGTTACCATTAATGAAATTAATGGCGTAAATGTGAAATCAACAGCAGATGGTAATTTTTTGTGTAAGAATTTTTCAATTAATGACAAAATATAGACCGCTGCAAGTACCGGAATAACTTGATAATAATAGTTGTTTTGTGAAACAGCTAAACCAAAAATATTCCAAGTATGATTGGCAACTAAATCAGGTGACACCATAATCATAGCCAATGCAGCACCCAAATATTGGTTAGCACCAAAACGTTTAGCAGCTGAAATACCAACTAAGATTGGCATAAAAATAAATGGTGCAGCTGACATTAATTGTATCATTGCTGAAAATCCCTTAATGACAGGGAAACTTTCAACTAAAGCCTTTGGTCCAAATAAGCCAGCAGAAGTTAGAAAATTGTTTAAAGCCATTAATAGACCACCCGCAACCAAAGCAGGGATGATCGGTACAAAAATGTCAGATAACAACTTAATAAAAGCCATTATGGGATTAAATTTTTTGTCTTCTTGAGCGACGTTTTTGAGCTCATCAGTAGAAACAGGTGCAACGTTGGCAATGTTTATCAGTTCATCATAAACGTTGTTAACATCCCCGGGACCAATAATAATTTGATATTGGCCATTGGTTTTGAATGTTCCTTTGACATCGTCGTTTTTGTCTAAAGCCTCTTGGTTAATTTTATTTTCATCCTTAAGGACTAAGCGTAACCGCGTTGCACAATGTGCAGCAGCAGCGAAATTGTCTTTGCCGATAGCATCAACAATTTCACTAGCAACTTTTTTATGATCCATGTGTCCACTCCTTATAACTGAAAGCGTTTTCTTTTTTCTTTACACTTATTAGGATAACGCATTTTTATAATATGTCAAACGTTTGACATAAAAATGTTTTATATTTTTATTAATCCAACTATTCAAAGGTGATTAACGTGTCAAACGTTTGACATTATTCGTCATTTAATTTATCTTAAATATGACGATCAGCAAAATAGAAAGCGCTTCCAATAAAATAGGAGAATATTTATATGACATGGACAAGAGAAAAAAGATATCAGCCCTACAGTGCCTATTCAGAGGTAGTCAAACAAAATTTAGAAAAACAGGCTGCAACATCAATTTATAAACCTAGTTTTCATATTAGTCCAACGTCAGGCTTATTGAATGATCCAAATGGCTTTTCTTATTATAATGGACAATGGCATGTTTTCTATCAGGCTTTTCCTTTTGGTGCCGTACATGGCTTAAAATCATGGGTACATTGTATTTCAGATGATCTTGTCCACTGGCATAATTTAGGTGTTGCTTTACAACCTGGGGGTGAGTATGATTCTCATGGTGCTTACTCAGGTTCAGCACGAGTCATTGATAATCAGTTGTTCTTGATGTATACGGGAAATGTTCGTGATGGTGATTGGCATAGAAATAGTTTTCAAATAGGTGCTTGGATGGACGAACATAATGTCGTGACGAAAGTAAAAGATCCATTGATTACATCGCCTGATCATGTGACAGATCATTTTAGGGATCCCCAATTATTAAAAATTAATGACACTTATTATGCGTTAATTGGCGCACAAGATAAACAGAGTCTTCGTGGTGAATTTTCACTATATCAATCTAATAATTTAAAAGATTGGCAAGATATGGGCTATGTACAACATAATCTTGGTGATTTGGGATATATGATTGAGTGTCCGAATCTTGTTT
Organism: Weissella sp. ESL1177; assembly: GCF_058107185.1. Taxonomy (NCBI): domain Bacteria; kingdom Bacillati; phylum Bacillota; class Bacilli; order Lactobacillales; family Lactobacillaceae; genus Weissella; species Weissella sp. ESL1177. The sequence goes on along the minus strand of NZ_CM176591.1, from coordinate 927,883 downwards.
ATGTTGATGGTAAAGCAGTATTGATTTTTTGCCCACAAGGTATATCACAAGATGACCTGCTAGTAAATAATATCTACCCAAATGTGTATACAATCGGCAGGGATTTAGACTTCAAAACGGGTAAATGGCAAGCTGAACAACAAACGCTCACACAACTAGATGATGGCTTTGATGTCTATGCTAGTCAGTCTTTCAATGCACCAGATGGTCATGCTTATTTAATTAGTTGGATTGGGTTACCTGAAATTGACTATCCCACTGATAAAGAAAATTGGGCTCATTGTCTTAGCCTAGTAAAGCAACTAAGAATTATTGATCATCAACTTTATCAATTACCAGTACCAGCAATGTCAACATTAGTTGTTGCAGAACACGCATTACCAAAAAATCAGCGGCAATTAGTGACTGATGCAGGGCAACAATATGAGTTAGAGATAAATTTTGCAGCTGATCAAACTGGTAATTTATTGTTAGTCAGTGACGGCACGATAGATCATAGTCTTCAACTGAAATTTGATACAAATGATGAAGGCTATTTAACAGTTGATCGTTCAAACGTCGGTGAAAAATTTGCAACAGCCTACGGTGAAACGCGGCAAATAGCACTTAAAACTCATCAACCACTAACTTTGGATATCTTTGTTGATCATTCGGTTTGCGAAATTTTTGTTAATGGCGGTGAAAAAGTGATGACATTACGTTTTTTTGCACCAAGAAAACAGACAATGATTGCGTTTGCAGGACAAAATACGATAGAATATTCAGGTAGTTATTCATCATTACGCCATATGTAATCGTCTGCATTATGTTAGTCAATTAGAAATAAGGATGTGTCATTGTGAAACCAAAGTTATCAGATGTTGCTAAAGAAGCTGGTGTATCACCAACAACTGTTTCGCGTGTTATTAATAACCATGGTTATTTAAGCGCGCGAACAAAGCAAAGGGTTTATGATGCAATGGAAAAATTGCATTACCAGCCTAATTCATTAGCAAGATCTTTAAAGGGTAAAAAAACAAAAATCATTGGTTTGATCTTTCCGGGTATCACAAATCCTTTTTTTGCGGAATTGATTGAAAAATTAGAAAAACGATTGTTTTTAAAAGGTTATAAAGTTATTTTGTGTAATGCTGCAGACGATGTCGAAAAAGAACGTGACTATATTAAAATGCTAATAGCCAATCAAGTCGATGGTATTATTACTGGTGCGCATAATCTTGGTATTGAAGAATATCAAAATATTCATTTACCAATTGTGGCGTTTGATCGGCGGTATGCATCGAGTATGCCAACGATTAGTAGTGATAATTTACAAGGCGGTATTTTAGCAACACAGACATTATATGAGGCTGGTGCTCGTCATATTTATTTTATGGGTAATCCAAACCAAAAAGGAAATCCAACTGATAGACGCTTACAAGGTTATCGTCAACAGATGGCAAAATTGAATTTAGAGAGTCACGTGATGCCCATTTTCTTTGATGAGACAGCTAAAATTAAACAAGTATCTATTCAACGCTTTTTAGAAGCTGATCAAGCAGATGGTATTGTCTGTAGTGATGATTTAACAGCTGTGCTTGTTTTACAATCAGCAGTGGCATTACAAATTAAGGTACCTGATAAATTGAAAGTTATTGGATATGATGGGACCACATTTATGCAAACTTACTTTCCACAACTAACAACGATTGTGCAACCATTAGATGATATTGTCATGATGCTCGTTGAACGTTTGCTAAATCGCATGTCAACTGATGTTGATCGATACGAGGAAAATGACTTTATTTTACCAGTTTCGCTTTATCATGGAACAACAGTATAGATAAAACAAATACCGTTTTGAACAGTAAACATTTGACTGTTTCAAAACGGTATTTGTTTTTTTATATAAAAATAAGTCAAATTATTTGTTATCAATATGATAACTTAAGAGAAGTCAGTACTATTTTTAACAGGTAAAGTATCAAAATAATAACGATTATTTAAAAACCTGACTAGTCTAGAAAACCCCTGTTAATTATGGTTTGACTATACCTGACTAGTCTGGTTGGTAAAACCTTGATGCATAAGGCTTGAAAACGGTTTCATAGTCTTATAAACTAAAACTGTTGAAAGGCAGGAATAAATAAATGGAGAAGTATCAAAAAATTTATTATGACCTTTTAAAGGCATTGCAAAATAAAACATATTTACCAGGGGATTATTTACCTAGCGATGGTCAATTGGTAATACGTTATCAAGTTTCGCGCGAAACAGTTAGAAAGGCAGTCAAAGCATTAGCCAATGATGGTTATGTGCAACGATTACCTGGTCGTGGGTCAATTGTTTTGAATCGTAAACATTTTGTTTTTCCTGTTTCAACACTTGAAAGTTATCGTGAAATGGTTGCACAAGCACATTTGGATGCTAGAAATGATGTCATTACTATCGAAAGGGATGTTGCTGTTCCAGAAAACTTAACGATGGGTGAAGGGACGTCTATGCAAACGACATTGGTAGTTCGCCGGCGTTGGGTTGATGGTGAAGAAATGGTATTAGATTATGATTATATTAATCAGGATGTCGTTGCCCAAGTCCCTCGTGAAGAGGCTGAAGATTCATTATTCAATTATTTTGAAAACCAACTCGGGCTACAGATTGATTATGCAGTGAAACGAATGACTGTTGAAAATAGTACGATTTCTGATCGTCAATTACTACAAGTCAATGAACATATGGTAATGGTCGTTATACGAAGTGAAACGAGATTAGCAGATAATCGTATTCTGTCATACACGGAATCACGTCATCGTGCTGATCGATTTACAAGTGTTGAATTTGCAAGACGTCACAGATAGAAGGAGTTTATTTATGTTTGGGTTTGGAAAGAAGAAAACGGTAGCGAGTGATAATAATTTATATGCACCAGTTACTGGTAAAGTCATTGCTTTAGAAGCGGTTTCTGATCCTGTATTTGCTGGTAAGATGATGGGTGATGGTTTTGCGGTAGAACCAACAGGGCATGATATTGTCTCACCAGTTGCTGGTAAAGTAACGATTCAACAAGGTCATGCAGTTGGCTTGGAACGCGCAGATGGGCTTGAGATTCTTGTACATTTAGGAATCGATACTGTATCTCTAAATGGGGCACCATTTACAGCTAATGTGAAAGTTGGTGATATTGTTGCTGGTGGTGAGCCGCTAGCTGTGGTGGATTGGCAACAAGTTGAGGATGCCAATTTGCCAAAAACAACAATGGTATTAATTACCAATTCAAAGGACAAACTTGAAGAATTGTCCTTTGAAGAAGTCAATGATGTTTCTGCTGGTCAAAAAGTTGGCCAAGCAACTGCCATACATTAACAGGGGGCATAACAATGGCAAAGCAGAATTATGATGAATTAGCAAAAGATATTATTAAAGACGTTGGTGGTAAGCAGAATATTGATAAAGTGATTCACTGTATTACACGTTTGCGTTTTTATTTAAATGATGAAAAGCAAGCAGATACAGACGCCATTCAAGATTTGGATGGTGTCGCAGGAGCAGTTTACAATTCACAATTAGGCCAATATCAGGTCGTTATCGGTCAAGCAGTGGAAGATGTTTATGATAAGGTTATTGAACAATTAGGCGATGATGTCGTTGATCAAGAAGCAACAGATGCAGCAGTTGAAGCAACCGGTGGTCAACAAAAAAATAAGCCAAGTGGTTTTTTTGGCACGATTAAGTATGGATTCCAATTATTAATTGGAACAATTACAGGATCAATGATGCCAATTATTGGGTTATTAGCAGCATCTGGTATTTTAAAAGGATTCTTAACATTATTTACCTTTAATTTAGGGTGGATCAATGAATCTTCAACCACTTATCAAATAATTAATACGATGGGTGACTCAACCTTTTATTTCTTGCCAATTCTCGTTGGTTATACTGCTGCAAAACAATTGAAATCGGATCCAATTATTGTTGCAGCCATTGCAGGTGTACTTGTTCATCCAACGATGGTTGAGTTAGGTGCCAAAACCTCAAAGCATTTTGCTAATTTTCTTGGTGTAACAATGAATGCTAATTTCTTCGGATTACCGATTCATATTCCATCATATACGTATTCAATTTTTCCAATTATCTTTGCAGCGTGGTTGGCACGTCCAGTTGGTAACTGGTTTAAAAAAGTTTTGCCGTTAAGTCTACGTTCAATTTTCCAACCTTTGTTTACACTATTTATCGTTTCAACTGTCGTTTTAGTTGTCGTTGGACCGGTCATTACATTGATTTCATCAGGATTGGCTGCCTTTATTAATTGGATTGTGACTTTGAATCAAGCAATCGCTGGGTTACTAATTGGTGGATTATATCAAGTCTTGGTCATCTTCGGTCTGCACTGGATGATTGTCCCTTTGATTTCAAACGATATCGCCCAAACTGGACATTCTGTTTTGAATGGGTTAATTAATTTCACAATGATTGCACAAGGTGCTGGCGCATTAGCTGTTTGGGCAAAGTCAAAGATAACAAATATTAAGAGTTTAGCCTTGGCGGGAGCACTTTCAGGTTTTGCTGGTGTGACGGAACCAGCGATGTATGGAATTAATTTGAAATATGGTCGTGTTTTCTGGATGGCAAATATTGGTGGTGCTATTGGTGGTTTGATTGCTGGTCTATTGCATGTTGATATGTTTGGTTTCACCGGCTCGTGGATTGGTTTTCCATCATTTTTCTCAAAGACAAATCCTAATAACATTTGGTACTTTGTTATCGCCAGTGTTGTGACAACAATTGTGTCATTCGTTGCTGTTTACTTCTGGGGATTTAAGGATTCTGATGTACAAACTGCAAAGCAAGCAGAAAAGAAGAATGTCTTTAAGGACGCAGTGAATAATTAATTGAAATGAAAGGAATGATTAATGAGTCAAAAAGATTGGCAGTTAAACTATTCGGAATTGGCAACTGGTGTGCGATCATATGGTGAGGAATCGTTACTAACTCTTGGCAATGGTTATCTGGGTTGGCGTGGTGCACCTGTAATGACATCGTATAGTGATGATCATTATCCAGGTTTATATGTCGCTGGTGTCTTTAACCAAACGTCAACACCAGTAGCTGGTCGTGATGTTATTAATGAAGATATGGTTAATTTGCCTAATCCACAATTATTGAAAATTTATGTTGATGATGAATTAGTGACATTTAATCCAACAAAACGAACAACCACGTTACATTTCGATACAGGTATTTTGTCAGAAAGCTATACATTACCGACAATGAAGGGTGAATTGACCCTTAAAACAAGAAAAGTTGTTAATCCGCGACAAATGCATCAAATCGGGATGGAAGTGGCCATTAGTGGAGATTTTAATGCAGATATCACTGTGCAATTAATAATTGATGGTCAGGTTGAAAATAAAAATGTTAAGCGTTATCGTGATTTTGACTCTAAAGAGTTTCATGTGACAGCCTCAACGGCTAATAAATTGATTGCTGAAACGAAACAATCAGGTATTAAATTAGTTGTTGGTGCCAGAACGATCAGTGAAATGGCTGACTTCGCTATAACGACGAGCCATGAGCAAGTCATTGCAACCGGCGAGTTTCATTTATCACCGAATGAAGTGATTAACATTGAGCGTGTTATTGGTATTGCAACAAGTTATGAAGAAGAAGAACCTGAATCAATTGTTGATGAACAATTAAAACAGGCAACATTTAAAAGTATTCTGGCCGATTCTGTTTCCTATTGGCACGATGTTTGGTCTGAAGCAGATATTATCTTAGACAGTGCTGATCCAGATTTACAACGTATGGTTCGTATGAATGTCTTTCATCTTCGTCAGTCAGCACAACATAATGCCAATCAATATTTGGATGCGTCGGTTGGTTCAAGAGGATTAACTGGGGAAGGCTATCGTGGCCATATCTTCTGGGACGAAATTTTTGTTGTGCCTTATCTAGCTGCCAATGATCCAAAAACGGCAAAAGATATTCTAAAGTATCGTATTAACCGTTTGCCAGGTGCACAAAGGAATGCACAAATTGATGGTGAAAGTGGTGCGATGTATCCTTGGCAGTCTGGTATGGCAGGTGATGAACAAGCGCAGATCATTCATTTAAATACCGTTAATAATGAATGGGATCCGGATAACTCAAGATTACAACGACATGTTTCACTCGCAATTGTCTATAATTTATGGATATACGTACAACTAACAGGAGATGACAGTATTCTTCAAGAAGGTGGTTTGGATGTTGTCGTTGAAACTTCAAAATTTTGGCTGAATAAGGTAACTTTAGGTGATGATAATCGTTATCACCTGGCTGGTGTCATGGGACCAGATGAATTCCATGAAGCGTATCCTAATGCAAAAATTGGTGGTATGACGGATAATGCTTATACCAATTTAATGCTCACATGGTCACTCAATTGGTTGCAAGAATTGAGTAAAGACAATACCTTACCTTCTATTGATGCAGCTTTACTCACAAAGGCAGAAGATGTTGCGAAACGCTTATCATTGGAAATTAATGAAGATGGTATTATTGCGCAATATGCAGGGTATTTTGATCTCAAATCTGTTGATTTTAAAGCATATCGTGATAAGTATGGTGATATTCATCGCATTGATCGTTTAATGAAAGCAGAGGGTGTATCACCTGATGATTATCAGGTTGCAAAACAAGCTGATACATTAATGACACTGTATAATTTAGGTGCTGAACATTGCTTGAAATTAGTGAAACAACTTGGATATACGTTACCCTCAGATTGGTTGGCAAAAAATAAGGATTATTATCTTGCTCGGACAGTCCATGGTTCAACAACCTCACGTCCTGTTTTTGCAGAAATTGATATTAAACTAGGTCATAATCAGGAGGCACTAGATTACTTAACAACAGCAATTGGTTCTGACTATTATGATATTCAAGGCGGTACGACGGCAGAAGGTATTCACATTGGTGTCATGGGTGAAACTTTAGCTGTTATTCAAAATGGTTTTGGCGGTGTTTCATTACGTGATGGTCATATTGTGATTAATCCTAGTTTGCCTGATGGTTGGAAAAGATTATCATTCAAACAAAAATTCCGAGGTATTTTAATTTCGTTGGACATTTATCCGCATGAAGTCAAAGTTGTGACTGATCAGACTACTGTTGCGACAATTTATGATCAAGTGGTTAATTTACGAGCTAACGAAGAAAAAACAATTACGGAGGTTTAGACATATGGGTGATTTTAATGCAATTAAAGGTTTTGCGTTTGATATGGATGGTGTTTTGGCTGATACGGCTCGTTTTCACACAATTGCTTGGCGCAAAATTGCTGATGAAGTCGGTACAACCTGGACAAAAGAATTAGAAGAAAATTTAAAAGGCATCGATCGCATGGGAAGTTTAGCGCTAATCATTTCAGCTGGTGGTCATGAAAATGACTATGATGAATCAGCTCGTGAGACATTAGCTGAGAAGAAAAATGCCAATTATCGAGAACTAATTTCAACATTAACCCCAAAAGATATTCTACCAGGGATGCAATCATTCTTAGATGAACTAAAGAAAGCTGGTTATCAAATGAGCGTTGCTTCGGCTTCTAAAAATGCGCCATTTATCATTGAACGATTAGGTTTAGACACATATTTTACAGCTGTTGTTGATCCAGCATCAGTGTCTGCCGGTAAACCTGATCCTGCTATTTTTTCTGCAGCAGCAACTGTTTTGGATTTGTCACCTTGGCAAGTCATTGGATTAGAAGATTCAGCAGCTGGTATTAAAAGTATTAATGGTGCCGGCGAAATTAGTATTGGTATCGGGGATGTCACTGTATTATCTGAAGCAGATGTGAACTTTAAGCAAACGAGCGATGTGACTTTAGATGCTATTAAGGTTGCCTTGTCTTAAATAATAACGACATATGAAAAGTGTCGGTATGATGTATACTCCAAAAGTTAAAGTAAAAACTTAACTTTTGGGGTATTTTTGTATCTTTTTTATTAATTAATAATTCTTAAAACGTTTAACCCTTAAAAAGGGTTAAACGGTGCATACAAGTATGGTATTATTTGTGACACATATCATTAAGTATAATAAAGGAAGTGATATCATGGCAAAGTTTATTTTTCCAACGACAGCGATTAGTGATTTAAAGAATAGTTATGATTTTGTGGTGATTGGTTCAGGTATAACAGGAATGACTGCAGCAATTCAAGCACAAGAATTAGGGCTGGATGTGGCTATTTTTGAAAAGTTATCAGTATTAGGTGGTAATTCTGTGCGTGCTTCAACGGGGATGAATGCGACTGAAACTTTAGTGCAACTTTCACATGGGGTTATTGATGATCGTGTGGCTTTTTATGACGAAACTTTACGTGGTGGTCATGGTACAAACAATCACCAGTTATTAAAATATTTTGTCGGTCACTCTGAATCAGCGATTAATTGGTTAGCAAAACACGACATTAATTTAACGGATTTGACGACAACTGGTGGTATGTCACAAAAACGTGCGCATCGACCAGAAAATAAAGAGGCCATTGGCAATTATTTAGTAAAGAATTTACAAAAACAACTACTTAACAAGCAGATACCACTTTTTTCAGAGACAAAGGCAGTACAAATAATCAAAGATGATGGGGAAGTAACAGGATTAAAGGTTAATCACCGTGCTATCGGTGATAAAGTCATTCAAACGCGAGCAATTTTAATTGCGACTGGTGGCTTTGCTCAGAATAAGATGATGTTAGCAAAGTATGCTCCAGAGTTACTGTCCTTAAAATCAACGAATCACGCAGGAGCAACAGGTGATGGGGTACAATTAGCAGTTGCAGCTGGTGCCTCATTAGTTGATATGAACAAAATTCAAGTGCATCCTACTGCACAACAAGATACTGATCATGTTTATTTGATTGGAGAAGGTGTGCGAGGTGAAGGTGCCATTTTAGTTAATCAAGATGGTCAACGTTTTGTGAATGAGATGACTACTCGTGATGAAGTAACTGCGGCAATTAATCATTTAAATGAAGATGGTGCGACGCTAATTTTTGATCAAGGCGTACGCCAAGCATTTCCAGCCATTGATTTTTATGATGCTGTTGGTTTAGTAAAGCAGGCAGATAGTTTGTCACTACTTGCTGAAAAAGCTCATTTAAATGGTGAAAAGCTTGTGACAACGGTTGCAGAGTGGAATGAAAGTCAAAAATTAGGGATAGACACGGCGTTTGGCCGGCAGAATGTCATTCATCGTGAGCTGACGATGTCACCATTTTATGCGATTCATATTAAGCCTGCTATCCATTACACGATGGGAGGTATTAATATTAATCAGTTGACGGAAGTTTTAAATAGACAGGGAAATAAGATTAATGGGTTATATGCTGCTGGTGAAGCTGCTGGTGGTTTACATGGTGACAATCGAATTGGTGGTAATTCAATTGCCGAAACTGTTATTTTTGGCCGTCAAGCAGGAATCCAAGTTGCAAAATACATTTTAGAACTTTAAACTGCTATTTTTACTTGCATATTATTTTTATATTAGTATTATGAAATATGAGTATTATTATGTCTGTTGGGAGGAAAACAGTAAGACAATGAACAGTGGTACCGACGATTCGGGTGATAGACAGGGTGTTATCGATTCACAAAAGAAAGAAAAAATCGTACGTATTATTAGTGAACTAGCGACGATAATGTGTGTATTGATGTATGTTTCGTATATTTCAGAAATAAATAGTAATTTATCGGGACACCCCGTACCGCTTAGTCAACCGCTAACAATGATGTTAGATGCAATCTTATGGACTGGTTATGGATGGTTAAAAAAATATCGTGATTGGCCGCTAGTGATTTCAAATGTACCTGGCGTATTTTTTGGAATTGTGACAATTTTGACGATATATATTCACTGACAGTAAAAAGTTAAATATAAAAAGTGATTGGCTATTTTCATAGTCAGTCATTTTTGGTTTTTTTAAATAAAATGTTGTCTATAAAGTTTATTGTGCCACGTAGCCACCATCAATAACAAATTCTGATTCATTTAAAGCGAAATAAACACAGCTATAGGCGATATTATCTGGTTCCCCAAGATGTTTCATTGGTGTTTTAGAACGTTGTAACATAAATTCAACCATACCAGGGGCATTTTCTTTAACTATGGGTGTGCGAATGTAACCAGGTGTGCAGTTATTCATATTTTTAATGATTTATACCATTATAATTAAAGCAACAAAATGACGCACTTAATTATTAATAAAACACTTTTATTTATTTAAATATATTTTATATAGTATGTTTAATAATATTTTTAGTATAAAAATAAGTCAATAATATGTCATTACAAAAATCACTTGATATTTGTTGCGTAAGCGTTTACTATGTTTGTGAGGGTTATTTATATACAAAAGGAGATTTTATCATGGAAGCACTTGTGTTAACGGGGATTAAGCAGTTAGAGGTGAAGGATGTTGATCGTCCATCAGTATTACCTAATGAGGTCTTAATCCATACTGCATTTGCAGGAATTTGCGGAACAGACCATGCGTTGTATGCTGGATTACCTGGTTCTACAAATGCTGTTCCACCAATTGTTTTGGGACACGAAAATTCGGGCGTAGTTACTGAAGTAGGGGATGCAGTCACAAATGTTAAAGTAGGGGATCGTGTGACTGTTGATCCTAATATTTATTGTGGTCAATGTAAATTCTGCCGTACCGGGCGTCCTGAATTATGTGAGAATTTGTCAGCTGTTGGTGTGACGCGTGATGGGGGTTTTGAAGAATATTTTACTGCACCAGCTTCAGTCGTTTATCAAATTCCTGATAATGTTTCATTGAAATCAGCATCAGTTGTTGAGCCAATTTCTTGTGCTGTTCATGGTATTAAGCTTTTGAAGGTATCACCTTACCAAAAGGCATTAGTTATTGGTGATGGCTTTATGGGTGAGTTGTTTGTTCAAATTTTGCAAGCTTACGGTATTCATCAAGTTGATTTAGCAGGTATTGTTGATGAAAAACTTGCAATGAATAAAGAAAAGTTTGGTGTTAAGAATACTTTCAATACAAATAATGGTGATAAAATTCCGACAGAAGCTTACGATGTTGTGATTGAAGCAGTTGGTATGCCACAAACACAAGAAGAAGCGATTGCATCAGCTGCACGAGGCGCACAAGTATTGATGTTTGGTGTTGGTGGTCCAGATGCAAAGTTTGAAATGAACACATATGAAATTTTCCAAAAACAATTAACAATTCAAGGATCATTCATCAATCCAAATAGTTTTGAAGATTCATTAGCTTTGTTATCGTCTGGTAAATTAAATGTTGAAGATTTGATGTCACATGAATTGGATTACAAGACAGTTGATGATTTTGTTAATGGTAAATTAGGTGTTGTTTCTAAGGCTGTCGTCAAAGTTGGTGGTGAAGAAGCTTAATTGACTTTGAAACGCAAAAATAGTGATGTAGACGCATTAATAAGTGGCTTTTTTGCTCAGATAAGTGTTAGTTGACGTTATTGGGAGAACATGTCTTTCGTAACTTACTTTACTGATTAATTGCTGTTGGCATATAACATCAGTGAATACGAAATAGGTGTTATTATAAAAGGTAAAGGGGAAAATGATGGCATTTGCTGATTATTATTCAGGATTACAACATGTTGGTATTCCAACATCTTCCTTAGAGGAATCAGAAAAATTTTGGAAAAAGTTAGGATTTAAAAAAGTTGGTGATTTTCCAGTTGGTCATGTTATCTTTATGCAACGTGAAAATTTAGTTATTGAAGCATGGACAGGCGATGAAATTGTTGGTAAGCCTGGTGCAATTAATCATATTTCAATGGACACAAGTGATGCAGATGCAGCATTTGTGGCAGCCAAAAAAGAAGGCTTCCAGTTAATTGATAATGAAGTACAACATTTACCATTTTGGGATAAAGGCATTAAATTTTTTAACGTTCAAGGACCAGATGGTGTGATTGTTGAGTTTTGTGAAATAATTGCGTGAGATTAACAAAAGAAGCTAGGATAAAAGTAAAAACAAATCTGAATATTCAAATTATACATGATGAAATTGACTACTTATCGTAATTATATGATAAGCACCTGTTGAACTACAGGCGTCACTTCGTATAGTATGGATATTTTATTGTTAATAAGACTTTTATCCCAGCTTCTTTTATTAGTGACGTATGAACTTATCATCGTGTGATGAGTCAGATGTATCTTTTCGATAACGTTCGACGGTCATATGTAAATCGTATTTCTCTCGCAATTGTGCTAAATCTGTCATCATTTCTGATGCGTGGTGCTTATCGAGTGCATCTTGATTTTCCCAACTATCAATTAACATGACTGTTTCAGGATCATCCCAGGGTATAAAATAATGATATTTCAAGTTACCTCTTTCAGCACGAATTTTTGCAACAATTCCCTGGTCAATCATTTCTTGAACGAATTTTTTTGCAGCACCATTTGTCCCAGTGTAGTATAAATTAACGGTTAAACACATTGTTTTTTCCTTTCGCCTGTGTCTTTTAAACAGTACTATTATATTAGAAAACGATTTCAAAATCAAAAGAACAGATATCATATCAGGCACTAAATGATTAAATAACATGAAATGAGTGAATTTTATACTGTCGTTATTTTAGTATAATATCCGTGTATGTTACAAATATTTATAACATTTTTTTATTTAAAAAAGAACTTGAAATCTAATTGATTGACATCAGGACATCAGTAGATAACAAGTTCTTATTTTTGTTATTATGTCTATTTCGTAACGGCCGTTGTAATATCTTCCACTGCTAAAATAGACTCTTTGATCGTATCCGTGGTAATTGGCGTTTTCGTAGGAACGAAATGCATTTGCGTACTTGGAGCCGCTGCAGTTTGCGCAAGATATTCAATATCTTGGTCACTAATATCTTTTAAATCAAGATCCGCTAGGCTAATTGGTAAACCAAGCTTGATATAGAAGGGTAATAGCTTTTTCAAATCGTCAGTGTGATGTTCAATCGCCAATAGGACGAGAATACCATAAGCAACTTTGGCACCATGTAGATGTGATGATGTTGCTGGAAAGCTAGTCAATGCGTCATGAATGGCGTGAGCACCAGAGGCACGACCATAGTCATCACCCCAACCGCCAACAGTTCCTGCCATAACAATAATCGTTTCAGCAACCTGGCGCCATCTTGGTGTTAACTGACCTGCGCGCATATCATTTACGGCGCCAATAGCATGCTTGAGCAAAATTTCTTTACAGTTACGGCCCATTTGTTGTGAAATCATTAGGGCAATTGTATATGCGTTTTCAGGTAATTGTTCAAAAATAAGTTCAGATTCATAGAATTTTGCTAAGGTATCACCAATACCAGCCACAAAATAATCAATTGGTGAATTTAGAATAACCTGTGGATTTAATAACATTAAATTTGCGGTTTCTAAATAGATTTGATGATCAATATGTTCACCGGATTCTTTGTAGTGGACAGAAATAGCAGACCAAGGTGCGCAATTACTAGCTAAAGTTGGTATTAATACAAGGTAACGATGGGTTCCTGTTGTGACACTTTTAGCGGTATCAAGAACTTTACCACCACCAAGACCAACGACCATATCAATTTGATTCTCATCTGCAATGCTTCGTATCCGAGCAATTTCTTCATATGAACATTCACCGCCAAAAGGCACGTCAATGACTTTAACATTAGTTGGCCAATCGGGTAAGTACGGTTGTGCAGCCGCTAAAGATTTCTCACCATGTAAAAATAATAATGACTTAATATTTAATTCATTAATAAATTCTGGTAAATAATTGTAAGCCTCATTATCTGAAATATAACGCTGTGGTCCACTTTGTGAAATCATATGATGCTCCTTTATAAATTAATTAATAAACCTAACAAATTATCTGTGTAACGGGTTCATTAGTAACGTATTATCGACCTAAAAAAATAAAAAGTCAATTACTTTTTAATTAAATTCTAATTATTTTAATTTATCGATATTGTTTATTGTTGTTACAATATTTTTATTAAAAATTTCTTCATATATTCTTGCATTTAATCTTGTCATGTTGAAAATATGATTAAATGAAAGTATGTTTTTGTATTAATCAGTTAATTTCAGTAGAATGATAGGTAAACAGAAGGGAGATTCGTGTGATGCCACTTGTGAGATTTGATTTAATTAAAGGACGTACAAAAGAGGATATTGAGAATATTCTGAAAATTACGCAAATAACTGTAGTCAATAATTTTGGGGTTGATCAACGAGACTGCTATCAAATTGTAACGCAACATGAGCCCTATGAAATGAATATTCAGGACACAGGATTGGGTTTTGAACGGAGTCAAAATGTGCTGGTTGTCTCGGTGACTAGTCGGCCTCGAAATGAATCTGATATTAAGAATTTTTATGCGGAGTTAGCCCATGAATTGGCAGCACACAAGTTAGTGGCTGAAAATGATTTGATGGTTAATTTTACGATCAACGGGGATGCTAATTGGAGCTTTGGCTTTGGTGAGGCACAATTTTTAACGGGGAAACTTTAAATAGCAATGATGTTTGGAGAAATTGGAACACAAGTTGTTATGACACCCTTAAACGTGTTTCAAAAAAATGACGTCTTACCAACAACAAGCACCTAATTGTTGTTACAATCGTCTTTAGAACGTCTTTTATTTCATTCTCGTTTTGTTATATTTTGTAAAAAATATGGTTGATAATGATGGCGTATGCAATATAGATTGGTAAGCATCAATAAATGATAACTTATTTACCAGCGTCATACGGGTAAATTGCACGTTTTGAAAAATTTTGAGCAAGTTGCTGGTCATATACCTTCAGATTTGTTAGACTTTATTTAGTGAAATAAATCACAAAATAAGAACCGTAAATTTTTCATATGGGGGATAATAAATATGATTAAAGCATTTTCAAGTCCAGCACACTATGTTCAAGGAAGTGGGGTATTGGATCATCCCAAGGAATACCTTGAAAACTTTGGACAAAAACCAATATTATTGTGTGATGAGATTGTTTGGGGAATTGTGGGTGAAAAATTAAGTCATACCTTATCATCTGATTTTATGGTAACGCATGTGACCTTTGGTGGTGAAGCGTCAGAGGAGGAAATTGATCGAGTCGTTGCCATTGGTGAGAAAAATGCAAATGATTTTATTATTGGTTTAGGTGGTGGTAAGACATTAGATACGGCAAAAAATATTGCTGATACATTGCAAATTCCTGTTGCTATTTTACCAACAGTAGCTTCAACAGATGCACCTTGTTCAGCATTGTCGGTACTCTATACACCTGAAGGACAATTCACTAATTATGCTTTTTATGATAAGAATCCAGATATCGTTTTAGTTGATACAAAGGTTGTTGCTAATGCACCAGTACGGAATTTAATTGCTGGTATTGGTGATGCGATGGCTACGAATATTGAGGCACAAGATGTTGCAAGAGGGTATAATAATTCAATGTTAGGACAATCACCAACACTGGCATCTTTGGCGATTGCACAAACATGTGAGGATAATTTGTTTGCGCACGCCCATGAAGCTGTTGCTGCGACAAAAGCTCATGTTGTGACAGCAGCGCTAGAAACAATCGTTGAAGCAAATACGTTACTAAGTGGTATTGGCTTTGAAAGTTCAGGGTTGGCTGCTGCCCACGCCATTTATAATGGTTTTACCGTTTTGTCTGGTGAGAGTGAAAAAATGATGCATGGTGAAAAAGTTGCCTATGGATATCTTTGTGAACTAGTGTTAGATAATGTTCCAACGGAAGTATTAAATAAATATATCGATTTTAATCAATCATTAGGTTTGCCAACAACTTTGGCTGATTTACACTTAGAGAATGCAACATATGATGATTTCTTAAAAGTTGGTCAGCAAGCAACGATTCCAACAGAGACAATTCATCAAATGCCGTTTGAAGTAACTGCGGAAGATGTTGCTAATGCGATCATGACTGTCGATAGCTATGTTAAAAATAGAGAAAAAAAGAATTAATAATATTTAGATGAGAAGATTTGGTTATAAAATAGCTGAGTCTTTTTTAGTGACTGCTTGTATAATGTATTTTAAGTACAGACTGTGTTGGAGGAATCGAACAATGAAAAATCAATTGGGAAGTTCATTAAAAAAAATTCGTAAACAACAGCATCTTTCACAGGACGCTGTTGCACGAGGTATTTGCGCACAGTCAATGTTATCAGCTATAGAGAATGGCAAGTATATGCCGAATGCACGTTTGTTGCTATCTTTGTGTGACCGTCTTTCAGTTAGCTTAGATGAAATTAGTTTATCTAGTGATTTTTTGATCTCAACTAATAAACAGTTTAATCAAGTACTTTCCAAATTGTGCAACCAACATCAATATGAAGACTTAAAAAAATTTTTGCTAGATAAAAATACAATTGATAGTGTTCAAACAGCAACACAAACACAAGCCTATTACTATTACTTAAGTATTGTGAATGTGCAAGTTGATGCAAATCTTTTAGAAGCAGAACACAATATGAAATTATCTCTATCTAATGACAACAGGCTTAAAAATAAATCTGTTTTAACAAGACTAGGCCTTATTTCATTAGGCGTTATACAAGCGAAAAAAGGTTTTTTTAAACAAGCAACAGACTTAATTAATGAAGCAATGGATGAATTAATTAGCATGAAGTATGAAGAAAATTTGAACATCGTTTTTTATTTAGCAGCTTTAATTAATTATGAATGCGATCATAAAAGTGTCGCTTTAGAATGGGCACTTAAGGGAATTGATTATATTACCACTCATAATTCGCATTATATGTTAGCAAATCTATATCGATTAATTGCGCAAATTGCAAAAGATAATGAAAAGGAAGATGAACGACTAGAAGCACAACAACATAGTGATTTTTTAAGAGAACTTTTTGATGAAAAAATAAATGAGAATTTATAAATATCAGTATTCTGATTATGAAATATTTTATTTATTTAATACATTAAGACTATCAAGTATTGGAGGACTTAATGATGAATCAAAAAATTTTTTCAAACGTAATTATTGCTAACACAAGTCAAGTACAGATCGCTAAAATTTTGTCAAACCCACAAACTTTAATAAAATGGGTACCAGAAATCACATTAGTAAAGCAAGAAGGCGACCACTTCGTAATTACTAGAAGTGGTTCGGCAGTTAATCAATATGAGAAAATTACTGTCAAAACAGAAGATGGTATTATCGGATATACGAGTACTAGTGGTAATTTATCATATGAAATTATATTTAAATTAAAGGGTAATCATGAACAAACGACTGTTCAAGAAGATGTTTATTTAGCAGAAAAGGCGGAGATACATTTACCGTTACAATTACTGAAACCAATTGCAAAGCATGCTCTTAATATCAACTTAAATCATTTAAAGACATATGTTGAGCAGGTAGGTCATATTGAAAAATAAAGAGACAAAAAAGATCAAAGTGAAGATAAATCCTTCATTTTGATCTTTTTTCATTTTAATTGAAATGGCGCTGTCTTAGTTTTCTAAGTTTAGGATATTCGGTAAATGTGATTTACTGTTTTACAACTGGGTCATCGGCATTAGCGATGGCAGCAACGGCTGTTGGTTTGAAGTAGACGCGTAAAGCATTGTTATACATGACATCGGCATATTCTGCTTCAGTAAATATGTTTGTGCTTTCTAACCAAGTTGCTAACTCATGATATGTGTTGAATGTGGCAGACCATGGAGAGTCAGTTCCCCAGATGATACGTTTTGCGCCTAACATTTCTTTAGCAATTTTAACATCTTGTTCACAACGTGGAAATGGAAAGACTGTTTCACTTTCAATATCTTGAATAGCTGAGATATCTGTGTAAATATTCTCATATGGTTGCCATTGTGCAAGTGCAGCACGTAAACGGTCTGGGTGATCAGCATTTGGAAATGACAAATGGCAGACAACAAAGTCAATATTTGGATACATTTTAGCCAGATTAGCAATCGCCTCTGGTTGATAACTAAATTGTTCAAAATTACCATAATCTACCGTGACAACGAAACCAGGATAGTCAGAAATAAAATGCATGATACGGCCAATGCGTGGATTAGTATCTAGTCTGAATGGTGTGTCATAGTGATAACCATGCATACCACCACCTTGGCTAATTTCAAATTTAATAGCCCGGAAACCTAAATCAACGACATATCGTTTAACGATATCCATGTAAAATTCTGAAAATGGATCAACTGAGAAGGCACCGATAAACTTATCGGGATATTTTTTAATTGCTTGATAGGTGTAATAGTTTTGATAACCATTAAGACTACCCTGTAAAACAACAGCTTTTTCAATATTAGACTCAGCCATCATATCTAGGGCTGCCTCAGCGGTAAAATTATCATCACCTCGACCATCGGGAATTAGCTTAATGATAGTACCATCATCCCAAACTGCACGACCATCTCCCAATGGGGTTAAGCGTCCTTTACCATTAAAACCAGCAATTGCTCGAACTAAATGTAAATGTCCATCAATTTTTTTAATCATTATTAAATTAACCTCAATTTCTTATTTGTTGTGTAAAAGTTATACGATTTTTTCAGTACTACCATTAAAACCAGCGTTCTTTTCAGACATTTTCTTAAGGTATAGCCAGATTTGTTCGCGATGTGTTCGAAGCAAAACGGCAAATACGACATAAATAATGATAGTTAAGCCGATCCATATTGGATTTTTTGAAATCCAAGCGGCGAAAATTAACGCGTTTAAAGGACGCGCCATTAAGTTAAAACTGGTGATAAGCACAATACCAGCAGGAATAGCAACACCATAATGTGAAATAGCACCTGTATAAACACTACCTAGCCAACTACTTGCATAAAGACCTAGACTAAACCAAATTACGCCGTTGCAGATAACCTTTAATATGTTACCGTGTGTAATTGCAACAATCGATTCAATCATAAATGGAATTGAAATAAGATCTACAACGGGCAAAGTTTTGTTGCCAGGCAAAATAAATGCGATCAGGACCATGATCGGAATTAAAATAATACCCGCAATAATGGTTGCTGGTTCACCATAACCCACACCATCATCAACAGCTAAGAACCAACGTTTCTTATCTTTTATAGCTAATTCTTCAGCGTCTTCATCAGTTGTCACCTCATCCTTTGAACGCTTGTTATCAATTTCTTCAGCTAGAGGTGAAAATGCCTTTGAGAAAACGTCAGTTACAAGAGGGAAGATTGTCATGACAGCTGACAGAGCAATTGCAAATGACAAAATTTGTCCCCAAGCTGCCAGTGTATTTAATGACTTTAGATTTCCTAATAAGCCAATAATGATTCCCAAAATTGCCCCTAGTGTGGTTGGTTCACCAAAGACACCTAACTTTGTTTTAAATGTTTCTGGTGTCATTTTCACTTTGTTAAATCCTAATAGGTTCCAAAGCGGATCAAGTAAAATAGCTGGGACGGCTTGCTCCATATTATGAAGAGAACAAACACTTGCATTTTTAACACCAAAATAATTTGACCAGCGATCAGCTTGTGTTTCTGCCAGTGCCAACGTGTATAGTAACATAAAAAATGATAATCCTAATGATAACCAAAAATTATGAGTGACATAATATGCAAGTGTTCCCCAGACCATGAAGCCAAAATTATTCCATAAATTAGAAGGCATAAATATTTTAGTCCAGCCAATTGCAAACAACACTAATTCCAGAATTAAGCCGAAGACGAAAAAACTAAGGCCGACAGTAGAACCGAATGTTGCCAGTGAGCCGGCTTGCCAACCGATATCCACAATTGGTAGATGAATACCAGTGTTATTCACCATTTGTTTGATAATTTTAGTAACGATGGGGGTAAATGCCGAAATAATCCAACTAAATCCGGTTAGACCAACACCAGCATAAAAGGCGCTCATCATAGCAGTTTTTAATGAAACTCGTAAGCACAAGGCTACGATAAAAATCATAATGGGCACAACGACTGTCGCCCCAAAGGTTTGAAAAATATGATTTATAAACTCTAACATAAAAAGTTTCTCCGTTTGAAATAGAAGTGTTAGTAAGCTTTTGTAATAGATTTAATTTTTAATAAATCCTGTGTTAATTTTTCAGTAGTTGATTGATATTCAAAACCATAGTTTTGAACTGAACATTTAGAAATAATCCTTGGAATATTAATAACACCAATTTCAAGAGATTGCGTTGTAGACCAAGTGTCTGAAGATTTAGAAGCATTCTTTAAATGTAAGTAACTAACATTTGGCAATAATTTATCAATAGCAGTTATTGGATTTGTATCTAACCAAAGCCAGTTCGCTGTATCAAAACAAAATGTAATAGGCATTTTGTTAGCATTAATAATCTCAAAAAAATGCAAAATGTTGTTTAGATTACTTTCTATTGATGATTGATTATTTTCAACAGTTAAAGAAATGTTTTGTGAGATAGCATCTAAAAATCTGCTTGGGAAAATATTGTCAAAATTTTCTAATGAACCAATTGTCATTTTTAAATTTTTAGCATGTAATTTCTGTAAAATATTTAATTGATCAAAAAAATGTTCATTAAAGTGGCCGTCTTTAATAAGCGGTTCGTTTGCACTGTAATAGACTGCCATATTTAAATCTTGCGCTTGCTGTACAATTTTAGGAATGTCTTTTTCTTGCAAAAATTCATCACGCAATTCAATAGCATCAAAACCCATGTCATGAGCTAGAGGAATGAGTTGTGATTGTGAATAACCACTGTTTAACTTATCTACCAATGCAATGGTATTAAGAATAAAGTGGGCCATGTTGTACCTCCAATAAAAATATTAAGCATAATTCATGAATTATATTAATCGGTTAACCTATGACACGAATTGTATTATCTATCACAAATAAATGCAAGCGTTTTCTGTTTGTTTACCAAAATTATTTTAGATAAAAAGCATTCTATTAGTGTTATATAATATATATTTATCATTTGAAATAATTATAGTATTTGGTTTAATTTTATAATTAAACATATCATTAACAAATTTTTTTGTTTATCGATTAATTAATGAAAATAATTGTATTGATTATTTTGTTAATTACAAAATAAAATGTCATGGTATTTTTAACTTATTGTGAATAATCGAGTAATTTTTAAAAAAATAAATGGTTTTATACATTGATTTGACAGCTTTTACAATATTTTAGCAACGTATTTTGTGAAATATATATAAAATGGTTGCAATTAAAAATGAAATCGCTTACAATAGCTCTTGTAAGTTAGTTAAGCGATAAACCTACAAAAAGTAATTTTAGTTATAAATGTTGATTTTATAGTAATATATTGAATAAATTATTACTTTATTTTTTTGAATAAATTGTTAAACGATTAACTATTTAAGATTAATTGATTTTTTGGGGAGGTAAAGTGTTGTTAATATCAAATGTGAATGAATTTAATGATAAAGATTATCAACAGATTCAAGCGGCAATCGATTATTTAAAAAGTAATCGTTTGTCAGAAATTACGGTGGGACGTCATTATCCGAATCAGGGGAAATTTTACGTACAATGTTTAGAATATGAGACGGCGAACATTGAAAATATTGACTTTGAAGTTCATCGTAATCGGCTTGATTTGCATTATGTTGTTAGTGGTGAAGAGCGAATTGATGTTGGTGTTAGGGGGCAAGTGACACCTCATTCTGAATATGATGACCAACGGGACATTCAATACGTTGAAAAACCGACTGTTTTTAATCAAATTATTTTGCATAGTGGTGATTTTGTTCTAATCGGGATGAATGAGCCGCATCGAACAAATGGGATCGTGAATCACACGTCATCAGTTAAAAAGTTAGTTTTGAAGTTAGAAAGATAAGGGATAATGGGGATGGAAACTTTATCAAATACACACAACAGATGGACTGCGAAGCAATTTTTAGTTTTAGCAGGAATATGGTTGGCTTTTTTAATTAGTTTTATTACAAGGTTATCTTGGTCGACTATTATGCCAGCAGCGATTGACTCACTGCATTTTACTGTTCAACAAGGTAATAATTATTTAACCGCTTTTTATATTGGGTACGCTATTACAGTACTTCCCGGGGGTATGTTAGCCGATAAATTTGGTTACCGTAAATTATTATTAGCGGCAGTTCTAGGTAATTTAGTTGTTATGGCAGCGATGGTATTTATGCATGGCTATTGGGATGGTCTAGCACTACGGTTTATTTTAGGATTAGTTAGTGGTCCTGATTTGTCAGCATGTTTGGGTATTATTACTGAATGGTTTGGTGGCAAAAAAAGAGCTACTGCAACTGGTATTTTTAATACCTGCACATCATTTGGTTTAACCGTTATTAATTTGTATGCACCAACTGTTATGGTGCATTATGGTTGGCGAGCAACTTTAGCAGTGACAGCATTTTTCCCATTAGTCGCATTTATATTCGCTTATTTTGCACTTAAGGGGAACCCACCTTATCCGCAACAATTTGTGATTAAAAAGAGTGATGGAGAAGTTGAAGAAGAAACGGCGCTCGAGCGTATAAAGAAAGCAGTCAATAATCGTAGTGTTTGGATGCTTGCGATTACAGGTTTATTTGCAACTGGTGCCAAGTGGGGTGTTACGAATTGGGCAAATTTGTTCATTGTAAAGAATTTGCACTTTAGTTTGGTGACGGCTGGTGTTGCAATGTCTATTTTTGGAATAACTTCCGTCATATCAATGGTCGTTGCTGGTTGGATTTCAGATCATTCAACACTCTCAAAGCATGCTTGGGCAGCAATATTTATGGCAATCTTTACGCCAACTATTATTGGCTTTACATTTGTGCCACATGGTAATATCGCTATGCTTTACTTTTGGACTGGTGCAATGGGTGTTGGTGCATTTATGTTCAGTACCATTACGAATAATTTATCGGTAGAAGTTGCACCGGCTGATCAAAGAGGTACAGTATCAGGATTTATAAACGCATTCAATCAAGTAGGATCATTTTTGGCACCAGTATTATTGGGTCAAATTCTAGCAACTACAGGTAGTTATGTCACATCATACCTAATTATTTCAGTATTTCCATTGATTGCAGTGGTTGCATTAATGTTTGTGCGTGAATCAGATGCACATAAGTATGATGAAGTTAGCGATTAAACACATTTAGAATAGGGGAAAATAAAATGGAATTTGGATTAAGCAAGAACCACATTAGAAATGAAAAAGTACAAGAACGTATTCAGTTAGCTTTAGATTGGTTAGATAAGCATACGACCGAGGAGTTATTAGCAGAGCCTTTAGGTGCAAAAAAGATTGCGGAAGGTGTTGAGTTACGGTTCCAAGAGTACGATACACGTGATTACAGTGCCATGGATTATGAGACACATCGCGATCATATTGATATTCATTATATGATTACAGGAGCCGAATGGGTACGCTGGGCAGACATTGGCACAACTGAACCGACTGATGAGTATGACCCAGAAGAAGAAATTCAACACTTTCATCATCCAGAATTTCATAGTAAGGCATTGTTAACAGATCGACATTATGCGATTTTTGATCCGAGTGATTTACATGCAGCTCATGGTATGGTCGATGGTCAGGTTGGGCACAATCATAAGCTATGTGTCAAAATTGCACTTGCTTAAAATGTAAAATTTTAATTTAAAAAGCAGTAGGTTATAGTGAAATACCCCATAATTGTATACCTAACAATTATGGGGTATTTCACTATAACCTACTGCTTTTGTATTTCAAAAAAGTCGTTTAGAAACTATCTCGAATAATAATGTCTGTTGGGATAGTTTTCATTCTAGGTGCCGGTTCACTTGTATAATCCATTGCCAATTTTTCCTTGAGCAAATCCATAGCAGCATAGCCAATAGCAACAGAATCTTGACTAATACAGCTAATACCGGGTGTCATTAATTGCATCCAATCAAAATTTTCATAAGTTGCAACACCAAAATCATCAGGATAGGTATAACCTAAACTTTGAGTGACCATCAAAAAGTTTTGTAAAACGCGTGAATTCATTGTAAAGAAACCAACTTTATCATGACGATTACTAATGATTTGATGAATCGTCTGCGTAAAACGATCATCGTTTGTGGATTCATAATCATAAGGAATGGTTAGCAAGTGATCATCGTTTGTATATTTTGTTGCATTTTTAAAACCAGTGTATCGATTAATACGTGTACTAATACCGGATAGTGGCCAAGTGACAAAATATAAATCAGTATAACCAGAAGCTAACATTTTTTGTGTCATTACTTCAACAGATTTCATATTATCGGTAGTAACTGTATCGATAATGCTTCTTTGAGCTTGTCGATCAACAATAACGGTATATGTATTTGATAATCTTTGGTAAGTATTATTATTTGGATTAACTGGATCAATGATTAAACCAGCGACTTCTTCTTCCAGTAATCGATTAATATTTTCGATTTCTTTCTGTTCGTCGTTATTTGAGTTTGTAAACACTAGTTTGTAACCATAGTCTAAACAGCGTTCTGAAATACCAGAAATAACGGGCGATGTAAACGGATTAGTAATATCGGCTACAGATACACCAATGGTTTTATTTTCACTTTTTGCGAGATTTCTTGCCGTTGTGCTTGGACGATAGTTCGTTTTTTCAATGATGTTGGCCAACTTTTGTTTTGTATTTTGTGACATTTTAGTATAGTTACCGTTCAAATAGTTCGAGACTGTTGCGGTTGAAACGTCACTGAGTTTAGCAATGTCTTTTATCGTGAATTTATCCATGTGTCATAAGTTCCTTTTAAATTTTAATTTATTTTATATATTTAAAAATAATAAATATCCGTTAATTTATATTGATTTTCCCTAATGCTTCTTAAATTAGTAAAACGGGTAACATCCTACAATAGTTTGGAAGAATATTTTCAAATAATTCTAAGCTAATTAATCATTATTATTTCTAATTAAAGCACATATGATAAGTATATGTAAAGAACAGATAGCTTTGCGATATAACGTAAATAATACTTGAAAAGATGAGACGCAAGAATTAAAAAAACGTTGAAATATTTGACAAAAATACGAGCATGAGATAGAATTCACTTGTAGATAGTTAATCGCTTAACTAAATTATATTGTTGTCAAATATAAGCTTTAAAAAATAAAATTAAAGCGAATAAAGCAGTTGAAAAAATAGGGGATTTTTAAAGATGAATAAAGCAAAAGTATTAGTGACTGGCATCATACCTGAAGCAGGTTTAACTGAATTGCGTGAAAATTTCGATGTTACTTATGAGCCTGAAAAAGAAACGCGTGAGTGGATTTTAGATAATTTAAAAGATTATGATGGCCTATTATTGATGGGAACTAAGGCTGATAAAGAATTAATTGATGCAGGTACTAATCTAAAAATTATTACAGCCAACGGTGTTGGTTTTGATCATATTGATATAACATATGCTAAGGAAAAAGGAATCGTTGTTTCAAATTGTCCGACAGGTGTACGAGTACCAACGGCTGAAATGACTTTTGCATTATTGTTGGCAACGGTTCGTCGTTTATCTTTCTATGATAAAGTAGTTCGTAATGGTGATTGGATTGACGTTTCTGAACAACAGTACATGGGAATGAGTTTACAAGGTAAGACGCTTGGTATCTATGGTATGGGACGTGTTGGGTCAGAAGTTGGTCATTTCTGTCAGGCATTGGGAATGACAGTCATCTATAATGATGTTCGTCGTTTGGATGCGGATTTAGAAAAAGAACTCGATGTAAAATATGTTGATTTCGATACGTTAGTTCACGAATCAGATGTTGTTACGTTGCATGCGCCAGCACTTCCTTCTACAAAAGGTATTTTCAATAGCGAGGTATTCAATAAAATGAAGAATACGGCTTACTTGATCAATGCAGCACGCGGCGTGTTAGTTAAAGAAAAAGATTTAGTTGATGCATTGGTATCTGGCCAAATTGCAGGTGCTGGCTTAGATGTTTTTGAAAATGAACCAGTCGTTTCAAGTGAATTGCGGGCATTAGATAATGTTATTATGGCACCACATGCAGGAACAGGTACCTTAGAAGCACGGACTGCAATTGCTAAAGAAGCATCTAATAATTTGATATCATTCTTACAAAAGGGTGAGCCGTTAAATTATGTTAATGCATAGCTTTAAAAAAGATAGGAGTAATCCTATTTTTTTAATGTTTTTGTTAATCGGTTAACCAAAGAAGAGGAAATTATGATATTTACAAAAGTATTTGAAGATGAATTAGATCATTGTTATGCCATTATGCGGCTTAAAAATAATAATGAGGATTTTATTGTTGTGGCATCAGAAGAAGATAGTCCTTGTTATGCCTATGATTTAAATAATAATTATGCAAGAAAGACCGTTTGGTCAACCGTAGGCGGTACGATGACAATGGTACAAATTCCAGAGACTTTGAATTTTTTGGCAACACAAAAATTTTATCCTGGATTTAATGCACCACATTGTCGGATCGTTAAAGAAAAATTCAATGGTCACGATTGGGATCAAGTAGTTGTTGGCGACTTTCCTTATATTCATCGTTTTGATATTTTTCCAAAGTCAGACCATACGGGTTATTGGTTTGTTGGGTGCTCAATTGCAAACTCCAAAAAAGATGTAGATGATTGGTCTGATCCAGGAAAGATATGGGTTGGTGAGTATGATGACGACCGTGAGACGGTGAACAATTTACATACGCTTGATTTTGCTTTGACCAAGAATCATGGCTATAAACGTATGACCGATTATTCATTGATTACTGGTGTGGAAGGTATTTTTAAGTTACAACATCCAACGGCAACTAGTGATTGGCAATTAACGCAGTTATCAGATATTGAAACTTCAGATATTTTTAGTGCTGATATTAACAAGGACGGACAAACTGAATACCTAACAATAGAAGGATTTCATGGCCCATATCTAAGAATTTCAGATGAAAACTTTAACACGATTAAATTAAGTCAGCCAGAGACACCATTTGGTCACGCAATTTGGGGCGGTACATTAATTGACGGTAATGAATACTTTATTTTCGGTTGGCGTGCAGGTAAACAAAATTTAGAGTTAATCACTAGTGATCAATTAGATACACAATTGATTGATGAAAAAGTTGGCCCAAGTAACGTGACAGTCTATGAAAAAAATGGTCGAGAATTTTTACTATCAGCGAATCGAGAATCAAACAAAGTAGCTGTTTACGAGATTAGTCTAAACTAGGGGAAAGTTTTATGACAAACTATTATTTAACAATTGATAATGGTGGCACAAATACAAAGGTGACTATTTTTGACGATAAAGGTTGTCAAACTTCAGTTTCAGCCTTTCCGACAAAAGGACTTGAACGAAAAGCAGGATTCCATGAAATTAATTTACTAGATCTAAAAGATAAATTAGTAATTGCTGTAAAGGATGCATTAACTAAGGCTAGCCTCTGTGGTAATGATATTGTTGGCGTTACAACGGTGGGTCATGGTAAAGGATTGTATGTTCTAGATAAGAATAATCAAATTTTTATGAATGGTATTTTATCTGCTGATAGTCGTGCAGCAGATTATGCAGCAAATTTTGAAAATAAAGTGACAGAAATTTTTGACATTAGTCACCAACATGTGATGTCAAGTCAGGCACCGGTTATTTTGCGATGGTTAAAAGAGTATGAACCTGAACGTTACAATCAAATTGGGAAAGTTTTATCCAATAAAGATTTTGTACGGTTTTTATTAACTGGTGAAATTAAGCAAGAAATTGGGGATGCATCTGGAAATAACTTTATTAATTTAAATTCAAGACAATATGATCAGAGACTATTTGATTTTTTTGAAATTTCTGAAATGTTCGATAAGATGCCAGATTTGGTAAATGCGACTGATCAATGTGGTGTCATCACGAATGAAATTGCGATGATGACAGGGTTACGAGTTGGTACGCCAGTATTTGGTGGGATGTTTGATATTGATGCATGTGCAATTGCGACAGGTGTCTTAAATAATGAC
The DNA here is from genome assembly GCF_058107185.1 of Weissella sp. ESL1177. Taxonomy (NCBI): domain Bacteria; kingdom Bacillati; phylum Bacillota; class Bacilli; order Lactobacillales; family Lactobacillaceae; genus Weissella; species Weissella sp. ESL1177. The sequence continues at coordinate 899,899 of NZ_CM176591.1, read as the reverse complement.
AAACTAAGTTTAATTGCAGGTACATGGAATATGAATACATTTGCTGACAGTAAATTAGCCCCACTTGAAAGTGGCTTAATGAACTCTATTTTTCCAACGGGTAAGCATTTGATTGAGGCCTCAAGTCCAACTTCAGCTGGAAATTTGTCGATTATCATTAATATGTTGATGACATCGGAAATACGTGATGCAAAGGCAAGTGGTAATTCAATTTATGATACTTTAGAGGTGTTTTTAGAAAACACCGATGCGAACTTTTCTAAAGTTATTTTCTTTCCTTATCTATATGGTAGCAATTCTGATGCGAAGGCAACTGCTTCATTTATTGGTCTCCAAAGTACCACAACAAAATCGGAGTTAATTCGAGCTGTGTATGAAGGAATAACTTTTGCTCATAAGTATCATGTACAAAAGTTATTGACTGTTTTAGGAAAGAAACCAGAGGTTATTCGAATGTCTGGTGGTGGTACAAATTCAACAAGTTGGGTACAAATGTTTGCAGATGTTTTAAATTTGCCGATTGAATTAGTTGAAGCTAATGAACTTGGTGGTTTGGGTGGCGCCATGGCAGCAGCAGTAGGTTCAGGTGAATATGCGACCCTTGAGGAAGCTGTTGTTAAGATGTGCCATGTTAAGAGAAGGTATGAGCCCCAAGCTGATCAAACGTCTGTTTATGACAAAAAATATGCGGCATTTGTTTCATTGATGAATGCTTTAGATGGTAATTGGGAACTCTTAAAGTCATTTCAAGAAGGTAAATAACATGACAGTAAATGCATTGGGAATTTATGAAAAAGCCTTGCCACAGGATTTAACGTGGGAAGAAAAATTTAATTTAGTACACGAATTAGGATTTAATTTTTTAGAATTTTCTATTGATGAAAGTGACGACAGATTAGCTCGTTTGGATTGGACACGCGCTCAAAGAACGGATTTTAGAGATATTATGTGGAAGACGCATAGTCGTATTAATACCTTAATGCTTTCAGGACAACGACTCTATCCATTGGGTTCTGCCGATGAAAAAATTCGTCAAGAATCGTTAACCATTATGGAAAAAGCAATTGATTTGGCCGTTGACTTAGGCATTAGGAATATTCAAGTGGCCGGTTATGATGTGTATTATGAGAAGAAAACGGTTGAGTCACGAGAATTATTTGTTGAAAATTTAGAAAAATGTGTGCGTATGGCCGCCAAAAAAATGGTGATGCTTTCAATAGAAACAATGGATGATCCATTCATTAATTCGATTAGCAAAATTTCACATTATAAAAAATTAATCAAAAGTCCTTGGTTACAAGCTTATCCCGATTTAGGAAATATTTCTGCCTGGCCAGAGAATGATATTTCTTACGATATTGAGGATTATGTGCAAAATATTGCAGCTATTCATCTTAAGGATACTTTACCAGTCACATCCACATCCAAAGGAAAATTTAAAGAAGTTCCATTTGGTACAGGTTGTGTTGATTTTGAAGGATGTTTACGGATGTTAAACAGACTAAATTATTCAGGAAGTTACACCATTGAGATGTGGACAGGTGCTAATAACAATGCGATCGCCGAATTGAAACATGCTAAGAAGTTCTTTGCTGATATTTTCGAAAAAGTGGGTATTATGCAAGAGCCGATAGATTATTTTGAAGGAGTAAAAACGAATGCTTGAAAATTTAAAACAAGAAGTTTATGAGGCTAATATGAAACTGCCAGCGTTAGGCTTGGTTTCTTTTACTTGGGGAAATGTATCTGGTATTGATCGGGAAAAAGGATTATTTGTTATTAAACCATCTGGTGTTTCATATGATGAATTAAAACCTGAACAAATGGTTGTTATCGATTTAAATGGTAAAGTTGTTGAGGGTAATATGAATCCATCAAGTGATACGCCAACACATACGTATCTGTATAATCATTTTCCAAACGTTGGTGGGATTGTGCATACGCATTCACCATGGGCTGTTTCTTTTGCTGCTGCAAAAATGGATGTTCCGGCAATGAATACGACACATGCAGATACCTTTTATGGTGATATTCCGGCGGCAGATGCGCTTAACCAAAGCGAGATCGAAGAAGATTATGAAGGTAATACTGGTAAAACAATTGTAAAAACATTTAATGAACGACACATTGATTATGAAGCGGTACCAGCAGCTTTAGTTAGTCAACACGGTCCTTTTGCGTGGGGACCAACACCGGACAAAGCAGTCTATAATGCGAAAGTTCTTGAAGTAGTTGCTGAAGAAGATTATCATACAATGTCATTAACGCATAATAATTCTGATTTACCACAATACTTGTTAGATAAGCATTATTATCGTAAGCATGGTGCAAATGCTTATTACGGACAAGATAACGCGCAATCAAAAAATCATGCTGATCACGTTTAATAGGCATGTACGCCAAAGATAGTAAGAAACTATTTTGCATGATACGCCTTAAACATCTTTTGTCGCACTCACTTTTTATGGATTGATCTTAAATACAAATATATGATTTTTTTAAAATATCAAATTGTGTTACCAATAGAAAATATTTAAATGAATAATTGTACCTAAAAACCACTAAATTTTTCGAAATTTAGTGGTTTTTAGTTAATAATTATTTGAAATAAAAAACGCTAGTAACTGACGTTAGAGTTAGTTATCTAGACAGCAGATTTTTTTTAAACTTGTTTCTGCTTGAACTAGATTAGCATTCATATGGTAAAAATTTGTTAATTCATTTATATTTGTTTCGTAGTGTCATTCCTTACTAGAAGAACTTACTAATATTTTTTCCCTAAAATATCTAAGTCACGTTTAATACCATCCATTTCGGCTACTTCAGGTAAATGTGCCCAAGTCTGATAATTAAATTTTTTAAATAGATGTTGACTGGCAATATTGTGACTAAAAATAAACGCTAATATTGTCTCAATGCCAAGGCTTTTAACATTATTTTCCACAAATGTCAGTGCCTGAGAACCGAAGTGATTACCAATATAATTTTGATTGATATAAATGCTTACTTCAGCTGTTTTATGATAGGCAATTCGTCCATAAAAATCAGACAAACTTATCCAACCAACAGTCGTGTTTTCTAACTGAATAATCCAGAGAGGACGGTGCTTTTTGTTATGTGATAAAAACCAAGTTTTGCGGTCTGACACAGTAACGGGACTTAAGTCAGCGGTTGATTGTCGGGTTGGAATCGCTTGATTATAGATACGAACAATTTCGGGTAAATCTTTTTCCGTTGCAATGGAAAATATTGGCTTCATGATACAGAACCTCCCATGAATGATCACTAAAAAATGTACACATTAAAAGTTAGAGAATAGGTGGATGCACAAGATTAAAAATTGTAGGCAAAATATGTTAATTACTGATAGGTAAATTGTAGCACGATTTATTTCGTTGACAAAAAACTGCATATTTCGATATTAGCTACTTAATATTAATAAATAATAATCTATTAGTAACTGATATTGCCAGATCGTGTATCAGTTATAAGTGATATTGTCATAAGAAATCTAGGAAAGTGGTAATATAAATATACTGCTGAACCATATGCTTTCTTTGTATAGTAAAGATATAAAATCATGGAAGATGCTTCAATCAATCTGATCAATGTAACATATAACTGATGTTGCCTTTAATGATTGGACACAGATTATTGATAGACTATTCACAATAATTGAGGTAGATAATATGTTTAAAAATGACAAAAAAATTTTTTTATTAAATTTTTTAGAGAAACATCCAAATACAAATAATGATGAGAAAAAAGTCATAAATGATACGATCAATAGAATTAATAATAAAAATCAGGACAAAGAAGTGTTGGACTTGATTAAGGCGTTACGACGGTTATCTATTGATGGTATCTTATCAGAAACTGGACGACTATTGCTAAAAAAGTTGCAACGAAGTCAATGGATAGCTGGAATTTTCAACATTGCCCCATTCTTTGGCAGATAAATAATGCTTAATGAACACGACGGATGTAAACGATAGTTCAAATTTTACTAGTGAAATAAATTATGGCATAAAATCCTCTTGGTTAATTTCAATAGAAGGGTAATGAGATAATTTAGTTAGGTCTACATCTGTTGGACAACTGTATAACATATAATAATCATCACTATTTTTATTTTTGTTAAGTTCGTCCAATTTTATTTTGGCTTTTTGCGGATTTTTACTAATGAACACGACTGAAACAACACCCATTTTTTTATTATGTTCACTTAAAATTTCTCCTTTGAGAATAAGTTTGATTTCGTCATTGTCTGTTAGCGCCATATTAACGTAATCTTGATAATTCATACATTTTTCCCCCTGTGCAAGTGATAATACCGTTATTCAATCCGTTTGGTCAATCGATAAGCTTTTGCATCAGCCACACGGATTTTAAATATTGCATCAATGTTTAATGAAAAACTCGTTTGAAACATTGATTTAAAATCGATTATTTTAATCAGCGTTTCTTTCCCAGTTTTATAATTACCAAAGTATAACTCCCATACAGCTAACCATAGTTGTTTAGAAATTTGCCCGTTCCAATCTAAGAAAAGTTTATCGGCAGCAAACTTATGGCGTAAATTATATGCTGCTTGATAATGTTTAGTATTTAAATAATTTTGTAAGACGACCCCATAGTAATTAATTAATTCATCAGAAATTTGAAAAGGGTCGGCATATTTTGTTAAATAATGTTTATAATTTTCTTCAATACGAGCTGTGATTGTTTCAATATCAATATGAAATTGTTTATGAGTTGCGATGATGGGAATCAAGATTTTAACCATTTTAATTTCTTGGAGCGTCCAACTTTTTTCATGCAATAAATGCAGCATTAACATCTGCATATTTTTTGACAATGGAAAATGATGATAGCTATAAGCGGCTAATAATACTTCGGCATAACCACTAACAATCTGTATTCGAATATTATGTGAATTTTTATGCTGTTTAACCCAGTTTGATAATGTTTTAAAAGCATGTGTTTCATATAAGTAGTTTATTTTAGTTATTAGTTGCTCAGAAATCGGTAATTCATAACCGTTGTTAATATATTGAAACTCAGAAGGCGAAATACCTAAATTATCAAGAATCATTAAAAACTTTTCGGCTTGAATATCATTAGCGCCACTTTCAAATCGATTAGCGAACGATCGCGAAATAATATTTGTATATACCTGTTTTTGTGACAAGCCTTTGATAATACGTATTTTTTTAATCGCAGGACCTAGTTTATTCATATTTTTCTCCTGTTATCATGTTGCATATTTGCAACCTAGTTAATAATATTATCTCTTAATTTATTGATAAAGTGAAATTACCAATTAATAAAGGAGAAAAAGTTATGATAATTAGTATGCAGGCTTCAAATAAACAAATCTTTAAAGACGTATTAACTAACTTGATTAGTTCATTAAGCAGTAATATGTTTACGTATGGTCTGGGACTGATGCTTTTAAATCAAACGCATTCAGCATTAAGTTTTGGCGTCGAATTAGCGATTAGTCCGGTGATTAGTTTTTTATTTATGGTTCCAATAGGTAATTTAACTGATCGATTACCACACAAGCAAATCATTATTACAAGTATGTTAATTCGTATATTACTACTACTGGCTTTAGTATTGACAATTGACTATTTTACAGATATTTTTAAATTCATTCCAATTATCATTTTTGTTGCTGTAAATACCATTGCAACTGTTTTTGCAAGTACTGCGTATGCTGCATCAGTTCATGAATTGGTGAATGATCAAAAAATACAGCAATTAAGTTCATTAACAAGTGGTGCTAGTTCTATATCAAATATTTTCGCACCGATGTTGGGAGTTGCGGTATATGCTGCTTTTGGATTTCGTATCTTTATTTGGATAGCAATCGGTGCCTTATTAGTATCAGTAGCGATTGTGACAACGATGCAGTTTTATTATAATGAACCGTCTAATATGAATGATGTCGTTGAAGAAAAATCTTCATTGAAAAATTTTCAGATGGGCCTAATTTACGTGTTTAAACGTCCATTGATCAAAACATTGATTTTGGTTGCTGTATTTCTAAATTTTATTTTTGCTGCTATCAATATTGGTTTACCGTATATTATTAATGTCCAATTAAATCTAGGTAATGCTTTGATTGGTATTTTGGATACTTTTAATGCAATTGGCGGTATTGTTGCAGCGTTATTATTAAACTTTTGGCCTAATCATAAAGGTGAAAAGTTTAAAATTATTGCGCCTTTATTTATTTGTAGTTTTTATTTTATATTGCTAGGAATCTTGTTAATCATTACTAAAAATAGTCACTTGATTAGTATAGTTGGGTCAATGGTCATGTTTTTCGGTGGTTTTGGTGTTGCGATGTTAAATATAACAACGCAAGTAAACATTCAAAAAACTACACCAACGAAAATTTTAGGACGCGTAACGACAATTATGACAACAGCTTGTACAATCATTATGCCTGTCGGGACGTTAGTATTTACATTTATTTTTCAACAGACGACTAATGGGGCAATCATTTATTTCATTGCAGGCATTATTTGGTTGTCAATCATGATTGTCGGTATGCCTTATCTCTTAAAAGCGATTAATTCGGACTTTAAATTTCGTGAAGAGGTCTGAAATTTTCGAGAGTTGCTACGGATGTAAAAATGTTATAATTGCTGAAAAATATGAGGAGCGAATTTCATGAAGAATGTTAATTTTTTATTATTTGATCGTTTTGAAACACTTGATTTGTTTGGACCTGTGGAAGTATTTGGTCAGTTAAAAGCAGATTATCAGTTGAATTATTATTCAATTGAAGGTGGCTTAATCACAAGCGACCATTCAGCAGAAATTATGACAAAATCTGTGTCAGAAATAAAAGAAACAGGCATCTTGATTGTACCTGGTGGTCAGGGAACGAGAACTTTAGTCAGTAATCAAAATTGGATTGCTATTTTAAATAAACTTTGTTTACAAGCTGAAAATGTCTTAACAATCTGCACTGGCTCTGCTTTACTTGCACAAACCGGTCTTTTAGATAAAAAGAAAGCCACCAGTAATAAAAAAGCGATGGAATGGGTAGTTAGTACTGCTCCACAAGTTTTTTGGCAAAAAAAAGCGCGCTGGGTCGTAGATGACAAGTACTATACGTCATCTGGTATTTCTGCTGGAATAGACATGGCTTTAGGGTTTATTTCTGATAAGCATGGGCGGAAGATTGCAGAAAAGGTTGCAAAAGATATGGAATACGTTTGGAATGATGAGTCAGATAAAGATCCTTTTGCTGTAAAATAATTGTTGTGAAGTTTAAGTAAATCACTAGCTAAGCAAGTTATCCTAACGACAAGTAATGTGAAAATCGTGAAGCGTTTTAATGGCGTTGATGAAAATTGCCCGTAAATTTGATGTTAATGACATCGAATTTACGGCTTTTTTGTTTATAAATAGTAGTTATTATTGGTGAATATAACGAAGATAATTCAAAATGGATCATTTTTGTGGCAATATTTTAAATTCTTACAAGGCAGTCTATTATAAATAATATTTCGTTGAAAAGAAGATACTTCAGGCTAGCTTTTTTTAAAATCAAATGTTGACAAGTATATTAATGATGTTAATATTGATTTTATCAATATCAGTGACTGGAGATTCTTAGATAATGAAAAAGATGCTAAAAATAACGATATTCGTATTAGGCATATTTATATGCATGCTTGACACAACTGTTATGAATGTGGCATTACCACAAATTAGTGATTCATTGCATACACCATTGAACAATTTATCATGGGCACTTAATATTTATACGATTTTATTTGCGTCACTCACAATCCCATTAACCCGAATTGCTGAACGATACGGGATGAATCGTTTAATGATGTTAGGCTTCATAATATTCGGTATTGGTTCAATGATTTCGGGGCTATCGATCGGATTAAACGTTCTTGTGATAGGAAGAGGCGTTCAAAGTATTGGTGCTGCCTTAATTTTTCCGCTTTCAATGACTCTTGGTATTAATTTAGTAAACACTAATAAGCGTACTGGCATCATTGCGTTACTAGGAGTTACTCAGGGATTAGCAGCATCGCTCGGACCTGTCATTGGTGGCATTATTACTCAGTACTTAAGCTGGCGTTGGATTTTCTTCATTAATTTTCCCATTGTATTATTAACAATAATAATTGGACTACTCGTATTAGATTTAAAGATTGCTGGACAAAATGTGACAAACTTTGATGTTTTAGGGGCATTATTTAGTGTTTTATTTCTATTAAGTCTTACGACAGCTTTAACACAGGGTCGATTATGGGGATGGTATTCTTGGCGTTTAATGACGTTGATCATAATGACAATCATTTTTTTTGCAGCATTTGTAGTCATCGAGTTAAAATCAAAAAAACCTATGATACCACTGGCATTATTTAAGAATAAGAATTTTAATGGTGCAACGATAGTGATTGTGCTCAGTAATTTATTTTTAGTAGCTGTCACTGTCATATTGCCAACCTATTATACAGATGTTGAACATTTAAATGCTTTAGGTGCATCATTAATGATTTTTCCGATTACAATATTTATTTTTATTATGTCCCCAATTGCTGGATTTGCCTTGAAAATACTTGGACCAAGAATTTTAATATCATTTGGGTTTGTTCTTATGACTATTGGTTATATCGGCTACGCAAATAATGGACTTGATTCACAAATATATGCCTCGCTGTATGGCTGTTTTGTAGGAGCAGGTTATGGGTTGATTACAGGCCCCATAACAGTTATTGCAGCATCAAATTTTACGGGAGAATTGTTATCTGCATCTCAAAGTGTCAGTGGTGTACTACGACAAGTCGGGACTGTGTTAGCAGTAGCAATATTTGTTACGGGTCTATATACAAATATATCTGGGGCTCAGCAAAAATCATCTAGGTACGTCAATCAAACCGTTAAAAAGTTGCCTGTTCCAGCTCAAGTCAAGACAGCTATCATAAAAATCAAAAGATGGCATAAAAAGCCAGCAAAATGTGCAGTTGCCAAAAACACATACAGGTGTCAAAAATATTGACAAAGAAGTAAATCAAACATTAAAGAAAATCAAGGTTCAAGCCACAGTAAATATCATCAATGCGTTTAAAAAAATTTATAGCATTTCAGTACCTATCCTTATCGTTGTCATTGCATTTATGTTAGGCTTTTGGGAAAATAAAAACAATAATGGCAGTTGATACTACAGAATTAGTAATTTATAATAATCAATGTTTATATTAACTTAATTAATATAAACATGATAATGACAAAGTCGTCCATGTTATCCTAAAAGTATTTGGTCAGACAGTCTCTAGAATTTATAACATTGTAAAGGAGTCAGTCGTGAAAGGTAGAGAAGTTATCTTAGGGTTGTTATCAACTCGTGGCGGTTTATCGGGCTATCAAATAAATGATATTGTTCGTAATCAATTAAATCATTTTTATGACGGTGGGTACGGTATGATCTATCCAACTTTAAAAAAACTAGAGAAGGAAGGATTAGTAACGAAAGAAAAGATTACTCAGGATGAAAAACCTAATAAAAATATTTTTCATATTACTAATGCTGGAAACGAGGCATTTCAAACAATCGTCAACGAGAAGACTGAACCGGAAATTTTTAAATCAGACTTTTTGCTCAAACTTTATTTTAGTAATTCATTGACGGAGGATAGAAAGCGAACGCTTTTAGAAGAAGAATTAATTCGAAAAAAAGAAAAATTGGCTACATTAGAGAATAATCTAAATCAATGGCTTAAAAATGGTATGTCTGAAGACCAAAAATTCACAGTTGATTATGGTATGGCATATTATAGAACAGCAATTACAATGATTGAAAAAAAATTGTCTGAATAATAAATTCATAAACTTCGACTTAAAGATTTATTTTAATGACATTGAAGTCTCTATTAGAAATTATGAATATAAAAAACTGATATTAATTTGGACTTTGAGTTGTTTCCAATAATTATCGATATTTCAAAGTTGCAACCAATTACAGTGCGAGAATTAAGTATTTTCACTGGACAACCGCACTCTACAACAAGCCGACAGCTACAACGATTAAAGGCGAGTAGGTTGATTGTGTCTACTGTTAGTCCCTTAGATAGTCGGAGTCGTGTCGTTAAGTTAAGTGATGATGGCATTGACCTGCTAGATAAGATTAAAAAGAGTAGACTTCAATTTTTAGATAGAGCATTTTGTAACGTACCTAAAAATAAAATAGAAGCTATTTCAGTGAATTTAAGGCTTTTAACGGAAATATTAATGACACAGAGTGATTGAAAAGCTGGCAACAATCTTTTATTTAAACAAGATTGTTGCCAGTTTATTTATTATTGTATATGGGTTAAAAATAGGAACCGACCTTTTCTCAGAAGCGAGTATTTATGGCTTAATTACGGATAGCGTGAAAATCGTGAAATTGTCTAATGCTTTTGGTTAAATATGAATTACTCAATATAGTGAACAACTAATCTTTTATCAAAGAATGGTATGAATATCAATTTTGATGTAGAACTAGTTGCATTGGGGAAAATAACTGTGACTTTTTAACCAACTCTATAAATTCTTGCGGCTCAGGCCGTTCATCATCATTAAGCCAAACAATAATAAGTTCCAATAATCCACGAGAAACAAAGTGACAAACATAATTTGATACGTTATTATTTTCACCATAAATTTGTGTGATTTGTTGACAAATAACATTGGAAATTTTAGTTGCAAATTTTGGATCACCATTTTGAGAAAGTATGAGTTTTAGAAAACTAAAGTGGTTGGGTTCTATGGCAAAAAAAACGAGTTCTTGAATAGACAAAATAATGGCATCCTGAACAGAATTATTTTTAAATTGTTTATCTAAAGTTTGACTTATTTGAGTTATGAAGTAACTCTCTAAATCATCTATTAAATTAAATTTATCGACATAGTGGCTATAGAAAGTACTCCGATTTATTTTTGCTGCTCTTGTTAAATCACTAACTGTAATTTTTTCAATTGATTTTTGATTTAAAAGTTCCAGAAAGGCCATTCTTATACTATCTTTAGATCGTTTACTTTTAATATGATCCATTTCTATTTCTCCTGAAACCAACATAATTTGTTAAATTGTTGGTTGTTTTATGGCAGCATTTTTTTAAAATTAAAGACAACAGGTTGTTGGCTTTGATTTTATACAATGAGGAGAACAAATGCAAATGGTAAAAGAGTTTATACGACTATCAAATGTTTCCAAAATTTATAATGCTCATCAAGATAACGAAGTTCGAGCGAATGATAATTTAAATTTTAATATTAAACGAGGTGAATTAACCATTATAGTAGGTTCGTCAGGTGCAGGTAAATCGACGCTTCTTAACACTTTGGGTGGTATGGATAGTGTTTCAGAAGGTGAAGTCTGGATAAATGGAAATGATATTTCCAAATATTCGGAAAAACAAAGAACAACCTATCGCCGACAAGAAATTGGGTTTGTGTTTCAATTTTATAACTTGATACCTAATCTAACGGCTTTAGAAAATGTGGAATTAGCTAATGAAATTGTCAAAAATCCGATTGATGCGAAAAAGGTAATGGCGTCAGTTGGTTTAGGGAAAAGAATGGATAACTTTCCACCTCAAATGAGTGGTGGTGAGCAACAAAGAGTTGCAGTTGCCAGAGCAATAGCAAAAAACCCATCCTTGCTTTTAGCTGATGAACCAACTGGTGCACTGGATTATAGTACCGGTAAAAAAATATTAAAAATATTTCAAGATTATATCAGTCAAACAGGGAAAAATGTTATTATCGTCACTCATAACAGTTTAATTAAACCTATGGCTGATCATGTCATTGAAATGATGGATGGCAAGATCAAAAGTGATACATATAATGATCACAAAATTTCTGTCGAAGATTTGGAGTGGTAAGCATGTCGAAGATAAAAATTAATATACTACGTGAATTAAAATCTTCTCAAGCTAGATTTCTTTCAATAACTTTATTACTTGCATTATCAGTATTTGTTTATGTCGGTTTAAAAGTAACAACTCCAGATATGCAAAAAACAATGCGCAATGTGTACAGTGAATCTAATCTAGCAGATGCGCAATTAGAAAATTCATTGGGATTTTCTGATTCTGAGATAGCTGCCATACAACAGGACGACAGCGTCAAGGCAATAACAAAAAGTTTTCAAACAACTGTGGTAACAAATAATAATAAGCATGTCTTTAACATGATTTCTAATCCAGAAAAAATGTCAAAAATTACTGTAACAAAAGGGCATTTACCAAAAAAGAATAATGAAATTGTGCTGGGAGAACAATTCAAACATTATTATAGCCTTGGGCAAAAAATCAAAATAAAGGGTAATATGGACCTAAAATCGACACAATATAAGATTGTTGGTTTTGCAACCAGCAGTGTCTATATGAAAAAAAATAAATTAGGACAAACAAATTTAGGCAATGGTCAAATTAACGGATTTGCTGTGGTTAATCGGTCAGCTTTTTCTCAACAGGACCCAACTTTTTTGCAAATTAAATTTCGTAATCTGAAAGGCAAAGCATATCAGGATAAGTATGAAATAGCACTTCGAAATAAAGTTGCACATCTACAGAACGTTTTGAATGATTTAAGTCAACAGAGGAAAGGGAATTTATTAACTGCTATCGATGCCAAAATAAAGCATGCTCAAGCAACGCAGACAACACTAGCAAATCAAAGAGAACTTACTTCAGATCAGACCATTCTTCATGCCATAAATATTAAGCAAGAAGCATTGTCAAAGCAAATTGATGATGCTGAAAATAAAAAGAATATAATTAATCAATTGGCGTATACGGCTCAGTCTCGCGGTCAATTTTCAGTTGGGTATAGTGATATGGGAAGTGATGCAAATAGAATTAAGGGCCTGTCAAATACCTTTCCAATTTTCTTTTTTGCGGTTGCTTTGATGGTTAGTTTCACTGTTATGCGTCGTATGGTTGAAGAAAAAAGAGTGGAAATTGGTACTCTTAAAGGGTTAGGTTACAGTAATAGTAAAATTTCTCTTCAATTTTACTTGTATGCTGGCTTAACAAGCATTGCTGGAACTATTATTGGTGCTAGTTTCGGGTTAATTATTTTACCCAAAGTTATATTTAATTCTTTTGCAGCTAACTATATATTGAATGACGTTGTACTAACATGGCAATTCAAGCCAGTATTAATTGCATTTGGTTTGACTTTACTGAGTACTGTGTTCGCAGTATTTTTAGCCATAAGACCTTTGTTGCCACAACGAGCTGCAATACTTATGTTACCCAAAGCACCGACTACAGCCAAAAAGATATTATTAGAACGTGTGACTTGGTTGTGGGAAAAGTTTTCGTTTTCATACAAAGTGACAGCCAGAAATATTTTTCGCTATAAAGGACGAATGTGGATGACAATACTTGGTGTTGCTGGGAGCACGGCAATGTTAATAACAGGTTTTGGTATGCAACAATCGTTAGACAAAATGGTGCCCGTTCAATATGGCACAATTACACATTATCAATTATTGGGCGTATTTAATAACAAAGAAGAACATAGTCGTGATTATGAATTAAAAATCAAGAGAGAGAAAGATGTTTCTTCTCATAAATCTGTCTATTTTCAGAATATGACAGTAACAGTTCCACATATTCAAGACTTACAAAATGTTCCAATGATTGTTACTAACAATGTTAATTTATCAAAATTTATTTCATTGAAATCAGATGATAACAATGATATTAAATTAAAAAATGACGGAATTACCATTAGTAAAAAGTTAGCTAAAATTCAAAATCTTTCTGTTGGGGACTATTTTACTATTAAAGATGCACAACAAAAGAAATTTAGAGTTAAGATTGCGAATGTTACTAAAAATTACACAGGACATGCTATTTATATGTCACAGTCCTATTATCAAAAAGTATTCAGCAAAGACTATAACACTAACGCCTATCTTATTAAGTTAAAGAATAATAAGAATGCCAATCGGGTAAGCAAAGAACTTAATTCAGTTACTTCAGCAGTAACAGTTATAAAGTCAGATGAAACAAAAGAGACAATTAATAACATTTTGAAAAGTTTAACAAAAGTGGTTTGGGTGATTGTTATTGTTAGTGCACTGCTTGCATTTATTGTTTTGTATACGTTAACGAATATTAATGTTTCCGAAAGGATTAGAGAGTTATCGACAATTAAAGTTTTGGGCTTTTATCCAAGAGAAGTTTTAGCATATATTTACAGAGAAACAATTATATTGACGATTGTGGGATTGATCTTAGGCAGTATTGCCGGAATATTTGTTCATTCGTATTTGATGACCATTATTACACCTGAAAATGTGCTATCAGTACCAGGTATTTCTTGGCAAATATATGCTATTGCGACATTTTTAATTGCGCTATTTACATTGTTAGTAGCTATACTAATGAAACACAAAATTGATGCGGTAGATATGTTAGAAGCTTTAAAAAGCATTGATTGATTTGTGAAAATAAAAAATATGTTGATTCACTCTATCAAAAATTTTGCTGAAGAATATTAAATATAATGTTAAAAATTTTAATGGTGAAGTGAAATTTTAGAATTTGATGTGCGGTGAAAAATCAATTTAATTTGGTCAATAGTCCGATTTGTCATCCAATACAGCTACAGCAGCTGAGGCGTTGACTGATGGTTTGATAATACTTCTTAATACAAGAGAAAAATATTTTTTGATTCCTTAATAATAGATATCAACGAATAACTTGTATTATTAATTGATTAAATTTTACACTAAAACCTAACGAAGGGGGGAGCCCAAGACGTCTGTTCACGAGGAAATATCGTTAATGATATTGTTCAGGTGGCTTCTTGCTGGCGTTATTGATGCATATCGACAACCACTACAAGAAGTAGGACAAACTAAAAAACGCCTATAATTTTGACAAGTCGGACGGGCTAAACTTTGTATTAAAGCAGCCACCGTTGAATTAATTTGAGCTCCGTGTATACAGCATGGCGCTCTTTTTTTGCAAATAAATCACAACATGGCAATGAAAAACCCAAAACTTTTTGGTTGTCAATACCTTAATCAAGGTAACATATTTTTTCCATTAGGGGATGTGTTATCAGTAATATTTTCAGTTTATAAATAATGGGTAGTATTAAAATGGTCAGTACTGGTAAATTAAATTTTAGAAAGCTATACTAAACTTGTGGGGTTAATTCATTGTCTTAGGGGGAGTATATGAAAAAATATAACTTTTTAAAAACTATATTTATTTAGAAACTAGAATGTAGAATTTAAAAACAAGACAGTAATTACATTATTGACGGAACAATTGTCATTATAAGACAACGACTGTTGACTATATAGAATTTGTTTTGAAAGGGGTGTAGACATGACAAAACAAGTGAAAATTGGTAAAAGCAATGTTATTGCAACCAAATTGGGTTTAGGAACAAATAAAGTTGGTGGCCATAATTTGTTTCAGAATCTTGATGAAAAGGACGGCTATGCTTTATTGCGTGAAGGATTGAACCAAGGAATAACCGTACTTGATACGGCATACTCATACGGATTTGGGCGCTCAGAAGAAATAATTGGTGATGTTTTACAAGATTACGATAGTTCCAAAGTAGTAATAGCCACAAAAGCAGCGCATGATAAAGAGAAAAATATGGCTATGAATAATAGTGCGGCATTCATTAAAAAATCTGTTGATGAAGCACTGTTACGACTTAAGACTGACTATATCGACATTTTTTATTTGCATTATCCAGATGATAACACGCCTAAAGACGAAGCAGTCGAAGTCCTAGATGAATTGCGAAATGCTGGGAAAATTCGGGCAATTGGTGTTTCAAATTTTTCACTAGATCAAATAAAAGAAGCTAATAAAAATGGGAAAGTTGATGTTGTTGAAGATCAATTTAGTCTAGTCTATAGGAAAAAAGTCCGAGAGGAAATGGATTACTTGCAAGAAAATCAAATTTCTTTTGTACCATATTTTCCATTAGCCTCTGGCTTGTTGACTGGGAAATATACGTCAAAAGATTGGAATCAGTTTAAGAATAGTGATGGCGGAAAACTCCTAAAGAATTTTACAGAGAACGAATATAAAGATGCTTTGATAGGTCTAGAAAAAATACGAGAAATTTCTCAAAAGTATGAGGCTACAGTAACACAAATTGTTTTAGCCTGGTATATTGCCAATCCAGAAATTAGTATTGTTATCCCAGGTGCTAGAAATCTTGAGCAAGTTAAAAGTAATGCAGTTGCACTGCAAATTAATTTGACACAAGATGAGTTCCAAGAAATAGATCAAGCTTTCAAGATGTTCTAACAATTTATGAAGGGGAGCATTTATATTTGCTGGTCTGTTGTAGTTTTGTCTTGTAAAGAAGCTTTGTTTATGATTTTTAGTCGACTAATAATTTGTCTGGTAAAAAGTAATATAAATTTTTAAAAGCCTGAATATAAGGTTAGACCTCGTATTCAGGCTTTTTTCGTTCAATTGCAAGTAGTGTGAAAATCGTGAAATTGTCTCAGTGATTATACGAGCCATTTGCTTATTAAGATTCTACAATATTTGGTCACCGGTTATTATATTGTGTCAGCACGTTTATGTGGCATATAATTGTGTATTTTTTAATTCATTATTTAAAAAATAATATTTAATTTTTCTTTGCCATGTGATTGATCACCGTTTCTAGTAATTTCTTTTGGACAAATGAAGGGTGTTGTTTGGCTGCAATATGCAAACCATTGTTAAATTCAACAAGTAAGTGCCACTTATGACCCTCAGCAATTTCTTTAGGAGCCCCTTCAGGTAAAAGAACACCTAATTTGACTTTCATGCCATCATCAGTACGTGATAATTGATGCATACCTAACATTTTGGTGTTTAATCCAGTATCCATTAAGTAAGTATTACCAGCCATTACGATATCAGCGTTTTCCTTTGGTTGAACAGAGAAATCTGGATCAATTTTACCAGGCTTTAAATTAAGGTATGAGGGATCTTGATACATACCAAACGTTTCAATGATTTCTTGGCGACCGTCCTTAGTTGCATTAAAGTAATAGTGTTCTGGATGCACTGTTGAGGGTAGATATAGATTGTTATGTTTCGCTAGTGATTGATTAAACATCATAAACTGTACAAGTGTAATGCCATGGGTTTCAACATCAACATAAGCTTCTTGCATGTTGACACCTTCACGTGAATTATTGGCGATTTCTGTCCACATTGTATCGCCACGTTCAATTTCTGGTTTAAATACTTCGAGCGTCTTTTCTTTTCCCATGTGTTCACGAGTTTGTGCCAAGGCTTCTTTGGCATCAGTCAATGGTAAGCGTATTAAATCTTCATAAGGAATGACTTCATCGTTTAACGTTATATCAATTTGCTTTTTATTGAAAATTCCAAAAACATGATAATAACGACTTAATTCCATATCGCGGATTTCTTGTTGTGTAACTTCTTTACCATCAATAGAAAATTTAATTGTATAATCGCTCATTACTTTTCCTTCTTTCAAATCTGACAAATCTGATTTATTTATATTATATGGTTAAGTATATTAAGCATAAAGCTAAATTAAAACATCATTTTTTTAATAGATGTATAATAAGACAACAGATGTAGAATAAAATTGGAGGTAAATTAATGGATTTACGTTTTTTGCGAACTGAAACATTAATTAGGGATAAGTTTTTACAAGCATTAGAAACAAAAAATTTTCAAGATATTACAGTTACACAATTAGCGAAAGATAGTATGGTTGATCGGACAACTTTTTATACACATTATCCCAATACATATGAATTGGCTGTGACATTAATTGATGAGCAAGTCAATCATTTTAAGGATGTTTTGGATACTAGTCAACGAAAGAGGAGGCAACAACCAAAAGATTTTGATAGTTATTATTTTTTTTCAAAAGAATTGGTAACTTATCTGTTAGATAATGCCAAAATACTTAAAGTATTACGGAATATTCCTTTAGGAAAAATGGGTTTTGATGTGCAATTGCGAGAAGTTTTTAAAAATATGTATTTAACTTTATTTCATTATGAAGAATCTGATTTCATTACTTATTTAATGGTAAATTTAGCAATGGGTAATGTTGACTTTATAATAAACGAATCTAAAGTGCCTAAACGAGGAGAATTAATAGAAAGTGTGCAATTGATAAATCAGATTATTAATCACTAAACTGTAGTATTTAATTTAATAGTGAGTTAATGTCATTTTCAATATGGACTTGTCATGTATTAATAGTAGGTACAAATTACATGAACAAACAAAATATTTATAAACAAGATAATAGGCTGCTGTATACGAATATGATTCATGGACACCAGAATTTAACGAAAGGAGGATCAGCCGGAGACGTCTGTTTACGACGCATTGTCCTTAGTGATATTGTTCGCGAATTTCTTGTTGGCGTTGTTGACATATATCAACAACTACCACGAGAAGTAAAATAAATTAAAAACTGCCCTACATCCCAATGAAGTGTACCCCGAAAATTAAAACAAAAATTTAACTTTCGGGGTATTTTTATTGATGTCTTTTTTCTTGTGAAAAAGAACAAAATAAACGCGTGAAATTGCTACTTTCACGCTAAAAAGTATAGAGTCGTTTTTTAGGCATTAATATTTTATGAGTAAATTAAGTAGTGGTATCGTTAAGATATAATTTTAATTTATTTTGAATGATGAGTAAGGGAAAATCATGTGGAGGGTTAAATAAAGAATGAGTAGAAGGTATTGGCTCGTGGTGCCGTTACTAATAATGGGGATAATGTTTGTGCAAGTGCCAACAATTCACGCTTATCAAATTGTTGATTCGATGAAAATTGACGTGCGCTTAGATAAAAACGGCAATGCTAATTTCACCGAAAGATGGCTGGTTGATTCAGATGAGGGTAGTGAAATTTATAAAAATATGAAACTCAATCGATCACAACATCTAACTAATTATCAAGTTAGTATGGATGAACAACCATTTGAACGACAAGCAAAATGGCACACGAATGATAGTCGTAAACAAAAAGCTTATCGTTATGGTCAACGCCGAAATGAATTAAATTGGGGTATTACATCATATGGTGAACATGTGTATACGATAAAATATCGTATTAGTAATTTTGTGCAACAAACACGTACGCAACAGATGATTGCTTGGCAATTTGTTGAAAAAAATACTGATGTTGCTCCAGAAAATATTCAGATTAGAATTCATGATCGGCATCAGACATTTAATGCTAAAAATGGTTTTGGTATCTGGGGCTTTGGATTTAAAGGGCAAACCAAGTTTAATAATGGGCAAGCAGTAATTAAGAATCAGGCAGCATTACAAGATGATAATCGCGTGAAGGTTATTATGCAATTACCGCGGCACACGTATCCAACTAAGTATACGTCGATTCGTTCATTTGATTCTTTTATGAAGCAGGCTTTTATTGGTAGTGATTTTAATTATATTAAATATAAGACGGGGAAAACGAATACTACCGGTTTAAGCGATATGTTGGCACCAATTGGATTAGGTATATTTATTATACTGGTGATTTTCGTGAATGTGCGCGGTCGTTTACAGTCCGTAAATTATCATAAATATTATCCAAGTTTGCGAAAACTAGAGCGCCAAACCAAAGGAGAGTATGTTCGAAGTGTACCAACTGGAAATATCTTTAATGCGTATGCATTTGTAGCTTCATTAATTGATACATATCAGTTGCCGAATAACTACTTAGCAGCAACAGTCTTACAACTAGTTAAAGAAAATATCATTACGTTACGTGAAGTAGACGAGGACGTAGTGATTGTCTTAAAGGCTGCAAATTTACCGTCAGGAATGTCCGATGGTATTGCAAAATTATTTAATGTGTTACAAGTAGTTGCCAAAGATGATGAAGTGACGATGTCAGCGTTATCAGCATATTTTCAGAAACATAAAACCACTTATAAAAATATTTGGGATGCCTTTTTACAAAGTAGTAAGGATTATGGACGCAAAAAACAATGGATTTATCCATTTAACGAATATCAAACTGTCAACTCTAAAGAAACGAAAGCCAATGCCTTGGCGCAGGCACAAATTGGAGTTGCTTTTACATCAACTGGACATGAAATGCGTAAAGATGTGGTTCGCATGAAAAACTATTTAGAAACCTTCACGCAATTGGATGAACGCACGCCAAAAGAAGTTGGCTTGTGGGATGATTTGATGATTGCAGCGACCGCATTAGGAATTGCTGAAAAAGTTGCACAAAATTTAGCGATGATTTATCCAGAATATCAGCAAGCAAGTATTTATTATCAAACCATTAGTAATCCGTTTTATCATGTAACGAGTTTTACTGCAACTAGTATATTTGCTACTCAAAGTAGTGGCTCTGGTGGTGCAACAAGTACCGACGGCGGTGGTAATTTTGGCGGTAGTTCTGGTGGCGGCGGATTTCGTTAGAAAATCAGACAACTTTATTAATTAATATTTAAATGGATTTATAAATATTTCAGTACTTTTTTAAATATGATTATCATGATTGAGGCATGGTGGAAGGATAATTTTTTTCTTATCATAAATTATAGACAAAAAAAGGTACCGATGACATCTGTAAGATTAGCTATCGGTACCAAATACTGTGGAGCCCAAATGTGTAACGAATTAGGTGACTTTCGATTTTAATTATTAAAACCTTTTTGATATGTAACTGGTAAAAATTTAATTTTCTGGATGCATTTTACTTTGTAGCTTTTCAACAAAGATTGGTGCATGAACTGAACCCCGTAAGTTGGAGTAAATCTAAACTTACGGGGTTTTATTATGTATTCAATAATATCGGTTAATGGATAAACAAAAGAATCAATAACTCATTCAGAATTACGACAAACAATTTGTGCCTGTTCGAGTTGCCCTGCAGGTAAAAGATAAAACTATTAAACATTTAATTATTTTAGTTGTAGTTATTCTAGTTGAAGTGCTTTAGATACGATTTAATCAAGAAATTCTTAATCAGATATGTCAAAAATATAAATTAAAATAATAATTCAAAAAAATGAACTTGTAAAGTTGATGTAAATTTAACTTTTTGAGTGTTTTATTAATTTAATAATATGTTCTAAGCGAAATTTTTATGCTAATTTGTCTCAAATTTACTAAAAATAAAAATTAATTTTATAAAAATAATTAGTTAACAACTATGATTCTGTCAATGTTTAGCCATTTTTCAATGTTGTAATAAAATTTTTATTTTAATGAAACCGCTTGCAAGAAAAAATGAATGATGGCATAATGTCATTTATAGTTTTAGTAAACGTTTACGTAATAAAAGATGGGGCCACATTTTTTAAATATTTTTATACTATTTTGTTTTTAAATTGGGAGATAATGATATGCAAATTCAAGATTTGACAAAAATTAATCGTAGTGAGGAGAATCGTGCAATTTCTCCTGAAAATATGATGGGTGAAAAAGGAAAAGCTGCTATGACTGGCAGTGACTTGGGTCCTGAACGTAAAGGACATGCTTCAATTAGTTTGAAACAAGGCGAGACTGTAACTATTGCTGATATTCATGATGCTGGTGAGATTCGTCATATTTGGATGACAATTGCTGATGCGACACCGGCTGGTAGTTTTGTTCTTCGAGATGTGGTGTTACGCATGTACTGGGATGATTCTGAGACGCCAGCTGTTGAATCACCGATTGGGGATTTTTTCTTTAATGGTTTTGCACAACGTCAAGAAATTGATTCTGCATTAATTAATGTTAATCCGGTAGGTGGTTTTAACTCATACTTCCCAATGCCATTTAAAAAGCATGCTGTGATTACTATTACTAACGAGCACCCAGCTGAAGTGCCTGACTTTTTCTATACAATTAACTATGTTCTAAAAGAGCAACCTGAAGAAATTGCTTATTTCCATGCTTATTGGAATCGTGAAGATTACACGAAAAAACAACAAGATTATACAATTTTGCCAACAATTCACGGTGCTGGTCACTATATTGGAACGTACTTCGAACTAGCTGCTTTGCAACGCTATTGGTGGGGTGAAGGTGAGTTTAAGTTTTATATTGATGGTGACGGTAAATATCCAACTGTTACTTCAACGGGTAGTGAAGATTACTTTGGTGGTGCTTGGGCATTTCATGTTGAAGATGATGGCCAAATTCATGCACAAACCTTCCAGCACCAATATTTAGGATATCCATTAATGGATCAATACGATCACACACGTGAAAACTTCTCTACTGGAGATGCAATGCCATTACATGGATTTGGTAATGATTCTTTGCCAATGCATGCATTATACCGCTTACATTTACCTGATCCAATTTTCTTTAAAGATGATTTGACAGTTAAAGTACAACAAATTGGTAATGATGATATTAAATTGTTTGAACGTTCAGATGATATTGCATCGGTTGCTTATTGGTATCAAGATTCACCAACTTCTGAATTGCCAACTATTTTGCCACGTGAAGAACGGGTACCACGGTAATATTTGGTAATAGGAGGGGAAAAAATGAATAACGAAAGTTCTAACGTTAAATTATCTTGGCGTGAACGACTTGCCTTTGGACAAATTGATTTAGCTGGTCTATTAGTTTATAACATGATTACGGTATATCTTTCGTACTTCTTAACTGATGTTGCGATGATTCCGATTGGTGTTGCTGGTGCAATTATGTTAATCGCTCGAGTATTTGACGCAATTGATGCCCCATTTTGGGGTGTTTTGATTGATATGACCAATACCCGTTGGGGAAAAGCTCGACCATATTTCTTGTGGATCATTTTTCCATTTACATTGTTTGGTATTTTACTATTTTGGGTACCTGATTGGTCATTGAATGCAAAAATCATTTATTTTACAATAAACTATATTTTTACAAATGTGTTGTATACAGGTTTGAACACACCGTTAGCAACCATTTTACCGTTACTAACATCAAATATTGACGAACGTGCGACATTGAATTCTGTACGTTTATCAGTCGCACAAATTGGTGTTTTAGTTGTTAATGTTGGTGCGTTACCAATGGTTCATTTCTTTGGACATGGTGATGAAGTACTTGGTTTTAAGTGGACTATTGTTATCTTAGCTTTGGTTGGAATGATATTAACATTAATTTCATTCGCTAATATCAAGGAACGTGTTAAGCCTAAGGTACAAAAGATTAAAATCAAAGATAGTTTTAAAGCGATGAAAGGCAACTGGCCTTGGATACTAATTATTATTAGTAATTTATTCTTCTGGACCGCTATGACAGCACGTTCTTCAACGCTTGTTTATTATCTAACTTATAATTATGGTAACCAGCATGTTATGTCATTGGTTAATGGGTTGAGTATTTTACAAGTCGTTACAACTATTCTAGTACCATTGTTAAACCGCAAATTCTATAAACGAACATTGTGGATCTTTGGATTTTTGTTCTTAATCGGCGGTCAGTTAATCATATTGCTTAGCGGTAAAAGCTTGCCAATTATTATCATTGGTTGGGTAATTGGTAGCCTTGGTGTTGGTCTTGCTTTGTCACAGGCATTTGTATTAATTGGTTCAGCTGTTGATTATGGTGAATGGAAAACTGGTATTAATGCTGCTGGTTTGTTAACAGCATTTGGTACAACGTTCTGTACTAAAATGGGAACTGGTATTGGGAGCCATTCCAACCCAAATTATGAGTTTCTTTGGATATAATGCTGGTCATGCACAAACTGCACATGGATTACTTGGCATTTCTATTTCATTTATTTGGATACCGATTTTATTCTATGCATTGGGAATTATTCCCATGCTCTTCTATCGCAAGTATGAAGGAATGGAAGGACAAATAAATCGTGAACTAGCAGTTTCAAGAAAGTAAATAAGTCAAGAAAAATTTAATTATAAAAGATAATTACTATGTTATACTTAATGTGATAATTAGAAATTTAGAGTAACCATTTAACTTAGCAAAATGCGAGGTTAGATGGTTATTTTTATATTGCAAATAATTATATTAGAAATTTATACAAACAATGAATTAATAATGATAAGTTAATATAGTATAATGCAACTTAAAAAAAGTGAGGTGATATCTTGGCTGGTAAATTACCAAGTATTAAAGATGTAGCAAAATATGCGAATGTTTCAATTGCTACTGTATCAAGAGTGATTAATCATAAACCTGGTTTTTCTCAAGCTACCTTAGAAAGGGTTCAGCATGCCATGGATACTCTAGGCTATCAACCCAATAAGGTTGCACAAGCACTTAAAAATAATTCAATGCATCTTGTTGCTTTAAGTATTCCATTTATTTGGCATCCTTTTTTCTCTGAATTTGCCTTTTATTTTGAAAAAAGACTGGATTCCTATGGATATGGAATGTTGTTATCAAATAATCAAAGTGATTCAGTCAGCGAATTAAATTTTTTAAAAATGGCCAAGGAAAATAAGGTCGACGGTATGGCAGGAATTACATATAACGATATTGAACCATATTTATCTAGTAATATTCCTTTTGTTAGTATTGATAGATACTTTGATACACAAAAATATGATCATGTTGCAACGATAACTTCGGATAATTTTTATGGAGGAAGACTTGCTTTTGATGAATTAAGAAAGCGTCATGCTAAAAAAATAGCTTATGTGGGTAAGGTTGCACCTTTTCCTAATAATACGACGGAAAGAAAAAGAGGTTTTATAGAGGAATCCCAAAAGTACAACGTAGATGTTCAAATATATGAGTGTCCTGAAGATTCCTTAGAAAGTCAATATCTTTTAGATCGAGTAATTACTAATATGGAAGAAATTGATGGTATATTTTGTGTTAATGATGAAATTGCTTACCATTTGATTGATAAATTGAAAGAAGCATCAATTGTAGTTCCTGAGAATGTCCAAATTATAGGGTTTGATGGGTTTAATATATTAGAAGGTATTCCCTCACCAGTGTCAACAATAAAGCAATCCGCAAAAATCATGGCTTTTACAGCGGTTGATAGTCTGTTGTCTTTAATTAAAGGGGAACAAGTTAAAGATACTATAGTTCCAGTTTCTTTTCGCCAAGGTGAGACAACACGTCTTCTAAATTAGTAACAGATATATGCTGTAATAGTAGGTAACAATGTGAAATCGATTATATTTTTATCATGGATTTTATGGTAACGGTGAATTCAATTTGGAAAGGGAATATGATTCTGCTTTAACCTATATCTGATACTTTAGTAGTCCTGAAATACTCCAAATAATTTGGATGAAAAAAACGTAAACGATTTAATTTGTTAAGTATATGTCACCATATGAAAAGGCATGCGACATTAATTTTATGTTGCATTTCTTTTTGTTATGATTTCATATAAAATTATTTATCGTATTTTCTCATCATTAGGATGTTTTGTTAACGTTTCACAAAATTTTTTTGGACGTTAAATCAGCATTTCGTTGAATTTTTTTCCTTTGCACTAATTCATCATTAAGGCCCACCACTAAATTGCCAATAGATGTTGTATAGAGTTTATCCATATAATTTTTTAATGACTTTTTTCTGTAAGTTAAGACATACGTTTATGTTTTTTATTATGGGGTATAAAAAACGGAAAAGTTGAGACAGATGTTTTTCAACCAATATAAAATCCGAAGAACTCACTAAAAAAATATGAGATTTTCGGATTTTTTTATTTAAAGTTATATGATTGGTCAAAATTGGTTGGAAAAGGTGAACTATTTTTGAATATAAGTTAGTTTCATACTAGTTTCTTGTTAATTATAGAAATTAAAAAAATTGTGAATCTAACAAAATTGCTAAATTCACAAATAGTATCTTACAAATCGTTTGAATTAATTATATCTAAATTAATTATATCTAACATGAATTCTTTATAATTTGGCATAAACAATTTTTGAACCCCGTGCTAATTCATGACCAAGCATGTTAAAATTCATAAAAGCAGGAGTACTATCAGGAGCAACGTCAAGAACATCAACATCTAATGCAGTAACTACTATATGATAAGGATGTGGTTGATCTCCTTTAGCAGGGGCAGCACCTACATAGCAATTCATTCTAGCATCCATGGGCATAGCAACTGCTTTTTTGGGTAGTTTGTCACTGTTCATAGCACCTGTATTTTCGGGTAATGTTGTAATATTTGCAGGTATATCTTTAATTGCCCAATGCCAAAATCCTGATTCAGTTGGTGCGTCAGGATCATACATAGTGACTACAAAACTTTTAGTCCCTACAGGAATATCTGTCCAACTAATTTCTGGTGAAATATCTTGACCACCCTCAACACCGAAAATACCAGAATAATTCCTCTTTTGGAAAAAATCATTATTTATTAAACCGCTAACCGAAACTTTTAAGTTTGGAACATTAGTTAAATTATTAAATACAACATCTTCATTTTTCATAATTCTAATTTCCCCTATTTTGTTCAATGATATGAATAGTTTCTTGTAAAGTATCATAGTCATGTAAATTAATTGCATCGTTCATGACATTTTTAAGTTTTGAAATATTTTCAGTACTAATTTTTGTATTACTGAAAATATTTGAACGATCAGCATACTTTAAAATACGCCGAGCAGTTTCAAGTATTGGATGATTTGTATCAGTTGGTAAATCAACAATTTCTGTTAATTGATACAAGTCATTTTGTACTGATGACGAATCTTTTCTAAGTAAATGAGTGAAGAGCTCTTCGCGATTTTTTGAATATTCCAGTGGTAGGGAATGCTCAAAAAACATTTGATCCATTCTTGATAACAATTGTGTTCCGCGACCTAAAATTGAATTTTCAGCTTTTTGATTAATTTCAAGAATGTCTTTAACGTTATTAGTTTTAAAAGGTCCTTGAAAACCATTATTCTTATCCATAAATCTAAGAATTTGAGCACCTCCAAGGCCAATACCATCAGTACCACTTAATACAATGTCTTCAAGATGTTTATACCTAAAACCGGCAGAAAAATAAGTCAATAATCCTAAGGAATGGGACTTGTGTACCAGAGTTAGAGCGTTTTCAAAACCTAACTGTTCCATTATCGGAACACTAGGATATTCATTAGCGGTTCCATCAAAGGTTACTTTTTCAAAGCCACCTTGATGAGCCAGTTCAATTCCTAGTTCAGCTACTGCCATACGATCGGTAACAGTTAATGGTTTTCCATTATTTTTGGATAATGTTTCGGGTCTATCGTCAATAATTGGAACATTAATGGCATATGCAGCTGATAAAATTTGTAAAGTCTTATCTCTAATTGCATTAGAAGAGAGGGCTCGCATAAATTTTACTTGCTGAGTAGCAGTCATTCGTTCCATAGCCACTTTACATTCAGTTAATCCCTCTAAGAAAATAGAAGATACTACAGCTGACAAAGTATTTAGAGTTTTAATAAATGAATTATCAAAACTATCTTCGAACATAGGTCTTCCGACGTACGATGTAACAGTAGTGTCCTCACCAGTTAAAATTTTAACTTGTGCAACAGTCATTGCGTTTGGAATACGATATGGTTCTACTTTTTCACGATTTTCCTCTTGACCGCGCTCCAAATATTCAATGTGAATATTAGTCCCATTGATGTAGGTCATATTAGTAAGAGTACCAGTAATATGTCCCATACCTGGGTCAGTAATTGACGCTTGAGTTTGTATATTACGGAAACCAGGATTACCCCACGGTACAATACATGCTTCAGTAAATCCGTGACGTCTGGAAGCTTCAAAACTAACTTGAATAGCAAAATACTCATATGATGTTGGCTTTCGTTGAGAATGCCGATTATTCATATTCACATTACTTACTAATTTTAAGAATTCTTGATCATTCAAACGTGCAAAATCTATTTGATTAAGAGAATCTTCTTTTGAATTAATATCACCTATTAAAATTAGTTGATGATCATGATCTAAAATACTAAAACTACCAATTCTTTTACTATTAATAAAATCAAACCCAAAATCATCAAGTAAGTTTAGTAGATTGATATACTGATTAATTAAATTTTTTAAGTTTAGTTCATAAGTAAACGAGTTTAATATTTTTTCCCATTGATTTACCACTATTTGTGACTTGTTATTGCCATATTGTTGTTGAATATTGTCGATCTTAGACTGATAATATTTTTTAACTTCATCAATGGTACGGTATTTTAATGGTTCAAAAGGCAAGTCTTGGTGATAATCATCATCGGTTAAATTACAATTTTGAACTAACAGTGTTTGGAATCGATAAATTAATTCTTCTTGGTTTAAAATAATGGCGTGCTTTACATTACCTAAATTTAAAGGATAATAACCCTTGGTAGTTAAAATACCATTTCTACGAAAATAACGATGATTATTTAGCATTTTTTATTTCTCCCAACTAGTCAAAACTACTTTACCAATCATTGAACCCGTTTCAACATCAGCATGGGCTTTACGCATATTAGAAGCATTGATGACTGGATAGTGAATGGTATCAATTGGTAATAATGCATTATCCGTATACAGATCAGCGATGTGATTCAAAATTTTATTTTGTGATATCATTGTCGCTGTCTTGAAATACGATTTACTATACATCCATTCCCAAGCAAACGTTGCACGTTTTTTTGTTAATTTCTGTAAATCAATTAAACGATGATTTTCGGTAGTAGCTACAATTTCACCATCTGGCTTGATTAACTCAGCAATTTCATTCCAATGAGCGTCTAAATTATTTAAATTTAAAATAAAATCTACATATTTTGTATTAAGTTTTCGAACTTGAGATACTAAATCTTGATGATGGTTAACTACATAATCAGCACCCATTTTTTTAGACCATGATACAGATTCTGCGCGAGAAGCAGTCGCAATTACCTTTAAGCCAGCTAACTTTGCTAGTTGTATAGCCATAGAGCCAACTCCTCCAGCACCGTTAATGATTAATAAGGTTTTACGATCATTTTTGTTCCAATTAATACTAGTTTTTTCAAATAGTGATTCATATGCAGTTAATCCCACTAAGGGAACAGCAGCTGCCTGTTCATCGGTTAAATTGCTTGGTGCTAAACCAACAATTCGTTCATCCACTAGCTGTAATTGGGAATTACTACCTGAACGTGTAAAATCCCCAGCATACCAAACCCTGTCTCCTTTTTGAAATAGAGTAACGTCATCACCTGTACTAATGACAACACCTACAGCATCCCAACCAATAACTTTCGGTTTGTTTAAGCGATTTTTACGACCACTTTTTCTAACAAAAGTATCAACAGGATTCACTGACACTCCGTCTACGCGAACTAATAAATCATGCCCATGAGGTTTTGATATATTAATATTTATATCCTGAAAACTTTCGGGATTTTCTATGGGTAAATGTTGATCAAATCCAATTGCTTTAATAGAGTCCATTGTTTTTCCTTTCTTAAACTATAAGTTTTCTTGAACTATAAGTTTTAGTTCATGAGTTATATGTTAATCTAAAAAAATAAAATGTTAAGACGTGAATTTAAAGTCACTCAGTGAAAAATAAAACACCAGGTGACATTAAATTCACCTTATTAACAAATAAGTAGCAAAATGGTAGATTTAATTATAGAGTAAAAGTAATTTATGTTTAGTTCGGGAGAATTATATGAAAGAAATATATAATTGCGATAAGGGGTGCCCAATTCAAAATACATTGCAAGTAATTTCTGGAAAGTGGAAGAGTGTTATTTTATATCACTTGTTTGAATCCGGTGTTTTAAGATTTTCAGAACTCCAAACAAAGTTGCCTTATGTTACTAAGAGAATGTTAGCTCGGCAGCTTTCTGAATTAGAAGAAGATAATATTATTAATAAAAAAGTGTATGCTACGATACCTGTAAAAACAGAATATTCAATTTCTGAATTTGGTAAAACTCTTCAACCAGTTATAAAATCAATGGAAACCTGGGGAATAGCTTATAATGACGTATACACCAACAAATAAGTTAATTTCTAGCAGAAGTATTGTTAAAAAATAAGTATATTTTTAGATTTATTTTATGTTTGTCTTTGTTTAAGTATTATAAAAACGAAATGTTTATTGGTTAAACTTAATTGTATAATTCTGATTCGTAGCAACCAGTTAATGTGCTATGCTAACTTTGGTAATTAGATTTCAAGAACAACCGTTCACTTGGTGCCGTGCACTGCCAAGTTGGATGGTCGTTCTTTTTTTGTATGAAATGGTTCACTTTTACATAAGTCTTTCTAAATTCGTTACGATAGGGTTGCGCTAGTGATAGTGACGTCAAATTTTTTGGAGGTCTTACAATGACAACATTCACAAAGCCTTTTTCACGAGGATTAGTGACAACCACTCTTAGTGTTGGGACGGTTTTATTAGCAAGTAGCCAAGCAACTTTAATTCATGCAGCAGCTTTAGAGGAAACAGCCAAAAATACGGGTAGTAAAGTGAGTACTTTTTTGATCTTACTAACAGTCGTTTTAGGTGCAATTGGAGCCGCCTTAGGGATTGCCATGATGGCATCAGGTAATCAAATGCTCCATGCATCGGGTACGAAAAAGATTATGATTGGTTTAGCTAGTATCGTGGGTATCCTATGCTTGAGTCTTGGGGTAACTTGGATTGTTAATACCGTTACCAGTGCTGGTGGTGGCTTTAATTGGACATGGCCATTTTAAGCAGGTTGCATTTAATTTGAAGGGAGGTGCATGTGGATGCATTGGCTGAAAACAAAAAAACGGCAACCGCAGATTGATTTAGGTGATTATCGCGCACAAGTGGTTAAAAGTACGTTAGATCGTGAAAATCCGTTGATTAACCGCTTGCCAATACGGGGCAAGTAGCACAAACCTGGCCCAATCTTAAACTAGACGAATTAAAAACGCTGACAGAAAAATACAACAGAATGTGGCGGCGGCCACTGGTGAAGTGGTGCCGTTAGGTGACATTAGTTTTTTAGCGGTGGATCCGAAAAATCCCAAAAAAGCTGTAGAAACAGGATTAACATGGGAACATGCCGTGGTAAAACCTGACATGGAAAATTTTGTCATTGAAACGGTCAATCAAGTTTTGAACGATGAACAAGTGCGGCTGGCAGATGATTTGTCGTTTCAAGAATTAACAGAAGCGCTGGAAACTTTTTTGGCTGCAAGTCATGATTTAGGGAACTTTACCTATCAAGATTTACCGACCTTGCCGAACGAAGAAGAATATATTGAGGCTGTTGAGCATAATCAGTTGTTTAAGCTGCTACCACAACGGTTGGTGGTTAGTGATGAACTCACTACTGATCAAGCTGAACAGACAGTTAATCCAAGTCAAACAGAATATGAAGCAAAAGAAACATTATCAAAGACAGATATTGATTCTGAATCGGCTAGTACAGCTAATCAAGCTATGCCACTTGTACCAGATGATGAGCCTGTTGCCGAACAATCTGTAAAATCAGTTGCATTAACAGCTAATAGCACTCTAACCATTGCTAAACTCATTCAGGCCTTTCAAGTTAAAACCACGTTTTTCAAAACGAAACCGCTGGATGAATACCAAACGGTGGTACCAGAAAGTGATGATTATGTCGACGTGATGATGGTGCGTGAAACCAAAGAGGCAAATACCTTCATGCAGCAAACCACTGATAAGTTGGCGGACGCCTACCGCGAGACACTAACGCAAAATATTGCTGATGTGCACGAAGATACACAAGCCATTGATGAACTGTTAGCAACGGATTGGCAAACCCCGATTAAACAACAGGTGACGCAGCGCCATACAAAAGATTATGGCAAGCGTTTGGACAATTCGTTAGCAGCTTTGGAGAATGATTATCAACAATTTGTTGCAGAAGAAGAACAGCGTCATGAACAAACATTAAAGAAACTTGAACAACAATTAATCGCTGATAAAGATAAAACAACGGCTAAATTAATGGGCGATCGTGACCAAATTATTCAACATGAAATTGCCCAAGTTATTACCACGCAAAAGCAATATATCGAACAAGAAGTGCAACAATTACGCTATAACCAAGCAGAATTTAAGCGACACAAAGTGATTGATCAAATTGTGGCTGGGCAAAAGGAAGCCAATGACTTAATGACGAAAGCCTATCGGCAATTATTGAATGATTTAGAAGTGCGCCGACAAGATTTTATTAAGGAACATGAACATGGCTTAGGGATTCGTGAGGATTCGGATAAAGCTCAAGCTGAAAAGGAACGTCTCCAATTCGCTAATGCGGAAGTGCTGAATCTTGAGGAACGCTATGACCAATTGAAATCAGTTAAAATGAACCTAGAAGGTCAAATTGGTCAACTCCAAGCTGAGTCATCTAAGTGGCAATTCCGTGCAGAAATGGCCCAAGAAGATTTGGAACGCTTTAAACAACAATTGGTTGAAGTTAATCAGCAATATGATCATCATTTACAGAGTGATCAAGTTGATTTAGCGCAACATCAATTGGCACAACAAGCTCGCCAGACTAAGTTAGCCAAGTGGTTACATCCGTTTAAAAATAATCAAAAAGAAACGAAGTATGTCTCACAATCGAAAACTTAATTTCATTATGTCCGGAGGTCAGTTCTAGATTAAATAAGCCATCAAGTTTATTTAGAAATTTTGATTAAAAAAGACGCAAAAACTGTTTCAATCAAAGCGGCAGCTAAATCAAGGAAAGTAGCTTTTAATTTTTGTAATGAATAATATGCTGAATAATATTCAATAGTATGAAGCTACATACGGATATACATAAAGGGAGTACAGTATTATAGTTATGGGTGAAAAGTTAATTCAGTTACGAGTCGAAGATAGCGTTAAGGATAAGACAGATGAAATTTTTAGAGCGCAAGGTTTATCAACGCAAACAGCCATTAAAATGTTTTTAACGCAAGTTGCACATACAGGTGAATCACCGTTTGATAATTTATTTAAAAAATAGGGTGTGCGTGTTGTCTGATTAATATTAATTGCAAGGCTGACGTAAAATTCGTACAATATGGGTAATAGGTAATTAGCAATAGGTACCTATTGATTATTTATTTTTACTACATCTTTTTCAAAAATCTTTTGATTTGCGAAGAAAATTAAGGCCAGTAACTTATTGGTCTTTTTTAGTGCTTGTTCAAACGGTGAGCTGTTTTTATTTGACAGATTATGTAAAACATGTTTTACTTTAATTGTAAAAGATATTTTACATTAAGTGGGAAAGAGGCATGGTTAATGAAAAATAACATCAAGGAGTGTCGTCGTGAATTAAAATTATCGCAAAATGAACTTGCAGAATTAACGCATGTAACCCGGCAGACGATTAATGCGATTGAAAATGATAAGTATGATCCATCACTGCAACTTGCATTTGCCTTAGCAAGGGTTTTAAAGTTATCAGTTGATCAGTTATTTAAAGACGAAGGGGAATCAAATTATGAGTAGAAGTAAGAAGCTTGTGAATTTCACATTCTGGATGAATAATATATGGCAAATTGGGTTTATATTTATTGCAATAGCAACCGTTAATAATTGGCACTTGAGTGCACTTGTTGCGTTAGGAATAATAATCATCGCACTAACTATTGAATTAGTTTACGTTCAAAAGAAATATCATGTTTTTCAATCAAATCCTTTTGATTCACTTTATTTTATTGAAGATGAGCGAGATAAAATAATTGCTTTAAAAGTCTATAATCAGGTAATGATGACGTATGTGATGCTTTCTATGCTCTTCTTTTTGCTAGTCATGTGGTTGTGGGGTTCTCATAATGGCTTATCTTTATCAGCTATTTTTAATTACTTAATTGCATGGTTAGCCGCAATACTAATTATTCCAAATATTCAATATTTTATATTATGGAATAAATATGATAAGACCAATTAATTTAAACTAATAAAATACGAAGGGGGAGTTGAATTATGAGTAGAAGTCAAAAGATTGTACGTTTTAAGTTTTGGACAAATAACATCTCGTTTTTACTATTAATTACTTTTATTTTTAGTATCAGCATGTAACTATCTAAAAATGTTTTAATTGGACAAATTATTGTCTTAGTTATTTTTGCAAGCTTAGAACAGTGGTATTTGTATAAAAAGTTGGGTGTTCGGCAACGAAATACCTTGTATTTCATTGATGATGAGCGAGACAAAGAAATTGCTTTAAAAGTACATAGTAAAGAGATTAGTTTACTATTAAATGCTATTTCAATCTTAATTTTAATTGTCTTTGCCTTATGGATTATAGGTGTAAGTGCACAAGTTTTTGGTATGGTGACATTAGGGGGCGTTATCTTGATGTTATTTATTTCAAATATCCAGTATTATTTTCTTTGGAACAGGTATGATCAAGTTAATTAATAACGTATTGTCTGTTGGTTATCTTTTTAATTTAAGTACATTTAAGACTAGTAACTTTACTAGTCTTTTTTAGTGGATTAAACAAAATGTACACGCCAAAATAGGAATTGATTAATCAAGATGAAAAATTATAGGAACGATTAAATCGAGTAGCACATTTTTTTAAATATGATTATCATGATTGAGGCGTGGTGGAAGGATAATTTTTTTCTTATCATAAATTATAGACAAAAAAAGGTACCGATGACTATCTGTAAGATTAGCTATCGGTACCAAATACTGTGGAGCCCAAATGTGTAACGAATTAGGTGACTTTCGATTTTAATTATTAAAACCTTTTTGATATGTAACTGGTAAAAATTTAATTTTCTGGATGCATTTTACTTTGTAGCTTTTCAACAAAGATTGGTGCATTCTTTTTTTCAAGACTGTCCAATAAAATCTCTGTTGTGTCAGTCTTAATACGGACATTGGCAAACAGTAACTTTTTTTTAAATGAGACGTCTTTGATATGGTCAAAAGCAACTTCCATAATCGTATTGGCTTTGTCACTGTTAACAAATAAAACACGCTTTGTGGTAATCACGACTAAAGTATTATCGTTGTTAACAAATGCTGCGGTTGCATATGTAATTGCTTCATCATCCGCTAATTCATCAGGTAGCTCAGCAACACTAGTTTCAGACTGATATAAATCAGTAGCCCCAACACTAAACAATTGCTGTTGAATATCCTTTAATCTGTCTGCACGCTTACTTTCTAATTGTTTTTTTGCAGCGGCAAGTTGTTCTTCAGTTAATTCTTCACTCATAATATACCCTCCCTTACCTTAATTTTAACATAAATTAGCTATTTTAAATCTAGTTAGCAACTGGCAATATGGCATAAGTTTTTTTAATTGCAATAACAAATTTAAAAATTTACACTTAATTGAGGGGGGAAGATGGATAAAACTAAAATTATTATAACTAATTGTTTCATAATTATTTTTTTATGTAGTGTGGGTATTGGTGGATATTATTATTTCCATCAGCCAATGATTACTTTAAATCATCTATTAAGACCAGTAAATATCAATGCTGTTGATGATTCTTCACCTGCATTAATTAATTATCAGCCAGTTAAGTTAGCACATGAAAAAATTACTTATGATGTCACTGCTCAAAGTACTGGGGCAGGAAAAATTGAGCAAGAGAGAAAGCCAAAAATAATAGACTTTGATGATATTGAAAATGATGATGGTTATCGTTTAGGGTTTGCGTATAATTTTAAAAAACAAACGATTAATTTCTATTATAATGAAACCAATGAAGAATATTTTAATAAGCAAACAACAAGTATAGCTGAGCAGACATATAAAGTTAATAATCGTGGGCAAATAAAACAACTAATAAAACAAGATCTTAACCAAAGTACGGATGATAAGCAACAACATCGTTCAAAAAAAGAACTATTAAAAAAATTAGATATACCAAAACATTCAGCACATTACTTATTATCACGAGGAATTGATATAGATATTTTGCGAGATAAAATTTCAAAGGATTTGGGTAACAAGAAACAATCTCATTCATCTAGTAGTAAGACAACTTATATTTATTAATTGATGATGTCATCATTACTAAATAAGAAGAGAGAAAAATATGAGTAGATTAGTAAAAACGAGCTTACTAGTAATGGGCACCTTTATACTAGTAAGCGCTGTTGATAATACCATACATAATAACTTTTCAAATAAACATGTGATTTTAGCAACGCAAAAGCATAAACAAGCAAAAAATTTAACAACGGGCAAACTGGTAAAACTTCATGATTTAAATATTAAAATAACAAAGTGGCAGCTTATTCCTGTCGGTGAACCTGGTAATGAGTACGGTGATAAATCTGTCATTGCTTTTTGGTATCGTGTTACCAACAAAACCAGTAAAAAAATTACACCATATACTGCTTGGTCAGCGGTGTTTACAGCGTATCAAGAAAAGAGTAACGCCCAAAATATTAGTTTGGAAGAAGGTAATTTGCCCGATAATAAATACTATCGCTCAGCAACAGCTAACATCAAGAAAGGTAAAACGGCCAAAGGGGTTATTGCTTATAATTTAGATAGTGAAACAATTCCTGTCCTTTTGGAAGCACGTAAAGGTTCAGATATAGCGAAATTATTAGCCAAAGAAAATATAGCAATTAAAGGTCCCTTAAAAACGGCTAAAGCTCGTTTGAAATATCCATGGTCTTTTAAAGAGAATACTTTTAACACGGGTAATATGTCATATAAATTGATTAGTAGTGAAATTGTTCCAAGTGGTATTTATGATAATAAGAAAAGTCTTTTAATTCATATGGATGTTACAAATGGAAGTAAAAAAGCATTAAGTCCTTTAGATATTTATACATTTACACACGCATATCAAAATACGGAAACTTCGCGTGTTGAATTAGTCTCTGATAGTCCAAAAATGGATGAAAACGGCAATTATCCATATGAAAAAGAAAACGATGCATTATATGATCAACTACAACCAGGGAAAACGACACGCATTTCGGTTTATTATGGTCTAGAAAACAATAATACTATTGAAGTTGATTTCACAAATAGCAATACGAATCATGTCTATGGGAAAAAATTTTTTCCAGTTAAATAACAGGATCGAAATATGCCAGTATTTGTGGATAAATATTGGCATAATGGTAAATTATGAAAGTAAAGAAAAATTTATTAGTTCAATTGTGAAGAACGTGAAATTTTTAATTTCATACAAAAAACTGAACCCCGTAGGTTGGCGTAATTTCCAAAACTTACGGGGGTTAATTTGCTTGCTTTTTTATAGAGTTTTAACAGTAAAATTTGAGTGAAGTTAAAGTTTATATATAAAAGAAAAGAAACAGTTAATATTTTCAGTTCGAGATATTTGTTAAGAACCTGGATAGCATGATATATTAAAAATACCTTAAAAAATAGTTATTAATAAGGTATTGTGTCAATTTTTATTGTTATTTGTCGGTAGTGGGGGGAGTAATATGAAAGTATCAGATCTTTTTAAACGCAAAAAAGTAATTATTGCCATTGTTAGTGTGGTAGTTGCTGTGATTGCGATTACGGTGGGGACGTTAATTTATTCACATCGTCAAGTGTCACTTACTAACGATATTGAAGTTAAGTTTAGAGGCTATAATAAATCAGGAACGATTGATTATAATTCGGAAAAAATTAATAAAAAAATCAACTCACTTTATGCCAAGCGCTCAGGATTAAGTAAGTATCAAGTACAACAAGTTCTGGATGATCCTTCATATGTCAAAGAATTACCATCTAAGTTGCAAGACAAAGGTGTCAATGTGGCTAACTGGGGGCAAGAGCTTGTATTGCGTTTTGATCATGAAAGTGGGTTGAAAAATGGTCAAATAGTAAAAGCGACAGTTACAAATGGTAATGATAAGGAAAATCCCATTAAGGAAACATCGAAAAAATATAAAGTTGCAGGACTAAAGCCAGTAAAATTGATTTCTACAAAAAAACAATTAAATTCTATTAAAACGAATTTTTCTGGCTATAATGGTGAAGGTATTGTGCAAATAAATAGTTCAAGTCAATTATTAGATAATCAAGAAGTAACGGTTAAACATAACGGGAAATTATCCAATGGTGATAAGGTAACGTTGAATTTTAAAGATGCGTTTCCAAAACGAAAAGGAAAAGAATGGACTGGCAAAGAGAAACTAGAAGTGACAGTATCTGGATTAAAAGATTTATCAAAAATAAGTAATGTTGATGAAGTGAAAGCAATGACTGATCGTGTTGCAAAAGATGATGCAGATTCATCAACAAAAAATTCATTTGATGATAAGAAATATACGGCTACTTTCGTATCACTTTACGCACAACAAGATGATGATTTGACTGCTGCATCATATAGAGATACACCGCAATATGCCATCATCAATGAAAATGATGATGCGGCTGCAGAAAATGATGATTTAAAAGTTCGGGTAGTAGGTCTTTATAAAAAAGAATCCAGTGATACTTCAGAAGATGACGTTTATGAAAAAGTAACCTTAAATGAAATTCCATTACAAGGTAATAAATTGTATCTTGACAGAATTAAAGCTGATACAACAGGCAACCTTAGCGAGGATTATACAAATGATAGTCTTGAGACCATTGATCATAATTTAGCTGCGAACAGTGTCAAATTAAAATAAAATAATCAATTTGTCTATGTCTATTAATGTAAAAAAACTAATAAGTTTGAAATATTTCAAAGTTTACATATTTTTAAGCATACTAACATTTAACAATTTTGATTTTGCCGTTAGTGTGTCTAATAAATCTTTTTAATTCATATATTACAAATTAGGAAAAGTATTAAATCTATTGGGAGGAGAAATAAGCTTATGGGTACAAATTATGATAGAAAAATGGTACGGCAACAATTAAAAAAGCATGCTAAGGCTGTTTTACATCGCGATCTATGGGGAAATATTGCACTAAGTCTGCCTTTAGTGATTATTTTTTATTTAAGTAGCGCACTTTCTTATTGGTCAGATAATAAAAATTCTATGGCTTGGTTACTTTTCAGTTTAGTCATACTGTTAATTTTTGGGGTGTTAACTATTTATACTAGTTATGTTCAAATGTACCAATCGATAAAACAATTTCGTGATGAGTCGACAAAAGCACAACCAGGACAATCTTGGTTTAAAACATATTTAACAAAATATTGGCAAAAAAGATTATGGTTAAGCTTTTGGATGGTCTTTCTATTTCTATTAGGCTGGGGAATCTTGATATTTATTGGTCAAATATTATTTGAGGGCAGTTTTATCATTGTCATCACGGGATTTTTAGTCAATAACACGATGTACCATACTTTCATGGGATTAATGATTATTGGCTTAGCTATATACTTTATATTTAGTATTATAAGTTTAATGAAATGGTATAAATATATTTTAGTTCCTTATATAGGGTACAATGATTCCTCGTTAAGTGGTTTTCAAATGATTGCTCAATCTCGTAAAATAATGACGGGGCGTCGTTGGGAAATTTTTGTGATGAATTTGAGTTTTTTCTGGTGGATATTGCTAACAATATTTACGCTTGGTTTGGCCGGCCTATACACTATTCCGTATATGACTTTAACTTTTAGTGGTTATTTTGATGAGTTTCAACAGCAAGATCAGGCATTACAAGAAAGCTTGACTAATACAGAAACGGCGTTAGTTAAACCAATTATTTTAAAGCCAAAGTCAATAAATAACGATTAACATATTATGTTTTATTTTTGAGGTAATTATGTAGTAAATAAAAATTTAAAGGCCAATATATTTTTAGACTTTTCGCAAAAATTGATATAATTATTCAAAATTGTTCTCCTTAATATGGTTTGTTATAGTTCCCTGAAGGTCGACGGAAGAAATATAACTTCTTCTAGTTAATCTTTAGGGGATTTTTCGGTTCTATGTCAAATAACGTGAAAAGTTTTTTAACAATTATTTTATCCGATTTGGTCACAACTCATCCGACAATTACATGGAAAACGTGAGCTAGAATCATTTCATAACAACTATATTGGTGAGCTTACATGTAAATGAGTATGAAACTGCATGTAGTAAGTAGTAACTAAGGCATTGATCTAAATTTTTGAAGCATACTTTTTACTTGAATATAAAAGATAACAGTGTTATCTTTTATGAAAGTGAGGTATTATCAATGGGAAAAGAAACAAAACAACAAATAATTAATTTAACGCTGCAAGAAATTGCAGCAGGTAATTATGCAACTTTATCACTAAGAAATTTATCAAAACAAATTGGACTAACAACAGGGGCTTTTTACAAACACTTTGCTAATAAAGAACAATTATTAACGGCAGCTTCGAAACAGCTGAATACTAATTTAGTACAAGAAATTAATCGATCAGCTATCATAATACAAGAAAGTCCAGAAAATGCTCTGATTGCGTTAGGTAAATTTTTAATGACCAAAACTGTACAGGAAACGGCAACGATGGACTTTCTTTTTTTTGAAACGAACAGTTCTTTTGAAACATTGACTGCTACATCACCATTAT
Source organism: Weissella sp. ESL1177 (assembly GCF_058107185.1). NCBI lineage: Bacteria > Bacillati > Bacillota > Bacilli > Lactobacillales > Lactobacillaceae > Weissella > Weissella sp. ESL1177. Next base: position 859,523 of record NZ_CM176591.1, on the reverse strand, counting down.
TTAATTTAACGTTACAAATTATTAAACAAATAATTAACCAACGACAGAGTACAGTAAATCCAGAAAAAATATTTTTTAGAGAATGGTCTTTTATTTTGGGCTATGGTCTATTATTAAAAAATAAGGTAACTTCATTTGATGAAATATTTTTAAAAAATACGATATTAACATTGCTGAACGAGGTATGACTATGCAAGATGATAATCAATGCAAGTCTAACCCTATTACCGATAGGGAATCCAATTGGCAAATTTTAAAAGATGTTTCGAGTAATTTTGTGGGTTCATTGAGTGGCAATATGTTTACTTATGGATTGGGCTTAATGCTTTTAGATCAAACAGGTTTAGCAATTAGTTTTGGCATTAATATGATGGTTACACCAATCGTTAGCTTATTGTTTCTAGTGCCTGTTGGAAATTTAACCGATCGTTACCCACATAAAAAAATATTGAATTATAGTATTGCTGGTCGTTTAATGGCATTGTTCATTTTGGCTCTAACGATTGATTATTTTCAGGATGTTTATAAATTGATACCTGTCAGTGTTTTTCTGATAATTAATGCTATTTCAATTAATTTTAGTAATACCAGCTATGCAGCTTCTGTACATGAGTTAGTTAATCAAAATAAAATTCAAAAATTGAGTTCCTTAACGCAAGGAGTCAGTTCATTTTCTCAAATTTTAGCACCAACAATTGGTGTTGCACTGTATAGCATAGTTGGATTTGATGCTTTTATTTATTTTGAAATTTTGGCAACCATCATAACACTTTTAATTTTACAAACAATGCATTTTCATTATGTATATCAGTCAAAGAAAGTCACAAAATCAGAACCAGCATTAAAAAATTTTAAAATTGGCTATAAATATATCAATCGACGAAAATTAATTAAATATGTCATTATTATGGCAGTGGTGATCAATTTTATTTTCACTGCTTTAAATCTAGGTATTCCGTATATTATTAAAAATCAACTTAGTTTGGGCAATAACCCAGTTGGGTATTTACAATCAGGTATAGCAGTTGGAATGTTAGCAGGCAGTCTGTTAATGTTTCTTATACCAGAGCAAAAGTGGTTTACACAAAAACTTTTAATTCCGTTATTACTTTTTGGCATTGAGTTTATTTTTTTAGGCAGCCTCTTGATAAGAAAGGTTAACCTAGATATTTTAATAATTGGTGGTACTTTAATCATGATCTTCATTGGTATGACCTTAGCAACGTTAAACGTTACAGTGCAAGTTCGACTCCAAAAAACGGTTCCAACTAATCTCCTTGGCCGAGTCATGGCTCTGTTAACCACTGCTAACACATCTGTTATGCCATTAGGTACTTTATTCTATACGTTCTTTTTTCAAAATAATATAAATGGTGGATACGTGTTTATTATTAATGGGGTCGGTATGTTTGTCTATACTTTAATTTTATTACCAATTTTAATAAAGCACATTAAGCTCGATGATAAATTTATGGAAAAATAAAAAAACGAGTTACATGTAGTACTTATTTAGCAACATATTTGCCATTTATCCCAGCCTTGCAATTAAATTTAATTAATAAATTATTCTTTCTCTTTTTTACTAAAATTGGTAAATAAAACTGAAAAAGCTTGATAATTATAAGATAAAAATTCATTTAGTAACGTCTCACTAGTTGATGTGGCTCGGTTATCTGCCACCGATGTTTGACTATTAACTAGGTTTTGCTGATACATGCTTTTAAGCATTTACTTCTAACAATTAAGTTTTGTGACATTTATTATTAACTATAAAGAACGCTGTAAGTGTTGATTTAAAGGCACTTTTGGCGGCAATATATTTTAATTATTACAATGATTTCGTAAATATTACATTGTGTTTTTTTGAAAAATTATGATACTTATTGCCGACATTGGTCGGGTATTTTTTTATCTTGAATGTTCCATTTTAGGAAAGGAAGTCTACTATTTTGGATTATAAAGACTTTGATAATTTGGCCGATGCTTTTAGTTATTGGCGAAAAAGGCATAGTTATTCATTAGCGGATGCTAATCATATAACTGGTCTTTCTAAAACAACTATTACTCGGTTAGAAAGTGGTGTTAAACCACAAATTAAAGCCTTAGAGAAAGTAGCTGTTGTATTTCATTCATCACCAGGGAAAATTTATGACTATTTTTACTGGGATAAAACATCAAAAAAGACCAATGAATGAAAACACCAACCGAAAATTCTTGCACGAATTTTGGTGTAACCATACATTGATCTTTTAAATACACAAACCTTACTAATAGATGAATTGTTATAAGTCTAAAAGTAAGTTATCTCTTCTTAAAAAATGGTAAATAAGAAGTTTGTTTAAGTGCGCTCTTTTTTAGACACAACTTAAATGTACTATTATATTATCACTTTTTTTAAAATTTGTGAAGTAATAACTTATTGGTATTAGACGTATTTCATTTTCTGTTAGTTGGAGACATGAAATGCGTTTTTTTGTGTCAATAATTTGGTCTATGCGGTTACTAATGCGACGTTGTAATGCGGTTTGATCAGCTTGGGGTTCATACAGCCTTCACGTCGTCAAAAGTGTATCTGAGAACGAATTAGCGACCGTTTGAAGTAATGTGAGCAGTAGTTACTCACTGGTGGTGACAACTAGACAAATGCGTTAAAAGGTCAGGGTGGACGTACTGGAAATGGCGTCACACGGCAATTCATAATATTTTTTGGTGCTTAGTTCATAATTCGACCGTAACTCGAAATGATATTGTGATTGTAGCTGGGCAGTACTGGCTTTAAATGTGTGCCAATTTACTAAATTGGACGACAAAACAGTGATTTTGATTTGCTCTGATCGAGGTTAGTGTTTTGTTGGGAGGCTCGCTTTAAGGGCGAACTCTCCTAACTAACGCTTCGCGTTGAGTGATCACATGCGCAAGTGTCGGGGAAAACCAGTGAATAATTATTTTTAAGATTAATTAGTTTTGTTTTAGAAAGGAGGATCCTAATGGGAAAAGAAAGAAACTTGATTTTAAATGAGCTACAAACTTTTGTTGGGACACCACAGGTGACCTATGTTGGTGATTGTAAATACTTAATTGTTGATGAAAATTTTAGCAACATTATTCAATCATTTGATTTAAAAAGTGAAGCTTCAAAATATTTATTATCACTACATGATAAAGGTAAATTAGCAGGTCATCATTTCTGGATTTGTCGCATGCCCAAAACAGAATTTCAAAATGTTTTGTACAAATGCAAACAACAGGTGGCGCATTAAATAAGTTCATTACGATTCAAAAAGTAGAGTAGCGCCTAATTATTTGAAAGGAAATAGTTTATGCATAAATATGTTGCCGTGGATTTTTCTAGAACGAATATTTTATTTGTGGCAGATTCCTTAGCGGATTTAAATAAACAAATTTTATCAATGCCTGGTCAAAAAAAAGTCGCTAATCAGGCATTATGGATTTATCGAATGACAGCCAAAGAATTATTTGTTGTGCAACAAAAAATGCTGCATTCGGGTAAACCATTTCGCTTATTTACTCGACCAAAGGACTATTAGAAAGGATTACTAAATGAACATTCAACTTGAATTAAATTTATTTTCTTCCGATACAGTACTAATTGTGCCAGAACGATTTTATTTAGCTAGTTTAATTGATGAGAGTGGTATCAAAAAGCGAACACAGATTGTGGCTTTAGCCAGCCATAATGAAGTGGCATGTGGGACATTAGTTAAGTCAGTTTTAAATCAATATTGGGTCGTTAAAAAAAGAATTAGTCGTCATTATGTCGAGAAGAAATATCATAATCAGTTCATTCGTGCTGACCCCTTAGGGGTGACATTAGAACAGGCTATGCAGCAAAAGTTGATGGGTATAGCTCAGCAGTTACAGCATTCTTTTAATGAATAGTTGTTTATGAAAACGAGATAAATATAGTTTTGCAATCAGCTTTAAGCTGTTAGAAAAGATATCATCAGTTAACGATTATTCATTTATTAATCGACAATTGATGACGAGAAAAATGGAGAAAAATTATGCAAACAAATACACATATTGGTCGTTTAATTAAGCCTTTCGCATTACAACATGTTGGTCAAAAACAAATTGCGATGGTCAGAATTGGATTGGCTGTGAAGCAATCAACAACACAAAAAGCCCCGACTGATTTTATTTATTATGTGGCATTTGGTAAGACGGCTGAACGACTTTATCAGTATGCTAATCAGAAAGGTATGCCGTTAGAAGTTAAGTTTAATTTGCAAAGTGAGCATTATCAAACGGCAACAGGCGAAACTAAATATCGAATCAATCATGTGATTGAAAGTTTTATGCCTTGGGCACCAATGTCAGATACCAACGTTCAGCAATCACAAGATAAAGGAACGGCACGGACGGCACCTGATGAACCCATTTCTACTGATGAAATGCAAACATTGGCGGATTTAATTCCTAGTCATTTTAATTGGGCATAGGAGGATTAATTGCACATGCAAAAGGTTAAAATTAAATATTCACAGAAACCGCATCTCAAAAAGAGTGCCAATTTTTTTGATAATCTCTGGTATCGGTGGCGAGTTTATCTAGATAATCGCCGATATGATTATTATGATCGGCATCGTCGACATGTTGTCATTCGACTCCTAAGTTTAATCGGCATTACGCTGTCAATTGTGCTTTATTCAGCATTTGCACCACGACCAAGTGGGACAGTTAGTACGAAATTAAATACGCCCCAATCGTTTGGAACACAAGGTAAAAATGTGCAAATAACACGTCGTGTTTTTAACAAAAAGACGGGGACAATGCTGGTCAATTTAAAATTTAGTGGCACCAATGACACGCTCGTTTCAGACGTTAATTTGAAACGATTTAAGTTATCATTTGCTGGTGATCGCTACATTCGCAAAGGACAATCTAAAGCTAACATCATACCAACATCGGTGCAAACAATGGTGATTCAATTTACCAACTTACGTCCTGGCTTTCAAGATGTAAGAATAAAAGTTGCGGATAAAACTTTAGATGATACTAACATTGAAGCCGTTACAAGTGCTAGTTCAAGTAGTCAAAAAATGAAAGTAACCGATGATAAAGCGACTTTAGTGATTAATAACGACGATCAGTTAAAACGGGATGATCAACTACAAGTTGCCACACAAAAAACGTTAGTTTTGGCACAAACAAAAACTAATATTCAAACACAAAAAGGCCTCATTGCGGCGAATAAAAAAGCAATCGATAAGTGGCAAAAGGCAATTTCTGATAAAAATGAAAACATTCGAATTACCCAACAACAAATGGGAGATATGATCAATGATGAGCTGGCCCAAGCCAATTCATTAATTGAATCTAATAAGGGTGCAATCATGAGTGCGCAATCAAATATTGTTGAAGCAAAGAGCGATATCACGAGTGCTGATAACAAAATTAAAGCACTTCATAAATTATATTTGAAACAAGAAAATGGCGAGCTAGGTGTGCCTAAACCATACTAGATATTGTGGCTGACGTTGGTTAAAAAATTTTTGAAATTTAATAAAGAGAGGACACAATTTTATATTTTTCATGTTTAGCAAACGCTAAACAACATGCTAAACAAAGGCTAAGCAACCCACTAAACAAGCGCTAAACAACCCGCTAAACAAAGACTAAACAATTGGAATCTGTTGGTATCACTTGAAATGCCCGCACAGCGGGGTTATACCACCCCGTGGTATCATTTCCCCTTAACCTGTTAAAAATAGGTCTTATCAATTTCTTAATAACTATAAATTGACAGATTTTTGACGCTTTTAAAAAATGTTTGTCAAAAGTGAGGTGATTATTTTGAAAAAAACATTTACTATTCGACATATTTCGGAACATCATTTACAAATTTTGGATGAAGAAGCTCGCCGTAATAACATGTCACGTAATGACTTAATGATTTTGTTAATCGCAAATTTTGCAAAAAATATTGAACGTGGCAAAGCGGAAATAATTTTGACAGAACCCTTGCAAGATGTGACGAAACAACTTAATAAATTAACCCAAGTCACGACGCAATCGAATGCTAATATGGCTGCTGATATGACGGCACTGATTGCCAGTGTTCGCAAACAAAATGAGTTACTGAAAATGTTAGGAGCTGAGCAACATGAAAAGCCATAAACAACAGGTCATCATGAAGTTGGCAATCTTACTAGCGATAATTTTAGGACTGACTGTAATTTACAAACGTGGTGTCATTTTTGAAAAATTTTTTGACACGGCTGGGCAATCACAGGCTGCGCCCGTAGTAAAAAATAAAGTTGATAAATCACTCGAACAAAGATTAGCTGCGTTAAATTATCATGACCAACAAGTCAAAGTTATTAATCATAATCAACCTAATTTTACAGATGAAGATTTAAACCAGAAACCAAAATTTTGGCAAAAACTTTCTTATCGGGATTGGTTAGGTCGCCCACGAGTTGCGAATGCGATGTTGAACCAAACCGCGATGCCGCGGACTGACAGAAAAAAACTAACTGTTAAAACACCTGGTTACCGTGTCTATCAATTTACCAATAATATCAATGGGCAACAAACGTATCTTTATAATCGGTCACATCTCATTGGTTATCAGTTAACCGGAGAAAATAATAATGTCCGTAATTTAATCACAGGAACAGTCGCATTAAATGCCAATCATCAAACTGATGATCAACCGTCAATGGAAACTTATGAAAATGAAGTCGCCCACTATTTAAGACAATCACCTGAACATGAGGTTCGTTATCGGGTCACCCCAATTTATCGCAATATTGAACGCGTACCACGGGGCATTCAAATGGAAGCTGAGTCTGTTGGGCGTCATGATTTACAATTTAATGTTTATATTTTTAATGCCCAACCAGGTTGGTTGATTAATTATTATACCGGTTCCGCAATACAGAATTAGGAGATGTCATCTATGAAATTAGTAATTAAACCTCAATACAAAATTAATGAAGACGTCCAATTAGTTGCCACAGAGTATTTAAAATATTATCAGTCTCATCCAGCATTAGTTGGGAAAATTATAGGGATTAAATCTGATGTACATAATGCTTATGTGCCTGAATATGTGGTATTAACGGAGCAAGGTGAGTTATTAATTCCAGAATATTCTTTTATGACTATTAAGACGGAAATTAAAGCAACTCGACATAAAAAAATCAAAGTCGCTATTGATAAATATAGACAGCATGATTTTGAAAAAGCTGAATCAATTTTACTATTTTAAAGGGGAAACTTAAAGGGGAAACGATATGACGCCGTTAACTGAATTTCGTAAGCAATTACAACAACAAAATACTAACCGCCGAAAGTATTTAGAAAAGCAATTTCGGAATAATCCATTAAATAATGAACCTCAATTAGCTGATGAAGTACTAGGAATTGAAGTAGTCAGTCAAATTTTAAATCATGAACCAATACTTGATAAGAGACAACAAGTTGCCATTCGCATTAGTCAATCTGAATCATGGTATCGTGACGCCTTAAAAAATTGGAGCGATCGCCATCCAGAAGCTGGCATTAAAAAAGATAGTGATGCTGGTTTATATCGATTTGCCTTGGAATTTTTTGTTAAAACAATCGTACTAAATCCCAAAAACACGACTTTGGATTTTAACATCATTAATGAACGACTGGCAACATTAAATGATCCTGATCCCATCCTTGCGGATATTAATTTTCAATTGGAGACTAAAATAACAGATCTTAAAAATATGACAGGTTTTATAGCAGCAATGATGTATTTGGAAAACACCACTGAATTTGGACCCGCCCGAAAATTAAGTCAAGAAAAGTTTCAGCAGCTTCATTCGGAATTAGACAGTACGAGTGATTTTGCGAAGAGTTTTCAAAAATTTCAAGAAAATCGGCAGGCGGATAAAGCAGGACTTAGAAAACGTCAGCCAACGGAAGGAGTTGCTTTTGATTATGATTAACACACCACAGCAATTTGATTTGACACGAGCATTAGCTCGTCTTCATGAACAAGATTGGCTCGCACCTGGTGAGCCTAACTTAGTAGATTATCAAGCTGAATTTGTCTTTGAAAACCAGCCGCAATTTGCGCAACGCAGCTATTGGATTGCTCAACTAACGCATTGTTTGCAGACACAATTTCATTTAGGCCCAAGTGCCTGTGCTAGAATTTTACGTCTAACAACACATAGTGTCGTTAATCATGCAATAAGCCGTTATCCCAAACAAGATTTTGCTTCGCTGGCAGAAGTAATAGATACTTTTAACTTGTATATTAAACGAATCGGGGAAGTCTAGTATGGCTAAAACAGGTGGGTTTGCAAATTTCACTTTGGGTGAAAAGAAAGCTGGGGCAGTGTTATTGCCGACACATTTTACCACGGCTTCATCAGCTACTAAAGCTGGTAAAAAATTTGGCAATTTAGTCCGAACTTATGCGGCAAAAGGGAGTAAAGTAACCGATGAAAACAACTATGCCCTCACCGACATAACGGATGAAGAAAATAATTTAAGACAAGTTGATGAACAAAGTTTTGGTTATGGTCCAAGGTTTTCAGCGACAGGTGACACGCAACCATTGTTTAATAGTGAGACATTAAACATGACTGAAGAAGAAATGATGACGTTAGATCAACGCTTGAATATGGCACAAGATAACGGCAATATCTTACATGAGATGGCTTTTTCGATGCGGGGTGACTGGTTAGTTGATAATGGTTTGTATGATCCTGAAACGAAACAATTGGATCAAGATAAATTAAAGCGGGCGGAACAACATATGGTAACGGAGTTATTTGCCAATGGGTTTCCTGCACCACTCGGTGAAGGACCCGATGATGTCGTTTGGTTCGGGGTTATCCACCAAGATACTGATCATCTCAATATGCATCTTTGGTTTACCAAAGAATCCAAAGAAACACGTCCTGAAATGATGCACAAAAGTGGCGATCCGTTAGGCGTACTTAACTTTAAAGCTAAACGTCAAGCTGAAAGTCAGTTCCGTTATGAATTAGAATCAGATGCCACCAAAATTAGGCGGGCAAATGTGTATGAAGCTGTTGGGGAATACCGCAAACAAATTAAAAACGGCTCACTTGAAACGTTAGATTTAACCCATAAATACACGGCGGACTTACAGAAAATTTTTGAGGTGCTGCCTAGTGACTTAAGAGGACGTTGGCGAGTTGGAAATACAACCTCATTAGTCAATGACGATACCAGTCGCATGGCGCCAGCTAATCGACAAATGAATCAATTAATTGATCAGTTATTGACTCATGAATTAAAGGATGAGTACCAATCCTTCAAAGCTGAAGCCCAAAAGATGGATGGCATGATGACCGAAACACATGGTCAGCAGCATAAAGGCCAAGTTAAATGGTCAGAAACGCAAGACCAGCGTTTACGTAAAGAACTCGCAAATGGCATTTATCGGCAATTCAATGAAACATTTAAGGCGCCAACCGAGGATGAAACAGGATCGCGTTATCAAAAGAGGCAACAAGGAAACTTTGAAAAAATACGACATCAACACGGGGTTGGGGTGACCCAAAAGTCATCTAAAGTTAAAACCATGCAACCAACGGCACAAAATCTCAATAAATTAAACCGTATGGCAAGACACATGACGAAACAAAGTCAGCAAGAAATCCGTCAAGTACGGCAAATGATGCAAGAGATGAATGAAACAATGACATTAACGGTGAGTGATGAATCGCTATCACGTCATATTTAATGGGAAATAAAATTTAACAGCAATTAATTATTTTCAAGTTTTAAACAAATCTTAAAAAGGCTGCAGGAATTAGATTGAAGATATAGTCTATAATCAATAGTATAAATATTAAATCATTAAACATACGTGCGTGGCTGAAATATGAGTTAATCATTATTTGAATTATGAGGAGTAGTATGATGGGAAATTCAATTGAAAAGAAACATTATAAGATGTATAAAGTTGGTAAAAAATGGGTTTATAGTGCTATTTCAGTAATCGGAATGGCTACGGCATTTACGGTTTTTAATCCACAAGTTTTTGCCGACTCAAATATAAAGTCAAACGAAACTTTTACACAAACTGAGGTTTATCAAAATAATGCTAAAAATGCCGATCAAGCATTAAAAGAGTCGAGTGTTACAGAAAATAATCCGACTCAAACAGTGGAGAAGGATGATCAATCAATCGGCCAAACGAATGCTAATAATGTAATAGCATTATCAGTCAATTCAGATAAAGTAAACACTACTAATAGTGGCAGTATGACCGATAATGCAAGCAAGGCAGAGACCAACGAAAATTCTAATGACGATACAGATCAAAAAGGTAATATTGATGAAAGTTCAACAACAGATGCTTCACAAGTAAATAATGTTAGTGATAGTGCAGTGAATGCGGTCAGTGAAAGTTCAGCATCAAATACAGGACAAGACAATATTAGTGAAAACGAAAATGTGACTGAAACTACTACTAATGAAGAAATAAAACCTAATAATAATGCAACAAATGATAAATCTGTAAACCAAGTAAGTAAGGTGACTGACATAGAGCCTCTTCAAAATAAGACCGGCTATTTAAATGATGGATCAGGTTGGAAGTGGTATGAAAACGGACAAACTTACACTGGCTTTAGGTATTATATGGGGACATATTACTGGTTTGATGATGGTATTCGACAGGATAACAAATGGGAAAGTGCATGGGGCTACAAGTATTACGTTGGTAACGATGGTCGTGCTGTTCAAGGAATTGTTACAATCAACGGTGTTAAATATAATTTTGGGACAAACGGCACTTTCTATGAACGACCAATGCCTCAAAGTACTCCTTTTTATTATTCACAATTAGACCAACGTTGGGCTAATACTTGGTTAAGTGGTGGTTCATTTGGTGCGACTGGTTGCGTGCCCACAAGTGTCGCTATGATTCTGAAAGGAGTTTATGGAATTGACACAACACCTCGTCAAGTTGGAAATACTGTATCACGATTTCACGCTGCCTATGGTGAGACAGGATTAGACTTAAAAACAATGGTTAACGCCTACGGGCATTCAGTACAATCGTTGTCAACACCAGCTGATGTTAAAAATGCTTTGGCGCAAGGCACACCAATTATTTTCTTTGTTAATGTTGGCATTGGTCACGCAGTTGTAGCATCTGGCTATAACCAGGGTAATACAAGAAATATTTGATCCTTATAATAAATATTACTATAACGGTTGGTACAGTGTTGATAGCGTCTTAAGTAGATTATCGAAAGATCCAGATGATTGGGATAATGGTACACCAGTATTTGCAATTAACTAGGTGATACAAAAGTTCAAAATGTTAAGTTAGATGACTGTAATAGTGGCAAAGCCATTGTACAGTTGGGTATTAGTAAAAAGCTCTCTAATTCTTTCAAACTTTATTTATTGAAAGGTTTTACTAATATCTAATTGAATAGTATTTATAGTTTACAATGAAAAAGCACCAGAACGAAGGAAAAATTCTTCATTCTGGTGCTTACATTTTAACTGATAATTTAAAGATTCGAACGATAAAAATTTGGATGGTTTAACGCAATTCTTTAACGTGTTATGCAAAATTGACAAGCCATGAGTGAAAATGAACTTGTTTTTTCATTCGTTATAACTTTCAATGGGTTACTACACACTCGGTTATTAGTGAAAGTCATAACCACTACTAAATCTATTAGGTGGAACGTTCATTACTTCAAAGAAGTGGGTAATTTGGTAATTTACTTAAAGAATCAAAACGGGGAAGGGTACGTTTCAATGTTGCCTATCTCGTCAACACAAATGGATTTAACGAATAATCATTTTTTTGAAATTGCGTAGAGTAAAAAGTTTTTGAAATCCATTTTAAATCAATAGAATATTATTTAGTTGAAAAAGTATAATATTTGAGAAAATAGCTGTAAAGGAGTAAAAATGTGTTTAGAAAGCAACAAACAAAATTAGCATAGAAATAAAATTATAAATTTAAAAAGGAGTTAAAAATGAAAAGGCCCAGATTTAATAAACATATGAATTCCGATGAATTTCAAAAATATTATTGGTATAAAACAGAATTACAGGAAATTTGTAGAACATATAAATTACCATCTTACGGAACAAAATATGAATTAACAAAATATATAGTTAGTTTTCTAGATGGAACATCTATTAAACAAATCAAACCTATCAGAAAAAGAAAGTGAAATACCAAAAAAAAATTTCTTCAAACAGAATTTCACTATCGACTCCAATTTTAGATTCAGGTTTTAGTTTAAACAGTGAAGCGAGAAATTTCTTTTGCCAATATTACGAAGTTCAAAAATTTTCATTTACTAAACCAATGGGAATTAAAATGCGAGAAATTGAACAATTGAATGATAAAAAAGCAACTGTTAAAGATTTGATAGATGCTTATGAAAACAAAAGTTTTATAGATTTATCAAAAAATAACGAAGAAAACACGTACCAATGGAACAATTTTGTGAAAGATTTTAGGAAAGATCCATTATCCAATAAGTTTAATACTTCTATGAAAGTTGCATCTATATTATGGCAACACGTCAAAAATAGTGATCAAGAAAAGAAATATAATTCGGATTTGATTAATCAACACTATGATGAAATAAAACTATTTTTAAAAAAAGAGGGTAGCTACTATGAATAACATGTATAAGAAAATTTGAACATATTTTTAAAGTAGCTACGAATAAAATTGCATATAAGAAATTTAAAAACAATAATTCATCATTAGCCGAAAAAATGCGAACTTATATTTTAGAGCATATTACATATAAGTTGAGTTTAAGAGGTTTAAGTTGTTATTTTGAGTATTCAGAGTGGTATTTAAATAATAAATTTAAAGAAAATATAATATAACAATTAAACAATATGTGCTTAAAAAAATAAAAGTTGTCAAGGAAATGTTATTAACAACAGATTTTCGCTGGTTCGCTTGTTGCAGCCGATGCAAAAGGTAACAAACTTGCTAACCAAACATTGCAAAATGGGCCTTATTTCACTTTTGGTAGCCGTTCACTCACAGTTAGTGCAATTAGAAGTTCTTATGTTTGTTTATCGATGAACCTGTTTAGTTTAATAGACAAGCCTTGGGTAGTAATTTAGTATTATCTAGGGATACTACACCTAGAAATTCGGTTCTACAATATTTGGTACTGATAGCTAATCTGACAGATTAGTCATTAGTGCTTTTTTTGTTGTTTTTGTATAATTCATTTATAAACACAAAAAAACAGACCAGCAGCCACTAGTCTGTCTCACAAAATCCCTTTGAAAGGACCTCTAACATGGATAAGTATATCAAGATTTTACTCGGAATTAAAGACACACGTATTGAATTAGATGATCAAGCCTCGGAGGTGATGACCACGGTCTTAAAAAATGGCGTTCGACAACAAATTTGGCATTTGAAATTATCTTATGATAATTATTGTCCACATTGTGCTTGTTTAATGAATAAGAATGGCATGAAATTCGTCCAACATATCGCCTCTCGTGCTGCCAATATATTTAATCAGCTAGCGATTCGCAAACAAAAATACATCTGCCCACAATGTCATCGAACAGCACTAGCTGAATTTTCTGATATTAAATCAGGTGATCATATCATGACGAATGTTAAACAAGCAGCTGCCATGGAGTTAAGTGAAAATGTTAGCCAAAAACATATCGCCCAAGCCTATAACATTTCATCACACACTGTGATGCGTCAAGCGCAAGGACTCTTTACTTACAACAAAACAAGTTTTCATTATCTACCTCAGCATATTGCTTTTGATGATTTTAAGTCTGGTAACTTTGCGGAAAATAGTGGTATGAGCATGATTTTAATGGACAGTACAACCTACCGCGTATTAGATATCATGCGTGAACGTGGCGATCATAGTCTTCGCCATTACTTTGAGCAATATTCAGCAGCAGCGCGTGCTGCTGTTAAAACCATTACCGTTGATTTATTTAGTCCTTATCGCAATATAATTCATGACTTGTTTCCACACGCTCAAATCATCGCCGACAGATTTCATGTTGTCACACAAGTTTACCGTGCATTAAACCAAACACGTATCCAAACGATGAAATCCTATGGTACAGATTCACGAGCTTATCGCCAGTTAAAGCGATATTGGAAACTGCTTTTGAAAGATGAAACCACTTTGAATTATACTGATTTTCGAAAGCGTCGAAACTATCGTTATGCTTATTTAACCGATCAAGAGGTCATCGATCGATTATTAACCTTATCACCAGAGCTACGTTCAGCTTATAATTTTTATCAAGACATCCTTTACGCCGTACGATATAAAGATTTTGAACAACTGCAAATAGCTGTTACAACAAATACGCAAGAAACTCGTTTCCAACATTTGCCAGAAACTATGAAAAAGGCCCAACGGACCTTGCGTAAGCACCTACCAGAAATTAAAAACAGTTTTATTTACCCGTTCTCAAACGGTCCCGTTGAAGGGGCTAATAACAAAATTAAAGCCATTAAACGGACTGCCTATGGTTTTCGAAACTTTAAAATGTTTCGTTTGCGCATATTAATTGCCTTCAAAGATAGTTTTTATTCGCAAAGCTACAGACAAAAAGCAACTAAATTTATGAAAAATTCAGCTGCTTAATGTTTAAGCTATTTAATTAAATAATTCTGCTATCAGTACAATTTGACCAATAACCAGAAATTCTGGCGATACTAACTTGAGTGCTGTTAAAAGCGCCGAAATTGCTGGCTTTAATAGTGGTAATGGTGGCTATCCATCAGGACAATGTACATCATTTGTTGCTGGCATTCTGGCGCACAATGGGGTTTCAGTAAAAGTAAATATCAATATCTTGGGAACGGTGCTGATTGGTCTAGAAATATCTGTACAAAACGTATTAAAGTTGATATGGCACCAACGTATGGTTCTGTTTTTTCATTTTTTTCTAAATGATAATTATAATTTTTTTTTGGAGCACCTTTGTGTATGATAAAATTAAACCGTTATATTTTATATCATTTAAAATGAGAGGAAAGTTTCGTGAAAAAACATAGAAAGTTCATTGTTTCATTTGTAGTTGCATTGTTACTATTTGTTTCTGGAGGAATATACGTAGTATATCAATATGGCCCAAGTTTTGGTTTCTATCTTGTTCCACCAACTCCCGAAAGAGATGCAATGTTCGCTTTTAATAAAATAACTTCTAAAGGTATTCATACAACAAATCGTAATCAGAAAACTAGATTAAAAATGCTTAGCAGTGAGATATCAAAGAAAAGCACATATAAAGACATGTATCCTCTGCTGAATCAAGCTTTAAAAATTAAGGGTGGTAAACATTCTTCTATATCAACGCTCCAAGAAATTAAAAAAGAAATTATACATTATAAAGCTCCAACTTTTAAGGTTAAAAATAATATTTTATACGTTCATTTGCCAGATTTTATTGGTTCATCGGCACAAGCAAAAAAATATGCGACAACTATTTATCATAGGTTGATTATACAAAAGTACAACGGAATAATTATTGATCTTAGTAATAACGGTGGTGGTGATATTGGCCCCATGTTAGCGGGAATCTCTCCAGTTATTCCAAGTGGTAAATTATTCGAGATAATTACTTCAACGGGCGACCATACAAAAGTGACTCTCAAGGGAAGTGTCGTTGAGAACATGGGAACAAAAGTGGACTTGGGCAAGATAAAAAAATTTAAAGATATACCTGTTGCAGTAATTCTAAATCAGGGAACTGCTAGCTCAGGTGAATTAACGGCTTTAGCGTTACAAACTAATACAAATGTTAAAAGTTTTGGTACTGAAACTGCCGGGTATACTAGTGTCAATGATACTGACACTATGTATAATGGTGCCCAGATAAATATAACTGTTGGTAAAATAAGAATAAATAACGGTCAGGTACTGTTCAATGACAAAATTAAGCCAGATGTCCAAAGCAGCAATCCAGTTATTCAAGCCTACAAATGGATATTAGCTCATTAAAAAAATTATATAGTTAAATTTCTTTAATGAGCAACAGCAAAAAATAAAAATGTAACTTTTCAGTAGAAACCGTTTATCTATTCTTGATTCTAACATTTGCGTACGAAATTACTTTTAGCCTATCACTTTCTAATTTTTTAGGTGTTAGTAACTTGAATTGTAGTATTGATTAAATTCAGTCAGAAAAATTAGCTATCTTAGGTTTGCATAGCTAGTGGTTTTTTAATTATTTTATGCCATCATCTACAATAGCTTTTAAATAGTACTGATAACAGAATTATTTCCTACAAGCAGTCAAAGTTATTGTTCACTTAAAAAAGAGCGCACTAAAAAAGCCTGAACTGAACACCGTAAATTGGAGTAATTTCCAAAACTTACGGTGTTTTTACTATGTTTTCAAAAGAAGTACAAATTGAATCTGTCTCAATGTATACCACCTTACAAAATACGGTTCTATAATATTTGGTACTGATAGCTAATCTGACAGATTAGTCATTAGTGCTTTTTTTGTTGTTTTTGTATAATTCATTTATAAGCACCAAAAAACAAACAACCACCCACCCACTAGTTTGTTTCACAAAATTTCTTTGAAAGGACCTCTAACATGGATAAGTATATCAAGATTGTAGAACATTTTTTATCAGATTCGCTTTTTTTAGTGAGTAAATTCATAAAAAGATTCATAAAACTAGCGTTTTTATGTTGATAATAGAATAATTGCAAATTTGTTCTAAAAAAGTAGTTAGATGAGTTACCATAATCATATGGATAATTTGCTTAATACGATCCTAACTATATCATTCATTAACTATATACTTTGATATTACAACAGTTTGATGTAATAATTTAACACTCTGTTGTATTGAATATTAATGTTTGAATAAAAATACTGTTATGTAAGATATTTAAATAAGTCAGAGGATAAGAATGTTCAATTTTTTTAAGCAAAGAAGTCATACTTATTGGGCAGTGAACACAGGCAACAAAATATTATCTACCAAAAAATTAACTGTTTGTGTATTATAGTTATTCTCACTAATTATATATGCTAGTACAAGTAGAATAGGTAAATTTAAGATGGTGATTTCAAACGTTTGTGGGTTAGATGATAGCTCACCACGGTCATACGCTTGATTCAATATACCTATAATGTATTGTATAGTAAAATTGTTGGTTGACAATTCTTTGGCTTTTTCAGTTGCTCTTTCAGGTGAAAAGGGCTTTATATGCCGAATAGCAATTAGCCTATCACGTGCAATTTCCTTAATATTTTTAATGCCTATTAAGTCGACTACTGGTATGCCTGTTGCTAAGAGCTCAATAAGGTCTTCTCGTAAACTACCAGTATTTGGTAATGTTAATTTTTTAATTACTACATTTTTTTCTAGCGTTGCTCCTATCACATCTAATTTAGTTTTCCATCTACGATAAATTGTATTTTTGTTAGTGTGAGCAGCTTTTGAAATGTCATCCATAGTTATATTAGCATAATCTTTTTCAAGAAGCATTTTCCATGTTGCATTTAATATTGCATTTTCTAGTTCTTGTCCTCGTCGACGATGTGGTTTTTCCATATAATAGGGCCTCCCATGTATTTTTTGTAATTTAAATTTTAATCTCGAAAATTGAAGTTGACATTGATAATAGGAGTAGTATTATTGTTAAGGTACTTTAAGTACCTTATAGAAAGGATGAAACAATGAAAACCTCAGTAATTACAGAAAAAGACTATCCTTCAACCGTTAAAATTGGAACAGTGCTTGTTTTAGGAGCAATTGTACCAATGTTGGACACAACTATGACAAATGTTGGTATCAATACAATTATGCGAGATTTAAATTCGACAGTCAATGTAATGCAATGGATAACTACGGCCTATGTACTAGCACTGGGATTAACTGTACCATTGGCTGGCTGGTTATTAGATCAGGTTTCTGGTCGCTTACTTCAAGAAGTATCATTAATCACCTTTATGATTGGATCGTTAGTTTCTGGTATTGCTGAATCTGTACCAGCGTTAATAATTGGTAGAATTATTCAAGGTGCAGGAGCAGGAATTATTGTAACTAGTATGAGTGCATTAGGTATTAGAGCCGCAAACGGACAAAATCTCGGTAGATTAATGTCTCTTATTGGGTTACCAATTGTTTTTGCACCAATCTTAGGGCCAACAATCGGTGGCTTTTTAATTAAATATCTGGATTGGCATTGGCTATTTTATATTAACATACCGTTAGTACTAATTGCATTAATAGCGGTTATCTTAATTTTACCTAAGTTTAGTCCGATGTCAAAAGGTGAAAAATTCGATCTGCTTGGTTTTATCTTTATTACTGGAACTTTTGCAGGTATTGTGATTGGAATTACAAACTATAGTACTGATAATATTTTTGGTAAATTATCTGTTTTATTGCCAGTATTCTTAGGAATTGATAGTTTAGTTATTTATATTATATATGCGATTAAACGGCCGTATAAAGCTCTTATTTCTTTAGACCTTTTCCGCAATACTAATTTTTCAGCTTCAACCGCATTACTTTTTTTATCTGGTTTAACAGTTAATGGTGTTATGTTTATTTTACCTCTTTATTTGCAAAATATTCGGCATCTAAGTGTTATTTGGGCGGGAATTTACTTAGTGGCACAAGGATTAGGTATGCTCGTTACGCGGACATTAGTTGGTATATTAACTGATAAGTATGGCGCTAAATGGGTCGTCATTATCTCATTAATTGGATCGGCAATGTTCACACTGCCCTTTGTGTTTTTTACAGCCGACACTGCTGAATGGTTAGTATTATTTATCCTATTTCTAATGGGACTTACACGAAGTGGCATTACAATTCCAATTATGTCAGATGCCTATACCGGATTAGTTGAGAACTTGGTTCCGCAAGCAACGGTTGTCACACGTATGGCCCAAAATATTGGTGGATCTGTTGCAACAGCTGTTTTAGCGGGTGTAATTCAAAGTATTGTTGGCAATAATATTGCAACAAATACGGCATTAAATAATGCCTATCAAACTGCTTTCATTTGGACAAGTATCGGCACATTTTTAGGGGTTATTCCAGCAATGTTCTTAAGTAATCATCTTGGAAAGAAGGGATAATAATGTTAATTCTGCTAATGATTATTTTATTTTTTGCAGTCATAATTAGTTTTTATAAACATTATAACGTTTTAGGAAGTATTGGCATCGTCTTACTAGTTATAGTTCAAGTTAGTTTGTTGTTAGATTCGCAGTACCATTATGCTACTAAATTGAAGAATAATATGGTTGTTTCGCAAATAGCGCCAATTACTAGTATCCATGGTAATCATATTATGGTTATAAAAAAAGTTAATGAGGGGCGAAAAATATATCATATTTTTATTACCAAAAATAAAATTAACTTAAAAAATAATATTATTATGAACAAAGATAAAAAGGTCATTGTTAATAAAACAAATACGAAGGAAAATAGGCTTATAACCAATAATTATCGATATAAATATACAAATAAATTAGTTAGCATTTTATTTGCGGGTATTACCAATCAAAACCAAATAGAAAGGCAAGTTATTAGTTATGACATTGGTAATAATTGGTATCTTTTAAATGAAAAAAAGATAAAGTCAGTCATGGGAAGATTAAGATCTGAACAATTCCAAAATGAGTTAACTGTTGATGTTAAGGTAGGCCTTCAGAAAGAAATAAATAAAAATCCAAACTTACTTCAGGAACCACAGAAACTTAAAAACATTCAAAAAAAAGTATTAACACAAAAAGTTGGTTTACTTTTAAAAAATTATGAATCTGAAAAGTGAAAATAAATCGGTTCTAAATATAAAGACAAAATTAAGATTTTAAGCTTAGTAATTTTTGTTTTGAATATACATTTAATAAAAGATGTTGATGGGCACATGAAACAATGTCTTCGAAAGTTTTAGAGGTTTTCTCGACTATATTCAGTAAATAATTATAGTAGGTAGATTTAGTAGTTATCGTAAGATAATTCTGGCTGCTAAACCTTGTGGTGCATATCTTTTTTACAATGGCAATTATGTTTTAGAATAGTGTTTATCAAATACAATGTGCTTACCCTTAATTCTAATAAAATATTAATATGGTGCTTATCCGCATTGAGCTTCCCTTTTATTTAAAGGAATTATATGAAACAGACTGGGTTGAAGCTAGTCTGTTTTTTATATATAACAATAAATAAAAAATACAGATAAATATTTCTTATTAGTAATCTAGAAAGTGAAGCTCTATTATTGACACACCGTTTAATTGCTTATATATATTTAAATACATATAATCTATATTATTTGTTTTATTATTAATGCTATTTTAGTATAAATCGATACAAATTTTTTAATACTAGTCTACGGCTAAAGATAATTGCTGAACCCCTAGTCGTATATCAACGTATTCAATTTAAATTTTTGTAAAGCATAATAAACTCCATAAGTTTTGATAATTACGGTTCTACAATATTTGGGACTGATAGCTAATCTGTCAGATTAGCTATCAGTCCCTTTTTCTTTGTTTTTTATATAATTTATGACAAGAACAAAAAACAGACTAGTTCCAACTAGTCTGCTAAATAAAAATATATCTGCCTACAATGTCATGTGATAGCAATAGCTAAAAATTCTGATATTAAATCAGGTGATCATATCATGAATAATGTTAAACAAGCAGCCGCTATGGAATTAAGTGAATATATTAGTTAGAACATATTGACCAAGCCTATATAATATTTCGCCGCATACTGTGATGTGATAAGCACAAGGCGACTTTTTACTGTTTTCATTATCTACTTCAGTATGATTCATGACTTGTTTACACATTACCAAATCATCGCAGATAGATTTGATATTGTAACAGAAGTTTACCGTGCACTAATAACTATACATTCCGTATCCAAACAATGAAAACTATGATGCAGAATCACGAGCCTCTCGGCAATTAAAATACTGTTGAAAACTACTTTTGAAAGACGAAACAAACTTTTAAACGACACCATTTTTCGAAAGCTTCGTAACTATCAATATACCCAATTAATTTAATGGATCAAGAAGATGTTAATCATTTATTAGTTTTATCACCAGAACTGCGAGCAGCCTATAACTTTTAGCAAGATATACTATACGATGTTTACCGTAAAGATTTTACAGTACTACAAACAACTATCACAATAGATACGTAAGTTCTGTCGATCCTTTTTTTTCATACCAACTACCTGAAAAAACCATGAGAAAGGCCCAATGGACCTTGTGTAAGCACCTACCAGAAATTAAAAATAGTTTTATTTACCTGTTCTAAGACGGTCCTATTGAGGTAGCAAATAACAAAATTAAAGCCATTAAAGGTTTCCGTGATTTTAAGCTATTTCGTTTACGCATATTAATTACTTTCGTAAGATAGGCTTTACTTTCAAAATTATACACAAAAACAGCTAAATTTATAAAAATTAATCTGTTTAATATTTAGATTGTTCAATTAATATAATTCTGTTATCAGTAGCGTTTAACGATTAGCTATAATTATGTCAACTTAAGGGGTTTAGTTTATTAATATAAATTAACTAATTAAGGTTCTTTTTAAAATACGAAATAGTACTATTCCATGTTTCATAAGTATCAATCATAGTCAGCTTTTTATCTGTATCTTTGTATCGGTTATTAGGTTGGAATGGAACCGTCAACATGTGTCCTGCATTTTCAACATAATGTGAATTAAATTGATGTTGAAAATTATGTTGAGCTAATCTTTTTTGAATTCGTTTGCTTGCTTGTAATGCATTCCAAATTTCATCTTTTGACGATGCAATGCATAGAATATTACCATTGATTTGTTCAACAGGAATTTCGTAAGGACTATTTTCATTTACCATAGGAAATTCTTTATGAGTAAGTTTAGCAAAAATAAAATTTTTAAATATGAACGGAAAATAGCTAATAGGCTTACCTTTATACGACCATGATGACGTTCGCGTTGGTAATCCTTTACTACTAATGCCTTCATAAACTATATTTGAAGGTGAATTAACCACAACGCATTTAATTTCATTAAAATAGCTTGCTGCAAGTAAAGCAAATTCTGCTCCTTTTGATCGACCGTAAATACCAATATATCTGTTATTGATTATTTTTTGAGATTTTAAAAATGATATGGATTCTTCAATTATTTCTAATGGAATCTGACTTAAATTATTTGTTAAATTTTCCATTCTAAAATAACCAATTGCTAGTGTTGCAAAACCGTGATTAGCTAATAGTTGTGCTATTGCTTGCGCTTTTTCAATACCACCTTCACTACCACTTAGTACTAAAATTACAGGTAGATTAGATTCATTTTCTGGGTAGAAAAATCTAGCTTTAAATGTATTTTTTTCTAATAGTTTATGTTTAATTTTTTTATTGATGAAAAAGCGTTTAATACGACACTGATCTATAATTTTATCATTAATTAATGCAGTAATTTCAAAAATACAAAATTCATTTAAAGGTGTTGTATTACTTTTTTCTTTATTATTGAGATGCTTTTTTTCAAAAGGAATTAAAAAAGTTAAGACCCCCATAGGGTAAATACCTGTATAAGTACCAGATAAACTAGGGAAAGTATTTAAATTAACTAATCCATTACTATTACTTCGAAACGTATTCCTTGATTTCCATTTACTATTTTTACTTATTTTTTTTGGTGCATTAATACAGTAGTATGGAGATACTGTACGCACTACTATTTCTACGTTGGTTAGAGGAGGTAAATTTTCGAGTTGTATATCAATAACCTCATCAATAGCTGAAGCTTTTTTTTGAATGTTAAAATGTTTCATATCAGTTGCTATCCTTTATATTTTAATCTTTCCAAGGCAAAGAGTCCCAAGCATTTTCAACTTCATCCATTAGTTTAATTATCAAGTTAAGATCCTCATCAGAAAATTTAGATAGAATCTCTTGTAATCTATTTTCTAAATATTGTTGTTGCTTTTGGTGTTTTTTAAAAATTTCATTTCCTTCTTGGGTTAATACTAATGCTGATTTTTTAATGTTTGATTCTAGTCGAATTTTTTTAATAATCCCCTTTGATTCCAATTTACTAGTTAATTGTGATGCTGCACTGTTAGATATTTGTCTTTTAGTGGCTAATTTATTAAGACTGATATTCTTATTTTTACCAATCGTAACAATCGTGTGAATTTCCGCAGTATTAAATCCATCAATAATGTGTTGGTTAGTTTTTAAATTATCATATTTAATCATAAATTGATTAAAATGATTAAAAAAAGTATTCGTAGA
Organism: Weissella sp. ESL1177; assembly: GCF_058107185.1. Taxonomy (NCBI): domain Bacteria; kingdom Bacillati; phylum Bacillota; class Bacilli; order Lactobacillales; family Lactobacillaceae; genus Weissella; species Weissella sp. ESL1177. Next base: position 836,250 of record NZ_CM176591.1, on the reverse strand, counting down.
CACTGTGTTATCTTCCTTCAATAATTAAGTCACTTAACAGTATAGCATAATAGTTAAGTGACTTAATTATTATTGTGTTAAAAATATAATTTAAGCATTCAAAATCATTGTATAAGTCCTGTATTAGATTGATAAATAAATTAGGATAATTACCATCAATGATGGAGACTATTTAAACGGAGAATGTGGATGATTATTCTAAAGGAAAGGCTTTTAATTTTTATATGAAGTGTTTGTTAAAATCAACATGTTTTCAGAAGCATTAATCATGGATCATTATTTTTTGGGAATTGTTCCAATTATATTGTAAATTCAAGGAATGAAAATTAGAATAAACAGGATATTTTGTATCAGCATCATAATGTTAATCATCAATTTGTGGAATGATAATTTTGTGGGAACGGTGTTTTGTGAAAATATATTTAAAATAAATAAGAAGGTTGAAAAGTGAATTATGAATGATTATTTATTAAGTATATTTAAGATTGTAATTAAAAACATTATATGGTTGAAGTCAAAATTGAAGGGATGATTAAATGTCTAATTGGTTAGGAAAATTTTAGTATTAAATTGTTTTTCGACCAATTTTATTTGGCTCTGTTCATTGTTGTAGTAATAGATTAGATATAATTAGTGACGAAAATTTTTAACTTGTCATAGCTTTGATAGTAATTGTTATGAACGACTCTTACTGTCAAGATAAGAGAGAAACTTTCTGCCATAGCTGTACACATAGATAAGTCGATTTGTTAATCATACTTTTAAATACGAAATTGCCAACTAAACGCAATATATATTAATGATTTTTATATTTAAATATCTAATTATAGTGAACTGTTAAATGATAGTTTAACGTTGGTATATTATGCAATAGTTCATTTAATGTTTTTATAACAGAATCGGCAGTTTTAATAAAGATTAATATTTCAAATAATAATCTCGTTACTATATCAATACATACCTTATAACATGCTCGTCTAGAAATTGCACCTGATCCCTAACAAATTTCTGTAACATCTGTAAGTACTTACTGATAAGGACGATCCCTTATAAATTAATGTTTAACTTGGATTTGTACAATGTGACCAACTTTTGCTAACGTCTAAATTATATTTACGAGTTATTCGATTAAACGTAGTACAAAGAATGTCGTTCATTTCCATGTTTATGATTTTTAACGGTTGGTATTAAAGATTTGATTATGTAGTTTCTGGGTGGCACAACGATAACTACTGTTGGAAATTTCAGCCACCTGAAGGATTTTTAACTTTAATTATTGTTTTAGCATAGTTATTACTACCGTTTTGTAATTTTTTTCTTGTTTAGTCATAGTTTTCTTTTGTTTCTGTTTATTAGGCTTCAGTTGTCCTAATTCCAGGACTTTTATCATTTTCAAATAATAACTAGGCTAAGCATATGAAATTTTTAGTTGTTACTAGAGGTGAAACTATTTGCTCAAGATATCATCAAATTTCCTTTAAATTACCTTTATTTTAAGTGAATATTATTAATTTTTATTACTTCGACTAGCGTCTTTTATATCATACTTACTAAGTTTTTTAATTTAAATTAAGAATAGTATTTATGCCTTTAGTTCAAAATTTTTCTTGTATTTTGTAAGGCAAAATACCTTGTGACAGTTTCAATTTGTACTTCTTTTGAAAACATATTAAAAAGCTATTTTCATTTTAATTTTTTTGAGGTTTTTAGGGTGATACCTTAATTATTTATATGCGACTTTAAGATCAGTAAGTTTTTTACGGTATATATCATTATAAAGGTTAAAATTTTTTGCTTTGTTATTGCCTTTGGAAAATTTTAACTTGTGATTGTTCATTGATTTTTAGAGATGTTATGTACTTTTCAAGCTTTGCTTTTTATTTAATAATAATAATGTGTTATATTTAAGGTGTAATTAAGAAATTGCACATTACTATAATAATATAGGGGGTTTTGATAATGAATGCAAAATTACATTATAAGATGTATAAGGCTGGTAAACGTTGGTTATTTGGAACTATTATGACTGTATCTATGGGAACTGGTATTGTAGCAATGAATAGTGTAGTTCAAGCTGATACTAATGTATCAGATATACAAACTAGTGGAGAAGTAAGTAAAAGTAATGAAGTATCAGCCTCACAAGCTAGTAGCAGTGAAGTAAGTAAAAGTAATGAAGCATCAGCCTCACAAGCTAGTAGCAGTGAAGTAAGTAAAAGTAATGAAGTATCAGCCTCACAAGCTAGTAGCAGTGAAGTAAGTAAAAGTAATGAAGTATCAGCCTCACAAGCTAGTAGCAGTGAAGTAAGTAAAAGTAATGAAGCATCAGCCTCACAAGCTAGTAGCAGTGAAGTAAGTAAAAGTAATGAAGTATCAGCCTCACAAGCTAGTAGCAGTGAAGTAAGTAAAAGTAATGAAGTATCAGCCTCACAAGCTAGTAGCAGTGAAGTAAGTAAAAGTAATGAAGTATCAGCTTCACAAGCTAGTAGCAGTGAAGTAAGTAAAAGTAATGAAGTATCAGCCTCACAAGCTAGTAGCAGTGAAGTAAGTAAAAGTAATGAAGTATCAGCTTCACAAGCTAGTAGCAGTGAAGTAAGTAAAAGTAATGAAGCATCAGCCTCACAAGCTAGTAGCAGTGAAGTAAGTAAAAGTAATGAAGTATCAGCCTCACAGACCAGCGATAAAAATATTGTAAATGAGAACAACCAAATTCAAAAATCAAGTGAGCCTATTAATGTAACAAATAATGTTACAAAAACTGAACGACAAGCTAAAAAAGCAGAAATAAAAAAGCAACATGTTTCAAAAAATAGCACGGTTTCAGTTTCTTATCAAACTTTTTTGAAAAGAGTAGGCCTAAAGGCTAATGAGATAACACATGTGACTAAAGAAAATTTTTTGGATTATTTTGATTTAGATGGGGATGCCACCTATGATGCGGAAACGGGTGTTGTTACTCTTGTACCAGATGAAAATGATAAGGTTGGAAATTTCACATTAAAGAATAAAATTGATTTAAACCAAAGTTTCCAGTTGGTTGGGCAAATTAATTTGGGTGATGATTCTAATGGTGCTGATGGGATCGGTATGGCATTTCATAATGGTAATACCTCAGATATTGGTGTATCTGGTGGTAGTAATGGTATGGGAAATCTAGAACATGCAGTTGGGTTTAAATTAGACACTTGGCATAATGATGCTGCAAATCCTAATCCTGATGCTACCTCTGCTTCAGATCAATTTGGAACATCAGCAGATCCTAATACGAATGGTGAACCATTTGGTGGCTTTGTTACGACAACATATAAGCATCCAAACGATAATGATGCTTATCCTGAAGTATGGTGGCCAGAAACAGCCCAAAATGAAGGTGAAGATGGATATCAAGTCATTGGTAATGATGCTGTTGATGGACAATATCATGATTTTACAATAAATTATGACGGTACAACACATGAATTAATTGTAACCTATGATACTAGTAGTGGTGTTTTAACATGGCGTAAAACAATTGATATTGATAATTATGATAATAATTTAGCTGCTTTTATGATGTCCGCTTCAACTGGTTGGGCAAAAAATTTACATCTATTTAAAATAACTAGTTTTGATTATTATGGTAGTGAAAATGCACTCATTCATTTTATAGATGGTACGACAGGTCAAGAACTTGAAACTGAGGAAATTAATGGTTTACCTGGCGAGTCAATTGATTATGATGCAAGTGAAAAAATAAATGGTTATCTAAATCAAGGATATGAGTTACAAAATAATGAGTTAACACCAGGCTTGGTCTATGATAATGATGAATTGGTGGATCAGGAATTTAATATTACTTTAGTTCACGGACAAGTGACAATTAATGCAGCTAATCCGGTAGTCCCTGGTAGTCCAATTAATACGGATGATCCTAATAGTCCAGTTTATCCTTCTGGGACGGATTTTAATTCTGTATCTCATAATGTTTCACAGACAATTAACTATCAATTTGCTGATGGGACGACGGCAGCACCTGCTGCTAAAGATGCTGTGACGTTTAATCGTGATGTTGTTGTTGATAAAGTTACGGGAGAAATATTATCAACAGGAGATTGGCAAGCAGTTAATGATGATACTTCTTTTGATGAAGTATCATCTCCTGTAGTAGATGGTTATTATGCGGATACTAGTAAGATTGATGCGGTTAATGATTTGACAGAGGATAGTCAAGACTCTAACCAAGTGGTTACTTATGAACCAATTGGTCAAGTTGTCATTAGTTCACCTGATGATGATTTTCCTAATGCAGGGACAATTACTTATCCAAATAATCCCAATGATGCTACGACTGTCGGTTCAGTGACGTTGCCAGAAGTACCAGGTTATACAGCATTTGATGCTGATGGTAATGAAATGCTACCGGGAACGGTTATTACACCAACTAATCCGGGTGAAAATACAAATATAATTTATCGACGTGATACTGGTACAGTCACGGTTAACTATGTCGATCAAGATGATAATTCATTAAAAGATCAAACCATTATTAATGGAAATACGGGTGATAATTATGAAACACAATCTCCGGTTATTAATGGCTATTATTTAACGGCTCAGCCGGGAAATGCAACTGGTGTTATTGATAAGGCGGGGACAACGGTCACCTATAAGTATGCACTTGTTGGTTCATTAGTTGCCACATCAGATGATCCTGATTTCCCAGGGGTTGACGCAGTACCATATCCTAATGATGCTAGTGATCCAACAAAAGTTGGCACAGTCACGATACCAGAAGTACCAGGTTACACAGCGTATGGTGTTGATGGTAATAAATTAGATCCAGGTACTGTCATTACACCAGCAAATCGTGGTGAAAATACGAACATACATTATGTGCGAGATACAGGTAAAGTGACTGTTCATTACGTAGACAAAGCAGGCAATAGTATTGACAATTCTGTCATTATTGAAGGGAATACTGGTGACAATTATCAATCTGATTCTAAAGTTATTAATGGTTATGTCTTAGATTCTGTTCCTGAAAATGCCACAGGATCAATTACTAATGATGAAACAGATGTGACATATGTATACGAGCCCGTTGGTGCATTGGTGCCTAGTTCAACGGATCCTAATTTTCCAAATATAGATAATGTTGTTTATCCAAATGATGATAATGATCCAACTCAGGTTGGTACAGTTACGGTACCAGAAGTACCAGGTTACACAGCTTATGATGTCGATGGCAGTAAATTAGCACCAGGGACGGTTATTACGCCAGCTGATGCAGCTGTTAATACACCAATTATTTATCAACGTGATACTGGTACAATGACAGTTCATTATGTTGATGAAAATGGTAATGAATTGTCTGATTCAGATATGACAACAGGAGGAACTGGTGATGAATACACTAGTGATGCTAAAGTTATTAATGGTTATGTGTTAAAAGCAATACCTGCAAACAGTACTGGTAAGTTTGAAAATGGCAATGTTGATGTTAACTATATTTATGAACCAGTTGGCCATGTAATCATTAGTTCAACAGATCCTGATTTTCCAAATCCGGGTGACATGACGTACGAAAATGACCCAAATGATCCAAGTAAGGTGTTGTCAGTGACCGTACCGGATGTACCAGGTTACATTGCTATTGATCATAGTGGTACCGTAGTAGCGCCAGGTACCGTAGTATCGATTGATAATCCAGGTGAGGATACACCATTAACTTATGTTAAAGCAGATGGTACTGTGGTGACGCATTATGTTGATGAAAATGGCAGTGAAATTGAAAATAGTACGACGACTAATGGCGTTTTGGGTGACGACTATACGACAACAGCCCCAGTTATCAATGGTTATGTCTTAGTTGAGACACCTGCCAATAGTACGGGAACAGTGACAACAGGTCAGACAGATGTGACGTATACGTATGCCCCAGTTGGAGCTTTAGTAGCAACATCAGATGATCCTAACTTTCCTGCGCAAACGCCAGTCACTTATCCAAATGATGATAGTGATCCAACCCAGGTAGGAACAGTCACAGTGCCAGCAGTACCAGGTTATACGGCAGTTGATAGTGATGGCCATGAGTTAGCGCCAGGAACGGTCATAACACCAACGGATCCAACGAAGGATACCACGATTAATTACGTACCAGTTACTAAGACAGGACAAGTGGTAACGCATTATGTTGATGCTGCAGGTAATGAGTTAGCACCAAGTACAACAATGACAAACAATCAAGGTGACGACTATACGACAACAGCCCCAGTTATCAATGGTTATGTCTTAGTCGAGACACCTGCCAATAGTACAGGAACAGTGACAACAGATCAGACAGATGTAACGTATACGTATGCCCCAGTTGGAGCCTTAGTAGCAACATCAGATGATCCTAATTTCCCTGCGCAAACGCCAGTCACTTATCCAAATGATGATAGTGATCCAACCCAGGTAGGAACAGTCACAGTGCCAGCAGTACCAGGTTATACGGCAGTTGATAGTGATGGCCATGAGTTAGCGCCAGGAACGGTCATAACACCAACGAATCCAACGAAGGATACCACGATTAATTACGTACCAGTTACTAAGACAGGACAAGTGGTAACGCATTATGTTGATGCTGCAGGTAATGAGTTAGCACCAAGTACAACAATGACAAACAATCAAGGTGACGACTATACGACAACAGCCCCAGTTATCAATGGTTATGTCTTAGTCGAGACACCTGCCAATAGTACAGGAACAGTGACAACAGATCAGACAGATGTAACGTATACGTATGCCCCAGTTGGAGCCTTAGTAGCAACATCAGATGATCCTAACTTCCCTGCGCAAACGCCAGTCACTTATCCAAATGATGATAGTGATCCAACCCAGGTAGGGACAGTCACAGTGCCAGCAGTACCAGGTTATACGGCAGTTGATAGTGATGGCCATGAGTTAGCGCCAGGAACGGTCATAACACCAACGGATCCAACGAAGGATACCACGATTAAGTATGTGTTAAACAGGGCTGTAAATGGTCAGATAATTATTCATTATGTTGATCAACATGGTAATGTAATTGCAACAAGTGATACCTTAACTGGTAAAATAGGAACTAGGTACACTACTCAAGGTAAGCAAATTACAGGTTATGTTTTAATTCATGTGCCTAATAATTCTGATGGATTATTTAGTAGTGGTGATATTGATATAGTTTATGTTTATAAAGAAATACAAGAAAGTGATAGTAATCACCATAGTAATGGCATGAATATGACTAGTAATTATACTACTAGTAGTGGAATTAATATAAATACTAATCAAAATCAAAAAGATGTCGTTCAAAATTCATTAGGTCATAGGGTAAATAAACAACTTCAATACTCAGATAGCAATAATAAGAAAGTGGTGTTACCTCAAACAAATGTAAATAATAATCAAAGCAATAAGGAAAATGTTATAGTATCTAGTTTATTTGCTATATTAAGTATTTTATTAGGTGGTTTTGGGATATTCAATAAAAAGAAGAGAAAAAATAAAAACTAAACCTTGAAGGAAGGTTTAGTGTGATGCTAGTATATCATTTAGTTGAGTTTGCAAAAATTGTTCGTGAATTAGTGCGGATGTCAGAATTATTTAATTGAATGGCTTAAACAAAAAGCAACTGATTTTTTTATAAATTTGGTTGCTTTTTATCTGTAGCTTTGCGAATAAAAACTATCTTTAAAAGCAATTAATATGCGCAAATGAAACATTTTAAAGTTTTGAAAACCATAGGTAGTCCGTTTAATGGCTTTAATTTTGTTATTAGTCCCTTTAACAGGAACGTTTGAGAACTGGTAAATAAAACTGTTTTTAATTTTCGGTAGGTTCTTATGCATGGTCCATTGGACCTTTTTCATGGTTTCAGGCAGATGTTAGCAACGAGGTTCTTGCGTACTTGTTGTAACAGCTATTTGCAGTTGTTCAAAATCTTTGTATCTTACGGCGTAAAGGATGTCTTGATAAAAATCATAAGGTTAATAATCGATCGATGACCTCTTGATCGGTTAAATAGGCATAACGGTAGTTTCGACATTTTCGAAAAATGGTGTCGTTTAAAAGTTTGTTTCGTCTTTCAAAAGTAGTTTTCAACAGCATTTTAATTGCCGAGAGGCTCGTGATTCGGCATTATAGTTTTCATTGTTTGGATACGGAATGTATAGTTATAGTGCAAGGTAAACTTCTGTAACAATATCAAATCTATCTGCGATGATTTGGTAATGTGGAAACAAGTCATGAATTATATTGCGGTAAGAACTAAATAAATCAACGATAATGGTTTTAACAGTAGCACGCGCTGCTGCTGAACATTGCTCAAAGTAATGGCTAGTACTATGATCGCCACGTTCACGCATGATATCTAATACGCAGTGGGTGGCACTGTCCATTAAAATCATGCTCATACCACTATTTTTCGCAAAGTTGCCAGACTTAAAATCAGCAAAAGCAATATGGTGAGGTAGATAATGAAAACTTGTTTTGTTATAAGTAAAGAGGCCTTGTGCTTGTCGTATCACAGTGTATGGCGAAATGTTACAGGCTTGGACGTTTCTGAATGATATTTTCACTTAATGACATGGCGACTGTTTGTTTAACATGCGTCATGAAATGATCACCGGGTTTAATATTAGAAAATTCAGCTAGTGCTGTCCGATGACATTGTAAGCAGATGCATTTTTGTTTGCGAATCGCTAGCTGATTAAATATATTAGTAACATGTGAAGCAATATGTTGTACAAGCTTAGTTAGGACGGTAATTATCATAAGATAATTTTAGATGCCAAATTTGTTGTCGAATGTCATTTTTAAGACAGCGATCATCACTTTCGGGGCTTGATCAGCTAATTTAATATGTGTCTTTAATTCCAAGTAAATTTTGATATACCTATCCATGTTAGAAGCCCTTTCTAGAGAAATTTTGTTTGGCAAACTAGTTCCAACCGGTCTGCTTTCAGTACCAAATAGTGTAAAGCAAAAATCTCTAAAGACTTGAACATATTAAATAAGTAACTGGTTGATTTGATTATTTTTCTATAGATAATTTTAATTAATTTAAGAATAGATACTTTTTAAAAACAATAAACTTTTTTTATATTTTTATAGTGACAAATTCCAAGTTAATAGTTCATAATTATATTTGGTTACATAAATTTGAGGAGATAATTTCACTATGAGAAGTAATAATTCAAAATCACATTACAAAATGTATAAAGATGGCAAACGTTGGGTTTTTGCTAGTATATCCGTAATCACCGCTATGTTAACTGGAGTACTTAATGCTGATAGTGTACATGCGGATACAACAAGTAATACTAATTTTGAATCTTCGGGTGCTACTAGTAACAATAGTGCATCAAGTATAGCAGTTATAGATAGTAGTACATCAAGTACCGATAGTAGTGCATCAAGTACAGCAGTTACCGATAGTAGTGCATCAAGTACAGCAGTTACCGATAGTAGTGCGTCAAGTACAGCAGTTACCGATAGTAGTGCATCAAGTAGCTCAAATGGCTGATAGTTTGAATAGTGGTATGATACCTATTTCAGTATCTGTTACAGATACTGAAATACAAAAAGTTAACACAGTGCCACATACAAAAGTTGAGTCTCAAGTTATTTCTAGTATTCATGTTTCAAATTGGACGGATTTTGTTAATGCATTAAAAAATAAAGATATTAATGAAATTATAATAGATCGTAATATTACTGCAACAGGTGGTGGATCGCAAACAATTGCTGTTAGAGATAATAATAATCTGTTAATTCGTTCAAATGATGATGGACGTTATGCTCTTGATTTTAGAGGGGCCTATCCAACAGGACAGCTTAATTTAACTTATGAAAATATTGATCTATATGGAACGGTTTATTATGGTGTTATTAATACGAGTGCTTTAGCTTCTAAACAATCAAATATTACATTCAAAAATACAAGTTATACAGGGGCACAACTAGTTTATGCTGGTAACAATACAACTGTCATTTTTCAAGGTAAAAATACGATTAAGACAGTTAACTCTTATGTGAGTCCAGTTGATGGATCAACCGTAAAGGTCGGTAATTCACAACAAGCCTTGGAATTTACTGGTACAAATGATTATACTATTTTCGATGAAGGGTCGGTTTTTGAAGGATCGACCTTTAAAGATAATGTTATTCGTATGACGGGAAATAATAGTGGTATTACGGTTAAAAAAGGGGCAGTCGTTACTTTAATACCGCACGATAATGGGACCGGAAATAATGGTTCCGCTGAATGGGGTAATAAGGTTAATGGAATCTATATGTCAGGTAGTGGTGTCTTAAGTGTTGAAAATGGTGGTATTTTGAACATTAACGCAGGTGAAAATTCATCCCAAGGTGTTGCTGCAATTAGTATCACAGATAAAAATACTGTCGTAAACATTCATGAAGGTGGTGCTGTTAATATCAATGTAACGGGAAATATTAGCAGTTATGGTGGCAGTGGACAATCATCAAATACAGCTGTTTATATTAATGGACAATTAAACACTAATTATGGCTCATCGTTCACAGTTAATGGTCATGATATGGGGACATTTTCAGGTACATTAGTTCAAATATCCGGAAATGCTAAATTGTTGGGTAATACTTTTAAAATTATATTAGATGATGCAACTAGTGGTACAGGTAACATTATTTTACTGGATATAGGTGGTAATGTTTCAATTGAAAATCCTAAAGATTTTTTGTTACACTTAGGTAAAAATTCGAAAGCACAATGGTTTAAGAATGGAAGCTTTAGCTTATCTGAAGTACGTTTAAAGACGGATAAGACGACTACTGGTCCCTTTAAAAAAATTAGTTTTACTGTAAGTAATGGTAAACTTTCAGTTACAGATGCTGATAGTAAAAACATTATTGGTCTAACACAGACTGATGAGAATACTTTAATTTCATTATTAAATCAAATGGGTAGTGATGCAAGTGACACAACATTGGAATTTGTAGAAGCTAATGACCAAGTGAATATTGTTAATGATCAAGTTACTGTTACTAAAGAAAACGGTAAATATCTAGAAGTTAGTGGTTATACGGATATACCGGGTGCATATATTCATGCTGCAATTAATGGTACTGAATTTGCTGGTCAAAAATTGAATAGTCCATATTGGCGAGAAAATGGTATTGATAGTACGGTTTTTTATGCTGCACAAGCATCAATGATAAAAGATCCAAATGGTAAAGGCTATAAATTTACATTCGAAATTCCAAATGATGTTATTAATACACTAATACCTGGTACAACGATTGATCTATACGCAACATTCAACTTCGTCAATAGTGATGTTGTTTCAGGAGATTTAGGTATTTTAACGGCGCAACAATATAAAGATAAAATCACTACAGCAGCAAATGATGCTAAGAATCATATCAATCAATTAACTCATTTAACATCTGATCAAAAGACGTCATTAATTAGCAAAATTAATACTAGTTATAATACGATAATTAATGAGCTTAAGGATGATGTTTCACAAAATACATCTAATAATGATATCTATAATAACTTTTTAGATAATGTAAATAATATTGTTACGCTTTCGGATAATCAAGATAATGCAATGAAATTATTGCAGATAGCGGCTACAGATATAGTTAATGATATTAAGAATATTGATGGTTTAAATAGTACTCAAATAACGGATTATGAGAATCAAATAAATGAAACATTTACTAATGCTAGTGTAGAAATTGGAAAGGCAACAAGTAATGACTTTGCATTGAGTGCTGAACAAGATGGTGAAACTAAATTTAATAGCATTAAAGATGCAGCAAAGTTACAAGCAGCCAAGAATGATGGTATTGCCAAGCTAGATAATGCCAAAACAAGTACTATTGATCAAATTAAGGACTCAGGTTTGAGTACGGATCGTCAAAATGAGTTGATTAACGAAGTTAATACTGCTTATGAGACGGCGGCCAATAAGGTTAAAAATGACACAACCATTGTGCAGGTTAATCAAGACACAACGGATGGTGTTAACGCTATTAGCAGTATTTCAGGAACAGTAACTGACGAGAGTAATGCGCTACATGGTGCACAAGACACGGCAAAAAATGATATTGAGGCAGCAGCTGAAGCCGTAATTAACGAGATTAATAATAACGGTAGTCTAACAGAGCAAGAGAAGCATGATTTAGCAGCTGAAGTGACCGAGGCAGCTAATACAGCTAAAGATAATATTGAACATGCAACAACGCCAGATGATGTAACCATTGCTGAGAATGCAGGTAAAGCTGATATTACTACAGTAAGTGATGCAGCAAAGTTACAAGCAGCCAAGAATGATGCTTTGAATGCCATTGATGCCGCAGTAACAACTGCAACGGATGCGATTGATCAGAACGCAAGTTTGACGACAGCACAAAAGGATACGTACAAAGAACAAGTTCAAACAGCGGCAACAAATGCGAAGAGTAACATTAATCAAGCAACGAGTGTTGCTGATGTGACAACTGCTGAGAATGCAGGTAAAGCTGATATTACTACAGTAAGTGATGCAGCAAAGTTACAAGCAGCCAAGAATGATGCTTTGAATGCCATTGATGCCGCAGTAACAACTGTAACGGATGCGATTGATCAGAACGTAAGTTTGACGACGGCGCAAAAGAATACGTACAAAGAACAAGTTCAAACAGCGTCAACAAATGCGAAGAGTAACATTAATCAAGCAACGAGTGTTGCTGATGTGACAATTGCTGAGAATGCAGGTAAAACTGATATTACTACAGTAGGTGATGCAGCAAAGTTACAAGCAGCCAAGAATGATGGTATTGCCAAGCTAGATAATGCCAAAACAAGTACTATTGATCAAATTAAGGACTCAGGTTTGAGTACGAATCGTCAAAATGAGTTGATTAACGAAGTTAATACTGCTTATGAGACGGCGGCCAATAAGGTTAAAAATGACACAACCATTGTGCAGGTTAATCAAGACACAACGGATGGTGTTAACGCTATTAGCAGTATTTCAGGAACAGTAACTGACGAGAGTAATGCGCTACATGGTGCACAAGACACGGCAAAAAATGATATTGAGGCAGCAGCTGAAGCCGTAATTAACGAGATTAATAATAACGGTAGTCTAACAGAGCAAGAGAAGCATGATTTAGCAGCTGAAGTGACCGAGGCAGCTAATACAGCTAAAGATAATATTGAACATGCAACAACGCCAGATGATGTAACCATTGCTGAGAATGCAGGTAAAGCTGATATTACTACAGTAAGTGATGCAGCAAAGTTACAAGCAGCCAAGAATGATGCTTTGAATGCCATTGATGCCGCAGTAACAACTGCAACGGATGCGATTGATCAGAACGCAAGTTTGACGACAGCACAAAAGGATACGTACAAAGAACAAGTTCAAACAGCGGCAACAAATGCGAAGAGTAACATTAATCAAGCAACGAGTATTACTGATGTGACAACTGCTGAGAATACGGGTCAAGTAGATATTACTACAGTAAGTAATGCGGCGAAGTTGCAAGCAGCCAAGAATGATGCTTTGAATGCCATTGATGCCGCAGTAACAATTGCAACGGATGCGATTGATCAGAACGCAAGTTTGACGACAGCGCAAAAGGATACGTACAAAGAACAAGTTCAAACAGCGGCAACAAATGCGAAGAGTAACATTAATCAAGCAACGAGTATTACTGATGTGACAACTGCTGAGAATACGGGTCAAGTAGATATTACTACAGTAAGTAATGCGGCGAAGTTGCAAGCAGCCAAGAATGATGGTATTGCCAAGCTAGATAATGCCAAAACAAGTACTATTGATCAAATTAAGGACTCAGGTTTGAGTACGGATCGTCAAAATGAGTTGATTAACGAAGTTAATACTGCTTATGAGACGGCGGCCAATAAGGTTAAAAATGACACAACCATTGTGCAGGTTAATCAAGACACAACGGATGGTGTTAACGCTATTAGCAGTATTTCAGGAACAGTAACTGACGAGAGTAATGCGCTACATGGTGCACAAGACACGGCAAAAAATGATATTGAGGCAGCAGCTGAAGCCGTAATTAACGAGATTAATAATAACGGTAGTCTAACAGAGCAAGAGAAGCATGATTTAGCAGCTGAAGTGACCGAGGCAGCTAATACAGCTAAAGATAATATTGAACATGCAACAACGCCAGATGATGTAACCATTGCTGAGAATGCAGGTAAAGCTGATATTACTACAGTAAGTGATGCAGCAAAGTTACAAGCAGCCAAGAATGATGCTTTGAATGCCATTGATGCCGCAGTAACAACTGCAACGGATGCGATTGATCAGAACGTAAGTTTGACGACGGCGCAAAAGAATACGTACAAAGAACAAGTTCAAACAGCGGCAACAAATGCGAAGAGTAACATTAATCAAGCAACGAGTGTTGCTGATGTGACAACTGCTGAGAATGCAGGTAAAACTGATATTACTACAGTAGGTGATGCAGCAAAGTTACAAGCAGCCAAGAATGATGGTATTGCCAAGCTAGATAATGCCAAAACAAGTACTATTGATCAAATTAAGGACTCAGGTTTGAGTACGAATCGTCAAAATGAGTTGATTAACGAAGTTAATACTGCTTATGAGACGGCGGCCAATAAGGTTAAAAATGACACAACCATTGTGCAGGTTAATCAAGACACAACGGATGGTGTTAACGCTATTAGCAGTATTTCAGGAACAGTAACTGACGAGAGTAATGCGCTACATGGTGCACAAGACACGGCAAAAAATGATATTGAGGCAGCAGCTGAAGCCGTAATTAACGAGATTAATAATAACGGTAGTCTAACAGAGCAAGAGAAGCATGATTTAGCAGCTGAAGTGACCGAGGCAGCTAATACAGCTAAAGATAATATTGAACATGCAACAACGCCAGATGATGTAACCATTGCTGAGAATGCAGGTAAAGCTGATATTACTACAGTAAGTGATGCAGCAAAGTTACAAGCAGCCAAGAATGATGCTTTGAATGCCATTGATGCCGCAGTAACAACTGCAACGGATGCGATTGATCAGAACGCAAGTTTGACGACAGCACAAAAGGATACGTACAAAGAACAAGTTCAAACAGCGGCAACAAATGCGAAGAGTAACATTAATCAAGCAACGAGTATTACTGATGTGACAACTGCTGAGAATACGGGTCAAGTAGATATTACTACAGTAAGTAATGCGGCGAAGTTGCAAGCAGCCAAGAATGATGCTTTGAATGCCATTGATGCCGCAGTAACAATTGCAACGGATGCGATTGATCAGAACGCAAGTTTGACGACAGCGCAAAAGGATACGTACAAAGAACAAGTTCAAACAGCGGCAACAAATGCGAAGAGTAACATTAATCAAGCAACGAGTATTACTGATGTGACAACTGCTGAGAATACGGGTCAAGTAGATATTACTACAGTAAGTAATGCGGCGAAGTTGCAAGCAGCCAAGAATGATGGTATTGCCAAGCTAGATAATGCCAAAACAAGTACTATTGATCAAATTAAGGACTCAGGTTTGAGTACGGATCGTCAAAATGAGTTGATTAACGAAGTTAATACTGCTTATGAGACGGCGGCCAATAAGGTTAAAAATGACACAACCATTGTGCAGGTTAATCAAGACACAACGGATGGTGTTAACGCTATTAGCAGTATTTCAGGAACAGTAACTGACGAGAGTAATGCGCTACATGGTGCACAAGACACGGCAAAAAATGATATTGAGGCAGCAGCTGAAGCCGTAATTAACGAGATTAATAATAACGGTAGTCTAACAGAGCAAGAGAAGCATGATTTAGCAGCTGAAGTGACCGAGGCAGCTAATACAGCTAAAGATAATATTGAACATGCAACAACGCCAGATGATGTAACCATTGCTGAGAATGCAGGTAAAGCTGATATTACTACAGTAAGTGATGCAGCAAAGTTACAAGCAGCCAAGAATGATGCTTTGAATGCCATTGATGCCGCAGTAACAACTGCAACGGATGCGATTGATCAGAACGTAAGTTTGACGACGGCGCAAAAGAATACGTACAAAGAACAAGTTCAAACAGCGGCAACAAATGCGAAGAGTAACATTAATCAAGCAACGAGTGTTGCTGATGTGACAACTGCTGAGAATGCAGGTAAAACTGATATTACTACAGTAGGTGATGCAGCAAAGTTACAAGCAGCCAAGAATGATGGTATTGCCAAGCTAGATAATGCCAAAACAAGTACTATTGATCAAATTAAGGACTCAGGTTTGAGTACGAATCGTCAAAATGAGTTGATTAACGAAGTTAATACTGCTTATGAGACGGCGGCCAATAAGGTTAAAAATGACACAACCATTGTGCAGGTTAATCAAGACACAACGGATGGTGTTAACGCTATTAGCAGTATTTCAGGAACAGTAACTGACGAGAGTAATGCGCTACATGGTGCACAAGACACGGCAAAAAATGATATTGAGGCAGCAGCTGAAGCCGTAATTAACGAGATTAATAATAACGGTAGTCTAACAGAGCAAGAGAAGCATGATTTAGCAGCTGAAGTGACCGAGGCAGCTAATACAGCTAAAGATAATATTGAACATGCAACAACGCCAGATGATGTAACCATTGCTGAGAATGCAGGTAAAGCTGATATTACTACAGTAAGTGATGCAGCAAAGTTACAAGCAGCCAAGAATGATGCTTTGAATGCCATTGATGCCGCAGTAACAACTGCAACGGATGCGATTGATCAGAACGCAAGTTTGACGACAGCACAAAAGGATACGTACAAAGAACAAGTTCAAACAGCGGCAACAAATGCGAAGAGTAACATTAATCAAGCAACGAGTATTACTGATGTGACAACTGCTGAGAATACGGGTCAAGTAGATATTACTACAGTAAGTAATGCGGCGAAGTTGCAAGCAGCCAAGAATGATGCTTTGAATGCCATTGATGCCGCAGTAACAATTGCAACGGATGCGATTGATCAGAACGCAAGTTTGACGACAGCGCAAAAGGATACGTACAAAGAACAAGTTCAAACAGCGGCAACAAATGCGAAGAGTAACATTAATCAAGCAACGAGTATTACTGATGTGACAACTGCTGAGAATACGGGTCAAGTAGATATTACTACAGTAAGTAATGCGGCGAAGTTGCAAGCAGCCAAGAATGATGGTATTGCCAAGCTAGATAATGCCAAAACAAGTACTATTGATCAAATTAAGGACTCAGGTTTGAGTACGGATCGTCAAAATGAGTTGATTAACGAAGTTAATACTGCTTATGAGACGGCGGCCAATAAGGTTAAAAATGACACAACCATTGTGCAGGTTAATCAAGACACAACGGATGGTGTTAACGCTATTAGCAGTATTTCAGGAACAGTAACTGACGAGAGTAATGCGCTACATGGTGCACAAGACACGGCAAAAAATGATATTGAGGCAGCAGCTGAAGCCGTAATTAACGAGATTAATAATAACGGTAGTCTAACAGAGCAAGAGAAGCATGATTTAGCAGCTGAAGTGACCGAGGCAGCTAATACAGCTAAAGATAATATTGAACATGCAACAACGCCAGATGATGTAACCATTGCTGAGAATGCAGGTAAAGCTGATATTACTACAGTAAGTGATGCAGCAAAGTTACAAGCAGCCAAGAATGATGCTTTGAATGCCATTGATGCCGCAGTAACAACTGCAACGGATGCGATTGATCAGAACGTAAGTTTGACGACGGCGCAAAAGAATACGTACAAAGAACAAGTTCAAACAGCGGCAACAAATGCGAAGAGTAACATTAATCAAGCAACGAGTGTTGCTGATGTGACAACTGCTGAGAATGCAGGTAAAACTGATATTACTACAGTAGGTGATGCAGCAAAGTTACAAGCAGCCAAGAATGATGGTATTGCCAAGCTAGATAATGCCAAAACAAGTACTATTGATCAAATTAAGGACTCAGGTTTGAGTACGAATCGTCAAAATGAGTTGATTAACGAAGTTAATACTGCTTATGAGACGGCGGCCAATAAGGTTAAAAATGACACAACCATTGTGCAGGTTAATCAAGACACAACGGATGGTGTTAACGCTATTAGCAGTATTTCAGGAACAGTAACTGACGAGAGTAATGCGCTACATGGTGCACAAGACACGGCAAAAAATGATATTGAGGCAGCAGCTGAAGCCGTAATTAACGAGATTAATAATAACGGTAGTCTAACAGAGCAAGAGAAGCATGATTTAGCAGCTGAAGTGACCGAGGCAGCTAATACAGCTAAAGATAATATTGAACATGCAACAACGCCAGATGATGTAACCATTGCTGAGAATGCAGGTAAAGCTGATATTACTACAGTAAGTGATGCAGCAAAGTTACAAGCAGCCAAGAATGATGCTTTGAATGCCATTGATGCCGCAGTAACAACTGCAACGGATGCGATTGATCAGAACGCAAGTTTGACGACAGCACAAAAGGATACGTACAAAGAACAAGTTCAAACAGCGGCAACAAATGCGAAGAGTAACATTAATCAAGCAACGAGTATTACTGATGTGACAACTGCTGAGAATACGGGTCAAGTAGATATTACTACAGTAAGTAATGCGGCGAAGTTGCAAGCAGCCAAGAATGATGCTTTGAATGCCATTGATGCCGCAGTAACAATTGCAACGGATGCGATTGATCAGAACGCAAGTTTGACGACAGCGCAAAAGGATACGTACAAAGAACAAGTTCAAACAGCGGCAACAAATGCGAAGAGTAACATTAATCAAGCAACGAGTATTACTGATGTGACAACTGCTGAGAATACGGGTCAAGTAGATATTACTACAGTAAGTAATGCGGCGAAGTTGCAAGCAGCCAAGAATGATGGTATTGCCAAGCTAGATAATGCCAAAACAAGTACTATTGATCAAATTAAGGACTCAGGTTTGAGTACGGATCGTCAAAATGAGTTGATTAACGAAGTTAATACTGCTTATGAGACGGCGGCCAATAAGGTTAAAAATGACACAACCATTGTGCAGGTTAATCAAGACACAACGGATGGTGTTAACGCTATTAGCAGTATTTCAGGAACAGTAACTGACGAGAGTAATGCGCTACATGGTGCACAAGACACGGCAAAAAATGATATTGAGGCAGCAGCTGAAGCCGTAATTAACGAGATTAATAATAACGGTAGTCTAACAGAGCAAGAGAAGCATGATTTAGCAGCTGAAGTGACCGAGGCAGCTAATACAGCTAAAGATAATATTGAACATGCAACAACGCCAGATGATGTAACCATTGCTGAGAATGCAGGTAAAGCTGATATTACTACAGTAAGTGATGCAGCAAAGTTACAAGCAGCCAAGAATGATGCTTTGAATGCCATTGATGCCGCAGTAACAACTGCAACGGATGCGATTGATCAGAACGTAAGTTTGACGACGGCGCAAAAGAATACGTACAAAGAACAAGTTCAAACAGCGGCAACAAATGCGAAGAGTAACATTAATCAAGCAACGAGTGTTGCTGATGTGACAACTGCTGAGAATGCAGGTAAAACTGATATTACTACAGTAGGTGATGCAGCAAAGTTACAAGCAGCCAAGAATGATGGTATTGCCAAGCTAGATAATGCCAAAACAAGTACTATTGATCAAATTAAGGACTCAGGTTTGAGTACGAATCGTCAAAATGAGTTGATTAACGAAGTTAATACTGCTTATGAGACGGCGGCCAATAAGGTTAAAAATGACACAACCATTGTGCAGGTTAATCAAGACACAACGGATGGTGTTAACGCTATTAGCAGTATTTCAGGAACAGTAACTGACGAGAGTAATGCGCTACATGGTGCACAAGACACGGCAAAAAATGATATTGAGGCAGCAGCTGAAGCCGTAATTAACGAGATTAATAATAACGGTAGTCTAACAGAGCAAGAGAAGCATGATTTAGCAGCTGAAGTGACCGAGGCAGCTAATACAGCTAAAGATAATATTGAACATGCAACAACGCCAGATGATGTAACCATTGCTGAGAATGCAGGTAAAGCTGATATTACTACAGTAAGTGATGCAGCAAAGTTACAAGCAGCCAAGAATGATGCTTTGAATGCCATTGATGCCGCAGTAACAACTGCAACGGATGCGATTGATCAGAACGCAAGTTTGACGACAGCACAAAAGGATACGTACAAAGAACAAGTTCAAACAGCGGCAACAAATGCGAAGAGTAACATTAATCAAGCAACGAGTATTACTGATGTGACAACTGCTGAGAATACGGGTCAAGTAGATATTACTACAGTAAGTAATGCGGCGAAGTTGCAAGCAGCCAAGAATGATGCTTTGAATGCCATTGATGCCGCAGTAACAATTGCAACGGATGCGATTGATCAGAACGCAAGTTTGACGACAGCGCAAAAGGATACGTACAAAGAACAAGTTCAAACAGCGGCAACAAATGCGAAGAGTAACATTAATCAAGCAACGAGTATTACTGATGTGACAACTGCTGAGAATACGGGTCAAGTAGATATTACTACAGTAAGTAATGCGGCGAAGTTGCAAGCAGCCAAGAATGATGGTATTGCCAAGCTAGATAATGCCAAAACAAGTACTATTGATCAAATTAAGGACTCAGGTTTGAGTACGGATCGTCAAAATGAGTTGATTAACGAAGTTAATACTGCTTATGAGACGGCGGCCAATAAGGTTAAAAATGACACAACCATTGTGCAGGTTAATCAAGACACAACGGATGGTGTTAACGCTATTAGCAGTATTTCAGGAACAGTAACTGACGAGAGTAATGCGCTACATGGTGCACAAGACACGGCAAAAAATGATATTGAGGCAGCAGCTGAAGCCGTAATTAACGAGATTAATAATAACGGTAGTCTAACAGAGCAAGAGAAGCATGATTTAGCAGCTGAAGTGACCGAGGCAGCTAATACAGCTAAAGATAATATTGAACATGCAACAACGCCAGATGATGTAACCATTGCTGAGAATGCAGGTAAAGCTGATATTACTACAGTAAGTGATGCAGCAAAGTTACAAGCAGCCAAGAATGATGCTTTGAATGCCATTGATGCCGCAGTAACAACTGCAACGGATGCGATTGATCAGAACGTAAGTTTGACGACGGCGCAAAAGAATACGTACAAAGAACAAGTTCAAACAGCGGCAACAAATGCGAAGAGTAACATTAATCAAGCAACGAGTGTTGCTGATGTGACAACTGCTGAGAATGCAGGAAAAACTGATATTACTACAGTAGGTGATGCAGCAAAGTTACAAGCAGCCAAGAATGATGCTATTACTAAACTTAACGGATCTAAGGCAAATGTTATTAATAAAATTAAGCATTCTGTGTTAAATATTAATCAGCAAACGAATTTGATCAATATTGTTAATAGTATATATGATAATTCTTTTAATATCATTAAAAATGATATTACTATTGAAAAAGTTGTACAAGATATGAATAACGGTATTGACCGTATTAATGCTGTATTAAACCTTTTAAATTCTAAAGTTAGTAAAATTAATCCATTACAAAATACTACTAGTAATAGTGAAAATAGTAATAATTCGATTAATGAAATAACATCTAATAATGATACTAATGATCAAATTAATAACAAGAATAATAAATCATTAAACTTACCAAACACAAATGTAGAATTTAATGTTCAAACAGATTTTAATAATTTTTTGTTAGAATTATTTGGATTAATGTTTATTCTTTCATTAGCAGGAATATTAGGGAAAAGTAGAAAGTAATTAGCAAAATCAGTATATTGAAAATCTGACACTTTTTGTCAGATTTTTGGTTATTGGACAAACATATTAACATTAGAAGCAGGAACAGATATGACGATATCTGTTCCTGCTTCTTTAATTTTATAATTAAAGTGTACAAATTTATAAGGTCGACAGTACCATTGGGTAATCAACTCGAATATGTCAAACTGGCCAGGAAATGTGCATATAATTAGTTTAATATGTTAGGCCATTGAGCTTGTGTAAGAAAAATAAATACTGTGCATAATATTTTTACCAGTAAATTTGTATAAATCTAAATTAGGAGGACAAAAAGATGATTAACATGGCTCTTGATGTGAGTAAAGGGTTAAGTCATTATGTTGTTGTTCAAGATGGCAAAATTATTGATGAAGGTATTGTTCATCACAATAAAGTTGACTTTCAAAAGTTTTATTGTGTTTTCTGTTGTTTGGACGAAATACCAAATGTTATTTTCGAATCAACTGGTGTATACTCTAAACCACTTGAACGCTTCTTTACAGATTATGATATAGACTTAATACATTAGCTTCACATTTAAAATTACAGACTTTAAGACAAAATAAGACGGATGTTTCTGATGCACGTGCTTTGGCAAGTATTGCTGATGATTCAGCGTTTGTTGTGCGATTTAACACTGAAGATATTTATCAACAACTAAAAACTTTATCTAATAATTATTTACAAGTTGTTGAAGACATCAGAGCTTTTTCAAATCGTGTGAGACGTGGTCTAGAATTGTCATTTCCTGAAATGAATAAATTATTTAACCCGATTACCTCGACCTTGGCACTTACTTTTATCAGACCATTTCCTCATCCAGATGCTTTAATGGGCATGACAAGAACGAAATTAAAGCATCTGATTTTAAAAAGTACAAGTAAGAAAATCTAGCTCTTGAAAAAGCTGAAGTTTTATTAGAGATGTCTCGTCTTTTATATCCAGCTATTGATATGGATGATGTAGAAATTGATCATACTTTGTACCTAGTAAATATGTTAGAAAGCTATAAGAAAGAACAAAAATATTTGAAAAACAAACTAATTAATTTAGTACAAGAACTACCCGAATTTAAATATCTAGTTTCTATTCCAGGCATTGGTGAACTATCTTTATCTTTATTTATTGGGCAAATTGGGTGTATTAAGCGATTTTTTTCTCCTAAAAAGATCAATGCATTTGTAGGCATTGATATCCGAAGATATCAATCTGGTCAAAAAATTATTCGTGACCTATTGGGCGACATGGTAACGCAAAAGCACGTATATTTCTTTATGAAATGATTCAATCAATGTTACTTAACCAAAGACGCATTCAAAATCATATTATTATTATAAGTTAGAAACTGCCCCTATGAATAAGCCTCATATGATAGCAGTTATTGGTGCTGAAAATCACTTAATTAGATGTATGTATAATCTCGTAAAATTCAATACCATGTATGATTATACTCGTACTAATCATTCATAGTGATTTTAAAAATTTAAAAGGGGTTTTGTTTTTTTAGTGCGCTCTTTTTTAAGTGAACAATAACTTGACTACTTGTAGGAAATTGTACTGATAGCAGAATTATTTAATTGAATAGCTTAAACATTAAGCAGCTGAATTTTTCATAAATTTAGTTGCTTTTTGTCTGTAGCTTTGCGAATAAAAACTATCTTTGAAGTCAATTAATATGCGCAAACGAAACATGTTAAAGTTTCGAAAACCATAGGCAGTCCGTTTAATGGCTTTAATTTTGTTATTAGCCCCTTCAACGGGACCGTTTGAAAATTTCTGGTAGGTTCTTACGCAAGGTCCGTTGGGCCTTTTTCATAGTTTCTGGCAGATGTTGGAAACGAGTTTCTTGCGTATTTGTTGTAACAGCTGTTTGCAGTTGTTTAAAATCTTTATATCGCACGGCGTAAAGGATGTCTTGATAAAAACGTAGCTCTGGTGATAGGGTTAATAATCGATCGATGACCTCTTGATCGGTTAAATAAGCATAATGATAGTTTCGACGCTTTCGAAAATCAGTATAATTCAAAGTGGTTTCATCTTTCAAAAGCAGTTTCCAATATCGCTTTAACTGACGATAAGCTCGTGAATCTGTACCATAGGATTTCATAGTTTGGATACGTGTTTGGTTTAATGCACGGTAAACTTGTGTGACAACATGAAATCTGTCGGCGATGATTTGAGCGTGTGGAAACAAGTCATGAATTATATTGTGGTAAGGACTAAATAAATCAACTGTAATGGCTTTAACAGCAGCACGTGCTGCTGCTGAATATTGCTCAAAGTAAATGGCAAAGACTATGATCGCCACGTTCACGTATGATATCTAATACACGCGGTGGGTTGTACTGTCCATTAAAATCATCAAAAGCAATATGCTGAGGTAGATAATGAAAACTTGTTTTGTTGTAAGTAAAGAGTCCTTGCGCTTGACGCATCACAGTGTGTGATGAAATGTTATAGGCTTGGGCGATATGTTTTTAGCTAACATTTTCACTTAACTCCATGGCAGCTGTTTGTTTAACATTCGTCATGATATGATTAACAGGTTTAATATCAGAAAATTCAGCTAGTGCTGTTCGATGACATTGTGGGCAGATGCATTTTGTTTGTGAATTGCTAGCTGATTAAATATATTAGTAACATGTGAAGCAATATGTTGTACAAGCTTAGTTAGGACGGTAATTATCATAAGATAATTTTAGATGCTAAATTTGTTGTCGAATGTCATTTTTAAGACAGCGGTCATCACCTCCGGGGCTTAATCAGTTAATTCAATACGTGTGTCTTTAATTCCAAGTAAAATCTTGATATACTTATCCATGTTAGAGGTCCTTTCAAAGGAATTTTGTGAAACAGACTAGTGGGTGCTGGTCTGTTTTTTGGTGTTTATAAATGAATTATACAAAAACAACAAAAAAGCACTAATGACTAATCTGTCAGATTAGCTATCAGTACCAAATATTGTAAAACCTTTTTCTTGTGAAAAAGAGCAAAAAAAGCGTGAAAGTAAAAATTTCTCGCTAAAGAGTATAGAGCCGCATTTTCATTGTAAACTATGTTTGTAGTTATAATTAAAGTCATAAAAAAAGTGTTAGGAAAGCACCCTCACCGCTTTAGATTACCCCTGAAAAGAATAACGAAAATGTATAAACATCGTAACATGAATCAACTAATCTACGGTTTATAAACCTTTAAAAGAGCATCCTTCATATCAAATAATCAATGATATGATTACCTATATATGTTCTCGCTTACTTGAATTAGGTCTAATTGATGATGTTATTTTTATTGATAACACTAAAATATATTGGCTAATGCGAACAAACATTCATTCGTTTAGCGAAAAAACACAATTCGTTATAGTGAATTAAATCAAACAAAAGAAAAAAATTAATTCATGAAATTAAACAGACACAAACTGATTTACCTGAATTAGAACAAGCTGAACCGAGTTTAGATGAGATGGACAAAGTTATTGCGCACCTTGAGGCGCGAATTGATGGTTTAAATCAGACAGCCAAAATATCTCCTAATCCAGCTAAACAAGTACGTCGCCATTTAAAATCACAAACTCATCATTTACTGAAGGTTAAAAATAAACAATAATATAGGCAATATTTTGATAATTTAGGAACACGTAACAGTTAATTAAAACCTCACTTATAATGTACAAATGGCTACAAGTAATCAATATATTCTTATATTATGATGTTTATCAACGGCCAACTGATACAAAAATATTAATTTTTTTAAATAAACTGGCAAGAGAACATATCTTAAGTAATTTTATTGCAGCTAATATAGGTTATGGTTCTGCACCAAACTATCGTTTTATCGAAGATGAAATACCCGCTCAACAGCCTTAATACTCTATGGCACAATACTTCGCGAAAATAGTTGCAAATGGCAGAGTGATATAAACTAGGATTATGATGAGTATATTGATAAAAATGGTTTAATGTTTACCTTTCATAATTATAGTAAACGTACCGATAAATCAGGTATAACTCGTGATTTTAAGGTATACCAATCAGAATTAAAAGACGAAAATAACCAGATTATTCTGGAAGCTCTTACTCCTAAACGAAATGTACGGAAAATATAAGTTAATCCATCATGAAAATATCAAAAAGCTAAAATGCGTGAAAGGCTCAACGACCAAACAAAAGCTATAATTTATGCTTGACGTAAAATTGAAGCGGAACCTGCTTTTGGAAGAATGAATCCTCTTTTTGTCTATAGCTTTGCGAATAAAAACTACATACAAAAAGGAGCCAAACTTATGAAAGATTCAGTTGCTTAATGTTTAAGCTCTTCAATTAAATAATTCTACTATCATTACTATTCGACCAATAACCTATTATTTCGACTATCAACTTGAAGAGGACTAGTATAATCCTTTATAGAAAGGAGGTAAATTGGCAAGCAAAACTTGCAAAAGCACATCTAAGGTTTCTTAGGAATCATCAGAAGTGAAATGAGCGATCTGATTAAAAAAATGATATAGGACGAATGCAAGATTGCAACATCGCAACATCGCAACATCGCTTCTTTGATGAAGAACGTTGGAACAAATCTTCTGAATACATTAAATTCAAGCAATAACAATTACAGGAAGCATAAGGAGTCTTAAACATGGCAAACAGTATTTAACTTTGAACAATGAATGTTCGAACAGTAGAAATTGATAACGAAGTTTGGTTTGTAGCGACTGGTGTAGCAAATACACTAGGCTTAACAAATGTATTTACATTAGATGATGATTAAACAGTAGGGCGTCAAGATAAGACAAATGTCATTAGTGGAGCAGTTAGTCACCAGATCTACACTTAGGCACGTATTAATCATATATCGTGATAGCCGAGGACCATTATTTAAATAATTGAATAGTCAAATTAAGCAAGTCAATTGAAGGTGTTATGCAACACGTAGTTGAGTTGTAGAGATGTTGAAAGAACATAATAGAAATGGTTTGGATAAACAAATAAAGTTGTTCATTGATCAGGGTGAAGCTGGGTTTGCAATAAATTAAAGTACGTTAAAAAA
This sequence comes from Weissella sp. ESL1177, assembly GCF_058107185.1. NCBI lineage: Bacteria > Bacillati > Bacillota > Bacilli > Lactobacillales > Lactobacillaceae > Weissella > Weissella sp. ESL1177. The sequence continues at coordinate 809,386 of NZ_CM176591.1, read as the reverse complement.
TGCGATAGAATAAATTGAACCTTTAGATAAAGTTGAAATTACAATAAAAAAAGACTCAGATTAAATAATCCAAGTTAGTGAATTTAAAGCGGTGAGATGTTTTTCAACGTTTTTTCTGAATTTAATTATATTTATCAATGAAAAAGTGCTTAAAAGAAATTATAAGCAGAGATAGTACGCAACTAAGAAGCACATTTTGAACATAGTTAAATTTTACCAATTTTCTTTTTTATATAAATTGTTTCATCTTAGAATAATTAATGAAAATTTAGTAAAAGATTTAATTTAAGGTGATTTAGTAAATGATTTAGCTTTTTTATTACTTATTAAATCATTTTTAAATTTTAATTTTTAAGTTATAATTATATAAAGTTAATATTGTTAATTTTATTTGATGGAAAATAAAGAATAGAAGGAATAGTCAGGTTATGAAAGTAAGAAGTAATTTTTTTTTAGTTTTTAGTTCTTCGTTACTATTGGGATCAATATATTTGGATGATGGTCCTTTCAATACTATCTTTGCAGATGTAATCACCCCATCCTCTGTTAGAGATACTCCAAATAAAATACAATCTCGTAGTTGGACTTATTCTGAGAAAACAGATTTTTATGATAGTCAAGGAATAGGATATAGAAAAGTAAAAAATAGCACTAATGAAGTAGCTGTAAACGATTATAGAGGAACTAAAACTGACTTGGTCATTCCTAGTCAAGTATCATATGGCCTAAATTATACAGTAGTAGGAATAAATGCTTTCGCTTTTAGCCATGATGAATATTCAACTACTACCGGGGCAAAGTTAAAATCAGTAACTATTCCAAATACTGTAAAAAATTTAGGTATGTCGGCATTTTCTTATAATGATTTAACTGAAGTTAAATGCGATACTCCAACAGGAATTTTTTCACAAGGAATAGGAACAAATAATGAGGTATTTAATAATAATCATTTAACTTCTTGGACCAACTTTAAAGATTCGAGAAAAATAGGAAATGTTGATGTGTTTACTGGACAAACTGTTGAAAAAACTATTCAAACAAATACCATTAAATTAAGTGACTTATTAGATACTTATCTTAGTGAAAAATTACCGATCAGTATTACTGATTTACCTGAAGGAGTCACTTACAATTCCCAAACAAAAATTTTTACGGTTAATCAAAAGTTACCGAATAATCAATTCACATTTCATTGGTCACAAAAAGGTGACGGTGATAAACTAGGGTCACCAGATTTTGATTTATTCTCAGGAACTTATACGGTAAATGTTGATCCGACTCCTGATACTGGTAATGGTGCTGCTTCAAGCTCTGAAAGTTCATCGAGTAGTGATACGTCGTCAAGTGATGTTAACAACAAACCAAACAATTCATCGTCATCAGACAGCAGCAGTTCATCAAGTAACGATACATCGTCGAGTGATGTAAGCAAGCCAGGTAATTCATCGTCATCAGACAGCAGCAGTTCATCAAGTAACGATACATCGTCGAGTGATGTAAGCAAACCAGGTAATTCATCGTCATCAGACAGCAGCAGTTCATCAAGTAACGATACATCGTCGAGTGATGTAAGCAAACCAGGTAATTCATCGTCATCAGACAGCAGCAGTTCATCAAGTAACGATACATCGTCGAGTGATGTAAGCAAACCAGGTAATTCATCGTCATCAGACAGCAGCAGTTCATCAAGTAACGATACATCGTCGAATGATGTAAGCAAACCAGGTAATTCATCGTCATCAGACAGTAGCAGTTCATCAAGTAATGATACATCGACGAGTGATGTAAGCAAACCAGGTAATTCATTGTCATCAGACAGTAGCAGTTCATCAAGTAACGATACATCGTCGAGTGATGTTAACAATAAACCAAACAATTCATCGTCATCAGACAGCAGCAGTTCATCAAGTAACGATACATCGTCGAGTGATGTAAGCAAACCAGGTAATTCATCGTCATCAGACAGCAGCAGTTCATCAAGTAACGATACATCGTCGAGTGATGTTAACAATAAACCAAACAATTCATCGTCATCAGACAGTAGCAGTTCATCAAGTAATGATACATCGACGAGTGATGTAAGCAAACCAGGTAATTCATCGTCATCAGACAGTAGCAGTTCGTCAAGTAACGATACATCGTTGAGTGATGTAAGCAAGCCAGGTAATTCATCGTCATCAGACAGTAGCAGTTCATCAAGTAATGATACATCGTCGAGTGATGTAAGCAAGCCAGGTAATTCATCGTCATCAGACAGTAGCAGTTCATCAAGTAATGATACATCGACGAGTGATGTAAGCAAACCAGGTAATTCATCGTCATCAGACAGTAGCAGTTCATCAAGTAACGATACATCGACGAGTGATGTAAGCAAACCAGGTAATTCATCGTCATCAGACAGTAGCAGTTCATCAAGTAATGATACATCGACGAGTGATGTAAGCAAGCCAGGTAATTCATCGTCATCAGACAGTAGCAGTTCATCAAGTAATGATACATCGACGAGTGATGTAAGCAAACCAGGTAATTCATCGTCATCAGACAGTAGCAGTTCGTCAAGTAACGATACATCGACGAGTGATGTAAGCAAACCAGGTAATTCATCGTCATCAGACAGTAGCAGTTCATCAAGTAACGATACATCGTCGAGTGATGTAAGCAAGCCAGGTAATTCATCGTCATCAGACAGTAGCAGTTCATCAAGTAATGATACATCGTCGAGTGATGTAAGCAAACCAGGTAATTCATCGTCATCAGACAGTAGCAGTTCGTCAAGTAACGATACATCGACAAGTAACGTAAGTAACCAGAACAATGGTAGTGATAATACTGCACATCGTAATGCAGCGACTGAACCTCTTAAAAATTCTATGGTAATGAGTAATACTAATCAGCCAACATTATCAGAAAAACAAGTTGGTTTGACAAAGAGTGATGACAGCGTAGATTTACCTAAAACAGCAGTTAAGTTTGTAAATAATATCAATGATAATAAGCAAATTTATGGTACATTACTTGCAGTAGTGGCTGTACTTGTAAGTAGATTAATCTTGATAAAAGCAAAGCATAAGCATTAAAAATAAATTTAAGTAAAAATAGAGGTTGAAACAAAACAGTTTTAATTCAAAATAAAGAAGCATGTCAGAAAATTTATCAAATTTTTCAGTTATTGGTCAAACATATTAACATTAGAAGCAGGAACAGATATGACGATATCTGTTCCTGCTTCTTTAATTTTATAATTAAAGTGTACAAATTTATAAGGTCGACAGTACCATTGGGTAATCAACTCGAATATGTCAAACTGGCCAGGTAAATGTGCATATAATTAGTTTAATATGTTTGGCCACTTAGCTTGTGTAAGGAAAATAAATACTGTGCATAATATTTTTACCAGTAAATTTGTATAAATCTAAATTAGGAGGACAAAAAGATGATTAACATGGCTCTTGATGTGAGTAAAGGGTTAAGTCATTATGTTGTTGTTCAAGATGGCAAAATTATTGATGAAGGTATTGTTCATCACAATAAAGTTGACTTTCAAAAGTTTTATTGTGTTTTCTGTTGTTTGGACGAAATACCAAATGTTATTTTCGAATCAACTGGTGTATACTCTAAACCACTTGAACGCTTCTTTACAGATTATGATATAGACTTAATACATTAGCTTCACATTTAAAATTACAGACTTTAAGACAAAATAAGACGGATGTTTCTGATGCACGTGCTTTGGCAAGTATTGCTGATGATCCAGCGTTTGTTGTGCGATTTAACACTGAAGATATTTATCAACAACTAAAAACTTTATCTAATAATTATTTACAAGTTGTTGAAGACATCAGAGCTTTTTCAAATCGTGTGAGACGTGGTCTAGAATTGTCATTTTCTGAAATGAATAAATTATTTAACCCGATTACCTCGACCTTGGCACTTACTTTTATCAGATTATTTCCTCATCCAGATGCTTTAATGGCATGACAAGAACGAAATTAAAGCATCTGATTTTAAAAAGTACAACTAAGAAAATATCGAAAAACTAGCTCTTGAAAAAGCTGAAGCTTTAATAGAGATGTCTCGTCTTTCATATCCAGCGATTTTATTCTCCTAAAAAGATCAATGCATTTGTAGGCATTGATATCCAAAGATATAAATCTGGTCAAAAATTATGCGTGACCGTATTGGGCGACATAGTAACGCAAAAGCACGTATATTTCTTTATGAAATGATTCGATCAATGTTACTTAACCAAAGACGCATTCAAAATCATGTTGTGGATTATTATTATAAATTAAAAACTGTCCCTATGAATAAACCTCACATGGTAGCAGTTATTGGTGCTGAAAATCACTTAATTAGATGTATGTATAATCTCGTAAAAATCATAGTGATTTTAAAAATTTAAAGGGGGGTTTGTTCTTTTAGTGCACTCTTTTTTAAGTAAATAATAACTTGACTACTTGTAGGAAACTATTCTCATTAAGCCAAGAGGACACGATGATTCAACGAGCTGGTCTAGTCGGTAGGAAATACTTATGGATAATGAGCAAAATTTAATTAGTGCGGAACATTTTTTTAGAGATAATTATCAAGATCGCGGAATGGTTAAGCGGCAAGGCTTTTTTGAGTGATCACACAGAAGATGTTGGTAACTATTCAAAATTGCGAAGCACTAATTGGAAGCGGCAAGATAAAAAAATTTAAAGATATACCTGTTGCGGTAATTCTAAATCAGGGAACTGCTAGCTCAGGTGAATTAACGGCTTTAGCGTTACAAACTAATACAAATGTTAAAAGTTTTGGTACTGAAACTGCTGGGTATACTAGTGTCAATGATACTGACACTATGTATAATGGTGCCTAGATAAATATAACTGTTGGTAAAATAAGAATAAATAACGGTCAGGTACTGTTCAATGACAAAATTAAGCCAGATGTCCAAAGCAGCGATCTAGTTATTCAAGCCTACAAATGGATATTAGCTCATTAAAAAATTATATAGTTAAATTTCTTGTTCTAAGCAACATCGAAGAAAGAATCTATATTTTATAGTGTGTGGGATGTACTCTGAAAGTCAATTTCTTAGGCTGTAAGTTATCGAAATTATTTTGGCAATGTACCGTCTAATTTTGTTTGTATGCGCGGATGTATTGTAATACATCAACCAATCTTTGACTTGCTTCATTAATTCTTGTGCAGATTCATAATTTTTCAAAAGGCCAATTTCTACTTTAAGTTTGTTAAAAAACTTTCTATAGTTAGTTGCATTATCTAATCAGGTCGCACGACGATACATACTTTGAAACACATAGTGTTTCTTGAGTAATTTACGCCATGTGCGATATCGATATTGTTAGCCTTGGTTTGTTGTGAATAGTTGTTCAATATGATAATTTATGTAGTCTTTTAAACAACTGTTGTAGGAGTCATAAAGTAAATACCAAATTAGAATTGTTATCTAATGAGTATGCGATAATTTCATATATTATATAAATCTATAATTGCCTCCAAATAGATATTTTCACCTGTACCAGGTACCTTGAATTCAGTGACATCACTAACTAATTTTTTGGCTTAGGGCTATCTGTTTTAAATTTACGATGTCAGCGATTTTTCACACGTTTTCCTTCTGGTACTTTTGAGTATCCAAGGTGCATGTCATGCATTAAAGGTTGTACTTTCTTATGATTACTCCTTTTAAAATGTATCCATATTCCTTAAAGTCAACTAAACGCGGAAAACACTATAATGTCAGATAGTCTGAATGACTGTTCCTAGTGCTTGCTTTTCGTTTAGTTGATTAAAATGTCGTTTCAAATAATGATAAGTTGCGTCAGAAATTGGTAACCCTCGCAATATATCAAATCTTAATTGTGTTTCGAGTCGGTAGACCACTTCTGTGATTTGTTGTTGCGATTACTGAATCAAGGCTGATAATTTTAAAGATTCATTCTCGATTGTTAAACTTAAATTTTCATCATCGATTGTCAGATTTATTAAGGTGTTTCTTAGGTTTTCTAGGCATCTAGGGTGTATAGACAATAACCCATTTGGACCTAATTGTGAATAGATTTGCTTCCAATGCAGAATTTTTGCAATACCTGTATAGCACAAAATATGCTGATACTTCCGTTATTGTGATGTATTATTTCTTATTGCCCATAAGGCAACTTGTACACGAAATTCTGGTGTAACAATTGGCGGATTAAATAAGACATCTGTACCATTTGTCCAATATGCAGCTAAAAGTATTCGAAATTTCTTATTATTAGAATAGTATTTATGACAAATTTTCTTTATACTACCCATACCGTTTAAATATTTATAGATTTCTTTTAGTTTCGTTTGTTTTGAAATTTTAGGCATAAAAATACCCGGAAAGTTAAATTTTTACTTTAACTTTCCGGGTACACCTCATTTCCTTCGTGTTGAAGCATAAGGAGTTTTAAATTGTATTATATGCTTCGAAAATTTCCAGACAGGTTTCTTTTATTATTTACAAGAATTAGGGTATTAAAATAATGAAAACAAAATTTAACAAAGTCGTTGATGTAAATAAACTTGCTTATACTTGTTATTACTTTCATCTTAAACCATTAAAAGAGCCTAACTTTATAACAAAGCCAGGCTCTTTTAATATAGAAATTTTTCAGTGTCCTTTACGTTTTTCAATCCGCTTAGCTTTTTTTAATTTATATTTTTTCTCAATTAGTTTTTCGTTATTGAGTTTACGATTTTTTTTATTGGTTAATTTAGTCTGTTCTAATTGCTTTTTTAAAGCTAAATGCGACTTTGAACTAATACCCTTTTGAACGAATTTTTTAGCTAGCCGTTGTTTACGCTTAGGATTAATTTTTTTAGTTAATTCAATTTTTTCAGATTGTTTTTGTTTGAAAAATCGTACTTTATTCCAACGGTTAGTTACTAAATTTAAAATTAAGGGTAGTCCAGGATCTGATGTTCCCAAATTAATTTGTGCAACTTCATAAGATTCCGCCGAATTACTTTCAAAAATAGCTTTATAAAAAGGTGGATCAAAAACGATTGTTAACAGTAACTGATTTTTTTCTACATTCATAATGCTTTCCTCCTAAAATAAATAGGAAAGATGGACGACCCAGGAGGAGGGATACTGATAATTAAAATTATTATGTTTGGACTACCAACCAAACTGTGTTTTAACTTTCCACGAACAATATACTCTTTGACAAGGAAAAAGTAAATAAATATTTTACTTAGATATTAACAAATAATCAATATTTAAGTAGATTATTACATTGCACTTTATAGAAATATAAGTGGTTGTGATATTAAATAGAAAAGCATCATAACTTCACTTATTTTATCACGTCATTATATCGATGAAATTACATGCATATTTTTATTCTAAAGGACTTACGCATAATTAAAACACTTAAAATGGATTAATATTAGGTATATCTCCAAAGTTAAATGTTTGTATTTTATGATAAATTAACCATAAATATAGTTACAAAAATTTAACAGCTATGTGTCTTACATTAAATAGACCAATTATGTAGTTTCTATAAGGTTAGTTATCATAACAATCGCCGATAATTTCTTAATTTATTTTCAGATAATTTTTACTTGATAAATGTTTTGATTTTTGTATCATTTGAAAAAAATTAACCAGTGATGTAGTATACGTATCCGTGCATATAATTGATAGCGAGTATTTAGTTTTGTCGCATCGTATTGCTTTCAGAATCCCTTATTAACAAATTGAATATCTTTAATAAATGCTTCGATTGAAATAATTTCTGCTTGAAACCTAACTTAAAGGTTGATGTTAAGTGGGCCTATTTTTCTTCAAAAAGTTTTTCTAACCAATTTATGACTTTTTGAAGAATTAGTTAAATGGGCTTAGCGAGTTTCCAAAAAAATCACTGCCATGAAAGCATGAACTGAACCTCAAAAATTGGAGTAAAGTTGAAGCAGATAATTGGTCGGAAAGCTTTCGGTATTGAATCGGAGTTTTTCCAGCCAGTTTTGTTTTATTCTGCTTATTATTGTAATAATAAAAATATAATTAGTTACGTCTGACTTGAGTTCGTCATAACTTTGATAATGATCGTTGTGTATTATTTCGACATTCAAAATGTAAGAAATACTTTCAGCCATAGCAGTGTCAAGACACGTTGCTTACGACTTATGCTCTGGAATACACGGCTAGTCTTGATACATACTCATCATTTTGATACTGTAAACCTCAGTCAGAGTGAATTGTCATTCGATAATTCAACTCTAGCCTATTTTGTAGTAGTTCGTCTAATGTCTTTATGACAAACTATACGGTTGGGTGAAAAGGTGAAAATATCACTACTGTAAGCATCAATATATGCAGTAAAATAAGCAAAAGCACGCTCTGCCATTGTGTCTGACACTCGACGAACATCTGTGAAAACCTTTTGATATGGACGATCCGTGTAAATACAATGCGATGAAATATAATCAACAATGCCTGTGTAAGAATTATATTTTCGTGTTGAAAGATTAAATGAAGTGCAGAGAAACCTATTCATTTATATAATAATCGTGAAATTAATTGAAAGAAATTCTTTCAGGTTATACTGCATTTAATACAGTATTAGGGCAGGTTCAGGATGTTCAATGAAAAACATAATAATGTTAATCGTTATGGTTAGTTTAGTATTTATGATAGGTGCGTTTGTTTTTAAATATTAAGCATGGGCCCACCCATTTTTTTAAACAGGTAACCCACTTAGCCACATCAGGAGGAAATCAATTAAAACCCTATTTATTAACTAATGCGGTCTATGACATGTTATCTGCTTTTCAAATGGTAGGGTAAGGCAAGTCATTTAAATTTTTATACCATTCGGCGCTCACTATCAATGAAAGGACTAATGTTAGTGCTGTCGTTACTGGTACAATTACTTTATAAACTATTTCAATGCTGCTGTAACTACGCAAAGTATTGTGACAATTTACACCCTGTTACTTTTGTTAACGAAGTATCACCAACAATGGCATGTTGATGAATAAAAATTTGGGAGGTGTAACCAAGTGAAAATGTTAAAAACACCTCGGAGTAAGTGACACGGTTTATGTCAGACTATTTGTTGATAAAAAGATGTTTAATCACCGCCGTCAGATTATCAAAATTTAGTCAGAAAAAATGTCTGTCAAGACCGACAGGTGTTGACAGGTGTTTAAAGTTAATAAATATCACAAAGTTAGTCAATTGTCATTACAAGGTACGTTTCTGGATAATAATATTTTGTTCCAATGACCGACATTAATTAACAGTTAACGTGTTTGCCACATAAACACAAAATTTTGCGAACCAATTAAGTCATAACGCTTTACGCTAATTTATAATGGTCAAAATCATAAAATTATAGTTACAATGTCTGAGTACATATTTAATTTAAGTAAAGATAGCAGTGAACTTTAAAGGAAAAATAAAAAATAAAAATTATAAATATAAAATTCAGCTGCTTTTTAGGTATAACTTTGTGAGTAGAATATTATTTAAAAATTTAATAAGTATAATAGTTTAAATATGATATAAATTTTGAATATTTTGAAGTTATATTATTTTCATGGTGAAAAGAAAATAATATCGTTCATTTTAAATAGTTATGAATTAATTAGAAAAAAGTGTTGTATTTTATCGTTCTATGATGTTGATGGGTTAAGTTGTCCATGTTATCATAAAAATTGGTAATCATATGATAGCGCTTTCAATAGAGGAGAATCTTATGTTTAATTGGTTAGCATCATCAACTGGTTCAAATTTTAAAGTATCAACGGAAAAAATAGAAAGTACGTATAAGAAAAAGCAATTGGGTGTTTTAATTGCAACTTGTTTATCTTATATTTCTTATTACATTATTCGCTTAGTTTTTACAACTGAACAACATGCTATAATGAAGGAATATAATTTTTCAATAGGACAAATTGGGCTTGTCTTATCAACTTTTGGTGTTGGTTATGGTATATCTAAACTATTTATGGGAGCTTTATCTGATAAGGCAAGTACAAAATATTTTTTAATTATTGGGCTATATTTTTCAGCAATTTTTAATGCCGGTTTGGCTTTTACCCATAATTTTTATATTATCACAGGCTTAATGTTATTAATGTCAGCTACTCAAGCAATGGGTGCTCCTGCTTGTTAACGTGAGATTAGTTTATGGTTCTCAAAAAAGAGGCGTGGAACAGCCTACGCAATTTGGTCTTCAGCGCATAACGCAGGTGCTTTCTTATGCGTAATGACAGTGGAATTAGGGGCATTATTATTTAATAATTCGTTATCAGCTATATTTTTAACGGCTTCAGTAGTGTCAATTGTAATTGGTACCTTAATGTTTTTCATCAATTATGAAAGCCCAGAAGCTGAAGGTTTGCCACTAGTTTCTGAGTACGAAAATGACTTAGAAATTATTGATGATGGTGAAAATGCTTCTACTAGTCAAACAAACCTTTCGATTATGCAAGTATTTATTAAGTACATCCTACTTAATAAAATTGTTTTGGCGATTGCTTTAACGTCTATGGCGATTTATATTATTCGATATGGAATTATGAGCTGGATTCCCAGTTACTTGCCAACTAAGGGTTTCAGTACTTCATTTGCAAAGTGGCTTGTTGGTATATTTGAGATTGCAGCTGTGCCAGGTGTTATTATTATGGGGATGTTGTCTGATAAACTAAAAGGACAACGTGCTTTAGTTTGTTTATGGTGTCTAGTGGGATTAACTGTTTCATTACTAATTTATTTTATGAGTAGCAATCAAATGTTGATTACCGTTGATTTGTTTTTCATGGGGAGTTTAATTTATGCACCTGCTACATTAATAGGTTTAATGCTTAATGAAGCAGTTCCTAATTTTGCAGTCGGTGTTTCAACTGGATTTATTGGCTTCTTTCAGTACGTTTTGGGAGAGGTAAGTGCAACAGCATTTATTGGTCTATTAGTTGATAAATTTGGCTGGGGGGCTAATTCCGCAGTGATTTTTATTGCTTTAGTTTTGATTTTTATTTTGACAATTTATTTAGTATTAAATGATCGAAAAATATTAAAACGTGAGAAAAAAATAGTCTCAAATTCAAAATAGTAACTAAAAATCTATTACTAAAATTTAATTTAGAAATTGTACAATATATTTACCAAGAACAGAGACATGTTATTTAGCATGTCTTTTTTTGATATATATTGCCTAAAAATAACAATATTTCGACGCGAACGTTTTTTATAATAGTGAACAAAAGATTACGTGAATCGGTTTATAAAAATTTTAATTTAAGCGCTGATAGTGGTGCGTTTTAATTAAAAATTTTAGTCTCTATTGCAAATAGTGTGAAAGTTGTGAAATTGTTTCAGAACTTTTGTTTATTAATAAGTTGTTAAAAGTGTTTTGTAATGCATGCTGATTAAATAATTCAAAGCGAGTTCTTAAAGTATACGTTTTAAAACTATGAAAACCATAATCTGTAGATTAATTTGATTAATACGATGATTGATGCCTGCCATCCATAAGATCATTTGATTAGTTGTTTAAGAAGGCGTTTTAATACCTTTTGAGTTTTTTAATAGCTAGTAATAAATGAGTCCATTTCAAAATGGCAGAATTGATAGTTTTATAAAAAAAGCTGAGAACCATCAAATAATCAATGACATTGTGGGTTTAAAGTGACTTGATAAACTTAATAGGTCTTTTTGAAATCAGGAGAAATTGTACTAATATGAAAGACTTAATACATTACGAACAATAAAAGTCCATCTCACTAAATTAAAATAGATGGATTGAAAAATTTAAAATTACTAATGAGATTGTAGTTACTGGAATTTTTTAAGTGAGATACAAACTGTATATTTTGAGAAAAGCTTATAAAAATTAGGTTGCAACTTATGGTTGCAACCTTGTCAATATAACGGTTACAGTAGTTATATTGACAAAATTTATATTTTTTTTAATATAAGAATTATTAAAAAATAAATTTAAAAAGGTTGCTTTTAAAAATGGAAAACATATTTAGTATTCAATTAAAGTTGTTGAGACAAAAACGGCGGCTGTCCCAGGCTGAATTAGCTCAGAAATTACATATTTCTAGACAAGCTATTTCAAAATGGGAAAAAGGTGAAGCAGAACCAGATATTAGTCGATTAATTGCATTGTCAGGAATTTTTTCAGTTACCCTAGATTACTTATTGTCAGGCAAACAATCAGCTAATGAATTAGTTTTAAAATTACAAAATATTAGGAAGTCATTTACTGATCCAGTATTAAAGAATGTCAGTTTTTCAATTTATGGTCGTGATAGAATTGCTCTTTTAGGTGGTAATGGTTCTGGTAAATCAACAATTATCAATATTATTATTGGTCTATTAGATAATGATCAAGGCGAAGTATCACGTTTTTTTGATACAACTGAAGACCTTGGAGTCATTCCACAAGATAATGTTCTTATTGAATCATTGAAGGTAGAAGAACAAGTCTTACTAGCTGCAAAAATGAAAAAAAGCAAAAATGTTAATAATATTAATAAATTACTTAAGGATTTTAGATTAGATACTCAAAAAAATATCATCATTAGTAAGTTGTCTGGAGGACAAAAGAGACGACTATCATTATTAATTAGCCTACTAAAGCCAACGAAGTTACTAATCTTAGATGAGCCTACTGTTGGGATGGACTTAGAAACAATTGATTTTTTTTGGGATTATTTAGATCAAATAAGTGGCAGTGTTTTAACTGTAACGCATGATTTTAATCAAATTGACAAATATTTTTCAAAAATTATTCTGCTTAAAGACGTTGTGATTGCTAAGGAAGCATCCGTTTCAGATATCCATTCTAATAATCAAACAATTGAACAGTGGTATCGGATAAATAATAAAGAGGAGAGCTAAAAATATAATGATATGGATACAATTAAAGGAAACATTTCGGAATAAACGATTCATATTTTTCACATTAATTTTGCCACTTATTTGGTTCTTTATGATGATTAATATTTCGAAAGATTCAGGATTTTATAGTGAAAAATTTGCATATCTCTGGCTTTATATGTTTAGTACAATTGGTATTCTTGGAAATTCAATTGTTACTTTTTCAAAAACAATCAGTAATACGAATCATTTTTTTCAATTACAAATAAAAACAACATCTTATAAAATACAAAATTGGTTATTAGACCAAATAGTCGTACAGACTATTCTAAATATCTTAATTTGCCTAGTTGTAATAGTTACAGCTCTTTTAACAAATATGATCAAATTTCACTTGAATAATTTTTGGGTTTTACCTTTACTACTCATTTTAGGTATATATCTATGAGTATTTGGTTTTTTCCTAGGTATTTTCTTTGATAGTAAAACAATTACAACTTTAAGCATGCCATTAATGATGATTGTTGGTTTATTGATGGTTCCAATTGATACTTGGGTGTCTGGGTCGTATGGCAAATTTGTTGAAATTTTAATATCTATTCAGAAATTTTTTCCTGGTTATTATTTATTTAAAATCATTCAAAAAAATATTGAAAGTAGCTCTTTCTTTACTGAATTTTGGAAGTTCATGTTGATCTTACTCTTACTAATTATACCGATTACAATAATTTTTATGAAAATGCAGTTTCAAAAAAATGTAGTGAAACCCTAAAAATAAACATCATTCATTTATGAGTCAATCCAATGGGTTGACTCTTTTATTGTGCAATCTGTTAAGTGACTGATGGGACATTTTTACATAAAGAGTTTCTTTTCTATTATGATAAGCATAGTTATTCAAGAAAATAATCACTTTATTACTATGGGAGAAGTACTATGCAAGGTTATAACTATCGTGAATTTTCACCGGGCAACAACATCTGGCAGAAACAACCACGACTTTTATTTAGCGGTATTAGGAGGCTTTTTCATAGTTACCTATATCATGCTATCCAAAGCGTTTTCGTATCAATTAACGTTTTCAAAAGGCCTTTTTCTAGTGGTGATGGTGGTAACCGTTCTTTACGCCATCTTACCAGCACCTAGTAATCCGAATAGTTTAGTAATTGATGAAGTCTTTGTTTGCGGACCCAAAACGGTAAATTCAAAAACCTCCACGGGTTAATGAAATGCATACCATTGGAAAAGGTGTAAAGGGCCATCGTAAAATGTCATATTCATCACTTCATTGTCTGACAGATAAACTGGTAATTTGAAACAAATTTGTGCGGGTTATTGATATTCTTGCTGGTTTTATAGTTTTAAAGTGTACGCTTTAAAAATTCACTTGAACTATTAATCAACATACATTACAAAACACTTTTAACTGCTTATTAATAAACCAAAGGTTCGTAAATTTAATTAGACAACTTCATGATTTTCACACTGTTTACAATTGCTCCAAATAAGGGCTGAGACGTATTGACGTCTCAGCTTTTATTGTTGTAAACTGAGCTGGATAAACAAAGGAGGTGCTCGCAATGAGTCATAATATTATGTTTGTTGGTATGTCATTATAAAAGAATCACATGCTACTCCATGTTGTTCTTAAAAAAACAATAACAAATATGGAGAAAATAAAATGAATACATTAAAAATAAGAAATTTTTCAATTGTTGCACACATTGACCATGGAAAGTCAACTTTAGCTGACCGCATTATGGAAGAAACACATACGATTGATATGCGTGATAGTCAAGATCAACTTTTGGATGGATTATCGGTTGAAAAGAAGCATGGTGTGACGGTAAAATCACGTTCGGTTCATAACGAATATCAAGCTGATGATGGTCAGGTATATGCACTTAATTTGATTGATACTCTAGGACACGTTGATTTTAACTATTAGGTATCAAAGAGTTTAATGGCGGGCGAAGGTGTTATTTTATTAGTCGATGCAACCCAAGGGGTGCAGGCACAAACTATTGCAAATTATCGATTGGCTAAAAAAGCTAATTTAACGATTGTACCAGTCATTAATAAGATTGATAGTCCTAATGCGCAAGTTCAAGAAACTAAAAATCAGGTAATGGCCTTAGATGATCGAATAGAGCAAGCAGATTTTATTGATATTTCTGCTAAAAGTGGTCAAGGTGTTCATGAAGTGTTAGAGGCAGTTGTAGATCGTATACCAGCACCGCAAAGCAATCTTGCATCATCTTTAAAAGCGTTGATTTTTGATTATGAATATGATTTATATAAGGGTGTCATTGCACATGTTCGTTTATTTGATGGAAACATAAAGACGGGGCAACAGTTGAAATTTATGACCAATAATCTTAACTTTATTGCAAAAGAAATTGGTATTTTCGGTCCTGATCGAAAAGCTACTGATGAGTTACAACAAGGTAGTGTTGGTTAACATTGTGATGGGAATTAAAAATCCTAAAGAAGTGCGCGTTGGTGATACAGTTACACTACAAGTGGATGGCACTACGGAACCTTTGCCTGGTTATGAGCCGGCACGACCAATGGTATACGCTGGTATTTATCCGTTAGGCGATTATAAAAAATCATGAGCGAAGCGGTTGACCGTATTGCATTAAATGATTCACCATTAGAGATGGTTCCAGAAACGTCAGATGCATTAGGACCCGGCTATCGTGGTGGCTTTTGGGGAATTTTTCATTTACAGATTATTAAAGAACGCTTGCATGATGAATATGGCGTTGATGTATTAACTACAGCACCCAATGTTACATACAAAGTTCACTTAAATGAGCGTACAAAGGAACAAGGTCAGATTTTGACTGTCACTAATCCGGCTAGTTTTCCAGATTTTTCGGTGATTGATTATGTTGAAGAACCAATGGTTAAGGCAGAAATTACAACAGATAGTCAGTTACTTGGTGAAGTAATGACGCTAGCTCAGAACTTTAAAGGTGAATTTATGGACATGACAAATGAAGGAAAATTGATTGTTTTAGTTTATAAAATGCCACTATCTGAGATCGCGTATTGTTTCTTTAATCAATTAAAGTCAGTGTCGCATGGTTATGCAACATTGTCTACTGAATTTTTAGGTTACGAAATGGCTGATGTTGTCAAGGTTAATGTCCAAATCAATTATGCTCAGGTTGACGTACAAAAACAATCAACATCATTAGTTCATAAACTAAAGTATACTGTGCCACGTCGTTTATACCCAATGCCAGCACAAGCAATTGTTAATGGTAAGGCTATTGCGCGTGTGGATATTCCACCATTACGTAAAAATGCAGCTGTTAATGGCAATGCGTATAGTGTTTCTAAAAAACAAGCTTTGTTAAGACGACAGAGTATTAATAAACGACAAGCGGCCCATAGTGACCT
This sequence comes from Weissella sp. ESL1177, assembly GCF_058107185.1. Taxonomy (NCBI): domain Bacteria; kingdom Bacillati; phylum Bacillota; class Bacilli; order Lactobacillales; family Lactobacillaceae; genus Weissella; species Weissella sp. ESL1177. Next base: position 793,098 of record NZ_CM176591.1, on the reverse strand, counting down.
CGAGTTACCACAAGAAGTGTTTAACAGTTTGCTTGAACCGGATGAATAGTCCATTTGATGTGTAATCATATGATGGAAACAAAATTTAATATCGTTTTGATTATTCGTTAATCAAATTAACACTAGAAAGCAGAAGCAGATATAACGATATCTGTTTCTGCTTTATTAGTTTTAGAACTAAAGTGTACGCATTTATAAGGCTGATAATTGAGGTGTTCCCCGAAAGTTAAAGTAAAAATTTAACTTTCGGGGTATTTTTGTGATTATTTAATTATAAAATTATGACTACAAAAATTAATAGTTTATGTGTTTTACGTTAACTAGACCAATCCAGGTTGACATAATACGGGCTATCTTAACAATTACCGATAATTTCTCAATTTATTTTCAAGATAAGTTTTAAAAACGATAACCCATTTTACAATAGTAGTAATCTAATTTTTGTTTAATAATTGTTTTGATTTTTGAATCATTTGAAAAGAAAATTAACCAGTGATGTAGTATATGTATCCAGGCATATAATCGATAGCAAGTATTTAGTTTAGTAGCATCATATTGCTGCCACAATTATTTATCAGTATATTGAATACCTTTAATAAAGTCCCCAACTGAAATGTTTTCTGCTTGAACCCCTAACTTAAAAGCTGATGATAAACGGGCTTCTTCATTATCCAAAAAGGTGTTTCTAATCGATTAATGACTTTTTGAAGAGTGATAAATAATTCATTAACATTAGTTAAATGGAATTTAGTATGACTTAGTGAGCTTCCTAAAAAATCGCTGCCATGAGCAATGGCATGTGCCCAACCTTTGTCAGTAACAAAACCCCGGTAATCATTTTCCAACTTTAGATACTGAACGCTCCACTTGAACAGTTCTTTTTGTTGGCTGTCATTAAGAATACTGGTATTATCATCACATTCTAAAAGAATTCCTCCTAATAGCGCACTAAAAGATCGGGTAAAGACATAATCATTTTGAGGTTCAAGTATGTCTACGAATAGTAAATCATTATTAAAAAAATACTTAATAATATGTTCTTGTTGTACTAAAGTAAAGACATTGTTCATAAAACTTGTAGTAAACAATGTGTAAACTAAATTATCTCTAATATAAGGATTGATATTTCCAATATTTTTAAGCATGAAATCAACTTGATTATTTGTAAAATATAATTTTTGAGCAGGAGTCTTTAGTAATGCTTCTAATTCTTCAATCATAATAAATTCCTTTATATATAGTGTTAATCAATCATTCATTAATTATTGTTAGACATTTAATTTCTAATTAATTTTTTTAAGAGACAGTTATTTGGCATTAATTATAATGTAACCATTCTAAAAAGAAAAACTCATTTTTGGGTATAATCCCAATATTGTAGATTATCGCAGAACCTTTGATTTGATATTTACTACGAGCGACGCTTTGACTAAGTCTAGAGAGATACTCTATAACTGCGGCAATTTGAATTTATTTTTTGAATATAATAAAACCCAATGAATTTTTCTCTAACTCATAGGGTTCAGTTCGAATAAGAAATGATAATGTCCTTTTACTCAGAGCATTCAGATTAAAACTAAAGTAATATTTATAAATGTTGTATAAATCAGAAAATTTAATTTAAAAATTATATTAAATATTATATTGAAGTAGTACAATAACATTAGCAGGCTTGGTATTTTTGTCCTAAGTTTCTTAGGAATTAAAAAAATATTGACTAAAATAAGCCAATGTTTTAGTAGGATGACAGTCTTACTTTAGCTTAATCTATGTGGAATTTCACGCAAAATGCTGTACTTCGTAAAAGGCAAGCCTGCTTTAATTTAGGAAATAATATGAGTTATAAAAAAATAAGTGATTTAAACACTAAAAATGATATTATAAATTATTTAATGAGTACTCAATCTATAAGTTTTCCAAAAATATTTTATAAAATTTTCAATGATGTATCTGCACATTATAGTGATATCTACTTAAAGAAGAAATATTCTAATGATGTTCGGCATATTAACGCTCCAGATAAGCAATTAAAATCCATACAATATAAAATAAAAATTCTAATTGAGAATCAATTAAGATATAAAAATTATAAATTTAGTAATATAAGTCAAGCGTATCAAAATGGTAAAAGTGTTTTCATAAATGCCCAGATTCATAGGAATAAAAAGTATGTATTGCATCTTGATATTTGTAATTTTTTTGATGAAATAACTTTTAAAAGAATAAACGGATTTTTACAGTATAATTCAAAATTTATGCTAAATTATACTGTTTCAACTATTATGACTAAATTGTGCTGCTATGACGGTCATCTAACTCAAGGATCACCGGTTTCACCAATAATTTCAAATTTATTAGGCGAAAAAATAGATTTAGTATTAGTTAAAGTTGCAAAAAAATATCATTTTGTTTATACAAGATATGCGGATGATTTAGTTTTTTCAACAAATGACACTTACACAATAAACGAAAAGCTTACAGAATTTATAAATAAAGTAAGTGAAATAATTAATAGTCAAGGTTTTTCAATTAATTGGGATAAATTATCAATTGCTGGACCTGATGTACGGCATACTGTTACAGGATTAACAAATAATAAAAAAGTTTCCGTACCTTTGGAATTTTATAAACAAACAAGAGCCATCGCAAATCATTTTTATATTTATGATGAGTTTTATAATAACCAACAAATTTATCGTGATTATTATGTTAAAAATTTCAATAAAGCTCCAATGAAAATTATAGAAGGGCGTTTGAATCAAATATATAATATAGAAAATCAGAATCGAACTTTATACTCAGATCATTTATCGGGATTTGAGTATCAAGCTATTACACCTATAGACTATAAACGACATGTGGTTTCTTCAACAGAAAATAAGGAAACTCATGAAGTTATTAATGAGTTTTCTGGAAAGGAACTTGAATATAGTAAGTTTATATTTTATAAGTTTTTTTTATATGGAGATTTTATTACTTTATTCACAGAGGGTAAAACAGACCCACTTTATATTAAAAAAGCTAAAAAGATATTGGATGTTGATGATTTTGATTTAAAAATTTATGATGCAGATACTGAAATTAATAAGAAGTCTATTTTTTCTCGTCTATTTAATTTACATACCGGCGGCAAAAGTTTAATAAAAATATTCGAAATATATGTTGGTCGCGCTACTGACCAACACTTTATTAATTATTCAAAATATTTTGAAAAAAAGACTTTTTCAATAAAACCAACAGTATTATTATATGATTTTGAACTTTATAGTCGTAACTCACCATTAGGGAATTTTATAAGCATAATTTGTAGCAAAAAATATAAACATTATGGTTTTAAATGTAATGTTATAATAAAGGAGTTAAAGACTAAAGGATTTTACCGAGTATATAAAAATTTATATATAGCAGTAACAATGGATTTTAATATAATTGGTCTTAATACTCAAGAAGAAGATATAAAAAGATCGATAGAAGATTATTTTCCTAGTCAATTACTATCAAACACTAATGGTCTAAATACAGAACACTTTGAAGGAGTTAGTGCACCAAACTCACATTCTGTTGTTATAGATAAAAATCAATTTTCAAAGAGAATTCAAACTTATACTGATAAAAAAATATTTAATAATTTGTTTGATATCTTTTTAGATATTCAAAAAGATTATTTATCAGTTTTATTATCAAGATTATACAAATCCAACTTAGATGATCCAGTTGAAAAAAGAATGGTCATTAATTGTTTGTATAGAATATTAAATTCAAATAAAACACTGCAACTAATTGAACAATTTAAATTAACTAAATTATTTATGGAAGTATATAATAAAAATTTTTTGTGATTTTTTAAATGTATGTATTTACATAAGTTGATAATATATTAACCTTAGAGGTAGAAACAGATGTGATGATATCTGTTTCTACTTTTTTAATTAGCTAAGTCGCCCAAAATATCCAAACTATTAGCTTAATAACATCTATACCAATCTAAGTTGACATAACCTCTAATATTGTAAGTTGTTGATTTGACGGGATTGCCAGTCGTTTGTGAGGTAACGTCATTTCACAAAATAGATTTTTAATGACTAGCTTATTTCACAAGTATAAAAATCTTTCAAATTCACAATCTAGACCAATTAAACCAGTTTAAAACCTAAAATTAACGGTCATAAGGCAATATCAATTAAGAAATCAACGATTATTGATAAACAAGGCTCATTTGGATTGATTGTATTTATGAATCCCTCTGTATCGAGGGATCCTGATTCGTCGGATCATTTAACATTATATTATTATAAGGAGGTATGTGTACGTGCATGCACATACAGAAAGTACACTAAATCAAGGTGATCTTTAGGGCAGCCACTTTCCCAAGTGTTTATCATTATTTTCTGCAAGTCAACGCTGCTTAATGAACGAGTGTTACTCCTTGCAAAAAAAGTCCAGCTGACATTTATCAAGTACGGTAGATGATGCAAAAAATATGACATCAACGGTAAGTGATGAATTGATAGCAAAAAAGATTTAAAAGGTATATAAAACATGTCACGAAAACTAGCATTATCGTGCTTTTAGCATGTTTTTATGGTATAATAGAGGAACAGGTTAAAGGCGGTGGCTGACTTTTCAATCGGAAAGAAGGTGATGCCTATGAATGTGATTCATGGACACCAAAATCTGACGAAAGGAGGGTTAGCCCAAAATGTCTGTTCACGACGTAATATCATTGATGATATTGTTCGGGAGCTTCTTGTTGGCGTTGTTGAGTTATCTCGACAACCACAAGAAGTAAGACATACTAAAAAACCGCCTATCACTTTGACGAGTCAGGCGGTTTAAAGTTATTCAAAATCAGCCACCGTTGAAGTAACCTGGGCTCCGTGTTTGCAGCACGGGGCTTTTTGTTTATATTTAAATTATAGCATGTGTTCAGACAATTTCACAAATAATTACGTTAGATAATCAAAAAGTTAGCACCTAAACTTGTCATTTCTCTGATTGTTGTTTGTATCATAAATTATAATCCCAATATAAATAATGAGAAGCGAGATAAACACTAGTACTATCATTTTATTTATCAAATGCTTTTTTTAATAAATGTTCCAAATATCTAGAGGCAGTTAGATCATTTTCTTTAGCACGGCTGGCGAGTTCATTGGCTAAATCTTGCTTCAAAGTGAAAGACTTTGAGACTCTAGGTATAGGCTTTTCACTTGTTACTGGTTGGCTAGGCATACTACTTTGTAGTTGTGCCATCTTATCTTCAAAGGCCATCTTGGTCATACTATGCTATGCTATATTTTATTATGGTTCCTGATTAGTAAACGCATTAAAGATGTTGTTGATATTCTTGAAGAATGCCTGCGTCGTTTGCGATAAATTATTTTCTTTTGCCATACTAATCAGGGGTTCATGATTCAATGTGGTTTTATTAAATATTTCTCTTTCAGGAATTAAGGCAATTGTTCGAGGATCTTTTTTCATTTGTGCCACAAATTCATGTGATGAGTTCGTATTATGTTTTATTCTATTACCAATAAACTTCAGTTCTGCTGTCACAAAACTTTGACGACTTTCAACATTAATGACATCTTGTTTTAATTGAGCCATTCTTATTGACAAATTACTTTTGGCAATAAAACCATATTCACTAGGCTCAATCGGACTGAATACAAAATCTGAAATAACAATCATATTTTGTGTGATCGTTGAAAAATCTGGATGAGTATCTATGAGGACATAATCAAATTTTTTTAATTCGTTATAGTTGTCGGCAAACCACATGTACATTAATAATTCTTTGTTAGCTCTCATTTGAAGATCATTATTGATTGTATCTAAGTTCATTGATGCAGGAATAATAGATAAATTTTTATGTAGCGGCATTATTTCTACTACTTCACTATTCTTCGTAAAAATGTTTGCTAGGGTGCCATGGTCTTTATAAATATCATAGGTTTGGGTTAAACTGCACTGATGATCGCTATCAATTAACAAAACGTTATAGCCGTTGCTAGATAGCCATTCACCATAATTAAAAGTTAATGTTGTTTTGCCAACGCCGCCTTTAATCGCTGCAAAAGTTATTATTTTCATTTTGTATCTCCTTGTTTATAAGCATGTCATAGCATGCTATGTAAGTCATTAGCTACTCAAAATAATGAGTGTTTTTATTTTTTATTTTGACGGGGTTTTGTTTAATTAGTCCTTTTTCTAATTGGTGGTTACGAATATTTTTGTCTTTGGGAATCATGCTACCTTGCGAACAATAGGTTTCGGGAGCCACCAAATCAAACCATTTTGTGAATGCTTTTTTCATTTATTTCACCACCAATCTTAGCCTGCAATCAGTAAGACCAAAATACTTACTAGAATGAGACTTAAAACGCAACTTGGCAACGCTAAATTTATTTTAGGATAGCGCCTTAGTAACAGACGAATACCATCACCCACTAGTCCAACAAGTAAGAAGAATCCAACGCATAGCCAGTAACTCAAAAATTTAAAAATGTGGCTAATGATTTTGAATATTAAAAGAAGAGAAATCAGTACTATGCCAAATAAAAGGCCCATCATTTTTCCAATGAAGTAAGCACCTGGATTAAAAAAATACATAAGCATCATTCCTTTCGTCTGGATTTATGTACTCCCTCATTGCGAGGGGTTCCTGATTAAATAAAAAACAGATTAATAAGGAGAGTGTCCGCAAAAAACATCAGGTGACAAACGTCCCACAGGTATGATGAATTAAGCGATACCATCTAATCAGGGCGATCTTTTTGGCAGCCACATTCCAAATAAGTTTGCGTGCCGTTAGGCAACGCTAACGGCTAGTTTAGTAAATTTCATTATTATAACAACTCCAGTTAGCTAACACTTGTGAGATTAAAGCTTGTAGATTAGACATAAAATCGGCATTAGGCATGTTAGCTGTGAATCGACTGGCTAACTCACCACTAAGATACTGTGAAAAATAGGTGGCAGTAGCGGCATCGTTAACCTGTAACTCAAAGGTTGTTTTTGTGGGTAGATGATCCGCTTTAATGATGAGTGCAACGGATGCCCTCGTTTTTTCAATAGTTAAGTTATAGGTTGCTATGGGGGTTATGATGGTTGTTTTAATCATAGTGCTGCCTCTCTTTTTTTCTGCAAGTCAACCCTGCTTAATAAACGAACGTTACTTGCTTTTTGACAGGAGAATCATTATATAGGCACTGGCAAATGACAAGGGCGGCTTTGCCGTGCATTTTACCCTTGTCATTTGTCGTAGTGTTGCTTAGTGCAACGCACTTAGCAATCACTGCCTATATTATTATTTGGATGGCAAAAAGAAAGGTTCAAGGATTGAGTAGGGATTGCGCAAAGCGCATGATTAGTCCCCATTTATGGGGTCGGAGGTAGCTTAAGAACCCCGCTTGCGGGGCCTGGGGCATGCAGAGAAAGGGCGCAGGACGCCCCAGTGATTTAAATTTCAACCCAACCATTGTCAACAGTTGGCGTATTGATGTGATATTTAGCATTCATTAAGTCAGTCGCAGATAAAACGACTTGTTCATGCTGGTAGGCTTGTCGCACTTGTTGGTCAAGGTCATTTTCATTATCGACTGTTAGAGCAACCGTTCGAGTTAAAGTTTCTTCATACGTTACTAAGATTTCTTTTTTCATGAGCGACCTACCTTTCAAAATCGTTTTTAACATGGAGATGAACACTTTGTGTATCGTCAGGACTTAGGACGATTTCGCCATTGTCGTACATTTGCATGGCTTGTTGACTTAAATCGTCCACGTTCATTTCAGGGGTTAGTTCAAGGGTGACTTCTTTTTGTCTGTATTCTTCAAATAAAACGCGTACTTTCATTAGTTGTCTCCTTCATTTTTAAAGTGATACAAGGTGCCGTTCTCTAATACATTATTAAAGGTTGTATGTGTTTGTTCATTCAACATATATGCCTTTTTTGTTTGCTCAAATTCATCAGTGGCAACGGATAGCGCTTGGTATTGGTTAGCTGACATAGTACTAGGTTTAACGCCAGTATCGATTAAAACTAAAGCTTGAAAGAATAGTCGGGGGCTTTCTTTTTGGAGACCATTTAGCATGTTGTAAATCGTTTCAACTAATTTTACACTGACGTTTGCCGACACCATTTCTTCATAACCAGTGCCTAAAGCTTTTTTGTAGTGTTCTTTAGGGACTTTGGTTTCTTGATAACCGTAGGTTATATCTGCCATAGCTTGCGCCATTTTAGCAATGGGTAGTTTTGAAAAATCATCATAATAGTTATGGGTCATGTTGATACTCCTTTAAAAAATTTCGTATATGAGGCTGTCATCAAAATTATCAGCGACTTGTGCTAGTACGGATAAAAATTCATACCATTCGACTTGGGTTAAATTATCTTTCACAAACCAAAAGTCGCAATCAAAACTTAACAACTCATCTGTTGTGGTTGGTGTCATGGTATACCAAATGCGAATGATAAAATCATCACTCGTTCGCAATATATCCGCTAGGATAAGTCCTTGACCTAGGTGACAAAAAGCAATAAATTTGCGTAGCTGTTCTGCCGTGTTAATTAATCTAAAGTCCATGGGCAACTTATCCTTTCAAATATAGAAAACTTGCAATTTGAAAAATTTTGCCAAGGTGTATTTTTTTGAGTAAGCGACTATGGGTCGCTTGCCAATAAGTAACGGCAGTAATGGGATAGTCGGGCGTATTCATGACCGTCATTTTCCACAAGCGAATCGGGTATCCGCCTTTGCTGTCGGGGCTACTATCTGCAATTAAAGCTGTCTGATTTCCTAAATCAAGCGGTTGTTGACCGCCACAAGCCACAAATTTTTGGGCACGTTGAAAAAGCGTTACGGGCATACTTTGTTCACTCTCCTTACAAATGCTTATTATCACAATTTTTTTCTGCCAGCTACTACCTGTTGTCGCTGGCTTTTGTCGTTGTGACAGGGAGTTTATTGCAGGGAGCCAGTGAAAAGACAAGGGCGGCGCAGCCGTGTTATTTACCCTTGTCTTTTCACTTAGTTGTCCTTAGTCACTGGTGACTTAGGAACAACTGGTGCCTGCTATAAATGATTGGCACACAAGACAGAAGTCAGCGACTTACAGGTAGTTTGGCGAAAGCCAAGCCTTTGACCCCCGTTTACGGGGACTGGGGAAATAGGGATTTGGTGAATTTGAAATCTGAGTTGACAACATTTACATCGCCTTTAATAAATTGTTTATGATGAGCCTATTAATCGGTAAGCACCGAAAAATAGGAGGAAAAACATGGCCGTTAAAAAATTGAAGGAACGCTTAAGTAAGAAACAACAAGAATTAAATCATTTAGAAGCTAAGCAAAAACAAGTGAAAGCCGACATCGTTACTTTAGAAAAGGAGATTCAGCGAGAACTGTTTGTGGACTTGCAGAAGCAGTTAAAAACCACCAACTTAGAAGAGATTGCCGATTTTATTCAAGGCGTCCACCCACTTGATCAACCAAAGGATGACTCTGATGATCAGGAGGGGCAGCCACATGAGTATTAATCGACAAGCAATGAAAGCATTACCGATTCAAGGCTATTTAGACTATCAAGGTATTGCTTATACGGTAGAACATAATCGTTTACGATTGGTGGAACATGATAGTTGCTTAATTAATTTAGATAAAAATATTTTTTATTGGAACTCACGACATTTGAGTGGTGATTTAGGAAATTTTATTGCCGCCTATGACAACGTTTCATTAAAAGAAGCCTGGATCAAGTGGACAGCTTATGCGCGTTATTACAATCAGCAAGACACACAAACCAAATCTAAGTATCAGGCAGACGCTCAACCGTCTGCATATCACTTTGACTGGTCAAAGTGGCGCACGGCGCAAACCACGACCAATTCAGAACACTATTTAGTTCATGAACGTGGTTTTGATGCCCAATTTATCCATCAACTAGCGCAAGCTGGTTTCATCAAACAAGGTATGGCCTATCAAGACTCGAAAACAAAGACTTGGCAAAAACCAGCGTTACTGTTTCCTTGGTTTGATGATCAAAGGCAAGTGGTTGGTTTAGATCAACAGGGAACATCCGTTGACTTTGAGAAATATGGTAAGCGGGGCACGCAGAAAAAAATTGCGAGTGGATCCCAGACCAAGTATGGTTATAACTTTCGGACAGGCAATGGGGCTGATCGACTAATTGTCTTTGAATCACCCATTGATGCCTTGTCGTATGCGCAAATGAATTTCAGTCAACTAGCTAACACGAATACAACCTTTTTATCGATATCAGGGGTTGATCATCAGAAAGTCTTGGCCCAACTTGACCGCATGAATGTGAATAACGGTCATTTACCAAAGCATCTTGTCTTGGCAACGGATAATGATTTAGCAGGCTATCAGGTTGCTGATAAATTTGATGTCTTACGTTTTGAGGGGGTTGAAAACATCCGTGAAGTGCCCGTTAAAGGTAAGGATTGGAACGAACAATTACAAGCGGGGGTGACTGGTATTAAGCCCCTGAGTATGAGCGAAAACAAGCAACGGTTAACGGCATTAGAACAATTTAAGGTTAACCAGACGTCGTCTGGGCACTCAAAACAGGCCGTGAAGCCCACTGAATCCAAAGATGTTGTCAGTCCAAAGCCAACGTCTAAAGCAACAAGTCAACATCCGAGTTCGCGTCAAGAACGCCAAACGCAAACCCGCCTGAAAAACCAACAAGTGATTAAAGACGCCTTAACGCAGGTAGCTAATTATCAAAATGATCCCGTTGCAGTCCAACGTTACTTGGATTTTGTGGCGCAAGGGCAAAACTATTCCCCTCGTAACACGCAATTAATTTATGGGCAACGCCAAGATGCCACGATTGTGATGGGTTATAAACAATTTGCCGAACGGGGGATTCAAGTTAATAAGGGTGAAAAAGGTCTGAAGATTTTTGGTGCGCCCGTTAATTTAAGATCAATCATTACTGCAGAAAATGAACGGGTATACTGGCGTGATGCAACGCCTGCCCAACGGCAGGCCGCTAAAGCAGGCGATTTGGAAGTTCGTTCAGTCCAACATTATCCTATTGAAACAGTTTTTGATGTGAAACAAACTAATGCGAAGTTGGATGATTTACCGCAATTACTGCCTAATCGACCAGTCAACCTAGCAACTGACCAATCACCAGACCAATTAGAAAAAGTCTATCAAACCTTAAAAAATTATGCGGCAAATGAACAACATGCTCGGGTGGTCGACCAAGATGGCGGCGCCATTCAATTTTTAGCAGACCATCAACCCATGACCAGTCAAGGAATTGCTAAAGGAGCGACCATCATTAATCGACAAAAGCCTGATAATGTGATGATTGTTTTACGACCAGATTTACCAGTTACTGATCGGATTGCCACGTTAGCACATGAAGTGGGGCATGTTGCCCTCCATCAAAATATGGATCAGCCATTATCATCAGGCGTTAAAGAATTAGAAGCTGAAATGACCAGTTACGTCATTTTAAAAAATGTGGGCATTGAACCTGGGGTGATTAGTGAAAAATATATGAGCGACTGGACGAATCATTTACAACGAGTCCCGCAATTAAATAAGCAAGATGATCAGTTCTTAAATCGGGTCACTAAAGCCAGTACGAATGTCACGGATTATTTAAGTCATCACTTATCGAATGGCAAACCCCAAGCCCTGACCCAACGGGTCAGTCAGCAAAACAAAGTAACACAAACGGCGCTACAACAAGTATTACAAGATCAAGCACAAGAAAAGACCAATGTGATCGAAGCAGGGAGAAGTCATTCATGATTAAAAAAATACAAGGATACTTAGTACAAGTAGTCCATGACCAAGACCGTTATTTACTGGCACTAGCCACGGCAAATGATGAGGAATTATTGGTGTTACCAGTCACGACAACGCATTACCAGCAGCTATTTCCAGCAGGTGAGCCAGCATTGGATGACCCTTACGAAATCACCTTATCATTTGATCAACAGCAAGTAAACTATTCAGTCAGTTTTCAATTTAACTAGTGAGGTGCTCCCAGCGACGGCTGTACCGTGGCACCAGTCAAGTGATGCACAAGAAAAAGGAGGGACTAACCCAATGGAAACCAAACAGGCACAAGCTAATTTAAGGCAACACTTAGAAGAGATTAAACAAAATGATCAGGTCATGGCTGCAATTAATGCTGCCCTGGCTGAGGAAACCGCCGTGCATGCTAAACGAATTGCCCAACGGCAAGCAGGAAAAGGCATTGAAGCCTTATTTACAACACAAGATATTGACACGATGACGCACAATCTTAAACCAGTACGCCCTGACTTATCAGGTCAGACGCATCGTTCACAATTGCGTGATATTAAACGGGAGGTGGCTGACGAATGATAAAAACGCCCTATCTTGATCGTTTTACAACAAACTTTTCACACTTGGTGACAGAAAATCCCACGCATTATGGGGCGTATGATCGTGAGAACGCGTTGGGGCAATTAGTGCGTATTCTTAATCAAACGAAGAAAAATAGTGCGGCTATTCTAGGTGAGGCGGGTGTTGGGAAAACCGCACTTGTTGAAGAATTGGCGAAGCGCATCCAAGCTCATGATGATCTATTAAAAGGGACCTTGGCGAAGCGTGAAATTATTTCATTGGAGCTATCCGCGTTAATGGAGGCCACCGATGGTGGCAGTTTTGCCTCAAACTTACATCACATTGTGGACGAGGTTAAAGCTAATCCGCAATACTTGTTATTCATTGATGAGATGCATGAGTTAATTGGGACTGGATCAGAAGGTAGTTCAGGTATGGATGCCGCTAACATCTTAAAGCCAGCAATTGGCCGAGGCGAAATCCAGGTGATTGGCGCCACCACAACGGCAGAATTTAAACAATATATTGAATCTGATAATGCAATGGAACGTCGTTTTGACAAAGTAATTCTTGACGAATTTACGCCTGAGCAGACAAAAGCAACCTTAAAAAAGGTTGCTAATAATCTTACAAAAGTAACTCATGTCGCAGTGACTGATGAATCCTTAGATCGGGTGATTCGATTTGCGGATCGCTACATAACCAATCACTATTTCCCTGAAAAAGCGATCACGTTACTAGATAATGCCTTGGTTGCTGCCAAGCTTAATAATCACGACGTGGTATCGGAAACAGATATTGCCAGCATTATTCATGAGCGATATCACGTTCCCATGGCGGTATTAACTGAAAAAGATGATAACCGATTATTCCGCTTATATGAACGGATGCAACAACAAGTCATTGGGCAAGATGCTGCCTTGCATAAAATCGTTGATAGTATTCGGATTCGAGCCGCAGGCTTGGGGGATATGAGTAAACCGTTATCGTTCTTATTAGCGGGTACTCCTGGAGTAGGTAAGACCGAAACAGCCAAAGCCTTGGCAACACATTACTTCGGTGACGAACGCCAGTTAATTCGTTTTGACATGTCGGAATTTAAATTTGCCAAGCAATCGATGCAACGGTTTGCTGAACGGGCTGCTGAAGCCGTAAAATTTCACCCGTATGCCGTCTTATTGTTGGATGAGATTGAAAAAGCAGACCCCATGGTCTTAGATTTATTGCTGCAAATCCTTGATGATGGACGGTTAACTAATGAACGCGGGCAAACCATTAACTTTAAGGATTTAATTGTGGTGATGACCACCAATATTGGTCACCAATTAATTATTGAACGGGCTGCCAAAAGTGATGCGTACCGCCAAGACACGAATAATCAAGTTACTTTTGAAAAGAACTTTGAGAACGCCTTGTTGGGGGCTGACTTACGTCAAGAGTTTATTAGTCGTATTGGCGCCATTATTGTGTATGAGCCGTTGGCAGAACCTGATGTTAAAGCAATCATTGATTTGAAGTTACGGCAGCTTAATAGCCAAGCGCAACAGCAAGGTTACAACCTGATTTATCGGGCGGATCAAGTCACCAACTTAATTCCAAGTTTTGGGGAAGGATTTGAAGTGGTCGACGATGAACGAATTAAAGCGTCTCCTTTGATTGATTTTCTGTTAGATAAAGGATATCGCAAGTCCAGAGGCGTCCGACCGTTGGATGATAGCATTATGGAATTTGTAGAAGCCCAAATGGCAGAAGCCATTTTAGAGGAACGGCGGACTGGTAAAACGAATGGACATTCATTTATTTTTCGGGCTTGGGGTAATCCACCTGACCAAACCCATCCACGTGGTGATTGGCAAGCGGTGGTGACCCAATTTGATCAAACGACCCTGCAACCTAGTGAGGAGGTCAGTTGATGCGTAAAAATCATAAAAATAAGCACCTTGCCCACTTTAATTTATCCAAACAAGCTAAAATATGGTTCGGATTATCGACCAATCCTAATGAATTTTGGGGTAATCCCTACAGTCATGAACAAAATTATGTGCATCAAAGTCGGGTTCGTTTACGAGGAAAACTGTGGTATCAACTGCTGACGTTTAGCTTATACGTGATTGTCGGTCTGTTCTTGGCCTTATTAGTCGGCACTTTTGCGAAATGTCTCTGGTACCTATTACGCTCAGGGCTCGGTAATTTAGTGTTCAATTGGTTTGATATTTATTTTCAACCGACTTTTAGTTGGTCCTATTTCCGTGATTTTATTGCCTTTTCAATGGCGGGAGGTGTTTTACAAGATACCTCCTTTATTACCTGGGGGTTAATGGAGGTTATTTTTGCTTTAATCTTACGATTAGGCATTCGTAATTGGTATGACTGGGTGCAGAAATTCAGTGATCGAACCGTTGATTATAACCGTTTTGCGAGTTTAAAAGAAATTGACCAAACTTATCAATTAGTGCCTGATCGAAATCAATTTTATAATGCCCAAGCGGGCATGCCTGTTTCCCATATTTCAGGTTATTCATGGCCATTCTTTAAGTTGCATCCGTTTTTGGCAATCAAACAATGGCTTAAAGGATTTTTAGGGATTAATCGGGAACATTGGGGCAAACGGACACAAGCACTTTATCAATGCTTAGTTAAATCCCCACACTTAGAAAAAATGTTAGGGCGGCAATTAAGCGTCACTGGTGGGTATGCAGGCTATTATTATATAGATGATACGCCCACACATGAAGTCATTATCGGTGCTACTCGTGCGGGTAAAGATCAATTACTAGGTTATATTCTAATTGATTTATTAAGACGGGGAGAAAATCCGCCAAATATCATTGATACAGATGCTGAAAATGAAGATGGCAAGATGTCCTTTAAAGCCTTGGAGCGAGCAGGCTTTGAAGTCCAACTATTAAATATTGCTGATACGGATTGGTCAGAGACGTGGAATCCCTTTCAAGTGGCTCTTGATTATGCGTTAGATGGTGAATTAGATAAAGCGCGTGATGAGGCCATGGTCGTAGTGCAGATCATTGGGGCTTCTAAAGATAGTAATGCTGAAAATGGGGTCTGGGATGATACAGCGGAAGCCACTCAGTTAGCGATCGTGTTAATTCTTATTTGGTTAGCAATTGAGCATAATGACCCAACATTAGCGACACCGACAGGGGTCCCGCAATTCATTAATTCAGTGAACCAATTTAATGATCCTCAGGACAAAAATTTGGATGGGCTAACGAAGTATTTTCAAATGTTGCAAAAGCTTGATCCAATGCCCCCCATTGTCAATGAAGCCATTTTAAAGGCAGGCTCGTACTTAGGATCAACGGGGGACACGAAGTCATCAATCATGTTTACGTTGCAGAGTCGGATTAGTTTATTTGCTTCGGAAACGGTCGCTCGGTTAACCTCACGGTCAACCATTAAAATGACTGATTATGGGTTTCCACGGATGTTTAAAGCGACTTTACCTTTAGCATATGCGGGGGCAACGGCAAAAGTGGAACTACACGATTTAACGAAAACAAAAGGTATTATAACGCCTGATTATTTAGAACAAGATGCTGTTAAAGTGAGTCGTTCAGGTGTCATTACTTATCCGTTCCAACAGCTTTTTCCTGTAAGTTGGGCAATTCATATTCAGTTCAATGATACAAGTAATCCGATTCATTTACGGGAAACGAGTTTAACAATTTTTGGTGAAAAGCGGGTCAAGAGAAACCTTGATGGCACAATTAAACTGGACAAAAATAGCCGGTTGCCAATTGAGAAATTAGTCGTTAAGCAAAAAAGGTTTAATCTTTTTGAACAAAAAACGGCGACGTTTAGTTTGCGGTATTCAGAAAAGCCGATTGCGATGTTCTTAGTAACCCCTCAAAATAATGACAATTATGCGGCATTAGCTTCTTTGTTTTTAGGACAGGTGTTCTCAATCAATACCCAAATTGCCTCAAATATTACCCGTCGTCAGATGGATCAGCGTATTTTTTATAAATTAAACGAGTTTTCGATGTTCCCCCGGATACCCGGATTTGATAATTTCTTAACCCGAGGTCTGACCTATGGACATATCGTGATTATGTATGTGCAAGATGAAGCCCAAATTGGAAAACATTATAACAATGAGGAGGTATCTGAAATTAAGAACAATATGTTAAACACGGTCTTAATTCAAACCAAAGATGCCGAAACAAATAAAAGCATTTCAGATAGTTTAGGTGAAATTGAGGTGCAAAAGGAAATTGTGAACTCCCAAATGGGAACGCAACAACAAGACCGTGGTAATCGGCAAATGTCAATTGAAAAGATGCCCTTACGGTCACCAAAAGAATTACAGGAAATGACTAGTCGGGAAATGATCATGTTACGGCAAGCCAAGCGTTTGGATAAGAAGGGCCACCGTGTGCGACCGTTACCGATCTTTAATACGCAAGCAACATTGATGCCGAATACACGTGACCTGATTGGTGAGAGTTTCCGGCTAGACTACTACACGACAGACTTACGCATTAAAAATCACACGAAACATTTAACCTATGAGGATATGTTCCAAGATTTTACGCCGTACTATGAAGAATTAGCGCAGCAAGTCCAAGGGAACGAGGGACTAACCGTGCAAGATAGTCGACTGAATTTTGACGAAATGAAACAGTTGGCGGATAAACTGACCGCTAATGATGATGCGCAAACCAATGGTGAACGTGAGTACCAGGCTAGTTTTGAAACTTGGCAGGATGATTTTGAAGCCAAACGCCGCGCCAAAACACCTGTCTTAACGCCTGAACAACTGATTAATCCGAATGAAATTAGGTTGATCGAAGATGTGATAGGCAATTTTATTAGTCAGATTCATTACACAAAGCGGACGGCGTTACAGACGAATGCCTTGGTGCTTGCCAAGAACCATCGTTTATTTGAAACTATGCCCGAACTAAATGATTGGGATCAGTTACTGTATCTCTTTGAAAATAATTATAGTCAACTATATGAGTTGACTAAATTAATGAGCAATAAAACAGCTGAACAATCACCAGCAAACGATAATGAGGATCTATAAAGGAGGAAGTACCCATGTTAACAAGATTAATGGGTTTTATGGCTTTACCAATGGGTAATCCCACCAATGCGTTTTATGACTCATGGGCGGATTATCTACAACCACAAGCCCAACTTTGGCTCAAAGCAGCCCAAATATTAGGGCAGTGGATTGCGGATTTATTTTATGATTTAGGAAATGCCGTTCTGACAGCTTGGCAAAGTGCTTGGCAACTGGCAGATTTTAGTACCTTATTCACCAAATCAACAGGCGGTAATGATCTGACTGGCTATCATTTAGCGCAATATATTGGGGTATTTTTCATGATTGGGCTAATTGTCTTAGCAATCATGATGGCGGTGCAAATGATTCAATTTTCATTGACCTCGGGTGAACGCGGTAAAGAATGGCCGCGCGGCGTCTTTATTGCCCTGGTAATTATTTTATTTGTACCGACTTTCATCACTGCAGGTAATCAAGTTGGCCGGGCAATGAATGATAGTATGTTGGGGTCGCATGGTTCGCAAAACAACAGCCAAAATATCCTAACAGATATCTGGAAGAATAATTCGGTCGATTTGGTTAAAGTGGCGAACGCTAATTTTGATGTGAACGAAAAAGACTTAAAGAATTATAGTCCGATTGGCAAGAATTCATCTGCCAGTATTGTCAAGAGTTCAATTTTTAGAGATGTCATGAGCGATGATATTTTGAAGAACAATACTAATAAAAATGTTAGAGAAGTATTCAAAAAAAAGCAGAGTGATGGGGCGAACCCTGTTGATTTAGATAAGGGCAGTTTTTTGACAAAAAGTACCGCTGCGGAAGTGTACCCCCGTGTGAAAGTTAACTGGGTTGGCATTATTTTGGCAGAAATTGTCTTTGCTTGTGTTGGCTTCTTTGCGATCATCGAATTACTAGTTCGTTTTTATCGCTTAGCTTATTATTCAATTACTCTACTAGCGTTTGCCTTTCGTGACATGGCCGGTAAAAAGGCTCTTGAAATATTGCATACCATGGAAGGTTCAATTGTTGGGATTGCGTTACTGCCACTTAATCTATTGTTGTTCTTTGGCTTTATTCAGTGGGGTATGACTACGATTGGTAAAATCGGGTTATCATGGGGACCGTACACTATCCTGTCAGTTGCCTTAATGGCCGCTGGGGCGAAAGGTCTACTTGGTGGTTTTGCCTTAATTGATGACTGGACTGGCGTGCCAACGGGTCATGGTGCAACAATATCGGGTATGGTAAATGCCGGGGCAACTGGGGCAGCCATTGGTCGGAGTACCGCTGGGGCAGGCAAAGCTGCTTTGGGGACGGTTGGTGCTGTGACTGATGGTGTTTCAAGAATTGCCAAAACCGCAGTGGCGAGTGACCGTGCGCAAAAAATACGTGAATCAATGATGGAAAAAGGCAATGAGAGTGGTCTATTACTGAATAGTAAACTGCCTAACCGTGATGTCAAGCCAGGTGCTTTGACGAATGACATGTCAGGAAACACTAATACGAGTGCGGAAAAGAACCAAAATGACGAAAAACCAGACGACACAAAGAATGCTATTGCGGCAAATGATAAAAAGAGTGAGCAAGATCAGTCTGATGAAAAAAATCGCTCGTTTGCGGACTTTACTGGACCAAATGGTGAACCAGCACAAGCACCCGAACATCAGGATATTGGGTCGTTACCTGATAGCGATAGTGAACGCGAAGCAGTGTCTGGTGAAACAGTAGACAGTAGTGGTATTGATCCTAGTCAAGCTGCTAAGCCGCAAGATCAATTAGAAAATGAGCGTGATGACCGTGATAACGTTGCTGGTTCAGGTACGATAAAGGTGCCATTGCCAGATAACAGTCCAGCTAATTTCAATTCGCAGGGAGCTGATCATGGGTTAAAGTCGTCTGCGGCTGATCAATCACAGGGAATTGATATGACGGCAGTTAAAGCGCCACAAAATGTGGGCTCAATGTCTACCAGCCAAGACCAGCCAGCAACAAGTGATGAACATGATCAACCACTTAATTTGAATCAAGCATTGGCTAAAACAACCAGTCAAGCGGGAACTATGCCAAAGGCTCCCACGGTTGCATCAGACAGTTCAAATGCTGTACCAGCAAGTGGGACCAATAGTCCGATAGCGAAGCCGACAAGTCAATCTGTGACAAGTTATGACACAGTTAACAGTTTAGACCGTACAGACGTACCTAAATCTGCAGCAGACCCAGTAACGAAAGAAATCGATTCGGAACCAGAATTTACACCTGAAGAAGAGCGAAATATGGATAAGATGCGTAAAGAACTCGAAAAATTTCGCTACCCAGAATGATTTTTAAAAATGAACATCATGATGTGATGTTTGTTATAATAAATAAAAATCTAAAAGGAGTTGGGCTGATGGGTAAAACTGGGAAATATTGGTTAATGGGCGGGGTCATTGTCATTATTTTAGGAATCTGCTTGGGCATCTATGAACATGTTAAGCCGTTAACTGAGAAGCAATTTAAAGCACTACCAATTGAGAAGCAATTTAAAAAGGCACCGCAAGGACATTACATTCACTTACGCAAAGAGGATCCAAACCTGTATCGAACAACGTGGAGTAAAAAACACATCCATGATGAAATTCTTAAGTTTGGTCGCATTAACAAACCAAATGGGGACGGTACAATTAATTTTAAAACCAAATTAGGAACGCAATATTTGTTTAATGACAACATATTAGTTGATAAAGAAGATGGTTCTGGTATTTTAGGACTAACTTATGAACATATAATTTACAATGATAAATTTAGTTCAGATCTCAAATATGATACAAAAGCAAAAAAAGCAAAGTATGATTATAATTGGTACTTCACTAGTCCGCAAGCAGCTCAGAAAGACAAATACGTCAAGCAGAGTGTGACAAGCATAACGCGTTAAATAACTTAAATATGCCTGCAAGATCGCCAGTTTATTGGCGGTCTTTTTTTGTGTCATTTGATCAAATGAGGTGTTTTCAAATCTGAGTTGACAAGATTGACACCGCCATTCGCAAATTGTTTATGCTAAACAGGTAAATTTAATCACTTTAGAAAAGAGGAGTTTTTATGAAAGGTTATAACTACATTGAATTTTCGCCTGGTACCAATATTTGGCGTAAGCCTGTTCGGTTTTTTATTCTCAGCTTTGAACGCATTGGTGTTTTAGTAGGTTATTTTGGCGTCGGGTATGTGTGCCTAAATCAATTTTTTTCCTATCAGTGGACGCTTGCAAAACTTAGTTTTCTGATTTTCTTGGCGATAACCGCCATCTACAGCATTTTACCAGCGCCAAGTGCTCCCAATAGTTTGTTAATATCAGAGGTTTTCATTCGCGCACCAAAGCCAATGATTAAATCCCAGGCGCTTCGTGAGAGTCTAAAAACTTATCCGCTAGAGCAGGAGGAACGGCATTATGAGCTTTAAGCAACAAAAACAGGCAAAACTATCGGTTTCTAAAATTGCCGAAATTGCCCGCCCCAAAGTACCATTATTGGATATTTTGCCTTTTAAGCGGTTCGAAGGAGCGGATAACTTATTGGTCTTAGCCGATGAGACAGGTAAAGATGGTGCCTACATGGACATGTTAACAATTTTAGGGAAAGATTTAGACTTTGTTTACGGGGCTAATTCTGAAGGAGCAGGCCGCATCATTCGTGATTATCACCTGCTACTTAATGTTTATACGACGGATTTTGATATTTTAATTACACAAATGTCAGCCGAAACGGTCATCCAACAACAGGCGTGGTTAGCCAATCGGGAACGCATTGCGCAAGCAATGACACATGAAACAGATAGTCGCCGTTATCGCCAGCTACAAATCCAATATGAATTGACGGACTTACAGATTAAAAATCTGCGGCAGGTAGCTGAAAAGGTCAAACATCAAAGCTATACGGCGTTCGTTTATGGCGACAATGCTGCCGAAGCCCGCTTAAATCGTGACATTTTTATGAATTCTGGTGGGCAAGCGATTACGACTAAAAAAATGTCTTTAGCTAAAAAGAAGACCATGTTATCAATTTTAGAAGATCCCACCCAACAATTAGATAAATAAACGAGGAGAGACAAGATGAAAAGAGGTACTGCGGCAAAACTAAAAGCCTTAGGTTATGATTTAGATTTAATTCGTGAGGTGCAAAATTCCAGTCCGACGATTTACCATTCGGACTATGTACATTATGGTAATGGGGTCGCAACGATTGTTTCGATTTATGATTATCCTCGTGAAGCCCAAAAACAAATGTGGTTTCGCAACTTATTAGATACGCAAGATACGATTACCTTATTGAAAATTGGGACGGAGAGTCGGGCAAAGGTTGAAAAAGCCCTCCAAGGCTCAGCCAATGCGAATCATGCCATCATGCTCGATAAGTGGCAAAATGATCAACGCAAGTTGATTGCTCAAAATGATTACGGGCAAGTGCTCAATGATTTAAATGATTCATTGAATGGTCGTGAGATTTATAAGCGACTGTATGTGCGCGTGTTATTCACTGCACGAACAATAGAAGACTTACGTCGAAAGATTGATGACTTTAAACAACGGTTAAGTAATTATCGTTCGCGAATTTATGCGGGTGAAATGGCTAATCAGATGCGGCAATTTTTTATGCCAACCATGAAAGTCCAAAATATTGGGTTGAAAGATAAAGGTTTTCCGATGAAAGCCTATGCGTTAGCGGGAACGTATGCCTTTAATCAAACGTTTTTGAATGACCCGCGTGGGGCTGATTTAGCCACCACCTTTCAAGGTGGGGAAGTGACGTTTGATCCCAGTTTTACCGATGGTAAGCACCGAACAACGGCCTACAACTTAGTTGTCGGTGATTCTGGTAGTGGTAAAACAACCTGGGTACATCAACAAATTGATCCCTTATTTGCGCGTGGAG
Organism: Weissella sp. ESL1177; assembly: GCF_058107185.1. Taxonomy (NCBI): domain Bacteria; kingdom Bacillati; phylum Bacillota; class Bacilli; order Lactobacillales; family Lactobacillaceae; genus Weissella; species Weissella sp. ESL1177. The sequence continues at coordinate 770,797 of NZ_CM176591.1, read as the reverse complement.
ATCGGGTGTGGCTCTTTGATCGGACTCGTCGTTTTTTCCCACATGTTAAAAAACTAGGGGGCTTGATTCTCACAATGGATGGTTCACAAAATCGGGTCAATATTATGCATGTCTTTGGCACAGTGCTAGATGAACATGGCAATATTGATGTGATAAATTCATTCTTGCAGCACTTAGAAAAAGTCAAAACTTACTATGCCACCATTAATCCTGAAGCCACAATTGGCGAACTCAATTTATTTATTGATGAACTACGTCGTTTCTATATTGAGGATCAGGAAATGTGGTCGTATTCACCAGAGGATCACCCCGAAGAATTACGAGTCATTGGGTTGGCAGCGAATGCCTATCCCACATTAGAGACTTTTATTAGTTATCTGCAAGCCCGTTCATTAAACACCAAAGAATTTACGGCTCAAAATCGCATGCGGTTAGATAACATTGTCATGATCTTACGTAACATCGTGAATCAGTATGGATCAAAGGTCAACGGCATCACGAATGTTCGTGACTTATCAGATGAACAACTCATCCTATTTGATACCTCAGGAATGGCTGAATGGGACTCAAAGGTTTATGCGGCCCAGTACTTTAGTATCTTGTCATTAATGAATGCTTACGTGGTGATTAATGGTTATGAACAATTAGAACGTGAACGGGCTGGTGAATTTAGTAAGGCTACTGTTGCCAAAGGTACGGCAGCCCCTAAGTACTTTTGGTGGATTCAAGATGAGGCGGATGATGTCATTAACTATACTAACCCCTTAGGGGTGTCGTTTGCGGACAAAATGATGCAACAGCAACGTAAAAACTACTTTGGGTTATTCATGATTTTTCCAGGATTAAAAAATGTTTTACCAACCGGTCAACAACAGGACTCAGAAGCTGCCCGTTCAATGGCTGATTTCTTTAATCGCTTTCAAAATCATCATGTTGGACGGTTACCTGAAGACGATAAAAATCGGTATGCCAAAGTCACCAGTCGTTCGGATGCAACGCCTGAACAGTTAAATACCTTGCCAGCCCTCCAAGTCGGACAATTCTTATTGATTTTAAGGGGGTATCAGTCCATTTTTATTACAGCAAAACGCCCTAGTGAAGCAGCTTTGCGTTTGTATGGAGGAGGTATTTAAATGGCTAACAAGGCTAAAAACAACTTTGCAAAACGACTTGATCGTTATCGCCCAGCTAAAATTAGAGAAGATGCTGCCCGTGATTACCAGCGTTATCGCCAGACAGGTCAATTGTCCCGACCCAGTTCACAGCTCAAGCAAAAGACGCTGCGCTGGTTCTTGATGGCTTTGTTAGCCGTAGCGCTATTAGCGCTATTGTCTGTTTTTGCTGCCAGTCGTTAAGGAGGTCAGTATGTCTGCAAATCAAGAAAATCAAGAAAATCAAACGAGTGTGGCTGCCCATTTTTTCAAGAAATGGGGCAAATATTTATTACCCTCGGGCTTAGCTTTGTTAGGCATTGCCTTCATTATCATGTTGTTTTTGTTATTACTAGTCGGTGTGAGTGATGATGATGATTGTTACACTGATGATGGGACGACAACGAGTAGTGCCACGGGAATCGGGGGTGACTGGAAAGATAGTAATTCAGCAACCCATAAAGCGATGCAATATGCCGCTGACCAATTCAAAAATACGTTGCACATGAGTGGCGATAATATTGCAGCTGCCTTGGCTATTGGTCTGAGAGAAAGTCAGTTTAATCCGAAAGCCGTTAATCCGAGTGGGGCAGTCAAAGGCATTTGGCAATGGGGAGCCGATGGTATTAATGGTAATCGTTATGGTAATACGGAGGACACGGTTGAAGCCCAGGTTGCATTGGCCATAAGAGAGTTACGAACAACACATGCGGCAACGTTAACTCATATGCGTGATGCTGACTTAGCACACTCCATGGAAGCTTGGGATATATATTTTGAAGGCCTATCCTCTGGTGATTCGCAACGTAAACCAGCGCAAGTCTTACAAACTGCAACAGCGGTCAAACAAGCTTTTAATTTAAACTTTTCGGGTAACATTTCTGATAGTACTGGCGGTGACGGGTTAGTGGCTGCAGCAGATGCTGCCGAAAGTAGCGATTGTGGGACATCCGATGGCACGGCTTCAGGCTTACCCGTTAAGGGTAAGTACAATATCACAGGTGGTTATCCGAATTATGCGGGTGCCAGTGGTTCAGCACATTATGGGGCTGACTTTCAAACGGTTAACCATGACGGCGACGCTGGTAATGTTTATGCGGTTGCAGATGGGACGGTGACGGCTAAGTCCAGTGATGCTGTCGGTGGTAATTGGGTTGTCATTAAAGCAGCTGACGGGGCTTTTACGTATTACGGACATGCACCCTCACAATCAGCGATTGTCGTTAACATCGGTGATCAAGTCAAAAAAGGTCAACATATCAGTCATCAAGGTCAAACAGGACTAGCTACTGGGGTGCATGTGCACTTCGCGGTCAACAAAAAGAAAAGTGCCTTTGCACCACAATCCGATGGCTTGATCAGCCCGGGCGATTACCTAACTGCTTTGCCTAAACAAGCCATACCAGGTCAAGGGTTGGTGGCACCAGCTGGACCATTCCAAACGAAAAATGACGATCAAAAATAAGGCATGTGACATTAAACACACTAGTGTCATTTGCGAAAAGGGGGATTATGATGGATTTCAAAGGATTTAATAAAGGTCTTATTAGTCTTTTAATTGGGCTATTAATCATTGTGATTGGCGGTCATTTTTGGCAAACTTTTCGGTATCATGATACACCACAAGCCCAAAAAACTTTAAAAGCAACCGCAAAAACCAATTCGGATGTTGTTTTAGTATTTCACAAAACAGGTTGTCGAGATTGTCAAGCTGTTGTTAGTGTCATTAATCAAGCGATTAAACAACATCATGACGATATACAGTATGTAGTTTCAGATACCAAAAAGTCGCAACTGTATCAAAAATATCAAGTGGTGCAAACACCCACGGTTATTCATTTACGTGGTAATCGTGAAGTGGCCCGTTATTCTGGTACGAACGAAAAGCAGTTATTACGCGTACTGACCTGCAATCTAAAAAAGGAGTGAATTAGATAGACCATGAAAAGTTATAAATCATTAAGCCTCCTCGTACTAAGTCTGAGCTTATTATTTTTGGTCAGTGCGGTGGTCTTTAATCAACACCAGCACCACCAATTAAAAGCGGTGCAACAAAGTGTTTTGGTTGATAAACGTCAATTGGCAACGCCGTTGCCAATCACACAACATGAGCACCTCATTGACCAGAAAGAGTACCAAACACGGGCACAGACTTTTTTTAAAAAAGCGATCCAAATGAGCAACACACCTAGCAAGGGGAACACTGCACAAACAACCGCCAGTGAAGCGACTGGTACGTCGGCAGCATTTCAGGCCGTCAGTGGGGTGGCTGGTATGGCCAATCGCCTGGCAGTAAATCAGTTAGCCCTCACCTTTAATGAAATGGCCAATGGGACGGTTGTCGGCACAGGTACGGTCACTTTGAAAGCATTCGCAACGACTGATGACGCACAGGCACAAGAAAAAAGTGCCACAACCAAGTATACGGTGCTGTTAACCATGACGAAGTATCAGCATCAATGGCGGGTTGAGCAATTGAAGTTAGGGGAGGTACAGGAAAGTGATAATGCAAAAGCGACTATCTACTAATAAGCCCCGGCACAAGTTCACTTGGCAAATAAGTTGTCTAGTGATATCGGTACTGGCTTTATTAATTGGGACGATTAATTTTTATCAGGGAAATCAAGCCAAACAACAAAGTCAGCAACAGCAAACCACCCAAAAAAAATTGCGAACGCAACAACAGTTGACAAAATTTCAACGCCATCGACCATTATATAGTGAAACCGAACAAGCCGTTGATCAGTTTATGACGGGCTATTTAACGTTTGATAATCAAAAAATGTATGATGCCCGGCGACAAGCGGTTAAAAAAGTGATCTCACCAGCAGTTTATCAAGACCGACAGGTCTTTAAAATTGATAAATATCATAAGGTCAAGCAATTATCGTTACAAGGCACGTATGTGGATAGTCTGATTGTGCCCATTAAATTGCAGGGGCAACAAATGACGGCGACCGTTTTTGCCACCCAAAAGCTTAATTTTGAAAATGAGACGGGCAAGAATACCCAAAAAGTCTTTACGTTAACCTATGATGGGCAAACGCACCAAATAACACAAGTTAAGGAAGACGGGACTTTTCATTTAAATGTTGATAGCAATCAGTTCTAAAGGCACGGATATGTAAAGCCTTGATTGTCCAAAGTAGGTTTGTTAAAATATGCCCGTGTTCCATTTGGTTCCTGCTCAATATTTTGATGATGCCAAATGAAAATGACACACCCTGCATTAAGTTCTTTAATGAATATAAGAATTTATCAGACCCCATTTTTGTGGATTTTAGTTAGAAAAGACCTAAGTAACTATTTGTTACTTAGGCTTTTTTTGTGTTTTTTTGCTGAAATGAGGTGTTTTCAAATCTGAGTTGACAACATTTACATCGACTGCTTTGAATTCGTTAAGATACAAGTGCATTAATATTTGACGCATTTTTGCCCAGTATTAATGACAACACAAAAGGAGGTCAACAGAGATGACTGTTGATGTAAAAAAGGCGCCTACTTGGCGTTGTAAAGTCGCGTTAGGGGTAAGTGCCGCTACCCTATGGTTAAGCACAAGTGGGGTGGCACATGCCGCTGATTTGGAAGGCACAGCGAAGTCGACTGGTTCAAAGGTCATTACGTTCCTGATTATTTTAGCTGTGGTCTTAGGAGCTATCTGTGCCGCCTTAGGGATTGCACTGATGGCTTCTGGTAATCAGATGTTACATGCCGCAGGTATGAAAAAACTATTGATTGGATTAGCCTGTGTGCTTGGTATTTTGTGCTTAGGTCTGATCTTTACTTGGGTCGTCCAAACCATTACCAGTTCTGGTGGTGGCTTTGGTTGGCAATGGCCTTTCTAGGCAAGACAATCGATAAACTAGGCATTAAAACAACAGAAAGTTGAGGAAAATTAACATGAATTGGCTTAATTTGAAGCGTCACCCCTCAAAAGATTGGGGGGCTTACCATGCCCAAATTGAAAATGAGACGTTAGACTTTGATAATGAATTAATTGCGCAAATCGTCCAAGAAATTGGTGATTTAGCCCAGGCATGGCCAGAGATGACCTTAGCCGACTTACAGACGTTAACGCAACGCTTAAAGCAAGAAGTTGCGATTGTCACAGGGGAACCGGTTCCGTTAGGGACCGTCACCTATTTAGTCGCCGATCCTGATACAGGTAAGAGTCAAGAAACTGGGTTAAGTTGGGATGATGCCCAGATCCGTCCTGATATGGAAAACTTTGTCATCGAAACCATTAATCAAGTGCTCAATGATGAAGAGGTGCGTGTTGATGACAGTATTACTTATGATCAACTGCAAAATGCGTTTATCCAACTGGTGACTGGCGCAGAAACATTGGCAGCTATCCCAACTAGTGAATTACCTGAATTACCAAGTGAAGCAATATACTTACACGCACTAGAACATAATCAACCGTTAACGGTGATACCTCAAAAACTAGTTATGACAACGCCAACAGTTATGGCAAATGAGACGGATCAGCAACAAAAACAAGTAAATCCTGCTCCGCCAACCAATGATGACGAGATTGTCTTACCCACTCGCCAACGTTCGCCGCATCCGTCACACGAAAAAAAAGAAACACAGTCATTGTCCATAGAGCAACAACCCACCCGGGTTGCCCGTCATCAACAAGACAATGATCCCACAATGCCTAACAACAGGCTGGTGTCGGATCAGTTATTGGCTGATATTCGTCACTTTCAAGTTGACGTCAAACAATTTCCAGTCACTCTGCCAAACGAGCAACAAACAGTTTTGCCAGAAGATGAGACGTATGTTGATATCATGATGGCACGAGAAAAGGCGACTGCCAACGAGTTGTTAGAGCAAAGTTCAAAATCAATAACGGCTGAATTGCAAAAGCAATTACTTAAAACGGTCTCAAAAATTAGTCTTGATACTGAAAAGTTGGATCAATTATTGCAAGAAGATTGACAAACGCCTATTCATGAAAAAATTAAAGATGAAGAAACGACTAAATTTAAAACCCGTTTAGCAGAAGCCCAAGCTAATCGACAAACTGCCTATGAGGATGCCATCCAACAAGAAAATGAGCGACATGAACAAAAGTTAACGGCATTAAAGCAACAAAATGCGCTTGATATGGAACGGTTAATTACCCAAAATGAGACCTTACGCGATCAAACCATTCAACAAGCCGCTGACTTAGCAATTAAAACGCAACAAGCTTACATTGACCAAGAAGTGGCTGCCCTACAACAAAAAGCGCGTGAACGCGTGCAACATGAGTTGGTAGATGACATGATTAACAAGCAAAAACAGGCTGACACACTCATGACTGAGCAATTTAAAACGATGGTGGCTGGCTTAAATAAGATGCATCAAAAATATGTACAAGAACATCAAGTTGGCCTCCAGACTAGGCAAACCGCTGATAAAGCCTTAGCGGAACGTCAACGAACAGAAACTGCCCAACATGATGTGGTTCAGTTAGAAAACCGCAAGCATATCTTAGAAACGGAACGGCAACAGTTGCAGAGTGATTTAGTAGCTGCCCAGGGAGAAGCACAACGGTGGCAGACGCAAGCCGAAGGCTCGCAAGTAGAAAACGAACGACTAACCAAACGAATCAGTGAACTAGCAGCGGGTGATCAGCAAACAGCCTTAATTGCGGCACTAGTCGGTAAAAGACCTGCCGACGAACCACAACAAGCACCGACACCACCAGTCAACCGTTCACGCGGGTATCTCAAAGGGGCGCTTGTTGGTGCAGCCATTCTTGCAGGTATTGGTGGCGTTGGAGCTGGTGTCATGATGACTAATCAACAGAAAACAGAAGCTGCGGCACAAATGAAAGCGATCAAAGCGAGTTATCATGCCAAAGAAGTGACTTTAAACAAAGCAACAACAAAAGCTGACAAAGATAGTTCGTCAGCAAGTAGTCATTCACAAACAACGCCAACTGCAACGTCAACAAGTATCGTTGATACAACAGCGCCAACAGCTAACTATGCATTGCTAGATAATGACCTCGCTAATCATTCACTGAAAGTTTATTATCGCGATTTTGAAAATCAAGATTTAGGCACCGAAGCACGTACTTTAGCTGTGGGTCAACTCTTAGTGGATCAACATAATTTACAAGCAGCTAAACAGTTAGCCGCCGCTAATAGCGGGCATAATACACAACTCTTATCACAAATTAATCAACAAGAAATTGGTCATTAGGAGGCAGGAAAAATGAGTTTTAAAACAACGGTACATCCGGCCAATGTGTTGTTTCGAGAACCCGTGCAGAGTCGCACTAAAAAACATGCGATTAATTGGTTATTGGTGCTTGGGTTCAGTATGGTCATGATTGGTATGGGATATTTCATCTTGCGCGAAATCATCTAAGAAAGGAGTTTGATAGATATGGGGTTTAAACCGATTGATCCGGCATCAAAATCTGCTAATGGACGTTTATCAGGTCAACAAAATAAACAATCTAACAGAAAAAGATCACCTGCAAAGAAACGTTGGTTGATTGCGTTAGGCGTTGGCTTAGCAGTTATTAGTGTCCTATTAGGCATTGGTTTGGTGAAACAAAGTTTAGTGAATAAAACGTCCGCACGGATGCAACATGACAATTTTACAAAGAAAGCTGATATTGCCTTAATGAACGAGCTTGATGCACACCAAAGTACGTTTGCATACGGTGCCAATAATCATGGGATTCCAAATGCTCATCAATTAAAAAAATATGCGGCTTTACCTGAAAAGTTATATGGTCGGGGCTATATCGCCGTTCCCCGACAGACGGGCGTTAGCCAACCGATTACTGCCTTAGTCATCAATGAGGGGGTCAGTGACAAAGTCTTGGCCGTAGGCGCGGGAACACCCCGACGCAATGAAATGATGGGTCAAGGTAATTTTGCCGTCGCAGCACATAATTTTGGCAATAATCAAACTTATTTTAGTCCAATGCAACGGCGAATTGACGTTAATAAGCAACCAAAGGTTTATTTAACGGATGGTCAGCAATTATATACTTATCAATTTAACAAAATTAAAGATCAGGTTAGTGGTCGTCAAGTTGTGAGTTATAAACATGGCGAAGTGGTGGATGATGCTGCGGGGAAAGGTCATAAAATCTTAACCATGATCACCTGTGATGAACCCGGTGTCTTCAATTTACATCCTGAAAATCGTTTATTATTACGAGCAACTTTGTTGCACGTTGGTCCACTGAAGCAGGCGGATAAACCAGTGCAACAATTATTTCCACAATTACAAGAAAGGTAAGCAGCATGATCAGAATTAGGAAAAAACAGAAATTAATCATCTTAAGCGCAACAATGGTTGCCGTGTCAGGAACCATTGTGCCAAGTATACCGCCAGTCACCGCTGATGATCAGGTGGCAAAAACAGATCAGTCATCAGATAAAACAACAGGACTGAAAGTAACACCAGTTGCTACTGACCTTAACCAGGCAATTCAAGCAGCTAAAGATGCTGGGTTAACGGTCGATACAACGACGAAGGTTCAGAACACTGTTACCACCGCCGATACAACGGCAACAAAAAAGAATATTGAAGCTGATTATGCAAATCAAGCTAAACAAATTCGTCAGCAAATTGCAACTTATCAGCAACAAGTTGCTCAGTATAATTCGGAAAAGGCGGCCTATGATAAAGTTGCTAGTCAGATTCCAACAGATAAAGATGATACCAATACCAAGGGGTTGAATTTGAATGGTGGCGTTTCAAAAAATAATGACTGGCGGTATATGATGACGGGGTCACGTGATGATGTTCATAATGCGAATCTAACAATTGTTGCCAATAAAAATATGGATGGTAAGGTGGCAGAACACCATTACTTGAAGCGGGGCACTATTATTAAGTGGAACGATAATACCCAAATGACCCAAGAAAAAGGGAAAACCAAGTCCATGTATGACGGAACACTTTACGATAAGGGGGGCTCGGTGGTGCTCACTAATGTGGGCACCCTACAAGATGGTACTAATGTCAATTTACGTTTAACAGGTGATCAATCATTTTTAGTTGCACCACATGAACCCAATCAAGACAACAATCAACGTACAGGTAAAATTATTGTTGACTCATTAGATGATCTCAATCTGAAAACGGAATTGTTAGACGATAAGGGGAATTCACTGAACGTTTGGCAGGGAAACTATTATGGCGATATTGATGAACCCGTGAATGGCTATGCCCAAAATCTAGATCTATCAAAATCTCAGTCTAATGGTATTGCAATTGTTGATAATAATTTAAATGCTAATGGGTACACATTATCACCCAAAACGGTTGGTGATAATCATGACTCTAACAAGTATTCAGTGATGACTGTTACCCAAGGAACGGCAAATACAATCCACTTATATACAACAGGTAGTTTGAAATCAGTGGGGTATGGTGGCAATGACCTTCACTTAATTACCCCTTTATTTGGACAGCAACTGAATGTTAATGTTGCTAATCCACCAATCGAGGTAACCAAGCCCAAAATTTCGGCTGCTTTTACTGATTTATATGAAACACCATCAATTAATAAAGATGTGGATGCAGGTGACAACATTGATGATATTTCAGGATCGTCAAACAGCAAAGTATTTATGAAAGGGGATCAATTAACCTATTCGCTCAAAACAGACCCATTACCTGGAGGACGTGAACAAGCAAAATCACTAGCCATTATTGACAAAATTCCTGATGGATTTGACCCAAAAACGATTCGAGTTCATGACGGTGATCAAGATATCACAGACAAATTTGAAATCACCACAACTGATGGTCAAGTAAAAATTACGCCAAAAGAGGATTTGCTGGCAAAGATTAATCAACAAGCTGACGAAGAAACCGTCTTTGCGCCATTAATTACGATTGCTGGTGTGGCAACCAAAGAAGACGTGACAATGGACAACGATTATCAATTGCTGTTTGATGATCAAACCTTTGCTTCCAATAAAGTGTCTAATCCAGTCAAGACCATTGCGGTGCATAAAGATGTTAAAGCGGGAGTCAAGGATACCTTAACGAAAACCAGCGTCGCTGGTAAAGCAGTGGTTAAAGGGCAGGCCTTAACGTATGATTTAAGTATGGATGACCTCCCCGCTAATCGAGCGACCGATATTCAGTCACTAAGTTGGACGGATAAGCTTCCTAGATATGTGAATTACGCGGGTTACAAAGTATTTAACGCGCAAGGAGAAGATGTGACGGCAAATTATGAGTATCAAGGTAACAATAAGCGTCAATTTTCCCTAAAGGCTAAACCAGAAGCACTTGCGATCATTAATGCAGACAAAGACACTGCCTATAAAAGTGATCGAATCGAAATTTATACAAATGCGAATGAAGATGGGGTTAACTTTAAAAATAACGCCAAATTAACGATGAATAATCAGGATTACGATAGTAATACAGTTACAAATCATACACCAAATTATCACCCCATAAAGAAAGATGTGGATGCTGATCAAAATGACTATAACAATAAAAATGTGAAACCTGGCGATACCATTCATTATCAGGTCATAGGTGATTTATCAGAGATGACAAATCTGGCGTTAACATCCGACCAGATTAATGATGAAACTTTTCAATTAAGCGATGATTACGATGAAACCCGTTTAGATGTGACAGATGATGTTAAAAAGGACTTTAAGATTGCTATCTTAAAAGATGCCCAAGCAGATGCCGACAAAACGACAGACAAGGAGGATACGTCAGAGAAACCGTCTACTAGTACTGATAGTTCAGTCAGTTCAACAGAAGCTAGCCAATCAGGTCAGAATGGAAAAAGTGCCGCTCAAGCGTCATCAGTTACCACTGATAAATCGACAACCTCATCAGAACAAGGTAAATCACAAGCAGTACAAAAGGATGATACAATCTTGATTGATAAAGGGACAGCCAAAGAGTTTGATATGGCAGATGTCGATGTCAAATGGGACGATCATAATGGTCGCTTTACCGTGACACCAAAAGATCAGGTTGCTTTCTTGAAAAAGTATGCGGGAGATAAGCTCGTCGCTTATTTTAATCCAATCGTGAAAGATGATGCGACCGGTGTCATTGAAAATGTTGCCGCCCAAACAAGCTTTGGCGAAGAAAAGACCACTAATCAGGTGAAAAATCCAATAAGTGAGCATAGTACGATTGAAAGAACCATTGATAAACAAACCAAAGAAAAAGAGCTCCCAAATACGGGTAGTCATCATTTAGTGCAAACAATCGTTAGCCATTTGATACAGCTGTTTAATCGTTAGTTTGCTGATTGTCTGTCTAGAAAGAATGGTTTACGTCAAATAATAAAAAATAAACAGCAGAGTAGAAAAACGGTAGCTAATACTATATGTTAGCTACCGTTTTTATTGCTGCCGGTCTATGATGTTGCGCCCATTTTTTATATTATATGATTACTATATGAAATTATCACTAAAGGAAGCCTATCATCATGAAAAAGTACAAACGCTTAAGTCGGCAAGAACGTTATTATATTTATGTTTGGCATTATGAACAAAAAATGTCTTTAAACCAAATTGCCATTAGATTAGAACGGACACCAAAAACAATTTATGACGAAGTCAAAAATAATCGGCGGCGGCCAGATATTCCCCTAGAAAAGTTCCCTTATGAACCAGAATATGCGAATTGGTTAGCTGCCCAAAAACGGATTGCCCGTCGGGCAGGAAAAATTCAAACCAAGCGGGGCACCCTAAAACGAATTGCCAAAGCTATTAAAGAAAAACATTGGACGATTCCAATGATTGCCCACAAGGTCAAGTATGCCCCGACTGAAGCGACCTTATATCGGTATTTAAAATTAGGTATCAATGAACTAAATGACTATCCAAAGCGTAAGTATCGGGTGAAGGGTCCCTCGTTACGATCAATGATGCGTTCAAACTATGAAAGTGATTTTATGAAGGCTCATGCTATTGATCACCGCCCTGATGTCATTAATCGACGACAAAATTACGGGCATTGGGAAATGGATTGTATTGATTCTTCAAAAGGTGTGAAAGCAGCTTTACTAGTCTTTTTAGAACGCAAAACTCGGTATGTTGAAATCACTAAAATTTCGGATAAAAGTAGTCAACAAATGCGCTTAGCTACGGAACAATTTTTAGATCGTCACCCAGATGAAGTACATTCGCTGACAGCTGACCGTGGGCATGAGTTTACTAATTTTGACATGATGTCGCTATTAGATGATCGCAAAATTAAGATTTACTTCACACATCCGTATAGCCCATCGGAAAAAGGGTCAATTGAACGCATTAATCGTGATATACGGGGTTTCTTTCCGAAAGGAAAAAGTTTTAATCGAGTAACACCAGCTGAAATTAAACAAGTACAAGATATTATTAATCATTATCCAAGGCGGGTGATTGGCTGGGAATCACCCTTATTTAAGTATAGACAATGGCAACAAGCGCAAGGACATAAACAAAAAAAATTAAGAATAAATTTGGGGTAATAGGGAAATAAAAAAAGACTGAGAGGTACAGATAAAATACCAATTTTGGGAAGAATTGTAACCAAATTGTAAAAAAGCCAAAATAGCCCGATATAAAGGTTTTTTTAAGGCATCACGTATGTTTTTTAAAAAAGTTTATAGTTAAATACTTGACAATACCTCTAACAATTAAGTTTACATAATATTGCCCAGCTAATTTAAGAACCTTGTCATAATCATAATTACGTCGTTTCATAGGGGTTGACAAGATACTTGCATATTAAATATTCAAGCGTATAATTATAGGAGCTGGAAAAGTTCATTTTTGTTGAGGCGGAGGTGAAATATAATGGCACGAATTCCGCAAAATCTCGTTGAAGAAATTCGGGAGCGCGTTAACATTGTTGATGTTGTTTCACCATATGTACAATTAAAAAAACAAGGGCGTAATTTGTTTGGTAAATGTCCTTTTCATGAAGAAAGGACGCCGTCTTTTTCTGTGAATGAGGAAAAACAAATTTTCCATTGTTTTTCGTGTGGTCGGGGTGGCAATGTTTTTAGTTTTTTGATGGAAATTGAAAATTTATCATTTCCACAAGCTGTTGCAAAAATTGCACCGCAAGCTGGTGTGGACCTAGATGAAATATATTTAGATAATGATCAAAATATTCAGGTTGATCCAGAGACAGAAACTTTAAGAAATTTATATAATGAGGCAACGAAGCTCTATCACCATTTATTAGTTAACACTACTACTGGTGAACAGGCATTATCTTATTTGAATGAACGTGGTTTAGATGATAAGACGATTGATGCTTTTATGTTAGGTTTTGCACCTGAAGGAAACATTCTTTATGATTATTTCAATGCTCAAAAAATTGACTATCAAATATTGCGTAAGTCAGAATTGTTTGTTGAATGGTCGGATGGTACGTTACATGACCGTTTTGCTAATCGAGTACTATTTACAATTAGAGATAGTTATGGTCAACCAATTGCGTTTTCAGGTCGTAAATTAACAGCCGATGACGATGAACCAAAATATATCAATTCACCTGAAAGTCCATTATTTAATAAATCTGCGGAGTTATTTAATTTAGACTTAGCAAAAGATACTATTAAAAAGAAGAAACATGTGATTTTGTTTGAGGGATTTATGGATGTTATTGCGGCGTTTCAAGCCGGTGTACAAAACGGCGTGGCTTCGATGGGAACATCATTAACAACTGAACAAATTCGGCGATTGTCACGGTTGACTGAAAAAATAAGCATTAGTTATGATTCAGATATGGCTGGTCAAAAAGCAACAAAGCGTGCACTAGATTTGATTACACAACAGGGGCGTATGACAGCACAAGTTATACATATTCCTGATAATCAAGATCCAGATGAATATTTACGGTCTAACGATGCATCAGCCTTTAATCAGATTTTGCTACACAATGTTGAAGATCCGATTACTTTTAATCTTCGTTTTCTACAAATTGATCGTAATTTAAATAACCAGACAGAATTATTTTCGTATATTAGTGATGCTTTGGGAGTTATTGCTACGGCCAAAGAGCCTGTGATTCGTGAACAGTTTTTACGCCAATTAGCCAATGAATTTAATTTGAGTTATGAAGCTTTACAAGATCAAATCCGACCAATTTTATTACAGTATCAGGCACAAAGACCTTCTAGTAATAAGAAAAGTGAGCGCAATCAACCAAGGGCTTTAAATGATAATCAAATTATCCAACGTAGTATGACACGTATCGAAAAGGCTGAACAAATATTATTGGCTTGGATGCTACGGGATAATGATGTTTGGTTGGAAGTGACCAACCATCAGAATTTTTCTTTTCAAGATGTACCTTATGAAACGTTGTTTATGATTGCAATGGCATACCGTGAAGAACAGCAACAACAAACCATATCTGATATGGCTGCGTTTATGGACTACGTACAAAAACCAGAGTTAATACGTATATTAGCAATGTTAGAGGACATTGATCCACAGTTATTTGTTGATCGGGACCAAGTTGCTGAATATATCCGTGTTATCAGTGATGAAGCACCCTTAGAAAGAAAGATTCGTCAGTTATCAAGAGAAATCAAAGAAGCAAATCAGTTACATGATCATGCTCGTATTGCACAATTAAGTGTTGAATATATGACTGTCTTAAAACAAAAACAAGCAAAAAATACAGAAAATTGAGGAGTGTACTATGGCTGCAAAGAAAACTGAGCAAAAATCAACTTCATTTAGTAAGGTGGATTTTGATAAAGCGGTTAAAGGTATTATTAAAGAATTTAAAAAAGATAAGCAAATCAAAGAAGCTGACCTACAGAAATCAGTTGTTAAGCCAATGTCTTTAAATGCTGATCAAATTGATGATTTATATGATCAAATTGAGTCAGCTGGTATTTCGGTTGTTGATGAAAACGGAGAACCTTCAGCACGTGCACTAGAAAATAAAAAGACAAAATTGTCTGAAAAAGAACTAAAGCAAGCAGCTGATGCACCTACTGGTATGAAAATTAACGATCCAGTTCGTATGTATTTAAAAGAAATTGGTCGTGTTTCTCTATTAACAGGTGCCGAAGAAGTTTCATTAGCGGAAAGAATTGAAGATGGTGATGAAACAGCAAAGCAAGAACTAGCAGAAGCCAATTTACGTTTGGTTGTTTCTATTGCAAAGCGCTATGTTGGTCGTGGTATGCAATTTCTTGATTTAATTCAAGAAGGTAATATGGGCTTAATGAAGGCTGTTGAAAAGTTTGATTATCGTAAGGGATTTAAATTTTCAACATACGCCACGTGGTGGATTCGACAAGCAATTACTCGTGCCATTGCCGATCAAGCACGAACCATCAGAATTCCCGTACACATGGTTGAAACCATCAATAAGTTAATTCGTATTCAACGTAATCTGTTGCAAGATTTAGGACGTGAACCAACACCAGAAGAAATTGGTGCCGAAATGGATGTGCCAACAGAAAAAGTACGTGATATCCTTAAAATTGCTCAAGAACCTGTCTCTTTAGAAACACCTATTGGGGAAGAGGATGATTCACACTTGGGTGATTTTATTGAGGATAATGAGGCGGTATCACCAGCTGATTCAGCTGCCTATCAAATGCTTAAGGAACAGCTGGAATCAGTTCTTGATACATTGACTGATCGAGAAGAAAATGTCCTAAGACTACGTTTTGGTCTTGAAGATGGACGGACACGTACTCTAGAAGAAGTTGGTAAGGTATTTGGAGTAACTCGTGAACGAATTCGACAAATTGAAGCAAAAGCGTTGCGTAAGTTACGGCATCCATCACGTTCAAAACAATTACGTGATTTCTTAGATTAAGTAACAATAGTCAACAATAATAGAGTGGTTTAACCGATTGATTACTGGTTAAGACCACTCTTTTTCAATAAAAATAGATGATCGTATTGAGCAGATATAGAATAGTAGGAAGGTATAAAAATGATTTTAGTTTCTTTGGGATTTGCGCTGGTGGCAGGTTTTTTATTGGCTAATCAAAATCCGATTAATTCTGATTTAAGTAGAATTGTTCGATCCCCCTTTTTAGCAGCGACTATTTCATTCTTAATTGGTACATTATTTTTAGGATTATTAAGTTGGTTAATGACTGGTGATTTATGGCCTACAGGTCAGTTTATTTATACACATCCGTGGTGGATTTGGTTAGGCGGATTATTAGGTGGTATTTATTTAACATCAAATGTTTTGTTATTTCCACGATTAGGTGCGATGCAAACAGTTATTTTACCAATTTTAGGACAAATATTAATGGGTACCATTATTGACACGTTTGGTTGGTTTCAGGCAAAAGTCATTTCTTTAACTATTCTGCGTGTCTTTGGATTAATTGTTCTAATTTTTGGTGTGTTTTGTGCTGTTGCTTTACCAACATTGTTACAAAAAGAATCATTAACAACTAATAAAGAAATTTCAAAATCAACAGAGAAAAAATTCTGGCAAATTTGGGCCGTTATAGCTGGTGGTGTTTCAGCAACCCAGCAAGCCATTAATGGGCATTTAGGTACGCTATTACATAATTCAGAACAAGCGGCATTTATCTCTTTTTTGACAGGTTTTGTACTTATTGCCATTTTTTCAGTTGTGTTTGAAAAAAGATTACCAAGTATGACTGCGTTGAAAACAACAAAGTGGTGGAATTGGTTAGGTGGTATTTTAGGTGGATTATTTGTTTTAGCGACAGTATTAACTGTACCTCAAATTGGTGCGGGACTAACAATTACCATGGGATTAATTGGGTCAATTTTGGGTTCAATGTTCGTACAAAAATTTGGTTGGTGGCATTCACTCAAAGCACCAATAACATTGGTACAAATTATTGGTGTCCTTATTATGGCAGTTGGTGTGATTATTATTAAGTTTTTATAGTGAAGGGGCGTGTTTATGACAGAACATCAATCTAAATTAGCAAATTTTAGTTTTCCGCTGCTTGCTTCAAATTTTGCGTCAGTTTTTGGTGATGGCGTTTATCGATTTGGTTTGAATTGGTTTTTAGTCGCAAGTTACGGTAATGCAAAAATTTTAGGTATTCTCACAGGATTTGGCTTTATTGTTTATGTTGTTAATGATATTTTTGTCGGTTCAATGCTTGATCGGTTTAATCGTAAGATTGTCCTCTTGGCTGCTGATTTTATGGGAGCAATCGGAGCACTGAGTTTATCATTCTTTATTAATCCAGATAAACCACAAATTTGGATTTTGTTTATTTTAACATTTATTTTAAATATGGATGTTTCCTATTCGTATCCAGCAACAAGGGCCATTTTACCTGATGTAATTAAAGAAAAATCGCTTGCAGGTTTTAATGCTTGGGCAAGCGCAGCATTTTCGACAGGACAAGCGATGGGACCACTTGTTGGTGGCCTGTTATTGCATTTTAAGTGGATCAACTTGAGAACTTTCTTACAAATTCTTGCAGTGATGTTGTTTATTACGGTACTTTTTAACTTAGCTATTAAGTACAAACCAGCGCCAAAGTCAGATTCATATACAACAGAACCCTTTTTACAAAGTTTAGCAGCTGGTTTTCGATATGTAAAAAACTCACCAGTATTGTTTGAGTCTATGTTGCTAACAATTTGGACAAACTTCTTTTTTGAAGGGTTTATTTTAGCGATGCCATATTTAATTCAACATAATTATCACGGTACGGCAACGAGTTATTCGACTGCATTAACATTAGCTGCAGTTGCTGGTATTTTTGTCAGTGTCATATTAGCAAAGTTACCAAAATATAATACGATGAGTTCGATGTATCATGACTTTTATCTGTTAGGAGTAGCGTTTATTATTGCGACTTTCTTTAAATATTTATGGGTCTTTATTATTTTAGTGATTTTATATGGTTTTGCTCGGTCTGCCTTTGTCATTAAAATTAATACGGTTCGTCAACAAGCCAGTTCACCAGATTATTTAGGCCGAGTTTTTGGCATATCGTTTTTTGCAACTGATTTATTTTCACCAATCATTACAGTGGCTTTAGGATATGGTGTTTCATGGATGGGTGAATGGACGATTTTCTTACTAGGTAGCTTATTGATTATTGGCATGCTGGTTATTAAATTATCAAGTAAATCATATGCAAAAAAATTAATGGATAATCATTGATGATAGATGAATGAACGTTCATTATTGAAATTGTCTGACATTGCAGCATAGCAACTTCAAACAATTTCATTACTTTTCGTGGTAAACTTATAATTAATATATAAAAATAGGAGTTTATAGTTATGACAAAAGTTTTGATTGTTGATGACGAACCATCATTACAAACTTTATTAACGTATAACTTAAAGAAATCCGGTTTCGAAGTCGTATCGGCCGTTGATGGTAAGCAAGCATTAGACATTATTCATCAACAAGAAATTGACATTGTGTTATTGGATGTGATGTTGCCTGAAGAAAGCGGCGTTGATGTCACACGTGAATTACGAGCTGAGAAAAATCAAATTCCAATCATTATGTTAACAGCTTTGGATGATGAGATTGATAAAGTTGTTGGTTTGGAAATTGGTGCAGACGATTATGTAACGAAGCCGTTCAGTCCACGAGAAGTTATAGCACGTGTTCATGCAGTATTGCGGCGTTTTAGTCAAAAGACAGCTGTAACAAATGAAAATGCTATGAAGCATACGCAGTCATATGGTGACTTATCAATTGATTTTGATAAAATGGTTGTGCAATTTGATGGCGAAGTTGTGAAATTAACACCTAAAGAATATGAGTTATTGGCTTACATGGCTGAACGTGAAGGACGTGTATTAAGCCGTGAAACTATTCTAGATGGCGTTTGGGGTTATGAGTTTTCAGGACCTGATACGAGAATGGTCGATATGCATTTATCACATTTGCGCGACAAAATTGAATTGGATCCAAAACACCCAGTCTATCTTAAAACGGTTCGGGGCTTTGGTTATCGATTTGACCATCCATCTGACAAATAAATTTAAAGGACAAGACTATGAATATTGATGAATTAATTGAATCAGCAAAGCGTTTTGTCCTTTTCTGGTTCCTTTATGCAGTGATTATCTGGTTAATTTTATGGTTAACATCACTTACGGGTGATCAGAATGTTACTTTAAAGTGGCACGTTTTAATCCTGCTTTCAATGATTTTGGCTGGTGCAACGACTTTAGCATTAGAAATTCAAAGGCAACGTCGAGATGCACATTTAACGCTATTTATTGAAAAATTACAAGATTTAGAGACAACTCATACGCATACAGCTCATGTTTTGATGCGTCCAGATGATTCTTTAGCACCGCTTGCCACTGCAATTAACAATGTGCAGCACTTAAACAGTAAACGTATTAAGATTATGCAAGAGCAAAGTAGTACGATGGAAACGTTGATGAGTAATATGCCTCTAGGTGTTTTACAGATTACACCTGAGCGCAAGATCATTCAGGCAAATCAGCAAGCTAATCAATTATTGGGTGTTCAGCAAAGTTTATTAAATCAACATTATGATAATGTGATTAAGTATCATCGCTTGATGGAATTATTTGAACAAGCTTTGAAACAAAAGAAAAAAATTCGTGAATTGGTCAAAATTGAGGATAAAACAATTGATGTCTCTATTGTTTATTATGAGACTCGTGAACGGCATTTCGAGTTATTAGTGCTGCTCTACGATATGACTGAAGTTATTCAAATGAAAGACATGCAAACAGCGTTTGTTGCCAATGCTTCGCATGAATTACGGACGCCATTGACGTCCATTGCTGGCTTTACTGAAACCCTATTGAACGGTGCACAGGATGATCCAAAAGACAGACAAGAATTTTTAGAGATTATTCAAGCAGAGACGAAACGTTTGTTGGATTTGACGAATGATATTTTGACTTTAGCGAAAGTACCTGAGCAAACACATAATTTGCAACAGTTTAATATGGCTGAAATGGTTGATAAAATTTTTAATACGAAAGCTGCAGCTCATAGTGCATTAAATTTGACACTAAAAAATGAAGTTAGTGAGACATTGGTCATTAAGCAGGATAAGAATGTGATTGAGCAAATTTTAACTAATTTAATAGGTAATGCTATGAAGTATAACCGTCAGAATGGGTCAGTGAAAGTATCAGCTATGATGACTGCTAGTGAGTTAGCCTTTGCAGTTAAAGATACTGGCTTAGGTATTCCTAGTGATGAACAAAACAGAATATTTGAACGCTTTTATCGGGTAGATAAGTCACGTACAAAATCAATTCCTGGTACAGGGTTAGGACTAGCAATTGTGCATGATCTTGTTGAACAAGCACAAGGGAAAATTGAATTAACAAGTCAAGTTGGGGTTGGATCAACAATTACAGTGACCTTACCATTACAATAATGATGTTTATATAGAAAAGAGAGAGGTTTAGCATGGCTACATCACGCCCAATGGTTATCGGTGTTACGGGAGGATCTGGTTCTGGGAAAACAACTGTTAGTCAAGATATTATTAAACGTCTTGAAGGTGAATCAGTTGTGATGATTCCTCAGGATGCTTACTATCGAGACCAGAGTGACAAGAGTATGTCTGAACGACGGATGACGAATTATGATCATCCAGATTCATTAGATAATGAATTATTAATTACACAATTGGAACAATTATTGGCTCGGCAACCAATTGAGCAGCCAACGTATGATTATACAAATCACACACGGTCTGATAAGACAATTACAGTCGCTCCTGCAGATGTGATTATTTTAGAAGGCGTTCTATTGTTTACTGAACCACGTTTACGTGACTTGTTAGATATTAAAGTTTATGTTGATACTGATGATGATTTACGTTTTATTCGTCGTATGCAACGAGACATTGTTGAACGTGGTAGAACTGTTGATTCAGTTGTTAATCAATATATGGCTACTGTGAAGCCAATGTATCATCAGTTTGTGGAACCAACAAAGCGTTATGCAGATATTATTTTACCTGAAGGTGGTGCTAATACTGTTGGTATTGGTATGCTAGAGGCACAAATACGAGCGATTTTAACTAAAAACCAAGCATGAAATAGATAGTATTATAGAAAGTGTGAGTGTATTGGAAGAACGAATTTGGCAGCGTATTGTAAAATATACTGAACTACAAGGAACATCCGGTCAAGAACATCAAGTTAGAAGGGCATTCAGAGAAGATCTTTCACCATTAGTTGATGAAGTTGTACAAAATGGTCTAGGTGGTATCTATGGTATTAAATATAACAAAGATACTTCAGCACCCCGAATCATGTTTGGTGCCCATATGGATGAGGTTGGCTTCATCGTGACGCAAATTACCCCAAGAGGTATGTTGGTGGTAGCACCAGTAGGTGGTTGGAATCCCTATACTGTTTCAGCAGAACGGTTTACATTATTTACACGTGAAAATAAGTACCCAGTTGTTTCATCATCTGTCTCACCACATTTATTACGACAAGGAAATGTTAACGGTACACCACAAATAGCAGATATTTTGTTTGATGGTGGCTTTTCATCAGCTGAAGAAGCAACAGCTTATGGGGTTCACCCAGGCGATTTTATTGTACCAGCAGTCACAACGACCCTGTTAGCAAATGGCAAACGTGTTGCTTCAAAAAGTTGGGATAACCGGTTTGGCCTTGTGACTATTTTAAATGCCTTAGAAAATTTGCAACATCAAACATTGCCGAATACATTGATTATGGGGGCTAATACGCAAGAAGAAGTTGGCTTAAGAGGTGTTGGACCAGCTGTTAATCAATTAAAGCCAGATATTTTCTTTGCACTTGACTCTTCAGCTGCTGATGACACTGTTTCTGAGCACGGTCAAGGTCAAATGGATCAAGGCGCATTATTACGTGTCTTTGATCCAGGAGTTGTAATGCCCCTACGCCTTAAAGAATTTGTTTTAGATACAGCGAGTGATGCTGGTATTCCATTACAATACTTTGTCGCTAAAGGTGGGACTGATGCTCATGGCGCTCAATCACAAAATAATGGCATTCCATCTGTTGCACTCGGGGTAGCATCTCGTTACATTCACACTCATCAAACAGTTTGGTCAATTGCTGACTTTGAGTCGGCACAAGCTCTTGTTGAAGCAATCGCACAAAAATTAGATGCAAGCACGGTAAATGATATTATTTATGGTGATTAGTGAGTTAAAAATACTTAATAAAATAAAGGAGAACTGACAGCATGTTAATTGCCAGCTATAATCCAGCAGGGATGGGAGATCACTTAATCGTATTAACCAACCAAGCAACCGAATACGATATTCAAAAACACGAGAATGTTGTTCAAATTAAAACAAAAAATAATGAAGTTATCGGATATAACTTTTTAAATATTAGTCAATCATTAGACCTAGCAAATATTTCTGGTCAAATTATCTTAGATGAAGCGCAAGTAGCAATATTGAATGATTTAATTAATCAGGCCGGATTTTCAGAGAAATTAGTTGTTGACAAGACACCGAAATTTGTTGTGGGTTATGTTGAAAAAGTCGAGCCACATCCAGATTCAGATCATTTGCAAGTGACAACTACAGTTATTGATCATGATGAACGTGTTCAAATTGTGTCTGGCTCACCAAATATGCAACAGGGTATTAAAGTTGTTGTGGCAAAAGTAGGTGCAATGATGCCTTCTGGATTAATTATTTGGCCTGGTGAACTTCGTGGTGTTAAATCAAATGGTATGATTACCTCTGGTCGTGAATTAAAATTACCTAATGCGCCTCAAGTACCTGGTGCATTGATATTACCTGAAGATTTTGCGCCAGTGGGAGCACCATTTAACGCTAATTCAGCAGCTGCACAATCACTCTTTCAATAGAAGGTGGTGAAGTAATGGCTTTGCAACGTCCAATTGTTTTTTATGAAACTTTAATGCACACTTATGATCAACAGGTTGCAGAATTATTAGCTGCTAAAACAGATTACATTTTGTTGGCAGATCGTGAGACTGAGATTGTTAAAACATTATCAGCGAAACAGCCTATTGTTGTAGAGGTTTTACAGCCTCATCAATCAAAAAAAGTTAAAAAATCATCAACATCAAAAACAAAAACATCAGTTAATCATGCCAAAACGAGTGTTGATCCTAAAATGATTAAAACAGGTTTAGGTTTAAGTTTGGATGATATTTTGTCAGAAGAAGACAGTGTAGCTGCTAGAGATCATAATGGTTATTTTAACAGTTAACAATTTTAAACTAGTGAAAACACTTATCGAATAATGCCGATAGGTGTTTTTTTTGGTAAAATTTTTGGTAAGATAGAAGATAATTAATAAATTTAATGAACGATATTTACGTTAGAATGGATGAAAAAAATGAACAAGAATCCTAATTATTATTTTATTGGTATTAAGGGCTCAGGTATGAGCGCTTTAGCATTAATTTTACACGATCAAGGTTATCAAGTCTCTGGGTCAGATATTGATGAATACACATTTACACAAAAGCCCCTTGAAGCAGCAGGAATTCCAATGTACTCGTTTGATGAAAATAACATTAAACCAGGCATGACGGTTATTCGTGGTAATTCATTTGAAGATGATCAGGTCGAAGTTGCAGCAGCATTAGCGATTGCTGATCAACTAACCATCTTAACTTACCCAGATATGGTTGAACAATTGGTCGTGCAATATACATCGATTGGCGTTGCTGGTGCTCATGGTAAAACATCAACGACTGGTCTACTTTCACATGTCCTTTCAGGAATTGCACCAACATCATATTTAATTGGTGATGGTACCGGTAAAGGTGTGCCAAATGCGCGCTTCTTCATTTTTGAAGCTGATGAATATCGTCGCCATTTTAAGGACTACACACCTGATTATGCGATTATGACTAATATTGATTTTGATCATCCTGATTATTACACAGGCATTGATGATGTTCGTAGTGCTTTTGAAGATTTTGGTAATCATGTTAAAAAAGGTATTTTTGCATGGGGTGATGATGAACAATTACGACGAATCCACGTTTCTGTGCCAGTGTACTATTATGGTACGAATCCTGAGACAGACGATTTCTATGCTGATAACATCAAACGTTCAACTAAAGGATCTAGTTTTGATGCGTATTATCATGACAAGTTCCTAGGAAATTATAAGGTTCCTTTGTTTGGTCAACATGGTATATTAAACACATTAGCTGTTGTTGCTGTGTCTTACTTTGAAGAAATTGAAGCATCTTTGATTCAAGAAGAACTATTAACTTTTCAAGGAGTAAAACGACGCTTTACGGAAAAACATATCGGGCCAGTGACAATCATTGATGATTATGCACATCATCCTTCAGAAATTACAGCAACGATTGATGCGGCCCGTCAAAAATATCCGGATAGAAAATTAACTGCCGTTTTTCAGCCACATACTTTTTCACGAACAATTGCTTATCAAGATGACTTTGCAAAGGCATTAGATTTGGCAGATAATGTTTTCTTAACTGAAATATTTGCTTCGGCACGTGAAACTGCTGGACAAATTAGTTCCGCAGATTTAGGTAAAAAAATCACAAAATTTGAAGGAATTGTTTCACCAACAAATGTTGCGCCGCTTTTGGCAGATGAAGATGGTGTCTTTATCTTTATGGGTGCTGGTGACCTGCAAATGACTGAGTTTGCCTTTGAAAAGTTATTGTCAAATACACAAACAAACCTACAATGATATTTAATTTTTGTTAAACCTTAAATTAAAACTAAGCTTTCTGTTATACTATTAAGTAGTGGGGAGGTTCACCAAACCATTGTCACTTATGACAACGTAGGAGGTAAGTATATGGATAATTATCAAAAACAAGAACCACGTCTCGTAAATCCTGATGTAAGTGGTGTGAATAACTTCTTTAAAAAAGTTTATTTGTACATGGCATTAGCCTTACTCGTCACAGCAGTTACAGCGTATTTAGGTGCAACATTATTTGCTGGACCAATTGTTCGAATCTTTAGCAGTCCTATTTCATCACTAGTTATTTTTGGTATCATGATGGGATTTGTCTGGCTATTCTCAAGCCGGGTTTATAAAAATCCAGCGCAAGCCTTTGGCATGTTGATTGGATTTGCTGTGCTAAATGGATTTACATTTACGGTAATTGGGTTAACAATTGATTTTGGCTTAATTGCCTTAGCATTCTTTACGACGGCATTCCTATTCGTGGGTATGGCAGCGTATGGATACTTTACAAAAAAATCACTAGCGTCACTGTCTTCAATTTTGTTTGGTTCACTGATTGCCCTGATTATTGGGGGTATTATCAACCTATTCTTTTTCAATAGTGTTGTATACTTCTTTTTATCAGTTGTTGGTATTGTTGTCTTTGCAGTGATGACAGCTTATGACATGAATCGTTTGAAGTCAATGTATTATGAATACGGTGAAACTGGTGCACAAGTTGCTCAAGGACTGGCTGTTTCCGGTGCGCTAAATCTATATATGGATTTCATTAATTTGTTTATCTATATTTTGCAACTGTTTACGTCATTTAGTTCACGTGATTAATCTAATCTAGAAAGTGTTATCTAAAGTTATTTAGCATAACACTTTTTTTGCGTTTATGTTGTTATCACTATTTGAACTCTGCTACACTAATAGATAGATTAAAAAGGGGTTTAAACCCAGAAACGAGATAAATATGACAAAACCAACTTTGCTTTTAATTGATGGTAATTCATTGGCTTTTCGTGCATTCTATGCATTGATTAATCAAGTCGAACGTTTTGTTAACCATGAAGGATTACATACGAATGCATTAGTTGGATTTAACAATCTGCTAGATGGCATTGTTGATCCATTTGATCCAGACCTTGCACTTGTCGCTTGGGATGCAGGTAAAACGACTTTTCGGACGGGAAAATTTGATAATTACAAAGGAAATCGTGATAATACTCCTCAAGAGTTAGTTGAACAATTTGAACCATTACGTAAAATGGTTGAACTTCACGGCATTCGCTCATATGAATTACCTGGATATGAAGCAGATGATATTATTGGTACCATGGCGCAATTAGGTGAACAAGCGGGCTACATGGTAACCATTGTCACTGGTGATCGTGATATGACGCAATTAGTATCTGATAACATCACGGTTTGGGTAACTAAAAAAGGCATTTCTGAGATTGATCATTATACACCAGCAATGATTTCAGAGTTGTATGAGGGATTAGAACCAAAGCAGATTGTGGATATTAAAGGATTACAGGGAGATACTAGTGATAATTATCCAGGTGTCGCTGGAATTGGTCCCAAGACAGCTCTGAAATTAATTAAACAATATCATTCAATTTCGGAAATGTACGATCATATTGATGAGATGAAGCCATCAAAACAAAAAGATAAACTGATTGTGGGAGAACAAGATGCTCGTTTGTCTCGAGATTTAGCTGAAATTCGAACTGATGCACCAATAACTATTTCACTTTCGGACCTAACTTATAAAGGACCTGATTATAAAAATATTATTCCCTTCTATCAGCATCTAGATTTTAAAGCACAATTAGTAAAATTGGCTAATCAAGGTTATACTGTGCCAACGAATGAGCATAATGGGAACGCGACATTTGATATTAATAATACAAAATTACAAGTATCAACATTAACAACAGCTAGTCTAACGCATATATCACAATTGCAAGATACGATTAGTTTTTATTTGGAACTAGATGGAGAAAATTATCATACTGCAAACCCGGTCGGTTTCGTTTTGGGAAATCAAGAAAATGGTTATTTTGCAAGTCGTGATATTGAATTGTTAACTCAAAATTCACCAATTAAAACTATTTTAGAAGATCCCAAGATTACTAAAAATGTTTTCAACGCAAAAGAACTTTACGTCAGTTTGAACCGCCTAGGTGTTTCATTACAAAATGTTGATTTTGACTTACTACTTGTTTCATATTTGTTAGACACAAATGATAACAATAATGACTTAGGGGCATTAGCTCATGATAACGATTACTATGCTGTTTTAACTGATGAAGAAGTTTATGGTAAAGGTGCAAAATTTGCTATTCCAGAAACTGATTCAGACTTTTTTGAACATCTTGGTCGTAAAGCAATGGCCATTAATCTCTTACGTGAACCACTTTATACAAAGTTGGCCGATCATGAACAAACAGACTTGTACAAGAATATTGAATTACCATTAACACGGATTCTTGCCCGAATGGAAGCGACGGGGATTACTGTGGATGCTGAACAGTTGTTACAGATGCGTAGTAAATTAACTGAGCGTTTAAGTGAGTTGGAGCAAAAGATTTATCAGCAGGCAGGTCATGAATTTAATGTCCAGTCACCAAAGCAATTAGGTGTTGTTTTGTTTGAGGAAATGAACTACACGCCAATCAAGAAGACAAAGACAGGTTATTCAACAAGTGTTGAAGTACTGGAAAAGATGAGTGATGTACCTATTGTTGAATCGATCCTAGCATATCGTCAAGTTGCAAAAATTCAATCGACCTATGTTGAAGGCTTGCTACGAGTTATTCATGGTTCAGATTCTAAGGTTCACACACGTTACTTACAAACTTTGACACAAACTGGCCGCTTATCTTCAGTTGATCCAAATTTACAGAATATCCCAGTGCGTATCGAAGAAGGTCGCCAAATTCGTAAGGCCTTTGTGCCTAGACAAAAAGATTGGCAAATCCTTAGTGCTGATTATTCACAAATTGAGTTACGGGTATTGGCGCATATTACTGGTGATAAAAATCTTCAAGCAGCATTCATTCACGGTGAGGATATTCACGCAGCAACAGCTCGTCGTATCTTTGGCTTAAAAGATGATGAAGTTGTTGATGGCAATATTCGACGTCAAGCAAAGGCAGTTAATTTTGGTATCGTGTATGGCATTTCTGATTTTGGTCTTTCAAAGAATATTGGCGTTTCACGTAAGGAAGCCAAGTCGATTATTGAAACCTATTTTGATCAATATCCTGATGTTAAAAAATGGTCAGATAACATTGTTGCTTCAGCCCGTGAAAAAGGTTATGTTGAGACCATTGCCCATCGACGTCGTTACTTACCTGATATTAAGGCAAAGCGATTTAATGCGCGTTCATTTGCAGAACGTACTGCTATGAATTCGCCAATTCAGGGATCTGCTGCAGATATCATTAAAATTGCTATGATTAAAGTGCAAGCAGCTATTGAAGAGGCGGGATTGCAAGCACATATGCTTTTACAAGTTCATGACGAATTGATTTTCGAGGCACCTGCAAGTGAAATGGCGACATTAGAGAAGCTTGTGACAAAAGTGATGGATAGTGCAGTAAAATTAGATGTACCACTATTAGTTTCATCACATATTGGTCAATCATGGTATGACGCAAAATAAGATTGATTTTTTTAAGAGTATGCTAGTTAGCACGAATTAACTAGCGACTCTTTTTTTTAAATAGGGCGGTAAATTAATAATATTTAACGACAAATTTGTTATAATACGGTACAATTAATTATTGAAAACGTTTTCAGATGACGTTTCTTTAAATATTAGGGGGATACCATGATAGCAAAGTTAGAATGGTTGGACGATCCGACTGTATTTAGAGTCGGTAAATTACCAGCACATAGTGATCATGTCGTTTATCGTTCAGCGGCAGAAATGGCACAAAAAAAATCGAGTTTGATTAAAAGTTTAGATGGGACTTGGCGTTTCCATTTTGCAAAAACACCAGCAGAGCGTTTAATTAATTTTGAAGCACCAACTTTTAATACAGAAAACTTTGATGATATTCAAGTACCAGGTCATATTGAATTACAAAATTTCGGACAAATTCAATATATCAATACCCTGTACCCATGGGAGGGTAAAACTTATCGACGGCCTCCTTATGCATTAGGAGCAGATGAGACTTATCCTGGTATTTTTAGTGAAGCAAGTGATAATACGGTTGGTCAATACATTAAAACATTTACTTTACCTGACGATTTTTCAGATCATGATGTACACATTCAATTTGACGGTGTTGAAGAAGCCATGTACGTTTGGTTGAATGGCCATTTTATTGGTTATTCTGAAGACAGTTTTGCTAGAGCAGAATTCGATTTAACGTCATTTTTGCAACCAGGTGAAAATAAATTAGCAGTTGAAGTGTTTAAATACAGTACAGCAGCTTTCATTGAAGATCAAGATATGTTCCGTTTCTCGGGTATCTTCCGAAGTGTTCGTTTACTGGCCATACCACAAGTCAATCTTGTTGATATGCATATTAAACCAGTTGTTAACGCTGATTTGAAGACTGGAAACTTGTCGATTGACCTAACAATGGCTGGTCAATTATCAGAGACGAGTGCTCAAATCACGGTTAATGACCCATCTGGGATTGTTGTCTTAGATAAACTTGTCTCAGTTTCACAGAACATTACGATTGAAAATGAACTGATTAAAAATATTAGTTTGTGGTCACATAAGCAACCTAATTTGTATGAATTGACTGTGACCTTGTTTGATTCTGATAAACAAGTTATTGCAATTGTGCCATACGCATTTGGTTTCCGTCGGTTGGTCAAAGATGCACAAAATCATGTGACATTAAATAATGTACCATTGCATTTAAATGGTGTTAATCGCCATGAATGGAGTGCTGTTGGTGGCCGAAGTGTGACGATTGACGAAATGCGGACAGATATTGACATGTTTAAAGCAAATAATATTAATGCTGTTCGTACTTCTCATTATCCAAATCAAGTACCTTGGTATGGTATGTGTGACGAAGCGGGTATCTATATGATGGCTGAAACAAATTTGGAATCACATGGTTCTTGGCAAAAGATGGGGGCTGTTGAACCATCAGATAATGTACCAGGTTCAGTACCACAATGGTTAGACGTTGTCTTAGATCGGGCAAAGTCTAATTTTGAACAATTTAAAAACCATCCATCAGTCTTGTTTTGGTCGCTGGGTAACGAATCGTATACGGGTGATAATATTGCAGCAATGGATGCTTACTTTAAGTCGGTTGATGATTCACGACTAACTCATTATGAAGGTGTCTTTCAAAATCGTGTTGATGAAGATCGAATATCTGATGTCGAGAGTCGTATGTATGCATCCCCAGCTGACATTCGAGCATATCTTTCAGACAATCCCAAAAAACCATATTTAAACTGCGAGTACATGCATAGTATGGGTAACTCAGTTGGTGGTTTGGATGAATATGTGCACTTATTTGATGAGTTTGACACATATCTTGGAGGTTTTATTTGGGATTATATCGATCAAGCCTTGTATGTCACAGATGAGGTGACTGGTCAACAAGTCCTTCGCTACGGTGGTGACTTTGATGAACGCCATTCAGATTACGAATTTTCGGGGGATGGGATTGTCTTTGCCAATCGTCAGCCTAAACCAGCAATGCAGGAGGTAAGTTACTATTATGGACGCTACGACAACGAATAAATTACAAGTTGTATATGGCGATGGGTCATTGGGATTACATGGAGACACATTTCATTATTTATTCAGTTACGAAAAAGGTGGTCTTGAGTCACTTAAGGTAAACAATAAAGAATGGTTATATCGTGTACCAAAGTTAACCTTTTGGCGTGCAACAACTGATAATGATCGCGGTAGTCATTTCTCAACCAAGTCAGCAACTTGGTTCGGAGCAGATATGTTTACTGAAGCTACGGCAGTTCATGTGACCGTTGATGGAAAAAATTTGGGCTTGCCGATTGCACCAGGGAATAACCGCTTTACTGCAAATGAATTTGCGGATAATGCGTCAGTGACGTATACCTTTTTAACAGCGACTCAACCGCAAACAACGGTTACTGTGGTATATACTGTTTCAGCAACGGGTGAATTGCATATTGCTGTTAATTATGCAGGAAAAGCTGGCTTACCAGAATTACCAACATTAGGATTACGATTTATTATGCCAACGGTTGCAAATGGCTATAGCTATGCTGGTTTATCAGGGGAAACCTATCCTGATCGAATGGCGGGTGGTCAATCTGGTACGTATGAAGTAGCAGGACTACCACTGACGCCTTATATTGTCCCTCAAGAGATGGGGATGCATATGGCAACGTCCAGTTTAACGATCAATCGGTCAACAACCTTAAATAATGCTGATTTTTCAAAGGAAATAGGTTTATTAACATTTAAACAAACGACAAAGCCTTTTGCTTTTTCAGCTTTACCATATACAGCGATTGAACTAGAGAGTGCAACTCATATTGAAGAGTTGCCAATTCCTCGCAGGACGGTTGTGACAATTTACGGAGAAGTTCGTGGCGTAGGTGGTATTGATAGTTGGGGAACTGATGTGCAACCACCTTATCATATTTCAGGTGAACTTGATCATCAATTTGACTTTATCATGCAACCAACAAAATAAAAATTAATAAATTAGTTGCGCCATAATCTTGGCATAAGCAATGGGAGGGCCGTGAATTTACCAGTTTAAACTGGTAAATTCACGGCCTTTTAAACTTTTTTAAAAGATTGAAAACTTATTATTAAAATCTATGAAATAACATAAAAAAGTTAGACATTTAAATAAACTTTGATTAATCCAAAATTTAACAAATAGCGATTCATCTGTTACAATATGTCTCTGTGCTTATCAGAGAAAGAGGTAGAAATTTTGGCGTATTTTAAATGGCTTTATAACGAGTTAACTGCAATTAATACTGCGGGAAGTATCATGTTAGCATTTATTTTTGGTGTACAACTCGCACTTTTTTTAAGTAATCCGATTACAGGATTGTCTGTGATTACTTTATTTGCAACTTTGATTGGTTCTGCATGTACGGTCTATATGATGATTGGAAAACCAATTAATGGGCTATTGGGATTAATTAGTGCGCTTGGTTATATTTATATTAATTGGCAAGCGGGACATTATGCTTCTGTTCTTGACCAACTTGTATTTATTTTACTGATTGACTTGCCTTTGATCGTTACGTGGAAAACATGGGGACATCGAATTGTTGACGGTGTAAAATTTTTACGACTACGAGGATGGATATTGACCATTGCAGCTATGTTGATACTTTGGTTACCAGTTATTTGGATTTATACTCGTTTAGGTGACTCAAATCCAGTCTGGGATGCGATTGTTTTGATTATTGGTGCAACTGCCTCATTGTATGTTTTCTTTGGTTATGGTGATTCATATACTTTGTGGTTATTATCAGATATTGTTAATATTGCGCTATGGGTATCCGCATTAGCAGCAGGGTACTCAGCAAGTTCATTACCAATGTTACTAACAATGGGCTTTTATTTAGCAACGGCTTTATATGGCCGTTTTTGGTCAGTTTGGAGTGGACATAAAAATAGACAAGCATTGTGATTCATAAAAAAGCCTCCCAAAATTAGGAGGCTTTTTTTATGATAATTTTTCCATTATCTCTATGAATACCTGACCATGTCAATGATAAAACGCCAAACAATAACCATGTAAAAAATTAGGGAAAATACATTTATAATCAAGCATTGTATTATTTCAGCATAGTTCTAAGTTGTCCGCAAATTTTTAAAGAGTTCAATATCTTTGGCATCTTCTTTTTGCATAAAAAAACTCAATGGATTGAAGTCCATTGAGCAATAGAGAATTGTAAGCGCAAAATCTCTCGTATATATCATACAATTCAATTTTACCACGTAAGGAAACTCAATATAATAGTTTTTTGTGATCTATTTATTCCAAAGATGAAACAAAATTTATGAGTTAAGCATTGATATATTAGTTATCAATCAAGATTTATTCCCTTTTGTTTTAAATTTTGAAGACATGCTTGATAGTAATTTAAATCATGCTCAGGATAGATAGGATATGTTAACGGTACAGGCACAAGCGCTTTGTATGCAGGTATATTCACGCCCCGATAAAGAGGGTTAAACCATACAGAATTGGGTACATAACCACGCTGTTGCATTTCATACATAACTTTTTCATGATATTGAAACAGTTTGTAGGGTGAATATTGAAAGACATAGTTTACTGTACGATGTTTTTTACCCCAACCGCCACCACGTAGAGCACAGCATTCTCTATGTTGGCCAAGTAATTGTTGTCTTGGTAGTTTTGTAATTAAAGCTTCATGCCATAGCCGCATCGTTCTTTCCTTTCAAGTATCATTATTGATATTTTATGTTTAAATCGATTAAATGAATTGCCCACATTATAACGTAAAAATTTACTTTCGTAATTAGTTTTTTGATATTTAATTGGTTACTGAATTTATAATCACTAACGTTTATTTAAATCATCAAATACTATTTATGAATAAAAAAGTCTTTCTTTAAGAATACCTATTATGATATTCTTACTATTATTTATTGTTAGGAGATTTTTCATGAATATGGGATATATCTATTTAGCGATTGCGGTTATTTCAGAAGTTATTGGCTCAAATCTTGTGATTGAAACAGCAGGTTTTACAAGACTTAAGCCAACGTTACTTTGTATTTTGTGCTTTGGTATAGCAATTTATATGTTGTCACTTACTGTGAAATATATACCGCTTTATATTGCTTATGCAATTTGGGGTGGCGTGGGAATCATCTTAGTAACACTTGTCGGTCTACTTTTTTGGAAGCAAAGCATTAATTTACCTACCTTATTAGGTATTTTTTTCATTGTTGTTGGCGTAGTTATTGTCAATTTATTCAGTAAGGCGCATTAAAAAAATGTTTAAGTTATATTTAGGTCTGATTTAACTTTTTCATAATAGAATAATCGCTGTAGGTAGTTTGTTTCTACCTATATTTTTACTACAAGTGCACCTAT
The DNA here is from genome assembly GCF_058107185.1 of Weissella sp. ESL1177. Taxonomy (NCBI): domain Bacteria; kingdom Bacillati; phylum Bacillota; class Bacilli; order Lactobacillales; family Lactobacillaceae; genus Weissella; species Weissella sp. ESL1177. Next base: position 736,960 of record NZ_CM176591.1, on the reverse strand, counting down.
CTTATTGGAAAGATAAGATAGGTGCATTTGTCGTTAGACAAGTAATTTTTAAACGCCAACTTATTTCAGACTTATCCAAAATAAAAATGTCCAATCCTTGGCTTGATTGGACATTTAAGTAATTAGAATTTGGGACTCTATTACTTTATTATAATAACACTAGAAATTTTGGTTTTCAATACTAAATGATTTCATTATTGAAATTTTATAATAGCGATATTGAAACTACTTATTCGGAAAGATAATCTTTCTAAGATTTATTGATACTAGTATCAACACGACAAATTGACGAAAAAATAAGAAACGAGTCATATCATATTTCATGCTATCTGCACTAAAAGGGTTAATCAGTGTGAAATATAAACATTAATATTCGTGATTTATGGATACGATTTGTTGCATATTTGTTGCAGATAATAAAATTTTTTTAAAAGTAAATAATTACACACATCATGATACAGTTAAAAGTGATTCTACTGTATAATAATTAAATGTAAGATAATAAGAATATATAAATAAATTATTGTTGGCATATAAGGAGGTATATTATGATTGGTTTACATGTTTTTTTTGGGGTGATGATCGTCGTAGGTGCGATGATGACGGCAATTTCATTTCAAGGTGATACAGATAAATTAACAAAGTGGCAAAAATTTTCATTGATTATAACAACATCTGCTATTGGTCTCACAATAGTTTCAGTTGTTTCTGTCTATGCGTCTATTTATATTGGTTTGTTATTATTTGTACTTTTGGCAGCATATGAATATTTTGCTTTCGTACGAGTAGTTCGTGAAAAATAGTTGTGATAATTAACTAAAAGCGTGATTTCATATAATGAAACACGCTTTTTTAAATGCATAAGGTAAACCGGGATGGCAAGGTGAACATCTTACGCTTACCAATAACTTATTTTGTCATAGTGATTTATTTAAACACTTAGAATGAAGAACTAAGTTAATTTTTAATCAGTATTTCTAGCATTGAATATAGACCATTTTTTAGAAATATTCGTCAGATATGGCTAACTATGGGTTTAAATAACCATATTAATTAATGTTCAATAATCATTTTAAGATAGGCATAACAGAAACATTTAATAACTATCATTAATTAAAATCATCAAACAAAAGAATGATAATTATTTGTATTGTATAAAAAAATATGAACACTTATAATTTAAACAACTTGATGATAACTATGAAAAAATTATCCTTGAATAAACTCATTTTAAAAAGCTGCCCATTTTCATCAAGTTTAAAATCCACTAAGATATGTCATTTAGCATAACTTAGTGGACTTTTTTGTGTCTAATATGAATAGTTTGGTGTACCAATAAACGTTTATTGATTAATTTCTATGCAATAGAATATATTAATTTTTTGACATATTATTTATATAATATGTATGTAATTAATTGAATATGCTATTAATAACACTTGTGAACTTATTCTCAAAATACTGGCAACATGTTAAAATTAGTTGATTATCGTTACCAATGTCATTAATTTTTGAGGGGGAGAACTTTTTTATGAAAAAAAGTTTAAAAATAAGTTTTTTAACATTAGTATCAATGATGTCTGTGAGTTCAGTAATAACTAATAATGTTTTGGCAGATGGCAATCAATCATCTAGTGAGCTAATAAATATAGATAGCGTGGCCAATGATACATCTGGAATATGGGGTACCTGTCCTTTTCAGTATGATGCTAGTACGCAAACACTTATTTTAGCAGGTGGCGTAATAACTAATCCTAACTATGGTGGCTTAAAACTCAGTGAATCTGTAAAACATATAAAAATTACCAACACTGTCAAACTACCTGAAAATTCTAGTTATCTGTTTTCATTTTTTCCTGAATTAGAGGATATATCTGGAAGTAATAACATAGATACATCAGCGGTTACAAACATGCGTGGTTTATTTTATGACAACAAGAATTTGACACAGTTAGATGCTAGTCATTGGGATATGTCGCATGTGACGTCTGTATTAGATATGTTTTATGGTACTAGCAACTTAAAAAATCTGGATGCTAGTGGTTGGCAATTGGCGAATTTAACAAGTATGCAGAGAATGTTTTATCAATCTGGATTGAAAATTTAGATACTAGTCATTGGAACACATCAAATGTTACAAACATGTTAGATGTGTTTTATGGTACTGGCAATTTAAGGAATTTAGATATTAGTGGTTGGGATACAGCGAATGTCGAAACGATGCAAAGAATGTTTTATCAATCTGGGATTGAAAACTTAAGTACTAGTCATTGGGACACATCAAATGTCACAAATATGGTAGATATGTTTAACGGTACCATTAATTTAAGAAATTTAGATGTTAATGGGTGGAATACAGCGAATATTACAACAATGATGAGAATGTTTTATCAATCTGGAATTAAAGACTTAGATGCCAGTCATTGGGACACATCAAATGTCACAAATATGATAGATATGTTTAACGGTACCAATAACTTAACGAGTTTAAATATCAGTAGTTGGGATATGTCAAATATTGTAACCTATAGAATATTTAAAAATAGTTCTGTCAATAAATTAATTTTAGGTTTTAAAAATAAATTTGATAATTATGACCTGCTGCCTGATGTACCAAATGATAATATATATACAGGTAAATGGGTATATCAAGCAGATCCATCAGGCAATAGTATCAGCAATGGTCCTACGTATACATCTAGTGAGTTAACAAGTAGTTATACACCTGAAAAAGCAGGAACTTACGTTTGGCAAAAGATAAAAGATGATGCAGCTAGTTCAAGCTCGTCAACAAGCGACAATTCAAGTTCATCAGTAAGTAGTAGTTCGAGTTCATCGACAAGCAGTAATTCTAGCTCATCGAATAAGCCAGATGTAGATTCGTCAGTCAGTAACGGGTCAAACTCATCTTCGGAAAACGAAACAAGTAATACTTCCCCAAGCCATGTTGATAATGGCACTGATACCAGTGGCATAACATCATCAACTAACAGCAGTTCTTTAGGATCAATGACAAATTCAAGTAATCATGCCATTAGTACTAATTCAAATTTGTCAGCAACTAATTCGTCTAACAGTCATGATGCCAAAACGAAGAAAAAGATTAGTTTACCTAAGACGGCCACTAAATTTGTTAACAATGTGCAGGAACATAAATTTTCGTATAGTGTTTTAGTAGGTGCTTTAATTTTTCTTACAAGCGGACTAGTATTAACTACATCTAAGCATAAGCATTAAAAATAACTTCAAGTACAAAACGTTATATGTCAATAAATGTTGATATATAGCGTTTTTTTGTGTAAAACGTTTGGTTTATATTTATTTCTTGGTGCATTAGTTATCTTATTAGTGATAGTTAATAAATTACAGGTAATATAATGATAGATAATAAAACGAGTGCCTAAAATGAAGCTAAGTAATGGTGGCTACAAAAAATAAGGAACATAAGAATCGAACTTATGCACGATCGTTTATTAAAAATTTAGTTATGGCAGAAAACTTAAATGAATTGAAAGGGCCAATTTCAGAACGTGAAAATAATTGACGTTAACTATAACTATGTATATACTTATATGTATACAAAAAGGAGGTGGGCAATATGGTAGTAAAAGCACGTAAAGTAGGAAACTCCACAACCGTTACAATTCCCAGTTCGTTTAATATCCCTGAAAATACAGAGTTTGAAGTGAAATCTGATAATGATGGTAATATTATTTTTAGCCCTATTGTCAAATTGTCTGGTCAACAAACTGATAATATTCATGATTTCATGGATCAGTTTAAACCCTTGATGGAACAATTAAAGAATAAGTAATGCGATATTTGACAATAGCTGAATTAGAGGCAATCAATCAGTATGCTGTTCAAATGGTAGGTGGTCATAATTATGGCGTGCAATCACATGAGGCTTTGTTGGTTGTCGTTGATCAACCACAACAAGTTGTTTTTGGCAAAGAATTATATCCAACCATCTGGTTAAAAGCAGCTTTTATTTTGCAAAAGATTACAAAAAAACATGTATTTGTTGATGGTAATAAAAGAACTGCGATACAAGCTGCACTTTATTTTCTATCAATTAATGGTATCTCAGTTAAAAATGTAAATGTAGTGAACAAAACTGGTGAAAAATTAATGCTCATGGTCACTAATGCTCCAGACAGTGAAGAAGTCATGTTAGCTGTCGCAGAGTGGTTGGAAGCAATAACTAAATAGCGCTGCCATATGAATTATATGGCAGTTTTTGTTTATCCTAACTCTGCCATTTTATAATGCTATTGTTAAGTTTTATAAAACGGCATAGGTCACTTCAAATAGACATGATATTACCGATTTATTCTTTAAGATTGCATGTGAAATTATTTTTAAATAAGGAGACTATAAGATGAATGTCAATGTATATGTAGCTAGTGCTTTCAGCAAGGATGGGGCAGGCGGTAATAAAGCAGGCGTTGTTTTTATGGACAGGTATCTCAAAAGAAAGAGATTGCTCGACAATTAGGGTATGCTGAAACTGCTTTTATTTCACAATCTAAAGTAGCTGATTTTAGACTAGAATACTTTACGCCTAAAGAAGAAGTAGACTTGTGCGGTCACGCTACTATTGCAACCTTTGTCATATTAATGTACTTAAACAAGCTATCTAAAGAACAATATCAGATTGAGACCAATAGTGGTATTTTAGTGATTAATATTAAAGATTCAGTAGTTTTCATGCAGCAAAATAAGCCAACTTTTTTATGAAGAATTATTTCCAGGAGAATTAGCTGAGTGTTTTGATATGAATTCTATTGATAGAAAATATCCAATTCAAATTGTTTCAACAGGTTTAAAAGATATTTTAGTACCTATAAAGTCAGAGCAAGCACTGCATGAATTACAACCAAACTTTGACAAAATTAAAAATGTTAGTGAGAAACATGATGTGATTGGTATGCACTTATATACGATACAAGAAAACCGTATTGTGTGCCGAAATTATGCGCCACTATACGATATTGACGAGGAATCAGCTACGGGAACGTCTAGTTGTGCGGTAGCCGGTTATTTATACACTCATAACTATTTGCGACAAAGCATGTATGTGTTTAATCAAGGTTATTCTTTGAATGCTCCTTCGGAAATATTAGTAAAACTGAATCATGATCAAGAAAATAATATTACTAGTATCTTTGCAGGTGGACGGGGCTATTATTGTGAAACAAAACAGTTACTTGTTTAACCTGAGTAAAGATGAATTACCTAAAATATGATATCTTTACCGGAAGTACATCAAGAAAACTGAATACATGGACTCGTCATATCTTATCAGATAAGATAAACTGTAACTATTTAATGCGCAGTGAAAAAGAGCTTGAATACCATTAATAAATAAAAGTGGTTGGCTACATGTCACAATTGTCGATGTGTAGCCAACTACTTTTATTTTGCACTGAAAAAGGGGGTATTGATATGAAACCATAAAAAACACCATCTATCATTGATAGCGTAGATTACTACTTATCTACCGTTATAATCATCTCTTAAACCGTTGATAAAATCAGGAATGTTAGTCATTTGGCGTTGTTCTATTTGCAGTAACTAGCATTAATTTATGATAATAAACAAAACAATGATATTTATTTCTATTGTTTTAAAAAATATGAACACTTATAATTTAACCAACTTGATGTTGACTATGAAAAACCCATCCTTAAATAAATTGATTGTAAAACCTACGAATTTTCATCAAGTTTAAAGCCCACTGAGCTATGCTAATTTGCATAACTTAGTGGGCTTTTTTTCATGTTTAATATAAGATAGTATAATGAATAATAGGTAAGACATTATACGGTTAAATTTTAAAAATTAGTTAGTAAATAATTTTAAAAAATAAATTACACATGAAAACACACATCGAATTTTATAAACATTGATACAAAGAGGTTTACAAGAGATATGCCAGAGCTACCTGAAGTGTCTTTTAACAATTAAATAGCATAAGAAAACGCCAGTAAATGCCTATATAAAGGTACTTACTGGCGTTCTTTAATTTGTTCGATATAAGTTAATATTAGGTAAAATAAGATACAAGTTAAGATTTTTTGTTAAGATTTTTCGTTAAGTAATAATTAAATTTAGTCAAAACCATCGTTTAATATGTCATCTACAATATCATTTTCACGACTTGTAGCATGGGTATAAATTTGTAGAGTCATTGCCACATCAGCATGACCTAATCTTTTTTGTACCGCCTTAATTGGTGCTGATTTCCCATGACGTGCAGCTTGCTCAAATAACAATGTAGCATGCGTATGGCGAAGTCCGTGAAGGGTGACATGCTTTAAATCATTATCTGAATCTGGCAGTTCATTACGCATTTTTTGTATCCATCTTTCAGGAACATTGAAATCCATGTATGTGTGCTTACCTGGCCAAACAATATTGTTCATATTTTTAGGTGCAATGCTTTTATAAGCTTGCATAATTTCTAGCGTTTTCTTATCTATTGAGATGATACGATTACTTGCACCAGTCTTTGTCTGCTTAAGATACATGTTTGTTGTTTTATTACGATAGTCTAGACCAACAGATTTATTAATAGTTAAGCGATGACGTTGAAAATCAAAATCATTCCAAGTTAATGCTAATATTTCACCACGTCGTAAACCTGTATAGGCTAGTAAGCGAAAATATGCATATTGTGGTACAGTTTTTGTTTCCCAATAATTTAAAAAACGGGTGAGTTGTTCGGAATTCAGAAAATTTTCTTGCTTACGTTCTCGGCTAGTATTAACCTGCTTTGGCCTAGTAACTACATCAAATGGGTTTTTTAAAATAATTTCATGTAACTGAGCATATGAGAATAGCTGTTTCAGGTACTGTCCCCATACAACACCAGATTTTGCTTGTGTGGCCCATTTATTTAGTAGTGACTGTAATTCTCCGGAAGTTATATCACGCACCTTACGAGAACCAATCGCAGGCAATATATGATTTTTATAATAAGATTCTGTTTTAGAAAGAGTAGAGGCTTCAACAGATTGAGCGTATTCTTCATGCCACTGCTTATATAAGGTTTCAACCGTTACTTTTTCAACAGCAAGTGATTCAAGGGTATATGATCCTTTTTCACGCTCTTCGAGCATTTTTGCATAGGCAATTGTTGCTTCAATCGGAGATTTAAAACCACTTTTAGTTTTTATAATCTGCTTACCAGTGATAGGATTACGACCTATGAATATTTGAAATAGCCAACGATCTTCACCATTCTTCAATTTATACTTTTGCGGTTTCATTGTTTGCACCTTTCTAAGCTGGTACAATTAGTGCCATAGGCTATTTAATTGTGGCTTGTATTTTTATTACACGCACATCCATTTGTTTATCGACAGGGGATGTGCTTTTTAGCCTAATTTTTCAGAATATAAGAATATATGGTCAAATTTAAAAGGCGTGAATGCCTTCGTAATACCATAACGCATAAATTCAGGAACTACATTTAAAAAGACAGTAAAATATGCTTGGGTAAACTGTATATCATTTTTAGGTATCAACATTTCTTTTTGTAGTTGTTCTTTAGTATTCGGATTTCTAAATAGATATTCTTGAAGAATTCCATCGAAATTCACAGATAGTGTGTTAAAAATGCCTTTATCATCCAAACTCATCAATATTTTCATTAGTAACCATACACCACTTTGTCCAAATCCTTCTCGATACATACTAGGGGTAATTTTTAAATATTGATGAGTAGCTTCACGATATTGAATTATCGGTTTATATTCTTGACTTCTATTGTCAAAAAAATTTGATTTTGGAAAATAATTGTAAATTCTTCCACCATGAGCAGCTCTATTTCTGAATTGATGAAATAAATCAAGCATTGAAGAAAAATACTTAACACTTTCTACAATTCCTAAGTTCTCTACTAAATCTTTATCCAATATATCTCCTACAATTTCTTGTTTTTCAGGCGTCTTAAGCATCGAATACCAAATTTTTAATCCACCAAAGTCTAATCCCTTTACCACAATCCAAGGTGGTACATTTTTATATTGTTCTCTGTAATGTTTAAATGGTTCATCTAAATTTGAATAAGCAATACTAGCTAAAGTTTTTATCAACTTTGCTAATTTGTAGGGGCCTTTTCTAGGAGACCTATAATTTGAAAAATTCAAATATTCCTGTTGGTTTTCAGTATGATATTTTGAAAATACTCTAGCAATTGCTTGGCGGAGTGATAATTCAAACAATTCTATTGCTGATAGTGTAGCATCCCTTAACTCTTGATCAAATTCAAACAAATAATATAAATCATAGAATGTAGTATTTTTTTTAAAATTATCATGTTCTCCATTTACCAAAAAAGGGGTACGATAACCATTAATAATTTCATAATATCCGTATTGCATTAGTGCATCTGACACAAAAAGATAGTCTTCGTCTGTTATCAACATGCCACGTTCTTTCAGTTTGGTTATTTGATTTTCTATTGATAACCAAACTTTAGGTTCTAACTCCATAAATAAATCTCCTGTATGCACAAAAGGCCTAGCTACATATAGATGTAGTTAGACCTTTTGGTAGAGTGTCCAGCACTCGCTTCATTAACCTAATTACACCATATTGTTTTTTCTTTGTCAATAATAAACATCTGTTGCTAACTTACGCTAACTAATTATGTTTTTCTTTTTAAAGCACACAATTCAATTAGTTTGTATAAGATTTCATTACTTTACTTCCAAAAGCTTTTAGTGTGATTCCTTTCTAAATATATGTATGCCCCCAGCAGGGTGGCTTTTTAATTCGATTACTAACCATTAATTGATGAAGTTAGTGTTTTTAGCTTTCCAGTCCTCTAGCTTGATATTAACCCAGAAACTATAAATTCCTAGAGTTATAATGATGAAGAATAGCCACTTAATCCAATTTCCAAATAAACCAACAGCTGATCCACTGAATCGCATACGATGACCATCAATGACAGTATGATTAATTTTCCACCCATAGACCATGACTATTGACCAAGGATATAAAATTCCAAACGATAGTACAGTTACTAAAAATCCAAGAATTGTCCATCCAATTAAAGCGAGTAAACCGCCATCAAAAAAAGATGCTCTGCCAAATTTTCTTTCTGGTCCCATATTGATTCTCCTGAATAGCTTTTTACGTGGATCATTGTTGCACGTGTTAGAATATAAACAAATGGAGGTATTTATGTTATGGATATATTTGCTAATATAGTTGGCTTTTTCCTTTGTATCGTAATAATAGTTTCAGCAATAGTAGCATTGTTCATGACAATCTCTATAATTTATTACATATTAGACGATTTAATTCATTAGAGCTTTCTTTTGCTAATCATTAAAGCAGCATTTAATATTATTTGATTAATGGTTTTAGAACTAACGTTATAGGGTGGTTTAGCATCCGTCCAAAGGAAATCATTAAACTGCCCAAAATTAACGTTAAAATCATCTTTGTATATTTTGTGTGACCTTTTTTTGCTACAAAATTCGATGTGAATTGTAACTTGTTCTGAATACTAAGTTATGTAAATAAAAGCGCAAAAAACGCTTGTTAATATAATTACACGTACATGACTGTTTGGTGATAGGAGTGCACGTGTTTTTTTATCTAATAGAATTTAAATTCACTATTATTAGTTATCTTGGAATGACCAATAGCATTGTTATTTGTATCATAAAAAGCGGTGTATATCATATCAGTCATGTCTTCATATTTTTTATAATGAGAACCCAGAATCACAATTGAAGATTTTTGAATTGAATTACCAACGAATTTTTTAGATGTATTAGAAAGTGAGTTAAAATTGCCATTAACAACAGCTTTTAATTGTCCATCTTTTGTATAAGTTATTTTACTAACGGTTAATGACCAATTGTAAGATGAATTTGGGGTTCCATTATCAGTTGGATTTCCATTTTCATCAAGTGTTCCATTTGCCCATCCTTGGTCTTGTTTTAGTCCGTCAGCTATTTCTTTATTTACAACTTTTCGTTTTTGGTTAGCATTCTCTGTTTTTCTAGAAGAAGCACTAATCGAATCAATGTTTGAATCTAAAGAAATAATTGAATTTGAAAACATTATTTCCATTGACATACTAGTCAATAAAATAGCACTGATTTTTGTAATTTTATTCATTGTTATTCTTTTCCCAAAGCTTTTAACGTGAATCCTGTCTGCACGTAATATGTATGCCACCGATGGGTGGCTTTTTTTACATTTAATTTAAATTTCTTGTATTGCATCTTTAACAATAGGTTCAAACCAAGAGGGCAAGTGAAACTTATTCATAAAGTCAGTGTAATTACGATATTCTAAAGGTGTGTCACTATAAGCCAAGGTTGCTAATATATAAATCATGCCTTTATTTGCAGTAATTTCAGATTGGTTTTTAAAGCCAATTGAGAAATGATAAAGCATGGGCTCACCGTCACCATATATAATGTGTGAAAGTTCATGAGATTTTCTAGCAACCATAGGATAAGGTGTAATGAACGCTGTGTTAATGATAATAACTGGCGGTTTATCAAATCTAATAATAACCACATCTGGATCATCAGGGCTAAATTCAGCATATTGTAGAATAACATTTGATGAATAGATGAGTTTATTAACTTGTTCCTCTAATTCGTCCATATGTCAATCCTCATCACCATCAATTAAATTTAAAATTTCAAGAATACCACGTTTTGCCTTATCCGAAAGCTCACGCCCTTGAAATTCCATAACAACTCCCTTATCAGATAGAGCTTTATCAAGATTGATAACTTTGTCTGACTTTTTATTTGCGTGCATATCATCAGTGTTACCTAATAGGTAATCTACCGATACGCCTAGGACGTCAGCAACCTTTAATAGATTTTCAGCTGAGGGAGTTTTATTTTTCCAAGAGTAAATAATATTGTTTTTTAATTTTGCAAAATCATTTAATTGATTGAGAGTTAAGCCACGTTCCTTCGCGGTTTGTTTAATTCGTTCAAATGTTGTCATTGTAACTTCTCCAAATTAAACGAAATAAAATTAAACTTTTGTTATAAAACGCTTGACGTAATTAAACTATAGTTATAAAATTAAATCATTCAAGTAATAAAGCAACTAAAAAAGCGTGTAAATCTCGTACTATATTTTGATGAAGTAGAAGCAATAAATACAGCTATTTGTTGCGGTTTTTAACCATGTTTAAAGTTTAAACTTTAGTTATAAAAATGTCAATAAAAATTACTTGTTTAATTACACTACAAGAAAGGAGGAAAGGAAATGGGATCATAAAATAAAAACCCCTTCTAAGCATGTAGAAAGGCATTGGAACAATTATATATTACTAATTACATCATGCTATGCAACTTTCATGATTTGGCCGTTCCAAGTCAACCCTCATGAGATAAAAAATGATTAACCCTCTTGTAAGTTCATTTTTAAAGTAAGTTTCCACCAACTTTGAGTTCTTGGTTGAATGGGCCAAGAAAACTTACACCCTTAAGCGCGGGCCGTGCAAGAGTTGAGTCTTGAAACTTAATTAAACAGTTCTTTAAGTAAAGGGTTAATTCAAAAAGGTTTCCATAGAAGAAAGGCCCTCCTAAATTTTTAATTGTGCATAAGCACAGACGTAATTATAACACTAAAAAAACAACCCTTAAAAAGGAAAGCAAAATAAAAAATCACTTAGCCGACCAAAACTAAGTGATTCTAAGAGGTTTTTACCTGATGTCTAACAACACTTTAAGTGTAAGATTACTCAACAAATTAATCAAGTAAAAATTACTTGTTTAATTACACTACATGAAAGGAGGAGAGGAAATGGAAGGACAAAATAAAAATACTGTCACTAAAAATTCTGGAAATAATGACAGTATCAAATTTGTTGAATGTATCGTATGTAAAACAATGGTACCGGCTTATAAATATTGTGGCAATTGTGGATTACCAACAGGTAGATCAATTAAATATAAGCGTTAATAATAATCAAGAATTTAATAAAGATTACGCAGAAAGGAGGTTGTGAAGATGGATGATATGAACAAAGAAATTAGTAAGGTCATCAAAAATAAATATGAAGAGGTCGAAATTGATTTAACAAAACATAGAGTCGAAATTATATCAGAAATAGATGGGACAACTAACGTTATTGTTGATGGCAAAAAGTTACAGTTTGTTAAAAGAATCAGTTTTGAAGGTTTGTTTATGAACGAGTGGGACGATGCAAAAAGAAAGACCCTTAAGGTAATTATTCATTATCCAGAAGAATCTAATATACCGCCATCATATCTAACGTATCTTAGTGAATGAAATAGAAGTGTGGTGATCCAGATAATCATCAATTGATGTTACTGAAAATCCGCTCTTCATTAAAAATTGAACGACTTCGTTTGTATTCGAATTATCAGGAACAATTACATTGAATGTTTTATTCTTGATAGCATCTTTAACGTCATTAATAAAAGAATTATCTAGTGTCATGTCTAAACCACCTTTTTGTTTTTAAAAAATTGATGAGATAAGTATAACACTAAAAAAGCAACTACTAAAAAGGAAGTGAAAATATGGTTGAACGAACTATTGTAGATGAAATCAGCACAGAGGAGGCTTGGGCAAGAATTTGGTTTCCGTTAAATGACTTCAAAAACTACATCAAAACAAATCATTTTAAGCGTCAAGATTTGGCAGACAAAATCGGCGTAAGTAAGAAATACGTTGATGATCTACTAGATTTAAAAGCTGGTGGACCCAATACCGTTATTAATTATCAACAATTAATGAACATCACAGGATTCAAAGGTGAAAACGTCTATATCCATAGATAAGGAGACAAACATGGCAAATGAAGTACAGGTATTTAACTTTGAACAGATGAACGTTCGAACAGTAGAGATTGATGATGAAGTTTGGTTCGTAGCAGTAGATGTGGCGAAAGCTTTAGATATTAAAAATACTACTCAAGCATTGGCAAGATTAGAAGATGATGAACGGGCTATGTTTAACATAGGTCGTCAAGGTGAGGCAAACGTCATCAGTGAACCCGGTTTATACAATTTCATTGGTTCAAGCCGTAAAACAGAAGCTAAGCAGTTTATGCATTGGGTACGTCATGAAGTCTTGCCAAGCATTCGTAAGACTGGAAGTTATCAAGCACAACCAATGACGCTAGACGAAAAAATGAAGCTGGCACTTGAATCAGAACAGGACTCGCGTGAACGAGTAGGAACTTTAGAAGGCAAGGTCGACAACATCATTGTTAACCAACCAGTGAATGCCACTGATTATGCAGCGATTGGTGAAGCAGTTAGTCACAGAGTCCACACTTGGGCACGCATGCATCACATTCCTCGTGATAATCGAGGGCCATTGTTTAAAGACTTGAATAGTCAAATTAAGCAAGTCACGGGAGCTGGTAACCGAACTCGTATCAAGTCTTCACAATATACCAAGGTAATAGATTTTATTGAAACAAAATGGGAACCGTCTGCTGCGACGATTGAAGGCGTGATGCAAACAGAATTGGAGGTGTAGAAATGCTTCATCACTATATGACACGATTTACTGATGAATCTGGCGAACACTATATAAGTTGGATCCAATTTAATTTGTTCAACTTTGCTTTCACTCTAAGCAAGCGTGAGTACGTTAGCGGTGTGCGAATTGGAAAGTAAAAAACACACATCTGTGAGAGATGTGTGTTGCCAGGTTACTTGTGCTCCCAACCACGACCAGGCTTTTGGGTTGGTGGGAGACGGTCACCACGACCAATTTTAACATTTCGCCCACCAGGAACTTTTCCACCTCGAGGGCCAACTTCAGTGTAACGACCAGGTCGTTGATTATCAGTACCTGGCTTAATAGGGTTTGTCATATGCAAACACCTGCTTTCGTATGAATTTTGGAAAGCAAATGAATCTTTGGGAAATCGGATTCAAAACATTTCCATAAACAATCATATCATGAAATAGAAATAACGGAGAGTTAAGCAAATGTCACTAGCAGAAATAATCAATGATGGACTTCGTTTAAAAGGAAATAAGACCCGCTATTGGCTAGCAAATGTAACGGGTGTATCTATCGCAGCGTTATATGATGTTACGAATGGTAAACGAAATAGGTTAACGTTACCAGCAATGGTAAAGGTAGCAATTGCGTTAGACCTAGATTTGAATGAGTTAAAGAAGATTAATTGGGAGGTGTAGACATGACAGAAATAAATATTCAACAAGATGTTCAACAACTAATTCACGATGTATTAACTGACGATCAAACAAAAGGCAACCCAGAACTGATTACAGCAGTTACTGGATTGCTAGCACAAGCATATTCATCAGGAATGCTTCGAAATACATCAAATAATGACAGTGTAGAAATTGTTCCAGGTGTCTTTATTTAATCAATTTATAGATTAACTCATTTGTATATTCAACGTTTAAATTATCCATGGCAAGTACTAGAGCGTTCATTTTGTTGTTGTTAGTTAGTGTACTTTCAACTTTTTTAACAGCTTCTTCCATATGATTTTCATCATAGACGTCTGAATATACGCTTTGAGCAATTTTATCAAATTCAGTTCTATCCATTTTTTCTGCCTCCTTTCATTTCAATGTAGGGGAGGATTGCGACGCTCACAAATTAAATTATATCAATAAAGGAAGAAGGCTATACATGGAAAACAAATATGAAGAAATTTCAATTGATCTAAGTAAACACGATGTTGAAATTATTTCAAAGGCTGGGAACTATGTAGTACTAAAAGTTGACGGCATTGAATTCCCTAGTAATGTGCCAGAAATGCACTCGTTGGAGAGAATCGAATTTATAGCACCGTTTTTAAATGGTGCTGAAGATATGCGTAAAAAAACGCTCCAAGTAATTGTCGGTTACTAGAAGCGAAAGTATATCAATTAAGAAAAGTAGGAAATAACAATGAATAATGAATTAATCAAAGTTCATGAAAATGAACAGGGTGAGCAACTAGTTAGTGCTCGTGAATTATATAAGGGTTTAGGTATTAAAGAAAGATTTAGTCTTTGGTTTGCTCGATATAAAGATATGTATGTTGAGGGAATTGATTTTGAGGGCGTAGGTTTACCTACACCCTATAGAAAAGGCTCAGATAAGGTACAAGTTGTCCAAGACTACAAACTAATGGTTGACATGGCAAAACACATTGCGATGATGACCAAGACAGAAAAAGGTAATCAAATTCGAGATTACTTCATTCAAGTCGAAAAGGAACATCAAGCATTGCTAAACGATCCACGTTACCAAATGGCAATGGGAATGAAGTCAGCTCAAATGTTGCTAAACCACAAGGACGAGATTATTGCAGAAATGAAACCTAAAGCATTGTTTGCTGATGCAGTATCTGCCAGTCAATCGTCAATTCTCATCGGTGAATTGGCAAAGCTGTTGAAACAAAACGGCATAGATATTGGGCAAAATCGTTTGTTTAATTATCTTCGCGAGAAAGGTTACTTGGTCAAGAGACTTGGAACAGATCGTAATATGCCTACACAAAAGAGTATGGAACTTGGCTTGTTCGAGATTAAGGAACACAACCACATTAATTCCAATGGTGTAAACGTAACTACTAAAACGCCAAAGGTAACAGGTAAGGGACAACAATATTTCATCAATAAGTTTCTTGGTAAATCACAAACGGCATTGGAGGTATAGGGATGGTTTTCATAGAAGAGCAGATTGAGGAGATTAAAGAACACTCTCGTAAGCAAGATGAACTAATTGATTACTTGCTTCGAAAGGTCGATAAAGATAACCAAAGTGAGTTATTAAGTGTGGAACAGGCTTATATCAAGTTAACTGGCAACAAACATGTAACACAATCAGCACGTAGCCAGTATATGAATAGCCTAGTAAAAGAAGGGGCAATTCATAAAATTCTGATTAGTGGTCGTCCCAAGTATGACCCAAAGGAATTGGATGAGCTAATTGAAAGTCGTAAAGTCACTGGACGAGTTATTTGAGAGGAAATATAAGAAATGGATGAATTATTATTTTTTTGGAAGTTATTGTTAGCAGCAATTCCACCAGCCGTTGTTTTAACAATGATCATCATGACACTAATTTATTACGGTGGTTCAATCATTCGTTACATTGGTCGATTGACTAAATGGTTAGTCATGATGATATTTGACGAACCAGAGGCAGCACATCGTGTGACAAAAACTTGGCGTTCTCAGCAAAAATAATCAATCAACTAGAAAAGCAAGGTAATGATTAATGATAACGATTGAATTAGCAATTGCACTAAATAATGAACGTGATCATGTGTTTAATAATTACTTATTTGCTCCTGATATGATGACACAAATATTACATATGAGAGCGGAAGTAGAGCATGGAATTAATGCAAAAACGCCTAACCATTTCAATGGTCAGACGTTGGGTAATTAGAGTTGCAATCAAAATTACCCTTCTACATTAACACAAGGAGGCATGATATGCCAAATGATTTAATAGATCCACCAAATGATGATTTACCTTGGGGATACACAATATATGGTGAAGAAATCGAACGAGGTGAACTGGATGTTAGGGAAATTGAACCGGGAAAATATATAAAACCGCACGAATTTGGGCGACTCGTGATTGATAACAGCATCGAGGTTAATACGGAGGAATAAAAATGAATGAAATACAAGCAGTACAAAAACAGTTAAATAAGCCAAAAGTACAAGAAAAATTTAATCAGATCTTGGATAAACAAGGGCCATCATTTGTAGCCGGTTTATCAACATTACTTAACGATAATGAATTATTGGCCAAAGCAGGTACTAATAAAATTGTGACAGCAGCCTTAAAAGCCGCTGCATTGGATTTGAGTCTCTTACCTGATTTAGGTGAAGCCTATGTGATTCCTTATGAGAAAAAGCGCAAAGTGAACGGTAAATGGTCAACGGTAGATGTTGACGCTAATTTACAGCTTGGTTATCGTGGCTTAATTAAACTCGTACAAAACACTGGACGTGTTGGTAAAGTTGCTGGTGTTGAAATTTATGAAGCTAACAAGCCTAAATATAACCGCATCTACGGTGAATTATCGATTGGTAACCCAGAATATGATCCTGATGTTGATGAAGAAAGTGAGGTAGTTGGATATTTAGCTTATTACTATCTTGATGGTAATCGCATTGAAAACTACTGGAGTAAGAAGAAAGTATTGAAGCATGTTGAGAAGTTCTCGCAGTCTTGGGACTCATATAACAAAGAAATCAGACCTAAAAGTGCTTGGGGAACTAATTTCGATGCCATGGCAATTAAAACCGTGATTAAAGATTTACTGAAGTTCGCACCTAAGTCACAACAAGTTGCTGAAGCAATTGCAGAAGATGATCATGTCGATAGACGGGATATAACTCCTGATGAGCAAGTGGTAACTGAAGATAGTAATAATGTCACACCAACTATTAATGTTCCAGAAGAAGCTGTCGAAGAATCACAGTCAGAACCAGACCAACCTAAGCAAGCACCAGCAGTTAAAAAAGCGGAACAATCGGCAGCAGTTGATTTTGAAGATAATGCCGCTGATGATTTTCTAAAAGGTTTGGGTTACTAGGGGGGACAAGATGAAAAAAGTAGATACTGATTTAGTCGAAATTAAAGGCGATGAATTATTTGGTGCAAAAGAATTCTTAGCGCAGCTTCAGGAAATCAAAGCTTTTGACGTTTCAACTAATACTGAATTGGCGCAAGCTAAAAAGCAACGGGCGGTTGTTGCAAAGGTTAAACCATTTATTAAAAAATTGCATAAACAATATCAAGAAGAAAAAGAGGCTGAGTTTAGAGCTAATAATCCTGAATTTGCATTAATTGAAGAACTAACCAACGATTTATTGCAAGATTTTGATGATGAGATTAAACCTTATGTTGCTTCAATTAAGGGTGAACGTTTAGCCCGTATTCAACCAATGATTGATGAAATTTCAGGTAACTATCATTTAGAAACCTATCAAGCACCCAATGAGTATGCCAATGAAGAGTATTGGACGCAAACAAATAATCCTGCTAAAAAGCTGGAAAAGAAAATTGTTGATGATGTTCGCATTCGTGAGTTTGAAAATCGTAAAAAAACAGCTAAAGAAGATATTAAGCAACGTCAGGATGACAAATTAAAAGATACGATTAAAAGCATTATTGATGGCATAGACCGTACAGCACTATATGACGGTAATGACGTGATTAAGTTGTTAATCCCACTTGGTGAATTTATTAAAGAAGAACAACCATAATTTAGAATTGGAGCGATATTATGCCAATCAAGAGAGCTAATCGCAAAAGTAATTTTGCCCAAATTCCAAATGAAACCCTTCAGGATAAGAATTTAACAAACAGCGCTTATAGATTACTGATGTATATGCTTTCAATGGCGGATGGTTGGATATTTCGCAACAGAAAGATTGCTAACGATTTAGGACATAACGAGAGATGGGTAATGAATAATTTAGCAGAGCTTGAAAATGCAGGTTATGTTAAACGAAAACCTATTAGGAACAATCTTGGTCAAATTGTTGAATGGGAACGAATTATCTATGATTTACCACATGTCGCAAAAGAGACACCTGGTAATCATTGATCTAGCAGCATTACCCAGGTGTCGCATTTACTACATGTAGTAAAAGGACACCCTAACAATACTAATTATTTAACAATACTAATTATTAATAATACTAAGTCTGGTCCGCCGTGCATCCGCTATCACAGTATATAGAGAAATAAATACAATTACAGAACAGACAGAAATTAAAAATGTTTAGAAAATCCCAATCATTTGCTGATTATCGTACCAGCAGATTTTATAGAGGTGGACCGTGGTAAATAAAGAAAAAGTGAATCCACAAATATTAAAAGAATGGACGGCTGCAGAGCTTCCAAAAAATAAATATTTTATTGGAGATATTAACAAATATTTGTCTACTCTGAATTTAGCTACAAAAAATGAGCTAGAAGCAAGAAAAATATTAATTCTGGCTATTCGGGCGACTAAATCTGAAGGTGGGCATACAAGTGCATATGTAAAAAATAAAATTGAAAGTTGGGTTGCCAATAATTTAAAAACGGCTGCAGAGGTTGGTCGATATGTAGAAGAATCACAAAAGATGCAGTCTAAGAGGCGTTATGGTCAACCTTTTAAACAAGAAACCAAAATGGTTAAACCCACAAAAGATGATATTCAAAAGAAAAATGAGCGTTTGGCTAAAGAACTTGGCTATGAAAGTGTTGAGGCAATGGCAAAAGGCACTCATGACATATTTGTAAATCTAAGGCGAACACGTTCGGAACGTTTGGCCAATAAAGCAAAGACTGGGTTAACAGCAACTGGTCATCAGGTAGTCAGGAGGTTTTAATGGCAAAGCTAATAATTCCACTAACAGTATTTATTTTGCCAGTGAAAGAAAAAGGCAAAATGCAGTTAGTTAAAATGACCTTAAACAATTGGATTATGATCCATGGTCAGCGAGCAGGTCGCTTTATTGCTAATCAAAACAAACACCGCATTCAAACAAGGATTATGCCATTAGTTGCTCAAGCAATGGTTGACGGATTGAAACCAATTGAAAAACACACTAAATTCAAATTTGATTGGTATTTTCCAGACCGTAGAACAGACTTGGACAACTGGACGTTCACACACAAGTTCATTTTTGACGCGTTTCAGACAAGTTCAGTCCGTGGACAGGTATTTATGCCAAACGATAATTTAAACTTCGTAGTGGCGACATATGACGATTTTAAAGGTGTGGATAAGGACAACCCAAGGGTTGAAATAGATTGGAGTGATGAAAATGGTTAAGTTTAGAGTTTGGAATGAAATGTATCACTGCTATTTCAGTAGTAACTATGGTGGTGAGTATGCCTTGGAAGAGACGGGAAACTTGATTGAAAGTGATGATTACGAACACTTTGATGATGTACCATACGATCAAAAATGTGTTGTTGAACAGTGGACTGGCTTAAAGGATATGAATGACACCAACATTTACGAAGGTGATATTGTCAAAATTTTACGAACAGGTACGAGAAGAAGCATTGGGTTTGATGAAATTATATTTTCAGAAGCACGTTTCTGCTTTAAACACGAAAATATTCGAGACGATTTTCTGCCTTTCTTATCTCATTCAGATATCTATAGCTTGAAGATCATTGGCAATGTTCATGAAAATACCGAGCTGGTGGCAAAGATAGGAGTACCAAACTAATGAAAAATATTGCACCAGTAAAATTAGCAATGCTTCTCATAGTACTAGTAACAATTGTTGGCGTCATTTGCGAAACAATAATTAAGGTGGTGGGCTAATGGGACAAAACAAAGATATCGATGAAACAGCAATCATGAATGATATGAACGTTATTAGCAGTGTAGATGAGCATTTTGCTCAAATGGTGAAATTAAAATCAGGGCAAGATGATATTAATGACAAGGTACAACATGATCTCCAGTCATTAGCTAAGATACAAACTTATGAAGATGAGCTGATCAATAGTCATGATAAAGAGCTGGATCGTATCAGTGAAGATTTGACGTTCACAATGGTTACGCTGTGTATCGTATCCGTGCTACTACTCGTAACAGCTATCTTTCTGATATTTGTAATTAATCGGGTGGGCATATGACAACAACAGTGATTGGCTTATTAATAATTTTATGCATGATACTTGGTGTATTGCTAATACTCATGATTAGAAAATTAGGAGATATGTGGTGATGACAGATAAAGCATATATCGTTGCGAATGAGCAACAAGAGTGTGAAGTGTTACGTGAGTTGGAGGAACAAGGGTATACGTGGAACGATAAAAGTAAGGCAACAAGTTTTATCCATAGTGAAAAAGCATGTGTAACGTTCCTTTATGCAATAACAAGCGATAGATTTATTGGTTGGCTTTCAATAGATGATGCAGTACAAAACAATTACGAAATCGCATTTGACGGACGAAAGGAAGAAAAGATGAGTGATAAATATGTGGTGTCGCAGGAGTTTATGGAAGAGTTGGAGGAGTGGAAAAAACGAGGAAATGCTGAGACATATTTTGTTGGCTCGTGTGATATATCAATGCTACCAGATGATATTAAACGTTGGTGGAACCATCCAGAAATAAACAATTTTGAATGCAACAACCGCCTAATCGCAATCATTCGTTGGGTGAGCGGCGAAGATGTGTTCGAAGTTGAGAAGCCTAAGAAGTGGGTTGTGAGAAGTAAAGAGACTGATAGTAATGGTGCTTATGGGTACGCACATATTTTTGAAAATCTTATTGCTAATAATAGCTACTACAAAGATACAGCCACGCGTTTTGATACCCAAGAAGAAGCACAAGAATGGTGCAACTCACATCAAGAACCGATTGAGGTGAAAGAATGAAACGAGAAATTAATTTAAAACAATGGAGCTTAATTCAAAAAGGATTTGTAGGCA
Source organism: Weissella sp. ESL1177 (assembly GCF_058107185.1). Lineage (NCBI taxonomy): Bacteria > Bacillati > Bacillota > Bacilli > Lactobacillales > Lactobacillaceae > Weissella > Weissella sp. ESL1177. The sequence goes on along the minus strand of NZ_CM176591.1, from coordinate 715,536 downwards.
TGATAATAATGGATCGTGTTGAAAAAGGCAACTCCGAAGTTAATGAAAAACAACGTCGAAGAATTAATAAGTTAGTGTCAATGAATAATCGTTTGTTTTGGAAAAAAATAAAAGCAATAGGCGGAACAACTAAGATTATTCGTAAACCTAGATGGAGAAGAATCAAAACATTGAAGCATCAAGAAGCTGTTAAGGTTGAAGCATGAAATATGTATTAGTTTGTGAATTTTATAGTTAGTTTTCAGATAAAGTTAATGAATATATAAAAGATGGATACTCATTACGTGGAAAAACTTTTATTTTACATGAGAATAACGCTCATTACTTTTGTCAGGCAATGATTAAGGAGGAATAGTAATGGCAATAGCAGGAATTGAACCAGAATGTGATATGCGTGAATTAGTTGAACATTCAAGAACGTACGCTTATATACCCCATGGTGTTGAACTTTATAGGAACGAACAAGTGCGTGAGATTTTGGTTAAGTTTGCAAATTCTAAAAATGCAATGCGCCGTGATATGACAGCTGAACAAATCGTTGATGAATTTATGGAAAGTGGTGAGTAGTAATGACATTTGATGAAGCGGGTGAAAGCTTAGTAAGTCGTACAGATTTTAAAGAATTAACTATACCGGTTGCTGATGTAGATGAAATTTTAGATGATTTACGTGTAACATATGCACCAATTGTCAAAATGACACGAAAGCAATTTGAACAATTTATTGAGTCTAAAAAGCAAGACGTCTATTTTGCAACGTTTATATTCAATCGTGGGAGAGACGAATTAAGTGAATTTGAAGCTTTTAAAACGCCCCCCGAACATGAAATAGAACTTGAAAAAGGCTTTATGAACGCATGGTTGCACCCAGAATTAATTAAGGTGGTGAATTAATATTGAACAAATTACAAGTAAATAATGTCGTTAAGAGCAATAACAAGTTGTTTGATACTAAGTTGGAACAAAAATTAGATGTGCTGTTACTAGATATGATTATCAATGACGTTAAGGAATTTAACGTACCATATCAAATGTCAATTCCTTACAATTGGAAGGGTTTTGCTAGTTATAGTGATCATCCTCTGATTGATGTTGTAAGTCCTAATTTGGGTGAATACATTGAAGATTATTTGTTAATGTATACGCCAGCTAATATTTTCATCAACAAAGAAAATATGTATTCAGAAGATGGATCAGTTTATTTTGATTTGTTGGTCATACAAGAAGCGTAAGAGGGAGGATAAAAAATAGTTATTTAAATTTAAAATGATTAGGCAGAAATTAGAATTCATCAATACCGCTGATAATATTTAATTGTATGAGACTTATGTCTCTAAAATACACTAAAAATAAATAATTTGGTTTTAGTGTACTTATTTGATAATAATAAGGGCTTTTAGTAATGAAATAATCAAATGATTATACGATAATGTGCTTATTGTGTGAAGAAACTTTAAATATTATTTAGGAGATCATATGCGGAAAAATTTGGTAATGAGTGTATTGACAGTTGTAGCAACATTAATGGTATGTAATCTGGTAGATTCGAATACTACGTATGCAGATGAAACACCACAAAATGAAATAGGTACGCAATTAAATGTTGCAGATGTTCAAACAGGTATGTGGGGTACTTGTCCCTTTCGATATGATCCTAGTACGGGAACTTTGACTTTAGAAGGTGGCAAATTAATAAATGGTATGTGGGGAAATCCGCCAATATCGGTAAATGGTTCCGTAAAACATATAAAAATTATCAACACTGTAAAATTGCCTAAAAATTCTTCATATTTATTTACTTATTTTCCTGACTTAGAAGATATAGATGGTAGTAACAAAATAGACACATCAGGGGTTACAGAGATGCTTAGGTTATTTCAATATAATACTAAATTAACGCATTTAGATGCTAGCAATTGGGATATGTCACATGTTACAGATGCATTAGATATGTTTATGGGTACGAGCAACTTAAAAATCCTAGATGTAAGTGGTTGGAAATTAGAAAGTTTGACAAGTACACAGAGAATGTTTGATGATTCTGGGATTGAAGATTTAAATACTAGTAATTGGGATGTTTCAAATATTACAAATATGGTGGATATGTTTTACGGTACCAGTAATTTAAGACATTTAGATGTCAGTGGCTGGGATACTTCAAATGTTACAGATATGTTGAGAATGTTTGCTAATTCTGGAATTGAAAATTTAGATGCTAGTAATTGGGATACTTCAAATGTCACAAGTACGTATTGCATGTTTGAATTTACAAGTAATTTGCAAAGTTTAAATATTAGTGGTTGGGATATGTCAGGTGTTAATAGCTATAATTTTATATTTTATAAAAGCTCGGTAAAAAAGTTAATCTTAGGTTCTAAATGTAGGCTTAATTTAGTAGACGATTTTCCCTTATTGCCTGATGTACCGAATAATGATAAGTATACAGGAAAATGGGTGTATGCAAAAAATGTGATGGGGAATACAGTGGTCGATGGTGCAACGTATACATCAGATAAATTGTTAAGTGACTTTAATGAGCCCGGAACGTATATCTGGCAGAAAAAAATTAATAATACTCCTGGTTCAGCAGATAGTAGTGCATCAAGTGATGTGAGTTCGTCGAGTACATCAAGTACGTCTTCGTCAGACAGTAGTAGTACATCAAGTGATATGATCTCATCAAGCACGGCTTCATCTGATAGTAGTAGCACATCAAGTAATGATGCATCATCGAGTGATGTTAACAAACCAAACAATTCATCGTCATCAGACAGCAGCAGTTCGTCAAGTAATGATACGTCGTCAAGTAATGTGATCTCATCAAGCACCGCTTCATCTGATAGTAGTAGCACATCAAGTAATGATGCATCATCGAGTGATGTTAACAAACCAAACAATTCATCGTCATCAGACAGCAGCAGTTCGTCAAGTAATGATACGTCGTCAAGTAATGTGATCTCATCAAGCACCGCTTCATCTAATAGTAGTAGTTCATCAAGTAGTGATGCATCGTCTAGTGATGTTAACAAACCAAACAATTCATCGTCATCAGACAGCAGCAGTTCGTCAAGCAATGATACATCGTCAAGTAATGTGATCTCATCAAGCACTGCTTCATCTAATAGTAGTAGTTCATCAAGTAGTGATGCATCGTCTAGTGATGTTAACAAACCAAACAATTCATCATCATCAGACGACAGCAGTTCGTCAAGCAATGATACATCGTCAAGTGACGTAGATAAGCCAAGTAAGTCATCGTCAAATAAAGGTAGTTCATCGGGTAATGGTGTGACGGCAAATGAATCATCATCAAGTAGTAGCTCGACAGAAGATAATGCACCAATAAGTAAGCCGCATAGTGGTTCACATCATGATACAACAAATGGAGATGTTGTGGTTCCTACAGGAACTAATGATGTAAATCATATTAAGCTAAATTCTAGCCAACCAACGTTGTCAGAAAGTCGAAAACGAGTTGGTCCAACAAAGACTGATGCTTCAGTCAGTTTACCAAAAACAGCTGTTAAGCTGGCAGATAATGTTAATGAACATAAAGGTATTTATAGTTTATTAGCTGCTGTCGTAGTATTATTGACAAGTAGCCTAATATTGATCAAATCTAAGCATAAGCATTAAAAATCATTTCAAATAAAAATAACCGCTATACATCAATGAGTGTTGATATATAGCGGTTTTTTAATGTTTTTGAAAACTTTTTAATTGATATAAATGGTATAATATAATTAAATATATAACATAATGGAGGTTGGCCTAATGGGGTTATTAGGATTACTAGGTGATTTTGAAATAAATGAAAAAGCTACAATTAATAACGTGCGCCATTTCTTTGAGCATGATTGGCCAATTATTCAAAACAGAGCACACATTAGCTTTGCAGATGTGAAGTCGCCAGTGATAAGTGGGATGCCAACTGGCAGTATGAACGGTAAGGTCAATGATGATAAATATTCTATTCATGCCCAAGCAACACAATGGGTAGATGATGTAATCAAAGCTTGCCAAGGAATGCCAAACCTATACAGATGCATTCTAGAGTTGCGCTATTTTAAAAATCAGAGCTGGGTAGAGATTGAAACAATAACGGGTTATTCAAGAAAACGCGGTTATGAGTTATTGAATGATGCCCTTTTGAGTTTTGCAGAAGCATTTTCAGACACGTATGATTACCGTGAGTATAAGTAAAAATGTAACATGTAGTACCCAATAAGAGGACACAAAGTACACGTACTATGTCATATAATAGTATTGTGGAATAGTTAGTTAAGTTACGAGTAAAGAATATCTACTGATAAAAACTCCTATAACTATTTTTTGAAAGTTAACTGTTTCACATACATAATATATGGGATAATAGATAATTGTAGAATGGTTGTTTTATTAGTTTACGTACAGTGCAGTTTCTTAATTACAAATTTGGCGTTAGAAAATCATGAAATCATTCTATGGGGCAAGCGTGGGTGGAATAGGTAAAGCAATTGCACTAGTCGTTGTTAGGTGCAAATCCTAACCGCTTGCATACATAAGGCATATAGGGGGAAAATAATGAAAACTTATTCAAGCAAAGAAGAGCTAATTATAGAAATTAAACAACGCTATGAAAAATATATCGCTGAATTTGAAGGCATTCCTGAAAAATTAGCAAATAAAAGAATTGAGGAAACCGATAAAACACCCTCTGAAAACTTATCCTATCAGTTAGGATGGATATCTTTATTATTAGACTGGGAAGAAAAAGAAAATGCAGGGGTTGAAGTTCAAACACCAGCAGAAGGTTATAAGTGGAACAATTTAGGTGAACTTTATCTGTCATTTTATGAAAGTTATGAGGAAAAAACTTTAGTTGAACAAATTCAACAGTTAGATAAAAAAGTGATTGAATTGTGCGATTGGATAGAAACATTAAGTGATAAAGAATTGTTTGAAACTGAACAACGCGAATGGGCGACTACAAAAGCAAAATGGCCTTTGTATAAGTGGATTCACATTAATAGCGTTGCACCATTTACAAATTTTCGAAGTAAAATACGTAAATGGAAGAAGTTTGCTTTATAAAATATGGTTATGCATGAGTGAGTACATCTTGAGTAAAAACTAGAAAATCAAATTCAACAGTTAAAAAATTAGATGATGGGAAAATTTATTAAGAAAAATTTGCTTGGAGAACAACATACCCGGTTTAATAAACCATTAAAATGGGTAGCCTTTTTTATTTTGGAGGTGCAAAAATGATATTTTCGATAGTTGCTCTACTAATAGGTATTGTTTCGCTATCAATAAGTGCGTATTCTATTGGTTATAAACACGGAAAGTTAGACAAGTAATTTCAGGTAGCAATCAAAAGATTGTTGCCTTTTTATTTTGCACTGAAGGAGGGGATTGAAATGAAGACTGGGTTCTTAAATTTATTAACGATTATATTTGTTGGTTGCAAGTTATTCAGCGTAATTGACTGGAGTTGGTGGTTGGTATTCGCGCCAACGATATTAAACGTGCTGCTTGTGCCTGTGTGGATATTAATTGTAGCCGTTACTAAAACATTACAAGATATGAAAAAGTAAATGGCAAACGAATGGTACAGACAAGTAGAAAATCACATTATTGGTTCGATTGACAGAGAAATTAAGAAACAAAAACGTTTAGATGAGCAAAAGAAGAAACGAGGTGGTGATATGTAATGGCAAAAGGAAAATACTTAGAATGGTTATCACTAGAAGGATTAATAAAACTTGAGGGTTGGGCCCGTGATGGCCTAACAGACAAACAAATTGCTAATAATATTGGTATCAGTCGTCCTACATTATATGAATGGAAAAAACGGTATCCCGACATTTCTGACGCCCTAAAAAAAGGAAAAGAAGTTGTTGATCGTCAGGTTGAAAATGCCTTATTAAAAAAAGCCTTAGGTTATACCATTATCGAAACTACGAAAGAACGTATCGCAGATACTGGTCAAAAGCGACGACATGATGGTGCTCAAAAATTAACAGATAAGCAATGGCGAATGTGCCAAAGCTATTTTTCTAATCAGTGTGCTTATTGTGGCAGACAAGTTAAGCTGACTAAAGATCATTTAAAAGCTTTGGATAAAGGTGGACAAATGGATTTATTCAATATTGTGCCAGCATGTGGCAGATGTAATTCGAGTAAACAAGATGAAAATTGGCTGAGTTGGTTTCAAGGACAATCTTTCTATAATGCAGAAAGAGCTAAACATATCAACGATTACATGAACTTTGTCGTTTACCTTGATATTGATGGAAATGAAACATCCCAAGATGAAGACAACAAATTAGTGATTACCAAAGAGGTGACAAAGGAAATAGGACCAGATGTTGGTGCAATTGCTTTATGGCTTAAAAATCGAAAACCAGATAGTTGGCATAAATCTAATCCTGCTGAGGAACAATTGAAACGTTCACAAGCAAAACTTAATGAACAACAACTTGCGCAGTTACAAGGATATGAAGATCTAGATGATAACATTTTGTTAGTAGATGATTTGGGGGTTAATGATGACACAAAAACAAGTGATTAAAACATCTAAATTAGTTAACCCACATTTCAGTAGACTATGGAATACTAAATGTCCCTATATTATTGCAAAAGGTGGCCGTGGTTCTTTCAAATCGTCTGTTATTAGCCTGTGGTTGGTCTTGGCTATGAAAAGACAGACGCAGGCAAAGCATCGGGTAAATATCATTTGTATTCGTGAAAATCAGGCATACTTACGCGATTCAGTTTATGAACAGGTGCTGTGGGCAATTGATATGCTTAAATTAACTTCCGAGTATCGCAATTATAAGTCACCGTTAAAGATTGAACATATTAAGACAGGCTCAGCGTTTTATTTTTATGGTGCTGATGATCCACAAAAATTAAAATCAAATAAGGTTCAACATGTAATTGGTGTGTGGTATGAAGAAGCAGCTAACGTAAAATCAGCAGAAGTTTTTGACCAAGCTAATCCAACGTTTATTCGTAACAAGTCACCTTATGTCAATGATGTAAAGGTGTTTTATTCATATAATCCACCCAAAAACCCTTATGATTGGATTAATGAGTGGGTTGAAAACAAGAAGACTGATGAGCAATATTTGATTGATCATTCAACTTATTTAGATGATGAATTAGGCTTTACAACTAAGCAAACCATGTTATTGATTAATAGCTATAAAGAAAATGATTATGACTATTATCGTTATTTGTATTTAGGTGAAGCAATTGGGCTAGGGACAAATGTTTACAACATGGATATGTTTCATCCACTTGATGTAATTCCCAATGATGACCCAATTACTCAAGTAGCCTATACAGTTGATGCTGGTCATGCTAATTCAGCCACAACAGCTTTATGTATTGGTGTAACAGCCAAAAAGAAAGCTATTTTATTAGACACTTATTACTACTCGCCAGCTGGTCAAACAATTAAATTAGCACCTAGCGATTTATCAATTAAAATACATGATTTTATTGCTAATCAAACGAAACAATCATGGGGAAGATTACCAGTTGTTAAGCGTACGATTGATAGCGCAGAAGCTGCATTGAAAAATCAATACTTCAAGGATTGGCAAATATCTTGGCATCCAGTAGCAAAAAAGAAGAACACAACTATGATTGATAGCGTCTACTCATTGTTAGCGAGTGGACGTTTTTATTATCTTGATAATCAGGCCAATCAAGTATTCATTGAGCAACATCGTAATTATCGATGGGATGAAAAGACAGTTGAAACTGACGACCCGAAAGTTATCAAAGTTGATGATCACACGGTTGATGCGTTCAAATATTTTGTATTAGACAATGCACGACTACTTGAATTAAAGGTTTAGGAGCGTGATATGAAACTGATAGATAGATTTAAGAATTTTTTGAAACGAGGAGGCGCTAAAATGGGCGTTAGTACAACGTTAAATAAAATTACAGACCACCCAAGAATAGGCGTATCTGATAGTGAATACCAACGCATTAATGAAGATTTAAAGTTCTTTCAGGGAAAGTTTCCAAACGTGAAGTTCATTAATACGTACGGTGAACGGAAGACACGACCATATACAGCATTAAACATGGCACAAGTACTTTGTCGCCGAATGGCATCTTTATTAGTTAATGAACAAATGACATTTAGTGTTGCTAACAATGAATTAGCTGATAAATATGTGCATGAAGTGTTTGATAATAATGATTTTATTAAAAACTTTGAGCGCTATTTGGAATCTGGTTTAGCACTAGGTGGGTTAGCAATGCGACCTTATGTAGATGGTGACAACATCAAGATTGCCTATGTGCAAGCGCCTGTATTTTATCCGCTACAATCAAATGCCAACGATATTTCAGAAGCAGCCATTGCGACTAAAACAACGACAACAGAAGGACAGCGTACTATTTATTGGACGTTGTTAGAGTTCCATTCATGGGACGGTGACAAGTATGTTATTGACAATGAGTTATATCGCTCAGAAGATGCTGGCACAGTTGGCGTTCGACAATCATTAGATGCTAATGAAATCTATGCTGATTTAACTGAACACGCAGAGTTGAATAACTTTAAACGCCCTTTATTTGTTTATTTAAAGCCATTTGGCTTTAATAACCGTGATATTACTTCACCATTAGGACTATCAATCTTTGATAATGCACGGCCAACGTTGACACAAATTAATGATGCGTATGATCAATATCATTGGGAAATTAAAATGGGGCAACGACGTGTGATGATTCCGTCATTTATGACGCAAATGATTAATGAAAACGGTAATTATACTCGTTTCTTTGATACTGACCAGAACGTTTACACTGGTGTAAATGTTAGTGACGAGGACGCTAAGATTACGGATTTGTCCACGGATATTCGTGCGGATGCATATATTCAATCAATTAATCAATTCTTAAAGACCCTTGAAATGCAAGTTGGTTTGTCAGCTGGCACGTTTTCATTTGACGCTAAAGATGGGTTAAAAACAGCGACCGAAGTTGTATCAGAAAACTCGATGACCTATCAAACTCGTAATTCACATTTGAACAATGTTGAGCGTGCTTTACAAGAATTGGTGGTAACAATTTTAGAGTTAGCAGCGGCAGAAGGCTTTTACTCAGGTGATATTCCAGATATTGGTGATGTACAGTTTAACTTTGATGATGGGGTATTCACTGATAAGAATGTTCAGCTCACTTACTACACACAAGCTTTAACAGCTGGTTTAATTTCAAAGAAGCGCGCTATTATGAAAGTATTTGATGTGCCAGAAGATGAAGCAGATTTAATCTTACAAGAAATTGGTGATGAATCTGAACCTGCTCCAAGTGCGTTTGACCAATCAATGTACAGTAATTCAACTGGTGATGAATAATGGCTAAAGTGAATGATGACCAAATGTTGTTAGGCGCGTCTGTTGTTGGAGATATATACAGTAACATGGCACAGGAATTGTTTATTCGCATGATTAAACGAATTAAAAAGCGTGGTGTTGCTGATTTAAAAGATAATCCCTATCTGTGGCAACTTGAAAAGCTTAACGACATGCACATGCTGAATGAAGAAAATATCAAATATGTTTCAGAACAAACGGGTGTTGCAAGAAAACTACTCGATGAAATTATCCAAAATGAAGGTTTAAAAGTATATCAGAATACGGCTGAACAATTAGCTAATGATTTAAACCTAGCCATACCCGCATACAATAGTGTACAAGAGACGTTAGCAGTTTATGCTACTCAAACCTTTTTAGACATTGACAACTTAGTTAATCAAACGTTATTAACGACTAATTTAGGCAATAATTCAACCATGCGAGTATATAAAAGCATTATTGAACAATCAGTTGCAGAAGTCACAACGGGGCTTAAATCGCCTGATAAGGCTTTATCTGATACAGTCATGAAATGGATTAATAAAGGCATTCCGTCTGGTTTCGTTGATAAAGGTGGTCATACGTGGTCCATTGAACGTTATGCAGATACAGTCATGCAGTCAACAACCTATCGTGTATATAACGAGATGCGCACTAGTGCATCTGAACAGATGGGTGTTGATACATTCTTAATGAGGTCACACGCTGCTTCTCGTCCTGCTTGTGCACCAATTCAAGGACATATTGTAACGAAGAGAGAGACAGGCTTTGAATCACACGAAAGCGATATTGGATATGTTGAATCATTATATGATCATGGCTGGGGCGAACCTGGTGGTACGTTAGGAATAAACTGTCATCACACACTCACACCGTTTGTTATTGGTGTGAATAGTCTACCTGACATTGATATACCTAATCCTAGTAAAGCAATTGCTAATGGTAAAAAACAAGCTAGTCAACGTTCATATGAGCGTGGCATTCGTGATGCGAAGTATAAGCTAGAAGCTGCTAAACAATTAGGCGATGATGATCTTACGAAACATTACAAAACGGTATTATCTAATAGGCGATTAGGATTAAGAAATTTAATTGATGATAATGATTTCTTACATCGTGACTATTCGAGAGAGCGTATTTATAAAAATCAAAAGCTAATTGACACTTACAAAATGCAATTTGCACACAAAAACAAGCACTGACATTAATTTGTTGGTGCTTTTATTCTGACCCGAATATGTCATTAAACTGTTCTTTTTTAATGCAAAAATCTGTGCGAGGGCTGACTCGCTAATCAACAGCTAAGGAGAAAAGCATGAAAACTGAAACGCTTAAAGGCTTTGGCCTAGATGACGAACAAATCAAGCAAGTAATGGCTGAACATGGTAATGACTTGAATGCCCTGAAGCAAGAGAGAGATGCAGCGGAACAAGAACGTGATTCATATAAATCACAATTTGATGATATCAATACACAACTTGCTGATGCGCAAAAAGGTGCAAAAAAAGGTAGTGAATATCAAGACCAGTTGAAAGAATTACAAGCTAAGTTTGATGAATCTAAGGCCAATGCTGAACAGCAACTGCAAGAGACTAAGAAGAGTTATGAAATCTCAAACGCATTAAGAGAAGCAGGCGCTAAGAATGAGAAAGCTGTCATGGCATTAATTGACACTGACTCAATTACTTTTAACAACAAAGGTAAATTAACTGGTTTGTCTGATCAACTTGATTCAGTAAAGAAAGATAACGACTTCTTATTTGTTGCAGAGAACGACGACAGTAAGACGCCAACTATTACACCAACTGGTAATCCTAATCCAACAGGTGAGCCACAAGTCAAAGCATTGGCTGATTACTCATATCAAGAGTTATCTGCTTTAAAGGCTGATAACCCTACACAATACCAAGAATTAGTAGGAGGAAGTAACTAATGGTTGTTACACAAATGGAGAACATGATTGACCCCGAGGTTATGGGGGCAATGATTCAAGCACAATTGCCAAAGGCGATTAAGTTTAGTGGTATTGCTCAAATTGATACTGCATTACAAGGACGTCCAGGTGATGAAATTACTGTGCCATCATACAAGTACATTGGAGATGCTGAAGACGTTGCCGAAGGCGCTGCTATTGATTACAAGCAACTAGAAACATCAACACGTAAGATTGGCATTAAAAAGGCTGGTCTAGGGGTCCAATTGACTGATGAAGCTGTTTTGTCAGGTTATGGTGACCCAGTTGGTGAGGCACAACGTCAAATTCGTATGGCCATTGCTTCAAAGATTGATAATGACATTTTAGCGACTGCACAACAGGCAACCCTAACAGTTAATGCAAAGATTGATTTGGATTTGATTGACCAGATTGAAGCAACATTTGTTGAAGCACCAGATGCAATTGAAACGCAAACCACTGATCAAACTGGTGTGTTGTTCTTGTCATATAAGGATGCTGCTAAGCTACGTAAGTTAGCGGCTAATGACTGGACACGCACCTCACAAATGGGTGACAACATTCTAGTGACTGGTTCATTTGGTGAGTTATTTGGTTGGGAGATTGTGCGTTCACAAAAGATTGCAGACGGACAATTCATTGCTGTTAAGCCTGGTGCTTTGAAGATTTATATGAAGCGTGACCTATTAGCTGAGTCAGCACGAGATATTGATCATAAGCAAACTAAGTTTAATGCTGACCAACATTATGGTGTGGCAATTGACAACGATGCATTGATTGTGCGTTCGGCAGATGCATCACAAACATCAGCTCCTAAAGCTTAATGAGAGGTGACTAGATGGCGTATTTAACTTATAACGAATATCTGGCTTTGAAATTAACAGAAGTTTCAGAAGATGAGTTTGAAAAAGTCTTAATGCGTGCATCAATGGCGGTTAACGCAGCAACTAATTTTAAATTCATTAAAGATGAAACGGCGTTAAATGATTATCCAGAGTGGTATCAACGACAATTCAAGTTAGCAGAGGCTATGCAAGTTGAATATATCGCTAAAAGTGGTATTGAAACAGCGGCAGACGCCAGAGAACAAGGCAATATAACCAGTTCATCTATTGGATCGACTAGTATCAATATGAACGGTAGTAATCGCTCAAATGATACAAGCCTGTATATGTCGCCTGATGTGATGAGTATTTTAGGTGCATTAGGTCTGTTGTATTCGGGGGTGAGTTATGTACGTTAATAAACGTTTATTAGTTCACCGTGTCCAAGTAGCAAAACCTACTAATAATAAAGATTTATATGGTCAGCAACAGCAATATGAGTGGCAAGAATTAGCCCCTGTACGTTTTGAAGAGAGTTTAACCAAAACAGGCAGTAACAATCAGAAAGAACAACAAAAAGGGGCTAAGTTATTTGTTTATCCAGCTTATCTGACAAACAAAATTATGTTTGATGATAGTTGGTTAGGTGGGGTGGTTAAGTTTGATGGTATAGATCATGAAATCATTGCAGTGAAACGATTTGATTATCCGTTTGCTGATAAACCATTCAGTTATGAAATTGAGGTGCGCTAATGGCTGATACGCAAATTCATTTAGATGTTGGCAAAGTTGATAAGCTACTTAGCCCAATGAATAAACAACGTGTCAAATTGGCATTAGCTAATCAAATCGCAATTGATATGGATAAGTACGTGCCCCTTGATAAAGGAAAATTGCGTGCTAATCGAACCGTTACAGTTCATTTGGGCAGGTATATGCTAGAGCACAGTATTACGGTACAAACGGTATTGTGAGTTTTAAAAATTATACAACACCAGACACTGGTCCTAAATGGGATGAAAAAGCTAAGGATAACAATATGGACAAGTGGATTGATACCTATAAGAAAGAGGTAACGAAATATCAATAAGAATGATTTTTTAGAACAGCTGGCAAATTATTTAAATAACAATTTGAACTTGCCACTGCCTGTGCAACTTTCTTTTTTGACTGACAAGCCAAGCATTGCATTGTTCCCTGTACCAGGTGGTAGAACAACTGCTGAGTATTTTGATGGTACTAAAGAAATGGATTTTGCTTGGCAATTAATGGTACAAGAAGAATCACCACAAGATACTGCAGCAATTATGTGGGCTATCTATGGAGCACTATCTAATGAAGATTTAGTTATCAAAAGCACTGATGATTCATTTGAATTTAATTACATGACCCCTAATCAACCTGAATTAGAGGGTGAAAAGAATAATATGACGGTCTGGTCTTTATCAGGAACCGCCAACTTAACAATTTAGAGAGGATTTTAAAACATGGCAAAAACAAAATTTCAATTAAACTTTGAAAATCACTTAGAAATTGACGTGGCTGGTAATACGTCACTCGATGATATCAGCAAGGCTAATTGGGCAGCTTTATCAGAAGGAATTCAAACAATTACACCATCTTCATCAGAAACGGCTGATACGACTCCTTATTATAGTGGCGAGGGATTTTCTGATCATGATGTTACTGGTAAGGCGGTACAATTTGCAGTTGCTGGACACCGTCTATTAGGCGACCCTGCACAAGATTACGTTGCTGATCACTTTACTGACGTTGGTGACTCATTGCGTACATTGGCACGCTGGACTAATCCAGAAGGCAAACAACTCGTATTCGTTGCTACCTTGACAGCAATCGTACCATTTGGTGGTGCTGCGAACGTTAAGCAAACATTTAGTTTCACGTTAGCTATGAACGGTAAGCCACAGAAAGTTGCTGCTAACACCACACCGAGTAACCCCTAAAGCAGGTAATGTAACAGTTGCTACACAACCGGCTGGAAACGAATAGATAAGTAGTAAGCGACAACGGCTTTAAACGTTCGAACAGGGTGAAAAGCCTGATTTTTTTGTTGAATTAAAAAGGAGAATATTCATGGCAATTGATATCACACCACTAGTTATTAAATCACAGGAATTTGTAATTGGTAAGAAAACTTACACCGTACGTTATACACCAGAACTTGATGACCAATTTTCAGATGTGATTCTTAAAACAGAAGATCTACTGAATGAAATCAAAAATGCTGATTATAGTAACAATATACCACTAGATGAGCAACGCAAGATTGTTAAGGATGGCTATGCTGAAGTTGCCAAGATTTCAAAAGAATATCTAGCTGCTGCACTTGGTGAGAAGGCTGCTGATGAAGTTGTTCGTTATGCTGATAATCGCACAGTAACGCTTGCTAAAATTGCACGTACGATTTATGAAGCTGGTCAAGATGATGAAGATCTACGCAAAAAGTATGGATCTAATCGAAATGAACGTCGTAGAAAGGGTAATGGTAATCACTAATGTTTTCATTCACTAAACAGCCTGAACAAACGGTTAAACTAAACGGACGTGTCTATCATGTTAATTTAGCTTTTAATCGAGTGATTGCAGCGTTTGGTGTGTTAGATAACGACAATTTAAGTGATTACGAAAAAATTAATAAGTGTTTTAATCTTTTCAATGTTGCAATTCAAACAAATGATATTGCTATTAAAGCGAGCGTAGTAACAAACCTATTTGATTACATTAACGAACGACCATATGGCAATTTTGATGATGAAGAAAATGAATCATCTCAACTAGTAGACGATAGTCATGAAATTATTGCTGATTATGATTTTGAACAAGATGCAGCCGCCATTTATGCTTCATTCATGGCTTATTACGGTATCGATCTAAATGAACAAATAGACGTTATGCATTGGGATGTATTTAAGGCGTTATTTGATAACTTGGGTGAAAAGATGCCAATTAGTCGTATTCGACAAATCAGAAATGATGATCCAAGTAACTACAAAGATGACGCTAAACAAGCTGGTCAAATAGCCGAAGCACAAATGTTTTATCAACTGGATAAAAATAAACATGCTGATTCATTTGGAAATGGTGCTAGCTCAATCTTTGATAGTCTAATGGGAATGACAGGTTAAAGGAAAGGAGGAAAATAAATGGCAGACGGCAAGATCGATATTGATTTAATCTTAAATGACCAATCAGATAAAACGTGGACCGCGTTTAAAACTAAGGCTGAAACGACTGGTAAGGAAGGTTATGAAACATTTAAGAAGTCTTTTGGTAATCAACCATTAATTGCTAAGTTAGAAGCTAAAGCTGAAAAGGAAGGTATTGATAATTTTCAAGATTTATTAGCTGAAATACCTGAAGAAGAACAAACGGAGTTACTGGCCAAAGCTGAAAAAGGTGAGATTAATAGTTTTGATGACTTGTTGAATGCGTTACCTGAAGAAACTCGCACAGAGTTACAAGCTAAGGCACATACAGCAGATATCAGAACATTTGATGACCTATTAAAAGAAGTACCTGAAGATGTTCGTACGGAATTGAAAGCTAAGGCCGAAAAGGGTGAGATACGCTCATTTGATGACTTATTATCTGTATTACCAAAAGAAACGCAAACACAATTAAAAGCCAAAGCTGAACGTGGTGAGATTGCTAGTTTTAATCAATTATTGAAATCTGTTCCTATGGATAAGCAGACACGTTTATTGGTTGATGCAGATGTACATGGTATTAGTAATTTCGATAAGTTACTGAAGCAATTGCCTAAGAAAACTCAAACAGATTTGGAAGCTAAGGCTGAAAAAGATGAGGTAATTAATTATGAAGAATTATTAGCTCAAATACCAGCTCGTAAACTCACGCAGATTCAATTAAATGACAACGCTAGTCCTGAACTACGCAATATTCAAAGTGAAGCTGAAAAAACTAAAGCTAAATTTAGTAGCTTGAAGGATATTATTAGTGGTTCATTCTTAGGTAACGTTGCTGCAAGTGGTTTTAGTAAGATTACCGGTTATTTGGGTGGCTTAGTTAAAGAAGCTGGTAACGCATCTGACGCGATGCAAGGTTTTGATGCTACTATGCAATTAGCTGGTTTTGGGCATGACAAAATCAAAGCAGTAGGTAAAGATGTTAAAAAGTATGCTGATGATACTGTTTATGATTTAGAGGATGTTTCAAATACGACTGCGCAATTAGCTGCTAATGGGGTTGATAATTTTGAAAAGCTGACTGAATCAGCTGGGAATTTGACTGCTGTTGCAGGTGGTACTAAAGATGATTTTAAATCCGTTGCGATGGTAATGACACAAACAGCTGGAGCTGGTAAACTGACAACCGAAAATTGGAATCAATTAACTGATGCTATTCCTGGTGCTTCTGGTAAGTTACAAGAAGCCATGAAGAAAAATGGTGCCTATACTGGTAATTTTCGTGATGCCATGGAAAAAGGGCAAATTAGTTCTAAAGAATTCAATAAAGCTATTGAAGAACTAGGTTCTACTGATAAGGCCAAGAAGTTCGCTAAAGGAACTGCTGAATTTCAAGGGGCTTTTGGCAATCTTGAAGCTGAAGTAGTCAATGGTTGGAATAAGATTATTGACGCGATCGGTAAGAAAAATATTACTGATGTGATTAATGGTCTAGCTAGTACAGCAACAAAAGCGTTCAGTGGAGTCGCTAAAGGTGTTGATTTGTTAGGCGATGGACTTAGCAAATTAAAAGATCATCCTGCATTATTAGCAACATTGACGACATCGTTTAAAGCATTAGGAACTGCCATTGCAGTCTTTGCAGGTATCAAAAGTGTTATTAGTATTATAAAAGGGATCGGAACAGCATTTTCTGTGCTGAATGCAGTATTGAATGCAAATATTTTTATAGCAATAGCTTCAGCAATTATTGGATTGGGCGTTGCTTTAGTCAGCTTGTATAAACACAACCAGAAGTTTCGTGAATTTGTCGACAACTTGATTTCTGCCAGTGTTGATTTTGCTAAAGGTATCGGTAAATGGCTTGGTAGTGCATTTAATGCCATTGGTGATTTCTTTAAAAATGTTGGTAAGTCATTTAGTAATGGCGGCAAGACTATTCAAGGATTTGTTAAAGATATTGGCAAGTGGTTTAAGGGTATTGGTAAGTCGATTGGCAATGGTGCTGATGCCATAGATGACTGGTTTAGTGGTCTTATTAAAGGATTCCAAAAAGGTTGGAATAAATTTATTAAAGCTGTACAAGACCTGGCTAAGGGTTTTGGCAAAATGATGTTGTATGCATTGGCTCTACCAATTGGAATTGATATAGCAATTACTAAACCGCTAGTTGGCTCATTAAAGAATATTTTTAATAGTTTAGTGAAAGACATTAAAAATATTTGGAATGGATTAACGAGTTTCTTAGAAAATATATGGCAACCCGTTCAAAAAAAGTGGACTAAAGTTTGGAATGCTATCTCTGATTTTTTCGATGAACTTTGGAACGGTAAGCATGGTATTAAACGTTTATTTAGTGACGCAATTAATGGCATTTCAAATATTTTAAATAGTGCACTTAATGGTATTTCTAAAGTTTGGACTAAGTCATGGAACGCTGTTGCTGATTTTTCTAATGAATTTTGGAATGGCAAGCATGGGGTTAAACGATTGTTTAGCGATGCAATTGATGCCATTGCAAATGTTTTGGGAAATGTATTAAATAACATCTTGAAAATATGGATTAAATCATGGGATACCATTGCTGATTTTTTTAACGATCTTTGGAACGGTAAACATGGTATTAAACAAGTTTTTTCCAACGCAATTAATGCAATTAATGACATTTTAAGCAAAGTGCTAACCAACATTTCTAAGACTTGGAATAAAACATGGGAATCAATTGCTGATTTCTTCAATGATATCTGGAATGGTAAGCATGGAATAAAGAACACAGCCTCAAAAGCTTGGAACTGGATAAGCAGCGGATTAAGTAATTTTGGTGACGGCATTTCTAAAACATGGACTAACATGTGGTCAGGTATTCGAGATTTCTTTAGTAATATATGGGATGACATTAAAAGATTGGCCAAGGATGGCATGAACGGTGTTATCGGATTTATTAACGGAGGCGTTGGTGCTATTAATGACGTTATTCATGATTTTGGGGGTAAAAAACAAGCAATCGCACCATTAAAGAAGTTGGCCACAGGTACCACTGGTGCGCCAAGTGGTTTAGCAATGGTTAACGATGGCTTTGATAGTCCAACTGGTCAAGAATTGATTATTGATAATCAGGGTAACGGCACCATTTTATCTGGTCGTAATCGATTAGTTAATTTTGAAGGTGGTGAAACAGTTGTACCTGCCAATGTGACACATGCAATGCTAAGTGGTCACATGTTCGCAAATGGAACGAGCGACTGGTTTGGTGATATTAAGCATTTCTTTGGTGATGTAGCTGACGATATCAGCGATGCTATTTCGTCTGCAACAGGTAAAGCTAAAGACTTTTTGGGAATCGCAATGCATCCAGTAAAGTACATTGAGGATAAAATATTCAATCCTATGACTAAGGGAATCAGTAATCTAGCTGGTTCAGCGATTAGTTCATTGGGGTCCGCTGTCAGTGGTAACAATGGTGTTCAAGGACAACAAAGTAATTGGTGGCACGAACTATGGAATATGCTAAAAGATGCGATGTCTGGTAGTGGTAACGGTGGTTTAGGTGATGACTATCGCTTTAAGAATAAAAGTAAAGATGAGGGTGCCCCCAGTGGGGATCCTTGGGGTTATTTCTTCCGTGAATGTGTTTCTTTCGTTGCTAGTCGTTTAGCAAATGTCGGTGTTAAACCAAGTTTGTTTACTGGCTTAGGCAATGGGTCTAATTGGACTAGTGCTCATGTTAAACATAAAAGTACACCTAGTGTTGGTGACATTGCTGTTTATTCTAATGGTTCTAAGTATGGAAACCACGTTTCAGTGGTTACAGGTGTTGACAATGGACGTTACAGTGAAGAAGGTTACAACTATGCTGGCAATGGTAAGTATTACACCTCTAGTGGTCTAAAGTTTAGTGATGCAACAACATTTTTGAACTTTGGACGTAGTGCAGCGCGTTCTAAATCAGAATCAAATAAGTCAGATTCACCATTACAAAAGTTAATTCGGTCGCAAGTTGGTGGTATGTTTGATTGGGTTTCAGACATGATGAATAACTTATTAGGCTCATTTAATGGTGGTGGTGAACAAGCTGCAAGTAGTGCAGCTCCTAGTGGTTCACATAAACATTGGCTAGAACAAGCTGGTATTCATGGCAATTTTGATAAGTGGAATTATATTATCAATCATGAATCAGGTTGGAATCCACGAGCAAAAAATCCTGGATCTAGTGCTTATGGTATTGGTCAAGCATTGCCACCATCAAAGATGGCACCATTTGGTGCGGACTATATGACTAACCCAATCACCCAATTAAAATGGATGAAAAGTTATGTAAACGACCGTTATGGTGGTATCGATCATGCTTACGATTTTTGGCGTAGTCATCATTGGTATGCTAACGGTGGTCGTACAAATGGTATTGGATTAGTCGGTGAGATAGATGGTGAAGATGAATGGGTTATTAACCCTAATCGCAATAGTGCTGATGAAACCATATTAGGGTCAATTAAAGAAACAGCTGATAAACAACCAAATAGTTTTGCTGCAAAGTTAACGCAAGTAATTAATACTGCGAAGACGGGTTCACAATCTAATATGATTACACAATTCCATAATGGATCACATACTCAAAATGTTGGCCAAACAAATGGTGGCATTGATTTAAGTGGTGATGTTCACATGGTTGTTCAGTTAGATAGTGGTGAAGTTGCTCGGGCTACCTATCCAAAGATTAAGATACTTCAAAATCAAGACATTCAATTGAAAGGACAAACAACAGGTAATATGTATGGCTACTAAATTTCAAAGTGACATTTTAATTCAAAAAATAGATGGAACCGTTTATGATTTAGGGGCCGAAGGTATTCGTGTGGTTACTTTTGATCCACCTTCTCCAGCTTACACGCACACTTATGCACAAATCGGTAACTATGGTGCTACGTTAACTGGGACACAGGTGACACAAACAACAATTCCGATAACATTTGATGTGTTTGCACATGATAATTTTGATTACGAATTACAAAGGCTCAAGGTACTAAAAATTTTTAGTAGCGTTGAGCCTTTTTACGTCATTAATTTACGTACACCTTTCATGCGTTGGAAAGTTGTTGCGGATGCATTTACTTATCCAAGATTAGGTAATTACTGGAAAGCTAAAAACGTTGCTATTAATTTAATTTGTTATGAGGGTTTTGCTGAAAGTATCGCAACAACCTTACACACAGCAACAATTAATGGTCAGGTTTATGATGCGAGTTTGGGTATGCCATTTGCTGATTATCAATATGAGTTTTCATCGTCACAATTTAAGATTTATAATCCATCGGTCATTCCATTATTAGCTGATGAAAGACCCATAACAATTACCTTTAAAGGCAGTGCCCCGCAAGGGCTGACTATTAAAAATAACACGACAAACCAATCTTTTACTTATAAAAAGGCGATCACAAGTAGCGATACATTTCAATTAATTGGATTGGTGCCAATTGTTAATGGTATTCAACGATTGGGAAATGATTATTCAAGTCGTAGTTATTTAGATATAGCAAAAGGGTATAACGAACTTGAAATCAGTGGCGCAAGCAGTTTTACAATTTCTTTTGAAACGAGGTTTTATTACTAATGGGAAATGTTATTTATGCTTATACAGCTAATCTTGATGAAGTACCAGCAGTTGTCACTGGTTTATCCATTACAGAAACATTGAATGAATTTAGTACATTATCATTTAATTTTGTTGCTGACAGCCGTAATAAAATAGCTGCGGAAGCTATGATACCTCAAACCAGAGTACTTGTTCCTGAAACCGGACAATGGTTTAGACTAAGTAGTGTTAATCCTATTCCATCTGCTGATTTTCGTACTTATCAAGTTTCCGCCGTACATGTTGGGACGGATTTACATGATAAATACGTTGAAAATAAATTAACAAATACACAGAGCTTAGATCAATGTATGAAATTAATTACAGACGGAACATCATTTAACTATGTCATACATGATTCGTTTTCTAATTATTCATTTAGTGATGGTTTTGGTGCAGATTATGCTGATTCATTGCTGATGAATACTTTAAAAGATGATTTTGGATTTGAATTTTATGTTGATAATTGGACTATTCATATTTATAAAACACTTGGGCAAGCTGACCAATTTATTTTTATTGATGGTTATAATGCTAGTAAAATTCAATGGACAGAAGATTACAGCAATATTCGTACCAAAATTAAAGGACTTGGCAAGCAAAATGATGATGGCACTTATGCAGCAACAGCTGAATATAATAGCCCAACGCAAAAAATTTGGGGCATAAAACAAGCAGCAACTATTCAAGATGATCGTTTTACGGATAATAATTCATTGTTAACTTACGTTAAATCACAATTACAGGATTATCCAATAATTCAATACACAATGGAAAGAGCTGAATTTGAACATCATGCGAAATTATCTGATATTAATAAAATTGTTATTGGTAATTCTGGCCTTATTAAGGATCGTTTGGGTGTTGAAGTAGATGTACGGATTATTGGCAAGACATTTTACCCACAAGATGCTAATCAAAATGATACAGTGACGTTTGGCAACAAGTTGTTTGACTATACACAGAACTATGCTGCTTTACAAAAAGCTCGTGATAGTAATGAAGCTCTTGGTAAAGCAGTTTCAAAGTTACAAACTAGTGTAGGTAACGTTATTAACGTAAATGCTAATCGCAAAAGCTGGGTAGTTGGCGAGGTGATTGAATGACGTTAAATGGTATTGACATTTCAAACTGGCAACCAACAATTGATCTATCAAAAATAAGTGCTGATTTTGTCATTATCAAGGCAACAAAAGGAATTGATTATGTTTCACTTGTATTTAAAGACCAATATCAACAAGCTGTTGCAACTAACAAATTACGTGGCTTATACCATTATGCAGATGGTTCAGGGGCAGAGAAAGAAGCCCAGTACTTTTTGGATAATGTTAAAGACAATATTGGTGACGCTGTACTTGCTTTAGATTGGGAAGGTGATGTTGTTAATCAGGGTGTCTCGTATGCTAAAGCGTGGCTTGATTATGTGTATAGTCAAACAGGTGTCCGACCACTGATTTATATGAGTAAATCGGTAACAAGTGCTTATGATTGGTCATTAGTTTCAAAAGATCACGCGTTATGGTGTGCTCAATATGCTGATAAAAACCCAACTGGCTACCAAGATACCCCTTGGACTGATGCACTGCCATTTGGTGACTGGTTGTTTCCTACCGTTTATCAATACAGTTCAACCGGCAATTTAAGTGGTTATGATGGCAATCTTGATTTGGATAAATTTTATGGGGACAAAGCTGATTGGTTGAGCCTGACTAAGTCAAATGATGGTGAGCCATCTAAAACAAAAACGCCAATTGTGCAATATTCAGATGATGATGGTAATCGAGCCTATGCGTTGACCCATTGGGCAGCCATTAACAATAAGCCTGAATTACTGGGCAAAGATGATTTACAGCCCTATGCCTTGAAAACTGACTTACCTCAAAAAATTGCTTTAAGCAAAGGAACACTTAACCTGACTAACGGATTGCCAATTCTTAATTATGCTTACAACGACAAATTAGTAACACTAATGCTGGTTGGTTCGGTTGCTAAAACAGTGTCAAATATGCAAGGTGATACGCAAGTTGGAACACTGGCAGCTAACATTCCTAAACCACCTTTTGATGTCACCGCATCATTAATTGATATTTCAAGTAAGTCCAACATGGGGCATTTAAAAGTGCAACCTGACGGGGCATTGATCATTAACATGACAGATGCTTGGAATGGTGATTGGATTTCAGGAACGGTAAGTTATGCCATTTAGAAAGGAGTAGACCTATTTTTGATACAAGTAAATTAGAACATGTTGATCAGAAACTACAATTAATTTATCAAAAACTAGATAGTATTTTTTTTACGGGTCTTGTGGTTAATTCACAAGGCCCGTTTACTATAACTGTTTGGAATGAAAACACATATTCATTTTTAAGAAGTTGTTTATTAAATTTGTTGAAGGAATATAACCGTTTATTAGATATTCTTGGTGACCATAATTTAAATCCTTTTGGTGATATTAAGCTTGATGACTTGGAATTTATTGATAATGGGAGCGATTTAACAAAATTAATTAGTAAATATGATGCAGTATTAGATAACTTAGAAAAAAACTTGAATAATATACAAATTATTATGAATTTAAATGGTTTAATGGAGGATTTATAATGGCAGAAATTGACGGCAGATTCGCTGTTATTAACACACAGTTAGATGTCGCCGAGATAACTCTTGTAGAAAGCATGTCAGGGCGTCAAGGTGATGATGGTCGCATTGTATATTTTGCTTTGCGTGATGGAGATAAAGCGCATAACTTAATGAATCAAGATGTGTCTTTAGAAATTAAAGATAGTGTTGGAAAAATTAAGGTCATGCACGGCATTTATGACATGATATCGATTGAACGTGGTCTATTTTCCATGTTAATTCCTGGTGAATTTTATCAGGCGGCTGGTGATATTGAAGAGGGATATTTAAAAATCACAGATAACACAGGAATAGTGATCACTACTGTGCCAATTACATTTACTGTTAGAGGAAACGGCGTATTACTGACAGCTAATGCTTCACAAGACTTTATCGATACCATAAAAAAAATGATTGCCAATGCTGACAAATTAATTACGGATTTAAACGGTAGAATTGAGCCGCAAAGATTAGCTGTTGAAACATTACAGAAGACGCTTAACGAAACGACTGAATTAGTCAACAATAAACAAGTTCCGACTCTAAATTCAGCCAATGTTTATACTGACAATAACGATTTCAAGAAAGACGTCACGGTTGAGGGTGCTTTACATGCTAAGGCGTCTGATGCAGAACATGCTGATATGGCTGAAGAAGCAATGGTGGCATATTCATTAGATAATCGGGCCATAATAAATAACCGCTCACAAGCCCATACAACGTCTGTAAAACTATTAGATAATACCTTATATTTGATTAGGTACGGCAATACAGTCACGGCAAAATTTAATAATGCTGGTAGTACTATTCTATTTGGCCAATTTGCTGGTTTGATCCCTGCTGGTAGTATTCCAGCTGGTTATCGTCCCATTGATTTCGCCGCACTTAGTCTAGAACAAGCTGATTGGCAGGACGGACGCAAGGCAGGTAATGTTTGGATATATGCGGATGGTTCAGTCATGAGTCGCTCGACGTATAACAAAAACAGCAAGGATAGCAGCGTTATCTCAATTTATGGCACGTATCAAACAGCTGATGACATGCCAAAATAGGAAGGAAGTTTAGCGAATGACACAAGAAGCAACTTGGTGGTCAGGTTATGACCCCGTAACATTTCAATACAACGGTATGCGATTGTCTGTTGAACAACCAGCTAATGCAACGGCTGTTGGGATTGGTAATTTAATTAATCCAGTTTGGAACCCATCATTGAATGAATGGGAGGGTGCAGATTTAGCTAAACAATTAGCTGACTTACAAGCCAAGGCTGAAACCACTGCTCAAACATCCGCAACAGAAACTTTGCAACAAGACATTGCCAACCTGACGTCAGCAATAGCTAAGGATAAAGCCACAAATACAGCTACTATTTCAGATTTAATGAAAGAAGTTGCCACACTTAAGACACAAGGGCAAGGAGGAACAACCAATGCGTGAGATGGTCATTGAATATTTTAAAATGGGGTACTTTAATGAAGCTGATTTAGCCTTGTTCACACAAGTACAATGGATATCTGCACAAGACTACAAAGACTTAACGGGTAAAGATTATCAACCAGCTTAGGGAGGTGAGGCAATGCATGGATTTTGGCCACACGATTTTGCCACTTGGATATCAACAGGCGGCATCTTGTTAACTGGCTTATGGTGGGTGTTAAAAAATACAATCGTTAATTCTATTAACGGGTTGCGCAGTGATATATCCAACTTAAGAGACGAGTTGAAGCATGCGAATGATATTACGCACAATCATGAAGTACGCTTAACGAAACTTGAAACATGGCAACATGATCATTGGGAGGTTTAAATGCTTAAAAAATTAAATAATTCGCTCAAGAATGCAGACGGCACTTATTCTGGAAAGGTAATTGCAGGTCTGTTTTCTTTATCTATTGTACTAGTACAACAATTGTTTGCTGCTTTTGGCATCAAATTTACAGGTGACTGGAACGCGATTGCCGCTGTTGTTAATACCGTCTTAACCATCTTAGGAATGCTTGGTGTGATCTCTGGTGGCGGTGTTGTTGAAACCCCAACAACCACTCAAGAAAAAACAGACGAATCGGTTAAGGTTACCGAAATAGCTGATACGACAGGAGGTTCAAATGAACAAAATTAAAACTACTATTCTAGCAGTTGGTGCTGTATTGGCGTTAGGTGGTGTTGATGAAACAACCGTTCATGCTGATACACCGCGTGTAGATATGGTGGACGTGTCGAATCATAATGGGCAAATGACCGCACCTGAATTTACCTACATGCGAAATAATTATGGTATGAAAGCCGTCACAATCAAAATTAGTGAAGGTGTTGGTTATCATGATTACACGGCACGGGGAAATATTGCTGCTGCTGAACAAGCTGGCGTGTACATTAATGGCTATCATTATTTGCACGCAACAACAGTCGCTGGTGCTGTTCAAGAAGCTGATTATGCTGTTAATATGGCGAAAGCTGACGGCTTGCCCGTTGGTGCCGTTTTAGCTGTTGACATTGAGAATCAAGATCAAATTGCGATGGGTCGTGCAATGCAACCCGTTGCTAGAGCATTTGAGAATGAAGTTGCCCGTTATGGTGGCTATCGTTCAACGACTTACACGGGTGGTTCAGCGATTTCAGTATCGCCTGATAGTGAAAAAGCATGGATCGCAGCATATCCGTATGTGCCAACGTCTGCAATGCATCAATACAGTACAGAACATTCGTGGCAATGGACTTCAAGCCAAACATTTGCCAGTTCATTGGGACGTTTTGATGCTTCAATCTTGTATGATGACTTCTTCACAGCGGGTACTGATAAAACGGCTGTTGTGCCTAATGTGACACCAGCTGCTCCCGTTGTAAATCATGATACATCAGCAATTAAGCAATTTAAGAACGCTGATAATCGGTTCACGGCTTATAAGTCATTCAAGGTTGATAAGATTGCTTATGTCAACGGCATGTGGCAAGCCATCAATTACGATCTTGCAGGTGGTAAAGATGCCAATTGGACGACCAACGGTATTCCACTTGCTATGCTTGACAACTTAACTCGTGGTAACTATCGTGCAACACAAGTAGGCGACACCGTTAAGTTCATGACTGGTTACAACTATGGCACGATTGATCAATACGACAACAACTCAAATGGTGCAGGTATTGTTGAAGGACGTTATGGCAACGTTTGGTACAACGCTAATGCATTATTAGCTAAATAAAGTTATCCACACATGTATCAAACTGGTCGATTTCGACTAGTTTGATGTAAAATTAATTTCACTGGTCATTGCGATTTGTAGGAATTTTTTTGCATTGTTCTGTAATTAATAACTAGCATTAATTTATGATAATGAACAAAATAATGATATTTACTCCTATTGATTTAAAAAATATGAAGACTTATAATTAGTTCGCTTGACATTGATTTATGAAAATCATCTTTAAACAATTGGTCGTAGAACCTACCCATTTTCGTCAAGTTTAAAGCCCACTAAGTTATGCTAAACTGCATAACTTAGTGGGCTTTTTTTCATGTTTAATATAAGATAGTATAATATTGTGTAGGACTAAAATAAGTAAGGCTAAACTTAATATAGATTAATCAGAAAATTATTAGTTAAGATTTTTGTTAAGATAAAAAATATAATCATTGATACAAAGAGGTTTACAAGAGATATGCCAGAGCTACCTGAAGTAGAAACGGTCCGTCGCGGACTAACAAATTTAGTTGCCGGACGTACAGTATTAAGTACAGAAGTAAGATGGGAAAAAACAGTTGGTGGGTTAACTGCTGCTGAGTTTGATCAAGCATTAAGTAATCAAACAATCTTAAAAATTGATCGTCGTGGAAAGTATTTATTATTCCGTTTTACAAACGGTTTAACGATGGTCTCACATTTAAGAATGGAAGGATCGTATTATACGGTGCCTGCTGGTACTGAACCAGGTAAACACGATCTAGTTACTTTTCATCTTGATCAAGACATCGACTTGTTTTATCGAGATACTCGTAAATTTGGACGCATGAATGTTGTGCCAAATGACAAGGCAATGACAGTTGCTGGATTAGCAACAATTGGTCCTGAACCAACAGCAGAAGATTTGACGTTAGATTATATGATTAAAGAATTTGGTAAATCTAAGATGCATATAAAACCATTTTTATTAAATCAAAATCATATTGCTGGCTTGGGAAATATTTATGTTGATGAAACACTTTGGCAATCTAAGATTCATCCCCTAACACCAGCAAATGTCATTACTAAAGAAGAATTAGCAATATTAAGAGAAAATATTATTTCTGAATTAAAACGTGCTACAGAACATCACGGTACAACAGTACATAGTTTTACAAATGTATTTGGTAATGCTGGTGAATTTCAAAATGAACTACAGGTATATGGTCGTGTTGGTGAGCCTTGTTTACGATGTGGTGAACCATTAATTAAGACCAAGGTTGCACAAAGAGGGACTACATATTGTCCGGTTTGTCAAATTGAAAGGACCCACTAATGTTTAAATTGGGATTAACAGGTGGCATTGCTACTGGTAAAACAACAATTTCTAATTATTTAGCATCAAAAGGCATTCCCGTTTTAGATGCCGATAAATTTGCGCGATTAGTGGTTGCACCAGGTACACCTGGGTTAGCTAAAGTTATTTCAACTTTTGGTGATGAAGTCAAACAAGCAGATGGTTCACTTAATCGACAGCTTTTAGGAAAAATTGTATTCAGTGATGATACCGCTCGTCAAAAGTTGAATGATATCACACATCCACTAATTCAACAGATGATGAACAATGAACTAGCAGAATTAGCACGTCAGGGTACGAAATTAGTTATTTTAGATATCCCATTATTACTTGAAAACCATAATATTGCGGGAGCTGATGCTGTTATGGTGGTTAGACTACCAGAATCAATCCAATTATCTCGCTTAATGATACGAAATCATTTAACAAAAGATGAAGCAAAAAAACGCATTGCTTCACAAATGCCATTATCAGAAAAAGAAAAACTAGCAGATTTTATTATCGACAATTCAGGCAGTGTGGCACAAACAGTGGCACAAGTAGATAAAGTTATTCAAGAAGTATGTCATAAGATTTAAGTAAAGGGGGAATATTCATGGCAAATTTTTCTAACCAACAAAGATATCGACTGATATATGATGAAACAATTGACATGAATTCAGTGCGATCTTTGACAAAAGTCTATCTACCAATTATAGGACGTGATGCTTATACGTTATATCTGGCTTGGGCAACAGTTGGTACAACAAAAGAGGCCAAAAGTCGCCATGTTGATTTACTTGACCAATTAGCAATGAATCAACATACATTTCTAATTGCTCGTGAAAAATTAGAAGGTATGGGACTGGTTAAATCGTATCAACAAACAACTAATTTTGGTACGCAATGGACCTATCAAATTTTTCCACCAATGAGTATTCGGGCTTTTCTTTCAGATGTTTTACTATCTAGTCTATTAGCACATTATCTTGGTGATGAATTATTTAATGATTTAGTAACTGATGAATTATCTGATAAGCGGTCGATTAATGGTGAAAATGTTTCGAAAACTTTCTTTGATTTGGTTGGTCAGGAAAGTTTTATTCATCGCAATCAAGCACCCTTGGATAAAAATGAAGATAATCAGGATAATTTGCCACACACCATTAGAAAAGCAGTGAAGGCTTTGGATATTGGTTTCATGGCAGATATGTTAAAATCATATGGTATTAAGCAAAAAGTATTACAAGAAAATGAAGTTGACTTAACACTTCAAAAGACACTGTTCAATCTTTCAGATATTGAAATGGTTCGTGTGATTCAAGCAACAACATCACCAAATAAACCAATTGATATACCGGCTATTCGTAAAGCACTCGAACAAAATTTTCAACAATCCCAAATTAAAGATAGGACTAACAATCACACAAGTGATGCTAATACAGGTAAAGTAGCAAATAACAAAGCAGAAACTTCAGACGCAGCAACATTATTAATTCAAACAGCAAAGACTGTGTCACCGTTAATTTTTTTGAAGAATCTGCGCCACCGAAATAATGGATTTGTTGCTGATAATGAGGTAAAAGCATTAACTGATATTGCCCAAATGAATGTTGTTTCCGCAGAAGTATTGAATATCGCAATCTATGAATTGACTGTTGTCGAAAAACGGACAACTTTAAATAAAACGATTTTACAAACATTAGTTAACGATTGGACACAACATCAAGTTACTGATGCCATTAGTGCACTACAATATTTACAACGACGTACAAAAAAGCAACAAGCTCGTCAAACTAATCAATCGAATAAAAAATGGTCAAAACAAAATAATCTTGTTAAGCGAGAAACACGTCCTGATTGGGAAAATCAACATGGCACAAGCATTTCTAAAGCAGATGCAGCTTCAGCAAGGGAAGCTTTAGTAGCAATGCGTGCTCGTCGGAATAAAAAGAAGCCAGAGGAGAAATAAGCGATGAGCGCAGAAAAATTTGAAAAGAATGATAATCAGTCAGAAGTAACGCCAATGAATGTTGGGGATGCCTTGCGAGATTTCATGGACAAAAAGCAGTTGAATAGTCGCTATCAAGCATTACAAAAGGAAGTTTTTAAGGATCCCGACATACGACGGTTTTTTAATGATAATCATGATAAATTATCACGTAAAATTATTGAACGTGACTTTGCGGTTTTATATGAGTACTACTCACAACAAAAGAATGCAAAAGCTGGTAAAACTGTTGTTCATCGAGGATATACACCAGCTTTACAAGTAACAGAAGGTCGTATTGTTATTATTTATGAACCGGATGAGTCAACCCTATTAACACAACGGATGAACATGCAAGCACATTTAGTGAAATCAATTGGCATGCCAAAATTAATTAAAAAAGCACGCTTAGATGATTTTTCTGAACATGATGGTGAACGACTAGCGGCATTTTCTGGCGTCCTGAAATTTATTAGTGATTATATCCAATCACCTGATGATTTTCATCGGGGTCTATACATTCATGGTTCTTATGGTGTTGGTAAAACCCATTTGATGGGCGCCATGGCAAATGAACTAGCTCTTGAAGGTATTGCAGTAACACTCATTCACTTCCCGAGTTTCGTTGTTGAAATACGTAGTGCCATTGGGAGTGATCAACAACCCCAAGAAAAAATTAATACGATTAAACGTGTGCCTATTTTAGTAATTGATGATATTGGTGCTGAATCGTTAACAGCGTGGGTTCGAGATGATATTTTAGGTGTTATTTTAGAATACCGCATGCAAAATGAACTAACGACATTTTTTACTTCGAATTTTTCAATGCAACAACTTGAAACAGAACATCTCACAGTAACCAAAGACGGTGCTGAACCATTAAAGGCAGAAAGATTAATGCAACGTATTAAATTTCTGTCTAAAGAAATTCAAATGGGTGGCGAAAATCGTCGGGAGTTTGATTAAATGAGACAAAAAAATATAAAGCATATCATCTTAAAATTTCTTGTATTGATTCTTCTGATGATTGCAAGTTTTTTTGTTTTACGTCACAATGCTGGTTGGTATCAACAGCCAATTGGTGAAGTTACGACGGTTAAACAATTATCAACAAAAACTTTGCGTGATCAATATGGAAATGACATCAAACAGCACAATGAACGTGTACAGGTTAAATTACTCAATACGGACAAAAAAGATAAAATCATTACGTTTGTGAATACTTATGATGATGCAATGGCAATTACGCAACCCTTGCATCGATCTGATCAAATTTTTTTATCACGTTCCGAACATGCTTGGGGACTTAAAAATTTTAAGCGTGATACATTTTGGATTCCTGTTTTAATCCTAGTTATTGGGATTCTAATCATTTCAATGGGAAAAGCAGGTAGCCTAATGACGGCATCTTTATTTATCAATGTTGGGTTATTTATTCTAACAGTTTACTTAAACCTTTTAACAAAAGACGCCAATATTTTTTGGCTATTTATTTTGTTTAGTCTCATTTCTTCAGCAATGACCTTGATGTTTGTTATGGGTATTAAAAATAAATTAACGTGGACAGTACTTTTGACTGTGATAACATCTACGACCTTAGCCATGTTAATCGGTGTGATAGTATTTAAAATAACTAATGGTAAAGGTTTGCATTTTGAATTAATGTCTTTTATTACACAATTACCACAACCAATGTTTCTATCAATGACATTAGTTGGTGTACTTGGTGCAGTTATGGATGAAGCAACGGATATGATTGCGACATTGTTTAGCGTTGAACGGGAACATCCAGATATTGGCATAAAAGAGCTATTAATTACTGGTCGCCATGTTGGACAAGAAATATTTGGCGCACTGAGTAACACACTTTTCTTAATTTTTATCGCTGAACAAATTCCAATGGCAATTTTGTACTTAAGAAATGGTAATAATTGGGGCTTCACTTATACAATGAACCTGTCGCTAGGCATGATACAAACACTAATCAGTGCCATTGGGATTGTATTAACTGTACCAGCTGGTATCTTTTGGGTCTGGTTATTACATCAGTGGCAACAAAAAAAGGCAGGTATCTAATTATGGGTGTTTTAATGATGCTATCAGTTATACTATTTGTCTTAATGCTAATGATTGGTGGAATAAAGGGCATTGGTGCCTTTATTAGTTTATGGATCAGTTTTGCCATTATGGTTATTATGATCATGTTAATTAGTTTTCAATTTAATGCATTTTGGGTGCTACTAATTGGTGGGACAAGTCTCTTAACTGTAACTGTTTTAAGCGCTGGTGCTGATGAACGGACAACAACCATAGCACTTATTGCTAGTTTTATTGTTATGCTAATTTTATTAGCAGTAATTTTGCCAACTGAACATATTGCGGTTACGCAAGGATTTGCTGAGGAAAACTCTGAAGATTTGGAAGGGTTATCATTAGCAATTAATGTTAATTTTGGTACATTAGGTATTGTAGCCGCTTTATTAGCAACATTGGGCGCAATTGCTGAAGCCTCTGTTGCCATTGCAACTGGTATTGGTGAGTTATTAGCAGATAATCCAAAATTACAAAATAAAGCGCTCGTTAATGTTGGACAAACGTTAGGTAAACAAATTATTGGTACAGCTGTTAATACCGTATTGTTTGGATTTTTGGCTGATTTTTTAAGTTTGGCAGTTCTGTTTAGTAAATTGAAATATACTCTCGGTGATATTCTAAATGCGAAATTATTTACATCTTCTATGTTGTCACTTCTATATGCACTATTAGGTGTGATGATAACTTTGCCGATTACAATTGGTATCTTTTTGATCTATCAAAAGCATCAAAAACTTGACTCTGATAGGGAAAAACTATGATTTATTAGAAAATCATGTTATGATTAATGTAAATTATGTCATAGTTGTAGAATGGCATCGTATTATGTAAGAAAGTAACCAGAGGTATAGCGTATGAGTAGTGTGCTTGTTATTGAAGATGAAGAAAATTTAGCGCGTTTTGTGGAGCTAGAACTACAGCACGAGGGTTATGAGACTCATGTTGAAGATAATGGACGAGGTGGTTTAGATGCTGCCTTAGGAAACGATTACGATTTAATTTTACTTGACTTGATGTTACCCGAATTGAGTGGCTTGGAAGTGGCACGTCGTTTGCGTGAAGAAAAAAACACACCAATTATCATGATGACTGCACGTGACTCTGTCATTGATCGTGTTTCAGGATTAGATTATGGTGCTGATGATTATGTCGTTAAGCCATTTGCCATTGAAGAATTATTAGCTCGTGTGCGTGCTTTGTTACGTCGCATTGATATTGAAACCGAAGAACATAGTACGCACCAAAGTGTTGTGCGCTATCGTGATTTAACTGTTGAAAAAGAGAATCGCATTGCTCGTCGAGGTAATGAAATTATTAACTTGACAAAACGTGAATATGAATTGCTATTAATTTTGATGGAAAACATTAACGTTGTCCAATCACGTGAGGAGTTATTAAAGAAGGTTTGGGGATACGATTCAGAAATTGAAACAAATGTTGTTGATGTTTATATTCGTTACCTACGCAATAAAATTGATCAACCTGATTCAAGAGCATCTTATATTCAAACAGTTCGCGGTACTGGTTATGTTATGCGCCAGTAATTTGGAGGAAAGTTAATGGATAGGCAAACATCCATTGTTGAAAAAACACCACAACGTAAAGGTCTTTCCTTGAAATGGAAATGGGCTCTTGGATCAGTTGCTGGTGTTTTTTTAATATTTATTATATTTACATGGTTTGTAATGCAAGCTTTTGCAACACAAATGATGAAAACAGAAAGGCAACAAGTCAATAGCTCTTTAACAGCTGTTACTAATCGTTTGCAACACATCGATGAATCTCAGATGTTACCATCAAAAATTGATAATATGTTACGACCACATAGTACTGATTTTAATCAGGTCGTTAATGATCCAGTGTTACAGCAGATTGCTCGTAAAGATTATACAATTAGAGTTTATAATAAAAATGGTGCTCAAATTTATCCAATTGGTGGTGCGAGAATACCCTTCAATAAGACCAAACAACGTGTGATTCAAATAGAACGTATTGAGGGCGTCAAAATGTTGGTTGGGCATCAAGCATTACGTGATAATAAGCATCATATTATTGGTCATGTTGTTGTGGAAAATCATTTAACTGGTTATCATAAAACATTTAATCGTGTATATTCAATTATCGCGATTTTAATTGTACTTGGTCTTTTCTTAATTGCTCTTTGGGGATACTGGTTAGCTGGTTTTTTCTTACGACCAATTGACAACATTAAAAAGACGGTTGATACGATTAATCATGATCCACAATCACAAGTACGTGTTGCTAATGAAGAACGTAAACCTGATGAATTAACAGACCTATCTGATTTGTTAAATGTTATGCTTGATCGTATGCAACGCTTCATCTTGCAACAGCATCAGTTCGTTGAAGATGTTTCTCATGAATTAAGAACACCTGTAGCGATTGTAAAAGGGCATATGGAATTATTAAACCGTTGGGGAAAAGATGATCCAAAAGTCTTAAATGAATCAATTGCGGCCTCATTACAAGAAATTAGTCGAATGGAAGGATTGGTGTCAGAAATGCTTGATCTGACTAGGGCTGATCAAGTAGAGCTAACTTTTCGTGAAGGTGATACAGATGCAAAGGAATTAATTAATGGCATTTACACAAACTTTAAAATGATCCATCCGGATTTTTCATTTTGGATTGATGATGATTTAAAAGGGCCTACAATTATTAATATGAACCGCGATCATTTAGAACAAATTTTAATTATTCTATCAGACAATGCGGTTAAGTATAGTCAGGAGCGTAAAGAAATTCATTTTGCAGCATCACGTTCGGGAAACATTGTCGAATTAGCCGTTCAAGACTTTGGTGAAGGTATCAGCCCCGAAGATGCTAGTCGTGTATTTGATCGTTTTTATCGTGTCGATAAAGCACGTTCACGTAAACAAGGTGGGAATGGTCTTGGTTTAAGTATCGCGCAAAAACTAGTAGAAGGTTACGGCGGCCGTATTCAATTAGAATCAGCTATTGGGCAAGGTTCTATTTTTAGAATTACACTTCCCATTAAGCATCAAGAGAAAAGTTAAACATTAGCAGGTCATGGTAGTCCGATAGGAAAATTCTGTATGTCTATCGACCTGCTTTTTTATTTGTGAAGGATAGTAAAATATGATTATAAAGCACGTGATATTGCACGTTTTAGACAAAAATAGTGGGAATTTAATTGCATCACAAAATGAATTGGATATTACTCAACCAAATTTACATGATTATGTGCAAAAATTAATTGAAAAATTTGAAACAAGTGATTATAAAATTGGACAACTGACTGATAATGAAATGATTTCAAAAATCATTTCAGATAATGATGAACGTTCTTTTACTGAAAAAGCAACAGATTTAGCAGAAAAATTATATGAAATAATTGCACAAAATGAGTCAATTCCGGCTGGTGATTTATTGGTTGTTGAATTTTCAGAAGGTACAAACGATTTTTGGGGGATTTTAAAGCTAAATTTTACACCAAGATATACGCATATTGTTGAGTATCATGAGGAGAAGCTCGTCAATAATCTTGTTCTTAATCAGGCTATTTTACCTGCGGCAACTCAAAAAGTGGACGAGGGTATCATGATAAATTTAATGAGTGGCGAATATATGTTGGTAGAAAAACGTTATTTAATTGATGGTCATCGAACGAATTATTTTTCAGAAAAATTTTTGCAAATACAACCAGGTAAGTCAACAAAAGATAATATTCAAGCAATTAAGCAAGTTGTAAAATCAGTTGCTAGCAGATTTGATATACCAGAACATGAAGTATTGGCGGATACCCAAAATGTTATTTTTGATAATGTTCAGGATGATGGTGCAATCAAAACGGCAGCTATTGCAGAATCTGTATTTAAAGGTAATATATCGGCTCAACATGCTTATCAAGAGATAATTGATCACAAAGAAATTGATAATGATATTGCTGTACCAAATACTGAAAGAATTGAAAAAAAGTACAGTTTGCAACGTTTTAAACTTGATTCTGGTATTGAAATTGCGATTCCAATAGAAATTTATCAAGATAAGAGTAAGGTAGAATTTATTAATAAGCCAGATGGTACAATGTCATTAGTTATTAAAGACATTTCATCAATTGTTAATAAATTTCGTTCGTAATCTATTAACAGTTATAAGCAATCGCTAAAGATTCGCAACTTATATGATGTTTCGTGATATAATTATTACTTGAAAAAATGAAATAGGTAGGATGATACATTCCATGAAAATTAAAGGTTTAACACCCATATTATTAATTGTACTAGTCGTTTTGTTTGTTACTGGCCATGCTGATTTCTTAAAGACGCCTTTGACAGACTTTATGAACTGGTCAGAATCAACAATTGGGGGCGCCAATGCCGTTGGTTGGTCAATCATTATTTTAACGCTCGCCGTACGTTTAGTGCTGCTACCAATGATGATCCATCAACAAAGAAACGCAACGATTCAGCAAGAAAAAATGCGTCTATTACAACCACAACTTGCAAAGGTCCAAGATGCACAAAAGAATGCACAAACGCAAGAAGAGCAATTATTGGCATCGCAAGCCATGATGACTATTTATCGAGAAAATAATGTTTCGTTGCTTGGTGGCATGAATTTTACGACATTGATTATTCAATGGCCGGTTTTTATGGGGCTATATTCTGCGATTAGATACTCAAATGATATTGCTCATGCATCATTTTTTGGAATCAGTTTGTCGTCACATGCACCGATTTTAGCAATTGCAACAGCGATTGCATATGGTATTCAAGCATATCTATCATTAATTGGTATTCCACCAGAACAAAAAAAGCAAATGCAAATGATGATGTTTATGATGCCGGTCATGATGCTATTTATGACGTGGGTTACTAATGCTGGAATTGCTTTATATTTCTTTGCTGGTGCATTAGTTATTATTCTTCAAACATTGATCATTATTCTTTGGCGTCCAAGACTTAAAGCACATGTTGCTGATACCTTTGAAGTTAAAGATGTTGTTGATGATGCCTTAGCAGGTAAAATTCAATCAAAACCAACTGGTCGCTTTGCTGAAGCAATGCAAGCTGCACAACAGCAACAGCAGCAGCAAAGTAATGAGCGTAAGGATATTACCAAAACAGCTCAAGAACGCCAACACGAGGCTAAAGGCGGCCGTAATGCTGGTAAACAACACCATAATTAAAAGTAATAAATAAAAAATCACCTGATAGCGGAATCGTTATCAGGTGATTTTTTAAATATTAGCATGTTGTGCATTTGTCATTTCATTTGCAATGTGAACCATTTGATCAATTGATTCATGAGCACCAGTGGCAATCCAGCGAATCGCTAAAGCTAACATCCCAGATGCTGTAAAGTCAGAGACGTAATCAATAGACTGGTTAAATGTCACTTGATTTTGTAATAATTCTGCATAAAGTCCATGTAGAATATCACGTAAGGGTGGATAGAATTGTTCACGTAATCCGGCATTTAACAGGACAGCGATTGTAATGCCATTCGCCTTAACAAAGCCAAAAAAAGCTCTTGAAATTTCATTAACATCTAATGGTAATGCATTCGCTTCTTTTTCAAAATCTTGGGTCAATTGCAAAACAATTTCCTTGATGACAGCTTCTTTTGTACCAAAATGGCGGTAGAAAGCCATCCGTGACACGCCTGCCTTACGGGCAATTTCTGTAACCGCAAGTTGGTCATAGGAGTGACTTTGTAACAAGGTTAGTGTTGCATCAATAATTTGATCGTCTGTTTGTTGACGAATACTTTCTGTTAACAAGTTTTTCATACTTTAATTTTACGCTATTAACAACTAAGTCAGTGAAAAATTAAGCAAACTGAAGATTCATTTTAACGACTTAATAAAACCTTTGTAAACGCTACCGAAACATTAATATTATAAGTGTCGTTGTTGTTGATAATTTTGTAATTCAGGTGATAGCACATATTGAACTTTTTTTAAATCAGCTATTGAATCAGCACCAACTAATGCATATAATTCCTTTAATTGTTGTTGCCAGGTTTTAATTTCTTGGGTTAGGCCTTCAGAACCATGCTGTAATACAGTATGTAAAAAATGTCCCGCAATACCAACAGCCGTTGCTCCTAAAACTTGCGCTTTCAAGACATCAAGAGGATTTTGAATACCTCCAGTTGCAAAAATAACAGGTTTTTCATGCAGTAACTGAGTATCTAATAGACTTTCTGCAGTCGTTTGTCCCCAATCATATAAAAAATCATAACCTAATTTTTTGTCACGATTTCTTCGATCTTCAATAATTGCAAAATTAGTTCCCGAGCGACCACCAATATTGACATATTTGGCACCATTATCATACAATTTTTTAATTGTTTGGGCGCTCATACCAAAGCCAACTTCTTTAACGATAACAGGAACAGATACAGAATGAATGATGTCAATAATATTATCAAGCCAGACAAACTCTTGATCACCTTCAGGCATGACAATTTCTTGGGCAACATTGACATGTACTTCTAATGCATTTGCATCGATCATATCAACAACTTCTTGAGCAGAGCTTGCTGAATGACCAGCACCAATGTTTGCCATGATGAAGCCATCTGGATTAATTTCACGTGCAATAGTAAAAGTCTTGATTGCAGATGTATCTTTTAGAGCAATACTTTGTGATCCAACAGCCATAGCGATACCCGTTGATTTTGCCGCTTCGGCCAATTGACGATTTATTTCCCCGGTCCGTTCACTACCACCAGTCATTGCCTCAATATAAAAAGGCGTTGTAAAATTAAAATTTTCATCCTGGATAGCTGTGGATACCTTATTAATTTTTATTTCGGGTAAACTTTGATGAATGAGTCGAACTTGTTGCAAAGACGATACTGGCGCATGTCGTCGAAATTCTGCTTCAGCTAATGCAAGGTGTTCATCTTTTCGATGTGCGTGTGCTGATTCCATTATTATTCTCCTAATATTGCGATTTTTAAAGGTAATGGCACAATGTTTGCGCGACGCCAAGACTGTTTCAATGACTTTGCTTGACTATTATTAATGGCCACTGCAACAACATTATCACCAGCACCAGCACCTGATATTTTAGCAGGAACACCAATCTTTTTTGCGATAAGCATAGCATTAGAGAGATTGTTCGTTAAATAATCAATGTTAACTTGATCAGCAAAGTTAATGAGGCTCGTTTGATTTGCCAAAATATTTTTAATCAACAATGAAAAATCAACAGTCAAAATACTTTTAACAAGATTGTCTATGATGGGTAATGTTTGCGCTGCTAAGGTCTCTTTGGCGTGCTTTTTTTCTTTTGTAGATACGACGGTATCCAATAATTGCTGTGTATCGGCAGGCTCGCCAGTCCAGCCGATAACCAGTTGCCATTGTGATGGCCACGATAGTTCTGTGATAGTTAACTCTGGCCAATATGTATTAATTATTGATTTATAATCATGCATGTTTCTCATTAACTCTGCAACTGAATGATTGTCAAATTTTTGATATAAAACCATGCCACCGTATACCGCAACCGCCAAGTCTCCCATAGATCCATGGGAAAATTGGGGAAGTGATAGCATGACAATAACACCTAGTTTAAATTGTTGTTGTTTCGTCAAATGTAGGTGCCATAGTGTATTGAAAGCTTTGATTATTGCTGAGACAACAGCTGCTGATGAACCAAGACCTAATTTTTTACCTTCAAAGGTAAGAGCACTAGTTATTTTTATTTTTACTGCTAATAACTCTTGATCATCCGTAAAATGATAGTCATAAATGACTTGAATGGTTTGCAAAACAAGTTGCCATTGATTAGAGACTATATTTTTATGAAGATCATTTAAAGAAAATTTATAAGTTCCTAATTGGTCACTTTCTAACTGAACGTCATTACCAGAAATTTCCTGCATTGTTACAGTAATATATTTATTTACACCAAAAATAATGGCACGTTGCCTTGGTAATGTAATTGCATATTCTCCTGCCAAGTATAGCTTACCAGGTGCTTTTGCCGTCACTATCATATAGTATCTCCTACAACAATTTTAATACCAGGACCGGGTGTCGCAACAATCACCTGAGAAGGTGAGACAATTTTTGAAAGTGCTTTTTTAATATTTAGTGAATCATCTGGACGTGAAATTAATTTAACGTTTGGTCCTGCATCCATAGTGGCATACACAGGAATACCATTTGCACGTAATTTTTGCGCCATCATAATGACTTGCCAGCTTGTATCTGTTAAATAGTTAAAGGGTGGCATGGCAGTTGTATTTATCGCATGCATTTGTAATGCATTTGCTTCAGCAAGCTCGCCTAATTTCATTAAGTCATGCTGTTCAATAGCTACAATCATGTCATCTATTTGTGAATTTGCTAATGTTACCCAATCATTATAAAAAGGGGAAGTTGCTTTAGCATGTTGCATACCAAGACGTGATCCAACTTTTTTAGGTTGATCACTGACAATAACAGTCATGAGTTGGATCGGCCAATCAACTGTCTCAGAAATTGAACTACCAACTGATGTTTGATCATCACCAGGGATCCATTTGGCAAAGCCACCAAAGATTGATCTAGTGGCAGAACCAGAACCATGTCGTGCTAGTCGAGATAATTCTAATGGTGTTAGTTGTAATCCCGCTGCTTTACTGGCAGCACCTGCTAGTGCCGCGAAAGCTGATGCAGATGAGGCAAGTCCAGCAGCGGTTGGAACATGATTGTTGGAAACAACATGGGCATATGAATCAACTGCTGCATTTTGCCGTACTAAATTTAAAAATCGACTAACTTTATCTTTCTCATGGCCAGTAATTGCAACATTATCCAAAATTAACTGATCAGTGGTCAATTGCTTATCGAACCAGACAGTTGTATCAGTATAAAATTCATTAAGCGTTAGTGAAATTGACGTCGTTGTAGGGGTAATAATTGATTCATCAGCCTTTCCCCAATACTTCAGTAAAGCGATATTTGTGTGCGCACGAGCCGTGTAATGCATGATAGATACTCCTAAACTAATGATGATTATAATTCTGTGTCCAGACTTCTTGTGCACCGCTTTCTTCTAGCGCTTTAATTACTTGTGCTGTTTGTTTTTCACCTTTAGTAATTGCAATCATCGTCCCACCGATACCGCCACCGGTTAATTTTGCACCCACAGCACCAGCATTGCGAGCAGCTGTAATCAATTCATCCAGTTTAGGATGAGAAATACCTAATGCAGCCAAATGTTTTTGTGCTTTATTCATAAAATGACCAACCTTAAGTAAATCATTTTCTGAAATTGCCAAGCGTGTATTTCGGGCAATTTCACCAATTTTATCGATGTGATGTTGGGCAATTTCAGGCTCATTTAGCAAGTGTTCACGAACAACTGAAATAGCGAGACCCGTTTGCCCTTGAATGCCAGTATCTGCGATGATCAAGGTACCATCTAATGACATGTCAATCTTTTCAGGTTGATTACCCTTAACAAACCAAACGGCCTGATCGTGTGCGGCCGTTGCTGTATCAAGTCCAGAGGGAGATCCATGAGTGATGGCTTCTTCAATACTTGACCAACGTTGTAAATCTTTCTTTGATAAAGGCTTATCAAAGAAGTCAAAAAAACTACGAACAATCGCAATTGCAGTTGCAGCTGACGATCCCATGCCACGCTCTTGTGGAATATTTGATGTGATCGTCATTGTAAAAGGCATTTCATCTGAATTGAAATACTTTAATAATCGATTGATTAATTGTCGAATCCCTTCATAGACTTCCGCCATTGCTTCTAATGGGCCCTGATAAGATTGTGATAGCACAATTTGTCCTGCTTCACGTGATTCGATTTTAACAGTCATTGCCAAATCCGGCAGAGGAAGTGCAATAGCTGGCTGGCCATAAACGACCGCATGTTCGCCAAGTAAAATAACTTTGGCATGGCTGACGCCGATTCCTGGTTTTTTCACTTTGAAATTACCAATCCATTCTATTTTTTATTTTAGCTTTCTTAATCATACCAAATTCATTGATTAATTACATCATTCATATTACTGATTCTAGCTTAAATTACTTTATATAAATGAAATTTTACATATTGTCAACTGTTCGTTTTATAATGTATTTTATATGAAAGGTAAATAATTTATTGTTATATAAGGCAAATTTTAGACTGCAGATATGCTATAATCAAGCTAAGATTACAAAGAGAAAGTCGTGGTACGTTTCGATGCTAAATAAAGACATCTATGCGGTTGTTGATCTTGAAACAACCCGTACAACGAGCGAATCAGGCCGTATTATCCAAATTGCGATTGCGTTCGTGCAGAATAAAAAAATTATTAATCAATTTTCAACTTTAATTAATCCAAATGAAATAATCCCGCGTAATATTATCCAGCTAACTGGGATTACGCAAGAAATGGTGCAACAGGCACCCGTATTTGAAGATGTTGCAGAATCAATTTATACGATGTTATCCGGCACTATTTTCGTTGCGCATAATGTGAACTTTGATTTACCATTTTTAAATGCTGAATTTCAACGAATTGGTTTATCACCACTACGGTTAACAGCGATTGATACGGTGACACTAAGTCAAATTGTTTGGCCAACGGCACCAGGATTTCGCTTAGTCGATTTAACATCATATTTATCATTATCACATGGTCACCCACATCAGGCTGACAGTGATGCTTTAGCAACAGGGGCTTTATTAATTAAAATAATGGACCGCCTTGAAAAATTACCGATTGTCACGCTACAAGCATTAGTTGATTTACCATTAGTTTTACCACAAGATACAGCACATTTATTTGAACAAGTACTTCTCAGAGCAAAAGCGTTACGGCGACCTTTACCAAAACATTTGCAAGTTATTGATGGTTTAGCCATTCGCCGATTTAGTGATCCTGAGGCACTCGTACCCAAGCAAGGAGAGTCGTATCCAGCAAAACGAGCAGCTAAACAGCAGCTTTACGGCAAGAAACTAGTCTATCGTGAGCAACAGGCTAAGTTAATGAACGCAATCAAAAATCATTATACTAATACCGATTTATCGGAAGTGCCAGGTGAATCAGCTTTTATTGCAGAAGCACCTACTGGTATGGGAAAAACACTTGGCTTTTTATTACCGTATGCTTACCTAGCAAATGATAATAAAAAACAAGTTGTTGTGACAGAACCAACCATTACTTTGCAAACACAAATTACCGAAACTGTTAACACTGTTTTACATGATATTTTACCTTTTGAGGTACGAGCAGTAAGTTTAAAAGGAAGACGACATTATTTGAATTTGCAAAGTTTTAAGCGCTCTTTACAAATTGATGAGGGAACAACTTCACTACAATTTATCAAAGCACAAATTTTAGTTTGGTTAACAGAAACAACGAGAGGGGATTTTGATGAACTACATCTAATGAATGCCCAGCAAAAATTTATTGCAAAGTTGTCACAAAATGCCAATAATCCAATTGGTTCACCGTTTTATGGTTATGAATTTTTTGAACGGCAGCACATTTTGGCACAACAATCACAATTTTTGATTGTGAATCATAATTATTTAGCAGAATACGCGAATGAATTGGGCACAAAACAAAATCCGCCATATTTAGTCATTGATGAAGCGCAAAACTTGCCAGCTGCCATTTTGGAACAAAGTCGGCATCACTTGCCAATTCAAATTTGGATTGCCAGAGTACAAACAGCTATTAATCTTATTTTACAAGACGTTCAACCAGCAATCGGCAATATATTACGGCATATAGTTGGTGGTGAACAGCTACGAAATCATTTATTACGCTCATTAGAGCAATTAGCAAATGAAATTCCACAGTTACAAGTTGCTTTGTATCGACGTTTTTTACTTAACAAGAGAACCCCACCAACACAAGGAAGGTATGAAATTGCTTTAGCTAATAATGATTTTGCACAATTTTGGATAGATCAAGCAAACCATGTTAAAACGATTCATGATGAAGTACAAAATCTAGATGATACCTTACAGTTATTACTAAAAGAGTTCAGCGGTACAAAAGGCAAATTTTCATTAGGTGAACGCCAACAACTGGCTGATTTCCGTCGATTATTAGATAGTATTACACAGTACGAAAAACAATTAATGACTTTCCAACAAGATTTAGTGGACTTTCCAGATGCTAGTATCTTCTGGTTAACTGAATCACAAAATCGTGATAGTAGTAATTTACAATTAAGTGGTGGCCTACTGCATACATTAAACTATTTTAAAGAGAAGGTGTATCCACACTTTATGCCTCCAACAATTATTGGTGCAACATTGTTTACTTCTACAAAATCTGGCTACTTGTATGATCGTTTAAATTTGGATAAAGACACGGCAACAGTACGACATTATCCAGATATTTTTGACTTTAAAAATCAAGCTGATTTAATTATGGTTAAGAATGCAC
Source organism: Weissella sp. ESL1177 (assembly GCF_058107185.1). Lineage (NCBI taxonomy): Bacteria > Bacillati > Bacillota > Bacilli > Lactobacillales > Lactobacillaceae > Weissella > Weissella sp. ESL1177. The sequence goes on along the minus strand of NZ_CM176591.1, from coordinate 671,002 downwards.
CGTTACCAACAAGTGTGAACTTTGCTAATTATTTAGCCAAACAGTTAGTTGATGTCACAACAGCTATAAATCAAAATACATTAGTTCTGTTCAATTCTTTAGATACAATTCGCCAAGTATATAATCATGTTCAAAGTAATCGAAAATTTCAACAAACACAGTTAACATTATTAGCACAGGGAATTACAGGTACCCGTGGTAAAATCAGAAAACGGATGCAAAGTGAACAACATCTCGTTGTTTTAGGTGCTGCTAGTTTCTGGGAAGGTATTGACTTACCTGGAGACCAACTAAAATTATTAGTTATTGCTCGTCTACCTTTTGACCGTCCAGATTCCGTTTTACAAAAGGCAGAAGAAGCTGTTTTGACAGCACAAGGCAAACAGCCGTTTTATCAAAGTACACTGCCTAAAGCTGTTTTAAAATTACGCCAGGGCGTTGGACGCTTAATCCGCACGCCAACGGACCATGGTGCTATTATTATTTACGATACAAGAATTATTACAAAGTCTTATGGTAAAACTTTGCGAAAAATGTTACCTAATAATTTACCACAAAAGGAATTAAATGATTCTGATGTTGTTAGAGAGTTAAAAGATTTCTTTGATGAACATCTTTAATAAGATTAGAAAATTTGGTAAAGTAGTAAGTGGTTTATTTTTACAGTAGGCAAGACTATTAAAGTAAAGGAGCTTAGTATCATGGAGATGCGATCAACGGTCCACGGACGCCGTGGTAAGCGGCTTCGACACTGGTTACTTGGCATTCTAGTGTTTTTGTTTATTATTTTGATTGGTGTATCGATATTAGGAGAAGCACAAAGGCCCGTTGATGTGGCCAGAAATCGTGTAACTAAGCTTGCTAAGCAATCAAACGATTTAACTTCTGTCTCAAAATTTTATCGAATTTCACGACAACATACTTATTACAGTGCAATCGGTGAAAATAAAAAACATCAAACGGTTGGTGTTATTGTTCAGGGAAAGTCAAATAAACTAACAACAATAAAAATGTCAGATGGTTTATCTGAGAGTCGTGTCCGTCAGTTAGTCGAGAAACAGTATCAACCTAAAAAAATAACAAGTATTGGTCTTGCTATATATAAAAAAGTACCTGTTTGGCAGTTAACATTTATTGACAAAGATAATAATTTAAATTTCATTACTTATCAATTCTCAGATGGTAAACAAGTTCAAACAATTCGTCATTTATAAAAAATAAATAATTTATAAGGGAGCTTAAAACAATGGAGACTATTCGCATTGAAGACGCGAAGAACTATGTTGGCCAAGAAGTCCGCTTAGGTGCTTGGTTAAGAAATAAACGTGGATCAGGGAAAATGCAATTTTTACAATTGCGTGATGGCACGGCTTTTTTTCAAGGAGTGGTTGTTAAGTCAGTTGTTGGTGAAGAAATTTTTGCCAAAGCAAAGGCACTTTCACAAGAAACAAGTATGTATTTGGTTGGAACAATTGTTGCTGATGAAAGATCACCATTTGGTTATGAAATGCAAGTGAAAGATTTAACGGTTGTCGGTAGCTCACAAGACTATCCGATTACACCAAAAGAGCATGGTACAGAGTTTTTGATGGATCATCGTCACTTATATTTGCGTCATATCCAACCATTTGCTGTCCTACGTATTCGTAATACTTTGATTGCAGCAACGTATGAATTTTTCAACAAAGAAGGCTTTATTAAAATTGATTCACCATTATTAACGGGTTCAGCTCCTGAAGGTACCACAGAATTGTTTCATACTGAATACTTTGATGAAGATGCCTACTTATCACAGACTGGTCAATTATATGCTGAAGCTGGGGCAATGGCATTCGGGCGTGTCTTTACATTTGGGCCAACGTTTCGAGCTGAAAAATCTAAAACACGTCGTCATCTAACAGAATTTTGGATGATTGAGCCTGAAATGGCCTGGATGACTCAAGAGGATTCATTAAAAATTCAGGAACGTTATATTGCTTATTTGATTCAAGCCGTTTTGGATCGTAACGAATATGAATTGGATTTATTAGGGCGTGATAAAGATTTGCTAAAGTCTTATACACAATTACCATATCCACGTATCTCTTATGATGATGCCATTACTTTGCTTCAGGAAAATGATTTTGATGTTAAGTGGGGGGTTGACTTTGGTTCACCAGAAGAAACCTTTTTAGCAAATCACTTTGCAAAACCTGTCTTTATCGTCAACTTTCCTAAAGAAATTAAGGCTTTCTACATGAAACGCCATCCAACCCGTGACGATGTTGTCATATCTGCTGATCTGCTAGCTCCTGAAGGCTATGGCGAAATTATTGGTGGTTCAGAGCGTGATACTGATTATGACTATCTTGAAGCACGTATTAAAGAACAAGGATTAGACCTAAATGAATATTCATGGTACTTAGATTTACGTAAGTATGGTTCCGTGCCACATTCAGGATTTGGTTTAGGACTAGAACGTGCTGTCACTTGGATTACAGGTGAGAAACATATTCGTGAAGCGATACCGTTTCCACGAACCATGAATCGCCTATGGCCATAAACAAAATTAAAATAAAACCAGTATAGTCACTTAAGAACGGTAATGTGATATATACTGGTTTTTACTTACTAATTCATAATTATATTGCCAAAATTTAAATATGATTATGATATGCTTATAAATAATATCTGCAAAGAAAGTGACCGATAGAAATGACAATTGATCAAAATAATGTCTTAAAATTTTTAAAAGTTGGTCAGACAACTTTAGACAACTTTTTATTACTTCATTATCGAGAAGTAGGTATGAATAATGAAGAACTTTTAGTTTACATCCAAACCAAAATGGGCATTGATCGTGGTAATCCAGAACCCAGTACTGAAAATATAGGTAATACAATGGGATGGTCTGCCAAAAAAGTGTTCTCGTATCTTGAATCAATGCGCAAAAAGGGGTTAGTTGACTTTAATAGTCGTCATGCGAGTGATGGTAAAGTAACGACTGAACTCGATTTTAGCCCACTTTATATGGCACTACTAGATATAAAAACAGATCATGAGCGTTTGACAACAAACCAAGGCATTCCCAAAATTGATAATGAACAGATTGCACGAGCTGATATTTATAATATGGTTGAACAAGAATTTGGTCGTCCTCTAAGTCAAATTGAAATTGAAACGATTAAAAATTGGTTCGATATTGACCATTTTGACCCCAAGTTTATTAAAGCGGCTATCCAAGAAGCCGTCTTAAATTCAGCACTTAATTTAAGATATATCGAAACTATTTTAATTTCTTGGCAGAAAAAAAACTATCACTCACTAAATGACATAAAAAATGAGCGTAATCGTCATACAACCTATAAACAATTACAAGTTGATGATGTGGTTGATATTCCAACGAATGTTGATATTTTAAATACTGATTGGGAAAAATTTAAATAATAACACACAAAAAAGGAATGCCTAATTAGACATTCCTTTTACTTTACTACCTATTATTTATTGTGTAGGTGTTGTACTTTGTGTACTACTTGATTGTGAACCACTATCAGTGGACGTATTAGCACTACTTGTATTTTCTGAGGGTTGACTTGAACTTTCTGCTGAAGACGACGATGATTCTGAGCTGCTACTTATCGATTCATTAGAAGTCGATGATGGTTCTGAGCTGCTACTTGATACCTCACTAGATGAAGAACTACGTGAGGAAGATCTTGAAGACGACTTTTTAATCACTTGACTAACTGTATCTTCAGAAGAAGTATTTGCACCAACAACAGAGTATTCTTTAACACCATTAATCGTCGAACTCTTTACCGCACTTGGCATTGTCCAATCCGAACCATCGGCGCTACCACTAGACATAATGTAATCCATCAAAGCTTTATAAACACGCAATGGTATAAATTGTTGTTCTCCAGATGCTAATGAGTGACCAGTTTCATTTGGTTGATCATAACCTGTCCAAACGGAAATTGATGCTGCTTTTGTAAATCCAGTAAACCATGAATCAGAGGCTGAACCATCCGGCATGTTCAATGAATCAGCATAAGCAGTAACACCAGTTTTACCAGCTTGTGCGTAGTCAGATGTGTTAATGATTTTGGCATATGAATCAGTTATGACTGATTTCATCATATTAGTCAGCATGAAAGCTGTTGATGATTTCATTGCTGTGCTACCTGTATTTTTGAATTCCTTAACAGCACCACTTTGGTCTGTAATCTTAGAAATATACTGTGGCTTGTAATAAGTACCACCGTTATCAAAGGCAGCAAAAGCAGCTGCTTCCTGTTCACTTGAAACATCAATACCAATGGCACTTGATGCAACAAGTTTGTTACTCTTAATTGGAATACCAACCTTATTTAAGAAAGCAGATGACTTATCGTAACCAACTTCTTGCAATGTTTTGATTGCTGGAATATTTCTTGAAAGAGCTAGTGCTTTACGCATTGTAATTTGACCAAGATAGGTGCGATCCGCATCGTATACAGATGTATTTGTTCCTGGATAAACATAGGCAGAATCATTAACTGCATGATTTGTTGACCAGCTCAAATTTTCAACTGCTGGACCATAATCAACTAATGGTTTAGCTGTTGATCCAGATGAACGCTTTGTATTCGTTGCGCGGTTTGAACCCTGTAACGTCGTCTGCTTACGACCACCAATTTGTGCTATAACTTTCCCATTCTTAGGATTTGTCACAGTTAATCCAACTTGCATGAGGTTATCCGTCCATGAAACATAATCATTAGTATTAGTAATGTCGTATGCCCGTTTTTGAATATCAGGATCCAAATTAGTTTGTACGACCAAACCGTCTTTGTTTAAATCGTAACCCATCTTTGTTAATTTATTGCGAACAGAGGTAATATAAGCATCATCAACACGTGCATCTTTATCTTCAGAACTTAAGGTTGCATGTTCTGATGCTAAGCCATCCTTAATTGATGTTTTACTATATTTTGTTGCATCTGATTGTGAAATGACATTGTTACTTGCCATAGCTTGCAAAACTTCATTTCGACGAGCTGTTGCACCTTTTGGATTAGCATAAGGATCGTAGCCAGAAGGAGATTGAGGCAAGCCGGCTAGTAGGGCCATTTGTGGCACTGTCAACTGTGACAAGTCCTTGTTGAAATAATATTCAGCAGCTGTTTTCATACCATAAACGCCATTACCCATATAAACTTTATTCATATATAATGTTAAAATTTGGTTTTTTGAATATTGTTTCTCGAGTTTAATAGCCAACCAAGCTTCTTGCGCTTTACGCTTTAATGTTTGATCACTAGCATTTGTTGAAAATGCCGTTAATTTAATTAATTGTTGTGTCAGGGTAGACCCACCTTGTAAGCCCAGTGATGAACCAGTGACATTGGCAAACGCTGCGCCAATAATACGTTTAGGATCAACACCATTATGCTTATAGAAGCGACGATCTTCAATTGAAACAACAGCCATACGCATTTCTTTGGGAATTTCACTTTGCTTGGCGGTTTCTCGTTTTGACCCTGTTGAATAGAAAACATTCCCATCTTTATCTAAGAATTTGGTTTGTGATGTCCCAACTAAAGCTGCATTCGTCACTTTTGGTGCAGATGATGCATAATAAGCAAATAAACCAGCTCCAGCTAAACCACCAACAACGAATAAAATAACTAACGACCAAATCGTATACTTTAAAACACGTTTAAATTTTGAACTAGGTTTTTTTTGTTTTGGCTGAGAAGGCCGTTTATGATTTTTCGTGTTGTTACGTCCTCGTTCAACACGTGACATCTCTTCTGTCATAGTGCGTTATCTCCTTCTTGTTTACGTTGTGCTAATAATTTATCAACGGCCATTAAATAAGGGGTTGTTGGATTGACTTTAGGTTCTACTAATTCACCTGCATTAACAACGTCCTCATAAGGAATTGATTTTCGACCAGTTTCTTTATTTTCCCAATATTGAAAAATGAAGTTGGCCCAGACAACGTATGTTTCTTTTAAAACTGTAAATCTAATAATCATGAAAGCTAAACCATGTTGTTTTGCGATTGCTTTTAGATGTTGGATTTGATGGTCATGGATATTATTTAAAGGAAAAGAGCGTTTATGGGTTGTTTCCTTGGCATCAAAGTCAATATAATATCCTTTATAAACACCATTATAATCCGTCGTAGAAGCTTGCCGAAAATACGCTTCTGTAATCTTAGCTGCAGAACGAGCCGGATAGCTCACATTGACAATTTGGATGGGTGTAGGTTTTTTATGTATAACCGCTTGCTCAGTTGCCAAATAATAGTCATTCGCAGCATTAATATCGGCTTCTAATGACATTCCGCGATTACTTTGCGAAATACCTGAATTAACACTAGGTTTTCGAAAAGCTTTTTGATTAAATGAATGTCCGTTGGGATAATTAAAAGTCATCATAAACTCCTAAAATTAAACTTTATCTTTGTTATTATACCAAAAGTGGTTCAATAGTAACAGTTTAGTGGAATTTGTAAGGAAAAAATAAGTTAAGAAAGGTATTTATAATTAATGAATCGTCTTTGGGTAACCGGATTTCGTAGTTTTGAACTAGGTATTTTTAACACAAAAGATCCAAAATTAACTGTAATTAAATATGCACTAAAAAAAATTCTAAACATGAAAGTAGAGGATGGCTGTGAATGGCTGTTGACAGGGGGACAATTAGGTATTGAACAATGGGCTATTGAAGAGGCTTTACAACTAAAAGAACAACAATCTTTAAATTTTCAAATAGCACTCATGGTACCATTTTTAGATTTTGGTAGTCGTTGGCAACAAAATAAGCAAGAAAGATTAAATGAACTAAAACAATCTGTTGATTTTAGCAGTTCTGTTTTTCAATCAAACTATCAAAATCCACAACAGTTGCGATTATATCAAGAGTTTATGTTAAAGCATACAGAAAGTGCAGTCATATTCTATGATCAACAAGCTGAGAAATCACGAGCAAAATATGATTATCAAGCTATGAAAAAATTTTCCGAAAATCATAATTATCCAATCTTATTAGTTGATTTCGATCGTCTGCAAGAATATGCTGATGAATACCAGTTAGAAAATGCCGATGATTTTGATCAATAACGATCATAATAAATATTATTTTTTACATAACTAGCTTTGTCATCTGTTTAAAAAGCTGGTAAACTAGGATAAGAAGAAAACTAAGGAGTGCAAGTGATGGAAAACGTGCAACATACTCGTGAAGAAATTCTAAACAAGGATTTTAAGAAGACCCGTATTGGTACTGGCTATGATATAACGGATGTAGATGCTTACTTAGATGAGATTATTTCTGATTATCAAGCCTTCCAAACGAATATTAATGAACTCAACAATCAGAACCAAAAATTAAAAGATCAAGTAGCAGAATTAACAAAACAAATTTCTGCAGCGCCAGCGTCGACACCAAAAGCATCGCCGGCTCCTACAGTTAATACAAATATGGATATCTTAAAGCGTTTATCGAATTTGGAGCGTCGTGTATTTGGCGCATCATCTGAGCAATTTAAGAGAAACCAGGAAAGTAGTGTTGAGAAGACATCTGATGTAGAAAATATCGTTGTTGAAGAAAGTGCTACACAATCGGCTGAATAAGTGTATAATGATTATTCGTGATGTATTAGTGGGTGATTGCGTGTGACTGATGTTGCATGAGGAAAGTCCATGCTCGCACTAACTGTGATGTTAGTAGTGTTCGCGCTAGCTGAAAAAATAAGGCTAGGCATTTAACTGTGTTAAATGACGGCCAGTGAAAAATCTAAGGATTTTATCTATGATTTAGTAGCTGTTAAGGTGCCACAGTGACGAACCATCAAAGAAATACGATGGGTGGAACGCGGTAAACCCCACGAGCGGGCAACCCAAACTTTGGTAGGGGCGCTTGACCTAACAAAAAGAAGTGATGGTCGGGGAAACAGGAATGTTTGAGATAGATGATTACCACTAAATAAAGATTGCCAATTTTTATTTAGAACAAAACATGGCTTACAGCTAATACATTCGGCAGCCGGCGTCCTTGTGGCGTCGGTTTTCTTTTTGCCCAATTTTTTAAACTCATTTATAATAAAATGTATCAACCTGAAAAGAGAAGTAAATATGAAAAACTTTAAATTAATGGCAACCATGGGAGCTGGTATGGAATCCTTAGTTGCACGAGAACTCAAAGAAATGGGTTATGCAACTCAAACTGAGAACGGCCGTGTTTTTTTTGATGGTGATATAGAAGATATTTACCGCGCAAATTTATGGTTACGTGTTGCCGATCGTATCAAAATCGTTGTTCAAGAATTCGATGCCAAAACTTTTGACCAGTTATTTGAAAAAACAAAAGCATTTCCCTGGGAAGATTTATTACCCTATGATGCCAATTTCCCTGTGAATGGTCGTTCAAAGAACTCAATCTTACATTCAGTACCAACTGTCCAAGCAATTACTAAAAAAGCAATCGTTAAACGTTTATCTGAGGCATATCATACTCACAGTTATTTGCCCGAAACTGGTCAACGATATGTTTTAGAAACAGCAATTGATAAGAACCATGTCATGATTACCCTTGATACGACTGGTGATTCATTATTTAAACGAGGTTATCGTACTGAAAAAGGTGGTGCGCCTTTGAAAGAAACAATGGCCGCTGCATTAGTTAAACTAGCACACTGGTTCACTGATAATCCATTTGTTGACCCAACAACTGGATCAGGAACGATCGCTATTGAGGCTGCTTTAATTGGTCGAAATATTGCTCCTGGATTAAATCGTGAATTTGATATTACTGATTGGGATTGGTTTGATAAAAAGATTGGGCAGACTCTCAAAGCACAAGCGCGTAGCATGATTAATTTTGATGAGCCGTTAGATATTAGCGGTTTTGATATCGACGAAAATATGATTGCCATTGCAAAAGCTAATGCAGAAGCTGCAGGTGTTGGTGATGACATTACATTTAAACAATTAGCTGCGGCTGATTGGTCAACTGACAAAATTAATGGTGTGTTAGTTGCTAATCCCCCATATGGTGAGCGTTTGGGTGATGAAACAGCTGCTCGACAATTATATAGCCAAATGGGGCACATTTATAATCATATGCCGACATGGTCTAAATATATTTTGACATCAGATGAAGAATTTGAAAATGCATTTGGTCAAAAGGCTACGAAAAAACGTAAGTTGTATAATGGGGCATTAAAAGTAGATTTGTATCAGTATTGGGGAAAAAAGATTCGCCATTAAAATATTGAAAGAAGTTCAAGTTGATGATTTGAAGGGAGAAATAATATGAATCCGTTACTTGCGGGTATGAATGATAAGCAAGCTGAAGCTGTTGTTACAACTGAAGGACCACTTTTAATAATGGCTGGTGCGGGTTCAGGAAAGACACGGGTGTTAACACACCGTGTCGCACATCTCATTAAAGATTTAGATGTGCACCCATGGCGTATTTTAGCAATTACGTTTACCAATAAAGCAGCTCGTGAAATGAAAGAGCGTATTGGCCAGCTTGTGGATGATGCAGATGCTGAAGCTGTTTGGGTTTCAACTTTTCATGCACTTGCTGTGCGAATTTTGCGACGTGATATTGATAAATTGGGCTATAAAAAAGATTTTTCAATTATTGATGCCAGTGCACAACGAACTTTAGTAAAACGTATTTTAAAAGATTTAAATGTGGATATTGAGAAATACACGCCACGTGCTGTTTTAGGTGCGATTTCTAATGCAAAGAACATTATGGAAAAACCAGACATGTATTTAAAACATGCCTCTGAACCTTTTGAGAAAATTGTTGGTAAAACCTATAAAGAATATCAACACCGGTTAGCATTAGCGCAATCTCTAGATTTTGATGATCTAATTATGTTAACAATTGAACTACTTCATCAAGATGAGGCCGTTCGTCAATACTATCAAGAAAAGTTTCTCTATGTTCATGTCGATGAGTATCAAGACACAAACGATGCACAGTATGAATTAGTAACATTACTCTCTGCAAAACATCGTAATTTAGCAGTTGTTGGTGACTCTGACCAATCTATCTATGGTTGGCGTGGCGCAAATATGCAAATTATTCTAAACTTTAACAAGGAATATCCAGATGCAAAAACGGTCATGCTTGAACAGAATTATCGTTCAACACAAACGATTTTAGATGCCGCAAATGCCGTTATTCGTAATAATAATGAACGAATTGCTAAAAAGTTGTGGACAGATAATGGTGATGGAGAAAAAATCACTTATTTTCGTGGACAATCTGATCGTTCTGAAGCACTGTATGTGCTTAAAGAAATTCGTGACGCTGTCAATTCAAAAAAGTATGCTTATAAAGATTTTGCTATTCTTTATCGAACTAATGCGCAATCTCGTGGTGTGGAAGAGGCTCTAGTTAAAGCCAACATCCCTTACACAGTTGTTGGTGGTTCTAAGTTTTACGAGCGAAAGGAAATTCGAGATATTTTAGCATACTTAGCACTAATAACTAATCCAGCAGATAATGAAAATTTTTTACGAATTGTTAATGAACCTAAACGTGGCATTGGTCAAACATCATTAGAAAAATTGCGCCGCTTTGCTCTAGAAAAAGATTGGACATTACTTGATAGCGCTGCCAATGCAGCACTAATTCCTGATTTATCAACACGTGCCGCAAATAAACTGGCAGAGTTCGCCACGATGATTGCAACCTTCAGAGAACAAATGTCATTTGATTTAAGCCTAACCGATTTAACAAAATCAATTCTGGATAAATCCGGTTACGAGACACAATTGAAAAAAACACCTACACCTGAAAACGAAGGGCGTCTGGAAAATCTTTCTGAATTTCTGTCTGTTACTGAAGAATTCGATAAATCTTATCAGCCAACAGATGAGAGTATTTCTAAATATGTTGACTTCTTAGGTGAATTAGCACTGGTATCAGATTTGGATAGTGTTGATGAAAATAGTAGTAATCAAGTAACCTTAATGACTTTACATGCTGCTAAAGGACTGGAATTTCCAGTTGTCTTCTTAATTGGTATGGAAGAAAATATTTTCCCACTATCACGTGCTGCGATAGATGATGATCAATTAGAAGAAGAACGTCGCTTAGCTTATGTTGGTATTACCCGTGCCAAAGAAAAATTATACTTAACAAATGCTTTCTCAAGATTATTGTATGGTCGAACAACAAGTAATCCAGCGTCAAGATTCATTGATGAAATTGACGCAAAACTTATTAAGGTACAATATGATGGTGATAGTTTCCAACCAAGAAATCGTGAAAATGACCTGCCATTTAATCAACGTAACAATGTCGCGCAAGGTGTCACGTTTAGTGGTCGTCGTCAAGCTCGACAATCGGTTAGTCAAGCTCAGCCAAGTACAACAAGTACTGGTGCTGAAAAGAAAGATTGGACGATTGGTGATGCCGTACAACATAAGAAGTGGGGAATCGGACACGTCATTAAAATTACTGGTGAAGGGGAGGATAAAGAATTAGATATTGCTTTCCCTAACCAAGGTATTAAAAGATTACTGGCTGCTTTTGCACCTATTAATAAAGTTGAAAAATAGATAGGAGATTGATCATGTCAGAGGTTACACTAACAAATCCAGCGAAAGCAGCTGAAAAAATGGCCCAACTACAAGAGCAGTTGCAAAAGTGGGCGGTAGAATATTATGAAAAAGATGCCCCGACTGTTGAGGATGCTGAGTATGATCAAGTTTATAAACGTTTAGAAGAACTAGAAAATGCTTTTCCTGAATTAGTTAGCAGTGACTCTATTACACACCAAGTTGGTGGTCATAAAACAAAGTCTGAATTACCAAAAGTACAACATGACGTACCAATGCTATCACTAGGTGATGTCTTTTCATTTAATGAATTATCTAGTTGGTTAGATAATACGCAAAAATCATTTATTGAGCCATTATCATATAATGCTGAACTAAAAATCGATGGTTTAGCCATTAGTATTATTTATGAAAATGGTCATTTAATACAAGCATCTACACGTGGTGATGGTAATATTGGCGAAGACGTTACCAAGAATATCAAACAAATAAAAGGTATTCCGATCGATCTTAACGAACCACTATCTGTTGAGGTTCGTGGAGAGATATATATGCCAAAACAGGCGTTTGTTAATTTAAACGAAAGTCGAGAACGTGACGGTATCCCAACATTTGCTAATCCTCGTAATGCAGCAGCTGGTTCATTACGGCAATTAGATCCACAAATTACAAAAAAGCGAAAGTTGGCAGCATTTTTCTATCAAGCTGTTGATCCAATAAAAAATTTACATGTGTCGCAACAGTCTGATTTACTACTCAAATTAAATGATTTAGGATTGCCTACCAATACAACTAATCGTGTGATTAACAATATGCAAGATATTGAAAACTATATTGTCTCACAAACGGCAGCCAGAGATACCTTAGCATATGGCATCGACGGTATCGTCATTAAAGTAAATAATTTAAATTACCATGACGAATTAGGGAATACAGTAAAAGTTCCTAAATGGGCAATTGCTTATAAATTTCCACCTGAAGAGGCAAATACAACTGTTTTGGATATTGAATGGACAGTTGGTCGAACTGGTGCTGTGACGCCAACAGCAGTCATGACGCCCGTTCAATTAGCGGGTACGACAGTTGCAAGAGCGTCGCTACACAATGCTGACTATCTACAAGAAAAAGATATTCGCATCGGTGATGTCGTAACACTACATAAGGCTGGTGATATCATCCCAGAAGTTGGTAAAGTTCTATTAAATAAGCGTTCTGAAACAAGCGTTGCATATGAGCTGCCCAAAAATTGTCCTACTTGTCATCAACCTTTAGTCCACGTTGATGGTGAAGTCGCACTAAGATGTATTAATCCTGCTTGTCCAACTCAGGTACAGGAATCATTAACACATTTTGCTTCACGTAATGCAATGAACATTGATGGTCTTGGTCCGAAAATCATTTCACAATTGTTAGCACACCAATTAATTACCAAAGTAACAGATCTTTATCGTCTAACATATGACGATTTAATCCAATTAGATAAATTTGGTGATACGGCTGCTAATAATTTATTAAACGCCATTACTACTTCCAAGTCTAATTCAGTTGAACGGTTGTTGTTCGGTTTGGGTATTCGAAATGTTGGTGCAAAAGCAGCCAAAACGATTGCTGTTAAATTTGGTTCACTAGACGCAATTGCCAATGCAACAGCTGAAGAAATTTCAAAATTACCTGGTATGGGACTCATTATTGGTGATAGTATTACGCAATATTTTGCCACTAATCAAGCACAAGAATTATTAGCTGATTTTAAATTGCTAGGTGTTAACTTAACATTCACTTCACATGCAAAGGCCATTGACAATCCACTATTTACAGATAAAAAGATTGTTTTGACTGGGACGCTGTCTTCATTTTCTAGACGTGAAGCTACTGCTTGGTTAGAAACACAAGGAGCAACTGTTGCTGGCTCTGTTTCTAAAAAAACTGATTTATTGATTGCTGGAGAGAACGCAGGTTCTAAACTCACAAAGGCACAAGATCTTGGCATAGAAATTTGGTCAGAAAAACAATTGCGTGATATTATGGATACTAATGATAATGAATAATTGCTAAATTAAACGCGATTTAGTTTAAAGGAGAACAAGTATGCGTGCAGTAAAATGGTTATCTACCATTGGAGTTGTCGCTGTGTTAGTTGCAGCGTTAGTTTTCTTTGGAAACTTTTTTTCTAAGAATTCTTCTTCCGTTTCAAACACAAATAGTAATAAAACAACGACAACAAAATCAAGTTCAAAAAAGGGTATTCAAATAACTAGTAAAAATAATAACTCGTCTTATCAGACAGTGATTAAAAATGGTCGTTATCTAACTAGTAAAGCACGAGGCGTGACAGCTTCTCAAGAAAATAATACCTTTAATCAAGTGAGCTTTGAAAATGGCTTATTAGATTTTTCTAAAGAGCACTTCAGTACTTCAAAATATATTTTCCAAGAGGGTCAATATTTGACAACTAACACTGCAAATAATTGGTTAGCTCGTAAATCAAGTAGTAATCAACTTGGTCTTAATCCTGAAGATAACGGTAAATATGATGATAGTCGTAATCCTATTTATCTTCAAAGTATCGAAGAACAGGATTTCATGACCAAAGAAGGTAATAACCTCAAATTAAATGGTATTGTTTTAGGTTTAGCAATGAACACACAAGATACCTATCAAAAAGAGCAATATGGTGCTAGTTACACGCAAGATATTAGTAATGCAGATCGCATCAGCCATGGTCGAGAAATTGCTAATGAAATTGTAAAACGTTATCGCAAAATTAACGGCATTAGTAATAATACGCCAATTTATGTTGCAATGTACGCACAAGCAAAAGATGATTCATTAGCCGGTGGTAACTATTATAGTTGGAATGTTTCAAAGTCTGGTGATAATTTAGGTAATTGGACAGATCTTAATAATCAAACGGTTGTCTTGCCAATGCAAGCAGACACAGATAATGCAAAATCCGTTGGTACAAAATTAAATACTAGTTTTGTTAATTTTACGGATAATATCGAAAGTTTTTTCCCAAATCTATCTTCTGTCACCGGTCAAGCATCATATGAAGGTAATAATTTAAAAGGGCTCATTGTAACTGTTTCGACACAGTTCTACTCAGCAACTGAAATCGAAAGCTTTGCAAATTATATCGCGCAGAGTGCACCAAATTATTTGCCAAAAGGAGTCTCTGTTAAAATTAAAATCGAAGCTTCGACAGGTATGCAAGCCTACCTAATTCAAAGTGCTAATTCTGATAAGTATAAAGTAACTATTTTAGGTTCATACTAATTTGAATAGAAAAGTCACAGAATTGTGGCTTTTTTTCTTGCTTTTTTATAGACTTAAAAGTAACATAGTGAAAATGTTTATTTTATGAGGAGGCTCAAACTAATGGGAATGCATCAATATTTATCGGGATTAAACGAGCTAGAAATGATTACACGAGCACCTGGTTATTTTAAATATCAGCCACATTCGGTAGCTGCACATTCTTGGAAAGTGACTGAAGCGGCCCAATTTCTTGGTGATATTGAGGAAGCACACGGCAATGAAGTTGATTGGCGTATGTTATATGAAAAAGCACTGAATCATGATTTAACTGAACGTTTTATTGGTGACATCAGAACACCTGTAAAGTATGCATCATCAACATTGAGACATATGTTAGCAGATGTTGAAGACACGCTCTCGGATAATTTTATTCGTACAGAGATTCCCGAAGAGTTACAAGAAATTTACAAACGTCGACTGCATGAGGGTAAGGATGATACATTAGAGGGGCGTATCTTATCAGTTGCAGATAAAGTCGACTTATTATATGAAGCTTTTGGTGAACTACAAAAAGGTAATCCAGAACCAGTATTTACTGAAATTTATAAAGAGAGTTTAGAAACAATTTTTGCATTCAGGGATATGCCTAGTGTTGCATACTTTATCAAGGAAGTATTACCAGAGTTATTAAACGAACACTTCCCTGGATCTGAAAAGCTACAGCGTATTTACATTGGTATTTTTAATGCCGATTAAAAATTCAATCTTGGCATAATAAATTAAGCTATTTTCAATTAGGATGAAAGGGGTTATTTAAATAAAATTCCCCTTAGTTATTCTTTTATTTTCGGCAAGAAAGTGAGTTATAACACACATGATTAATCGTCGCAATGATAATGACTACCAATTAGTATCAAAATATCAACCAACTGGTGATCAACCAGCAGCTATTGAAAAATTAGTTAATGGTTTGAAAAACGGTATCAAGGAACAAATCCTTTTAGGTGCAACTGGAACGGGGAAAACTTTTACAATTTCAAACGTTATTGCACAAGCAAAAAAGCCGGTTTTAGTGTTATCCCACAATAAAACGTTGGCTGGACAATTATATGGAGAATTTAAAGAATTTTTCCCAAATAATGCTGTTGAGTATTTCGTTTCTTATTATGATTATTACCAACCTGAAGCCTATGTACCGTCGTCAGATACTTATATTGAAAAAGATTCTTCAATTAACGATGAAATTGATAAATTACGTAATTCTGCGACCGCTTCTTTGCTAGCAAGAAATGATACCATCGTTGTTGCGTCGGTTTCTTCAATTTTTGGTTTAGGTAGCCCAGAACAGTATCATGATCATGTTATTAATGTTCGTGTTGGTGATATATTGGACAGAAATACGTTAATGCATCAACTAATTGATATTCAATTTCAACGTAATGATATTGATTTTCAGCGCGGCCGTTTCCGAGCTCGTGGAGATGTATTAGAAGTATTTCCAGCTTCATCTGATGCGAAGGCTATTAGAATTGAATTTTTTGGTGATGAAGTTGATCGTATTCGTGAAATTGATTCATTAACTGGTGAAGTTACTGCTGAATTAGATTTAGCAACTATTTTCCCTGCCACTCACTTTATGACTAATGATGCCATTCGTGAGCGGGCGCTCAAAACCATTCAAGCTGAACTTGATGATCAATTACAGAAATTTGAAAAAGAGGGGAAGCTACTAGAAGCACAACGTTTAAAGCAACGTACAGAATATGATATTGAAATGATTCGCGAAATGGGGTTCACAACTGGCATTGAAAATTATTCACGTCATATGGACGGACGTGCACCAGGCGAACCACCATTTACACTACTAGATTTCTTCCCAGATGATTTTTTGATTATTGTTGACGAATCACATGTTACCATGCCGCAAGTACGTGGCATGTATAAAGGTGATCGTGCTAGAAAAGAAACTTTAATCAATTACGGTTTCCGGTTACCTTCAGCATTAGATAATCGACCTTTACGTATTGAAGAGTTCGAAAAACATGTTAATCAAATCATCTATATGTCAGCAACACCGGGAGATTATGAAAATGAACGTGTTGCAAAAGAAGATGTTGCACAACAAATTATTCGACCGACAGGTTTGCTTGATCCAGAAATTGAAGTACGTCCAGTTATGGGGCAAATTGATGACTTAATCGGTGAAATTAATAAACGCGTCAATCGTGATGAACGTGTTTTTGTCACCACACTAACTAAAAAAATGGCAGAAGATTTAACAGACTATTTGGAAGATGTTGGGATTAAGGTGAAATATCTCCATTCTGATATAAAGACATTGGAACGTACTGAAATTATTCGAGATCTTCGATTAGGTAAGTTTGATGTTCTGGTTGGAATTAATCTCTTACGTGAAGGTATTGATGTGCCCGAGGTTTCATTAATCGCCATTCTTGATGCTGACAAAGAAGGATTTTTGCGCAACACACGTTCCTTAATTCAAACGATTGGTCGTGCCGCACGTAATGAAAATGGCCATGTTATTATGTATGCAGATGTTATCACAGCTTCAATGCAAGAAGCAATGGATGAAACAGCACGGCGTCGTCAAATTCAAATACAATATAATACAGATAACCATATTACACCGCATACCATTAAAAAGGATATTCGTGACCTTATTTCAATTAGTCATACTGCCGATAATGATCAGTCTACAAATCAGGGTAGTTTTACAGACGTTGCCTTTAAAGATATGGCTCGTGATGATCAAAATGCTATGATTAACAATTTGGAAGATCAAATGCGGTCAGCAGCAAAGCGTCTTGATTTCGAGGAGGCAGCTAATTTGCGGGATGCAGTCATGGAATTAAAATTGCAAATGGGTAAATAAATACAAAAAAAGACATATCAGCATGACTCTGACATGTCTTTTTATTTAATTTGTTTCACTTAAGCTATCATTTAAAATTTTAATTTTCTTTGTGGCTACCCATAACAAGAAACCAGCGATTATTGTCACAAAACCAATAATTAGGAAATACATGATTTCAGTATTCGGTGCATATAGCTTTACTAGTTGTGCGTTAGCAGCCTGTGCAGTTGCATCAGACAAATTCCAAACAGTTAACATCTGCGCTTGAAAGGCAACAGGTGCCATCTTTGCAGAAGCTGATAAACCAACTGGTGAAATAAGCATTTCTCCAATTTCAACTAACGCCCAAGAAGCAACTAACCAGAGTGGGTTAAAATGATTATGAACACCAAACAACATGCCAGGAAATGCCATCCAAACATATGACAAACCTGCAAACACAAGTCCCAAGGCGAATTTAACACCCGTTGCTGGTTGCTTATCTTTTAGTTTCTTTGACCATAGCCAGACAAAGAAAGGAGTGAACAACATGATAAACAATGGATTCAATGATTGAAACCAAGAAGCCGGTATCCCATGAAGTGCTGTTTGGTTTGATGCGAATAGTGCTAGGACCACCGATCCTTGCTCCTCAATCACCCAGAATAACATTGCTGCAATAAATAATGGTATGTACGCAACAACCTTACGTCGTTCAAACTTCGTTGTTTTATTTGAAGTCAACATCACAACAAAATAAAGAATTGGTACCAAAATAGCAATAAACGTTAATAAATTAATAATAGTATTAATATTTAGCGCATTTTTGGCATGCAAAATCATCAAGAAACCAACGATAACAATAATGCCAACAATTAATTTCCAAGCCAATGATTTCATTTCTTCTGGTTGTAATGGGGAAGGTGCAGATTTTGAAATATTTTGCAAATGCTTACGCCCATCAATCACATATTGTACGAGACCAATAAACATACCAATCGCTGCTAATGAAAAGGCAACATGGAAATTTACGTTAACCTGGAACCAACCAACTAAGATCGGTGATACAAAAGACCCTAAATTGATACCAAAAACATAAATAGAAAAGCCTGCATCACGACGTTCATCATCTTTATCGTAAAGATTACCAACCATTGTCGCAACATTTGGCTTTAATAATCCAGTACCAAGAGTAATTAATAATATCGAGCTGAATAACCCAGTCGATCCTAAAGGCATAGATAGTGCAATATGTCCAAACATAATTAGCACACCACCGTAGAATACGGTACGCCAAGATCCTAGGATACGATCTGCCAAATAACCACCAATAATACCAGATAGGTAGACCATCGAACCATAGATTGACATAATGGCAGCACCGGTAACTGCATTGAAACCTAAGCCACCCTTATCAGCTGCATAAATCATATAAAACAATAGTATGGCTCGCATACCGTAATATGAAAAGCGCTCCCACATTTCAGTAAAGAACAAAGTCATTAAACCTCGTGGTTGACCAAAAAATGAGGCACTATCTTTCTGATTCATCAAAAGACCTCACTTCACATTTAAAACTGTGCATATTTATTCGTAAAAACGAACGTTTGTAATTTTACTCTCATTTAAATTAAAAATCAAATGGATAATGATTGATAAATACATCATTCTTAATATAAGAAGATAAAGTAATATTCTACAATCTTTTGGACATACTTAAAAAACCGCGAATCTACCAAATTAAAATGGTTAGATTCACGGCCTTAGTGTCATATAATCTGCTGCAATCAAAATCAGTAAAAATATGTAAATTTTTATTCATTTTGTGACAGAATTAACTTGACTACTTATCCTTCTTTTTAGAAAATGCTGCTAAAGTCTCTGTTATTCGTGTTTGTGCTTCATCTATGCGTTCAAGATGTGGCTTATTTTTAAAGTTTAACTTACTAATCTGTTTCTGCAAATCATCCATTAATTTGTTAATTTCTTTTAATGAATTCTGAATATTAGTGACGGCAATTTTAATATGATTGATTGCGTCTTTTTCATATTGAATTGCATTTTTAAAATTTAGGATGCGCATCTTGATTTTTTTTAGCATAATTAATCCTTTTCAAATTGTGCGGCAATTTTTTGTGCACGTTCCTTATAGATTTCATCAGTCATTTTATCACTATTATCTAGTACGGGAATTTCATATCCATCATCAGCATAACGGGGTAACAAGTGGAAGTGTGAGTGAAAGACTGACTGACCAGCTGCTTCACCATTATTATTAATGATATTTAAGCCGATAATACGATTATCACTTGCCTTAATTGCGCGTGCAATCTTAGGCAAGACGCTCAATACACGTGCTGCTAATTCATCACTATATTCATAAATGTCTGCAACGTGTTGCTTAGGCACAACCAACGTGTGACCAGGTGTTGCTTGTGTTAAATCCAAAAAAGCTAACACATCATCATCTTCATATACTTTATATGAAGGAATCTCACCAGCAATAATCTTATCAAATACATCTGACATCTTTATTTCCTCCTCTGACTTTAATTTCATTATACAGTTAATTATAGTTTCTGTCTGGTATAAATATTGGGCTATTTTTTGTTAAAATAGAATAAACACTTAGAAATACAGGTGAAACATTATGAGTTTAGAAATACAACATCTTTCCGGTGGCTATGGTCAACTAACCGTATTAAATGACGTGTCATTTAGCGTACCTACTGGTAGTCTGACTGCTTTAGTTGGTTTAAATGGATCTGGAAAATCAACAACAATAAACCACATCATTGGTTTATTAATGCCTAAGCAGGGAACCATTACACTAAATAATTTAACACTACTAGCGCAACCTGTTGCTTATAAAGCACAGATCGCTTATATTCCAGAACAACCCATTGTTTATGAAGAACTTACTCTAAAAGAACACTTAACAACAACAATTGCTGCTTATCATCTTGATGAAAAAGCTGCTTGGCAGCAAGCAGAAAAACTTTTAAAAATGTTTCGATTGGATGATAAGTTATCATGGTTCCCAACACACTTTTCAAAAGGTATGCGTCAAAAAGTCATGATTGTGATGGCATTTATAACTGACGCAAAATTGTTTATCATTGACGAACCATTCTTAGGATTGGATGTTATAGCTGTAAATGATTTATTGTCATTAATTGACCAACGCAAAAAAAATGGCACGAGTTTTCTACTAACGACCCATGTATTACAAACGATTGCTGGACATGCAGATCAATTTGTTTATCTTAAGGAAGGACAAGTTGCTGCGACTGGACCAGCAGCAGATTTTGCAAAACTAGTGCCAGAATTAGCAGGTAACGAAGGATAAAAAATCATGCAATTAAATCATTTATTCAAAGAACGACTAGCTAAGCGCTGGCAACGCTATCTAAAATATCTGCGATACGTGTTCAATGATCATGCTGTTTTAGCTTTATTTATTTTAGCAGGAGCAGCAGCCTTGGCATATCGTTCTATTTGGCAAACAGCACCAGTTAATTGGGGAACAAAATCATTATTAGTCATGATTGTTTTACTAACATTTTTCTTGTTCAAAAATCCAACAAACTTCTTAAAATCAGCTGATCCAACGACTTTATTAGGTGATGAATCTGTACTAAGAAAATTAATCAAACAAGCAACCATCTACAGCATATGTGTCAATGGCTTGATAGAATGTTTGTTAGTCATGTTGCTCTGGCCAATGATGTTAAGGTTATGGACAAAATCACTACTATTAATCATGATATATACGATTGTATTGGTGATTTTAAAAATGATGCTAACAGACCGCATTGCCAGAAAGCAGCAACAATTTGCAAACCAACAGGCATCAAAATTAGTCAATTGGCGACAATTAATGCTGGCAGAAGACAATCATCAATTTATTGTCCTATCCTTCTTCAATCTTTTTGTTGATGTTCCTGGTATTGCACCCCGTGTTAAACGCCAAGCTTGGGCAGATACGATGATTAATCATTGGCCAGATAAACAACAAAATGGCATGACAAAATTATTTGTGACTGCATTTATTAGACAAACACAATATTTAAAACTTTGGTTACGGTTAACAATTATTGGCGGTTTTGCAGCTTGGTTAACTTCAGGATGGTTACAAACCATCTTGTTATTAATTTTATTCTATTTATTGGTCTTACAACTGTTACCACTTAATGATGTCCATCAACACATTGTTTTTAACTTTTTATATCCAATAACCGCTTTAGAGCGCGTACGAGCTTTTCAGCAAGCCGTATTGCCTTGGTTGATTATGACTGAACTCTTTTGGATACTAGTTTCATTTATTGCTCATCCAAGTATTAACTTATTATTGCAAAATATAATATGTCTTGTCGTAGTTGGGGGCTTTTTGGTATTCTGGTATACGAAACAAAAAATTAACAAAAACACACAAAGGAGAAAGACTCGTGCGTTTAAGAAATAAAAAATGGGCACAACCTTGGCTAGAAAAGCATACTGATCTTGTCATTAATCAAGAACGTGCTGTCTCATTAAAGGGACATTGGCAAGAAATTTTTGACAAGCAACAACCATTACAAATTGAAATTGGCACTGGCAAAGGGCAATTCATTATTGGCATGGCGAAAAAATATCCCGATATTAATTTTATTGGAATGGAAATACAAGAAGCTGCAGTTGCAGTTGCAGGTAGAAAAGCAGCAGAAGATGATGCATCATTACCAAACTTAAAATTTATTTATGGTGACGGTGCAGGTGTAGACACGTACTTTGATAAGGGGGAAATTAGTAAGTTATTTCTAAATTTCTCAGATCCATGGCCCAAAAATCGTCATGAATCTCGTCGTTTAACTTATCAATCATTTTTAAAGAGTTATCAAGAGGTGCTACCAGAAGGTGGGAAAATAGAATTTAAAACAGATAATCGTGGTTTATTTGAATATTCATTATGCTCTTTTGCTAATTTTGGCATTCATTTTGAACCAACGGGTATTTCATTAAATTTACACGAAGATGCTGAAAAAATGATTGATAACGTCGAAACTGAGTATGAGCAAAAATTTGCTTCACAAGGATATCCAATCTACAAATTTACAGGTTCATTTAATTAATAATCCAATACATCGTAAAAAGAGCATGCCATAACTACTAGTCAATTCAGCCTAATATTTATGACACGCTCTTTTTTTAATGATGATCTAACTTGGTAGGTTAACTGGTTCTTCCGTCATGACTGTAAATGTGACCGTTGTTTTATCACTTGTCCACTGTGCTTCTGCACCACATTGTGCCAGTTGTTGCACTTGTTGTGCCAAAAAGCCAGCTTCTAACGAGAAACTTGCATCAACATTATCAGTCAATCTTTTTTCAATAACAGGACCATTTAATAGCCACGTTTGTTCTGCAGATTTTTGTGTCATCTGTGTTAGATAACCAAAACCGGCTGACATAAAAAAGTTTTGAATTTCATTAATACCTTTTAACTCATATTGCGTTGCTAATGATTTACCAGCCCAATAAGTAATCTCAGATAGATCATTTTGTAATAATTCTGGTAATAAATGATCTCTTAGTAATTCTAATGAAAAAATATCAAATTCCTCGTCTTGTATTGATTCCATCATGATTTACTCCTTTAAATGTTCACAAATAATTATAATGTATTCAAGTGTAATTTGCCAACAGTTTACATGAGTGTTACAATTAGATTCTTGAAAGGATGGAGTTTTACATGGTTTTACCGTATAGTCCACTAAATAACAGTACACTAGGTTTGGTTACTGGTGATTTAATAGCACGGCGGCAAGTCGATGGTCAACAGACATCATGGAGTGGGGACTCCGCCTTAACATTAGCAACAATTAGTAGTTTGTCATATGGTTATAATCTAACTGACATGATGTCACGTTATCTGAGTTGGTATCAGTATGGTACCTATACTAGTCATTCTGAAAAGCCTACCACTGTTGGTGACACAACTACTTTTGCATTAAATAAATATGAACGTACTAATGACCCATTTAATTCTGGTGGTCGCGAAATTTCTGATAATGGTAATGGGGCATTAATGCATATTACACCTGTCGTTTTATATTTGAGAGCAAAATATGGTGAAGATTTTGTGGCACATGATCCTGCCATGCTAGTACTACACCAAATTACAGGATTAACTCATAATCATCCCCAATCATTAATTGCAAGTGGTATCTACGCAATGTTAGTGAACAATCTTTTGCAAAACATTCCGCTAGTTGAAGCAGTTGATCAAGCGGTCAGCAGTTCTTACGAATACTATGCCCAACATCAAATATTCGCACAATATTTATCAGCTTTCCAAGGACTAAATAAACCTGATTTAAAAAGTGAGTCGATTGATTCACTACATACTTCAGGATATGTTGTTGACACACTGGAAGCGACAATATGGGTCATATTGAATAGTGAAAGTTTTAATGAAGCAATTTCGCTAGCAAAAACATTACCTGGTGAATCTAACCGGATAATGTCTCTAGTAGGTGCAGTCGCAGGCATTTTATATCATCAAGAGATATTTGATCATGATCACTTAAATGAAGAAGAACTTGAATTAGTAATGGATACATTAAAGGTAGCTAATCAGAGTCATAATTTTAATTAATATCATTGATGAAGATGGCGATATGTCATCTTTTTTATTTAATTTTTTTATAGAAAGAAGGAATAACGGGTTACATGGATGACTTAGCTCACAGTATTACTGGTGTTTTAATGATTTTAGGCTTAGTTGCCATTGGATTTGTTTTAATAAAAGGAAATGTTTTTGACGATTCTGATGGTCGGATTAGTAAATTTTTATCTGGCTTTATCACAAAAGTAGCGATGCCAGCTTATTTAATCGTTCATATTCCGCAAGATTTTACACCCAAAACACTTTTATCAATGGGAACAAATTTATTATTTCCAATCGCAAGTATGATGCTTTTATTGGCGCTTTCTTTTATTATTGCGCGATTAATTCACGTTGATCCAAAGCATAAAGGCCTTTTTCAATCATTGTTATTTAATTCCAACACAATCACCGTTGGTTTACCAGTAAACATGGCATTATTTGGTACAAAAAGTTTACCGTATATTCTCATTTACTATATGGCTAATACCACAGTTTTTTGGACAATTGGTGTTTATATGATTTCTATTGATGGTAATCATAATAATAAACATTTTAATTTACGACAAACACTATCTGGTATCTTAAACCCACCAATGATTGCCTTAATTGTGGCATTACTATTTGTCTTTTTAAATATTAAATTACCTGCATTTTTAGTAACCGATTTAACAGAATTGGGTGACACCAACGTGCCATTAGCTTTAGTATTTATTGGTTTTGCCATTGCTAAAACGCCTAAAAAAGATTTACTACCAAATAAAGAAACCATCACTCTATCGCTTAGTCGATTTGTCTTAGCACCATTAACAATGGCACTTATCTTGATGCCTTTTGATTTGCCACTATTGTTAAAACAAGTATTTATTATTCAGGCCGCTATGCCTGCTATGACGAACGCTGCAGTTATGGCATTACAATTTAAAGCTGATTATAAATTTGCATCCATTAGTATTACACAAACGACATTGTTAATGTTAGTCGTTATTCCAATTTTAATGGTAATTATTAGTTAACGATTAATAAAAATCCGACTTGCATTCTAATCATTATTTGTATTATGGTGAAGGTAGATGAATGAAATATTTATTCATCAAAACAAGAATACAGAAAAGATTAAGGAGGCAATATAATGATTTTATTTGGCACAAAGGCATGGGCAAAGCAGACATTGAAGGCTGCCGGAATTAATCAGATTCCTGTTGCAAAACGACCAACTCGTCTTGCAAATGCAACAACAACTGCTCTTTACCAAGCTATTTTCAGTCATAATCTCGTTTAAAATTTATTAAAAATATAAGATACGAAGATGAATGTATCTCAAAAAAAGTTGGACTACTGTTATTATTCAGTAAGTTCAACTTTTTTGGTTATTTATACTAAATAAAATAAAAATATTGCATATTATTTCATTTATTGTTAATATAATGGCAACATGATGAAGATTTATTTGGAGGATTGCAATAAATGAACGAAATAGATACGACAATATACCAAGATGCATGGTTAAATGATTTAATTGGCTTATTAAAAATTCCCTCAGTGCGTGACGATACAAACGCTACGATGACTGCACCTTATGGACCGGGTCCAAAAGCAGCTCTTGATTTTATGATGTCGTTAGCACAACGTGATGGCTTTGAAAAAATTGGTACAGTTGGCAATCGTGCTGGCTATATTTATATCGGTCCGGAAAATGACAAGCAACCAATTGGCGTCATTGTACACGTAGATGTTGTCCCCGTTAATGATATTGATCAATGGGAAACAGAACCGTTTGTACCAACCATTAAAGCAGATCATCATATCTATGCACGTGGTGCTGACGATATGAAATCTGCTGTTATGCTAACTTACTATGCAATTAAAGCAATACAAGATGCACATTTACCTTTAAAGCATCAAATTCGTTTTATTATCGGGACTGATGAAGAAAGCGAATGGGCTGATATGCATCAATATTTTGCTGAAGAAGGGCAATTACAATATGGTTTCTCACCTGATGGCTCTGCTCATCTTTCTTATGGTGAGAAAGGTATTAGTCAACTAGATCTATATTTTGATGCAACTAACGATGCAGATGCACCGCTAAAATTATTATCATTTCACAGCGGCTCAGCAACAAATGTTCTACCAGGGTCTGCAACAGCGATACTAACAGGTCTATCAACGGCTGAAGTTAAGCCATCATTTCAAAAATACTGCGATAGCCACAAAGTTTCTGGTTCACTAACTGAACATGATAATAACATCACATTAAAGTTACAAGGGATTGCAACACACGCCGCACGACCAGAAACTGGAAAAAATGCTGCGACATACTTAGCTAATTTTCTAAAAGACTACCCATTTAGTGGACAAGCTGCAAAATTTTTAGCATTTATTGGTGAAAAGTTACATCAAGATCCTTATGGTGAACATTCGGGTTATGGTAAAACCGAGCCAAAACTTGGTAAAACAAGTCAAAATATTGGCATAACTGACTTTGTTCCTGGTGAGACAGGTCATATTAATCTAAACTTCCGCTATTCATTAGCTTTTGACGAGCAGCAAACGATTGATCAAATTATCCAAGACGAACCATGGTTAACTAATATTGTTCGTGATCCGGCTGGACTTGTGCCACACTACGTCGATCCAGAGGATAAGTTAGTGACATTATTGGCCAATGCTTATCAATCAGTAACTGGACAATTGCCTGAAACCGGTGTTAACGGCGGAGCATCATTTGGACGTTTAATGTCTAATGGTGTTGGCTTTGGTGTTTTACCAACTAATGAACCATCAACGGCTCATGCTGCAAATGAATCTTTTGATTTAGACCTATATGAGAATGGACTGAATATGTTAATCACCGAAATTTTAGCACTAGCCAATAACTTATAAAACAAACTATTTTGCCATTAGCCATCTAAAGCTTAAAGCATAATGAAAGCGTTGACTTGTCCTATGTTAAGTGCAATAATCATGTTGTAATTAAATAATTTACTAGGGGGGCTTTATGCTGAGATGTTTTTAAAACAGACCCTTTGAACCTGTTTAGTTAAGACTAACGAAGGAAAGTAATGGTAAACTTGCATTTTCAAGCACAAATAACCAGGATTTCCTGATTATTTGTGCTTTTTAGTTACCACATATTTGGGAGGAATCATGATAGAAGTACCACAGGTCATTACAATTGCGACAACAGATGCCAGTGGAGGGGCAGGCATTAATGCTGATTTAAAAACATTCCATAATCAACAAGTTTATGCTGCAACAATTGTTGTTGGTTTAACTGCGCAAAATACGTATGGCGTTCAAGGGCAGTATACAATTCCAACAACGTTTATTTTAGAAGAATTTAAAAGCATTGCGGATGACTTAGATATTAAAGCCGCTAAAACGGGCGCTTTACTAGATGCTAATCGTGTCCATGCAGTTGCTCAAGGTTGGCAAAAAAACAATTTTGGTAAATTAGTTGTTGATCCAGTTATGGTTGCAAAAGGGGGCGCACATTTATTGAGTGATGAAGCCATTAACACTTTAAAAGCTGAATTAATACCCCTTGCATTCCTAATTACGCCTAACTTACCGGAAGCAGAAGTCCTAGTCAAAAAAACTTTAGTCACTGATAATGATGTCATAGAAGCGGCAATTAAATTACAAAAAATGGGTGCACAAAATGTCTTGATTAAGGGCGGTCATCGCCCAAATTCACAAAATGAATATGCCGATTATATACTATATGCTGATGGTACGTCAGAATGGTTAACAATGCCAGGAATTAAAACAAATCGAACTCATGGAACAGGAGACACACTGTCTGCCTTTATTACTGCCAACTTAGCTAAAGGGTACGCATTAAAGGATATTATGCCAAAAGCAAAGCAATTTACTTATGAAGCCATTCGCCAGACAATCAATGTTGGTCATGGACATGGTCCCTTAAATCATTGGGTAGATGTTCAAATGGAGGAAAAGAAATGATTTTTCATAATTATTTATTGGAACAATCAGATGATATCCGAAAAAATATTTATCAAACATCATTTGTACAGGGAATCGCTTCAGATAATTTGCCACAAACTCAAAGGGATTATTATGTTGCCCAAGATACCTATTACACAAATTATTTTGGAAAATTATTTGATTTAGCAACCAAAAAACTAACCGTATCACAACAGGCGGCTCAACCACAGTCATCGGATGAAGAATTAGCTCATGAAGCTTTGTTAGCTAGTCCAGCAAGTTTGGATATTCTACCTGATGTACATAACTTAGCATATCTCGATCATATGGAACAAGCCATTAAACGTGGTGATGCAACAAATGCAATGTTGGCGCTATTACCTTGTACAGAGTCTTATCATTTGATTGGTCAACAATTCATCAACACGACAAAAAATAATACGTATTTACCTTGGTTATCTTATTATACTAGTCCTGACTATACTGCATTCACGCACTGGAGTTGGCAAGTTGTTGACCAACAAGTTCCAAATTGGCAGACGTTATCAACAAAACAACAACAAACCTATTTAGAGACGTATTTAACATCTTATCAATATGAATTATCTTTTTGGGAACAGGCAGCGAAACATTAATCATTATTGAATGATATACTATAGGTGTCTATAAATAAGAGGAGGACAAATAAATGAACACATTAATTTCAGTTGCAATTGCACCATTTGGTGTAGGAGATGAGTTAAGTAGTTACGTTAACGACATTATTGGGGTCATTGAAGAATCTGGTCTAACATACAAAACAACAGCCATGGGAACCGAAATTGAGGGGGAGTGGTCTGACGTTATGGGAACAGTGCAAAAAGCAATTCAAACGCTAACAGATCAAGGAATCCGTGCCTATGTTTCATTGAATGCAGATATTCGTCCTGGACACACAAACACGATTGAAACAAAGTTACAGAAGTTAAGTCATAAACTAGAAGGTTAATTAATTTAAACTTGAAAGTCACTAATCTGAAATAGTTAGATTAGTGACTTTTTTGAAATATTATCAAAAATTCAAATCGCGTTAATGCACTTTTTGTATTGTATATGGAATTATAAATCAATGTGAAATCATTTTTTAAAATTGTTTTTATAGACAAATCCCACAAATAGGACTATATTTATTTTTGCAAGCGTTTTCAAACCCGTTTGCAATTATTTTTAGGTTTTTTAGGAGATTTTATTATGGAAACTGCAATGTCATCCTCAAAGAGTCAGCCAAAAGTTGTTAATCGTTGGCTGGTCATCTTTGGTACTGCTCTTGTGCAATTAGGTGTGGGAACTTTTTACGCATGGAGTATTTTTAATACACCCATTTTGAAGATGTTTCATCAATTAGTCATTGATCCAGCCACTGGTAAAACAGCATCTGTACAGCCTCATTTGGGATCTATTTCATTGATTTTTTCAATTGGCGCTTTAGCCTTATCATTATCAACAATCTTTGTTGGTAGTTTAGTTAAAAAGTTTGGTGTGCGTAAAGTGACGATAACTGCTGGCATTTTATTTGGTGTTTCGGTCTTTATTGCTTCACGTGTTCATTCATCTAACCAATTATGGTTATATTATATTTCAGCAGGTGTTATGCTTGGGGCAGCTGATGGTATCGCTTATATGGCAACTCTTTCAAATGCGATTAAGTGGTTTCCTGAAAAAACTGGGTTAATTTCCGGTATTTCTGTTGCTTTTTATGGTTTAGGTTCATTTGTTTTTAAATATATTGATTCCGCTATTTTAGGTAATAATATTGTTCATAATCTCCCATATGCTTTAATGGGTTGGGGATTTTTATCAATGATCCTTATTGTCGGCGGTGCGATGTTTATCCATGATGCCCCTGAAGTAAAAGAAGCTACTACTGTGGATGATGGTATGCATCATGAATTTACAACAAGTGAAATGTTACGTAAGCCTCAAGCTTACTTGTTATTTATTGCATTATTAACGATTTCATTGTCAGTCTATCTAACTGGGATTGCATCCAACTTAGGAACTAATTTAGCTGGATTGGACATTGCCCAAGCAACGAACGTCGTTGCTTTAGTTGCTATTGCTAATACAGTGGGTCGTTTCTTAATTGGCTCATTATCTGATAAATTTGGACGTAAACCTATGTTTATCTTATCTTACACGGTAACCTTTATTGCCGTTGCAATATTAGCATTTAGTTCTCATCTAAGTGTACCTGTATTCTATACCGCAATGATGGCGGTAGGCTTCTTCTTCGGTGGTAC
Source organism: Weissella sp. ESL1177 (assembly GCF_058107185.1). NCBI lineage: Bacteria > Bacillati > Bacillota > Bacilli > Lactobacillales > Lactobacillaceae > Weissella > Weissella sp. ESL1177. The sequence continues at coordinate 640,453 of NZ_CM176591.1, read as the reverse complement.
GATTACAGTATACCCAACAATGGTGGGCGACTACTTTGGTCTAAAGAATCATAGCCAGAATTATTCATTGATTTATCAAGGATTTGGGTTTGGAAGTTTAGCAGGAGCCATTATCTTGTCACTAGCTGGTGGTAATCTATCGGTTGTCTTCAATATTTATATGGTAATGTTGATTGTCTCATTACTTATTTGGATTTTCATTAAGAAACCAGTTTATCACAAATAAAATATTATTATCGGCAGGTTAGTTCAAACGAACTAACCTTTTTTATATTGTCAGAAACCAGTTGTGACTAATAATTTTATACACGTAAAATTTTCAGTTATCATTTTGGCTAAAAAATAGTAGCTTTTTTTATATTATTTTGTGTATAATATCATTTGTAGAAAAATGATTTTACGATAAATGAAACAGGAGACGTTAATTGGATGACTACTCAAATTCAAAAAAATAAATTTTTACAATTAACCACTTTTGATATTAAGGTAATTGGTTTAGTATTAATGGTTATTGACCATTTTCATCAAACTTTTGCCCCACTAGGCGCACCTAATTGGTTAGACTGGTTTGGGCGTCCTGTGGCCACACTGTTCTTTTTTACGGCTGTTGTTGGTTTCGCACATACCCACAGTAAAAAGAGCTATATGCTACGTTTATACATCAGTATGGTCGTCATGGCACTTTTAATGAACTTGACCCAACAAATTGTTGGCTTTGAACAAGTGCAGTTAATTAATAACATTTTCCGTGATCTGTTTATTGGAACCATCTTTATGGCTGGTATTGATCAATTTGAGAAAGTGCGTGAAGGGCAGGCAGGTAAGCATATTACTTTAGGTGTTCTGTTATTTCTATTACCTTTCTTGTTATCAATCATCGTCATGCCAGTGCTATCTTCGGGAGGAGCAATTGGCTCTGGGCAGAAAATATTTATGCAGATCCTATTAGCAATCGACCCAGCAATTTTACTTGCCGAAAACAATATTATGGTTTTACTAATACCAGTATTATATATTTTCCGTAATATACGTTGGGCACAAATTTTAAGTATTGCTGTTGTTGCATGTATCTACGGTATTTTTGGTTCAACACAATGGATGATGATTTTTGCCATTATTCCAATTGCTTTGTACAGTGGTGCTAAAGGACGGAGTATGAAGTATTTCTTCTACATCTTCTACCCAGCCCATATCATTATTTTGTACTTACTTGCTGATTGGATGTATATGCCAATGAAGTAATAGAAAAAAGGACCACATCAATTATGAATTGGTGTGGTCCTTTTACTATAAAAATTATTATTTCGTATAACGATAAACTTTTGCTTCAAATGGGCGTAATGTTGTTCCACGATCGTCCGTATAATTACTAATTAATACTTCCGCATTAGCCGGCACATCATAGTCACGTGATTGTTCTGACTCAGTAAAGTTATTAATGACTAACAATTCTTCATCATCACCAATTCGCTTATACGAGTATACTTCAGCATCTTCTGGATCCAACAACTGATAATGACCAGTTGTAATGATAGGTAACTCATGACGTAATTTAATTAACTCTTGATAGTAATAAAATACCGAATCTTTATCAGCTAGTGCTTCTTCAACATTAATCTTATCAAAATTGTCATTCATCTTTAACCATGGTGTCCCATCAGTAAAGCCAGCATTTTTACCAGCAGTCCACTGCATAGGAGTACGTGCGTTATCACGTCCCTTATAATGCACGTAACGCAACATTGTATCATCATCAATTAAATGATCTTTATTAACCAAATACTCACGCGCATTCAAAATCTCAATGTCATTGAAATCATCCCAACCTAAATTATACGCATTCGTCATACCAATTTCTTCACCCTGATAAATATAAGGTGTTCCTTGCATGAAGTGAAGAAGGGTACCAACCATTTTGGCAGATACAACACGGTATTCTGGTTTATCACTACCGTAACGACTGACTGCACGTGGTTGATCATGGTTATTCCAATATAGTGAATTCCATGCTTTACCATCAAGTTCATATTGCCACTTGCTTAAGTTTTCTTTCAACTTTGGTAGAGAGACGCGTTGATCATACCACTTACCCAAAGCAGCATCAGGATTACCATCTAATTCAACATGTTCAAATTGGAATACCATGTTTAATTCTTTGCCATCATTTGATGCATATTCTTTAGCATTCTCGATATCAACACCAGATGCTTCACCAACAGTCATCATATCAGCATTATTCAAGACCTTATCACGCATTTCTTGTAAGTATTCGTGAACACGAGGGCCATTAGCAACTGCACGATTTGAATTACCATAGATATCACCATCGGGCACCTTACCATCAGGTAAACCATCTGGCTTAGAAATCAATGAAATAACATCCATTCGGAATCCATCAATCCCTTTATCAACCCACCAGTTCATCATGTCCCAGATGGCATTGCGCATCTTAGGGTTTTCCCAGTTAAGATCAGGTTGTCCTTCAGCAAAAAGGTGTAGGTAATATTGACCCGTTTTTTCATCATATTTCCAAGCTGGGCCAGAGAAGAATGAACCCCAATTATTTGGCTCATGACCATCAACAGGATCTCTCCAAATATAGAAATCACGCTTATCATTATCTTTTGATGAGCGACTTTCAATAAACCATTTATGCTGATCAGAAGAATGATTAACAACCAAATCCATCACAATCTTTAAACCACGACCATGTGCGGCTGCTAATAAATGATCAAATTCTGCCATATCACCAAACTCTGGATTAATACTCTGATAATCAGAAATATCATAACCATTGTCCTTATTAGGAGAATTGTAAACGGGATTCAACCAAATCACATCTGCGCCTAATTTCTTAACATAGTCCAAATGTTGCTCAATACCTTTCAAATCTCCAATACCATCGTTATCTGAATCTTGGAATGAACGAGGGTAGATTTGGTAAACAACTGCTTTTTGCCACCATTTAATATCTTCTTGTGTCATAATAACCTCCGATTGTTATGTAAATTAATAAAGTATTTTGTCTAATCTAAATTTCGTCGCGAACCATCCAAATTGCAAAACCAGCAATAAAGAAAGCAATTGCGGCAATGATAAACATGTGAGCCATCGAGCCACCCAAAGCAGGTAGAATTAGGAAACTAATTGAAGATGCCACAATTTGTGGAATACAAATAAAGCAGTTAAACAATCCTAATACAATACCATCATGCTTACCATCCAAGGCGTTAGTCAAAATTGTAAATGGAATTGTAATTAATGCAATCCAAGCTACTCCAAATAGAGCAAACGCAATGATAGATGATAGCTTTGTCGTACCAAAAGCAATCATTAAGAAACCAATACCACCAAGAATCATGCTGACAGTATAGGCTGGGCGACGAGTTTTCTTAGTTAAGCGTGCAAAGAAGAGACCAACGATAATGGCAACGACTGAATACACTGCTTGAACAATTCCAAACCAATTTCCAGCTTCTTGATAACCAGCTGTCGATGGATCAGTGACATGCCAAATATTTTCTGCTAAAGCACCAGTAGAATAAGTCCACATATATGGAATAGCAAACCAAACAAAGAATTCTACAATACCAAGTAGCCAAAATACCTTTGGTGCACTTCTTAACACATTCATAATAGAAGCTTTTTCTGCTTGTTCTTCTTTAGAAATATTGTGATATTTTGCCATTTCTTCTGGCGTATATTCTTTAACGTTCAAAATGGTAAACAATGCTGATAATGCTAAAATAATTGCTGATGCATAGAATGAGATTTTAACAGACATAGGTACTTCACCACGAGGTGCCGTATTTGCAACGCCTGCAGCTGTCAAGATGAATGGGAAAACAAAGGCCACTAGGCTTCCTAAGCTACCCCAAACATTTTGCATTGACCATAATGAATTTGATTGTTTTTCATTAGCCATATCAGGAATAATCATCTTGAATGGTTGTTGCGAAACGTTTGATGCCAAATCCATAAATAGGACGGTTACTGCACCAAACCATAACGCAGCGGCTGAACCAAATCCAAAGCCTAATGAACCAGCGTTAGGTAATAGTAACATAACGATAAATGACACTACCGAACCACCAATTAGATATGGCATCCGTCGGCCAAGTTTTGGTATCCATGTTTTATCAGAGAAAAAACCGACTAATGGTTGCATAATCATTCCTGCCAAAGGCGGTAGAATGAAGAAGAACCCTAAATTATTTGGATCTGCACCAATTGTTTGAAAGATACGACCCATACTTCCAGTCTGCATTGAAAAGGCAATCTGAGTTCCAAAGTAGCCAAATGTCATCATAAACATTTGAACTTTTGTCAAATCAGGTAACCGATGTTTAACCGGTGTTGTTGTGACACCGTCTGTTTGATTATCCATTAGAAAATCTCCTTGTATATAAATAAAAAATAAAACCCTCTAAACGTTGTACAAACGTTTACGCAATATATTGTAAGCGTTTCCATTTTACGTGTCAAGTAATATTTATAAAAGCAGTGAAATTGAGCTGCAGTTTACATATCCAAATAAACGAAATAATTTATATAATGTTACAAGAAAGTCAGTGTATAATAATACCAACTGAAGGAATAGGAGTCACTCATGAAAGTCACCTTAAAAGATGTTGCAACAGCGGCTAATTTGTCTGTTGCGTCAGTTTCACGTATCCTGACAAATAGAGGTCGGTACAGTGAAGTAACAGCAGCAAGAGTCAGAAAATTAGCACAAGAAATGGGTTATTATAAAAATCAAAACGCAGCAGATCTATCTAGCAAAAAAAGCCGAGCGGTTGGTGTTGTTGTACCATTAATACACACGAACTTTGCTGATGTGGTTATCAAAGGTTTATATGAAGAAACCATTTCTTCGGGTTATGAGCTATTAGTTAGTTACCTTGATGAGGATGAAGATCATCAATATCAAGTTTTTAAAACATTACTATCAAGGCAGGTAGGGGCAGTATTTCTATTATCACTGGATATTCCGTCATGGATGATTAAAAAATTATTGGAAGAGCAGATTATGGTTATTTCGTTAACTACCATATTAGACGACAAAGTCTCAGCTGTTACTTCAAATGAATTTCAAATGATGGATACGTTAGTTTCGTACCTCATTGAAAAGGGGCATCATAATATTGCTTTAATTGGTGATACAAAATTAACAACTAATATTTCAAGTGTACGTCGATCTAATTTTATTAAATCTATGAAACAGCATCATTTAACAACTGATAATATCTTTTTTTATGGTAATGATCATTCATATGAAACAGGTTATAATAGCGTGACAAAGGGATTCAATATTAATAATTTACCTTTCACAGCAGCAATTGGCACTGCTGATATGATTGGTCCAGGAATCACAAACGCTATGTTGGATAATGGTAAAAAAGTACCCGAAGATCTATCAATAGTTACTATAGATGGACTAGAACAAACCAAAATTAATCGACCAAAGTTAACCACTATTCAACAAAATTTCCAGGAAATTGGTCGTGTTGCCATGAAATTTTTCTTGGATTCTAATAAGCCGGCTAATGACTCAAATAAATCAGCCAATATAGAGCAATCACAAATCATATATGTACCAACAAAATTAATTGAACGTGACAGTGTCAGATTATTATCGGACCATTAAATAATTAAAAAAATAATTAAAAATGAATATTTATTTTTAATTATTTGGCATGTGAGGGGGATTTATGTACGCTGGTTTACTAACTTTGATTTATATCGCTTTTATTAGCTTGGGATTACCGGATTCCTTAATTGGCTCAGCTTGGCCATTGATGCATAATGATTTAAACGTACCTACGTCTTATGCCGGAATTATTACAATGACAATTTCAGTGGGAACAATTATTTCCAGTTTATCCACCGGTTATTTAACGAAAAAATTTAGCACCGGTTTAATTACCGCAATCAGCGTATTGTTAACTGCAGTTGCTTTACTTGGCTTTTCTTCTTCAAATTCATTCTTAACGATCTGTCTCTGGGCTGTACCATATGGTTTAGGAGCGGGAGCAGTGGATGCAGCGTTAAATAATTACGTTGCCGTTCACTATGCCACCCGTCACATGAATTGGTTACACGCATTTTGGGGAATTGGAGCTTCAATTAGCCCTTATATTATGGGGTTCGCACTAACAAATCAAAACAATTGGCATTTAGGTTATCAAATCATTGGCATTTTCCAACTTATTTTAACGTTCATTTTATTAATCAGCGTACCACGTTGGCAAACTAATATCGTGTCAAACGATGATCAAACTGCGGTCATCGATGAACTAGCAAGCTTAACTGATTCTGACCAAATACCTATAACTGATTCTGACCAAATACCTATTTGGAAGACAGCTGGCGTTATGCCAGCATTAATCACTTTTTTTGCTTATGCGACTATAGAACAAACCAGTGGCTTATGGGCAAGTTCATTTTTTGTGAATAGTCGTGGTGCCAGCCTCGACATAGCGGCAACTTTAGCTTCGTTATTTTATATTGGTATTACACTTGGGCGATTGATAAGTGGCGTTATTTCTAATAAATTATCCGATCAAAAATTGATAAAATTGGGTTGTTATTTGACTTTATTCGGTATAATTATACTTTTCATACCAAATAAATATTGTGCTTTTTTAAGTTTGGTATTAATTGGCTTTGGTTGTGCACCAATTTTCCCATCATTAATACATGCCACGCCAACAAACTTTGGTCGCAGCAAATCGCAAAGTATCATGGGTTTTCAAATGGCCATCAGTTACTTAGGGACAACATTAATGCCGCCATTATTTGGGTTAATTAGTCGATATGTATCAATGTCAATTTTACCTATATATTTGTTAATTGCAGTCATTGTCATGCTAGTAATGATCAGACGAATACCTTTTAAAAACGAAATACATTAAAAATGGGTAGTCAAGCAGTAAAAGGAGGGGGCATAACTTGCTTAGCATTTTGATGTCTTATTATTGATGTTAATATTTTTATTTATATTAGTTTACATAATATATATTATCGAAAGTTAAACAAGAAAAGGCACTGTCAAGTATTTGACGAAGTAATGATTTATTTTACATCTTTTCTATGTACTGTACCAGTATCACACCAGTTTTACTGGCATCTTTTACATTTTTCTAACAAAAGTCGTTTTGCAACATTTTTTGAGCCTTTATTTGAGCCTTTATTTGTATTTTTTCTCTTAATGAGTTAATGAATGAGCTAATAAGCTTTTTAATCCATTTTTAAACACAATAATCAGGTGGTATTTAAACCTACCTAATAAGATTAATTAATCTTATTGCTGTTTTAGCCACTCTAGCTAGCAGCCATATGGACTCGTACGTTATTCTCGTTGGCGTAAATGTTTAGTTGTATGTTTAAACAAATATTCTATTCTGCTGGTGATTTCTGTTGTTTATTAGCTGATGCGTTAACGTCTTACTATTGATTTCATTAAAACACCTGATCCACGCGCCCCCAAGCGCTGTTGACCAATATCACTAAAACGCGTGCCTTTGGGAAAATATCATTTGGCACGTATGGCACCATTCTAAGTTAGATTTTATTTTCGTAATAACTATCGACGACTTCTTTATCTACGGCTTGTTGCATAAACGCAGTGTTTTTAACTCACTCAACTGCATGTTCAGCAATGTTTATGCTAAATCATCACCCGTTTCATTGATAATTTGTGTCTGATAAACTAACGCTTGTTTCTTTTTAGTTTTGTCGAGTGTTTAAGCCAACTTCATCTAGTTAATCTCCTTTCAACTACTGATTAATGAATTAGAATGGTCATTGCCAAGTAAAGCCCCCACCGGCATCCGTAATGGTTTGGACAAATCCACAAGTCACCCCCTTAATCCTAAGTAAAGAATACCGACAATACTTGCTAAAGCAATCATAACTTGCTTAGTGTCTGAAGCGTGCAACATTTGGTTACCTGATGCCATCATCTGTTAGTAAGATTAGGAAAGTAATAACCTTACTAACAATATTCTTAGCAGTTTCTTCTAGGGCTACAGCATGTTATTTAGACAACAAAAAATAGGTCTTTGACTTAGCAGTGCACACGTCCAATCAAAGGCTTATTTTTTGTTGTCTAATTATGACTTATGTAAATTATTTCTGTAAACAAACTTAAATCCCTTTTTTAAATAAAATAAATGAATAAATAACTGGCACAACAACAATTAGAATTACAGTTCCAATCATTATCCAGGTTTGTATGAAGTAGCCATTAATAATAAAGACCAATCCACCAAGCATCATTAACCAAGCAGCAACACGATTGGTTTTGTCCCAATTTTCTGCACTATTCAGTGTCCAAGAAATTCGAATGCCAACGGTATAATTTTGTTTAACCTTATGCAAATAGTTTCCAATCACGATAAATAATATACCCACTAAAATATTCACAATTGTTACAACGTTGATGGTATATCCTAAGGCAATAGCATAAGTTATTGCCATCACAATTAAATTAATTATAGGCAACAACCACAGAATTATTTTAAAGAATACAGGGCTAATATATTTCTTTTTTGGATCAAAGTACGTGCCCAAAAATACTAACCATTGAACACCAATCATAATTAAAGGTAGTATAAAAACCGTAAAAGGTTTGCTACTCCAGCCATTTGGTTGATTGCGTTCATTAAAATGTGTAGCAATTGAATTGGGTAATTCCTGCCAAAGTAATAAGCCAATTAAGATTGGAACTAGTAAAAGTATTGTTGTGATAATCATTGTTTTTTTTAAATTAAGATGGCTCATCAAATCAATCTCCTTTCAGATCAAACAGCCAACGCATTAATTCGTCTAACAAAGTCGTATTTAAGTCATAATATATGAAATTTTTGTCATGTTCTTCCCAGATTAAGTCTGCTTTTTTTAGGACTTTGAGATGATATGAAATGGTTGCATTAGTCATGGTAAAGTGTCCTGCAATTTCCCCAGCAGATAATTTACCATGCTTTAATAATTGTAAAATTTCTCTTCTTGCTGGATCAGCTAAAGCTTTAAAACTATTTTCAAAACTCATATAATTTCCTTTACCTATTTTAACTATTTCGAAAAGTTTCTAATTAGATGTCTATCTAAATTATATCAGTAAACAGTCCAAAGGCAAATTTATCTTACGGTACCAAAAAACATATAAAAAATCTCTCGGAAAATTTCATATTCTGAAAGATCAGTATGTTTTTAAAACATTAAATGTTCCAGATTTTTAACTGGCAACAAGATTTTTAAATTCTTATGTATCAGGTACTCTATGCCTCTTGTTGCCTTAAATATAAACGTAATACTTCAAATATTTTATGAAACGACTAGCATATTTGCGGTTTTTACGCCCTTTTAACGTTATTTATAGCCAAATTTCATGGCTTTTAACATTTCAATAATATTTTGTGATTTTTTGTTATGATCGTGTGCTTTTTATGATAAAAATATACTTAAACTATTAAACGACTTTATCTAATTTTTATCTAATTAATGTTCTTATTTATTTGCACACTAAAAACCCCACTAAGCTGCTTGAAGTGCCACAAAAAGTTAGACATTTAAACATTTAAATAAATCTCTTAATTACCTAAGGCCTGTTTCCGATATGCAACCGGAGACAGGCCTTTTGTTTTCAATGAAATACGCTTATCGACAATAACGCGCAATTCTGCGATATTTTTAATATGTTGTTGGTTAAGACTTTCCCGTTTTAACAGATTAAAAAAGCTTTCAATAGGCTCATTGTCCAAACAATTTCCTTTATATGACACGTATATGACATGCTGGGAATAACGTGCATAGTCTTTAACTTTGCTGATAATCTTTGAGTTGATAATGCCAGCCTTGATCAGAATGAATAATTTTCTTTGTTCCCTTAACTCCTTCTTATTCATACAACCCCATACTGAAAACAACCTTCTACCTATTTGTATTAATAAATAGTTGTTATTATTGCGTTTAAAACAACACCCATTTTATCATTTACTATTTCTACTAACTAATACAATGACTGATGCTTTTGGAATAAAGCCCATTGAAGATTACTTGGGACGTGACTTGTTAGCAGTTTTCTCTAATGAAGAGCAAGTTCGAAATATGCAACCAAATTTTGAAAAATTAAAAAAATTAGATGGGTTACTTCAAAATGTCACTGCTCATGGTATAGAATATGACTCTGTTTCTCGTTCATTTGCACCTAAACTTAATGTATTGGAGGATCCAGTGTGTGGCAGTGGTCATTGCCACATTATTCCTTATTGGGCTAAAAAACTTGGAAAAAATAATATCGTTGCTTTTCAGGCCTCCGAACGAACAGGAAAATTGTATTGTGAATATCATGGGGACACTGTCAACTTAGCAGGTCATGCAACCATTTATTCTACTGGACAACTGAACCTATGAGTTATTGTTTGTTAATCCATTCATGTAAAACATTAATCTAGAATATTTATCATTACTTGACTTGATACATTTGTTCTTCAATGATATTCAAAATATTACAATCAGCTCTTTGGATCACACGATGCGTAATTGGTTGAATTTCTTTCACCAATCTCCAAAATTGACATCATCGTAGCAAAAAACGCTATGCTGTAAGCAAAGCGTTTATATTATTTTAAAAATAACTGATTTAAAATTAATTTGAAATCGTACAGCGCAATCACCAATCTTACGTTCTACAAACGTAATCAACATTGATTCATAATGTTGTTAACTCACACTTTTTTCTACATAATGAACACCTTGTGTATATATAATAGAGAATAATTGTTTAGTTAACATCCATTTTTTCTAATCGATATTTTTGAATAAAACCAATCAAGACAGTTATTAATAAGCACATAATAACTGTTACATAACTAACATTACCCTGATAGATTAATGAACCATTATCATACCGAACAATTTTTAAAAATGCAGTGATAGGATAATAATCTTGCCAGTTCTGCCCTGCGACAAAGATACCGACAAATCCGTAAACAAATCCTAAAATAACATTGGTATACGAATTTGTTTGCGTTAAGAAAAGCAGGATTAAAGGCAATACTGCAATATAGACCCCTACACTAGTGCCAATAACCTGCATCATAGACCAAAAAATTTGTGACCACGGTTGAGTAGCATGTGGTAAAAAATTAAAGATGCTATACGATAATAACGCGTTTAAAATGGCAAACAAAAAATTAACAATACCAACCATAAGTACCTTGCAAGTGTAGAGCTTTGTAATAGATACAGGAATTGTAAGATTATTTTTTAATGCCCCTGATAACGATTCTAAGTTAATTAAGTAGTTACTAAACACCAAAATCATTGCTGGTAAAATCATGCTAAAACTATCCCAGATAATCGTGTTTGTAAAATCTGTATAGGTATATTGGCCTTTCTCTTGCCCACTATATAATTGAAACGCTGCTAATATATCTGTAAATAACCACACTAGTAGAAAAATAAGTAATACATCATTTCTTTTTATTTTTTTTGCTTCATTAATAAGTAACCCTATCATCTTACGCTACACCTCCTCGTGTCTAAAGACGGCAAAGGCAGACCAGCACGAAATAATTGTGACAACCAACAAAATACCAACACATGATGACGTAGAAAAGAAAAATCGTGTAACGTCTTGAGGTCCTGTTGATATATGGGGTAATGACCATTTCATGACAACAGACAAAGGTAGCGGAATACTCATGTACTGTAATGAAAAGATAAAACTTATGATGGTATAAAATAAGCTGATAATAAATGTCATTAAATAATTTTTACTTAGTTTAAGCACCACTAATAGCATAGGAGAATTCCCCAAAACAACCATCAAGCTGATCATTATACCCAAGCCAAAAGTTTTCAATACTTGCAACAAGCTAATATCGTTATTAATAACTGCCATCCCTACTGGCAGGATTAGTGATATCATGGCATAGATAATACCGATCAGTAATATCAGACACATTTTAGCTCCTAACAAGCTCCCTCGTGGTACAGGAATCGATAAAATATTTTTTAATGTTTGGTTATCACGTTCTTCAAAAATTAGCGTTGCCAAAACCAGACTACTAAAAATGGGTAATAAAACATAAAAACTAAAAATGAAAATAAACATTCTAAGCTTTTCAAATGACATACCTGTGTGACTTGCCAAAATTGATAATAATACTGGAAAAATAAACGCTGCTACAAGCGTAAACATCACGATATGATTACGCTTTAACTTTGCCATTTCACTCATAACTAAACTAATCATTTTTATCACCCCCAGTGAGTGATTCAAAATAACTTTCTAGATTACCGTTCTGTCTATAAGCCGCCCGTACATCAATGCCATATTGCACTAACAATGCAATTATTTTTTCTGGGTGGGTGACCTTTGCTTTAATTTTCAACACATCTTTTTCAATTAAAATGTTTTGCAGTGAAAATTTATGTTTTATCAAATCAACTGCTTTTGTTGCATCTGATAATTCAAGAATGAATGTTTGACTGTTTTTATTCATTAATTGATTCAAGGGCGACTCAACTAATAATTTGCCATCGGAAATAATACCAATATCGTCTGCAATAAGTTGTATTTCAGACAATATATGACTTGAAATTAAGATAGTTATCTGTTCATCATGGCTCAGATGCAATAATAAATTTCGAATTTCGATTATCCCATCTGGATCTAATCCATTTGTCGGTTCATCCAAAATTAACAGTTCTGGTTTATTCAATAAGGCGTTAGCAATCGCTAATCGTTGCTTCATACCTAACGAGTACTCTGAAAACAATTTTTTGTCTTTATATGGCAACGACAATTGTTTTAAGACCTCAGCTATTGTTCGTTCAGAAGTTCCTCGGAGTCGTGCAAATATTCGCAAATTTTCCGTACCAGTTAGATTTGGATAAAATCCTGGCGATTCAATGGTATTACCAATTTTAGAATAAACGTTTATGGCTTCTTTTTTAGAAGCTGCCTGCATATTCTGTGAAAAAAGGTTCACTGAGCCGGCACTGGCTTTTACTAAACCTAAAATAATTTTCATTGTTGTACTTTTACCAGCACCATTTTTCCCCAATAATCCGTAAATTCTACCCTTCCTTAAGTGAATATTTAAATTATCCACACTGGTTTGTTCACCATAGCTTTTAGTTAAATTTTTGGTTTCTAATATAAAATTTTCATTTTCTGACACAATACTACCCCCACCCAAAACTGATTTATGTCATTTTCTTAATTTAAGCGTAAAACAAAGCATGATAAAATACTACTTACAAAAGTGTAAGGCCATCTAAAAAAACGCTATCGCTCTTGTTGTCAGAATGATAGCGTTAAATTAGTATACTAAGTTAGCAATCTTTAATTGAAATTTATCATTAACTAATTACTTCACTAAATGATAGTATTTTGAAGATGTCATCCAATAAATAATCAAATACAATATAGTGAACATTATCCCAACGATGAAGTAACTGACGAAATAAAGATGCATATTTGTAATGCCAACCATTCCCATCAGTTGACTCATTATATTTGTTGCAAATAATACATGAATCAACCCAACAACTAGTGGCAAGCCGAACAGCCAAATAATTTGTGAGCGAATTGTCCTTCTAATTAATTGATCAGGTATTCCCACTTGTTGCATAATTTGATAATTATTCCTGTCCGAATAACCTTCACTAATTTGTTTGAAATATATCATCAATACGGTAATGATAAATAATACTAAACTTACCAACATGCCTATGAACAACAAACCACCATATAAATGGTACTCTTCCTGTTGTACAGAATATTTTGTTGTAATAATTTGACTATGATTTATTTGAAATTCTTTTATTTCATGATTAGTTACCTTTTGCCCATTAGCTAAGTCAAAATATAAATTACTATCTAACGGTGTTTTAACCATTTTATTTGATTCTTGATCATAGACTTGATATTGATTTTGTGCTTTTAACAAAGCTTGTTTATTTGGCACAATAATACTAATAACTTCAATACCATAATTTCCCGTCAATGATGATGTATTAACCTGTTTCACTTGATATCGTTTATCAGCAAATTTTATATGTTGATAATCAGACACATCAATAAGATTTGAGCCAATCATTACAGTTTTATCATTTAATTTGTAATGTTTATTTACAAGTTTATTAAAGTCAGTAACTGTTTGTACTAGTATATAAATAGGTCTACCATTATCCGTCGTTGGACTTTTCTTCAAATTAATAATTTCATGATTTTTAGTTAGTGAAGCAGGTACATTTAATTGCGTCAACAAAAAGCTATGCGTAACTTTTTTAGTCTGTTTAATTTGCTTTAACCCTGTGTTCAAACTTTGCACAGTTTGTCGATGGCTCTCGTTACCAAGTTTACTGGGTGCTAATTCGTATTGACGTGGCATGGCACTATTAATTTGTGATTGCATACCCAAATATAAAGTAACCGTTGCACTTAATGTCAATATAATGCCAGAACATAATATTGCAATTGTTGCCAAACTAACCGCATTTGACTTCATACGATACAGCATACCCGAAATGTTCAAAAAATGATGAGCTTTGTAATAATAACCATCCCTTTTCTTCAACATTTTTAATAAGGCAATTGATCCAGTAGTAAATAAGCAATAAGTTCCTATAACCACTAACAAAATAGCGATGAAAATTTTAATAATTGATTGTATAACACCTTCTGATGTTACAGCAATATAGTAGCCTAATATCAGAGTAATGATACCCAACAATGTCATCACTGGCCGAATTTTAAGTTCACGTTCCCCAGACTTTGCTAATGATAATAATTCAGTTGGTTGATATTTAACTAGCCTATAGTTATCTAAAAGAAAAATCATGATGAAAATTGCTAATAAAATACCAGATGTTCCAACGGCTGTAGCAAGGTCAAATGAATAATTCATAAAGGTTGCCCCAGTATCATGCATCATTCTATTAAGAATAATAAATAAAAACTTTCCTAGGCAAAATCCAAAAGAAATACTGATTAAACTAGTAACTAGCCAACAAGAGAAATATTCAATAAAAAACATATATCTAATATGTTTATTTTCTAGTCCCAAGATAGTATATAAGCCAAATTCCTGCCGTCGAACTTTACTTACGAACCGACTACCATATAATGCAATGATAATATTCAGTATAGTAATAAAAAATAATGTCATGCTTAACAAATTTAATAAATAATCACCATTGTTTCGTACATAATCATTTTTTATTAATGATAGTAAAATATATTCTAACGAAAACAGAAAACCAACTGCCAAAATATACGGCACATAAATATTTTTCCAATTTAAAATACTTTTAAAAGATAAGCGACTTAGAATGCTATATTTCATCATTATTCTCCAGTCTACTCATCATTGATAAGCTTGATGCAATTTTATCTTGAAAATCTAAATCATTATTCGTTCCTTTATAAATCTCATGAAAAACAATACCATCTTTTATAAAAAGTACCCTGCTTGCTGCTGCGGCAGCCTGAGCAGAATGTGTCACCATTAAAATGGTATGACGCATTTCATTTAATTTTTTAAACAACTTCAAAATTTGATCAGATGATTTTGAATCAAGTGCACCAGTTGGCTCGTCAGCTAATAGTATTTTAGGTTGATTTATCAATGCACGAGCTATTGCCACTCTTTGTTTTTGACCACCAGAAATTTCATATGGATATTTCTCTAATATTGTTTGAATATTCAACGTACTAGCCAAGTTATTAACGCGATTTATCATATCTTTAGGTTTTTGATTTGATAAAACTTGTGGTAATAAAATATTATCTTTGTTGCTAAACGTATTTAAAACATTAAAATCTTGAAAAACGAAACCAAGTTCATCACGTCGAAACTTAGCTAAGTCTTTTGATTTTATTTTTGTTAAATCACGACCATCTAGGCTAATTTGTCCTTCGCTAGGAATGTCAAAAGTCGCAATCATATTTAATAATGTTGTTTTACCCGACCCAGATTCTCCCATAATCGCAACAAATTCACCTTTGTCTACACCAAAGGTCACTTTATGAAGTGCCTCCACACGAACACCTTTGTTCTGATAAATTTTTTTAACATTTTTAATATCCAGTAGCATTATTCTCACTTCCCTTACAAGTTTATGGATTAAGCATACTGAATTTGCTAGCACATTGCCTTTATCTAAGCTTACAAAATTTAATTTATATGTCAGTATTGTAAGTTATAACTTAATGTAAAGTCAGTTTAAAACATGTTCCCTTTCCCCTAACAGATTTAACGACAATAGGCTGCGATAAACGTTCGGAAATTTTTTTAACTAGAAATAAACCAATACCACTTGATTGTTCATTAAGTTGCCCATTAAGTCCCATATATCCTTTGTCAAAAATCCGTGGCAAATCTGATGCTTCTATGCCAATACCTGAGTCTTTAATTATCAGTTGATTGCTTGGTTCTTGATATGTTATCCAAATATCCTTGTTATGAGCATACTTAATCGCATTTGTTAATAATTGTTCAATCATCAATGACGTTAAGTTTGCTTCAGTTAGTACTATTGCTGTCGATTTTTGATAATGTAAAGTAATATGATAATGTATAAATTCAAGACGATATTTTCTCAACAACGGTTGTATCAATTGATCAATTGAAATATGATCAAATAACATATCTGTATCAGGATTAGTGATTTTTAAATAATTCAAAACCATATTGGTATAATGATCAATTTTTAATATTTCTTCTTGTAAATGTATGGTCATTTTATCTTTATGCATTTGCGATAATAATAATTCACTTGCTGTCACTGGAGATTTAATTTGGTGTACCCACATCAAAAAATAATCTTCTTGATTCTGTGATTGTTGCGTCGTTGATTTCTTTAAATTTTCAAGTTGTTCTTGTAAAAGAGTGATTTGTTGGTTTAGGTTCTCCGTATGTACTGTATGAAAAGATAAATATGCCAAAGCAACAATGTATATTAAAAGAACAAATAAAAAACCTGCACGAAAAATGGACCAATCTAAATTGAATAAATAGAATAATAAAGCGAATATCCCCAAAGGTATTCCAAGCAAACAGGTCACAATACTAGCCGATTTCAAAAATTTTTTGCCCATACGATACCTCATATTAAACAATAACCTAATTTCTTTTTTGTTTTTATCAAATTGTCCAACCCAATTGTTTTCAATTTTTTTCGTATCCGAGTGACATTGACAGTTAGTGTATTATCATCAATAAACTGATTATTTTGCCAACAAAAATCTAGAATATCATTACGTGCAGCATAATTACCTTTTTTGTCAAAAAGATATGTCATAATCTGCAGTTCCGTATGGGTTAAACTAATAGATTTTTGTTGGTATGTTATCATAGCCTTACCAACATTTAGGGAAACATCCCTATAATCCTTGATTGTTTTCATAGGTGTATCAAATTCGTAGGTTCTTCTTAATAAGGCTTGAATTTTTGAAATGGTTAACTGCAAATCAATAGGTTTACTAATAAAATCATCGCCACCCATCTGTATAGCCATCAATTTATTAAATTTTTCGTTAATTGAAGAAATAAAAATAATTGGCACCTCTGACCATTCCCGTATTTTTTCACACCAATAATAGCCATTATTACCAGGTAGCTTAATGTCTAATAAAACTAATTGTGGGTTAGTTTGCTGTAGAAATAAAACAATATTTGAAAAATCATCTGGTAGCACAACTTCATAATTTTGAGCCATTAACTCTTTTTTTATTATGTGAGCAATCACTAAATCATCCTCAATAATTGCTATTTTCATTTTTATTTCTCCTTTATTTCGTTAATAAAATGGTGGCAAACAAATAGATAATATTTTTTTAAATTTAAATTTCAAATTAAATGATGTAATTTGGAATATTTTCAAAACTAATCAACATGATAACAATCAGCTAAATTATAACATCCCCTAACACTTTTCATTCACATTTGGACTAATTAAACCGAACAATTGATTAGTTGGTATAGAAAAATTAGTGGTTTGGAACGCTCGCCTTTTCTGACAGAAGATCTAATTTGGCTTTATCAGCGTCATCTGATCCATTGTAATGCCGCAATAGCCTTGTTCGTAAGCTACTATAAAACTACCTAAATCAACAAATAACCTCCTCGCTACCAACACGAGACATAGGTTACTTCAACGATGACTAGTTTAAAAATATATTTTAACACTGCCTAACTCGTCAAAGAGATAGGCTATCTTACTACGTGTGGTTGAAAAGAAACTCCAAAATAATATTATTAAAGATATTGCATTATAAACAGATATTTATGACTAATCCTCCTTTCATTAAATTTTGACGACCATCCATCGTATTCATAGGCATCCCCCTTCTTTCTAATGAAAAACTTTAACTTGTCCCATTATCATCACATAAAAAGTGCTCCAAGCATTGATGTTATCATGTTTGGAGCACTTTTTTATATTGATTGACTAGTTGCTATTGATTTGCTTCGCAATAGCTTTGGCCTCATTTAACGGAGAATGAGCATCAAGAATACCACTTCCGATAATTACAATATCTGGTTTAAATGACAAGTATTGAATAACTGTTTGTTTGTTAATACCACCTGCAACGGCTATTTGAACACTTTTGGCATATTTCTTTAATTCATTTAAATCTTCTATCGGTGTTCTGCCAGCTTGTTGCTGGTCTGCACCCGTATGAACAGCAATAACATCAACCCCTAAAGTTTCAAGTTCAGGCACTCTTTCTTCAAAATTTTTAACACAAATCATGTCTGCCACTACTTTTTTCCCACGCTTATGTGCTTCATTAACACAACCACTAATTGTTAAGTTATCTGTAATTCCTAACACAGTTATATAATTAGCACCTACATCAAATGCTAGTTTAGATTCATAACCACCCGCATCCATTATTTTTGCGTCACAAAGCACTTCTAACATTGGAAATTTATTTTTAATTTGCTTAACAGCTTCTCTACCCGCATCTATCAAAAACGGCGTGCCAATTTCAATGATATCAATATACGGCACTAATTCATCTAAAATAATTAATGCCTGTTTTAAAGACAATTTATCTATCGCTAGTTGTAATTTCATTATCTCACCTATTCTAAATTTGCATGATTATCAAAGGACTTTTCTAAATTAATATTTTTATATTTTGCCAACGCCACAATTAGAGAATCAGCTAATAGAAAAACTGTTTCCTCAAATAAACTTCCTCCTGGTAATATTCCTTTTTTATTAATTTGACTTGAAATTAATTTGTCTGTATATGCTGGTATTGTCACTACATTCGTAGCAATTTTGGATATACTAGAATCCTTACTAGTAGTAAAAATAGTTGATAGACCATGTAATTTATCAACTTTATCAATAATCATCAATAAGGATTTGGTTTCACCTGAAGCACTAGCAACTATGAGAAGATCACCTAATTTAAAAGACGGTGTTGTAACATCACCAACAACAAACACCTCAAATCCTAGGTGCATTAACCTCATAGCAAAAGCTTTCATCACCAATAATGATCTACCCGCTCCCACTAAAAAAATTCTATTAGCGGATTTAATTTGTTCTATTAATATATCCAAATTCTTTTGATCGATCAGTGAAATACAATTGGTTAACTCTTCTGCCGCCTGTATTGCAACTTTAATTGATTTCATAGTATGCTTTTAACCTCGTAAATTTTTATAACTAGCAAAAAACATATCCATCTGACCATTTAAATTAAGTTCACCAAAATCATCTGGGATAAGAACGGTTTCTCCTTTAGTAACAGTGACACCATTGATATCACCTTGGCCTTCGACAATCGTGACAAATGCAAATCTAGGAGAAGTATATAGACCATGCGCTTGTGTTTTAACACGACTAAGCGTATATAATCCTGGTTCGTCCCAGTAATTAGTAACTTCACAACCTTCATTATAGGAAGGTGCATACCACTCGAATCCTTGAGACTTATCTGGTACTAGTACATTATCTTGCACTTTATCAATGTGCAATTCTCGTTCTTTACCTGTATTTTTATCCTTACGATTATAATCAAAAAGACGATAAGTTAAGTCAGCGTTTCTAGATATGTTATAAGTTAGGACGTCCCTACCTATTGCATGCAACGTTCCTGCTGGAATATCAATAAAATGATCTTTTTTTACTGGTAAATATTTTAACAACTTTCCCCATTCTTTTTTCTCAGTCCACTCTCTGAATTCTTCTTTAGTACGAGCATGATGGCCAAATTCAATTTTTCCATCTTCTGGAGCATCTAGAATAACCCACGCTTCCGGTTTTCCACGAGAGCCATCATGAGCCATTGCATATTCATCATCCGGATGCAATTGTACAGATAAGTCAGATAATGGGTCTAATAAATTAACCCTAATTGGTAGTTCTTTTGTATCACATTTAAACCAATCCGGCTTTAAATTATACAATTGTGACAAGGTCATATCTGTACCCGACACTTTACAATCTGCTGCACCTGGCAAAGCAACGACGTTATATGCCTCACCAACTGGATAAACATCTGTTTTATAATTGTATCGTTTTAACATTCTATCACCACCCCAAATCCGTGGTTCAAAGTAAGGTTCAATTTTTATAATTTGTTTTACCATGATAAGCCAACCTCTTTTGTTTGTTTTATGGTACAAAACAAATTATACACTGCTTTTTTGTTTTATCAACAAAAACAAATCATATTAATTTGTTTCATTCCGAAAAGCCAAAATTTGTGTTAAAATTTATCAAAGAGGTTTCTAATGAAAAAAAATAGCAATGATAGAAGAAACAGTATTCTCCAAGAAGTTATATTACATAATAAAATTTCTATAAATGAATTAGCTGATAAATATAATGTGACAACTGAAACTATTCGAAAAGATGTTTCGAATCTAGAAGAAAAAAAACTTCTTACCAAAAGTTATGGATTTGTTACTGCCAAAACACCTTTTGTCGAAAATGAATTCACCAAAAAAGAACAACAAAAAATAAAAGAAAAGAATATCATAGCTGAACATGCATTAGCAATGATTAAACCTAATTCCTCAATATTTTTGGAAGCTAGTACAACTGTGCTACAGTTAGCTAAATTATTAGTTATGCAATCCGGCTTAACGATTTTTACCAATTCATTACAAATTAATGAAGTCCTTTCTAATTCTGATAACCAAATTTTTTTAACGGGTGGGCAATATCGACAAAAAAGTAATTCATATGTTGGTCCTTGGGTTGAAAGCTTTATTTCGCAATTAAACATTGACTATGCTTTTATTGGTTGTGACGGTTTTTCGAAAACTGGTCCCACAATTCATGCCTATCAAGAACTGAGTGTTAAAAAATTGCTCAAAAAAGCTAGTCAACAAACCGTTTTATTATGTGACACTTCAAAACTAAACAACACAGGTTTATATACATTTTGTCAATTTTCGAATTTAGATTTAATTATCATGGATAGAAAATTGCAAGATGAAGAATCACTTATTTTCCCAAATGATCTTTTAATTCAATAATTAAACCCTTAATTTAACAGAGATTCTACAATTTTTGTACTGATAGCTAATCTTACAGATTAGTTATCAGTACTTTTTTGTGTAAGTTACTCATAAACAAATAAAAAACAAACTAGCTCAAAGCTAGTTTGTCTCATAAAATCTTGTTAAAGAAGTCTTCAACTATAAATAAAGTTACTAAAATTTTACTAGGAATTAAAATCAAGTGAATTTTAAGATCTAAACGTTTATTTATCCCAATATTTCTTATGATATTCATTAATTAATCCTGCAAAAGCAATTGGTTCGTCTTCATTTAAAATATGTTGTCCTGGAATAATATGTAATTCAGCACCAGAAATCAAAGTTGCTAATTCTTCTGCTGCTTTTAAATTAGCTTTATCTTCAGAGCCACAAATAACATACGTTGGCAGATTTATATAGGACATCTCTGTTCTTAAATTTAATTTCTTAAGCGATCGACATAGTGCAATTGTTTGTTTTTTGGTGATTCCTAAATTGCTAAAGTTTTTATTGGGCATGAATTGAAACATTAAATTTTGTAAATTAATTAACAGTTTATTTGGACTTTCAAATTGGGCGCCAGAAACAATGATGCCTTGTAGAAATTTATTTTTCATCGTCGCTTGTGACAAAGCTAAAATACCACCCAATGAGAGTCCACATAAAATATATGGTTCATTAACCAATGCTAGTCTCTTTGTTAAACATTCATTTAGTAACGAAAAAGATAAATGTGTTTTTTCATGGACATCTGCAAATAAATCCACTGATATAAATTGTATATGCGAATCTAAATTTTTTATAACTTTAGTCCAGGAATTTTTATCTTGTCCTAAACCGTGTAAAAATACTATTTTCAAAATTCTCCCCCTTACCTTATTAGACTGTTATTCTCAAATTATTGACATAAACGTTAATTCATTATTGTTGTAAATGTACTTTAGCTTGCCACTCGTCTCTTAACAATGTCCAAATATAACCATCATGATAGCCATCTGCTAATAATTCATTTGCTCGAATAGTGCCGTCCAAATGAAAACCAGCCTTTTTTGCAACGTTATTGCTTTGTTGGTTATCTATGGCCGTATGAATTTCAATTTTATTGACTTGATAATCATTAAAACCTAATTCACACATACCAATAACAGCACGATGCATAATACCATGTCCATTAAAATTAGTCCCTAACCAATAACCAATTTCCGTACTATTATTTAGATCATGAAACCTGTTAAGACTAATTGCACCTACAGGTTGTTCTCGAAACATGATAATCGTCGTAACTGAAGTCCCTTTACCAAATTTTTCTAAATCTCTTACTAAAGCCTTCTCTTCATCAGCGATATTTTGTATCTCATTGACCCATGACAACCAAGTGCCTAGTTCATTACGGCTGGCATCAATCAATTTAAATATAGATTCAGCATCTACTTTAGGTCTTGGTATGGCTAAAGAAATTTCGTTATCAATTTTATATTCAAACATTGGTTATCCTCCATAAATTTATAGATATTGTTGTGTCTCTTGTTGTCCTTGTTTTGTATTCGTCTGACAATTTTATCAAATGACCAATAAATCTTATTTAATAATTCTTTTATATAAAGTGAATAATTACTATTTTACATTCATCTTAACCTACGATATATTAAAGTCAAATGAAAAAGACTAGTACGACAGAAAGGTGATTTAAAATGAAAGAACTTTATTTAATGCGTCATGGTCAAACGTTATTCAATCAATTACATCGAATTCAAGGTGCAAGTGATTCACCTTTAACAGAACAAGGCATTAACGACGCCAAAGAAGTTGGTCACTATTTTAAGGAAACCAATTTAACATTTGATCATGCCTATGCTTCGACGCAAGAACGCGCCTCTGATACACTCGAAAATATTGTTTCGCAACCGTATACCAGAGTTAAAGGATTAAAAGAATGGGATTTTGGCGTTTTTGAAGGACAAAGCGAACAACTAAATCCTCAAACCGATTCAGAACGCCATTCATATGGTAACTTTTTCGTGCAATTTGGTGGTGAATCAGATTTACAAGTTCAAGAACGAATGAATCGCACATTAACCAAAATTATGGAAAAACCTGACCATAATCGTGTGCTAGCAGTTAGTCATGGTGGCGCTTGTTTTATGTTTCTTCAAAAATGGCTACCATATAAAGAAATAGAACAACGAGTCACTAATTTCCATAATTGTTGCATTCTTAAATTCACCTATTCATCAGACGTAGGTTTTACCTTTGTTAAAACAATAAACGTCAAAGAATTGTAAAATACAAAATCGTCAAGACAAAGATGTTTAGCTTTATCTTGACGATTTTTTCATTTTTGACAAATTATAATGATAGAAAAGGACGAAAGAACTACCTATCATCTTTATTTTACAACTAGAACATCACAACCCGCATGTCCCACAATATAACTAGTATGTGATCCCTGCAACATTTTTTCGACTGCATTAGCACCAGTACTACCAACCACAATCAAATCAGTTTCTAATTCCTCTGGTAGTGTCTTCGCTAAACTTGTTTTGACATTGCCGATAATGGCATCAGCATAGACATCAACCTCTTCATCTTTATTAGCTGCTTTATCTAAATACTCGATAACTTTTTCGTGAGCTTGTTTTGCTAAATCTTGATAAAAATCTTCGCTAACACCAAATGATGAATCCATACCACGATCTCGATTAATTACCCAAGCAACATGTAAATCTGCCCCTAAATTTTTGGCTAAAGAAAAGGCAACCTCAAAAGCACGATTAGCTTGCTCAGAACCATCTACACCAACTAAGATATGTTTATAGGTCATAACGATACTCCTTTTTAGAATTTTAGATCAGCATGACGCTTACCATAACTAAAATATACAATCATTCCAAGGGCTAACCAAACCAAGAAACGTACCCATGTTTCCCAATTCAAACCAGCAATCAATACAATACAGAACACAATCGCAATCAATGGTGTTACTGGTACCCAAGGCGCTTTAAAGCCACGATGCAAGTCAGGCTTTGTACGACGCATGATCATGACACCAGCTGATACCAAAATAAATGCTGTCAAAGTTCCGATATTAACCAATTCTGATAGAATATTTAAGTTAATAAAGCCACCTGCTAAAGCAGTGATAATACCAAAGAACCATGTTCCCTTAAATGGCGTTTGATGCTTTTCATCAACATGACCAAAGAATTCTGGAAATAAACCATCACGAGACATTGAATAACTAATACGTGATTGTCCGTATAATTGGACTAAAATAACAGTTGTCATACCAAGAATGGCACCTAAACTAACAATGATTGATAACCAAGTTTGCCCTGTTTTTGCTAAAACAGCTAAAATTGGTGCATTCAAATATTTTTCAAAGACACTATATTTCACAACACCCGTCATAATCAAAGTCATGATAATGTAAAGGACTGTAGAAATTAACAAAGAATATAAAATTCCTCTGGGAAGTGTTTTACTAGGGTTAATTGTTTCCTCAGCACTTGATGAAACGGAATCAAAACCAATAAAAGAAAAGAAAACGATAGAAGCAGCGGGAATAATTCCAGTTGCAACACCATTTGTACGAGAATACATCCCAAATGGACTAAATGGATGCCAATTGCCAGGCTTAATGAACCAAATCGTACAAACAATAAACAAAATGATAACAGCTAACTTAATAATAACCATCGTATCATTGACACGCTTAGTTTGTGTAATACCAATTGAAATAACCCAAGTAATAATTAAAACAATGACAAAGGCAGGTAAATTAAAATATGTGGTCACACCGGGTGTCGTACCCGCAGCAGCTGTTAAGGCTGTCGGTATATGTATCCCTATATTATCAAGTAAATTAACAAAATAACCTGACCAACCAACAGAAACTGTTGCTGCACCTAAGGCGTATTCAAGAATTAAATCCCACCCCATAATAAAAGCAATAATTTCACCAAATGCAATATATGAATACGTGTAAGCTGAACCGGCAACTGGTGCCATTGATGCGAATTCGGCATAACATAATCCAGCAAAACCACAACAGATAGCGGCAATCAAGAATGAAATAGACAAGGCTGGTCCAGCAGTAAGCGCCCCTTTACCTGTCAAAACAAAAATACCTGTTCCGATAATTGCTCCAATTCCTAAGAAAGTTAAATCCCAAATACGTAACGTTCTCTTTAACGGGGAAGCATTCATAGTTAGCTCGTTAATGTCCTTTTTTCGAAATAATGTTGACATATTCTTTCTCCTTTTCTCATTTGATTTTAATGAGTTTATCACTGCCAAAATGATTTGTAAAATAAAAAGGTGAAATTTATCCAATAAAATCGAGCTAATGTTCGCTATTTACGTTTTATTTTAAAGCGCTTACTATTTAAAATAAAAATTAATATCTATATTTAATATATATAATAAATTATTATTAGATTAATAATATATATAATCTTTTTTATTATACCTTTTTTTGTCATTAATTTTATTATTGGATAATTAATCAACGATTTAGAAAAATATTTTCGATAAAAATTAATTAATGATGAGAATTTAATTAGCTATTATCCATCAATATGTTAGAAAACCTAACGAATTTTATTAAACTTAACATCCTCCTATTTTATAATGAAATAACACATGTTTCTTTAACTATTATTTGTACAAAAATGAAGGGAGCCAGATATGCAAAATTTTAGTCAACGACAAATTACTGCTAACATCATCAAAGGTTCTTTAGGTAATATGATCGAATGGTTCGACTGGTACATCTATGCCTCATTCACGGTTTATTTTGCACCATCCTTTTTTCCAAGTACAAATCAGACCACAGAACTATTAAGTGCAGCTGGGGTTTTTGCAGTCGGTTTCTTAATGCGTCCCTTAGGAAGTTTTATTATGGGAAAGTTAGCTGATATTCGCGGTCGTCGTGCTGCACTATCTTTGTCAGTGACTATCATGGCTACCTGCTCAATGATTATTGCATTGATGCCAAGTTACCAAACCATTGGTATCTTGGCACCGATTGGACTAGTTATCGTACGAATGATTCAAGGTCTTTCATTAGGTGGCGAATATGGTATTTCAGCAACTTATTTATCAGAAATGGCTTCCCAAAATCGCCGTGGTTACTATGCTTCTTTTCAATATGTTACTTTGATTAGTGGTCAACTGGCCGCACTTGCAATTCAAGGTATATTGCAATTCTTTCTAAATGAAGTACAACTTCAAACATGGGGATGGCGTATCCCTTTCGTTATTGGCGCATTGGGTGCTATCTTAGTGATGTATCTACGACTATCAATGGATGAAACACAACAATTCGAAAATTCCGTCCAAGAAAAAAATGGTCAATCTCGTGGATCATTGCATACACTCATGCAATATCCTAGTCAGGTGCTAACTGTGATTGGTTTAACATTTGGTGGTACGATTGCTTTTTATACATACACTACCTATATGCAAAAATATATGATTAACACTCTAGGGTTACCAAATCAAACAGTGACCACAATTAATTTTTCTGCCCTTTTAATTTTCATGGCTGTTCAACCATTATTTGGCGCACTTTCAGATAAAATCGGCCGTAAACCTTTACTATATTGGTTCGGTATTATGGGGACGTTACTAACGGTGCCAATTTTTATCGGATTAAAATACGTTTCAAGTCCAGTAATGGCCTTTTTGTTAATGTTAGCAGGTCTATTAATTGTTAGTGGTTACACATCAATTAACGCCATTGTGAAAGCTGAAATGTTTCCTACTGAAATTAGAGCCCTAGGGGTTGGATTACCCTATGGTTTAACAGTCGCTATCTTTGGTGGTACTGTCGAGTATATCGCTTTATGGACTAAGAGTATTGGCCATGAAAATATCTTCTTTTTCTACGTTTCTTTTGCCATCCTAGTCAGTTTATTGGTTTATGTCCGCATGCTTGAAACGTCAAAAAATTCAACATTATAATTATTGTTGATTTGATAAGTAATCATTTTTATTAAAGTCCGTTTATGTCGTTCATTATAAGAATTTAAAACAAGCATAGCATACTATCAAAAAGTAGTTTCTACCCACAAAATTGTAAACAAAAAGTAGCACAATTGATGAAACAATCAGCTACTTAATATGCAAACTATTTAATTAAATACCTCTGTTCAGTACCGTTTAGTGTATCAATGGTCATTTCAGTTTATCAGTTCATGTTTTTTATTCAAACACTCAGCTAATCATTAGCCCCAAACTGATTTGATAACGGTCCCGATAATCCAAACAATCGCAACAATGATCCACCCGCCGTGGATTAAAAAATCCCAAAAATTAGTTTCAGAATGACTACTATCATCAATAGTAATTCTATTTTTCAAATCTACATCACCCTTTATCAAATTATCTAATGAGATATTAAAAAAATCACTCAATGTAATTAACCGTTCAATATCAGGGTAAGCAGTTCCCAACTCCCATTTAGAAATTGCCTGTCGACTAACATTTAATGTTTGTGCTAATTGATCTTGTGTCAAATCTTTTTTCTCACGCTCTTCTTTGATTCGTTTACCCAATATTGTTGTCATATGACTACGCCTCTTATCTATTTATTTGTACTCATTGTGCACCAAACTGATTAGAAAAGCACGCTAATCATCAGAGCACAACCATGCAACCACTAGTTGCGAGAAAAGCAACCCAACTTTCTGTCATATTAGTTCAAATCCTCACTCATTGAATTATGACTAATATAAATATCTGTACTATAGAATGGCACAAATATTTGAACTGACAAAAACAGTACATTATGATCCAAATAGAATTCATGATTTCAAAAATATTTATAGAATATTTAATATGTGCTTCATAGCTACTTTCAAAAAATTTTTCCCACTTCCTATTTCAACTGAAAACTCATTCAAAAATAAAAAATGGTCTCATCCTGATGTACATCAGCAATGAAACCATTTTTGAACAATGAATACATTTCTACTATACTATATCGCTTACCTTCCAGAGTGAAATACAACTATTGAAAGGCTAGTAACAAAGACTGAGACAAAAATGAAAATACTTGAACTATAATTGATAATGTTTCTTATTTGCCGTCACTTTATATCAGGCAGACGTAATCATTTATTAATGAGACTTTCAACTCTGTTTTATTTCTACTTTATTCTCCCCAAACTTCTTGGGCAGTTTCAACAACTAAGCGAATTTTATCCCATTCTTGTTGTTCAGTAAGCTTGTTTCCTTCCTCAGTTGAAGCAAAGCCACATTGTGTGCTAAGTGATAAGTTCTCTAAAGGCACAAATTGTGAGGCTTCTTTAATTCGTTCGACTAGCGTTTCTTTAGATTCTAATTCTGGCTTCTTACTAGTAACTAAACCAAGTACAACTTGCTTACCCTCTGGTACTTCAGCTAAAGGTGCGAAATCACCAGAACGATCATCATCAAATTCTAGATAAAAAGCATCCACTTTCTCTTGCGCTAATAGATGACTAGCAACTGGTGCATAACCACCTTTAGCTGCCCATGTTGAATGATAATTACCACGGCAAACATGCGTGCTGATACGCAAATCATCAGGCAAATCTGTTATTGCGGCGTTATTTAATTTCAAATAAATATCTTGCAAATCATTCAAATCAAAATCACCATTCGTCATATCTTCCCAAAAGTCATGATCAACCACCATACCCCAAGTACAATCATCAATTTTGACATCGCGACAACCTTCGTCATACAAAGCCAAAATCAAATCATGATATGCCTGACCAATATCTGCAATCAAATCTTCTTGATTATCGTAATACTTATTTACAGCTGCAACATTTTCTTCGCCGCGCACGATTTCTGCATAAAACTGTGCAGGCGCTGGAATACTCTGACGTGGTGTAATGTCATCTTCATCAGCTACTAAGTCACGTAAAAACTTAAAAGCCTTGACATCATGATGATCGGGATCAAAGGCAATCTTACCTTCTACCTGTGCTGAGTCAGCTCGCGTTTCTTCATCATGAAATAGATAACCATGTTCTGGGACCGTATGTTTTATTCCAGCAAATCCCCAAAATGTATCCAGATGCCAATAACTGCGACGGAATTCACCATCAGTCACAATTTTTAAGCCAGCATCAATTTCCTTCGTAACCAAATCACGAATGGCTTCATCTTCCACTGCTGTCAATTGTTCATAGCTAATCTTGTTTGCTGCATAATCTTCACGTGCTTGCTTTAATTCACTTGGTCGTAGGAAACTTCCTACAATATCATAATGTAACTTTGTTGCTGTTTGACTAACCATTGTCATTTCTCCTTTTCTATACAAAAAACACCCCCAGAAAACAACTCTCGTTATCTTCTAGGGGCGTGTCATTAACAATATAATTTTCACGCGGTACCACCCACTTTTAACATCATCTTTACAAACGATGTTCTCATCAGGTACACAATACTTGCTATACCTTTCTACGTTAACGGGCAGAACCGCGACCGACTTATTTCTCAACTTGCCGTCCGTTTGCATTCCAAGACCATCTTCATCAGAATCCACTTGTCATTTCACAGCTACCATGACTCTCTGTAAAGCTTCTATCATTGATTACTCATCTTTTCTTAGCAATTACTTATTAAGTTGTCATTAATGTTAATCCGTCTGTTTGAAATTGTCAAGGCTTAAATGGAAATATTCTCATTTAAAATTCTAATATTAACACTTAAGAAAATATAAATGCTGACTATGTATTAAACTATTTATTGTTTGTTTTTGATAAACCAATATCGCAAGCAGCACCGTTCATAATCCTACTTTTAATACATACAAAAAATTTCTTCTTTTTTATAATTGATCAATCATTTGAACGACTTGTTGAATAGCGCGGTCCCAAACTTGCCATTCATTTGCACCAGGTACTTCCAGAAACTCATGTTTTAATCCTTTTTGTTCAATCTGATGATTTAGTGTCTGATTCATGGCATAAAATGGATCATCAACACCACAAAGTTGCCAAATTGCTGGCGCATTCTCTGTCTGTTGAGAAATTAAATATGCAATATCATTTTCTGATCCTGGTACCTGATCTGGTGAGCCAAACAAACGATGATACCAATTATTACGGTCAGGATGGTTTCGCCAATGCTTTGCAATATCCGGCATTGCTGATAACGCAAATATTTGTTGGAATTGATCAGGGTGCGTTAAACCAATTTTTAGCGCACCAAACCCGCCCATTGACACACCAGCAATAAAACATTTGTTTGAATCAGATGGCAAATGAAACCATTGTCGACAACGTTGCAACACTTCATCAGCAATATAATCAAAATACTGGCTGCCACCGATTATATTTGTGTAATAGCTACGATCAGCACGTGGCATGATGATTGTCATTTGAAATTCACTAGCATACGCTGCTAATCTTGTCTGTGTTAGCCATGACGTTTCGTCATCATTCAAGCCATGCAATAGTAACAATACCTTGCCATGATGTTCTGGATATTCTGGTAATATAACGTTAATTTTTGTATTCATTTGTAATTTTTCAGAATAAAATTCGATGTTAGTAATTGCCATAATTGTCTCCCCAATTTCGTATCATTTTAGTATATTGAGATGATAGTCTATTTTGTAAAATACCGATAAACCTTTGCCTCATATGGTCTTAACACGTCATCGGCATCATCCCGATAATTACTAATAATCTTTTCGGCATTTTGGGGTATTACCAATTTACGAATGACTTTATGATCTGTAAAATTAGCAATAATTAATAATTCTTCCTTATCAGCGATTCGCTTATACATATAAACTTCTTCATCATCAGATGCCAACAATTCATAGTGTCCTGTTGTGATAATTGGTAGTTCATGGCGTAACTTAATCAAAGATTGATAATAATAAAAAATCGAATGATTATCCGCTAATGCCTGTGTGACATTAATTTCTGGGTAATTTTCATTGACCTGAAGCCAAGGTGTCCCAGTCGTAAATCCAGCCGCGGTTCTATTATCCCATTGCATTGGTGTTCGAGCGTTATCGCGTGATGAATGATAAACATATTTCATCATTTGATCAGGTGATATACGATGTTGTTTCATAACTAAATCTTGATAGGCATTCAAAGTATCAATGTCTTGATAATCGTGAATATCATCATACTTAATATTTGTCATACCAATTTCTTCACCTTGGTATACATAGGGTGTTCCTTGCATCAAATGTAAAACAGTTCCCAACATTTTAGCTGATAATTCACGATACTCAGGACGCTCGTCACCGAAACGTGAAACAACACGTGGTCGATCGTGATTATTCCAATACAAACTATTCCAAGCTTTACCGTCTAATTCATTTTGCCATTTTGATAAAACACGTTTTAAATCAACTAATGAAAAACGCTCATCACTCCATTTACCTAGCCCTTCTTTACTATCATCAATAGTCGTATGTTCAAATTGGAAAACCATCTGTAACTCATGCGCGTTAAAACCGGTATATTTTATTGCATCTGCCGGTGTAACACCTGGTGTTTCACCAACTGTCATAATATTAGCTTTTGATAACACTTTTTCATTCATTTCACGCAAAAATTCATGAACACGAGGCCCATTTGCAACCATCTCCATTGATGAACTATGTTGACCAACAACAACATTGGGATCATCTGGAAACTGCATATCTTTTGAAATTAAATTAATCACATCCATACGGAACCCATCAACACCTTGTGCCAACCACCAGTTCATCATGTCATAAATAGCTTGACGTAACTTTGGATTCTCCCAATTTAAATCAGGTTGTTTCTTTGAAAAGATATGTAAATAGTATTGACCAGTGTAAGCATCATACTCCCAGGCTGATCCACCAAAATCAGATGCCCAGTTATTAGGCTCATGACCGTCAATTGGATCACGCCAAATATAAAAATCACGGTATGGATTATCTTTTGATACCCGACTTTGCTTAAACCATGCGTGCTCATCAGATGTATGATTAACCACCAAATCCATCATAATCTTTAAATCTAATTCATGGGCTTTCTGGAACAACTCATGCATATCTGCCATCGTCCCAAATGCCGGTTGAATGGCTTGATAATCACTAATATCATAACCATTGTCAGCATTTGGCGATTGATAAACTGGACTTAACCAAACAACATCGATTCCCAATTTTTTTAAATAAGGTAATCGCTTAATCACACCGGGAATATCTCCCATACCATCCCCATCAGTATCCTGAAAACTACGTGGATACACCTGATACACAACTGCTTTTTGCCACCATTCACTTGTCATCATATTCCCCCTTATATGGTAATTTCACACATCTTTATCTTATCATGTTTGATTTTTGCAATCGCTATAAACATATTAAAATAAACAAAAAAGAAGTGCGCTTAGAAGTTAAATTTTTACTTTAACTTCCAAGCACACTTCAAAACCCACTGTCTTCTAAAATCTTTTAATATGTGCTAAATATATCAAAATTAGCTAATTGTATCGTCTGTTTCCTTTAACATACTGCCAGGTGCTGATGGTCGAATCATCCATAATGAAATAATCAATACTGGCAAAAAACCAATTATCACTTCAGTCCATGTCATTGCTCCCGAACTGTTTTGAATCAGCGAGGTGATATCTACAAAAGAGTGGACAATAATTGGTAGCCATAACGAACCCGTTCTAATATAGAGAACTGCAAAACCAATTCCAAAAACAGTGGCGTACATAACTTGTTGAATCACTTCTAGTGGCGCTTCACCTCCTGATATGTTAATAAAGTGTATTGATCCAAAAATCAACGAAGAAATGATAGTTGCCATAAATATTTGCCATTTTGAATCATTAAAAAGCCACAGCAGCAGTATAAAAATAGTGCCGCGTATTAATAACTCCTCAAAAAATCCTGGTTGACTGCCAATGACAATATCCGCATAAATGGCATCAATCTCCATGTGTGGTAAAGCTTTGATAGAATCAATTATTTGATCACACGTTGGCAATATTATCGCCAAAAGAAGTGGAACAATCGACAGCCAATTGATATTTTTTTTGATACTGAAATGAAACTTGACAGGCCACTTAATGTTCAGAATCAATTTTGGTAGTATTGCTAACAATATTGATCCTAAGAAAAACAGTGTTGTCCCCAAAAATGCCGTAGGTTGGTCATGTTTAATCAAACCAAATTGACCTAAAACGTTATAGAATAAAACATCTCGAATCATCACTAAACTAATCAAAATAATAAATGACCCAACTATAATACTACCTAATCTCACATACTTATTCGAAATTAATTTCTTCACAATCAACCTTTAACCTCCTAACCTCCGAATTTTGGTATCTAACAATCATATAACCTCACTTTTTTTAACTGATACGCCCAATATGACAACGTACTTTGAGATTAAAAGAAACCACAAAAATTCATTATCAACAGAAATAGCCAATTTTTTAAAAGTTTTCATTTAAGAAACTGATAATGCATTTAGCAGCTAATTGTTTATCGCCAACTTGACAATGACGCTCGCCACCACTCCTTTCAGTAAACACTTTGCTAGTAATAGAACGCGCATTGACCAATTGTAAGGCTTCTTTTGCAGCTGTTTCAGCAGGAACATACAAATCTTTTGTACATCCAATTAATAAAACATCTTGTGTAATACGATCTAATTTGCCATTCATCGTGTACTTAGCTGCTTCCATCACAAAATCTACAGGTCGCTTCGTTAACGTGATATCCATTCCTTTTTGCAATTTAAAAGTTAAGTCAACATTATCTCTTGCTTTTTCTACTAAAATCGCATTGAACTTATTCTGTAATATTGAATCACCAGTTAATTTAGGTACAATTTCAGCTGCAGCTGGCATCTTCATAATTAACGCTTCAGCTAAATCATACATCACATCATAGGCTAGTACCTTTTGAATACGTGGTTCATAAGCAGCTGCACGCGTTGCTAGATAACCGCCTAGTGACATCCCTAAAATATCAGCTGCCTCAATTTGATAATAATCAAGAAGCGCACCAACTGGCTTTTCCCATTCATGTGTTAATGGGACCCCAGTTTTTAAACAAGTTCCTTGTCCAGGTCCCTCAAATAGAATGAAATTATAGTTTGGTAGACCATCGTACAAGCCTTGTGAAAATGTCAAACGTATGATTTCCTCCATATATGAATCGAAACCACCATGAAAAATAATTGTCTTGTTTGCATTTTTATGATTAATACGAACGACAGGCATATAACCTTGCTGATAAGGGACTTTATCAAAGATTAATTTTGATGTATCAATACTTTGATAGAAATTTTCTGAAAAACGACGATAAGTCTCTTTTTTACGAACATCTTTCTCAATTAAAAAGAAATCAGCCATTTGAAAATAT
This sequence comes from Weissella sp. ESL1177, assembly GCF_058107185.1. Lineage (NCBI taxonomy): Bacteria > Bacillati > Bacillota > Bacilli > Lactobacillales > Lactobacillaceae > Weissella > Weissella sp. ESL1177. The sequence goes on along the minus strand of NZ_CM176591.1, from coordinate 605,548 downwards.
GCTGAAGCTAACCCATAGTGCTTCGCTTTTTCAGCTTGATCACCTAACTTGTACCAAACTGTATACCAGCTTTCCTGATCAGAAATATATTTAACAGACTCATTAAGAATATTTTGAATATCATTGTTATTATAATATGGTTCCATGAAACGATTGATTTGAAAATTAAATTGTTCATTTTTCATGTATTCTTTATACATCATTAATCCCTTTCTTTTAAAACACGAATTAATTATTTCAGTACCATTAATTTATAACATCGTTAAGCACCGAGAGCAAGTGATTGCTATCTATTTGTGTCAAAATGATATCTCATCTTTTTAAGAAATACTGAAAAGCAATAATCTTTCAAACTAATTACTGACATTTTTTCCCAAATAACAAAAGAGGTTGGGACAAAAGAAAATGTTCCAACCTCTTTTTGCTAAAATTGTTTGAATTATAAGCCTGTCATTTTTATAACATAAACGCGTTCACAAAGACTGGATTCTCAATGTAACGAATTTTGCCCGCTTCACGGTCTGATGACCGCAAAACGTCTTTATTATCGCTCTCTCAACATTAAATAATTCTATTTTTATATCATTAAAAGGGTATTTTCCCAATCGTCCTTCAGTAACGTCCATATATACTCATCATGGCATCCATCTATTAACAATTCATTTGCCCGAATGAAGCCATCTAAATGAAAGCCACCTTTTTCAGCAACTTTGTTACTTCGTGTATTTTCGACTGCTGCGTGAATCTCTATTTTATTAACTTGATAATCATTAAATCCTAAATAACACATACCAACTAGTGAACGTTGCATAATGCCTTTTCCAACAAATTTCGTACCCAACCAATACCCGATTTCAGTACTATTGTCTAATTCACGAAATCTATTGAAGCTAATCATTCCCGCAGCTTGATTTCTATAAAGAATAATCAAATTTAATGAATAACCCGTCCCAAAGTGCACCATCACTTGAGATAAGAACTTTTCTTCATCTGCAACATTTTGTATAAGTGGTACCCATCGTAACCAGGGCATCAATTCTTCACGGCTATCGTTAACCAAGTTATAAACCGCTTTAGCATCAACTTTAGGTCTTGGTAAAACTAAGCTGACCTCATCATCAATTTTATATTGAAACACTAGTTAACCTCCAACATATCAGATTACTTCTCATAAACTTTCAACTTTAATGGTTCTGTGCTCATTTCAATTACACCACCCAAAGGAAAGGTAAAAATAGGTTGCGTGTGTCCAAAGTCAACATCATAAATGACAGGAATTTGCTTAAGCAACGGATATTTATCTAATATGTACAACAATAAATCATGTGTCATACCGCATTCCTTAGGAAATCTACCAATGACTAATCCCCTTATATCTGGATAAACTTGTAAAAATTGCGCTAAAAGACGATCAAATTCGTCCGCATCATCTTCTTCAGCTTCCTCTAAAAATGCGACTGGCTGCGCAATTCTTTTAAAAAAAGGAGTGCCAAATAATAAATGATAAGTCTGAATATTACCACCAATTATTGTGCCAGTTGCCCGGCCACCATGATAAACTTGCCATTTATTTGGCAAAAAATTCCTTGGTATCGATGTGTCATACCACGGATCACTTGTATACACATCACTAGCTACCAAATCATAATTCGCATCTTTTTCTTGATTTGATACGACTTGCAACCATTGTTTTGTTTGAAAGTCTTGCAATGCATCCATTTTAAAGGAAGAATACGCTGGTGAATAATATGTCACCAATCCTGTTTTAGCAAAGATGGCTGTATGTAAACTCGTTGTATCAGAATAACCAAAGAAAAATTTGGGATTACTTTTTATTAATGCCCAATCAATATAGGGTAATAATTCATTCGCGTTAAAGCCACCAATAGTTGTCATAACTGCTTTAACTTGCTTATCCCTAAAAGCATCATGTAAATCTGCCAATCTTGATGAAATCGAAGCAGAAAATAGTTGATCATTTTCATAAATATGTTGTCCAAACGTCACTTTGAAGCCAAGATCTTCTAAACGTTTTTTAGCAATTAAATTATTTTGCATCCCACCAATTTTTTCTAAACTTGAACTAGGTGAAATAACACGAATTTCATCACCAGGTTGCAATTTTTTAGGATAAATTTTTTCCATAAGTTATCTCCTTTCTAATATTTTTATTAAAAAATACCTTATTTACCTGTTTTCTACGACCATACATTAACGCTTAACTTATATGACGTTACTATATGGCGCGGTAAATATGTTTTAAAGATGCGCATCCTGACGTCAAGTTAAATAATCACAACGGGTCTTGGATGACTTGGTGCATCCCATGCTTCTTTTATATGATCTAACGCAAATAATTTTGTAGAAACTTGCCAATTGTTTGTCATTGCTAATTGAAAAACATGTGCAATCGCAGAAACTAATTCTTTGCCATGCAATGAACCAATGCCTGATCCCAATAAACTAATTTTGGTTGATCTTAATAAATTACCTGGTAAATTAATATTTGGGGATGCTAATGTTCCTATTTGAATATAGCGAATTTCAGATTGCACATGATTAAATTGATAAATCGCTTGCATAATTTTCTCGGTAGAATCTCCCCACAAATAGTCTAAAACAATGGTCACATCAACTATTTTTTGACCTAAATCTGCCACATATCGAGATTGTTCATCATCATTGTAGTCGTTAGAAGATAAATAAACATCTGCGCCAGCTGCTTTTAAATCTTCTTTTTCACGTCCTAATGCAATAACTTTTTTAGCGCCCAAAGCATATGCCATCTTAACAGCAAGACTACCCGCTGTACCAGTAGCACCATTAACTAAAACCACATCATTTTCAGTAATTTTAGCACGATTAACCAAAGCTGCATATGAACTCATACCTGGATTTGCAATTGCTGCAGCAGTAATTGTATCTAATCCTTTAGGAACTTTGACCGTCCGATGTCTATCAACAATTGTTTGTTCTGCTAATGCACCATAAAACCCCTTTGAACCATTAAAATAGTAACGTTCCCCACTTTTAGACTCACCAACACCTTCTATACCAGCAATTCTTGGAAAAGAATTGTCACTAGAATAATGACTCCCTAAAGATATTCCTTTACTAACTCTCGTTACTGCACTGGCTTTAATGGTCAGTACCAAATCATCACTAGTTAATGCTTGCGGTTCTTCTATTTCTTGAATGACAGGCATCATTCCTTTATTTTTAACTACGGCTGCTTTCATAATAAAAACCTCTCTTTATTTAAGTGCATTATGCACATAAATAAGTATAACATAGTGCGTGCATTATGCACGCATTATGTTTATAATACAAATATGGATACTCAAAAAATACAAGAATTATATGTTGAAACTTTTAAATTAGTAACCTTTTTTAATCAACCTGAAAACGATAAACTACTATTAGAAAAAAATAATATTGATTTAGACTTTAAACTATTTCCATTGTTTGTCGCTATTTCAAGAATGCAACCTGTAACCGTCCAAAAATTGAGTGATTTTTCAGGTCGCCCACACTCAACAATTAGCCGACAAATACAACGCTTAGAAGCTGCAAACCTCGTAGAAACTAACATAAATGTTAACGACAGCCGAAGTCGTATCATAAAGTTAAGTATGACTGGCGATAAATTATCGGATAAGATTAAAAATGCAAGATTTAAAACAATGAATCAGGTTTTAAGCAATATTACCGATCACGAACAGGAAACGATAATTAATAGTTTAAAATTACTAAATAGACTGATTTTCGAAAATGCCTCTGAAAATCAACGTAAATAATCTATCTCTTTTCGAATAAAAATAAAAAACACATTAGTCGTGATATACCAAAAAACAACTAAATTCATGAAAAATTCAGTTGCTTAATAATTAAGTTATTTAATGACATATAATATACATAACGGTTTTAGACTACTTGATGAGAGTATTTCGACCTCCCTTTTATTACGTCATTTTTCTAATAAAAATTACCGCCGAATTCTTTCTGTAATTGTTCAAATTCATAATCCGATTCAGATGTATCAACTGTCCATTTTTTACCATCTTTGATCAGTTTAATATCTTGACCATCATTTTCTCGCACAGGCATTGTCTCTAAAACTTCTGGAAACTTTTTGATGAGTGACTCCTTGACAGCGCGATCAACTTCACTATACGACATATCACCATTAGCATTCTCATTTTCATCTACTTGTCGATGCGCTTCAGTGATAACTGCCGATAAATCAGTCAATTTTACTAAAGTTGGCGTTACTGTAATTTCTGCAGTTGTTGGTGTCGCTGTCTTTATTGCATATTTAACAGACCCTTTTTTAGTATTCACAGCTTGGATTTGTTTAATCATATTTGTCGTTGCTTCATCAGCAATCGTATTGTTAAATGCGCGTGTTTCAAGGAAATCTCGAGTCACATTCCGATATGAAACTTGTTCATCTTCTAACTTATTAGTCAATAATTTGTCATACGAAATATCATCTGTCTTATTTAGAAATACCCGATTAACATAACTTGTCATCGCTTTTTGCGATTCCTCGGTATGATCTTGATACTTACTAGTGTTAACCTTCACCTTAGTCATTGGTATTTTATTTGTACCTGATGCGACTGGTGAGACTTCTAAAGTATATTTTTTGTTCTTAGTAACAGGGAAAACAACATACCCATTGATTACGTCATGTTTGGCTAGTTTTTCATATCCCATAGTTGAAAAATCATCCCCACTACCATAAATTTGAACTGATTTAATCCGATTACCACTTTTATCCCTTAACTTAATATCGCTAGTCATTAAGCTATGCTTAGCCCCTTTGTTTTTAATGTGTAAATTCAAAGCTAAATAACCTTTGCTTTTAGATAAAGTTTCTTTGTCTTCCGGAATAATGTATTCACCACTTTTAATGGTTACTGCATCCCCATTTGCAGGTGCTGAAGCTGTTGCGGCAATAATATGATTGTTACCAGCATATCCCGCGAACGTACTCACTGCTATCAAACTTGCAAAAACAATCCCCATTTTCTTATGTATTTTCATAATAAATCCCCTTTTATTAATCTACATTTGAACATAGTGCCCGTACCCATTTATTAAATTAACCAGTCATTAATACATTCTTTAGCAATTAACACCGCTAACAGCAACGTATTTATGATGAGAGATATCCTAATTAAATTATAACAAATATGAAATAAAGACTGTTGTAATAACAACTCGTTTCATTTTTGATTCTTATTAGTACAAATCTATTAGTGAATTTTAATAATAACAAGATTTTCTTGACCTAAAGTCAGATTTAGGGTTTAAAGTAAACATGTGAGAAAAAAAGAGATAAACAAGAAGGAAAAATATGGAATTAGTTAATTTATTACAAAAAATGAACACGGAACAATTTATTGCAAATAATTCTGAAACACAACAGGCTATGAATGCTATTTCTAGTGACACACGACGTTTATGCATGATTTTAAACACTGGCGTCTATACAGATGAAGAAATTAGACAACAGTTTTTTAAAATTATTGGTCAAAAAGATGATCCGACATTTTCAATGTTTTTACCGTTCACCACTGATTTTGGTAAAAATATTAAAATTGGTCATCATGTTTTTATGAATTCAGGCTGCCGTTTTCAAGATCAGGGAAGAATTATTATTGGTGATGATTGCTTAATTGGCCATAATGTTGTCATCGCAACCATTAATCATGATTTAAACCCTGATAAACGAAATAACTTACATTTACAACCCGTTGAATTAAAAAAGAATGCTTGGATTGGTTCAAATGTCACTATTTTACCAGGTGTGACCATTGGAGAAAATGCTGTCGTGGCTGCTGGTTCAATTGTCACAAAAAACGTACCAGATAATGTTGTCGTGGCTGGTAATCCAGCAAAATTTATCAAATCAATATCAATATAGGATTCATATACTCTTAAAAGACGCCATCGCTATTAAATTGCTGCATTTAATAACAACGGCGTCTTTTACAACTAAATATTAATTCATTTAAAAGTCCCTTCTAACAATTATTTTTTACATAAAACTCTGTACCATCTTTAACTGCCTGTCCGTAATAATGACATTTATATTCAAGCGTTGCTAATGTTTCATCTAATTCAACCATTTTAGCTTGCACAGTTTGTCGTAAATCCTGAAACATTTGCAATCGCTGCTGTAATGTACTATCTCCCATCTCACACCATTGAATAAATATTTTTATATCTTTAATAGCCATCCCTGATTTTTTGAGACATTCAATAATTTTAATGGTTTCCAGATTTTCTGATGTAAATTGTCGGACACCTGCATCGTTTTTTTGTAAATTAGGGATTAGATTTTCCTTATCATAATAGCGTATTGTTGAAATTGATAAATTAAATTGTGTTGCAACTTCTCCGATTGAATATGTTTTTCTCATAATTACATTGCCTCTTAAATTTTTCTTGACCTAAAGTCAGGTTTAGGCTTTAAAGTGATTGTAACATAATAATAATTTTATATGAAAGGAAGAATCAATATTATGGCTATTAAAGATAAAGTAGTAATTATCACGGGTGCTTCTTCAGGTATTGGTGCTATAGCAACCGAATTATACACATCATCCACTGACCCTGAAACTCAAAAAGCTGAACTAGAAAATGAAAAACACATTGGCCTTAGTGCACAACAAATCGCAAATGCGGTAACGTTTGCAATCGATTCACCTGCTAGCATGGATATTAACAAAATGATGATTCGACCTATCAAACAAACTGTCTAATTGAAGAAGGGAGCTAATGATGAATAAATTGACTAATGATACACGTGTATTTACAATTAATGAACAAATTGATGTACAAGATGTGCGATTCCAAAACAGATATGGTTTTAACATAGCTGGCCATCTTTATTTACCACTTAACTTTGACCGTACTAAAAAGTATGCTGCTGTTATTATTTCTGGTCCATTTGGTGCTGTTAAAGAACAGTCAAGTGGGTTATATGCTCAAACTTTAGCTGAGCGTGGTTTTGTGACTTTAGCATTTGATCAATCTACTACTGGTGAGAGCTCTGGTATTGTTCGTAATATGGCATCTCCTGACATTTTTGTAGAAGATTTTTCGGCAGCTGTTGATTTTATTGGACTACAAGACTACGTATCACGAAAAAGAATTGGTGCCTTAGGAATTTGTGGCTTAGGTAGCCATGCATTAACAGCAGCTTCTATTGATAAAAGAATTAAAGCTGTCGCAACAAGTGTTATGTACGATATGAGTGAATCAATGTGGTTAGGATTGAATAATTCAAAAACTAAAGAACAACAAGATATTGAACGAGATTATCTGGCAATACAACGCTGGCAAGATGCTGAATCAAATACTTATGAAGGTGGTCCCCACGAACTATCGTTTGACAAAAACAATCAACCAATTCATTCTGCAACAGTACTACCAGATACTTTAAGCCCTGATGCAGATCCTATCACAATTGATTTTTTTCATTATTATAAAGAACGAGCATTTCATCCACGTTCAATTAATTCAAATGGTGCATGGTCTGCAACAAGTCCTTGGAGTTATTATAATTTTCCACTACAGCAGAAAATTTCTGAAATTTCGCCACGACCTGTATTAATTGTAACTGGTGAAAAAGCACACTCACGATACATGGCCGAAAGTGCGTACGAACATTTACAAGAGCCAAAAGAATTAGTTACTATTCCTAATGCAACTCACACAGATTTATATGATCAAATGAATCTAATACCATTTGACAAATTTACTCATTTTTTTAAAGTCAATATTGCTTAGTTAACGTCTGACATTTGTGATACTTTATAGTAATTAGTTAAAAATAAAGGTTGTATGATATTTATGCCTAATTAACTAGGTACCATAGTAACTTTTATATTCAAGCAAGCGTCACAAATAAATTAAATAAAAACTAAACTATAAAAAAGATACAGAATTCACAAAAGATTTCTGTATCTTATTTTTTAATCTTACTTTGCGTTATATAAGTCACCAAGATAGTCAAAGTTATTCAATATGTGGTTGGCCAGTAGAAGCTGTTGTCCCACCATCTACAGTCAGGATTGTTCCAGTAATATATGCAGCATCATCTGATGCCAAGAACAATACAGCGGGTGCAATATCTTCTGGTTTTCCAGGCCTACCAAGGGCAATTCTATTAATAAATGGATTCAACTGTTCCTTAGATTTAGCCATGTCTTTTGTCATGTCAGTTAGTGTAAATGCGGGTGCAACAGCGTTTACCCGAATGCCATCAGTTCCCCAATCAAGTGCCAAAGATTTAACAAAGCCATTGACAGCATGCTTAGTAGCATTATAAATAGATTGTTGCCAATCACCATTACTTCCAGAAACGGAAGAAATTGCAATTAAAGAACCTTGACTTCTTTTCAATAATGGATAGCTCGCTTGAGCCAGATAGAAAAAACCATCAATATTTGTTGCACGTACATTTTCCCATTCTTGCTTTGTTATCTGATTAAACTCACCCGAAATCATAGCTGCCGCATCACTAACAACAATGTCTAAGCGACCAAATCTTGCACTTACTTCATCTACTGCTTCTTGCGCTGCTGTTGGTTGGGAAATGTCTTTTGAAATTGTTAAAACCTTGTTTTCATCATAACCAGCAATTGTCTCTTTCAATGCTTTTTCTCGCCGACCAACGACAGCAACCTGTGCGCCATTATCTAGAAAGGCTTGTGCAATGGCCCGGCCAATACCACTACCACCACCGGTTATTAACACGGCTTTATTTTTTAAATCATATTTATTTTTAGTCATGACTGTACACTCCTTATTAATTTATGTTAATCTTTTGTTATAGAAAGGAATTTTAAGCTTATGAAAAAAACATACAAACGGTTATTAGAACGTCATTGTGCTACTGCCAACACACTATCTTTAATTGGTGGTAAATGGAAGATTTTAATCTTAAATCATTTGCGTAACAGAGCCTATGGTTTTAATGAACTGCAGCGTTCATTATATGAGATTACTGCACATACATTAAACGACAGCTTAAAAGAACTTGAAGAAGATCAATTAATTATTCGTAAAGACTTTAAAACGGTACCACCCAAAACAGAATATTTTTTATCATCTAATGGCCAAGAATTAATCCCCTTATTAGATGAAATTATAAAATTTGGTGAAAAACATCCTGTCTTAGAGGATAGTGATATTGCTGATTCAGATACTCATCAGAAAAAAATTAGTTAATCTCGTCTTTCAAATTTTTTGTGATAAATGAATGCGCAGATTGTGCCATTTCCAATGGATTAACGTGGTTTGGATTTATTTCAGCATCAACCATTACCCATCCCTGGTATTTCTTCTTTATTATAAAATCAAAAAGTGGTCTGAAATCGATATCCCCTTGCCCAGGGACTGTAAACATGTCATTTAAAATTGCTTCTTTAAAGGAGAACCCTCTTTTACGAAAAAGGGTTTCTTTTTTTTGATGAACGTCTTTTAAATGTAAATAATTGATCCGTTTTGCATACTTTTTTAAAAGTGGCAGATACGACCCGTCTGAAACAACCGCATGGCCAGTATCTAAAAGTAATCCAACTAAGTCAGCATCTGTATTTGACATCAAACGATCAACTTCTTCACTTGTCTGCACGCCAGTTCCTAAATGATGGTGGTATGCGATTTGGACACCATATTTATGTGCTATACGCCCATATTCATTCAGTCCAGCACACAGCTCTTCCCACTCGGCATCAGTAAAATAGGGTTTATCTGCAAAGATATTTTTATCTGTTTGCCTTTGTATCGAATTTGTTTGTTCGGATAGCACTGTAAATGATGCATGAATTTCAGCGAGATATTGGCAATGCTTTTCAAAATCTTGTAATGCTTTTGCTATACCATCACGAATAATAAAACTACTAAACCACTGTCCACCCACCTGCAATTTACGAATAGCCACTTCAGCATTTAAATCAGCTGCTTTCGGAAAATAGCTACCAGCTTCTGTACCTTGGTATCCTGCCAAAGCGACTTCACTTAAAATACGTCGGTAATCAGTATCCCCACCAAGTTCAACGACATCTTCATTTCGCCAACTAATTGGTGATATACCTAAATAAAAACCGTTCATTATAGATTTCATCGTTCAAACCCCCATCTAAAAATCTAACCAGTTAACGTATTCTATTTTCTATTTGTTAAATACACAACAACAAAATAATAAGTACCCTACTTAAATAATGCCATTAACCGTGTAGCCAATTATTTGTTGTTATTTTAACCAGGTATTAATTATCATGTTTAAAAACATTTTCATAACCACCCATTGTTTCAGCAATTTGATCTAAGAAACTTGGCTGAATTCCTAGATCCTCCATATCGGCCTTTGTAAGATAGTATCGAATGGCCTCTTCGTTACCAGCCTCAACTTTTTGAACCCACTTAGGCTCCCAGATAGATTCGTGCCCTAAAGCGACAAGATCAAATGCCTGACTGACCTTTTCTGCTTCTTGTGGTGTTTTAATATTACCAACAACGATCAGTGGGAACGCTCCTGCAACACGATCTCTAATGGCTTGATTAACAATTGTCTGAGATGATTGATCCCGCATTGGTGTCCGCCACACATTACTTTGAGAAACATGCAAATAATCAATTTTAGTTTGTTTCAACCTATCAATCAATTGCAACGTATCATCCAACGAAATACCTGGTTCCTCCAATTCTTCCGGTGAAATACGGTACCCTAATAGAAAAGGTTTTTTAGCATATTTCTCGATTACTTGAGTCGCTTCATCAATGACTGCAAGTGGAAAGTTCATTCTTTTTTCAAGCGAACCACCCCAATGATCTGTTCGACGATTCGAATGTGGCGAGAAGAATTGTTGCAACAAGTACGTATTCGCACCATGCAATTCTACTCCGTCAAAGCCTGCTTGAATTGCTCTTTTAGTTGCTGCACCAAAGTCTTTGATAGTTTGAATAATTTCATCTTCAGTTAGTGCTCGTGGCACTTCAGAATCTTCGCGTACCGCTGAAACAGCGCTGGCACTGATAGGTTGTTCGCCTCTTAAGATTGCACTGTTTGACATGCGACCGGCACTAAAAATCTGAATAATAGCTTTGGTGCCATTTTTCTTCATATGCGAGGTTAGCTGGCTGAGCCTTGGTAAATATCTATCATCTGAGATACTCAACTCGCCTTCAAATCCTTTACCTAGAGAATTGACATTTGCAACTGCCGTAATAAATAGACCTGCACCACCAGAATGCTGAGAATAATAAGCTAGTTCATCACTGCTAACAGTGCCGTCCTCTAATGACAATCGTTCTGTCATTGGTGGAATAACAATTCGGTTCTTTAATTCTATATCCTTATTTTTAAATAAATATGGTTTTAAAAAGTTATATTTTGTCATATACAAAACCTCCTAAGACAATGAATAAACTTAATAAATTTAGTATAACTTGCTAAAATTTAATTTAATAGTACTGACTTTTTTAATACTACCCCTCATTTATAAACTGCAGATAATATTGATGTCACATTCCCCAATGAAAAAACGGACAAATAACTGGCTATCAAGTCACCAAAAAAGTGAAGGGAAACATAAGTCGTTATAACTAGCTGAAAAGAGCGTAAATCTATCAATTTGAAGTTGGTAGATTTACGCCCTTAAACGTGTTTGATTTTTCACTGATATGACAAAATTTTTATACAAGAAGAACTCATCTTATTTCAACTCTAACCATTTATCCAACAATTGTGATACCTCTATTTTTCGATTATTTTTAATATTTAAAAGTCGTCCTTTATTTTCTTCACCACCCTTTACTGAAAATCCCTGAATAATTTGCGCACCTAATGCCAGCGACTCAATTTGATCAAAGGTTGACCCCTGACCATAACCGCCATTAGTATTAAAAGGCATTATCCTTAATCCTGTAAAATCATGATTGATCAAAAATGAAACAACTGCTTGAGGTAAAGCCATATTCCAAGTCGGTGAGCCAATGAAAACGCATTTGTAAGACTTCAGATTATCAATATGAGTATCTAAAGTGGGTAAAATATTATTTTCTTGTTCCATCTGATTTTGGTGTACTTCTTCTCGGTAATCAATAGGACGAGCCTCACTAGTCACTATCCGTACAATATCTCCACCCAATTTGTCATGAATCAATTTTGCCACAGCTTCTGTATTACCAGTTCGTGAATAATAGACAATTAAGTTTTTGTTACGATGCATCGATAAATCCCTCCTTAATTAATTTAAAAACAAATCTTAGTATGCACCTTGGAGTAAACGCCAAGTCAATAAAAAAATTAAACTAGTGTCACATGCATCACAAATGAATAATCCGTTTTATCTAAAATTAGATTGATATAATTTATTCACTCATAGCCCCAGCAATATCACTCTCTGGTTCCTGCATCGTAATAACCGTATCACCATGTATGACCTTTTGGGCTTCTGCCATTGGTTCAATTAATTTATGTTCATCATTCGTAACAATAACCATTACTGTGTCATCATAACCTGCATCTCGTATGACTGGCGCATTAAAGCTTCCTAGCAAATCACCTTTTTGTACAATCGCTCCCACTTCAACATCTTTATTAAAACCCTTTCCTTTTAATGCAACCGTATCAATACCAATATGTACTAAAATTTCAACACCATTTGTCATCGTGAGACCATATGCATGACCAGTATCTGCAACCACCGTCATTTTACCTGATTGCGGTGCATAAACGTTGACTTGATTATCCTTGCTACTCTTAATAGCAACACCATTTCCCATGATACCAGATGAAAATACTGGATCATTTACTTTGCTTAAGTCTGTTGTTTCACCATCAATTGGTGCATAAACACTATCGTCTACTATTGCTGCTTGTGTTGCGTCTGGATCAACTAATAATTCTTTGGGCATTGCGAACATATTCGTTAAAATGAACGCAACAACAATCGCAGATAATGAAACAATTGTATATACTAACAAACTATGTCCATTATAAATATACATCAAGTACGATGGTACAACTGCTAAGCCATAAGTATTGGCAGAAACATTGAAAATACTTAATAATGCACCACCAACACCACTCACTAACACAGTAACTAGCAATGGTTTTAGATTATATCTAATCAATATTCCAAATAAAGTTGGTTCTGAAACACCAAATAATTGTGATGAGAAAGCACCGGTAAAGGTTGCTTTATCTTTTTTATTACGTGCACGCATAATCATAGCCAAAGCAACACCCAAATTAGCAAATCCATAAATTCCTTCTAATGGAATCAACGGATTAAGGTGAGTCGCTGCTAACAATGATGTCTCAATCGCAATCATCATTTGATGGATACCAATCAAAACCATCAATGGATAAGCAGCACCAATAATAAATCCACCGATACCATAAGGCAAATGAATTAGACCTTGAACACCATCTACTAAAATATTTTCAACACCGTGAACAATTGGACCGACACCTAAAATCATGATACCGAACGTTACCAACATAGTTAAGAATGGTGTGATAATTTGGTCTAACACATTTGGTACATGTTTATGAAAATAAATCTCTAACTTTGCCCCAAGGAAACCTGCAACTAATGCAGTCAAAACTGATCCCTGACTACCAACTACCGGGATATGTTTAAAAAGCATAATTGCTTTAGCTGTTCCCCCAGCAACATCATATGCGTTGGGCAATGATGGTGATACTAGCATCAAGCCAATGACAATCCCAATAATCGGTGTTCCCTTGAAATATTTAAAAGTTGACCATACGATTAATGCCGGTAAAAAAGTAAAAACAGTTCCTGTTAGTACTGAAACAACCGTATTAAAACTCCCCGGAATATCAGATGGTGATGCACCAAATAAATGTAATACTTCTGGATTAGTTAACGCGCTTTGTAAGCCTAAGAATAATCCAGTTGCTGCAATAACTGGAATAATCGGTACAAATATACCAGTTAACATTGCCATGATTCTTTGAACAATTGATTTATTTTCAGAATTCGAACCATTTTCATCACCATTATTATCCGAAATGTCATCTTTTCCATAAATGGCATTAACCTGGCCTTGCTTATCAATTTCATCATAAACATCATTCACAACGCCAGTTCCGATAATAACTTGATATTGTCCTGATCCATAAAAGACACCTTTGACATTGTCCAAATTTTTTATTTGCTTATCATCAATTTTTTTACGATCTTTTACTACAAACCGTAATCTTGTTTGACAATGTGTTACTGATTCAACATTATCTGCACCTATATTATCAATTATATTGCTAGCTAATTTACTATAATCCTTTTTCATTATTCGTTACCTCAATTAAAATTCCTTGATATGGTTTTAATTCATTGACTGTATATGACTGATAAGTATTTAAAATGACATTTCCTTCAGGTAAATTCACATAACAGTTTTCATCACTTAAATTAAGATACATTTGAACATGTTGTCCTCTACGATAAGCAATGATCGTATCACCACTTTTTATTGGTCTGAAATCACCGTAAATTAAATCATCTGACCATTTCGAGTGGTTTCTTAAATTAATCATGGTTTGATAAAAATGCCAAACTGAAAATGCATCATTTTTTTCGTCGGCTAGATTAATTTCTTTGGCTTGTTTAGCTAATCCTAGCCATGGCTGATGACCTTTATTAAACCCATTATTCACTTTATTATTCCAAGCATAAGGCACGCGTCCATTATCACGTGACCGAATATTGACAAAGTAAAGTGCTTCTTTATCAGAATATCCTTCTTCAACTGCGCGATAATAATTGTCTTTACTTGATACGTCATTAAAGTCATCAATGGTTCCCCGCTTTGCATTAACCATCCCCAATTCTTGTCCTTGATAAATAAACGGGCATCCCCGCAAAAAGAAATACATTATTGCCAGGGCCTTGGCACCCCTACTATCACGATAATCACTATTTTTAATATATTTATTAACACTTCTAGGCTGATCGTGATTTTCCAGAAAATTTGCTCCCCAACCTACTTTTTGAATGGCAGTTTGGCTATTGTTTATTTTTTCTCGTAACTCATTTGTCGTCCAATCAGTCTGTCGATACCATTCAGACCCAGAAACAACATCAATGTCTGCATAGCTAAAATCAAAAATCATTGAAAAATAACCATCTTCACCAATAAATCGTTTATAGTCTTCATACCCCACACCACTTGCCTCACCAACTGTCACTGCATGATATTTTTTGAAAGTTCGTTCATTCAATTCCTTCAATAAAGTTGCAATACCTGGTCGATTTTCTGCTTTTCGTTTCACTTTTCCTAATCCATCAATACCATCAGGCGTAATTGACGCGAAATCTTGATCTTTTTTTATAAAGGTAATGGCATCAATTCTAAAACCAGCAATACCTTTATCTAGCCACCAATTAATCATCGTATATATTTTTTCTCGTAGTTCTGGGTTCTCCCAATTTAAATCCGGTTGTTGCGGTGAAAACACATGATGGTAGTACATATTTGTTTCACGTGGTACTGGTTCCCACGAAGAGCCTTTCCCAAAATTTGATCGCCAATTATTGGGTGGCAACCCTTCATGACCTTCTTTAAAAATGTAAAAATTTCGGTACGGACTATCTGGAGATTTGATTGCATCTTGAAAATATGGATGTTGATCTGATGTATGATTAATAACTAAATCCAAAATAACCTTTATTCCCAAAGAACGTGTTTTTCTCATTAGTTCGTCAAAATCAGCCATCGTTCCAAACATGGGATTGATATCGTAATAATCAGCAATGTCGTAGCCATTATCAGCCATTGGTGAAACGTACATGGGTGATAACCAAATTGTCGTCACACCAAGTTCATTAAGCGAATCTAATTCCGAAATAATTCCTTGAATATCACCAATGCCATCATTATTACTATCTTTAAATGATGCGGGGTATATTTGATAAAAAATTTCTTTTTGCCACCACTTTTTTTCCATTTCCGCTCCTTTTTGGAATCGTTTCCAAATTGCTGTAAAAAAATTAGGCACTTGCCCTAATAATTAAAGACAAAGCTAATTTTTCATTTTCTTGTTTTATTTCTTCTGAATTTTTATCTAATCCCTGCATTAACAATGCGACAGCAGATGCCGCCATCAATTCTACCGGTTGACGCACGGTTGTTAATGGTGTCGCCACATACTTTGCCATCGGCTGATCATCATAGCCAACAACAGCAATATCATCAGGCACTTTAATATGTTGTTGTTTTAAACTATCAATGATACCAATTGCAACTTCATCAGAATTAGCAAATACTGCATCTGGCCGATTTTCCTTTGTTAATAGTCCAATATTTTGTCCAATAACGATCCCATCTTCAATTGTATGAGCCTTTGTATAAATATCTGACGGGAGAATTTCTAAGTCATAATACTGACAAAAATCCTGATAAGCTTTCGTTCTTGTTTGACCATGGGCTGAATTTTTATATTCTCCACCAGTTACATAAGCAATATGTCGCTTCCCCTTATTGTAGAGATATGTCAATGCATCGTAAGTTGCTTGATAATGATCAACAACAACACATTTCAAATTAGAATTATCAATGTGCTCATTAAACAAAACAATTTTATCCGCATAATCCTGTCCCATATTAGCAACCAATTTTTCATTTTCCACAGATGCCATAATCACACCATCAACTTGATGGGTTTTTAATTTTTCTAAGAATCGTTGTTCAGCCAAAGAATCATCATGCGTTTGCGTCACGATCACTTGATAACCTAATGCATTTAACCTGGTTTCACACATATCAAATAAATTTGCTAAAAATGGATTAGAAATACGCGATACTAGAAAACCAATGTTTTTAGTTGACTTTGATCTTAATTGTGCGGCAATCGCACTTGGCGTATAATCCAATGCATCAATCGCTGCACTAATTCGTTTCTTTTTTTCATCAGATACATGCGGTTGATTATTTAAATATCGTGAAACCGTTCCAACACCAACCCCAGCCTTCTTTGCAATTTCACTAATTGTCACTGGCATATTTTCACCCCTTTGAATCGATTCCAAAAATAATATAACATATTTAATTAAATTAGTAAACGCTTTCACTATTATAAAAATTTACCTATATGAAACATACAATATCTTATTAATTAATAAATTACCTATATTCACGAAATTACTCATTAAATTAAGTAGCTTTGATAGTGCTTATTTACGATTCACTGGTACAATCAAATTAACCAATGATGGCGATAACAATAGTTGATGAGGTTGCTAACCCGAATTTAATGTACTTTGGTAAAACAATCTCTGAATAATTTAAAAGGTGGTCATTCACATGATAATTGTTTTGTGGATTTTACAAATTTTATTAGCACTATTATTTTTAAGTTCTGGTTATTCAAAAACTTTCCAATATAGCAAAAAAGAAGACGAATTAAAAAAGATGGACCATCTTGAATCAAAGAATTTAATCATGTTCATCGGAACAGCAGAAATGCTTGGTGCTTTAGGATTAATTTTACCTAAAGCAACCCACATTCTACCTGTGTTAACAATGTGGGCGGCTATCGGTTTAATGCTTATTATGTTTGGTGCTTTTGTTATACATTTAAAATTTAAAGAGTATAAAAACGCTACTTTTGTCACTATTGTTTTCATCTTGTTACTGATTATTGCGATCTATTCCGTTTAGTCTACTAACTGCTAATCAAATCTTTCTACAAATTAAAAGCGTTGGCATGAGGGCAAAAGTCTTCGTACCAACGCTTTATTTTTGAATGCTTCATTCAAGTTTATTTTCTATATCTCACCTAGATTAGAAATCTTAGCAGTATGTCATTCGATGAAATGAACTTATTTATCTGTCTTTTCATAAACTGGAAACGAATCCGATTCACCATAATTATCGATATGCTTAACTTGCTTTAATGCCGTCATATCATCATCACTAATTGTAAATGCTAACTCAGTATTACTGATAATATGACTTGGTGTTTCCGCCTTTGGCAAAGGTAGCATCCCCAACTGCAAACAATATTGCAAGCATAATTGTGCAACACTAACACCATACTTATCAGCCATTTTTTGTAACTCTGGATTATGCAAGATTTCACCATGAGCAACTGGTGAATAAGCTTCAACTAGAACATCATTATCCTGACAGTATTTGATTAAATCAAACGGCGTATTAGAGACATGTGCTAAAACTTGATTAACAACCGGTTTAATACGACCATTTTGCAAAATATTGTCTAAATCAACTTGTTGGAAATTTGATACACCAATGGCTTTAATTTTACCAGCATCATAAGCTTCCTCTAGAGCACGCCATGCTGCTAAATTGCCCTTGAAATAGTGTTCACCATTCCTAAAATCAGCCCATGGTTGTGGTGCATGAATAATCATCATATCGACATAATCCAGACCTAAATCAGTCAGTGACTGGTCAATTGCAGTAACTGCCTCATCATATGACTTGATTTCGGCTGCCAATTTCGTTGTCACAAACACATCTTCACGTGAAACTGATGACTCACGAAGCGCTTGACCAACTCCTCTTTCGTTTCCATATGCTTGGGCCGTATCAATATGTCGATAACCAGCATCAAGCGCTACCTTGACAGGCTCAACGACTTTATCATTATCAATTAACCATGTACCAAACCCTAATTTTGGAATTTTAACACCATTTGATAACGTAAATGTTTCATCTAAAATTGTCATGTTAGACTTCCTTTCAATCTTTCTATTTATTTTTTAAAAATTAAATGGACACCACCGTCTGGTAATTTCTTAGCTTGGTCAAAGGTAAATGTGTCATCAATATATTGACCAATGGTTTCAAAACTAGACTTTTGAGTCCCATCACCATTCACATGCGGTGCAACGACTAGTGAAATTTCATCAACAACATGGGCTTTCAAAAAAGCACCATTAATCATGGCACCGCCACAAACTGCTAATGTTTCAATATTAAAATAGGCATTTAATTTTTCTAAAATTGTTTCAAAATCAAATACTGTGTCACCACCAATAATATATGGAATATTCATTGATTTGAGAAATGCCAAATAAGCTTGGCTAGCTTGTTTTGTCACCACTTCAATGGCATGCATTTGACGCCCATTATATTCAAAAAAGTTTTGTGTCCAACCACATCTACCTTGCCGATCAAAAGATACAGACCAAGTATCTGATGTAATTTTTGGTATCCAATCTTCATAAGGAACTTGTACATCGCTAAATTCACTTAAATCAAGCTTTGCTGGCGCTGCGTACATCTGAATCGTTTCACGACCGTTAGCATCAGCGTTACTCATTTGAAATAGTTCATCTGAGTAATAAGTACTTGAAGCGCCACTACCATGTGGTCCATCAATTTTACCATCAATCGAAACATACATGTGGATAATCACTTTACTACGTGTCATAACTACCCCTTTTATGTTTTTACTTTGCTAATTGATTATAAACGGTATCTTCAACCGGTTCTAACCATTCTGACTCACCAGTCGTAATTGCTAAATGACTGAACCAACTATCTTTCGTTGCACCATGCCAATGCTTAACGCCATCATGAGCAATGACAACATCACCTGGATTTAATAGTTGCGCTGGTTTGCCTTCTTCTTGATACCAACCTTGGCCACCCGTCACCAATAAAATTTGACTACCATTATGATGAATGTGCCAATTATTTCGGCAGCCTGGTTCAAAAGTCACATTCCCAACAGGTACACTGACATCACCACCTGGTGTCACTAATGTTTGATTATAACTCTGACCAATAAAATATTGGTCAAACGCATCATTAGTTGGTCCTGTTGGAAAAACACCTGGTTGTTCAACTTTTTGATTTGTCATGTTCATTTCTCCTTATTTTTATACTGTTATATCTAATTTATTGCCAAATTTCCTTAGCTCGATTAAAGGCTGACCATGCTTTTGGCCAACCCGCATAAAATGCAAGGTGTGTAATTTCTGCCGTAATTTCCTCTTGCGTAATACCATTTGATTTACCAATTTTTAAGTGTGCTTCCAACTGTTCAGTGTTCCCCATTGCAATCAGTGCTGCAATCGTTACCAACGAACGATCGTGCGCACTTAATTCATCTTCTTTATCCCAAACTTCACCAAATAAAACATCATCATTTAAATGAGCAAATTGTGGGGCAAACTTTCCTAATTGTTCTTGCCCTGCTGTTTGTTTCTTAGCCATAGTGGCACCTCCCTAATTTATATTTATAAAACACTTTTATTGTAAAACCTAAAGTGCACTTTAAGTCAAATGATTATCTTAATATTATTAAATTTGTTTTTACTGTATAATAGCATTTAAAGTCAACTATAAGGAGAGTTTAGCATGACACCAACACAAAAAATTTATAATATTGGCGAATTTAGTGAATTAACAGGTATGCCAACTTCAACTTTACGTTATTATGAGGCTGAAAACTTAATAAAGCCACAACGTTTAGCTAATGGTCATCGTTACTATACGAACGATGATTTTGACTGGTTACGTTTTTTAAATCACTTAAAGGGAGCTGGTATGAGTATTGCTGATTTAAAACAATACATTATTCTGCGTGAGCAAGGAGATAAGACCATTCCACAACGTCTAGCGCTTTTAAAAAGGACTAAAGCAAATTTTCTAAAGGAATTAGCTGAAATCCAACAACATTTACAAATTTTAAACGATAAAATCAACTGGTACGAAGCCAAAGATGCAGGTATTATTTCTGATAGTGAAAAGTTTAAAACTTACCTCGAACACCTGGGCCACGAAAATTATTAATAAGTCGAGTATTAATAGTTTTGATAAAATTCATTAGCTAAATATCATAATGACATCACCACTTAAATAAATACTCTCTAAATCCATAAATAAACAATCACGATTAATAAAAAACATAGAACTAATCGATATGTAACTACATGTATTACACTATTTTATGACTGTTGTTAATGAGAGAAATATTTCATCAGCTGCTCAATTAGAAAACCAAAAATTGATTTTTCCATTAACAAATTATCAACTAACGACATTTAATGATTGGTTCGGTCAAAATGCTATCAATTATCAGATTATTGGCCATTATAATCTTATTAATAACGCTGCAAACATAGCCATGACGGGGATAGGCCATGTTCTATGTTTAGAAGGTGTCTTTAACACCATTAATACTAATTTGAAATTCATTCCTTTAAAACCGACGATTAGTGCTACCACTAGTTTTGTCTGGCCTAAAAATATGACGCTTTCCGTTGCTAGCAGTAGATTTTTAAAATACGTTCAAAATAAATTACTATCAAAATAAGGTATATCCATAAATTAAATTTTTACTTTAATTTATGGATATACCTTTTAAAAAATATTATATTTTAAATTTAACGATATCGTTTTAACAATGTTTTTATACTTTTTTACATGACAATTAGTGATTTAATGGCTTCACGTTTGTCCATTGCGTCATAAGCATCCGGAATATGATCAAGATCAAATTGTTTCGTGAAGACTTTTCCAGGATGAATCGTTCCTTGAAGCACAGCTTGTAGCAAGCCATGCTGTTCATCATGAGTTGTGACTGCAGCAATACCACCACGTAGACCAACATTTTGCCAAAATAATTGATTAGTATCAGGTGTACTTTGTGGCACACCAACTCGCCCAATAACTGCCCCTGGACAGCTAATTTGTTGTGCTTCAGTTAAAGAATTTTCACTACCAACACATTCAAGGACTGCATCAACTCCTTTTTGATTTGTCAAATTCATGATTTTTTCAACGGCTTGCTCATCCCGTTCTGACACAATAGTCGTTGCGCCAAATTCACGCGCTAGTTCGGCACGGTCTTGATGATGACTTAAAGCAATAATTTCCTTAGCACCCAATAATTTTGCACCAATCACTGCGCAAAGGCCAACAGCGCCATCGCCTAAAACGGCTACCGTTGTGCCAGGCTTAACCTCAGCTGTATAGGCCGCATGATAACCAGTTGCCATCACATCCGATAAAGTCAATAGATCATTCAGTTGTTCCTCTGTGTAATCTGAAGGCTGTCCTGGGATTTTAACCAATCCCCAATTAGCATTGTGATAGCGTAAATATTCGGCTTGATAGCCATTTTCGGGATCTGAGACTTGATTAGTACAATTACCGTCAAATCCAGCAAGGCATGCTGCACAGTGTCCACAACCATGTGTGAATGGTACGACAACAAAATCCCCTGCTTTAACTTTTTGAACTGCATTACCAACTTGTTCTACAATGGCAATCGCCTCATGACCAACCCGTGAATGATGTGTTCTAGGATTAATGCCCCGATACCACCAAAGATCAGAACCGCACACACAAGCGCGTACAATCCGTAAAATGGCATCTGTCGATTCTTTTAATTCTGGCTTTGGGGTTTCCTTAATTGCTATTTTTCCAGGTTCTATAAAGTAAGTTGCTTTCATAATTTTTCCCTCTTCTAAATTTTATTTTGGTTGTAAAGGTCCATAATAATAAGAAGCCGTCGCACCACCGTCAATTAAGAAAGTCGACCCAGTAATAAACTGTGCACGTTCACTCATCACAAGTTCAGCGACATCTGCTACTTCATCAGCCGTTCCTGGACGACCTGCTGGTGACTTAGCAAACATATTTTTGTAAAAATCGCCTCGTTGCCCGTTAAATTCATCAATTGCCAAGGGTGTTACTATGATACCTGGCGCAATATCATTAATCCGTGCTTTCTTTTTGCCCCATTCAACCGCTTCATACATTGTCCGCTTTTCATTACATCTTTTTGCTAATTGATATGCTTGTAATGAATCTTTAATCTGATTAGGCTGTAGAAAATCAAGTTTTAAGAGTTCTTCTGTCGGTGTCATCGCTAGTTGACGATTTTGTTCTGCTGTTAATGCTGGCATCCGAAAACCAGACTGACTCGATATCACAACTCCTGCGCCACCTGGTGCAATCACCTGACGTACCTCTTCCATTAAGACAGCTGTCCCATAAAGATCAACTTTTAGAATAGTCTCAATTGAAGCTTGTGATGGTGATACACCAGCACCATTAACTAAATATTTAATGGATCCATATTCTTGTCCTTTTTTAATCATTTTTTGGATAGATTCACGTGATGAAATATCCATTTCACAAATTTCTGTATCATAACCCGCTTGATTTAAAACATCTGCTATTTTCTGCGCATTATGAATATTTTTATCCCCTAAAATAATCTTCTTACCATAGCCAACTCTCCGGGCTATTGCTAAAGAAAGTTGTCCTGCACCAGTAACTAACATAATATCTTGACTCATTTGATAAAATTCCTTTCTTTTTTGAATACCATTACTATAATTCTTGGAGTATACTCTAAGTCAAACAAAACTATTTAAATTTTTTATGGCGTACGCTAAGCTTTATACTGTCATTAAATTAAAAAACGAAAAAATCAAGAAAAGGACCAACATCATGAATATTAAAAAAGCTAGTGAAATTAGTGGCGTTTCAGCAGATACAATTCGCTATTATGAACGAATTGGTCTCATCCCACCAGTTAAACGAAAAGAAAACGGTATTCGTAATTTCGATGATGAGGATTTAAAATGGATCAAATTTAGTCGACAAATGAGAAACGCAGGTTTGTCCGTTGAAGCTTTAATCGAATATTTAACTTTATTTAGAAATGGTCAAAAAACAATTCCAGCTCGAATTAATTTATTACAAGAACAAAGAGATCAATTAGAAGAAAAAATTGCCTCTTTAACAAAAGCAAAAGAAAAGTTAGACTACAAATTATCTAATTATCAAACACATATGCTAAAGGCTGAACAAGGTTTACGCCCGTTTGACACCAGTAATTCAGAAGATAATTAAAAAATCAAGTATATAGTAAAGCCCCATGAGTTTCGGAATTTAATCTAACTCATGGGGCTTAATTTAAATTTTAATTAAAGCGGTAAGTCTTTCTTTTGGAAGACAACCGCTGAAGCTGCGTATAATACAACTGCAACACAACCTAATGCCAGTAATGGTATACCAAAGTCACCATTACTTAAAATTTCATCTGTCTTATACAGAGTTGTTAATGAGAAGTACTTTAAGTTCTCCAAACTATCACTTTGTTGGATAACCAAACTAATCAGGAAGAATGCGAATGGCAACCCTGCTCCAAGAATCATGGCATGGTTTGATCGGTTAAACAATGTACTTGCAAAGAATGAAATACTACCCATTGCCAAAATTAACAAACATGCACCAACGTTTAACCATACAAACGTCTCGATATCAAATTCTAATGATTTATCAGATTTCAAAGCAGCATTTACTTGCGATGTATCAATCAACACCTTTAATTGCTCCTCAGGAACTTTAGTTGCTTCTGAAGCAGCTTTGATAGCTTTATCATCTTTTAGTAAACTCATATTATCTTGAATATTACTCTCTGATGTATTCAAAGCCTTAGCACCTGCTTTTTGAGCAATTGCCATAATAATTGACGGACTAGCTGGCAAACTTTTTTCCATCTCTTTTTGTTTTGCAGCACTATCATCCTTGATTTGATCATTAATTGAATTACGATAATCACTAACACTCTGACCAGTAACTTTAGCACCTGCACTCAAAGCGTCATTATCATTCAGCATTAACTTTGGATTCTTAGTTAATTCATTTTGAGTAATTTCAATCGTTGATTTACTCTTATCAGAATCAGCAAACTTATCCTTACGATCTGATGTTAATTTCTTAGCAGCAGCGTCATAACTATCACGTAAAATAGCTTGATCAAGATATTTCTTATAAGCTTCTTTATCCATATTGCGTGCTTCAGCACCTGCTTGTAGTGCATACTTATCGTCTTCGATCATGTACAAATGCCCACGAACATAACTGGGCTTACGATCCATTGCATCGGCAGCAGCCTCAACATCTTCCGTCATCGGTTCACCAGTAATATTATGGTGAGTAACTTCAGATACGCCAAGTCCAACACCTGTTACAATACCAAACATTAAGACAATTGAGCCAATCATGTATGCCATCTTGGTAAAGATAACAGTACTACGTTTAGTTGGTGTTGACAAAGTGTAAGCCATTGAGCCACTATCTACTTCGTTAACTACTAAATTATTAGCTGAAAAAATAATATAAACTAATCCTAGTAGGATAGCAATGGTTTTATAAAACGTTTCTAGCGTTCCTAGAATTGAATTAAATCCTGATAAGATACTATCAAAACTGGTTCCTGAAGCCGCACTTGATAAAGCAGCAAAATCCTCTGGATCAAATTGAACAATAAAAACACTTAATAGTGCGCACGCAACAAGTGTGATGACAAGCCAAAGTGTCCCATTTGATCGTACACTTTGTTTAAAAATTGCTTTACTGAACATTATGCCTCCTCCTTGAATGTCTGGTTAAAATAATCTTCAAAAGTTTGTTTGATTTCTTTAAAGAACGACACTTGATGATGTTGTAAATCATTCATTAATGTGTTTATATTTTGATCATTTATTTTGACTGTTACTAAGTATTTATCATCTTTGATCTCTTCAAAATGATAATCTAAGTGAATAAAATGTTGGAAACTTTCAATATCTTGAAAACCAACCTGAAACAACTTGTTTGGATTATACCGAATATTATCCATATCAATCGTATTGATAATTTTACCGTCTTTAATCATAGCAACATGATCACAAGTTTCTTCCATCTCTTTAAAAATATGACTCGACATAAAAATCGTGTTCCCAATTGCTTTTTGCTCTTCAACCAATTTGATAAACGTATCTCGCATCAAAGGATCTAATCCGGTTGTTGGCTCATCCATAATCAAAATATCTGAGTTTGCAGCAAACGCTGAAGCTAAGGCTGTTTTTTGTTTCATTCCCTTACTCATACTCTTAATATTTGCTGTGATATCTAGTTGTAAATCGTCACAAATTTCTTTACAACGTTCCCAACTACCATGACCAAGCATTTCAAGTTGTCGTTTTAAAAATACTTCACCGCTATCATTACCTGGAAAATTAATTTCACCAGGTACATAAGCCACTTTTTGCTTTATTTGAGCACTTTTTTTTGTACAATCAAGGCCGTCAATCGTCGCATTCCCACTATCAGGTTTAATAAAACCCATGAGGTTGCGAATCGTGGTTGTTTTACCAGCACCATTAATACCAGCAAAGCCAAAGACTTCACCTTTTTCAACTGATAAATTAATATCAAAAATGCCACGACCTTTACCATAATCTTTTGTTAAATTATTAACTTCAATCATTGCCATGTTCTAATTCCTCCTGTCCAGCTTCAACACTCAGTTTGCGATCGTAGAAATTCATGAAGTAATCTTCTAGGGTAAATTTAATTTCTGAAATAAAATGCAAATCAAATCGACTAAGTTCACTAAATAATTGATGAATATTACTATCTTGTATACGTAATTTCACTTGATCTTGATCGGGTCGTTTCGCAGAAATATCTAGCTGTGTTTGATCAATAAACCGTTCATAGGTCTCATGATTAATAAATTCGATCTTAAATTCTTTATTTTGATTTTTTCTTAACTTATCTGCCACAATAGTTGAAACAATTTCACCGTTTTTAATAATCGCAATTCGATCACATGTCGCGTCAACTTCATTAAAAATATGACTTGAAAGTAAAATCGTTTTACCAGCCTGCTTTTCAGCCAAAACAAAATCAATAAACCGTTCTTGCATCAACGGATCCAAACCACTAGTTGGTTCATCCAAAATCAAAATCTCTGGGTCATGCATAAACGCCGTCACAACTGCTAATTTACGTTTAGTACCTAAACTCATTCGTTTAATTAGTCCCGACGGGTTTAATTCAAACATGTCCAACAAATAATTTGTTTTAGTCATATCAGTAATTTGCCGTTCTTTTGCCATAAAACCAATGAATTGTGTGCCCGTCATCCCCGATGGAAAGGCTAATTCACCTGGTAAATAACCAACTTTACGCTTAATGGACGCTGCATTTTTCCAACTATCCTTTCCGTCAACTTTTATGTCACCCTCTTGTGGTTTAGAAAAGCCCATGATATGACGAATCGTCGTGGTTTTACCTGCACCATTGGGTCCTAAAAAGCCAAAGACTTCACCTTTATTGACTGAGAAAGATACATCAAAAATACCACGTTGATGTCCATAATCCTTTGTCACATGATTAATATCAATAACTGCCATTCACTTCTCCTAACCTATTAATGTACAAATGATAATTTATTTACAGATGTTCAATAACAGATTATAATGGTTTCAGATAATATGACAACGTACAATTTATTTTAAAAAGGAACTTAAGTATCAAATTTGTATATTATGTTCGTTAAAATTATAGAGAAAGGCAATTTATTATGGATTTAAATTTAGATTTACGTGTTCAAAAAACTTATTCATCACTTATTAATGCTTTTTTTGAGATTCTTGAAGAAAAAAGTATCAATCAATTAACAGTTAATGAATTATGCCAAAAAGCAAATGTTCGTCGACCAACTTTTTATAAACACTTTTCTGATAAATATGCCTTTATAAAATTTGTTGCCTATACTACTCAAAAAGAACTATTGAAAGAAATTGATACACAAACTGAAATGGAAAATCCATTTGATTTTTTTCTCACTTGTTTTGAAAAGTTTCTCGATTTAGTTGAACAATATCAAAATGTGTTAGTTCGCTTAGAAATGGAATTGTCCACTGATTTTTCATTTGAAATAATTGATAATTATTTACAACCACAAATCGAAAAAAGAATTCTATCCTTTGAAAAAAAAGGTGCTGTACTTGCTGAAGATATTGGGTTTACATGCCAAATTATTTTAGGTATTTTTCGCCAAACCAGTATTTGGTGGTTAAAACCAGAAAACCATCTTACTAAACTGGAAATACGTAATCATATGGCACAAGTTCTTCATTTACTATTTCCAATTATTTAAGGTATTTTTTACTCAAAAGCTTTCAAAGCACTTGATAGTAAACTGAACTATGCATTATAGACAATTGGTTTTACAAAATGACTATTTAAGTTCTATACAATCAAGTAGTCATATTGTTTAATATCTAAAAGTGTAGTAAACTACATATTTGTGAGGTACAAAAATGATAAATACTTTTCTTAATAAAATAGGGCCACAAATCAAGGTTGCTAACACTTTGATCGAAAAAAAACTAAATAAACACATGTCAGAATTGCTTAGTGACTGGAACTTAACTGGTCCACAGATTTCTTTATTAATTTATTTATATGAAAACTCTGAGCGGGTTGTCACACAAAAAGAAATTGCTGATCGTTTCGTTTTAAGTCATCCCACAATCAGAAGCATCGTTAAACGTTTGGAAAAAAATGATTTATTAGTGATTACTCAATCAAAAAAAGACATGCGTCAAGTTATTTTGACGTTATCTGTTTCTGGACAAAAATTAATTACTGATCATATTACGGAAATTTACGCTGTGTTAAATGATGTTGACCACCAAATTGTGACAAATTTAACTCCTTCGGAACAAGAAAAATTTTCACGGATTTTAGCACAAATCATCCGCAATTTTTAATTGCACCGCATAAATGTGTCGCTTACTACACAAAAACGGAGGAAAAATGAATACAGAAATTATAAATATTTCAGGAAAAAAACGAACAGTCATGATGGCTGTTCTGCTGTTTGGTGCTTTCATGGCGCTACTTTTGCATCAATTTTGAAGAGTATCGTCTACCTGGTGGTGCAGCAATTGTTATAAACCGTGTACTTTATGGTGAAAAAGAAAATTATCGCCGCTACCCAGGAAATGTTAAAAGTAGTATGGTTGTCAATATTTCAGCCTATGTCTTCTATTTATTAGCTGTCTTTTTCCCTCAATTTATTTGGCTAGGATTAGCACAAAGCTTGTTTGGCTTTACTCAAGTAATTGGTCATGGTTTCATGTTTAATATTCGTATGAAACGTTGGTATAATCCAGGTATGTTAAGTGCCGTCTTATTACATTTACCAATTGGTATTTATTATATTGTTTATATAACACAACACCATTTGGCCACAGGATGGGATTATCTATGGGGAATAGTTACGCTTCTGATTGCGGTCATTGTCACGATTCCTTTACCAATTTTAGCCTTTCGAGATCCAAATAGTCCTTATGAATTCACAGAAGAAGAAGCTTCTCGGTATCACATCATGGATAAAATGAAAGAAAAAGGACTATAGAAAGAGGAAAAATTATGGAACGTATTGTGCGTCACTGGTATGAGTTTTCTGTTTACATTGCAGGTTGCTTTGCATTAATTCTTGGTTTGGAAAATTGGAATCTACAGTAAAAAGCACTGTTGTTAGGACTAATCATCATTCATCTTCACTTTTTTGAAGAATTTGGTCTGCCTGGTGGCTTTGCTTGGGGAGGTATCAAAGTTGAGATGCGCAAAGTGAACCCAGATGTATCGCAATGGCAACTAAACCAATTAAGTGCCTTGTTTGGTAATGAATGGTTTGCAATTACTGTATATTTATTACCATTATTGACACCGCAATGGCACTGGACTATTTTAGCAGCTGTTATTTTCGCTTTTCTAGAATTTTTAATGCATGTTGTTATTTTTAATATTGGCTTAAAAAGTTGGTATAACCCTGGCACATTTACAGCCACTTTTGGTTTAACACTTGTCTCAATTTGGTATTTATATCAAGCTATTCCAACTGGTATCTTTAATTGGTGGGACTTGTTATTAGCCATCATTTGGGTTGGCTTTAATTATTGGATTGGATTCCGGTCACCGCTCTTCCAGTATTTCAATAATAATAACAAATATACATTTTCCAGAGCTGATGTTGAAAAATCAATCGATAATTTAAAAAATTTACATTAGATTCAGATCTTTGATATCCACTTATTTATAACAACAAAAAGCTATCAACATTTCAATGATGATAGCTTTTTGTTTACTTAATAAAGCCTTATCCCGTTGATAACGGCTATTTTTTGACAATATTTTAACCATTAAAATAACGCTTCATTGCTTTAGCAGTTAAAGTATTATTTTGTTGTACTAACGTATATGGCGTTCCTTGAAATAGTAATTTGCCACCATTTTTTCCTGCAAAAGGACCAATATCAACCAGCCAGTCCGCTTGCCCCATTACTCTAAGATTATGTTCAATGACGATAATAGTTAAATGTTGTTCTTTGATTAATTTTTTCAATAGATCAATTAAATTTTGTACATTTGCCTCATGTAAGCCACTAGTGGGCTCATCTAAAACTAAAAGACTCGTATGATCTTGCAATAAAACTTTCGCTAATTTAACACGTTGTAACTCTCCACCAGAAAAAGTATCTAGGCTTTGGCCTAATTTAATATAACCCAAGTCGACATTTATTAAATGATTCAATGCTTTAGCCAAATTATCTGTAAAAAATTTAACTGCCTCTGTAACTGAAAGATCAAGTATATCTGCTATATTATACCCATGAAATTTCACTTGCAAAGCTTCTTTTGAATAACGTTTACCATCACAAACTTCACATGTTTCATGTCGTATCACCCATATAAGCTAAGTCTAACTTAATCATTCCTTTTCCTTTACAAACAGGACACGCACCCTTACCGTTATAGCTAAACAAAGAAACATTCTGACCTGAACTCTTAGCAAAAATGTGACGTAATTTATCAAATACACCTAAAAAGGTCAGGACATTTGAACGAATGCTACTGTGGACAGGTTTTTGATCAAGTAATACCGTGTTCGTATATTTCTCTTTAAAAGTATCAATTAAAGTGCTTTTTCCAGAACCAGCAACACCTGTGACGACAGTTAATGCATTTTTAGGAAATTTAACAGAAAGGTTCTTAATATTATATTTTGAGACTTTTTTTAATGAATAAAATTCATTGTCACTTTTAATCTGCTTATTAGATGAAGACAGTTGCCCCTTATTTCGCAAATAATTTCTTTATGTTGCGTATTTAGCGCAAATTCTAACACTATTGCTGATAATAATCACTTTCATCTGAGAGAATGATGACATATCTATTCACAAAAAAATCCTCACAATTATTAAATATTTATATCTAACAATTGTGAGGAACTATCTTTGTTCTTATTTATCGCATGATTTTGTTTATTATAAAACGATGTCGTTATGGCATCTTGAAATAGTTTTTAATCCTTATTCAACAACACTATGCTTTGTCTTGCGAAATTGCTTTGGTGTAACATCAGTGAATGATTTGAATACCTGAATAAAGTAACTTGTTGTTGAAAAATTTAGTTTTGTTGAAATATATTTTAAACTAAAATCTGTTGTTAATAACATATCTTTAGCAACTTTTATTTTTTCTTGGAGTACATATTGTTTAATTGTTATATTATATTTTTCTTTAAATCTTTTATTTAGATACCGTTCTGAATACTCAAAATGACGACTTAAATCTTTTAAACTTAACTTATGTGTAATATGCTCTAAAATATAATTTTTTGTTTTTTCAGCTAATGACGAATTATTGATTTCAACTTGTTCATTTGTCGCCATAAAATAATAAAGTGTAATATTTTCTAGCCAAATATTAAATGAAATTTCAACTTCTTGCATTTCAATCTTTGCAATAATCTTATTAAATATGTAATATGCTTTTGTAATTGGAAAATTATGATTAATAACTGAATCATTAAGAATTGTTAGATAAGAAATTAAAGCATCCTTTTGCCCACGTAAATATTTCTTTTGACCAAACATCTCGCCATATTGTTTCGCACGCAAATCCGATTTTAAATAATACCTTAATTTGGTTTCATCTTTATTATTAAATGCCTGTAATAACTGAATTAAGTTATTTTGCATTTGCCGTTCTTCGGTGGCATTAAACGATACCTGATTATTATTTTCATAAACAACATCATCTAAATATGTATAATATAACAACCAATCAGGTGCTTCTACTCGTTTAAGTAATTGATACGCAAATTGCAAGATCGTTTTTACTTGTGGTGTTAATGTAGACAATATTAAATTTTCTTTGGAATAGATGGAAGTTGATACTTTTGGTTGCATCACCAAATATTCACGATTACCAAAATTAATCACTAAATAATAATTACCTGCATCTCTAATTAAATTATATGATTCGTCAACACTATTATTTAAAACATTATCAAGTTTATTATATTTATTGCCGATTAATGATTTTTGTATTTTAATATGTGAATTTTCTTGATAATAGTCAATATCCATTTCTAATAGAAGTCCTAAATATTTTAAATTACTTAATCTATCCATAGTTCTACCTTTTCTTCATTATTAAATTAAAAATATTTATTAAAAATGATGCCAATAAATTTATATACAGCATGTCTTAATATTTAACATAACTAAAACTTATTAACTGAATTGAATAAAATATACTGACACACCTTATAAAGTTATCACATTAATAATCTTAAATTTTTCATGTGATAATACGTTTTTTATTATGCCACTATTTAATTAATTGTTTTTTAAATAAATCATTTTATGATTTATAATACTATCTAAGTACCGTAAAAAATCGTAGATAACTATACATCTACGATTTTTTTAATTTGTCTATTCTATTTAATACTTCACCACCATAAAATACTTCAATTGAATCATATTATTGACGACTTTTACGACGACCAAAACCTGTTAATACTGGTATTAATAACATGAAAATATTTGCTAGTAATACCATCATAATTGCGAAATTATCATCTTTAACAACAGCTGTTTTAGGTAACATCATATGAGAAATTTCCATCTTTTTATTTGATTTCAACTGACTGCTACGATTGTTATCTTGTTGTTTCACAATATTTAATGTCGTAACATCATCAGACTTAACATTATGCAAATTGGCTGTCGTCAAACCAGAATTTCCATCAATCGTAGTTGTGTCATCATAAATTTTTTCTGATGATTGATTTAAGGCATCATTTCCCTTTCCTTGTAAATTAGCTGCCGCTACTTCAGCATTAATTTGATCAATACCTGCTTTTAGTTCGTCAGCCACATCCGTTAGTGTAAGTGATTGTTGAATATTGGCTTGGGCAGTGACACTGGCTTGATTAATAGCCTCTTTATAGATTACCTTTTCAGCCGTTGTCAAGCTGCCATTACTATCAATAGCCGCTAAGGCTGCACTCGTTGCTTGTGCTAATTGATTTAATGCATTTGCTTTAGCAGTTTGCAGAGCAGTATTTTCTGTTTCAACTGTCGTATCAATGGCATTAAGGGCCGTCACTCCGGCTTGCGCATCCTGTTGCACCATTGCAATCGTCGTATCACTAATTACTTGTTTTTTAGCTGCAGCATAAGCGTCATTCACTTGTTGTAACAAGGTATTCTTACGATCTGTACTTAGTTCAGATTGGTTAATATTATTGATAACTTGTTGCTTGGCCGTGTCTAACGTTGCAATCCCGTCATTCTTGGCCGCTTGCAATTTTGCGTTTGCTACTTCTGCATTAATTTGATTTGAACCACTATTTAATTCAGTAATGACATCAGCCGGTATTGTTGCTTGTTGAATACTCGTTTGCGCAGCGGCACTCGCTTGATTAATTGCTGCTTTATAGCTTGTTTTTTCATCTGCTGTTAAACTCGTATTCCCATCAATGGCGGCTAGCCCATCACTCGTTGCTTGTACCAATTGCTTTAATGCTTCTGTCTTAGCTGCTTGTAGTGCACCATTTTCGCTAGTTACTGTCGTATCAATGGCATTAATGGCTGCTACTCCGGCTTTTGCATCTTGTTGGACTGTTCCAATTGTCGTATCACTAGCTACTTGTTTTTGGGCTGCATCATAAGCATCATTCACTTGTTGAAGTAACGCATTCTTACGATCTGTACTTAGTTCAGACTGATTGATCTTATCGATAACTTGTTGCTTTGCTGTATCTAACGTTGCAATCCCATCATTCTTGGCTGCCTGCAAATCTGCAGCTGTTAGTGACATAGCAATTTGATTTGAACCATTCTTTAATTCAGTTGTCACATTACTTGGTGTCGTTGCTTGTTGAATGTTGGCTTGCGCAGTGGCACTTGCTTGATTAATTGCTGCTTTATAATCATTCTTTTCAGCTGTCGTTAAATTAGCATTCCCATCAATAGCTGCCAGCGCATCACTGGTCGTTTGCGCTAATTGCTGTAACGCATCATTTTTTACACCTTGTAAATTCGCTGCTGTTGTTGTTGCGTTGATTTGATCCGTATCACTCTTTAATTCAGTTGTCACATCACTTGGTGTCGTTGCTTGTTGAATGTTGGCTTGTGCAGTGGCACTTGCTTGATTAATTGCTGCTTTATAGCTTGTTTTTTCGTCTGCTGTTAAACTAGCATTCCCATCAATGGCTGCTAAGGCATCGCTCGTTGTTTGTGCCAATTGTTTTAAGGCATCTGTCTTAGCTGCTTGTAATGCACCATTTTCGTTCGTCACCGTTGTATCAATGGCATTAATAGCTGCCACACCAGCTTGTGCATCTTGTTGCACCGTTGTAATCGTCGTATCACCGGTTACTTGTTTTTTAGCGGTATCATAAGCGTCATTCACTTGTTGTAACAAGGCATTCTTACGATCAGTACTTAGTTCAGACTGATTAATCTTGTCGACGGCTTGTTGCTTGGCGGTGTCTAACTTCGCAATGCCGTCATTCTTGGTTGCTTGCAAATCTGCGGCGGTGGTCTCTGCTTCAACCTGACCAACACTTGTCGTTAATTCAGCTGTCACATCAGTTGATGTTGTTGCTTGTTGAATACTCGTTTGCGCAGCGTCACTCGCTTGATTAATTGCTGCTTTATAGCTTGTTTTTTCATCTGCTGTTAAACTCGTATTCCCATCAATGGCGGCTAGCCCATCACTCGTTGCTTGCGCTAATTGCTGTAACGCATCTGTCTTAGCTGCTTGTAGCGCATTATTTTCGTTCGTCACCGTTGTATCAATGGCATTAATGGTTGCTACACCAGTTTGTGCATCCTGTTGCACCGTTGCAATCGTCGTATCACTCATTACTTGTTTTTGGGCCGAATCATAAGCATCATTCACTTGCTGTAACAAGGCATTCTTACGATTAGTACTTAGTTCAGACTGATTGATCTTATCGATAACTTGTTGCTCAGCTGTGTCTAATTTCGCAATGCCGTCATTCTTAGCCGCTTGCAAATCTGCAGCTGTTGTTGTTGCGCTAATTTGATTTGTACCATTCGTCAATTCAATTGTCACATCAGTCGGTGTCGTTGCTTGTTGAACGTTGGCTTGCGCAACAGCACTCGATTGATTAATGGTCTCTTTGTAGCTCTTCCTTTCGTCTGCTGTCAAACTGGCATTCCCATCAATAGCTGCCAAAGCTTCACTGGTCGTTTGCGCTAATTGCTGTAACGCATCTGTTTTGGCCGTTTGTAGCACATTATTTTCGTTCGTCACCGTTGTATCAATGGCATTAATAGCTGCTACACCAGCTTGCGCATCTTGTTGCACCGTTGCAATCGTCGTATCACTAGTTACTTGTTTTTGGGCTGCATTATAAGCATCATCCACTTGTTGTAACAAAGCATTCTTACGATCAGTACTTAGTTCAGACTGGTTAATCTTGTCGACGGATTGTTGCTTGGCGGTGTCCAACGTTGCAATGCCGTCATTCTTAGCCGCTTGCAAATCTGCGACGGTGATCTCTGCTTTAACCTGACCAACACTTGTCGTTAATTCAGTCGTCACATCAGTTGATGTCGTTGCTTGTTGAATATTAGCTTGCGCAGCAGCGCTTGCTTGATTAATCGCTGCCTCATAATTTGTCTTTTCGTCTGCTGTCAAACTCGTATTCCCATCAATGGCTGCTAAGGCATCACTCGTTGCTTGCGCTAATTGCTGTAACGCATCATTTTTTACACCTTGTAAATTCGCTGCTGTTGTTGCTGCATTAATTTGATCCGTATCATTCTTTAATTCAATTGTCACATCAGTTGGTGTTGTTGCTTGTTGAATGTTAGTTTGCGCAGCAACGCTTGCTTGATTAATCGCTGCCTCATAATTTGTCTTTTCGTCTGCTGTCAAACTCGTATTCCCATCAACAGCTGCTAAGGCATCACTTACCGTTTGTGCCAATTGCTGTAACGCATCATTCTTTACACCTTGTAAATTCGCTGCTGTTGTTGCTGCATTAATTTGATCCGTATCATTCTTTAATTCAGTTGTCACATCAGTTGGTGTTGTTGCTTGTTGAATGTTAGTTTGCGCAGCAACGCTTGCTTGATTAATCGCTGCCTCATAATTTGTCTTTTCGTCTGCTGTCAAACTCGTATTCCCATCAACAGCTGCTAAGGCATCACTTACCGTTTGTGCCAATTGCTGTAACGCATCATTCTTTATACCTTGTAAATTCGCTGCTGTTGTTGCTGCACTGAGTTGATCTGTGCCACTCTTTAACTCAGTTGTCACATCAGTCGGTGTCGTTGCTTGTTGAATGTTTGCTTGCGCAGTGGCACTTGCTTGATTAATTGCTGCTTTATAGCTTGTTTTTTCAGCTGCTGTCAAACTCGCATTGCCATCAATAGCTGCTAAGGCATCACTTACCGTTTGTGCTAATTGTTTTATGGCATCTGTCTTAGCTGCTTGTAATGCACCATTTTCGTTCGTCACCGTTGTATCAATGGCATTAATGGTTGCTACACCAGTTTGTACATCTTGTTGCACCGTTGCAATTGTCGTATCACTAGTTACTTGTTGTTTAGCGGTATCATAAGCGTCATTCACTTGTTGTAACAAGGCATTCTTACGATCAGTACTTAGTTCAGACTGATTAATCTTATCAATGACTTGTTGCTTTGTAGTGTTTAATGTTGCAATACCATCATTTTTGGCCGCCTGCAAGTCAGCAGCTGTTGTTGTTGCACTAATTTGATTTGTACCATTCGTCAATTCAGTTGTCACATCAGTCGGTGTCGTTGCTTGTTGGATGCTGTTTTGGGCAGCAGCACTCGTTTGATTAATGGTCTCTTTGTAACTCGCCTTTTCGTCTGCTGTTAAACTAGCATTCCCATCAATGACCGCTAGCGCATCACTCTTTGCTTGTGCCAATTGCTGCAACGCATCATTCTTTGCACCCTGTAAATTGGCTGCTGTTGTTGTTATGTTGATTTGATCCGTATCACTCGTTAATTCAGCTGTCACATCACTTGGTGTTGTTGCTTGTTGAATGTTAGTTTGGGCAGTAGCACTCGCTTGATTAATTGCTGCTTTATAGCTTGTTTTTTCGTCTGCTGTCAAGCTGGCATTCCCATCAATGGCTGCTAAGGCATCGCTCTTTGCTTGTGCCAATTGCTGTAACGCATCTGTTTTGGCCGTTTGTAGCGCACCATTTTCGTTCGTCACCGTTGTATCAATGGCATTAATAGCTGCTACACCAATTTGCGCATCCTGTTGCACTGTTGCAATTGTCGTATCACTCATCACTTGTTTTTGAGCTGCATCATAAGCGTCATTCACTTGTTGAAGTAATGCATTCTTACGATCAGTACTTAGTTCAGACTGATTGATCTTATCGACTGCTTGTTGCTTGGCAGTGTCTAACTTTGCAATGCCGTCATTCTTGGCTGCCTGCAATTTTGCGTCCGTTACTTCTGCATTAATTTGACTAGAACCACTCTTTAATTTAGTAGTGACGTCAGTCGATGTTGTTGCTTGTTGAATGTTGGCTTGGGCAGTAGCACTCGCTTGATTAATTGCTGCTTTATAGCTTGTTTTTTCGTCTGCTGTCAAGCTGGTATTACCATCAATTGTTGCCAAAGCATCACTGGCTGTTTGTGCTAATTGCTGCAATGCATCATTTTTTACACCTTGTAAATCGGCCGCTGTTGTTATTGCATTGATTTGATCCGTATCACTCTTTAATTTAGCTGTCACATCAGCTGGTGTCATTGCTTGTTGAATATTCGTTTGTGCAGCAGCGCTTGCTTGATTAATTGCTGTTTTATAACTTGTTTTTTCGTCTGCTGTCAAGCTGGCATTCCCATCAATGGCTGCTAAAGCATCACTCGTTGTTTGTGCCAATTGCTGTAACGCATCATTCTTCACACCTTGTAAATTCGCTGTCGTTGTTGCTGCATTGATTTGATCTGTACCACTCGTTAATTCAGCTGTGACGTCAGTTGGTGTTGTTGCTTGTTGAATGTTAGTTTGGGCAGTAGCACTCGATTGATTAATTGCTGCTTTATAGCTTGTTTTTTCACCTGCTGTTAAACTCGTATTCCCATCAATGGCGGCTAGCGCATCACTCGTTGCTTGTGCTAATTGCTGTAACGCATCTGTTTTGGCCGTTTGTAGCGCATTATTTTCGTTAGTTACTGTCGTATCAACTGCATTAATAGCTGCTACACCAGCTTGCGCATCCTGTTGGACTGTTGCAATTGTCGTATCACTCATCACTTGTTTTTGAGCTGCATCATAAGCGTCATTCACTTGTTGTAACAAGGTATTCTTACGATCTGTACTTAGTTCAGATTGGTTAATATTATTGATAACTTGTTGCTTGGCCGTGTCTAACGTTGCAATGCCATCATTCTTGGCTGCCTGCAATTTTGCGTCCGCTATTTCTGCATTAATTTGATTCGTACCATTATTTAATGCAGTTGTCACATCACTTGGTGTCGTTGCTTGTTGAATGTTGGCTTGCGCAGCGGCGCTTGCTTGATTAATGGTTGTTTTATAATCATTCTTTTCAGTCGCCGTCAAACTAGCATTCCCATCAATGGCCGCTAGCGCATCACTCGTTGCTTGTGCCAATTGCTGCAACGCATCATTCTTTACACCCTGTAAATTAGCTGCTGTTGTTATTGCATTAATTTGATCTGTATCATTCTTTAATTCAGCTGTCACATTAGCTGGTGTTGTTGCTTGTTGAATATTAGTTTGGGCAGCAGCATTCACTTGATTAACGGTTCCTTTGTAACTTGTTTTTTCAGCTGCTGTTAAACTCGTATTCCCATCAATAGCTGCTAAGGCATCGCTCGTTGCTTGTGCCAATTGCTGCAATGCATCTGTCTTAGCTGCTTGTAGCGCATTATTCTCGCTAGTTACTATCGTATCAATGGCATTAATAGCTGCTACACCAGCTTGCGCATCTTGTTGCACCGTTGCAATCGTCGTATCACTAGTTACTTGTTGTTTAGCGGTATCATAAGCATCATTCACTTGTTGTAACAAGGCATTCTTACGATCAGTACTTAGTTCAGACTGATTGATCTTATCGATAACTTGTTGCTCAGCTGTGTCTAATTTCGCAATGCCGTCATTCTTGGCCGCTTGCAAATCTGCAGCTGTTGTTGTTTCACTAATTTGATTTGTACCATTCGTCAATTCAGTTGTCACATCAGTTGGTGTTGTTGCTTGTTGAATGTTGGCTTGCGCAGCAACACTCGTTTGATTAATGGTGTCTTTGTAACTCGCCTTTTCGTCTGCTGTCAAACTGGCATTCCCATCAATGGCCGCTAAGGCATCACTCGTTGTTTGTGCCAATTGCTGTAACGCATCATTCTTCACACCTTGTAAATTCGCTGTCGTTGTTGCTGCATTGATTTGATCTGTACCACTCGTTAATGCAGCTGTGACGTCAGTTGGTGTTGTTGTTTGTTGAATGTTAGTTTGGGCAGCAGCGCTCGCTTGATTAATGGTCTCTTTGTAGCTCTTCCTTTCGTCTGCTGTCAAACTGGCATTCCCATCAATGGCTGCTAAGGCATCACTCGTTGCTTGTGCCAATTGCTGCAATGCATCTGTCTTAGCTGCTTGTAGCGCATTATTTTCACTAGTTACTGTCGTATCAATGGCATTAATGGCTGTTACACCAGTTTGTGCATCCTGTTGCACCGTTGCAATTGTCGTATCACTGGTTACTTGTTTTTCAGCTGCATCATAAGCGTCACTCACTTGCTGTAACAAGGCGTTCTTACGATCAGTACTTAATTCAGATTGATTGATCTTATCGATAACTTGTTGCTTAGCAGTATCTAACGTTGCAATGCCGTCATTCTTGGCTGCCTGCAATTTTGCGTCCGTTGCTTCTGCATTAATTTGATTCGTACCATCATTTAATGCAGCTGTCACATCAGCTGGTGTTGTTGCTTGTTGAATATTAGTTTGGGCAGCAGCGCTCGCTTGATTAATTGCTGCTTTATAATCATTCTTTTCAGCTGTTGTTAAACTAGTATCCCCATCAATGGCTGCCAGAGCATCACTCGTTGCTTGTGCCAATTGCTGCAATGCATCATGTTTTACATCTTGTAATTGAACATCCTGGTTAATGCCATTAATTAATGACAGCCCATTGTCTTCAGCTGTTTGTACTGCATCCAATGTTGTTGCATTATCAATATCAGTTGTTGCATTATCACCAGCTGTAACGATTTCTTGTTTATAATTACTTTTTTGATTGTCAGTTAAATTAGCATCGCTATCAACGACAGTTAGCAGATTATTAACCGATGTATTAATCGCATCAATCGCTGTCTGCTTTTCGCTCGCTAAAATAGCAGTTGCAACATCAACTGTATAGTTACTGGTAACAAAATCTTTTGAAGCTAAAATATCAACTGTATCAACATCTGACCAATCATACATGCTTAAATCGATTTTAAAATTACCATTACTATCGGTCATCGTACTGTATTTATCAGTATCTCGCCAATATGGACTAGCAATCGTACCAACAACTTCTTTTGTGCCATCCGCATGATTAAGAACTACCTGTATATAGGTATCTTTTTCTTTATCAAAAACATTTCCCTGTAATATATGCGATTTATTTAATGTAATATTTTGTAAAGTGACATCGTCTCCTGAACGTTTCAAATCTAACATAGTTAATTTATTATTATTGAATAAGTTCTTAATTTGGTCTTCTGTATTTTCATCTTTTGCTTCTACAGACTGAACAGACGCGACACCATTTTGAAATTGTAATACTAATTTTTTAATTGGCTCACTATATGTTGTCCCTAAGTTAGCTTTTACAAGATTGAAAGTTAAAGTACCATTTGTGATGATGGAACTACCACTATTAGTATTTGCATTTCGATTAATATAAAACACTTTTGGCTGAACAATCGTAAACGTACTACCCGATGAAAGATTGAATACTTGAATTGCGCCTGTACCATCAATACTTACTGAAAAATTAGCATCATGATTAACCAAAAAATTTGATGTACCAGATACGACAAAAATATTTTTAGCATAATTGCCTAAATTTTTACCGGTATATTTAAATGTTGCATTGGTATCAATTAGGAACTGTGCATTTCCCCCTAAATAGATAGGAGCAGCAATCGGTTCACCATCGTTCACCATATTTAATGTACCGTTCTT
Source organism: Weissella sp. ESL1177 (assembly GCF_058107185.1). Classification (NCBI taxonomy): domain Bacteria; kingdom Bacillati; phylum Bacillota; class Bacilli; order Lactobacillales; family Lactobacillaceae; genus Weissella; species Weissella sp. ESL1177. Next base: position 564,151 of record NZ_CM176591.1, on the reverse strand, counting down.
ATGTATAACAAAGTTCGCATTCCCACTTAGATAAATATCACTAGCGGAATTATTAATAAAGCCATCATTATTTGCATAAATATTTAACTTTGCGCCATTGCCAATAGAAACATTCGCATTATTAATGACTAAAGCATACGCTGTACCATTATTAATATCCTCACCCGAACCATCACCATGTGGATATAAATCCACAGTAGCATTGTCTTCTAGAATAACACCCTTACCACCATTAGACATTTCTAAAACATTACCATTAATAGTTGTTCCAGAAAAGTGACTATTCGTCGTAAATGTGATTGATTGACCTTGAATAATTTGTTGTCGATTTGGTGTACCAGTTGCTGAACTGTCCTGAGTATATTTTAAATCATTGGTAAAACCATTATTATAAGACGAAACGGTTTTGACATTAACATTGCCATGAATATAAATATCAGCACTCGGTGAATATACTAGTTGTGATCCAGTATAGGTCATATTTGTAAAATCATAACGAGCCGCATCATTGAACATACCGTAATAACTCCGACCATAGGCATCAATATTAGAAATGCTGATATTGACCGACCCATTAAAGGTAAAACTATATGGCCCAAAATCTACAATGTAGTGATTACCAGACGTTGAAGACAAGTTAATATTTCTAACATGATTAACACCCACAGTGCCAATGCCAGCACTAGGATTAATCGTTGTTAAATCAATATTTGAATCAATATAAATCGTTTGGGCTGTGCCGTTAACAATGGCATTATATAAATCTTGTGCTGTACTGACAGTAACCGTTGTATCATCATCAATTGATTTATTATCTATACTATCCGTTTTACCAGCTAAATTACTTATTGCAACGCCATTGCTTACTATATTCGCTGCACTATTTGCAACAACATGACTGATTGGATTTGAACTGTTTGTTGCACTAACCTCGTTGCCTGTGTTCGCTGCATCGCTAGTTGCCATACTATTATTATCTATAATTGTGACACTGTCAGTTGCAGCATTGTCATTACCCGTATTCACTGCACTACTAGTTACGACACCACCATCACTACCCATATTCATCGCAGCGCTACTGGTCGACATACTATCACTGACCGTATTTGCCGCACTGCTAGTTGTTGCACTATCACTAACTGCATTTGCTGCACTGCTAGCTACTGTACTATCACTGACCACATTCGCTGCACTGCTAGCTGCTACACTATCACTGACCGCATTCGCTGCACTGCTGTCTGCTGTGCTATCGCTGTCCGTATTTGCCCCACTGTCGGTTGCATTATTAGACGGAAAATTACTAATTTCTTTTGTACGATTATTTTTGTTATCTAATATAACAACATTTGTTTTTTTATTCGTTATATCCTGATAATTAATTCCCCCTTGTAATTCACCACCTGATGTATCATTCGTGTCTGCTAAAACATTGCCACCAATTAAAGAAGAACCAAATATGGTCAGCCCCATTACTAACCATTGTTTACCACCCTTATACATTTTATAATGAAGTTTGCCATTAAAATTTTTATTAAACATATTAAACATATCCTCCACCGTTATAAAAATAATACAAGCTCCATTATCTAAAATTTTCTTTTTTCAATTCAAGTCATTTTTGTATTATTTAAATCAAAAAACGGACTTCGTTCTAATAAAAAGTGTGTGAAAAAAAAGACATGCGATTTTTAAAAAGTTACTCGTTGGTAAAAAGTATTAACCCAATGATAATCAGTATATAAACAATATTAGGCGGTAAATTATCAGAATAATTCCGACAATTTACCGCCTAAAAACATGGAATATTTAATTTTTTGAATATAATTACTATCAAATATTTCTGAAACTGTTCGTTTAAATGTTGTAAAAGTCAGCCATCACTTGCTTTTACAATTTACCCATCTTTAATCCGTCGTTTTTCTTTCGTATGCTAATTTTTCATTTTCATAATTTAAAGTGCGATCTTCAAAATGTTCAATTTTAAATGTCAAATAATGAACAGTTTTTTGGATTTCGTTAATTTGTGCTAACAATTCTTGGCGTTGATCAACCAATATCGATTTACGAGTCTCATTAGTCTGTCCGCCCTGTCGATACAAGGAAACAAATTTTAATAATCTTTCAACAGTCATTCCAGCTTTACGTAAAACTTGAATATAGAATACCCAATTTAAATCATATTCTGTGTATTCACGATAACCCGCACTATTTCGGCTGATCTTGGGTAATAATCCTACTTTTTCCCAATAGCGTAATGTATCTTTTGATATATTGAATTTCTTTGCAACTCTGTCAATATTCATTAGTTAACAAACCCCTTTTTTGTCTTAAAACACATATTATAATTATAACTTATTAGCAAATGCCGCAGATAACCCACCATCTACTGTGAGCTCAATACCAGTAATATAATCGCTATCATCAGATGCCAAAAAAAGCACAGCTTCAGCAACATCATGAACCTGACCAGTTCTGCCAAGAGGTGTTAAACTAGCTCGCCATTGCTGGCGCTCTAATTCTTGTGTTTTACTACGTCCTAATTCCCCCGTTGCAGCTGCTGTTGGAATAACTCCTGGACTTACTGCATTCACTCTAATCTCTGTTTATTCTTTAAATCAGTAGTCCAACTATGAACAAAAGAACGAACTGCTGCTTTCGATGCAGCATAAAGACTAAAATCAGGTAACCCTAAGTCAGCCGTAATTGAAGTATTTAAAATAATGGATGCACCTTTTGTTAATAAAGGAATCATTGTCTGAACTGTAAAAATAACACCCTTAACATTTACATCAAATGTTTGATCAATATCATTTTCTTGGATATCAGCTAACTGAATATATTTACCAATACCTGCATTGGCAAATATTATATCAAGCTTATCTGCTTGTTCCTTAATGATTGTATAAACTTTTGTCATATCTTGTTTTATACTGACATCAGCCTGTATACCAACTGCTTGACTACCTAATGTTTGCACGGCTTGCTCTAAAACATTTTTTCTGCGACCCGTAATATAAACAAAGGCACCTTCCGCAATCATTATTTTAGCTGCTTCTAACCCAATCCCTGAACTACCACCAGTAATTAGAGCAATCTTATTTTTTAACTTTTCAGTCATAATATTAATTACCTGCTTTTCAAAATTTAAACGTTTCGTGTCATATTCAAAATACGTTTAACTGAATTGGGGTCCCGATGATCAAAAAATTGACTTTCCTTTTTATCTAATTGACTAATCCACTGCATTTCTTCCTGATTTAACTTAAAATCAAAAACATTGATGTTTTCTGCCATTCGTTCTAAATGTACAGTCTTAGGAATAACAACAATGTCTCGTTGTAATAACCATCGTAAAATTACTTGACCAATTGTTTTATCATGATTTCGTCCAATTTCTTGCAAGATAGGATTATTAAATATATCATTTTTACCTTCAGCAAAAGGTGCCCAAGCCTCAGCCTGAATATTTTCTTGTTGCATAAAGGCCGTATTTTCTAATTGTTGCATCCAAGGATTAATCTCAATTTGATTCACAGCTGGTGCGACTTTATTATTTAATTTTAAATCAATCAAACGATCAGCTTCAAAGTTAGAAACACCAATAGCCCTAATTTTACCAGCCTGCACCATTTCCTCCATTGCTCGCCAAGAGCCATAGATATCACCATAGGGTTGGTGAATTAAATACAGGTCAAGATAGTCTAATTTTAAACGTACCAATGACTTTTCAATCGCTTTTTTGGTCGCATCATATCCCGTTTCTGAAACCCATAGTTTACTAGTAACAAATATTTCTTCTCTGGCAACATCACTTTTAGCAATAGCTCGACCAACTGCTTCTTCATTGCCATATGAAGCAGCTGTATCGATTAGACGGTATCCCGTTTGAAGTGCATTGACAACGGCTTGTTCAGCTTCTTTTTGATTTCTAATTTGAAAAACACCAAATCCCAACTGTGGCATTTCAACGCCATTATTTAATGTAATATATTTCATACTTTACTTCTCCAATCATTAATTTTTTAACTTAATGTGATATTAAAAGTGCGTTTCATCAATATCAATCTTATCCAAAGCCGCATTAATTTCTTGTAATTCAGATGGCGTTAGTTCAACATCAGCAGCCGCTAAATTTTCTTCTAATCTTGTTATTTTCGTTGTTCCTGGAATTGGTACAATAAAAGGCTTCTGTGCTAATTCCCAAGCAAAAACGATTTGAGCATCAGTCACATTTTTACGTTTTGCCATTGCATTAATGATATCTAATACTTCAGGCTTAAAGCGTCCCATGAAATTTCTAAAATCACCTTCCGGAAATTTTGTTTTTTTAGTATATCTACCTGATAAAAAGCCATTTCCTAATGGACTATACGCCACAAAGGCAATTCCTAATTCTTCACAAAGGTTAAATAGTTCTTTTTCAGGTTGACGAGCAACCATAGAATATTGATTTTCAATAGCTGAAATTGGACAAATGGCATGAGCACGCCGAATATAATCTATCGGCGCATTTGAAACTCCCCAAGCTCTGATTTTACCTTGGTGGATTAAATCCTGCATAACCTTGGCAACTGTTTCAGGTTCAACCCTTGGATCGACGCGATGTTGATAATACAAATCAATCGTTTCAGTTTTTAAGCGCTTTAATGACGCCTCAACTTGTTCATATATTGATTCTGGCCGACTATCTAAAACATTTTGTGTTTTGCCATCGACAATTTTTTGACCGGTAATACCAAACTTAGTTGCAATCACGACTTGATGACGTATTGGTTCAAATGCTTCACCCAATAATTTTTCATTTTCTTCGCCATAAACTGGCGCAGTATCAAAAAAGTTACAGCCTAATTTGACAGCTTGTCGTAAAAGCTGGATCATCTCTTGTCGATTCCTTTGCGGTCCATAAGCATGATCCATTCCCATTGTACCCAATCCAATTGCAGACACTTTAATGTTTGATTTTCCCAATGTTCTGACCTTCATATTAGCATCCTTCTTTCTTTATGATATGTTATATCATAAACGGTAGAGTTCACTCTAATGCAAGCCTTTCAGACATTATTAATGAAATAATTCGTTAAACAGCATGGTTTTTAAGTTAATTTGATAAATAACTTCTATAACTTCAGGAGAACAGTTAATTAATGCTTTTAACTTAATTAATCGTTATCATATAAAAATAATGTCACAAACACTATGATGATAGCGTTTGTGACATTATTTTTATTAACTAGTACATATCTTTTCAACCAATGACTCGTTCAACTTCATTAGTCCTAATGACGTATTTCTGGATGGGTCATTTTTATATGTGGTGTTGATTCAAAAATAAAAGGTTGACCTTGACTGATGAATCCTATTTTTTTGTAAAATGATTCCACTTGTTGTTGTGCTTCAATTTCAATTTTTTGTTCCGGAAATTTATTAGTAATATTTTGCATAACATGGGTCATTAATTCTTTTCCTAATCCTTGACCACGGTAATTATTATCAACGACAACTCGTCCAAAAGTGATATGATCTCCTTCTTGAAAAATCCTCGCATAAGCAACAACTTCTTCATTGATCATTTTAAATACGTGCCATGCAGTTAAGTCATGAGCATCCACTTCTTGATAGATTCTTTTTTGATCAACGACAAATGTTGCTACTCGTAAAAAATAAATCTGGTAAAGTTCATAAGCAGTTAGTTCTTCAAATCTTTTTTCAGACCACATAATTCCCCTCATTTTTCAAATAAAATTGTATTGATTGACTTAAAAGCTTGGTAAAGTTGCGCACGTTGTTGTTCAGGAACAGAAATTAATATTTTTTTTATTTGCTGATCTGATTTTTGATTTAATTGTGCAACAGTCTGATTACCTTTACTAGTTAAAAATAGTTCAACCGAACGTAAGTCAGTCTTTGAAGCTTTTTTTATAATTTCTTGTTTTTGTATCAAGCGATTTATCAAGCGACTAGTATAGCTTTTATCTAGATTCAAAGATCTTGAAAGTGCAATAGGTGTCACAGGGTAGTTAAAACTAATTTCTAAAAGAAGTCGTCCTTCTGGCCAGGTTAAAGAAGTATCAAAGACTTGTTTATCTAAAATACCTAGTAATAATGTGTAATGACGATTAAAGTTACGAATTTGTTCTATTTGTTTAGCCTCCATTATTGGTACCTCCTTACACTGATTATAATCGCACATAGTGGCTTTTGTCCACTATATTGATAAATAAATTTTTTTAACTTGATACAGACCATGAAAAAAATTCAGAAAAGTTTGCCAAAAATCAAAAGCAAAATCTTTTCTGAATTAATTTTAATATTTTAGTCATCAAATGCGATTAACTTACCATATTTATATACTTTTTTTGCACCCTGTAAAATTGTGATATTATCTAGCGGATTTTTATCTAGGATAATAAAATCTGCAATAAAATTATCTTTTATCTCGCCAACTTGATGATCAATTCTTAATAACTTAGCAGCCTCACTTGTGGCAGATAATATGGCTTGACGAGGTGACAATCCTAATAACGTCATTCTTTCTAATTCTTTAGTTGAACCATCAATAAAATCATTAAATGGTGTACCTGCATCCGTTCCCATGACCATATGAATCCCAGCATCAATGGCTTTTTTAATACTTTGACGATGAATTTCTACAACAGGTTCATTCTTTTCATATATCCAATCGACAACTTGTCCTTTATGATTATGAATGGCTGCTGGTGCATCCAATGTTGGTACAATTGGAATTTTTGTTTCTAGTAACATATCAATGGCTTCATCATCTAGATAAATCGCATGTTCGATAGAGTCAACACCAGCTTGAATGGCATTCTTAATACCTTGAGTTCCTTGTGCATGAGCAGCCACGGGCACGCCTACACGATGAGCCTCAATGACTGCCGCGGTTAATTCATCAGTATTAAATTCTACATTACCAGGTATTTCGGCATCATTACCTGTCACCCCAGCTGTTGCCATTAGTTTAATATTTCGCGCACCTTGCTTTAATAATTGACGAGTTGCTTTTCTTACTTCATCAGGTCCATCAACCTCAATTCCCATTGATCCAGCCCCATGACCACCAGTAATTGTTAACGCAGAGCCACTTGCAATGATATTTGGACCGACAATTGTTCTTTGCTTAATTAATTTTGCTAAATGAATATCAATATTTTTCACTGAACCGACATCACGGATCGTTGTGACACCATCCATCAAAAATTCGTGTAAATGTTTGATTGCATAAACCGTTCGTTCAACTTGATTTGTGACTACTGGTAATGATTGTTTATCAGCTTCTGTTAAGTCAGAAATATGTGTATGGGCATTAATCAAACCTGGTATTACAAAACGTCCAGACAAGTCAACTCTTGAATCATATGTTTCATTGTCTGTAAAAATTCCCAAATCAGTGTCAACCGTAAAAGAAATCTGTTTAAAATCACCTTTAATAAATACATTTGCATTGTTAAAACGTACTTTTGTCATATTATTCTCCTATTTAGCCTTATATGCTTTCTTAAAATCAAATGTTGCACCATATGTGTTGATTACTAATCCTTTAACATCCGGACGAATTAATGCAGGTGTCGATTTATGTCCTAACGTCACAATTGGTAATTCACTTTGTAAACGATGTTCTGCTTGTATTAAATCTTGATAACGAGCGCCTTGATTATTCACATCTTCACCGTTAGCTCTTTTTAAAGCGTTATCGTATTGATTATCATTAAATTGTGCGATATTAATACCGCTATCACTTGTAAATAGATTTAAAAAGCTCATCGGATCTGCATAATCTCCTCCCCATGAAGTAAGCACAATATCAAACTGATGTGCAAGCTGTGCTTTAACTCGTGCTGCTTTAGGTACGAACTTAATGGTTAATGTCAAACCTGGTAAATTCTTTTGTAATTGACTTTGAATATACTGTGCTTCAACTTTACTTTGTTCGTCATTATCAGCTAACAAACTGAGATGAATTTTACTTGATCCTAATTGTTGTTTAACACTTTTAAATCGTTTATTAGCCATAGATTTGTTAAATGGATATTGTTTCGTCGTTGCCTCTTTGCTAAAATCTTTATGATTTTTGGGATTTGTAATTGTATTTTCTGGTGTAAATGACCTACCTGGTCGTTCAATACCTTTAAGCACCTTATTTGTTAATCCCTTCGTATCAATTGATTGACGAATAGCAATTCTCATATCTTTATACTTTAAATATTTTTGTTTTGTGTTCAAGCCCAAAAAATCTGTTCGACCATTAACTAAACTGTGATAAGCTTTATTTTTTTCATTGATTCTGACTTGATCTGCTGTTAATGGTGTGTAATCTGATTTGCCAGATTTATACAAATTGTAGCCTGTTGAATTATCAACAACCGTTTGAACATTAATACGTTTTGTTTTAACTTCAGAACTATCCTCATAAAATTTATTTTTTTCTAATTGATAAGAATCACTTGACCCATTCCATTTCTTTAAGACAAAAGGTCCATTTGAGAGCGTTTTATTAGCAGAGGTACCATATTGATCACCAAGCTTAGTCACAAATTTTTGTGGTTCTGGATAAAATGAGGAACTAGCTAAAATGCTTTTAAAACTAGGTACTGGTTCATTTAATGTGATTTCCAAGGTGTTGTTATCAATAGCTTTCACTCCTAATTCATTTGCTGACTTAGTCCCATTAGTAACTTCAGTGGCATTTTTTATCGGTGTTGCTAAGGTTGCCCCATTTGATTTATTTTTCGGGCTTACAGTCTGTTGAATACCATAAACATAATCATTTGCGGTTAGTTGTTCACCGTCAGACCACCGAAGATTCGACTTTAAATGAAAAGTGTATTTTCGACCACCATCAGAAATGTCAACTGATTTTGCATCGGCCAATTGCGCCTTGTTGTGTTTACCATTACGATATAAACCTTGTCCAATTTGAGTCACAATTTCGGTTGCTGTTGCATCATTTGCCTGAGATGGATTAGTTGTCGTTAGTGACGATGGCTCTGTCCAATTAATTGTTTGATCTGCAAAAACCGTTTGATTTTGTTGTTCAACTGTAAAAATAGTTGTTGATATCCCGACACACATGAGTAAAGTTAATTTTTTTAATGTCATTATAATTTCTCCCGTTTGTTAACAATGTTTTTTAGACAAAAAAGCGGCTAATCAGCACAACATGTGCTAACTAACCGCTGTCTTTTACTAAAATAAATAATCTAGCGGCTAGCTATCGTTAATACATAACTGATAGCTAGCCCATCACAAATAGCCAACTATCTCATTGGCCGCCACCATAAAATAGTTGTTGAAATTACAACATGATTAATTTTTGTTGTTTGTAATATCATGAAATCTCTCCTTGTAATGATTAGAATAATTTAATGATAACATCATAATTAGAAAATTCAACAGTTAATTAAAAATAAATTAAAAAATGTTAATTTTAATTATTCCCTGAATATCGTTGATTTTGTCAAAAAAATCATCGATTAAATTTCTAATCAGTTAAATTATTATTGTTTAAGTTATAGTAATAAACTTCTTTATCCGACCACTGTTCAAATTCGTACATAAAGTTCTTTCGAACAGTTTCAAACGAAAATCCTAATTTCTTTAACAGTTCTTTAGAGGGTGTGTTTGGCAAACTGACATGTGCCTCTATTCTGTGAAACTGTAATTCACGAGAAGCAAATTCTAAAATAGCTGATATTGCTTCAAACGCATAACCATTTCGCCATAATTGATTATGAATAAAATAACCAATTTCACCCCAGTTCATAGTCGCTCTGGCAAGTGTTGCAATATCAACCATACCAATATGATGATGGTTTTTATCAAAAATTGCAAAAATATATGTGTTATCTGTATTTCTTAACTCGTCATGTTTTTTGACCAAGTCATTAAACCATTCTTGTGTACAAACACTCATGTCCATAAGACCTTCGTCAAATGGATTCTGAGATGGCTTACGTTCAGAAAAACCATTCAACCAACTCGCATAATCTGTTGTCTTTAATGGTCTAATAATCAATCTATCTGTTAAAATTTTTTGCATCATTTATTTATATTTCCCTTTCTTTTAGGTGTTTACACCACTTATCCATTCCAATAATCTTTAATAACCCTAAGGTAAAATTAGCTTGACTATTGGTAACTTTTTTAAACATAAAATAATAAAGATACTTATTCCCCAAACAATTATGGGCAACACAAATAAATACTCCCAAGAATTATCTGGTATTGGCCAAAAATGTGTCACTATCGAAATAATAAATTCATGGATCACATAGACGCCCAAAGATGCCCCTGAAATTTGTTTTAACCAATAAGCAACTTTTTTTGAAGGATGCCACGTCAATGGAAACTTATTTTGTACGAATACCCAAATACCAAGAGGCAATAAAAAACCACCAATGGAAAATATTGAATACACGTTTTGTGCCGTCTCTCCTTGCTTAGCAGATAAAAATACAGTCAGGATAAACATAAAAATAATACTTAGTATTGAACCAATGTACACATAAATTCTTTTTTTGGCATTTAACCAAAAGGTGTTCAAATACCAACCCACAAAGAAAATACCAACCCCCGTTGTTAGTGCCATGGGAATATTGTTTAGTAATTGACTAGCAGTTTGATTCATCAAACTATAAACATAATTTATAACATCGGTACCAACAAAATATAATAGAATAACATATTGTACAAGTCGTTTATTTTTCTTTTCTGCAATAACTGACAAATATGGCATTGCAATATAAATTGGAATGATAAAATAAAAGAACCAAAAAATAGGTTGTATTTTCCCATGGGCAACGCCATGAATAAACCCAACAATTGACCAACTTTGTTGTTGAATCACAAAATGATTCCAGACATACCAAATCAATGACCAAAACAAGAAAGGGATAAAGACATGTAAAAAACGTTTTTTAAAAAAAGTTTTTGTATCATAACGTTGCCGATAATTTAACAAGTTTGCACCTGAAATCATAAAAAAAATGGGCACTGCCCAGATAAACAACACTTGAATAAATAGACTAATATACCAAACTAGTTGTTGCGGATGATAACGGAATGCATATTCTGACGTATGCAACACAACAACTGCTATTGTTGCCATAATATTCAATATATCTAAGTAATAAAATCTTTTCCTCTTTTTTAAATTTGACTCCATAAATGCATCCTTAAATCTAAACATTAATTTGAGAACTAATTTTGAATTATGTCCAAAAATACATTATAAAGTATTATTAACTGTTATTTTTCTCAATATTTTTTATTTAATTTCAAAAAAACAATAATGGTTTCAACCATATTTTTTTAACAATAACAATCTAAATTTTTCAGTTTATATTCTTTTCCAAAAATGATGACATTTATTCTCATCAGAAGCTAATTAATAAACGAATAACAATATAAAAGAGCTATTTTCAAAATTTCATTTTGGAAAATAGCTCTTTTATCGTGACACGATACTTATATTTACTTTGCTTGATTAATCGCTATTTCAACAGGCGTTTGTCCGCTAATTAGCGGAATAATCTTACCGATTGAGGAATTATCATGCAAACATGCAACAACAGCAGCAGCAACATCAGACCGACTAATTGATCCCCCTGTATCAGAGACATTAGTTGTTACTTTACCTGTCTCAGAATCAAAAGTTAAGCTGCCTGGTTCCAAAATCGTATAGTCAAGCAATGTCCGATTTCGTAGCCATTCGTCTGCATAAAACTTTGCTGCATAGTAAGGTTTGATTGTAATCCATTTTGTTCGATCTTCTGCATAAATCGCGCTAACCATGATGAATCTTTTCACACCTGCGATTTCTGCAGCTTGCATACTTTTTACTGCACCATCTAGATCAACTAACATGGTCATATCATCACCAGTCTTACCACCAGATCCAGCAGAAAATACAATTGCATCATATCCTTGTAACTGTTGAGCCATCTCTTCCGGTTGCTTTAACAAGTCAAAGACCTCTGCATTCACATCTTTTCTTTGGAAATCAATCACCTGTTTTTCACGATGTACACCTGCAGTTGCATGATCATTTGCTTTTACTAAATGATCCACAACCAAACGGCCAACATTGCCCCCAGCACCAATAACAAATACTTTCATTTTAAACCTCCCTCTATGATGAATAATCATTATTAATTTAGTTTAATCACAGACAAACAGAATCGTCAAATAAATAATAGTTGATAGTCGCTATTTACTAAACCAGTTATACTTATTTATGGTAGTTCGTTATTGCAAGATAGTCATCAATTACCGTCATTAGTTAAAATATTATTAAATAGAAAAAATCATGACTTCAAACAAGCCAAGTTTAATGATGCAGAAAGGATGCTCTAAATGCAACTTATTATTTCACCAGCCAAAAAAATGGTAACCGATCAGGATAATTTTACGCCAAACAATGAACCACTTTATTTATCCCAAACAGAAATGATTCTTCAAGAATTACAAAAGATGTCTTATGATGAAGTACAACATTTATGGCAAACAAGTCAGCAATTAACGGCGAAACACTTTGAACAATTACAAAACATCAATTTACATCATCATTTAACACCTGCTATTTTTAGTTATTCTGGCATTCAATATCAATATATGGCTCCTGACGTTTTAAGTCAGGATGCGCTAGATTATCTCCAAAAAGTTCTGCGTATTCTATCTGGCTTTTATGGTATCTTACGTCCATTCGACGGTATTGTGCCTCATCGTTTGGAAATGAACGCCCATTTGTCTATCAATCATACTAAAAATTTGTATGAGTTTTGGGGTGATCGCCTATACCGTGAAATTAACAAACAAGGACCAATTATCAACCTAGCCTCTAAAGAGTATTCACAAGCAATAACACCTTATTTACAGTCAAATGATCAATTTGTTGAAATTACTTTCGCACACGTTATTGGTGATAAATTACAAGTTCGTGCTACTCCTGCAAAAATAGCACGTGGTGAAATGGTCCGTTTCATTGTTGAAAATAAGTTAACGACGGTTGCTGAACTAAAAGACTTTCAATCAGCAACTTACACATTTGACTCAACTTATTCAACCAGTCAAAAATTAGTTTTTATTCATAAAGAATAGTTTAACTCAGTACTTTCCCGATGATACTCTATTGCTTATTACTAACGACTAATTAGCATATTTTGGATTAGCATGTCGCACACTATTTGGTAACGATACCTGTAATCTATGGAATGCGTCGATAACATTTTCTGGTATATCAACATGACTGATAAAATTCTGACCATTTGGACCATAGCCATCTTTTGTATCTTGTAATCTCACAATTTCCCCCATTATCAAATTAACGTAACGTTTCAGATACCACATACCAAATGGTGGTTCGATAATCTCGTGATTTTGAACATTAATGTCGTATGTTGCGTAATTAATGATTATTTTTTTATTTTGGACGTATTTTCGTAATCCAGCTGCTATTCGCCGTTGCATCGTTGCATCTTGTGACAAAATAATTGATTGCCAATCAGGTAGCTTTTTTGCTAACAATGCCAATAAATTTGTAATGTTATTACCACAATTAGTGGAATTAGTTTCAAGCCAATCCACGTCTAAGTGATAACGATGTCGAATATAACTTTGAAAAATTTCTGCTTCTGACAAATTTTCTGTTGCAATCGCAGGATAAATATGACGGACAGTTCGCCTTAATGTCTCAGTTGTATGTCCAGCCCCACCAACAATCACATAGTGCTTAGCAATATGATTATTGATGGCTTCAGCTAAGACGTCCCCACCTGCCAAAATGCTACCACCAAATAACACCATCACATCAACTTGTCTAATATGAAATTTTTCAATCAAATTCTTCGTACTTAACGTTGTTAAATCTTTTTGACTTAAGAAATCACTCAAAATATTAATATCATGATCGATATCAGTTAAATTCATTATATTCTCCATACACTTTTAACAAAATACTCAAGCTAGTGGACGATCATTTGTTAATGACAAACAATCATGAGTTATTAAACTGATTGTATTACAGCCTTCAAATCAAGGCAATGACCTTCATTATATATGAAAACAATGAAAAAGCGAGTTGGTAAAATTTCCCAACTCGCTCTATTTTTATTAATCTAACGTTTCATCTAATTAATGATATCTATTGTTCCCGTAAATAATAGGTGCCATCATTACCAAAATAATATTTTTTACCATTGATCCATTGTATACCTTGTACCGCACGACCATCACCATCGACATAATATTGATAACCCCAAGCACTTTCCCATTGATTATTTTGACGCACACCGTTGTTAAACCAATAATAGGTACCCATATAATATCTGAAACCCGTATATACTTGGCCATTCTCAAACCATTGCCAACTACCATTAGCTGTTTGAATATAGCCTTGCCATGGTTCTAATACCCCTTGTTTGTTAGCATAATAAGTTGCATTATCCCGTTTAATAAATTGATCAGTTCGAGCATAAAATGTCCCATTATCGCCAAAATAGTATTGCTGACCATTGATCCATTGGAATCCTTGCACAGCACGGCCATTACCATCAACATAGTATTTATTGCCCCAGGCACTTTCCCATTGATTATTTTGACGCACACCGTTGTTAAACCAATAATACACCCCCATGTAGTATCTAAAACCCGTATATACTTGACCATTCTCAAACCATTGCCAACTGCCATTAGCTGTTTGAATATAGCCTTGCCATGGTTCTAATACCCCCTGTTTGTTAGCATAATAAGTTGCATTATCTTGTTTGATAAATTGATCAGTTCGAGCGTAAAATGTCCCATCATCGCCAAAGTAGTACTGCTGACCATTGATCCATTGGAATCCTTGCACAGCACGACCATTATCATCGACATAGTATTTATTGCCCCAAGCACTTTCCCATTGGTTATTTTGACGCACACCATTGTTAAACCAGTAATACGTTCCCATATAATATTTGAAACCAGTGTAGCGAGTCCCATTTTCAAACCAATACCAACCAGTGCCATCATTCAAATAACCGTTTTTTGGTTGAAAAAAAGGTGACCCATAATCGATACTAACATCAAATACACCTGCAACGCCTGGAAAGGTTGTCTGTGAATTCCATTGCCATGCGCCATATTGTGTATGCCATAAATTATTACCATCTGGATAATAAGGGTACGAGGCCATCCAAATATTTTTTAAACCAAATGACTGGGTATTTAACCCAGTCACATTAATATAATTAGGTGACGTATACAGCATTTGATTACGAAATCCAGCTGCAGCTAATTGATTTTGGAAGGCCAATGCATTAGCCGTAACGTTACCAACCTGAGTGACGGTGTCTTCTAAATCATCAACCAATAGTGTATCTTTAGACAATCCTAATTTGTTAATATTCTCCAAAAAATAATTTGCCTCAACAATTGCACTATTTTGTGAATTATAAGTGGCATAATGGTACACCGAAATTTGTAGACCAGCCGCACGAGCATTGGCAATTTGGCTACTAGCATATGGATTCAAATAATTATTGCCTTCTGTTAATTTAACAATTACCCCCTTGACACCATAAGCCTTTAGCTTCAAAAAATCTGCAACCGTCAAATTACGATTCCAGCTAGAAACATCCACAAAATCAATGCGTGGCAAACCAGACGTACCAGCAACAATATTCGGAATGCCACTTCTTAATGATAAAGTCGTTTCGTTATTAAGCGTTTGATTAGTTGTTGCTTGATTACTAGTATTACCTTGCCCCTCTGTTTCGCTATGATTTGTTTGCAATGCCACATCATTTTTAACCGTTGTTGTCGTTTTTTCCGTATCGCTAGTTGATATACTGGCTGATGCATCACTGGATTCGTTAGATGATTCATCTTGTGAAATCGTATGCTGTGATATATTCTGGGTGCCACTATCTTGCGATGTCACAGTCGTATTCACTGCGGAATTATTATTCTGCGCATTCTGCGAGATATCCTGATTAAGTGTACTTGTACTTGTTTCATTATCAGATGATTGCATGCTATTGTCCGTATTAACATTTGCATTGTTCATCTCTTCTTGATTAGTCGATATATCAGATTTATTTGAAAAATGTTGTCCATTTTCATCTGTATTTATTTGTGTTGTGTCTTTTTCAGTATCATCAACCTGACTCGCATTGTTTGGTAAAATAATTTGTTGTTGCGTTAACGTATTGTCTGCAACATAATCTTTACCGTTATTTGAATCTTGACTGACTGTATCGGCTGCTACTTTCGTGTTTGCCATTGTCCCAATGGTCATCATCGTTGCTATTGAAATAGCACCATAAACCCACTGCTTTCTCGATTTATACATTTTATAATATGAATTTTTACTGGAATCTTTCACCATGGCTCTCCTTAAAATTTTATACAAAATAAAGCGGTCTCTTCAATGCCTGACTAGACTAACATCAAAAACAACTCCCTAAATTGTTAATTATAAGGTAAAATTATGCTCTAATTTAATCATTATTTTTTATAATAAATAAAAAACATGATAACGTCATTGAATAAAATAAAAGGCAGCTCATCAAAAAATGACCTGCCTTATCTTCCATAAAAAATCACAACAATATCATCTAAATAATCGTAACTTGTCTAGTAGATATTGCATTCAAAGCAATTAAATGAATACTCTCATTAGTCGTTGTACATGCATCTTGTAATATACGAACATCATATTTACTTGCTGCGGGTGAGATAGCTGTATGTGTCACACAATTTTGTGTCATCATACCACAAATATCAAGTGTATCTATATCATACTTTGATAAAACATTTTCTAGTTCGGTTTTGTAAAATCCATCAGCATAGTGTTTGATGACCGTATTTTCTTTTGGCACCAATCCATCAAGTGTTTCAATTATTCTTTCACCACCCGTACCTTCGTTAAAGAATGGTGCGATACCTAGTGATGGATCTGCAATATGCTGCACAATAAAAACTGGTTCATGTTCTTCGTTTGCTCTAATAATTAAGTTTTTGATGTTATTAACAACTGCTGCCATATTCCATAAGGGAAATCTACCATCTGGTAAATAATCATTCTGTGGATCAATAACAAGTAATGCCTTCTTCATAATGTAAAGTCCTCCGTAAAAAATTAATTATTATTTTTAACAATTCTTATTTTAGGATTTCTTAGTGTTTTAGAATAATACTAGATAATGTTATACTTATCACAAAAAGTGATAGGTATTAAAAATGAATTTTAACGATTTAAGTATTTTTCATGCGATATACGAATCTGGTTCAATCAATAAAGCCGCTAAAAAATTGGGTTACGCCCAATCGAATATCACGACAAGGCTACAAGAAATGGAAAAAGAGCTTCATACGCCACTTTTTTTACGTACTTCGAGTGGTGTCATACCAACAACTGAAGGTAATCTTTTTTATACCGCGGTGCTAAACATTGAAAAAGAATTCACTAACGTAACCAATCAGATTAAGCATCAAAAAAAATCTCTTTTAGGATCAGAAGTTTTAGTGTCGGATTTGGTCAATCATAATCTCATTAATTATGATGCTTTTAGCAAAATTATTGTTAAAAAACAAAACGACATTATCCAAGAATCAACTAAACACTTATATAACATTGTTGTGACATTTTCTGATTTAAATAATCAATCAAATTATTCACTACAAAAAGTTTGTACAATTTATTGTAATTATTTAGCACATCATGAAACTGATTTTGAAAATAAAAATTTACCAATTCTGATTAACAGTGACCCCGAATGCGAATTTAGGAAAAAAACATTGTTAAATGTCACAAACGATAATCGGGTGCTTGAAATCGACTCACTACAAACAATTACTCAAATGGTTGCGCAAGGTCAAGGTATCGCCTTCTTGCCCGTCTCTCTTGCTAATAAAAAGGATTTTACTAAGTTACAGGGGACGGACATTCCGCTAAATTATCATTTATATCGTGCAAAACAAGGTTAATGACTAACCCATCATTATACAAAAATAGATGATTGTCTCATGATGAGCAATCATCTATTTTTAATGTTCAATTACGTTGATAATAAAATTAGTACATTACCGAATAATTTTTTTCACATATTTGGCAACATTGGTATCTTTTTGTGCATCACTTAAGCTATTAAAGTACCAATTATAATCATACTTACTTTTTTGCGAAAACGAATTATTTCTCATATTACTATTAAAATTACCATTACCATTCAGTTCAAATGTTATTAAAGTTAAAATACCCGGACCATTTTCGGTATTCGATACACCATTATCATTAAATAAATGACTGGTTCCTAAATTACTTTTGGCATCAGTTGTACCATTACGATTAACTATCGTTGTATTATTCATTTGATTTATCAAATAATCATGTATCTGTTTTGCACTCCAAGTTGTTCGATAAATGATATCACTTTTTTTCTGCAGATGAATATAATGTCCAGCAGGCGCTTTTTTGAATTGTTCATTTATAGGTAATGACTCAAATTGCGCGTTCGTTAATGAATGATCGTGTGTGAAAACGCTGAATCCAATTGTACCAATTATTATTAGAAAAATTATATAAATATACCAAGTTTTGCCCTTGCTCCCCATGATAGTTATCCTCTAAATCTTTTCAGTAATTCTACCAAAAACTTCAACATTGTTATTATCAAAAATTTATGTGATTACGTAATTAATTAAAATTGCTCAATGAAACATCAAATTAATACCATCATTTTAATGACTGACCAACGATTTGCATAATTTAAAAAACAGATAACGTTATCACTTTTTAAGATATGTTTTTTTGATAAGTTAATTTTTAATGAATATTAACGTTTTCGCCAATTCCGATGGTTTTGTGGTAATACATTTTGTTCAATTAACTTAATAATTTGTCGATTCTGTGGCAAATCTGAATGTTGCGCATCATCACCTGTCACGGTTATTTGTGTATAATTAGCAACCTGTTTCTGAAAAATAAATTTGCCAGTTTCAACTGATTGCTCTGGTACAATACCATCGTCGTCATATGTTTCTGTCCCCAATATTGAATACACCGTTAAATCACTAGGCAATTTGCTCCGATTTTTTATGAAATCATCAAGCATTTTGGTCCGATTATGCACATTTTTCTCAGAAAAATTATAAGGTGTGCCAATCGTCATCAATACGGATAATTGAACTGACTGCTTTTGATAGTACTTTTCTAAATAACGTGTCCAAATTAAACCACCATTTGAATGACCAATTGCTTGAAATTGTCGAAAACGATACCGTTCTTGCAAAGTTAGAATTGCTTTGTCTAACCACTGTGCTTGCTTTTTAATATTTTCATAACCATCCTGGTTGTTTTCAAAAGCTATGACAAAATAAGGTGCTGGATCATTTGCATGATATTTACCATAAATTTTCACAACCCCTTGTTTATTAACCACTGCCTTAATCAAGCTATGTTTATTATTACCAGTATTTAATTGCTTGATTAAGTAATCAAATCGGTCTTGTGAAGCTGAAGATCCTGGTACCAAAATCGTTGGTGATGTTTTTGAATTATAAATGGCACGATTCACCGTTGTTTTATGATGATTCCAATTGATTTCTAATATCAGCATGCTAACAATTAAGGTAACAGTACCCACTAAAAGGAACATTTTAATTATTTTCCGCATCTTTTATCTCCATCATCATTTGATGTGCCACCGGCCAATATATCATGACATCAATCAGTAAAAGCACCATAATAACAATACTATAGGCAACCAAGTGATGTGATGCTAATCCACCAAAAAATAAATTAGGCATCCCGTTTGTCACCCAATAAACAGCCGGTTTTAAATGACAATATAATAATAAGCTACCAATGATGGCATTCGTTGTCGTCACCATAACCGCCCGTTTCAAAACATTAAATCGCCAAAAGATTGGCAACATAAAGGCCAACGGCCACCACAAATCAAAAATTAGTGGTATACCAACAAGATACCATTTTAATGGTATCTTCTTAAGCGAATGCCATTGTACAATGAATGCAATAAACAAGGCTAACAACATCCCTGCACCACCCACTAATAAGAAACTAGATAACGGATAAGTCGTGAATAAATATGGTACCGTATGATGTTGTAAAGTTGCAACAAGATTGTCATTAGCACTTGTTAAATTAAGATCATGACTATCTAACATTGAAATGCTATTCAATCCTAGTAAATTGGTGATAGTTGATATAATCTGTAAAACAATTGTATGAACAACATTTGTTGACCCATCCCCAATAAAGTTATTAAAACTTTGTTGTAGAAACATCGCCAAATTAAAATGATAAATTTTTTGTGCAATTAATATATACATCGCATATCCTGAACTAATCATGATACCCAGAGAAAAACGCCATTTGGAAGGTACTTTTTTTAGTGGCCAAGCAATTGAGATGACATATAATGGTAAAACTAACCAATTGAGATACACAAGATTATTCATCAAACACCAGACAATTATCCCTGAAATAGCAACTAAAATACTTAAATGATCACCAACCATTTCTTCATTTAAGATTGATATCAATGACAAAGTAATTACTAATACAATAACTAACTGGTATCCCACCGTTATCAGCATATTCATCACCATGTTAATGAAACCATGACTAGTCATAAATGACTGATAATTAAGAATGGTAGGGAAAAAGCCGTCTGGTTGAATAAACAAACGTTGTATCAATGTTAGCCATGTTAAAAAAATAACGCTTGGCAGTAATTTATACATATTTTTTTGAACTATTCGGAATATCTGGTGCATTTAAATATACTCCTTCTATTGAAATGAACAAAAAAGGTGGTAGAGAGCCTCCACCACCTTAAAAGACAATTTAAAATATTCTCTATCGATAACCTACTTAATAAGCATACGAATCCATCATCCACGATTTTGTATAATATTTGTCAGTTAAATGATATGTTGGTGCTGGTTGCTTTGTTGTTAAAAAGTTATTCACTTTCTTATCAAACGCTAGCCAGCCACGCCATCCTAAATGAATTGTATCTTGCATAAAATACTTTTTCTTACCATCATTTGAAAAATCAGCAATATTTTTAAATCCCTGAGACGTTAATTGATGTTTAATTTTTGCAACAGAGTGTTGATACATACTGGTATTTAACCCTGTATATCGAGCCCATTTTTCATTCACTGGTTGGATAACAAACAGCACATTTGTATTTGTGCGTGCAAATTGTTGTAAAATCAGCTGTAAATCACCGTATTCTGGTGATTGTAGATAGTTAACCGCTTTTTGTGACCCTTTAATTTCTTTTAATTGTGAAGCAATTCGTTGCTGGTAAAAAGTATTATCAATCCCAAATTTATTATTCGTTGTATTATTTCGGGCATACGAATCTGCTAAAGTATTTAATTGTTGATAATTATAAGTTTTGGGTAAATTCTCAACCTTGGGCAAAATCTTTTTTGTATAGTTATTACCAATTTGTATGTCCGCAAATAACGAATCTTCATGATTTAAAAATCTTAATTTGATTGCTATTTTCGTTAAATCTGTATTAGATAAAGATTTTCCAGCGGCAATTTTTGCTAAATAATGATTTAGCGAAGAAGAGATATTCATTTGTAACAAACGTTTTGCAGCGTATTGATCAGCAGCTGTATTTTTAGCATGCTGCAACCAAGTTAAAGCTTGTGTTTGATTAAAATAATAATTAAATGCTGCTGGATCCTCTCCAGATTTGACAAACCACTGAGGTGAAATAACAAAAACAGCTTGTTTGTGACGCATTTGTTGTGTCATTTGTTGCATGCCAAAATATTGCGTTAAACATTGTGCCCCTCTTTGACCAAGTAGAAAAGGACGATATGATCGATGATAAGCTTCTGCCATGACTGATGGATGAAAGCTGTCCATTCGATTCCACTCACTAGAACCAAAAAATGGTACAAAACGATGATTTGGATCACTTAGTGCGCGTTGCTTTAAAGTCTCATTTTTAAAAACTGTTGGCGTTAAAGCATTAGCAGCACGCTGTTCCTCAAGAAAATTATGTTTTGTTTGACTTGATTCTGGAATCAACATGATTATTGAAAAAACCAGGACAAAAGCTAAGATCACTGGGCCAAAAATTAGGCCCAATTTTTTAAACATCTTGTAACTCCTTAATTCCTTGAATAATCTTATTCGCTGTATTCCAATCATCACGTCCCATTTCTGAAACTGGAATTTTAATATTAAACTTTGCTTCAAGTTCCAACACTAATTCAACGGTTCCCATTGAATCAAGCACACCGGCATCAAACAAATCGTCATCCATCATATCACTAACATCAGCCATAAATAATTCATTAATGATACTTAAAACTTCTTCTTTAATATTCATTTTAATATACCTCTTTTATTTATTAATAGTTGTGAAACCATAATTGATCTAAAAATCCTGAGAATAACAAGAAACTAAACATAACAACATTAAATGTTATAAAGATTGCTAATGCTTCTGTTAATTTATTATGTGGTAATTGATCTTTATGACGTCGTTTATAACGTAACCACCAATCATTAATAACCATACCTAGGCCATGGAAAATACCATAGCTAACGTAATACCAAGTTACCCCATGCCAAAAACCCATAATAGTCATATTTAAGACATATACAACACCAGATGTCACATTACGGTTTTTAAAAACTTTGTGGCGCATAAATACCATTACTAAACGCATAAAAACAAAATCACGGAACCAAAAACTGAGTGACATATGCCACCGATTCCAAAAATCTTTTAGGTTTTTAGCCAAAAACGGTTTGTTAAAATTAACCGGTGTTTCAATACCCATCACATATGAAATGGCAATTGCAAACAATGAATAGCCAGCAAAATCAAAAAATAAATCTAGGCCATAAACATACATCACACCAATTGTTGGTAAATTAAAGACCCCTCCTTCTGCCAATGCCATATGTTCTATGTTTGGCAATAATAACGAGCCAAAGATATATGCCAAGATAAACTTATATAGAAACCCTAAAAAAAGGTAATGAACTGCTTTTTCCAGCATGCTTAAATATTTATCACGATCTGGTAAGTGTTCATAATCAGCAGTAAAACGACGAAAACGATCAATTGGTCCTGAAGAAATTGTTGGCATAAACAACATAAACCGTAAAAACTGGCTAAGTGTAAATTCTTTTAGCACACCATCACGTGTTTCCATTAACATACCAACCGATCGAAACATCAGATACGAAATACCTAAAAAACCAATAATTGAACTTTTACCCATAGTAAAGGCTGGTGTCAATTTAACAATTGCCAACGGCAAAATATCTAAAAAAACAGTACCATAAAAAATCCATTTATTATCCGCTTTTCTTCGATAAGCAGCATAACCAAAAACAATCATTGATTGCCAAATAATGTAACCACATAAGGCGACAAACTGCTGCCAATGGTCTCCTGCAAACATGAGAACAATAAAAATTAGTGAAATGATTGATTCATACCATTTCAGTCGCTTACCTAAAAAAATAGCGATAACGATTGGAACTAGTAAAACAATTAAATAAACAAAATATTGTGGATCCCCATAAGGTTGTAAATTAGGCAACGCTTGTAACCAATCCATCATCGCTTATTAACCTCACTAATTAGTGCCTTGATATTAATTTTACCGTTAGGCGTCAATGGTAACTCATCCCGATACAGAAATCTTGATGGCATCATATACGGCATCATATTATCTTTAATATCTTCTTTAATTGCCTTGGTCAACAACATCTCTTTACGAAATACATCATGAACACCTGGCTTTAATCTGATAAATGCCAATAAATTTTGAACCTTATGCTGTTCATTATATCTAGGCACTGCAACTGCAGCAGAAACGTACTTAGACATACTTAGTATTTGCGAAACTTCCTCTAATTCAATGCGAAAACCATTAAACTTAATCTGAAAATCTAACCGACCACCGTAATGAAGCATACCTGCTGAGTCAAAATAACCAAGATCACCCGTATGATAGGCAGGTTGATTATGAAACATAAAAAAGGCTTGTTGTGTTTTTTCAGGATTATTAATATAACCCTTAGAAACACCTGGACCAGTAACAATAATCTCTCCCATTTTACCAGTTGGTAAAACTTCGCCCTCGTTGTCAACAACAACGGTTGGTGAATCAGGTTTTGGAAAACCAATTGGCAATCGTTCAGCTTGATCAAGCATTGCCGGTGTAATTTGTACAGCTGATAACGCAACGGTTGCTTCAGTAGGTCCATATGCATTCACAATTCTTGCGTTAGGGAATCTCTCGTGTAATTTTACTGCCGTATTAACTGTCAATTCCTCACCATCAAAATAAAAATATTTTATGCTGGGAAGATTTGCCTCATTAAAGTCTTCTGATAACATCGCCATATCTGCAAATGATGGTGTTGAAGTCCATACATCTACCGGTAACTGAGGTAGTGTTTCAAATAACGTTTTGAAATTTTCAGTTATCTGTTTTGGTAGTGCATACAGCGTGCCACCCATTGCTAAAGTTGGCGCCCAATACATCACAGATAAATCAAAAGAATACGGTGGCTGTGCCAGCATTTGCGGGTGTTCAGGTATACAAAATGTCTCCGAATTAATCATCCAATTTGTAAAGGATAATAAATTATTATGAGATATTTGAACACCTTTTGGTAATCCCGTTGTACCAGACGTGAAAATAATGTAAAAATTATCGTCTGCGCTAACCGGATGCGTCATGACATACTTGTTTTTGGTTGAAAAGATGTCATGTAAAGCTGCCAATCCAACGACGGGAATCTGATCAACCTCTATTGGTAAAGGTTCGATTGCAATAATCAAACTTGGTTGTCCAATTTGTAAAATATTTGTGATACGCTCATTTGCCGAATTAACATCAACCGGCGCATATGCGTGACCTGATTTGCTTAAGCCAATAAAAGCGACTAACATTTCATATTGTTGTCCACCAAAAACCATGACTAAAGATTTTGGCGGAATATTTAATGAATCAATGTAAGCTGCTAATCCATCAGAATCGCGCTTCAAGTCAGCATACGTATGACATTCTCCGAGCATGTTATACATCGTTGTATTTGGTTGTGTCATTGCATAACCATCAATCGTCGCAAGCATATTCGTAATTTGCATGTTAACCCCTTAAAAATTTTAGTAGAGTAGATATTAAAACTCGTTATAAATAAAATGACCCTGACCTAAGCCTGAGTATCCATATAAATAAACAAGTGAAAAAATAATAATGGCATAAAATATTGTTTGACACAAAAATTTTAATGCCTGGCGCATCGTTTGTGAAACTTGTACTTTATTCACAGATCTCCCTCCTTATTATGACAATGTATTTCATAAATTGTCATTTATATTACAAATGTTTCAACAGTAAGGTAACGATTTAACCTTAACTATTTATTAAAAATAAATTATTCGTTCCATGATTTTTAACGCCTCATCATTTTTTTAGCCCAAAAATTTATCCATACATTTTTAACATTTACTTTGTGTTATTATATTTAAAACATCATTTTAAGGCAATCAATCCACAGACTTTTAACTATCTTATTTTTTTATAAATTTAAAATTTATTGATAGAAAGCGCTATTATATTCTTGTTACAATTTTTTTATGCACTTAGTCTTGCTAAATTTTAGTTAATAATAGGTGGTAATACATGTCAAAATTTGATTTATCTTTTGTAAAAAAACTAACAACTACTGAAAAAGCAGAGCTAGTTAGTGGTAAAAATTTTTGGTTTACGTCAAGTAATGAAATGCACAATGTACCTGAAATAATGGTTACTGACGGGCCATCTGGATTACGTAAACAAGCCGATAATGCAGATGCACTAGGCTTGAATAAAAGTGTTGAAGCGATTGATTTTCCTAGCGCAGCATTAACCGCTAGTTCATTCAATGTTGATATGCTATATCAATTAGGACAGCATCTCGGCAAAGCTGCTAAATCAGAAAACGTTTCAGTATTACTTGGACCTGGAGTAAATATCAAACGTTCGCCTTTAGCAGGCCGCAACTTTGAATACTTCTCTGAAGATCCTTATTTAGCAGGTGAACTAGGTGTCGCTTACGTTAACGGTGTCCAACAACAAGGTGTTGGTGTTAGTGTAAAGCACTTTGCTGGCAATAATCGTGAAAATCAACGCTTCACTTCTTCTTCCAATATCGATGAACGTTCTTTGCGTGAAATTTATCTGTCAGCCTTTGAAAAAATTGTTAAACATGCTGAGCCAGCGACTATCATGTGTTCATACAATGCAATTAATGGTCAACTAAGCTCACAAAATTATCGCTTATTAACGCAAATTCTGCGTAACGAATGGGGATTTACCGGCCTTGTTATGTCTGATTGGGGCGCCGTTGCAGATAATATTGCTGCCTTAAAAGCTGGCTTAGACTTAGAGATGCCTGGTAATGGTGAATACTCAGTAAAACGAATCGTTACTGCCGTTCATAATGGTGAATTAGAAGAATCCGTCTTAGACACTGCTGTTTTGCGAGTTCTACATTTGGTCGAAAAATTTCATATTGAGAACAGCCATGCTTTAACCTATGATAAGGACGAACAACATGCATTTGCACGTCAAATTGCTGATGATAGCATGGTTCTCTTGAAGAATGATGAACATATCTTACCAATAAGTACAACAGATAATATCGCACTTATTGGCGAGTTAGCTGAAAAACCTCGCTATCAAGGTGGCGGTAGCTCACACGTTAATGCTTATAAAATCGTGACACCTCTTGCAGCTGCACAGTCTAGTAAACAACGTATCGTTTATGAACCAGGTTACCGCATCGATGACACAAAAACTGATGCACAAATGGTTCAAGATGCATTATCAGTTGCCAAAGCAAGTGATAAAGTAATTATGTTTGTTGGTGTGCCGGAGCGTGATGAATCGGAAGGCTTTGATAAAAAAACACTTGATTTACCAGATAATCAAGTTTCATTAATTCATCAACTAGCCACAGTAAATTCTCATTTGATTGTTGTCTTACAAAATGGTTCTGCAATTACTATGCCGTGGAAAAATGAAGTGCAAGCTATTTTAGAAACTTATCTTGCTGGCGAAGCTGTTGGTGAAGCAACTTGGGATATTTTAACAGGTCAGGTAAATCCTTCTGGTAAATTGGCTGAAACCTTCCCAATTAAAATTCAAGATACCCCAACTTATGGCACATTTAATGCTAGTCGCCAAGAAGAAAACTATCATGAAGGTATTTTTGTTGGTTATCGTTACTATGATTTAAAAGAACGTCCTGTTAGTTTCCCATTTGGACATGGATTAAGCTATACAACATTTAAATACGATCATTTTAAGATACAAAGTAATAAAGAAAGTGTTCATGTACACTTTACAATAACAAATACTGGCCAACGTTTCGGGCAAGAAGTTGCCCAATTATATATTGAAAACTTAGTAAGCGATGTCGAGATGCCCGTTAATTCTTTACAATCATTTAAAAAGGTTGCTCTGGCCCCTGGCCAAACAAAAGATATTGACATTGAATTAAGACGACGTCATTTTGCTTGGTATAACGTCAATAATCAATCTTGGGTCGTTGATAACGGTGATTATCTCATTAAAATTGGTAGTTCATCACGAGACATTCGCTTAACGCAACGTATATTTGTTAAATTGGGAACAAGTTCATTAGCACCTATAACAACAGAAACCTATATCAGTGAAGTTGTTAAACGAGATGACTTACAACCAGCTCTGCAAGAATCAGGTCTTAATGAAGTCATTACTTACATGACAAGCACTGAGGATAATCAAGAATTACTAGCTAATATGCCACTAAGAGCAGTCGTTATGGTCGGTGCTGACATCAAGCAATTAAATGATTTTCTATCTTTAGCTAACCAATAACAAGTCTCAGTAAAAAGCCACATATGATGATTAATTTTAAATCATCATATGTGGCTTTTTATATAATAATCAACAATTACAGAATTCCTTCTAACAAGGCACAATAAATAGTTAAAATAAGTAAATCAGCGGATCCACCCAGACTTAAATTTTTCTCAATAAATACTTCATCAAGACCTGCCAAATATTGCATGCCTGCTCCTGTCTGACTCCCACCTAATTGAAAGAAATGATTAATTTTTTCTTTCACCCAAGGTAAAACATTAACGGTTCCTGCTCGTTTAATAAGATTGGAGTCTTCCGTATTTTTCACAATGATCATCAAAGTATCTAACAATTTTTGATTGCGTGTTCCTCGAATCTTTCTTAAATATGGCAACGCAATCTTAAATACAACTGGATAACCACTTGCAGCTTCCGCACGAATTCCGCCTTTACCATACTGTATGAACTGCTTTTCACCTGCAGTTAATTCGTTTTTATTGGTTAAACCATTAAAATCTGTTGCAATTAATTCTTGTAACATTTTCTGAATCACTGGCACAAATTCGTTAGTTTGATAAGATTGTTCAGATTGCTGACAATAACCAGTGGCTGCTACCAAAATACCTAACGAAAAAATAGCACCTTTATGAGTATTAACGCCTTTTGTCGCCTGAAACATTAATTTTTCGGCTTGCACACCAATTGGTCGTATTTGTTTAAATAATGCTGTTAATTGTTGCCCTTTAAATTTGACACCACAGTCATAAACTGACATAAAGTAAGGTCGTAAAGCAATTGCACTATCTATAAAAGTAAACATATCCATATCATCATGTGCACCAACACTTATCGGATCTACCAAACCCGGTTTTGGTTTGACAGAAACTTCATACAGTAACGCTTTCACTGCTGCATCTATTACTTCTTGTTTTGTCATCATCATTTCCCTTCAAAGTAATCATCACACAAAATATTAATAGCGTGCTTAATCTCCTGACTAGAGTGTTTCTGCATACGTGCACATATTTTTGCCGGCTGTTGACAAACAAAACATACTCTTTGTGGTAATCCTAATGCCGTTCGTGAGATTTGCTTAGCTGCCCTTTTATGGGTCATCACATCCACATCAAATAGGCGACCTAAGATGTAATCCACTTCAAACTGAATGGTCTCACGCTTAACATCATCAATTGACCCATCGATAACGATAAACCCTTCTGGACCAGTGAAACGATCAAGGTCGTATTGGCTGACTAATTCTTCATTATTCAAAAAAGTCGTCTTTAATTTCTGCCAGCCATCTATAAATACTTGTGTCATTAGTTGATTATTTTTAATGGCACCAGGTATGTTTAATTTAACGGCAACAACAACAGCTTGTGGATATTTGTTCATTAACTGCTGCTGTTGTTCAACTCGCCAATCTTTATTGTCTAAAATTTCGAGTAGCGTTACGGGTGAACCTTCTTTAAATATATCAACCATGCCATCACTCCTCATATCTGATATGTATAAGGACAAACATCACTGGTCAGCGACATTTGTCCTTCATAAATTAATCCTTTACTTCTTTAATGACATCAATAATTGATCCATCGCGATATTCAATCATTGCAACAACCTTGTCTGTAAACTCAAGTTGCTTAGGTTGACCAACAATTTCTTCCGCTTTTTGTTGCATTTCTTCAATTGTGTAAACTGGTACACCAGGAATGTGGCCCAGTGTTTCCATCAGGTCTTGACGCTTTGGGTTAATGGCAATCCCAATCTCTGTCACTAACACATCAATTGAATCTCCTGGCGTAACAACAGTTGTGACGTCTGGTACAACCGTTGCAATTCGACCACGAACTAATGGTGCTGAAATAATTGTTAACTTTGCTGCAGCAGCATCTTGGTGACCACCAATTGCACCACGAATAACACCATCTGACCCTGACATAACATTGACATTAAACTTCGTATCAATTTCAAGCGCTGAAAGAATCACGATATCTAATTTGTCAACCATTGCACCCTTATTAGCTGGATCAGCATACCATGAAGCATCAATTTCTTGCTGATTCTTGTTCAAATGCATAGAAGCTGCGGCGCCTTTATCAAAGTCTTGCACGTCCATCACACGATCAACTAATCCTTCTTCAAGTAAATCAATCGTAGGTTTCGTGATACCACCTAAGGCAAATGAAGCTTTAATTTGATTATCAATCATTGATTGACGTAGGAAACGTGTCACGGCTAATGCTGCACCACCTGAACCAGTTTGGAATGAAAAGCCATCTTTGAAATAACTTGAATGCGTAATGACTTTATTAACAGTCTGTGCGATTTTAAGTTCTTTAGGATCTTTGGTAAAACGAGTTGCTCCTGACCCAATCTTATCCGCATCCCCAACTTGATCTACCTTAACCACGTAATCAACTTGCGTTTGATTAATTGAAGCAGGCACATTTGGGTAATCTTTCAAATTATCAGTAATTAAAACAACTTTATCAGCATATTGTGCATCTACTAATGCATAACCAAGTGAACCGAAAGCAGTCTCACCATCCATACCATTTGCATTTCCCATTTCATCAGCATTAGGTACACCCAAAAAGGCCACATCAATTTTAATTTCACCTGATTCGATCGCACGAGCACGATTACCATGAGAACGGAAAATAACAGGATTTTTTAATGCACCGTGTGATACAGCATCCCCTAACGTACCACGCATTCCTGAAGATGTAATATTTGTAACAACACCCTTGTTGATTGCTTCGACCACAATATCATTCATAACATTTGTTAATGATGATGGTGCCAAAGTCAAGTCACGATAGCCTTCATCAATGATAATGCGCATCACCTTGTTAAAGACATAATCTCCTTCTCTAAAATGATGATGGAAAGAAATCGTCATACCATCCTTAACTGTTTGCTTAACCACTTGGACTAGCGAATCAACAATCTTACTTTCAACTGCTGTGGCATGAACCTTTGGTGCAACACGCTGAATATCAGGCGTACCAAAATCAGTTGTCTTAAAAGGTTCATAATCCAGACGACTCATCAATTTTTCCGGCAATTCGCGGTTTACATTATTCTTCAATGTTATTTCCCTCCTCATCTACAAGATGTGCTGCTTTCGCAAGACGCATCACACGTTCTGCTCGTAAGACAACCGGTCGATCCACCATCTGACCATTCATTGAGATAACACCAGAACCTTTTGCATGAGCTTCAGCAATTGCAGCAACAACGTTCTGTGCATTTTCAATTTCTTTTGCTGTTGGTTGATAAACTTTATTAACCATTTCAATTTGTCGTGGATTAACCAATGACTTACCATCAAAGCCAAGTTGATGAATCAATTCAGTTTCACGATAGAATCCTGCTTCGTCATCCATATTGGTAAACACCGTATCAAAAGCAGCAATACCTGCTGCTCGTGCTGCATGAAGAATCATGTTTCGAGCAAATAGCAACTCTTGACCATCAGGATAACGGTGAGTTTTCATATCAGTTGTATAATCCTCAGCTGATAAAGCAATACCAATCATCCGTTTCGAAGACTCAGCAATTTCATAAGCATTCAAAACACCCTTAGCTGATTCAATTGCTGCCATAATATGGGTTGAACCAACTTCACGACCAAATTCACGTTCAGCATCTGCAATAAACGATTCCAGTTGTATCATCATCTTAGCTGATTCAACCTTTGGTAAACGAATCACATCGATACCGGCTTTGACCATCGCTTTAATATCATTTTCATAATATGGTGTATCTAGTCCATTAATACGAACGACTAACTCTGCATCACCATAATCAACTGTTTGTAATGCTTCATAAACTAAGTAACGAGCGGCATCTTTTTCGCCCATCGACACAGCATCTTCCAAATCAAACATAATTGAATCAGCACCATAAATACCCGCATCTTTAACCATGGCTGGATTATTACCTGGTACAAACATCATTGTCCGGCGCAAACGTTCTACTTGTTCTGCCATTAGAGCACCTCCCACGTTGGTTGATCAACAATATCTAATGCACGTTGTACGGCTGTAATAGTCCGTGCTTTGATAACCATGTCAAGAGCACCCTTATCAATGATTTTGACGTCCACATTTGAAATATCATAATGTGTTAATACATCAGTGACTGTCTGACGAATTTGATCTCCAAATTGTTTTTCGACATCGGACTCAACATCAAATTGAATGCCTGAAGTTCCTTTTGAAAGCATGATTTGTACATCAGAAGACTCTAATGTACCGGCAATTGCCGTTTGCTTAATTTCCATTAATCCTTTGTCCTTTCTTAATGCGACTTTGTATGTTAACAAAATTCTTTTTAATATAATTTAGCGTAGAGACTGGCACGTTTTTTGCAACTGTTTCTAAATCATTTTTCGCAATTGCTTGGCGCACGTTCCTCGCCGAAATAATATCACCATTCTCATTTTCTTTTCTCTGGATAATTCGCACATCAACTTGATCTGCCAATTCATGTTGCAAGCTTTGATTATAAATTGCTGTTGTTCTTGAAAAAGGTTCATAACCAAGATATCGACTTGTAATCGCTAATGATGGCACAATTTTTTGTTTAAACAGTGTGGCATCCAATGTTGTTTGATATCTAATAACATCGTTTTCAGATTTGATAAAATAGGATGGAAAAGTCGTATAACTAACCATATAAGGGCCACCATCTACGACACAAACATTGCCTAAATCTTGAATGCCTTGTGAAACTAATGCTAGTCTTTCCTTAGTCGTAAACAACGACACATCTTGATTAACCACAAAGACATAAACAAAGTCATTTTCTTTAGCAGCTTGTTCAATTAAATACCGATGTCCTAAGGTAAATGGATTCGCATTTATCACAAGACTTGCAATTTTTTTATGACCATCATTCTGTATTTTTGGTACACGATTAAGGTAATCACTGATATTGGGATGCCCTTTTTCTAACAAAACTCCCTGGTTGGTTGACGCTAATTCATTAAATCCGACGTATTGAAAACTCGTCAGATACTGTGGTTTTGTAAATACAAATATGTGAAAAATACCTCGTTGTGCCAAACGATTCGTTAATTCGGTCAATATCAAATTGAATCGTGAACCTTTTGGCACATCTTTTTCACAAGCAGCGATATATTTAATTACCTGACCAGCAATTGAACCAGTTGCAACTAAATCATCGCCTTTATAAATACCTACCGTTTCATCAATCGTTGCTATTTCACGATCGTCAAATCTGGTAATACCACGATCAATCAAAAAAGTTTCCCATTTATGTCGCGTAGCTGGATTTGCTATATATAAATCTTTCACTTGCATCATGACAAATCCTCCTTGCGAAAATTATCCTATAACAATGTCTGTAGCATCATAATGACTGGTACAACAATGATAAACAATACTGAAGCTGATGCAACAACATTCGTTGCAAATTTTACATCACCATGATACTCGTTAGCCATAATTGGTAACACAGCCAAAGTTGGTGTTGCTGATTGAATAATCAACGTTTGTTGGAAAATTGAATTTAATTGAATACCAAACAGATGTGAACCAATTAAAATCAAGGCAACCATAATAATTGGTGATAAAATAAAACGACCAACTAACGTCATAATAACATGACTATCAAATTTCATATTACTCAAGCCAAAGTTACGTAACATAATACCAATATAAATCAAAGATAATGGTGTAACCAAGTTACCTAGATCAGGTACAAATGTCTGACTCAAAAATGAAATAGATTCATAAGCATGCTTTAATGGTGCAATATAGACAAATGGTAGTGCGGCAATAAAACCATACAATGGTACTGGTAATAAGTGTGACCAATCAAACTTTACCTTTTGCCCGTTCGCACCCACTGTTGGATCATCTTGAGCAATCACCCAAACACCCAAAGTCCAAACAATAATCGTATTAATAATGTAGTAAACCAATAAATATGGTATTGATGTTTGACCAAACAATGCTGTATTTAGTGGCATACCAATGAACACGGTATTTGCACCATTGATTGCTTGAATCATTAATCCGCGCCGACCATGTGGTACTTTCATTAATTTCACCACGTATGATGTGACTGCGTAACCAATAAGAATGGCTAAAATAACATAAATTAATCCAGCGGCTAGCTTTGAAAGTTGTGACGGATTAAATCGTTCTAGCATTGCATTAAAAATTGAAACTGGCAATGCAATTTTCATAATCAACTTTGATAATGAATTTGAAAATCCTTCTGAAAAATATCCTTTTCCTTGTGCCCAATACCCTACTGCCATTAATAAGATAATGGCAAGTACAGATTGAATTGAATTCCAAAATACACCCATTTATATTCACTTCCTAAATCATTTTTGCCTTATGTTTGTTTCAATGTTCTTTACTTTCCTTTTTAATTAATTATCTAATGTACCTACATAACTTAATACTGCTTCAGATACTGTCTCCACAACACCAGTATCAAACACACCAGGGACGATGTTTTCTTTATTCGGCTTTTTAATCATATGCGCTAATCCCTCAGCGATTTTTACTTGTAGATTTATATCAACCTTTTTTAAACCACTAGCAAGTAATCCTTTAAACAAACCTGGAAATACTAAAATATTATTAACCTGGTTCGGCCATTGCGATGAACCGGTTGCTACAACGGCTGCACCAGCAGCATTTGCTTCAGTTGGATCAATCTCAGGAACCGGATTAGCTAAAGCAAAGACAATCGGTTGATTGGCCATTCGCTCAACCATCTCTCCAGACAAAACATTAGCATCCGACAAGCCAATGAAAACATCTTGATCATCAATCACATCATCTAATGTTTTACCTTGTGCTTGTATGACTTGTTGCGCCAATTCACGCTGATAGCTGTTATACCTAGCGTCATCATCCCGGATAACACCATGAATATCGACCAAAGTTAAATGTTGAATACCGGCAGCTAATAAAACCTTGGCTGTTGCAACTCCCGAAGCACCAACACCATTAATAACCACTTTTAAATTCTTTAATGACTTACCAACATATTTCGCAGCATTAATCAAACCAGCTAATACAACGATAGCCGTTCCAGTTTGATCATCATGATAAACCGGAATGTCCAAAACTTTGTTTAATCTTTCTTCAATTTCAAATACACGTGGCGCAGCAATATCTTCTAAATGAATACCTGCAAATGACTTAGACATATTTTTAATCGTTGCCACAAATTCTGGAATAGGCACTTGATTCAATGCTAATGGCATTGCATCAACATTTGCAAAATCTTTGTATAATAATGCTTTTCCCTCAATAATTGGTAATCCAGCAGAGGGGCCAACATTTCCTAATCCCAATACAGCAGAACCATCGGTTATAATTGCAATCAACTTGCCACTTGTCGTGTATTTATTTTTTTCAGTTTCATCTTTTTGAATTAATTTTGCCAAATCAGCAAC
The DNA here is from genome assembly GCF_058107185.1 of Weissella sp. ESL1177. NCBI lineage: Bacteria > Bacillati > Bacillota > Bacilli > Lactobacillales > Lactobacillaceae > Weissella > Weissella sp. ESL1177. The sequence goes on along the minus strand of NZ_CM176591.1, from coordinate 528,783 downwards.
ACCAGGTGTATATGCCTCACTTAATTCAGTTCGATTTGTCACGTCAAATGCCGGGTTAATGCCTAAAACACCAGTATGATTTTCATGCAATGCTAGCACTTTTTCCCTGTCGACCAAGATTTATACCTCCTGTCAAATACTTTTGATTCTAATTTCAATTATTTAAACGTGCACGTTTTCATTTGTTAACATTTGTAATTGTAGCGCTTGATTTTAAAAAATGAAAGAGTTTATTTTATATTTTTTAAAATAAACTCTATATTTTTAAATGTTATAAAATTTCTGAGAAAATAGTACTGGTAACAAGTTCATTTATCCAAAGATTTTTTAAATTTTTTAAGTGTATTTCTTTTTTTAAAATATGCTATGATGGAATTAAATTTGTAAATGAATATGTAATAGGTGAATACATGACTAACAATGATTTTCTTGCAAACATATCACAGGACTTTTATATCTCTCAATTAAGTCTTGCTGAAATATCTAAAAAATATGGGATTAGTCGCTATTTAGTAAACAAATCCTTAGATGATGCTCGAAATAGCGGTATTGTAAAAATTGAAATAACAACGCCTACAACTCGTAATATCGAGCTTGAGCGTGAAATTAAAAAACAATTTAATATTCCAAATGTTTATATCATCAGATCTTCTGATAATCCAAATGATACAATTCAAGATACGATTAATTTTGCAGCACAACATGTCCAGTCACTGATTCACAATAATGACATTATTGGTACAGCCTGGGGCGGTACAATATATCAAGTTATCTCAAAATTTCAGAGTAAAGTCTTAGAAAATGTTACATTTACGCAGTTTATGGGCGAGAATATGAAATATAACTCATCGGCTGGTACCATGAGGATGGTTGAACGTGCTGCTCATAAATTTTCAGCAAATTATTTAACAATGGTTGGTCCCCTTTATATTGTTAACGATGCTGTCCGCCATGGCTTAACAGAAGAAATTTCTGTTCGTTCAACTTTTGCTGCTTCAAGTCGTATGGATATGATTTTCACCGGATTGGGAACTTTAGCATCAATTAATTCTATTCCAGCTTGGCATCAGGGCATTAACGATATTTTCCCTGGTGTCGATGTTGATAGCATTGCTGGCATGTTGTATGGACGACCTTATGATATTAATGGTCGTTTTCTAAATTTGTCGGTTGATAAAACATTTGGCGTCGATTTAGATAGTGTCTTAGCAACCCCCCGACGTGTTTGTATCGTAAAAAGTAAATTTAAGACAAATGCAACACTAGGTGCTTTACGTGGTGGCTTCATAACAGATTTAATCACAACAGAATCTGTTGCTAATCGTATTTTAACCGATCGTTAGTTCTAAAATAATCAGGCAAATTCCCCCCAAAAAGTGGATGACTTTTTGGGGGGAATTTGTCTGATTATTTTCATTACCATGCAGGGTATTCTGAATTGCCAAATAATTTTTTAATTTCTGCTTTGGTCTCTTTTGTCTGATATACCTTTACAATTTGTTTGTATATTTTCTTATTTGCTTCATTTTTTCGAGAAGCAATTAAGTTAATATAAGGGCTGACATTCTTTTTCAAATTTTGTGTTAATAATATGTTTTTATCATTCAAATTCGCGTCATGAGCAAAATTGCCATTGATGACTGCGGCATCAGCTGTTTGTAAAGCAGAAACCGTTTGTCCTGCATCTACCTCTTTAATTTTCAGGTGTTTGGGATTTGAAGTAATGTCCTTTGCAGTCGGATCAGTGACTTTTTTATTATATTTAATAAGCTTTGCTTGCACTAACACATCTAGTGCACGTGCTTCATTAGTCGCATCATTAGGCACTGCAATCGTACTGCCGTTCTTAAAATCACTAATCTTTTTCGTTTTTAACGAGTATAACCGCATGGGAACAATCACTGTTTTACCAATAGAGGTTAGTTTACTGCCCATTTTTTTATTTTGATCATCAAAAAAGATCTTTGTTTGAAAAGCATTTAAATCTAGGCTACCATCAACCAATGCTTGATTTGGTTTCACATAGTCATTAAATTCTTTTAACTTAATTTTAATACCATATTTTTTTTGTGCTCTTTGACCAATATTTTCCCATAGTTCACGAGAAGTATCACCAACAACCCCGACCGTTACTGTTTTATTAGTATCCGCACTGGCTATTTGCAAGGACAAACCTATGGTTGAGATTAAGACAGTTGTGCCAACTAACACACCAAATTTTACACTATTTTTCATTTACATCTTGCCTCCAATATCTTATTAACGAGTTAATCATTTATCATGTCATAAAAAATCCCGTTGTACTACAACAATGTAATACAACGGGACGATTGATTATCGTGTTACCACCCGAGTTCTGTCCATTAATTTGAACACTCCATTAAGTACCTATAAATATTTCATGATACCCTAGCGCAATAACGGGCGCACCCGAAAATAATTCATTAAAAATTCTTAATAACTCATTATTTTTACACTCCGAGGCCATATTCATCAACAAAATTGGTTGCTTTACACCAAACACAACTCTCTGAACAATCTAAGATTGATTACTCACCTCTTCCTTGTGCAATAAGTATATTTGGATTAAAATGAAAAGTCAATAAGTTTATTAGAAATATTTAATTTTATTGTCAACTAACACGACTCCTTAGTAATCTAAGATTTGTTTATTTTCAATATGAAAATGTTCATCAAAAGTATAAATGATTGGTGTTGCATTCGGTATTTTAATGGCATCTAACTGATCATCTGCAATCTTTTCAAGATATTTTACTAAAACTCGTAAACTACTGCCATGTGCAACAACCAACTGGTTTCTTCCTTGCTGCAATTTAGGCAGAATATCATTTCTCCAATACGGCATCAATCTTTCTAAAGTCATCTTTAGACTTTCTGTCCTTGGTATAGACACACCAATCCGATCGTAAACTAACTGATGATCGGATTCAACTAATTTAGGCGGAGTATCAATGAAACCGCGTCGCCACAATTCAACTTGCTTTTTACCAAATTTTTCACGTGCCTGATCTTTATTAAGCCCTGCTAATGCCCCATAATGCCGTTCATTTAATCGCCACGTTTTATATATCGGTATCCAATTTATTTGCAATTCATTACAGATGATATACGCCGTTATAATTGTCCTTTTTAGAAATGATGTATGAACATCGTCAATATCTACTGCTTCATCTATTAATCGTCGTCCCGCATCTTTAGCTTGTAACCGTCCTTTTGTCGTTAACGGTGCATCAGTCCATCCCGTAAAAGTATTTTGCATGTTTGCTGTACTTTCACCATGACGCATTAATATTAATTTAACCATCCCTTACCTCCTGAACAATCATACACATTGTGCTATAAAAATAATACAAAATATTATTACTTCACACTTCGTGGTTATATTGCAATATTATAAACGGAATTGCCATTTTGTTAAATACGTCACAAATAGTTTTTAAAAATTTTGGTAAATCATTATATTTATCAAAATAGAAAAGATAGTTTGCTTTTTTTAAAAAACACGTTCTTCATCATTTAGAACATGCCAACTTTGATAAACAGAATCGGCAACCCGAAACTCATTTGTCTTTAAATATTCTTTTGCCTTTAACACTAAGGGTGATGAATTTTGATCGTTTATAGCCATTAAATCAATGGGTAGTGCTCCTAATGAGTCTTGACCATTAAATTGACGAACCGCCTGCAATAAATTGCCTGTATACGCCTGTATTTGATAAAAAACTGCAATATGTTGATTCATCTCAGCATCTAAATATTGCCAAGGGTATTTAAAACTAGTCGTTCCTATTTGTACTAACTTTTGAGCTTTTAGCCCAGTTTCTTCGCTAATTTCGCGAATAATTGCGTCTTCTAATAATTCACCATCTTCCAAACTACCACCTGGCAAATCGTAACGATTAATATATGGTCCCCCATTTTTCTTAATAACAACCAATTGATCATTAATCGTGACAATGCCATAAACACCAAATGCACGATGCGTATGCGTTTTAGTCATATTTTTCCCCTTTTTATCATTGCTTTTAACATCATTCTAATCTAGTCATCCTCTTTTAAATGTTACGTTATCTCTCCTTATAAACCGTTTATTTTGTCACTATCACAATGTTTATCGCAGCATGCATTATAATGTACTTCTTATACAAATTCTCAGCGTCGAGTCGGTAAAATTATTTACATATCAACAATTTTACAATAAATAATAAACTAATCAATAATGACAAGGACGTCGCACATCATTCGTCATTGTTGAATAAAATAAAAATAGCAACGTTCTTCGTTCCGAAGACGTTGCTATTTAACTTAAACAATACTATTTTTAAATAAGTGTTCTTTAAACATTTTTGCAGTTAAACCATAAATCGCCATCGCAACAAATACCCAAAAAATCCCCAGTGCGACACCGCCAATTAAATCACTTAAATGATGTGCATTAAAGTATAAACGTGAAAATAAAATGCTAATCCAGATTAAAATAATGACCGTGCGTGTAATAATTCGTGACCATTGATTTCTCATCATTGGTACTAATACTAATAGAATCGATAATAGCAGTAAAGTACTAGCAACTGAATGACCACTTGGAAAAGAAAATCCATTGTCTATGGCCAGATGATGTACTGGTCGTGCACGATGCATAGCAGATTTAACAACAATTCCTAGCATACCACCAGTACTAACGACTGCCAAAAGCCAGAATGCTAACAAGCGATAATTTTTTATAAATAATATGATTGCTATAAAAAAAGTTATGACGACTAATGGTTTTGCATCGGCGTAGCTCGCTAAAAATGTCATCACATCGTTAAAAATACCATGATGGTAATCCATCATTGGATACCCGAAGGCATTTTCAAAAAATGCAGTCACTTTATTATCGACAGTCAACAAATAACTATTATTTGTCGCTATCAATACCGATATTAGTCCGAAAACAACGAGGGCAATAATTGAAAAATATAAATAATCCCTTTTATAGTTGATTATTTTAGACATAAAAACAAACCTTTCATGATTGATTATTTATTACATTAAGCAAATAATACTTTAAACCTTACTTGATTGCAATGGGTCTCAAAAAAAGGAGACAAAATCACAACATTTTTTCTTTCTTTACGAAATGGTTAAGCGTATGATAAATGGTAAGGAATATTAAATTTAAATGAGATTATCACTCATTATTTTTTAAATGAAAGTCGAAGGTATTATTATGAACATGACAAACAAAGAATTTGCTGAAGTACTCCATCAGGCATACACAACGAAACAACCATTATTACAAGAATCTTATGCCTCATTTCTTGATAATTCAGAAGATGCATATGCTGTTCAACATTATTTAACTGAACTCAAAGATGAAAAAGTTGGCGGATATAAAGTCTCATTGACAAGCAAAGAAACACAAGATATGTTTGATTCTGATTCCCCACTATACGGTGCGCAGATTACTAGTCATTTTTTACAGTCACCAGCTACATTATCGCCTGATCAATTATTAGCACCTTTGGCTGAAGTCGAACTGATGTTTACTGCAAAAGAACCATTAACTTCTGCAGATTCATTAGAGGACTTAATGGCCAAAACTTTAGTATCTCCCGCTATCGAGGTTCCCGACTCGCGTTTTTCTGATTGGTTCCCTAGCCTATCAAAATATCTTGTCATTGCTGATGCTGCTGTCGGTGGTTATATTGTCTATGGCAAACAAGTTGAGACGGCCACCCATTTCAAAACACCTGACGAGTTGGCACAAGTAACCACAAAATTATACCATGATGATCATTATTTGAAAGACGGGGCTGCAACCGAAGTATTAGGCAATCCTTTACTATCATTACAATGGTTAGTAAAAAAATTAGAAACAAACGGCACAAAGTTAGAGGCAGGTCAACATGTTTCTAGTGGTACTTTCTTACTACCTGAACATCTAACGGCTGGTAAATGGCGTGCTTCATTTGACCACGATTTAGGAGATGTTTTCATTGATGTAAAATAAAATCATATATGAAAAGAGAGTGTTACAATCGGCTTCAGTCTTTTGGAACACGTTTAAAGGCGCTAATCTACCAATCAAAATTGATAGATTAGCGCCTTTTTCAGCTGATCATAACGACTGATGTCTCAGTCCCTTTTCATATTATTTTATTTAGCAGTATTACTCAACATGACGCCAGTCCGGATCCATAATAATACGCGCAACAATTAATCCTAGTGGTAAAAATAGCACAATCAAGAGTGCTGCAATAAACCAATCTGCACCTGTTGAAATGTTGCCAACACCTAGATAATACATTGCCCGATACATGTATAGACCTGGTACCATAATCACAATGGCTGGCACCGTTAGTGAAATACGTGGGTATCCCATTCGTTTATGAAACAAAGATGCCAATATCCCAGCTGTCAAAGCACCAATAAAAGCTGCTGCTGCTGCTGGTAAGGATGTTAAATCAACTAATTCTAACCGTAATGTATTCGCAATTGCACCAATATATCCTGCTGTTGCTGCCATCTTAACCGGACTATTAAACATAATCGAAAAACCAAAAACACCACAAAAACTAGCAGGAATCCTAAATAAACATAGTAACCAAGGACTTAACCCTAATGGCAAAAAGCTATCTGGTTTCAAATCACTAGCCAAAGCAACTAGCCAGCCAACCAAAGTTGCAATCAAAATGATGGAAACTGCGTGCACAAGTCGTTCAATACCAGACCGCATATCTGACTTAGCAATATCAAGACCGCTTGTAATAAATGGAAATCCCGGAATAGCAAATAACATCGCACCAATATATCCTGCCTCATGTGCCACATTAATATTGAAAATTAATTCTAAGCTTCGTGACAAGACAAGATATGTTAAACAAGCAACCGCCACACCTGTTGCTAAACCTGCAAAAATAGTCAAGTGTTTGCCATTCATTTTCGCACGCGTGTAATTCCCTAATCCTGCACCAAAGAATGAACAAAACATTTCTACTGGTCCGCCACCAAGTAAAAACACGAAAGAACTGCACGCAAGAGCTGCAGCTAAGCCAAGTAATATTGGCGTATAATTGCCTCTTTTACCATTAATACGATCTAATAAACGATGGACATCTTTTACCTTTAAAAAAGCACCCTCATTTGTAAACATTGTCACAAATTGTTGCATATTTGTTAGTTTATCTGTATTAACACCTGTCGACTTTAAAGATAATGATTCTGTATAACTACTAGTCTCGTCAAAGCAAGTATACGAAATGGAAATTAATCCAATATCTGCAGAACAATAAACTTTTAAAATACGTGCCATCGTATTCATCGCCTCACGAACACGCCAAGCACCAGTACCACAAGATAACATAATTAATCCTACACGACCAACAATAATTGTTTTTTCTTTAAGGGACGCATTGACAACTAAAGTATTCGATTCTTTAATTGCAAGTTCATCCCATGGAATTAACATATGGTTCGTTGATAAACCATCATTTTTTTCTGCCATTTCCAAAACCTTCTTTGTTCAACTTTTCAATACTTTTTATTGTAACATAGGTAAAACAATTAATTGTTTTACTGCTTATCCTTAAATAATTGTATTTTCACCCATTGCATTTTATAAATGAAGCTCCTACAATGATGGTGAAGGATAAATTAGAATCCTGACAAAAAATAATTAGTTTAGGAGGAAGTTATTATGGCAAACGAGTTATCAAATCGTTTTAATGGTATGTTTCATGATTGGGATCATTTCTTTAATGATTTTAACCATTTGATGCCAGCATTTAATGCTGACAGTCAGCACTTAAAGAGTGACGTTGTAGATTTAAATGATCACTATGAAGTATCAGTTGACGTGCCTGGAATTAATAAAGAAGATATTAATTTGGACTACCAAGGTGATACGTTAACGGTGTCTGCTACACAACACACTTCTAAAACTGACAAAGATTCTGAAGGAAATGTTCTGACCCATGAGCGTGCTGAAGGTCGGATTCAACGTCGTTATTATTTACCTGGCGTTGATATCAGTAAAGTTAACGCAAAGCTGACTGATGGTGTCTTAAAGATCACATTACCAAAATCAGAATCAATCAACAATCAACAAATCACTATTGATTAATACCAATTAAAAGCAAAAGGACTGGCCATTAATATCGGTCAGTCCTTTTCGGTTTTATTGTCGTTGATTTAATTTTTTTAGTTGTTGTACATAATCATATTGTGCATTAATCCCAGCTAACAACGCATCATCGTGCGTATGAGCAACACCATCAAACAAAATTTCCTGATATAAATTGACATACGGTAATCCTGCTGCCTTAGCAATTACCAATTCTTCTGATAAGTTATAAGCGACTTTTCTGAAATCAACTTGCGCCAAGCCAGCATCATCAATCTCAAGTATGGCATATTGTGCCCGTCGATCACGATTTAACTGACGATGTTTAAAAAATGGTTGTCCTACCGAACCTGGATTAATAATTAATTGATCTCGACTACTGTAACGTAACATTTGATGATGCACATGACCATAAATAGCCATATCAACATCATCACTTAAAAATAATTGATCAAAATGTGTGGTTGCTGCATCCGCTAACAATGCAGGACCCGAATTTAAATCATTTAAATTATGCGAAATGTTAATTGATAGCCCATTGACCGATTTTATTTGATGGATTGGAAAATGCTGCAATGCCTTTTGATACTTACCATCAAGATGATCAATGACATACTGGCCTAACATACCAATATAAACATCTGACGGATCATCATAATGATTACCAACCGTCTGATTCTGAACATCTAAAAAACAATCATCCCAATTACCTCTAATATAAACAGATACTTTTATTTTCTCCAATAGTGCAAATAGTTCATTAGTTGCTGGCCCTGGCATGACCAAATCACCTAAAAACCAACAATCATTAATTTCTTGTGTCGCTAAATCTGCAATGACTGCTTTCAGTGCGGTGACATTTCCATGTATATCAGATAACAAAGCAATCCTTTTTTTCATCTATCTTCCCCCATCATTATTCTTAATAATTTCATGATTCTCTAGAAGTCTCTCCTCAACCACTCATGAAACAACCACAACCCCATATTAATGATAACTTCAAATGGTTATGATTGCACCGTTATTTGAAGTTATCCTGTCATTATTTAAAAATTAGCCATTTATTTAGTAACATGATGTAAAAAAAGCAATAACTGAACACTTACTCTGAACAGTTATTGCTTGGTTTTAAATCAACCGAATTAATTTAGAAACTAATCATCTGATGATTATTAATATTCGCCCCACCACTTCTTCATAGAAGTTTTACCAATTCCAGGGTTGAAACTATTTGTTGGGTCGTTCTTCTTATAATGCTTGACCAATGCTGGTGCAGCTTCATATAAGTGGCCAACGTTATGCTCAGCTGGATAAATTGCGCCACGTTCGTCAAAAATCTTTAGCATTTCTTGTTTCAATTCATGAGCATCAACACCTGGCTTTAAGATGTAATCCTGATGCATAACGTGATCTAAGAAGTGACCATAATAAACTTTGTATTGAATCTTATCGTCAATTTCCTTTGGCAATGTTTCAAACCAGTTATCATCATTACGACGCAAAGCAACATCAATTGGCAAAATATCAATTTTATCTTGCATCAATTCTTGGTAACGGATGACAACTGAAGCAGTAACATAACGGTGCAATGATGCTTTATTTGTCTCATCAGCATTTGCTTCAAAGAATTCACCTTCTTCTTCTTTAAAGAATTCAGTCAGGTAAGCACGTGCCTCTTCGATACCGTCACCAGCCATCTTCAATTGTAGATAGTGTTGAAAACGATTAGCATAGTCTTCCATACGCTTTGGCAATTGGTTTGGGAACAAGTGCCCTGCTTTTTGCAAGAAACGATCTGGGAAATAAGGCTTGAACGTTGGTACATGTCCCAATATACGTTCAGCAGTTGCTTTTAAACCAAATAAAGTTGGTAACATACTTGTACCTAACTTATCGATGACCATTAATGAGTCCTTACCGTATAACTTAGCTAACTCATAGGCATCCTTGTGCATGTATTCACCTGAAACAGGTAAGTTCTTAAATTCTGCTAGGATGTGACGACGCATTTTCTCTAAGACAGCAGGTGAATTCGTTCCAATATAGAACACTTGTGACTTACCCTCTGAAGGATACGTATCTAAGCGGACAGCAAATGTGGCAACTTTACCAGCTGCACCCGATGCTTCATACAATCCTTTAGGATCAGCGTTATAACGCGTTGGCATATCAGAATCAACATCACGAACACGCTTCTCATAATCACGATTATGACCAACACGTTCGTCTGAATTGGGCACATTATTCAAATCAAAACGACGATTTGTTAAATTATCCAAAATTTCTTCTGGTGAATCACCAAGATCAATACCTAAATGATTTACCAAGTGTAATTCATTGTTTTCATCAATTCGAGCGTACAATGACAATTCTGTGTATGCAGGCCCACGTTGAATCAATGCACCACCTGAATTATTATTGATACCACCAATAACTGAAGCACCCAACGTTGATGAGCCAATCACTGAGTGTGGCTCTCGGTTCAATGGCTTTAATGACTTTTCCAAATTAAATAATGTCGTACCTGGGAAAGCAATCACTTGCTTACCTTGGTTAATTAATTGTAAGTCTTTAATACGACTACCCTTGACAATAACTGCATCACGATCATATCCTTCAGTCGGTGTAGATCCCTCTGTCAAACTGGTATTTGAAGCTTGCATGATAATAATAATATTATCTCTATGCAACACTTTCAAAACCTGCCACATTTCAACAAGAGTTCCTGGCATAACTACTGCCAAAGCCTCTCCATAACCTGAACGGTATCCTTTACGATAGCGTAATGATTTGGCTGCGTTAGTCACAATATGGTGACTACCAACAATGGCTGTTAAATCTTTTACCGTAGACATAAAATTAACCTACCTCCTATTTTTGTACAGTCTATACCTTAATATACCACTTTTTTGTCCTAAAAACGAAGATTTTGTGAATTTTGGCAACCTATAATCGTACTATTTTTCACAATTTAGGTCAATAAAATTATTATTATTATCTTAAATTCCCTGTTTTTTAGTTATTTAGCCAATTAAAAAATGTGCAATGTTATTCACATAGCACATTTTTTATTTTATATTTTAACGACATTGACCAAATCATTTGCGAGATATCCCTGGATATTTTCAACGACAATATCTAACAAGCGTTGTCGCGTTTCCAAAGGTGCCCATGCAATATGTGGTGTTAAATAGCAATGTTTTGCTGTTAACAATGGATTATCAGCATTGATTGGTTCTTGTGAAGCAACATCCAGAGCCGCATAAGCAATTTGATCATGGTTTAAAGCCATCGTTAGGTCATGCTCATTGATCAATTTTCCTCTTGCTGTATTGATCAATATTGCTGTTTTCTTCATCTTAGCAATCGTATCAGCATTAATGAATGCTGACATTTCTGGTGTATACGGTATATGTAAGCTGATAATATCGGCTTCAGCATATAGTGTCTCTAAATCTACTTGATGAATCGCATCATCAAAAACTGTCCGTGGGCGATGATTATAAAAAATGACATTCATATTAAACGCCAAGGCAATTTTTGCAACCGCTTGTGCAATTTTACCAAAACCAACAATACCCAACGTTTTATTTTTCAATTCCATTAATGGTGCATCCCAAAACGAAAAACGCCCTACCTTTTGCCATTCGCCCGCATGAACCAAATCATCATGTTGCTTCACACGGCTAGTAACAGCCAATATCAATGCAAATGTAAACTGTGCAACTGCATCCGTCCCATAAGTTGGCACATTAGTGACTGTAATCCCTTTCGTTTGTGCATATTGCACATCAATATTGTCATAACCAGTTGCTGTTTCTGCAATCAATTTAAGTTTTGGTGATGCATCAATAACTGACTTGGTAATCGGTACCTTATTAACTAACACAATTTCTGCATCTGCTAGACGTGCACTGATTTCCTTCTGATCATCATACGGTGTCTCATCATAAACAACAACTTCACCAAATTGATCAAGAATATGCCAATCTAGATCCCCTGGGTTTAAAGCTTTCCCATCCAAAACAATAATTTTCATTATGATTCCCCCATATATCTAAAATACCTACAATAACATTATAACCTTGAAAGTGACATTTTAGAAAAATATACCATTACCAACAATAAAACTAAGAATTTCAAACACTAAAATGATAAACAAACAAATGAGATGAAATAATTTATGATTTGCCAATAACGCAATATATTCTCTGATAAATGCGTTTGGGATAAAGAAACGACTTGTTTTAGCACCCAAACCGTCAATATTTAAGCCAACTAAACGAGCATAACCAGCTGCACGGAAAGTATGATAGTCGCTCGTGGCAAATAAACCATTTAAGAAATTAATATCTTTATCTGCTAATATTTTTTTAGAGAAAAGCATATTTTCATAAGTATTTTTTGATTTATTTTCGATTAATATATGTGACGTTTGTGCACCGTGTTGTTCTGCATAACTCGCCATCGCTTCCCCTTCAGGTAGTAACTCATCCCCACCTTGACCACCAGAAAATATTAACCAAGGATAGTAACCTGTTTTCTCATTTTGCTTGACAGCAAAATCTAATGCGACTTGAATTCGTGAGGCTAATAATGGTGAAACGTCTTTACCATTCAATAAGCCTGCTCCCAAAACGATAATATAATCCTTGTTATACTTTGGTCGATATAAACGGGTAATAATAAATGATGTAATAAATGCTAAGAACCAGAAAACAAAATATAAAATAACCGGCTCAACGAATGCCATGTATAACCCAATTGCTTGATGACTTAATAGTCGACTATCCAATGCTCGTAACAGTGGTAAAATAACGACAATTAAAACACCTAAAGCTAACGTCAACATATTACCAAGTGTATGACTTTCACGACGCCAAACCGTAAATGCATTCCATAATAGTAAAATTCCCAACAGTGAATACAAAATTGCTAATGGAATTGAAACAATAATCATTATGGTATAGAAAATCAAAGATAACCAATGTATGTTTATCAATTCTATAAACATCATTAATGTTATGCCACCTAATAGGACTGAAAAATTTGCTAGGACGCCGTTTAATAAGCGGAATTTATTTTGCTTTAGGCTGATCACCAACATCGTGATACAAATAATTGTTAAAACGAAACAGATGATAATTGGTAAATTACTCGTGTCTTTCATAATAGACATTTAAAATAACCTCTCCTTTAACGGTATTTACTCATACTAAGATTATACAAAACCTACCTGTTACTGACCACTATAATGCATAATGAATAATTCTCTACCAAGTTGTATCCAACATTAATGAATATAGTCAGTTACACTAACGTTTTTTTATGCTATTCTTAATTGAGATTATTCAATCTATAGAAAGACATATAAATCAATGAAAAAGAAAATTATAACTGTTGTATTGGGAATCATTGCTATTATCTTGATTGTTACTGTTTCTCAACATGACCAAAATTCACAAACACAATCTAATCATCAACAATCATTAGCTGCTCATAAATGGACCAAAAAATCATTTGATCAATTAACACTCGGCGATTTTAATAAAGCTGGTAAAAACGGCACTTCTTATGAAAAAGTTGTTGCCACCTATGGTCGACCAGATAAAAAGTCAAAATCAAAAGCAAATGGCCACATCCTAACTGTTGTCTCATGGAAGAATGTGTCTGGTGATTATACCGGTGTTACCTTAACTTTCATGAGCGCAAATAATAATACCAATCGTGCCAGATTAACTTCAAAAACAATCTTAGATACAAAGACCATTAATCTAGCGAAGAAATGGACACTATCAGCATACAATGCCATTGCCTTAGATAAGAGTGACGATCCCACTCATGAGGGTGATTCTTTAAAAAGCTTAACCAGTAAGTATGGTAAACCAGCAATTTTGACTTTAGCCCGTGTTAATGGCGCTATACAAACGAATGCTGTTTGGCATAATACAAATGGTGGTGCAAATGGTACCGTATCTGTTGATTTTTCTGAACAACAAACGGCTACTGATAAAGAACAAGATAAATTACGATAACATAAAAAGGTTTGAGCAAGCAAAATTATTTGTGCCTGTATCAAACCTTTTTTGTCTCTAAAAGTATTAAGTTATCAATCTGTTTCATCAAAGAAAACACCATCAGCTATATCTGCGAGTGTCTCTCGTGATGGAATGAAAAACAATTGTCCACTTAAAATAGTTGAGAACTTTAGTAGAAAATCTGATTTTTCTAACATCTGTTCTAACATGAGCTTTGTTACTCGCCAATGGCGTGAATAACCAATAAAATATGTGCCTGTATAATCTAAAGCTGGGTCAGAGAAGGGCACATTCATACGAATGATTTTCTGTTCTTCACCATCTATTTCAATCTTTGAAGCAACATTGTGAGCATTTGCTAGTTTATCATCATCATCTAATTCCATATCATCAAATTTATGACGACCGACTGCTTTTTCTTGATGTTCAACCGTTAGATTTTCCCAGAATGCCATATCATGCTGCCACTTTTGAGCAAAGGCATACGAACCATTTTCAAAATTTGGATCTTCATCACCAATAATGGCATAATCAGCCGCATCTTCAATCGCTGGTGCTTCAGTACCATCAATAAAACCAATGATGGCACGCCCCTCTAAATAACGGAATCCTTTTGTCTCATCAATGACACTCGTTATTGGTGATAACAATTTCATAAATTGACGGACGATTTCGTAAACAACTGCTTCTTCACTTGCACGAATATGCAAGAAAATATCGCCATCGCTAGCGGGCATCGTGTATTCTGGGCCATGCAATGTTTGATACGTCTCTAATTCCTTGGGTTTATTTGCATTTGGAAATAAATAATTCCAAGCATAGTTACTAAATCCAATCGCAACTTGTAAGCCAGCTTCCGGATTACGAATACGCATTGATCTAATAATAGCTTGCGATTTATCCGCAAATTCAGCAATACCTTCTCGCTCATCATTTAAATTCTGATGATTCAATGCTAGTACAATAAATGAAACATTTTTTCCAGGATCTTTCCAAACATCTTGTGCTAATCGTGCGTTTAACATGTTAACCTTACCTCTTAAAATATTATATATACAAACTAATGATACATCTAATTACTTTTTTTAAAAAGTCCCGTGAAAAAATTTTATTTACTATTCCAAAGAATAAACGTGCACTTGTGAGACAAAATCACCCGCTTGGGCTGGATCATCATAAAATCCTAATTGCATTAACTCATCACCAAAGCATTTTTCTCCAGTGACTTGATCAATATAGACACCATCTGATATCAAATGAACCGGTTTTGTCACTGTAAACGGTTGTTGTGCAGATGCTAGTAATCTAAAGTGATAGACCAATACATCAGAACTATCTGGACTAATAAACTCCCATGCAGCTTCATTAGTCGTAAATGGATCTTTTAGACGATAGAAATCACCGTATTGAATCAGATGACGGTATTTTTTATAAAAAGCTACTTGCTCTTTAACAAGTGCTTTTTCTTTATCCGACAACTGTTGCACGTCAAGTTCATAACCAAAGACACCTGAACTTGCAACATCTCCTCTGGTCTTTAAACTCGTCCAACGTTGTGTTTGTGGATTAGGAACAGCTGCCACATGCGCTGTCATACTTGAAACAGGATAACCAAAAGTCGTCCCATATTGAATTTTAATTCTTTCAGCAGCATCAGTACTATCTGATGTCCATGTTTGTGGGAAGTAATACAACATTCCTGCATCAAAGCGGCCACCACCACTAGAACAACCTTCAAATAAGATATCCGGATAACGCTTGGTTAGACGATCAACTAAGTCATAAACACCTAAGATATAACGATGTGCTACTTCTCCTTGTTGTTCGGCTGACAACACAGCTGAATAAACCTCTGTCATATGACGATTCATGTCCCATTTAATATAATCAATTGGCACACGATCTAAAATAGCTGTCATCTGCTCATAAATATTATCAACAACCTCCGAACGTGAGAAATCAAGAATATATTGATCGCGTGAAAGCGACTTTGGCCGATTAGGAATTTGAATGGCATAATCAGGATGGGCACGATATAAATCAGAATCTTCAGAAATCATTTCTGGTTCAAACCATAAACCAAACTGCATGTTTTTTGCATGTACCTTCTCTGCTAAGCCACGCAAACCACCACCACTCGCTAATTTACTTGTATATTCATACCAATCACCTAATGCACGCTTGTCATCATCACGATCACCAAACCAACCATCATCAAGTACAAACATTTCAATCCCTAATGGTGCAGCCTCATTCAAAATGGCTTCAATTTTTTCCGCATTAAAGTCAAAATAAGTCGCTTCCCAATTGTTAATCACAATTGGACGATCCTTAAATTGATGATTACCACGTGCCACACGTTCACGGAGTAAGTGATGGAAAGTTTGTGACATACCATTTAGACCTTCATCAGAATATACCATAATTGCTTCTGGTGATTGAAAACTCTCTGTCGGATTCAACTGCCAACTAAAACCATCTTCATTGATTCCCGTCACCAAACGGACTTGATCAATATAATCTTTTTCAAATGTAAATTGATGATTACCTGAATAAACTAATTGCACACCCACTGCTTCACCCGTTTGCTCGGTAGTTGCTGGGTCAACCATAACAACAAATGGATTCATTTGATGAGAACTAGCGCCACGTCTACTACTAAATTCCGTAATACCCTGTCTTAGTGATTCGCGTTCGACTTGTCGTTCATGAAATTGTGAGCCTGGAAATGAGATTACTGCCATGTTTTGTTTTGGAACATCCAATTGTAATGATGCAATTTTTTCAATCTGAAAATCAACATCACTATTATTGACAATTTTAGTTGAACGAGTAATCACTGCCCGATCAGCATAAATTGTATAGTATAAGATGACTGAGGCAGCTAATGTTGTATCTTTTAATGTAATTGCTAAAGTTTGTGCTTCATCTGCTTCCTTAACGTATGATTGTGGTAAACCTGATAACTCAGGCTTACCAGCAAAAATTTCATATGATTCATAACGAAAATCAGTTGCTAAAGCCCCATTTTTTGCCTTAATAACGATAGCTGGGCAACGAAAATCACCGGTCTGATTACCTGCATATTCTTGTGGTAACACGTCTTTTGAATAGTGACGGTCTACCTCACCAGGAATGCCAGCTAAATTAGGTGACAGACCACGTTCGTATCTTGGATAGTGACGTAACCCATGATAACCACTGACATGCTTTCCAAAATATAAATGACTCAGAATATTTCCCTCTTCGATGGCCATTAAATATGAAATTTCACCATTTCTCAGGTGAAATATTTGTTGTGCCTTATCAAATGTAATGACTGCTTTTGCCATATGTTCCTCCATAAGATGTTCGAAATCCAGTACTGTAACGTTCTCAAAATAGTTGCCACACTAATATTGTAACCGCTTACCAAGAAAGTGTAAAAGATTTATAATAAATAAAAAAACTTGCTTTATTATCTGAAAGCGCTTACAATTAGGCGGTTGACAATTTTATAATTTTATAAGGAGACTTTGTATCATGAAGGCTGAAAATAATAAACAGTCCGCATTATCACGTTGGTCGTATTCCTTTGGAGCTTTTGGTAATGATGTCTTTTTTGCCACCTTATCAACTTACTTCATCATGTTCGTCACCACCCACTTGTTCAGTGGTGGTGACTCTGCAACCAATAATAAAATGATTAGTGCTATTACATTAATCATTTTCTTGCTTCGTTTTGTCGAATTAGCTATTGATCCATTCATTGGAAATGCGATTGACAACACCAGAACTCGTTGGGGTAAATTTAAGCCTTGGGTCGTTATTGGTGGAACAATTGGTTCAATTGCTCTAATCATTTTATTTACTAGCATGGGTGGTTTGAACAAATCAAATCCAATGGCTTATCTAATTCTATTTGCTATTATCTACATTACAATGGATATTTTTTATTCATTTAAAGACATTGGATTTTGGTCAATGATTCCCGCTTTGACCTTTGATTCACGTGAACGTGAAAAGACAGCTACTTTTGCGCGAATTGGCTCAACGTTAGGCGCAAACCTTGTTGGTGTTGTTGTGATGCCGTTAGTACTCTTCTTCTCTGTTAAGAGCAATGGTGGTACTGGGGATACACGTGGTTGGCTATGGTTTGCCATTATTATCTCTTTTGTTGCTTGGATTAGTGCCATTGCTGTTGGTGTTGGTACAAAGGAAGTTGATTCAGAACTTCGTCAAAATAAAGAAAAAACAACATTTAAGCAAGTTATCAAAATTTTGCTTAAAAATGACCAATTAATGTGGACTGCTGTTGCTTACGGCCTCTACACGACTGGTATGACATTAGTTAATTCACTTGAACTTTACTACTTTACTTTCATTATGGGGGATTCAAAGTCATTCTCTATCTTAGCAAGTTTAAATGTCATTACTGGTCTTATCTCTGTGTCACTATTCCCTAAGTTAGCTGACAAACTTAACCGTCGTAAGTTATTCTTCTGGAGTGTCGGCATTATGCTAGTCGGTTTAGTTGTCTTTGTATTTGCCGGTAAGTCATTACCTGTTGTCCTAGTTGCTGCTGAATTATTTGCCATCCCACAACCACTCGTATTCTTAGTTGTGTTGATGACAATTTCTGATTCGGTTGAATATGGTCAATTAAAATTAGGTCATCGTGACGAATCATTAACACTGTCAATTCGTCCTCTACTTGATAAATTAGCTGGTGCTATTTCTAACGGTGTTGTTGGATTAACTGCTGTTGTTGCTGGTATGACAAGTGGCGCCACTGCTGCATCAATTACACCTGCTAACTCAGCTACTTTCAAAGCAATTATGTTTGGTATTCCAATTGTGATCATTCTTGCTGGTGTCTTTGTCTTCTTCAAGAAAGTTACCTTAACCGAACAAAAGCACGCTGAAATTGTTGATGAACTAGAGCGTACTTGGGGTAAGCAATTCAATGATACTAATGAAACAGTTACTGAAGTATTGCCAACCCTTGCAGATGGTGAATCAGTCTATTACGCACCAATCAGTGGTACATTATTACCATTAAGTGCCGTTAATGATAAAGCATTCGCTTCTGGTGACTTAGGTAAAGGATTTGCAATCAAACCAACTGATGGTCGTGTTTATGCGCCATTTGATGGAACAATTCGTATTGCTTTCTCAACCCGCCATGCGGTTGGCTTAGTATCTGATACTGGTATTGTGACATTAATTCATATTGGATTAGATACTGTCACACTGCAAGGAACTGGTTTTGTATCATACTTTGAACGTGGTCAGCATGTTAATAAAGGTGATTTATTGATCGAATTCTGGGATAAATCAATCACTGATGCCGGTTTGGATGATACTGTTATTGTAACAATCACAAATTCAGATAATTTGTCGACCTTTGAATTACTAGAAGAACCAAATACTTTGATAGAGCAGTCAACCCCTATTCTAAAGCTTGGCCGTCACTAATTAAAAACGTTTTATCTATATAATTGAATAACTAAAAAAGGTCGTTATCCACCAAATTTATTGGTAGACAACGACCTTTTAATAACGTCAAAAAATTGTTTTCTCGTTAACGTGCCTTAGCTGAACGAAGTTTACTATTTGTCATCATCTCTATCTGTCGTAAAGTTGCTGCATCAACATGTAACCCACTAGCGATTTGTCCAAAAGTCCAAGTTGGATGACGCTCACATAAGTCATGAAAATGTGCAATCAACTTTTCATTCACTTTAGGTTGCTTATTTGTTTGTGTTCCGCCAGCAACAAAATCAGTAACATTAGACTTTTCAAAACTGTAATGTAAACTGCTTGGTCCCATTGCTCCAGTTGCAAAATCCATTGTTCTTTCCCCCTAATTATAGGCTAAAAATATCAACACCAACTACTATGAGGTTTATGTTAACACTTTTAAAGTCGAAAATAAAGTTAACTTTATAACAAATAAGTAATTAATTCATTCGTTTTTAAATATTAATGGTGCTTTTAAATCCCTTTAAAAAATTAGATAGTTCGTATATTAAGTAAATATCTGACTAGAGCCGTATTCATTTTTATGAAAATGGTATAATATGAACACAACAATTTTAAGGAGTCAACATGTCTACACGTCAAAAATACATTCGTAACTTTGCCATTATCGCCCATATTGATCATGGTAAATCAACGTTAGCCGATCGTATCATGGAAATGACAAATACCATTTCAGAACGAGAAGCTCAAGATCAATTACTCGATGATCTAAGTGTCGAAAAAGCCCATGGTGTGACCGTAAAGTCAAGAACCGTTCGTAACTACTATACTGATGAGAATGGCGATGAATATCAATATAATTTAATCGATACGCCTGGTCATGTTGATTTTAATTATGAGGTATCACGTAGCCTTTCTGCAACTGATGGTGTCCTTTTATTAGTGGATGCAACAAAAGGTGTCCAAGCGCAAACTGTGGCGAATTATCGGTTAGCAAAAGAAGCCAATTTGGTCATTGTACCAATCATTAACAAAATTGATACTGCTGCAGCTGAGGTCGATGCAACAATTGATCAGTTAGCAGATTTGGATTCATCATTTACATCAGATAATATTATTAAAATATCGGCTAAAAGCGGTTTAAATGTTGATCGCGTCTTAACTGCCATTCGTGATCGTGTGCCAGCACCCGTTGGCAATGAAAATGATAACCTACAAGCACTCGTTTTTGATTCCAAATTTGATCCATATAAAGGTGTTATCGTGCAAGCTCGATTATTTGCCGGTACACTAAATAACAATGATCAAATTCTATTCATGGCAAATCATGTGAAATCAGATATTAAAGAAATGGGTGTTTTTACACCTTTAATGACACCTATCAAACAATTAAAAACGGGTGATGTTGGTTTTATTGTCACTGGTATCAAAGATCCTGAAGCTGTTAAAGTTGGTGATACGATTACATTATCTAAAAACCCAGTTTCAGTCGCATTACCCGGTTATCAAGAAGTTGAACCAATGGTATACGCTGGACTTTATCCTCGTGGTAGTGACTTCAAAGATTTGAAAGTTGGTATTGAAAAACTAGCCTTAAACGATGCTGCTTTCCAGTATGAGCCTGAACAATCAGAAGCCTTAGGCATGGGCTTTCGTGGTGGTTTTCTTGGTATTTTTCACTTACAGATCATTCGAGAACGTTTAAAGGAAGAGTTTGGATTAGATGTATTAACGACTATGCCAAATTCAACGTATCGTGTCACGATTAAAAATGAAGATACGCCCATTTACGTTGAAAATCCAACACAATTTCCTGACTATGGGCAAATCGTTCAAGTTGAAGAACCCTATATGTTAGCAAAAATGACAATGCCTAATGACATGTTAAATGACGTCATGCGTCTCGCTGAATCACGTCGTGGCGAATTAGTTGACTTAGAAACAATTGGCACGATGTTATTAGTGACATATCGCATGCCCATATCTGAAATTGCCTATGACTTCTTTAATGAGCTAAAATCTGTTTCGCATGGATTTGCCACACTATCAACAACCTTTGATCAGTACCAGCCATCTGATTTGGTTAGAATAGATATTGCGATTGATTATGCAAAAATCGATGCATTAACTTTCGTCGTCCATCGAATGAAAGCAAATCGCATGGGGATTGAATTAGTTGATCGTTTAAAAGATTTAATTCCAAGAAAATTGCAAGCAATGCCCGTACAAGCAATTGTTGAAGGTCGTGCCATCGCACGTGCAGATGTACCACCATTACGTAAAGCACAGGCTTCAGGCACTAAGGTATCTAAAAAGCAACAACAAATGCGTAGACAAGGACTTAAGAAAAGTAATATTGAACTACCCCAATCTGTCTTTGATGCCATTTTAGAAATGAATAGCAACTAATAATAAAAAAGATTGTATCTTTATCATGACGTGTTTAACGTTACAAGATTAAGATACAATCTTTTTTCACTTTACTTTTCTAAATCAACTGTCCGACTAATAATATAAACAATAATTGCACCAATAACTAATGCAGCAAATTCTCCTAATGCCGTCCATGCATAGGTTGCCCAAAATGGCGTTTTAGCCATGTAATATAGTTCCGCAGCAATCACCCACATCATTAACGTATCAACAATTGTGCTAATCATTAAGCGAGTCACAATATGCTTAACATGCTTCGCTAAATAATACGAAATCGATAGCATGGCACCCGTTTGAAGTGTACCAACAATCATATCAACAATACCATAAGGTGACCAAATATTCGCTATGAAGACCCCCACTGTTATTGCAACAATATAGCGTTTATTAAAGACTGCTAAATGATTAAATGCTTCTGAAAAACGTAATTGCACCGGCCCATATGATGCAAACGGTAATGCAACAGTCGCAACAACATATAGCGCAGCAATCACCGCAGTAACTGCTATATTTCTAGCTGAACGAAACTGATTTATTTTTTGTGCCATTTTATTATCTACTCCTAGTTTTTTTGAGTGGGATGGTTACGAACCACTGATAATAAAACTATCACTAACACTTAAGAAATGCAACTAACTAGTCATTCACTTGAAACGATACTGCTTGTGGATTATCTCGAAATGATTCAATTAATGCTGCATTGATTGTTAACTGAATGATCACTTGATTACTAAAATTATCACTTAGCATTTTAATTTCGGGATGTTGTTGCACAGTTTCCTGTATTTGTTGATGATCACGAATAATTTTTGCCGTTACTTCTTTTGAACTAACTCTCAAACCATCTTCTTTATTATACCAAGTTGTAAACGCGACAATGCCATTATGAGTAATATTTGCGACTCGTTCAGTTTCTGCTCCTGTGACAAGGTAAAAAATATTTTCTTGACTAGCCGATTGTTTAAAGGTGATAATACTAGCAGTCAAATGCCCCTTTTCTGATTGTGTTGCTAGAACCAATACATTTTCCATTTTTGTCAGGGCACTTTGGAAAACATCCGTCTGACTACCCTTCTCAACACCACGAAATTTTTTCTTTTGCTTTAAAATCGTCAAAATCGTTAAAGGAATAATCAAAATAATATAACCAACAACTGTTAAAACAACTGCTTGGGGTAAAAAGCCAGTAATGTGAAATAAATCGACGATAAAAAGCGAGATAAATATGGTTATTAAAAATATTAAAAATAATTGAATAAATCTTTTAGGATACATTTGTTTCCTCCTTCACAAAATAATTTTACCATGATTTTCCCTTTTTACTTCACCAATTTTATTGTTAGACTAGTAGTTGAATGATTATTATAATTGAGAGGTTTTTATGTTTAATCGGCATTTTAAAAACATATTGTTGCTAGCTTTATGTGCATTATTAATAATTTCACCACAGATTTTGCATCATAGTCTCATTATGGGGGCAGATTCACTTTTTCATTTTAATCGTTTTTACGATATGGCCTCACAAATAAACGATCAAAATTGGCAATATTTTGTTTCTATGTATGGTTTTTCACAGTCTGGACGTATCGTGAATGCCATTTATGGTCCCGTTCTAGCTTATTTCAATGGCTTTATTTTATGGTTAACACGTTCTTGGTTTTTTTACCAAATTATTTCAGATTTCATTGTCATGCTTATTGCTGGTATTTCAATGTATTATCTGCTCATTCAAAATAAAATTAAACAATGCTATCTGGTACCAATTGCCGCACTTTATATGTTAAGTTATGGTATTTTTACTTGGACTATTTCACAACAATTCTTAAGTTGGGGTGCAGCGCTACTACCCATTGGTGTTTCTGTCGCCACGAGGCTTGTCAAAAATAAAACTGATCCTGTTAACATTATTGAAATGACTTTGGCTGTGACGTTGATGGTTCAAACACATATGTTATCTTCGATATTACTTGTTGTCCTACTCATGATTTTCTTCATTATTGCATTTTTTCAAACAAACCAACGACAAGTTTTAATCTATAAAACGTTACTAGCTGCATTGTTGACAATTTTATTAACAGCAAATGTTTGGGGAGGATTTATTGAAGTCTACACTAGTAATAAAATACTCCCGCCCTTCCGAAACCACACGCCGCAAACGCGCGGTAGTGTCACATTCCCGATTGATAATTTAAAACTTTTCTTCCCATATGTTTTATTATATGGTTACCAAATCATTGTTGTTCTTCGTCATTGGCGACAATCTAGCCTAACCAATCGCATTGTGACGATTATTGGGAGTGTTTCCTTAGTATTAACGCTCTCAATTATCCCTTGGAATACAATATTTAAATTACCTTTTATCAGTATGTTACAATTTCCATATCGTTTACTACCTACAGCAACTGTACTCTTGCTACTTGGTCTAGGAATGACTTTGACTGATCTGCAAGGATCGTTTCAAAAAAATCAATATTGGCGTCCCATACTACTCGGTGCGGTCATATTGGTCATGGCTAACAATATAGGTATTGTTAACAAAAAGGCTTTAATTTGGGAAACACCGCAAGTACTCGCTGATAATAATAAAATTCATCAAGACACCAGCAGTACACATTTGCGACAAAGTTTTTATGCCAATAAACGACTCCATGTGTTACTGGATAGTGTTTGGAAACCCACCCCTGACTACTTACCAATTCAAGATAGTCAAAAAGAAAAAGTTAAAAATCCATATGAACAATATGGTCAACAGATTGCATCAAAACAGTACACATTTATTAAATACACTGAAAATGGTCAATTATATGTTGCTTGGCATGCACATTCAAACCGATTAAAAACAATTAGCGTTATTAAATATGCGCACACTCATTTAAGACTAAACAATCATTCCTTAAAGCCATCAGACTATGAATTAACTGATATTGGGACAGTAAAAGTTCACAGTAAAATTGGTGATAACGTCCTACAGTTATCTTATCAACCAGCACAATGGTTTACATTTTTAATGAATGTTACCAAAATCTCTTGGTTACTCTTTATCTGTTACCTTATTGGTTTACGCTTAAGTTATCGGCAACAAAATTTTTCAAAACAGTCATAAATCGTTATAACCAGCTAAAAAGGGCGTCAATCTTTCACATTGGTAGATTGACGCCCTTAAACGTGTTCTAAAAGACTTATTGAAGCATTGTTGTTACAGTTAGCTTCAACAAGCCTTTTGTTGCATTCCCTTTTTTGTTTTATGGTTTAATCATTAATTATAATTGTCCCCATGCTTGTGACGCAATTGATGGGAATAAGTAAACCATGCGCTCTAATTCTGCAGGGCCAAACTTAAATTCAATTGCTGGTAACAATGCATTAATGACATCATCCGCCTTATTTGACACTTCAGTTGCACCAACCAACTTGTGATCTTGGTCAAAAATCAATGTATTCTTACCAATTTTTTCTTTATCAACTTGACGATACCAGTCACCCGCCAAATCATTTTCAACAATCGTATACTTATCTGGGTTTGCTTGTGCCTCAGCAACGGACACACCTGCTTTGGCAATACGTGGTGTCGTAAAGACAACTGACGGAATCACTGGATATTGAATAGCATCAGTTGTCTCACCAGCAAACGTGTGCATCAAGTATGTTGACTCAAAAATTGCTGTTGGTGTTAACTTAGGTTGCTGCTTATCAATTACATCACCTGAAGCATAAATATTAGGTACAGATGTCCGCAAATGATCATCAACTTCAATGCCGTGTTCGTTATACTTAACACCAACTTCATCTAATCCTAAATCAGCTACGTTAGGTACACGACCAGTTGCGTCAAGAACCCAGTCAGTTTCAACATTTAAATCAGTACCTCGGACAACTAAACCGTCCGCACCACCCACAATGGCTTCTACTTCTACTTCACGGACAAATTGCACACCTTGTGACTCAAGGTCTTTAATAATCATTTCAACGTATGGTTGGTGATAGGCTCTCAAGGCTTGATCACCGTGCATAATCACTGTGACTTTTGAACCAGCTGCCACAGCCATTGATGCGAATTCCATGGCAATATAACCAGCACCAATCACGGTGATACGATCGGGCATTTCTGTTAAATTCATGAACTCTTCGGAATCATGTGCCAAATCATCTCCAGGAATATCTAGGCGATTAGGTTGCAGACCCGTTGATAAGACAATATTTTCAGCTGTTTTTTCTTCACCATTAACCTTAACAGTGTGATTATCAACTAAAGTACCCCGACCAAATAAAATATCAATATCTGAAGATACCAATAATCCCTTGATAAAGTCTGGTAAACCGGCAATAATTTCTTGTTTGTGTGCTTCATTTGCTGCCCAGTTGATGTCAATATCACCTGTCACAACAATACCATGAACTTCTTCTAAATGGCGCTTCAAAGCAACTGGTGAATCTAAAGCAATTTTGGCATTGCATCCACGATTTGGGCAAGTTCCCCCAATAAGGTCTTGTTCAACAACAGCTACCTTCTTACCTTTAGCTGCTAATGGGGCTGCCCCATCAAACGTTCCATGACCACTACCAATATATAACACATCATAATCATATGCTGTCATTCTATTTATTCCTCCCGTGGACTTCTACAAAAAATCTCAATCGGCCGATATCTCTTAAATCAACCGCTACACTTAGTATATAAGAAAAGTATCACTGATGCATTCATTTTAACTTAAAAATAAAAATCACTTACTTAAAAATAGCTCGTACAGCCATCGTTATGAAGTCTTCAACCTCGGCATCCGAAACAGTTAAACCATTTTGAATACGCGATTGCAGTAACCATTGCATTGGTTGAATTGTTTGCGCAACAATTAAATCAACACTCCCCGTCACTAATAATTTTTGTCGATAAGCTGCTGTAATGATCGTCAGTAATTCTTCATTTAACAATGACCCACTGTTTTGTAAGTCTGCTGGTAAAAATTGTGGATTTGCTAACATTGCTGCTAGAAATTCAACCTCCTTCACATTATTTCTAAAACGATTTGCATACTGTCGCAAAATGGCCGCAAATTGTTCTTTAATTGGTAAGTTTTCATCTGGTATGTCCATGTCATTAATTAAAAGATGCTGAACTTGCTGGAATAATTTACCAAGTAAATCAGCCTTATTATCATAATAAACATATGCTGTTGCTACAGACACACCTGCTCGCTTTGCCATTTTATTAATACTTAAGTTGATAATACCCTGTTCTGACACTAGATCCAATGCTGCATTTGATAAAGCTGATATTTTATTTTCATCTCGTTGTCTCATACCCTTATTTTAGCCTGTTTTCCTAAAAAAAATAAGAGTAAACACGTATTTTGTGTTTACTCTAGTGACGAAATATCAATTAACTTAATTTAACACTCGTGAGATAAGTAATAAATCTGTCTAAGCCAGCTTGACCATTCAGATCGTCTTTATAAACACCCGCATCTTCTAAGACGCGAACAAAGACTTTACCAACTTCTTCATGCACAATGTCCGTAACATTGGCCGGACTAGCTTGATGGTTTTGCTTGATTTCTTCTGCCCAGAGCCGATGGCTTTCAGCAACTTCTTCAAGTGATACACGGTCAATTAAATATGCTTCAACTTGTTGCAATTCTTTTAACAAACGTGCTGGTAGAATTGCAAGTCCCATCACTTCAATTAAACCAATGTTTTCTTGTTTGATATGTTGTACATCCGCATGCGGATGAAAAATACCCATCGGATATTCATCTGAAGTACCATTATCACGAAGAACACAATACAATTCATAACGTCCATTCTTAAATCGTGCAATTGGTGTTACTGTATGTTGCCGATCACCGGATTCACTCGTTGCTTGAATCATTAGTTTGTCATCAGAATACTTTTCCCAAGCTCGACGAATAAATTCACCAGCAGCAACCACGTCTGCCGCATCAGCTGATGAAATACGAAATGCTGTCATTGGCCAATTTAGGACAGCCACTTCAACATTTTCATAGTCAGGCAGTGCGACCACTTGCTTAACAGTGGCTTTCATCATTGGAAATTCATGACGACCGCCTTGATAGTGTTCTTGTGACAAAATTGAACCACCAACAATTGGTAAATCAGCATTAGACCCGACCATATACATTGGATAACGCGTCACAATTTGCATTAATCGTGTAAATGTTCGCCGCCCCATTTGCATCGGTTGACGCTTAAAGTTAACGAAAATCGCATGTTCTTCAAAATAAGCATATGGAGAATAGTGCCAACCCCAAGTTTCATTGCTAAAATTATCTCGAATGAATCGATGAGTTAAACGTGGTGCAGCTGTCACTGTTCCCAAATAACCCTCATTCGTATAATCTAAAGCGGTTGGTGGATATGTTGACTTTGGTGCACTCGCAGCTGCTTTAATTTCCGCAGTTGTTTTTTCAGGTTTTGATAAATTGATCGTAATCTCAATATCACCATACTTAGATTGATGCGTAAAGGCAATATTACGTGCAATATCTTTCACTTTCACATTTTCAACTGATTCACTAATAAAGTAGTAGTATTTAACAGCTTGCTCAGGATCAACCGCATATAAACGCTTAAATTCACTTGCTAAGACATCCGGCATTGGTGTCACAATATTTAACAGTTCTGTGCGATTAATTGCTTGTTGCCAACTCATATCAAAATCAACTGCTTGTATAGCGACTAATTGGTCAGTTAAGTCGCTTAAATTAGTATCTGTTTGCCCAGTCAAACCTTGTACAAGACTTGTGGCACCTATTTTTGCTAACACTAGATTTGTTCGATATACAATCTCATTTTCTGAATAAGCATGCATGGCTACACCCCATGCAACGAAATCCATAACGATTTGACTTTGTTCTGCATTTAATGACTTCATTTTAACAGCTCCGCCTCCTACAAGGCATGTGTCCCATCAACAATATCAGCAACAAAGAACGATGCTTGGTAACCAATTTTATCAGCATATGCCTTGCCAACTGCTGCAGCAAAGTTTTCAGATTCTGACTTAGCTACAAGCGCAATGGCACTACCACCGAAACCTGCACCAGTCATACGCGCACCTAACACACCAGGTTGTGCCATTGCTGCAGAAACTAACGTATCCAACTCAATACCTGTTACTTCATAATCATCACGCAATGAATTGTGTGAGGCTGTTAACAACTCACCAAAGCGTTGCATATCATGGTCAGACAAAGCTGCCTTTGCCAAAACGGTCCGTTCATTTTCTGTCACAGCATGACGTGCACGCCGTTGGTTAACTGGGCTACTAATGTGATCAACAATCTTTTCAAACTCTTCAGAAGTTAAATCACCTAGTGTTTTAATATCTGTCACTGTCTGTAGATCTTCAAGTGCCTGCTGTGTCTCCGCACGGCGCTCGTTATACTTTGAATCAACCAATTCTCGCTTCTTATTCGTGGTCATGATTACTAAGTCATAGTCACCAAAATCAGCTGGCACCATTTCATAATCCATCGTATTTGTATCTAGGAAAATCGCTTGCTTTTTTTGACCAAAGGCAACAGCAAATTGGTCCATGATGCCTGTTTGCAAACCCAAATAGTCATTTTCAACCGCTTGACCTAACTTAACTAATGACAGTGTGTCCATGCCATAATCGAATAAATCATTCAACATGACACCAATTAGCAATTCCAATGAAGCAGATGATGATAATCCTGAAGCTGTTGGCATATCACCAACGATAGCCAAATTAAAGCCACGTGGTACTTCGTGGCCTAATTTACTTAACTCACTAATCACACCACGAACATACTTTACCCAACTATCATATTGACGTAGTGCTAAATCACCTTTATCAAAGGTGACCATACCAGCATCTTTAAAGTTTGCCGAAACAGCATGAATTTCATTATCATCACGTAATGAAACAGCTGCATATGTTCCAACACTAATTGCTGCTGGAAAGACGTGACCACCATTATAATCCGTGTGTTCACCAATCAAATTAACACGACCAGGTGAAAAGAAAAACTTTTCTGCAGGGTGACCGAAACGACGTTGGAATGACTCACCTAATTCTTTTGTAAGTGTCATGATAAATTACCTTGTTTAATCCTTTTAAATTAATTTTTTTCTACTTCTTCTTTAACTAATCGTTCCTCAAGTTGACGAACTATTTCTGCGTGCTTTTTTTCAGTTAAGGTTACTTTGAACCAATAGATAATAACCGAGATAACAATCAATACAATGGGAATGTAGAACATAAATAAATTAAATGATTGTAATCCACTGGCTGTAATATCTTCTGGCTTTGCTGATCCGGTCATACCGGCAGCTACAGCAGCAACACCAACAATACCATTGGCAAAAGCACCAGCTAATTTGTCAATTAATGGACGAAGTGATAAGGTGACTGACTCATTACGAATCCCTAACTTCCACTGACCATACTCAACTGAATCAGTAATCGTCATTAAGACAACCAAGAACAAAATAGGATATGGTGAGAAGAATAACGTAATAGCTAAAATAACAAGTGGCAAACTACTTGATGCGAATAAGAACAAAGCGTAGCCGACCAACATAATAATCGCACCTGATAAGAAAATTGTACGACGTGAGAAAAACTTTGATAACGTTGGGAAGATGGCAACAGCAATGATTCCTTCAACGGCCGTAAAAATACCAACCAAGTAGAATTTATCACCAGCACCCATTACATACTTAAAGTAATACAACAACATTGAATTTGTTGAAACATAAGCTAACGCAAACAAGAAATAAGATAACGCTTGCCACATCAATTGATCATTTTTGGCAACAGCCGTAAAGATTGCTTTAATTCCTGATTTCTCAGTATTCTTACGCACAATATTATCTTCTTCTTTGGTACCCCAAACAGTTAACAAGGCGCCAGCATAAGCAACAATGGCAATGACAACCGCAAACCAAAACCAACCTGTTTTTGTTTCAGCATGTGAACCAACAAAGGCTAATGAAAAGAATGTTACTAAAGGAATCACAACGATTTGGACCCCTTGTTGACCAAGCGTTGATCCAAATCGTGCAATCGTACCAAACTTTTCACGTTTCTTACTATCCAATGATAGCGCTGGCAACATTGACCAAAACGCCACGTCTTTAAACGAGTAAAATCCATCTAACGTAATAAAGACAATCCCAAATAGCACAATGTACAACACAGGATGACTAACATTTAAACCACCAAAATTAGTAAAGATGACAACTAATAAGATTGAACTAATTAATCCGGCAACGACCAACCATGGCTTAAACTTTCCCCAACGTGTGCGGGTATTATCAACAATTCCCCCAATCACTGGGTCAAAAATAATTTCAACTATTCGTAATACCACGATTAAAGTTGTTACCCAACCAATCATCTTATCATTAAACGCTGAATCAGATGTGTTAAACAACTGACTCGTCACAAACATCATAAAATACGTACTCAATGTTGCATAAAACGCATCGTGACCAAAAGCACCCGCCGCATAGGACAAGTACTGTTTTACCTGTTTCATCTTAAAAAAAACCTCCAAAACACAAATTGTGAACTATCTACTCTTACAATGATAAAGCGCTTTCAGGTTTAAATTTGCGCAATTTAAACCAAAAAAAAGGACAAATTGAAATTATGTTCAATTTATCGCAATATGGTGACTTCAAAATTACGTTTGCCATTTACGGAAATTTAACGGGGTCACGCCAGTTTCTCGCTTAAAGACACGACTAAAATAAGCAGCGTCACGAAAGCCACTTTCATTCGCAACGGCCATAATACGTAGATGTTTTTGTGAAACTAATAATTTCTTAGCATGACTTAATCTCACTTGTAATAAGTATTCTTGTGGGCTTAAATTCATAATTTTTTGAAACACACGGTCTAAATATTGTGGCGTCACATTTAAATATTTCGCAACTGACGTAATTGTCAAGTGACCCGCAAAATTTGTTGACATATAATCCATGGCTGGTTTGACGTATCGCTCAAAATCTGGATGCTGACTATTAACATGATGTGCCTCTTCACGACCAAGTGATAACAATAAATAGTATGACAGGGCCGATACCCATTCTTTGTCTAGTGGATTTTCATTTAAACAACTGATGATTTTTTCGACTTGTTGAACGAATTCATCCCCTCTTTCAGCAGGAATATACACATATTCATGATTTAACATCTGTTGATTAAAATCATCTGCAAACTTTCCCTGAAATGTTACAAACATGACTTCCCAAGGTTCATTTTTTTGCATTGATTCATAACGATGTGGCACACCAGGAGATACTAAAACACCAGCTTTTTCTGGCAAAGTTAAGCGTGTATTGCCAATCCAAAAATTACCAACACCTTTTTGTGTTTGTAACCAATGGAAATGGGGAAATCCCTGATAACGAATAATTTGATCTTGTTGCCACTCTGCACCGATATGTTCAACGGTTACTGGAAAATCATTTGCATCTAAATTAAAATATGCACGCATAAATTTTCCTCACTTCATTTTTATATTATTGAAAATAATAATTCCTCTTTTATTTTAGTCTATTATAGATTCTTTGCCTAATTGTTTGCCATACCGTTTGCTTTTTTGATTATTTACTTATAAAATGTAATTAAAATAAAAGTTATTTGGAGGTTTCTCATGACAAAAGTTGGTATTATTGGTGCAACGGGGATGGCTGGATCGGCCATCTTTCAAGCCGCTCAGGCTGCAGGTTTAGATGTAACCGCCATCGTCCGCAATGCTGCTAAAGCCAAGCAAACACTTGGTTCGGATATTGCAATTATTGAAACTGATGCATTCAAGTTAACGAAATCTGATTTAACCGCATTTGATGTTGTTATCGATGCCTTTGCAACAGCACCTGAAATTGCCTATCAACATACAGATTTAACTGCTCATCTAGTTGCTGAATTACGTGAAACAGAAGCACCACGTGTTATCTTTATTTTAGGGGCTGGTAGTACATTTGTAGGTACTGGAGTAGATCGTCATTACTCATATGACGATATTAAAGCTGATCCCAATAATGCTGCTTGGCAAAACATCCCTGAAAATCAATTATATGAATTGAATTTCTTGAAGGATGTTAAAAATGTCAATTGGGTTGGTGTTTCACCCGGTCAATTATTTGTACCTGGTGAACTAGCTGACAAAATCTTGTATGGTCAAGATGATATGCTATTTGATGACGCAGGTCATTCACAAACAACTAGTGATACAATGGCAAAAGCAATTGTTGACGAAATTGTCACACCTACTCATAAGCAAGAACGTTTTATTGTTACCAATGGTTAAAACAAAGTGTGACAAAAGATGGTTTGAAGCCGATTGTAACAACAATTAGACTTCAGTCTTTTGGAACACGTTTAAAGGCATCAACCTACCAATCAAATTGATAGATTAATGCCTTTTTTTCTGGTCATAATGACTGATTTCCCAATCTCTTTTTAGTACAGTATTGTATTTAATCAGTTAACGAAAGATTAATAAACCAATACCAATCGCAACAAAAAGGACTAGAAATAATAAATTAATAACCATTAATCGTATCGGAAAAGATAATGGCACACGATCAACACGTTGGTATTGACGCCATGCTAATAAATTAGCTAATGACGCAATAATTGTTCCCAACCCGCCAATCGAAACACCCAAATAGACTGCATAAGTTTGGTTTGTAAACGTACTTAATAATACCGTTGCTGGCACATTACTAATTAATTGGCTCAATATTGTACCAGAAAAAAAAGTTCCCATTGCTGTCATTGTCAATTTTTCAAATAAATTAGTCACAAAGGCCACCCGACTTAAAGCACCAACAATTAAGAATAGCTCGATAAATAGAATAATAATTCCGTAATCAACCGTTAAAAAGCTTTTACGATCAATAAACAAGGTTAGTAAAATACTCGTTATCAACGATATCATGATTGGCACCACATGCAACAACCCTGCTAAAACGATGCAACTACCAATTAACAAAATAATTGTTGTCTTGATTTTAATCTTTGGTGGCTCTAGTGTTAACTTTGTTAATGGTTCAGAGCGGAATAAAAAGCTACTTAAAAATAAGATGACACAGCTAATGAGGCCAAGCGGTAATGACATTTTAAAAAAATGACTTAATGTGACATGATAATGACTCGTTAAATAAATATTCTGTGGATTACCAAAAGGTGTCACGGCACTACCTAAGTTGGCAAATATCGTTAATAAAATAATCGGTAAAGAAGCTTTTGTATTCATTTTTTGTGCAATGACAACATATATCGGAATAAAAGTTAGTATTGCGACATCATTTGTTAAAAACATAGCACTCACATACACCAATAAAAAGATTGTCAGTTGGACTTGCCGGGTAGATTGACACTTATTGATAATTGTTACAGCAATAAATTTTAGCAATCCTTCATGTTCATACAAACTAATCAAAATCATTAATGATAACAATGCGAGAATCGTTTGTGTGTCAATATCTTGATAGTTAATTGATCCAAAAACTATGGTTAGCATTAATAAACTGGTTGTCACCCATAATGTCCGGTCATGACATATTTTAGAAATCAGTGTTTGCATCATTAATTCCCTTTCACCTTACTTATCACATACTGCTGTTATTAAATGGTAAACGAAAGGATCAAAGCAACCCTACATATCGGAAAGCTTTGATCCCCTAAATACCTAACCATAGTCACCTTGCAATAAGGGACTATGTTGTATGAAACGATTAATTATTAGTCACGTGCAGTCATAAAGGCACGATTCATTGGCAAATCATGACCTGAAGCACCTTTTGTCATTAAGAACTGCATAACATCGATATTACCACTCTCAAAGGATGCTGCACAAGCTTGCAAGTACAAATCCCACATGCGAGCAAATTGGTCACCGTACTCACTGACGGTCTCATCATAAACTTTATGATAGTTTGTTGACCAATGCTCTAGTGTCTTCTGATAATGACGTCGTAAAGGCTCAATATCATCCAGCTGTAAATTAGCATCCAAAACATGGGTCACATTCTCAGCAATATTTGGAATATAACCACCTGGGAAGATATACTTCTCGATAAATGGATCTACACCTGCACCATAATGTTGACCAGTAATACCATGAATTAAAGCACGACCATTTGGTACAAGATATTTGGCTACGTCTTTAAAGTATTCACCAAGGTTTTCTTTACCAACATGTTCAAACATACCAACTGATGTTACATAGTCAAATTGTTGATCAATATCACGATAATCTTTCAACATAACATGAACTTTATCTGTCAAACCTAATTCTTGTACGCGTTGCATAGTATAAGCATATTGTTCTTCAGAGAGTGTCACACCATAACTTTCAAGGCCGTATTCTTGCGCAGCCGTAATAATCAATGTACCCCAACCAGAGCCAATATCAAGTAATTTTTTACCAGGTTCACTGTGTAATTTGTCTAGAATATGATGAACTTTCGCGATTTGTGCATCTTTCAATGTCATATCATCATTTGCCCAATAAGCACATGAATAAGTCATCGTTTCATCTAACCACTTTTTATAAAAATCATTACCAATATCGTAATGACTTTGAATATCTTCCTTAGAAGTCTCTTTGTCATGAGAAGAAGTAAACTTACTCATGACTGCCCCTTTGAAACCACTTTGATCTGTTAAAAAGCTATCAGATTGACGATAAGCAGCACTCACTAATTCTTGAATACTACCATCAATCTCAATATCTCGTCTCATATAAGCTTCTGCTAACTCCAAAGTTGGCACTTTTGCCATCCGTTTCAAGTCAAGTTTCTTGTTAAAGGTCACGTGAACTTTTGGTAACCCTTCACCATACTTTTCGGTCTTACCATCCCAATAAGTCACTGAAATAGGTAAGTCAAACGCATTTTCAAGAAGCTTATTCAAAACTCTTTTTTGTAACATTCCTTATACCACCTCACAATAAAAAATATATATGTCCATTGTAAACCATATTGTCAAGTAGTGCGATAGATGATTTTTAAATTTTTTTCAAAAAAAAGAACAACCACAAATAGCGGTTGCCCTTTTTTGCCTTATGATAAAAATTTTACCATGAAGCCTTCTTAACACCAGGAATTTGACCCTTGTGTGCCAATTCACGGAAGTTCAAACGTGACATACCAAACTCACGCATGTATGCACGTGGACGTCCATCAATCTTATCACGACGGTGGATACGAACAGGTGAAGCGTTGCGAGGCAACTTTGACAACCCAACGTAATCACCAGCAGCTTTTAGTTCTGCACGCTTTGCAGCATACTTCTCTACAGTTGCTTCAATCTTCTTTTCCTTAGCGATCTTTGACTTTTTAGCCATGATTACTTTACCTCCTTGAACACAGTAACGCGACGCAACTTTGGAGAATACTTCTTTAACTCCAAACGGTCTGGCGTGTTACGACGGTTCTTAGAAGTCAAATAGATACGCTCACCGGTTTCGGCAGCTTCTAATAAAATGTTAATGCGCATTAACATAACTCCTTGAATTTATTTGTGAGGTGCCCCTCACCACTAATTTGAACGACAGGATTAGCTGCATTGGGCTAATCCCCAAGCTTGCGCCGTTACAATATAGCTAGTAAATTACAAATATTTATATTACACACTTTTTCAATAAATAGCAAGCTTTTTAACTCAAAAACATTGGTTTTCTTGGCAATGTTAAGCTTCTGTCAAACGCATAAAATACCAACTTAAAAAGCCCATCGCTACTGCCAAAATATCATTAGCAATCACATCCAAAAAGCCATTAATTGGCCAGCCCACTCGTTCAACAATAAACATTAATATGTGAAACAAAACATATAAAATAGCCAAAAGTGTTAATGCATTTCTCAATGATTCAAACCCATTTTTACGGGCCGATTGCCCAAAACGAATCATCGCATAAGCTAGTCCAAGAATAATTAATCCAGAAATAATATCATGAAAGGAAATTGGCGTAACTGTGATTGCAACATCTAATGAGATTGACCAGACAAATTGAAAGACCAACCAAACGACCCAAACTAACGCTAATACACGCATATCACGATTAAAGTCATCTTTTTTTGTTGCAATTGCGTATTTTATTAAAGCAACCATCGTCATTAAGATTAAACCGTCAGCAATGAATTGTAAGGTTTTAAAAACATATTCATAAGGCGTCCCCGTTGCTGTCAACATCGCTAATGGATATGGTCCAATTTTATACGTTGGCCAAACAATGGTCCCTAAAATACTTTGTAATAGCAATAGTGCACTACCAACCATCCCTGCACCAACAATAATCTTTTTCTGCCACCACGGTTGCATGTTTTTCTCCTCATTCATCAATGATTTTTATAAACAAAAAGAGCAAAAAGCTCCAACACCAATATAACGAAAAACTGCTTCGTCAGCAAGTTTTAAAATAGGTCTGTTATATTGAGCAAATCTTTTTACTCCATTACAATTGTCATTATTTTGGTTCAATTTCTAGCAATAAATCACCACCATCAACAACATCTGACGCGACGACGTGCACTTGCTTGACGACGCCATCGAATGGTGCTTGAACCGTTGTTTCCATCTTCATTGCTTCAGTAACAAGTAATGTATCTCCTTGCTTAACTAATTGTCCATTAGTAACCGCAACCGATAAGACACTACCAGCCATGGTTGCCCCAATTTCATTTTCATTCGATGGTTCTGCTTTACGACGAACAACCGTGGTTGTTTGTATACTCGTATCTTGAACATCTACTTCTAGAGGTGTGCCATTAACATCAAAGTAAAGCGTGCGTACACCATCAACATTCGGCTCACCAATTTCTTCTAACTGGAAAACAACTGTTTTACCAACACCCATTTGTACATCTACGCGTTCACCAACACGCATACCTTGGAAGAACGTTGGTGTATCAAGTACAGTCATTGGGCCAAACTTTTCATAATTCGCAATATAGTCCATGAATACCTTCGGATAAAGAATATATGAAATAACTTCTTCATCCGTTGGTTCGCGATGCAACAATGCTTGCAAATCTGTTTTTTCAGCAACAAAATCAGCTGGTTCACTCAGTTCACCCGGACGTACCGTGATAGGTTGCTGCCCTTTCAGGACAACTGCCTGCAATGCCTTAGGAAAACCACCAACAGGCTGACCTAAATCACCAGCAAAGAAGTCAATAACTGATTGTGGGAAATCAATGGTCTTGCCTTCTGCCAAGACTCGTTCGGGAGTCAAATCATTTTGTACCATAAACAATGCCATATCACCAACGACCTTCGATGAAGGTGTTACCTTGATAATATCACCAAACATTTGGTTAACCGTCACGTACATTTTTTTAACATCGTTCCAACGATCACCAAGACGTAATGCTTGTGCTTGTTGTTGTAAGTTAGAGTATTGACCACCTGGCATTTCTACTTCAAAAATGTCTGTTTGCGTCCCTGATGTTTCACTCATAAAGTCACGGTAGTATGGTTTGACACCTGCCCAATAATCATTAATTCGATTTGCCGCATGAATATCTAACTCTGGTTGTCGATCATGGCCGGTTAGAGCATAATAGACTGCCCCCATTGATGGTTGTGATGTTGCGCCTGAAAAGGCTGACATGGCAACATCAATAACATCAACACCAGCATCAACTGCGCGAGCATAGGTATAAACACCATTACCAGTAGTATCATGTGTGTGTAAATGAATGGGTACATCCACTTTATCTTTTAGTGCACTCACCAATTGGTAAGCAGCTTCCGGCTTTAATAATGCAGCCATATCCTTAATTGCGATAATATGTGCGCCTGCCGCCACTAGTTCTTGTGCAAAGTCCGTATAATATTTCAAGTTATATTTTGTTCTAGATGGATCTAAAATATCACCTGTATAGGCCATAGCAACTTCTGCTAATTTATTATTATCGCGTACGTATTGAATCGACTTTTCCATTTGTGGTAACCAATTCAAACTATCAAAGATACGGAATACATCCATACCATTCGTAGCAGATAGTTTAATAAACTCTTCTAAAACATTGTCTGGATAATTTTGATAACCAACCGCATTTGAACCACGGAACAACATTTGCGTTAATGTTCGTGGCATTTGCTTTCGTAACACACGCAATCGTTCCCAAGGATCTTCACCTAAGAATCGGTAGGCTGTATCAAAAGTGGCGCCACCCCACATCTCACTAGAAAACAAATTTGGCAAAGCTTGTTGCACATCGGCAGCAATTGCTGTCATATCCTTTGTTCGTAAACGTGTCGCAAATAATGACTGATGCGCATCACGCATTGTCGTATCTGTTAACAATACTTTGTCTTGTTGTTTTAACCAGTCAACAACACCATCTGGTCCTTGTGCATCGAGCACATCCTTAGCTGTAACCAGATTATCATCAAGTGGTACTGCAGGCGTTGACTCGTAATGACTGGCCGTATAAACCTTTGGCCGGTCATGGTCTAATCCAGGAAAACCATTGACTGTTGTTTCAGCAACATAACGAAGTACTTTACGTTCTGGATCCTTATCAGGTAAAATTTCAAACAATTCAGCATGATTATCAACAAAAGTTGTTGGTGCATCAGCTGCTCTAAAGGTTGGATGAGCATAAACATTCTTCAAAAATGGAATATTGGTCTTAACACCTCGAATCGCAAACTCATTCAATGCACGCTGCATTTTATCCACGGCTGCTGTGAAATCAGAACCATGTGTAATCAGTTTCACTAATAATGAATCAAAATAAGGCGTTACTGTTGCCCCAGCGTATACATTACCAGCATCTAAACGTACACCGGTTCCACCCGGTGAACGATACCAATCAATTTTACCCGTATCAGGCATAAAGTTATTTGCTGGATCTTCAGTTGTAATACGTGATTGAATTGCCACACCCACAGCTTGTAATTGTTCTTGCTCTGGAATATTTAGTGGTGCCTCGTGTAAGCTATATCCTTGTGCAATCAATAGTTGTGACTTCACAATATCAACACCTGTTACTTCTTCGGTAACAGTATGTTCAACTTGCACACGTGGATTAACTTCAATAAAGTAAAAATCATCCCCTTCGACCAAAAATTCTACCGTACCAGCACTTTGGTAAGCCACACTACGCATTAAACGTAAAGCAGCCGCTTGAATTCTTCGACGCATCTCGACAGAAACAGATACTGCTGGTGCAAACTCAATGATTTTTTGATGACGTCGTTGAATCGATGAATCACGTTCAAAGAGATGCATCACTTCACCTTGCTCATCTGCCAATATCTGAATCTCAACATGCTTGGGATCACGCAAATATTTCTCTAAATAAATATCAGGTTTACCAAAACTTTGCTTTGCTTCTGATGCTGCACGTTCGAAGGCTTCTTTTAACTCTGCTTCATGTTCAACAACACGCATACCACGGCCACCGCCACCAGCAGCTGACTTTACAAATAATGGATAACCATGCGTTTTACCAAAAGCCAATGCTTCCGCCACATCTGCCACTGGATGATCAGTTCCTGGCACGGTTGGTACATCTGCTTTCATTGCAATTTGTTTTGCAGTAATTTTGTCCCCAAACATCTTTAAATGTGCAACTGTTGGCCCAACAAACTTGATACCAGCAGCAGTGACAGCAGCTGCAAATTCATCATTTTCAGATAAAAAACCATAGCCTGGATGGATTGCATCGGCACCAGCTTCTTTTGCAATGCGAATGATATCCGCAATATCCAAATAAGCAGCAATGGGTGCTTTACCAGCACCAACTTGATAAGCTTCATCAGCTTTAAATCGATGTACAGCAAATTCATCTTCTTTTGCAAAGATAGCAACCGTTTTAATACCGAGTTCTTTTGCTGCACGAATAATACGGACAGCTATTTCACCTCGATTTGCAATCAACAACTTTTCCATTTGCTTTTATTCTCCCCTTATGACTTACTTTATGAAAAACATCTCATTTAAATAATAATGCTTTCATTTATTTTATCAGAAAAAGCGTTACATACGACAAAAAATTTCGTACATAACGCTAAACTGTAACATATTTTATAAACTAAACGATCATTAATCCAATTTTAATACATCATTGCGATTAGTGACGCTTAATTTCCTCAAATTCGCCATCAAAAACTTGATTATTTTTTTGATCACTTTGATAATCACTAGAAAACTCAGCATTTTGAATCTTGACTGCTAGACGCTTTAAGCGTTGAGAACGACGCCACCACCAGACACCGATTAGCAACATAATAATTAGAAAAAGCATATTTTTCCCCCCTATTTAATTAATGTGTATACTAACAATTATAGCTTAAAACAACCTCGGCTATTTTTCTGTATTTAAAGTTGCAATTTTAATAATTGTATCTGTTGCCTGTGCCATCACCTTAGTTGACACATACTCATAACGCCCATGCATGTTTTCACCACCTGCAAATAAGTTAGGTGTTGGCAACCCTAAGAATGTAATCTTTGAACCATCTGTCCCACCACGTACGGGTTCAATAATTGGTTCAATATCTAAATCACGCATTGCTTCAGCAGCTAGTTCAACAGGTGTCATATCATCTTTCAAGATTTCACCCATGTTATAATACTGATCTTTCAGTGTTAATTTAATACGATCAACACCTAATTTTTTATTCAAACGATCAACAATTTCGGTCATTAATGTCTTACGTGCCTCAAATTGTTGGCGATCGTGATCACGAATAATATAATCCATGCGCGCATCTTCAGGCGTACCAGTCAAACTCAATAAATGGAAGAATCCTTCACGACCCTCTGTCAATTCTGGCCGTTCATTAGCTGGTAGTGCATTATGCACATCAATGGCGACTTGTAAGGCATTAACCATCGTATTTTTGGCAGTTCCAGGATGAACATTACGTCCTTGAATCTCAATCGTTGCTGAAGCTGCTGAGAAAGTTTCCCACTCTAATTCACCTAATGGACCACCATCAACAGTGTAAGCAAAATCTGCCCCAAACTCAGCAACATGGAAGTTATCTGCCCCAATACCAATTTCTTCATCAGGTCCAAAGCCAAAGACTAATTTACCATGTTTAACTTCAGGATGCGTTATAAAGTATTCAGCTGCTGATACAATTTCTGCCACACCAGCTTTATCATCAGCACCTAATAAAGTCGTTCCGTCAGTGACAATCAACGTATGACCAGCATATTTTTTTAATGAAGGAAAATCTGCTGTTGTTAATGCGTAATCTTCATTTAGCTTAATGTCGGACTCTCCATCATAATCCGGAACAAACTGTGGCTGCACATTTTCAGCATTGAAGTCAGCCGTATCAACATGTGAGATGAATCCAATCGTTGGGACATCCTTATCGATATTTGAAGCTAACTCCGCAAAAACATATCCATCGGACATTGTTCTGACATTATCTAGGCCCAATTTTTTAAGATCAGCTGCTAAATCCTTTAAAAAGGCGACTTCTTTTGGGTCTGAAGGGACTGTTGTGGCATTTTCGTTAGACCGTGTATTGATTTTAACGTAATCAATGAAACGATTGATTAAATTAGGATAAAGTTCTTCTGTCATGTTATACCTCTTTTTTAAATGTAGCTATAAGGATCTGTATTAATTGTTGATGCAAAAACTTTTTGTAATGACCAATGATTCTCTTTTTGCCATGTTTTGATCAAAGACACCATATGTGGTTTTGCAATGGCTTCCATATGATGATCTGGATCAATCACCACAAAATCGTCTGCCAGTATATCATGGGCCGTATGATAATAAAGATCTGCTGTAACATAAGCATCAGCGCCAGCTGCAATTGCAGCAGCATATTCATCACCACCATCACCACCAAGGACTGCAATTTTTTGTATTGGTCGCTGTAAATCATTTGCAATGACCCGCACCGCTTTTACTTGAAATAGATCACGTACAAACTTGGCATATGCTGTCACTGTTTGTGGCTGTGCTAACTGACCAATACGCCCCATACCTGTTTGACCATCTGCATTCGGAATAAGTGGGACGACTTGCTTTAATTGTAAAGCAGCCGCCAACCAATCATTCATACCATTGATTGTTGCATCTAGATTAGTATGTGCGGCATAAACGACAATATTGTGCTTAATCAAATCTGCATACATCCGATTTTGTGGAATTGACAGATCTAAATTTTTGGCTGGATGAAACATCATCGGGTGATGTGCAAAAATAAAATCAACTTGCTGATCAATCGCTTCTTGAACGACCTCTGGCCGAACATCTAATGTTGTCATCACCCGCTGCACTTCTTGTTGTGGATCCCCCAACTGTAAGCCAATCGGATCTTTTTCCCAAGCTAAAGATTTTGGCGCGTAATCTTCAATCATGGTCATTAAATCACATGCTAGCATAAGCAATTGCCTCCATAATCATCTGTAATTCTTTTGCATACGCTTGATAGGCGTCACTATCAGCTTGATTATTTTTAATTAAAGTCTGCATAATTTTTTGAATTCGATTTGCTTCACGCTGCCATTTTTCAAACCAAACTGATGATGGTTCTGTTAAATTATATGGACCAAATTTAATTTCCCGAGCTGAATACGTCACATTTCCCGGTTCGGCAACCAAAATTTCATAGTAATGTCCATCATCTTCAACAACTGCTTCATCAGCAAGTTGATAGCCATTTTCTGCAAGCCAACTACGAACTAAATCGATATCAATATTGGGCTGTAAAATTAAGCGACGGTAACGATAAACATCTAACTGCCCTTCAGCAAGAATTTGACAAATTAAACGACCACCCATACCAGCAATAACGACAGTATCAATTAAATCACTGGTTCTAATTGCTGCTAGCCCATCAGCTAAACGTGGGCGCAAGACATCATTTAATCGATGACGCGTTATTTCTGCTTCAACATTAGCAAATGGACCAGGTGCAACTTCGCCCGCAATCGCAAATGAAATATGATTATTTAATAATAAATTAGCTGGTAAATAGGCATGGTCTGACCCAATATCTGCCATCCGTGCCCCATCTGGCACAAAGTCAGCAACTGCTGCTAAACGTTTTGACAAGTGCCAAGCGTCCATTATCCATCCTCATTTCTATATCTTATTATTTTCTAATAAACATATTATACAGTTTTAAATTCACCGTGACAAACGACCAAAATATTCGCGATATTAAAAAAACATATTATTTTGATAGCAAAAAATGACTGTCAAAATAATATGTTTTATTTATCTATTTATCTTTATCAAGTTCTTCTTGCAAAACTGCCATCATATCAAAATCTTCAGGAACTAATTTGACATATTGTTGTAGTGCTTGTAATGCCAATTGATGATCACCTTCATCTCTGAAATAGTAATAAGCTGGTTTCAAAAAGTCTGGCTGATCCATTAAAAATGGTAATGCTGCATGCCAATACTTTGTCGCCATAT
Source organism: Weissella sp. ESL1177 (assembly GCF_058107185.1). Lineage (NCBI taxonomy): Bacteria > Bacillati > Bacillota > Bacilli > Lactobacillales > Lactobacillaceae > Weissella > Weissella sp. ESL1177. The sequence continues at coordinate 484,308 of NZ_CM176591.1, read as the reverse complement.
TAAAATCTTCTAACGCCGTGTAACTTTGTGCCAAGTGCCAATACAACTCAGGATTACTGTCTGTATCATCATCTTCAAAGTACGTATTTAGTAAATTAATATCACCTACATAGTCTTCTGTTTGTACCAAAAAAGCAGAATAACTTGTTACTAAGACACTATCATTAGGATTATTAGACAACCCTGCCTGGTATAACGAATTTGCTTGCTCTGGTTCGTTTAATTCAGCTGCTATTTTGGCACCTGCTTGATAAAACTTCACATTGAAAGGATCAACCGCAATTCCTTCCTGATAAGTTAATAATGCTAATTTAGGTTGATGTGTTTCTAAATATAATTGCGCTAAAGGATCATATAAACCAACATATGAAGCATCAAGATCACGTAATTGTGTAAATACTTTTATCGCTTTTTGCCAGTTATCTGGATTTGTTGCATAAGTTAATCCCAGTTGGAAACGCACATCTGGCGTCATGTCAGTCTCTTGAATCTGTTCCAAATACCCCAAGGCATTATCAAAATTTCCTACCAAAGCATAGGCCACACCAATTCGTGACACAATATCTAAGCCAGAAAAATATCGCTCACCTTGTTTAAGGAGTTCTCGATAATAAGGGATTGCAACTTGATACTTAGCTGTTGAAAAATAAAATTCCGCCAAAGCAAATTGAATAATCGGCTCTGCACTATCTAATCGATAAGCTGTTAATAGTTTGTCTTCAGCTGCTTCATTTATGCCCTCAGACTGATATAGGTCAGCAGCAACTAACAATGATTCAACATAGGCCGGTGATTCACTGGATATTTCTGATAAATACATCAATGCTTGATCAGTATTGTCTTCATCAATCGCAATATCCGCTAATGCTGTCCGTAGTTGATCTTCTTCTGGAAATTTACTTAATAATTTTTGATAAGCTCGTTTTGCTTGATTTGAGAATCCCAAGCCATATAGTTCCTCTGCTAATGAATAAATCGTATCATCATCGTCATATCGTAAAGATGATGCAAACGATTTTTTAGCTGCTTCTAGTTGTCCACTTGATAGTTCATCAAGCATGCGTTCTGCAAAACTTGCCATAACGCCTCCTGTTTCAAAATTAATCTTTCTGTTGTTGGAATTTTTGTTTTGCTTTTTCAAGTAATGCTTGGCGAGCTGATTTCTTTTGATCAACACTAACTTGACCCTTTTTTGCGGCACCCCGAGCAAAATCGTTTGATTTTATTGTTCCTTTACCCATACAAACTTCCTATGATTTATTTCATTCTAACGATTCGTTTTTAATTGACACAACATTGGCTACAGCTGCACCTTTGATTGATTTAACCTTTAAGTCAACTTGATCGCCTGCTTGCATCAACAAAGCAGTTTGCTTTTGTGATGGATCCAATGTATATAATGTGTCATCATTAGCTAATTTAAAGACAACAACTTGTTTACTATTTAAAGTTGCATTCGTATTGACTCGCACAACTTTACCACGAACTGTTTTAATTTTTACCTTTTGATCACTAGCAGCAGCTGATTGCGCACTCCCAGCCAACGCATTACGATATGATGCTAAGGCATCTGAAGCATTCGCTCCTTCTCCAATCACATTTTGATCAGCACCTTTAATATAAGCATATTCACGGAATCGTTCATTATTATCCATCATTGACACAACCCATGTTGGTGTTCCATCAATATTCATAATAACTGGATTCGAACCATGCCACTTATTTTGCGGATGTAATTGCTTGGCAACTTTCATGGCACCTTCAGAATCCATAATACCAACATTTTTACCTGTATAGAAACGTAATTGTCCGGTCCGAGTATCTACCAATGAATACCCTTTGTCTGAATCGGCATTTGAACGCACCGTTGTAAAATCATCAAAGTAAGCTAATGAACCATTAGCATTAAACGTTGGTGTTACACCACTTTCAGAGCCATTTTCAGTTGGTTTGATTTGATTTTTATGTCGGAAATTAAAGGCATATGGATTACCATAAGTACGATTCATTAACGTGGCAGCTTCGGGTGAAACACCAACGTCTACCCACTTTGGTAAGTTACTCGTTTTGTAGACCGTTGTTTTCCCAGTATCGGCGTTGGTAACAGCAACATGAATGTTATCAAACAACAATTGACCAGCCCATCTCACACGTAGTAATGTTTGTACCCAATAAGTTTGCCCATGATTATTAACTTCTAAGATTGGTTCACCAACTTGTTGATAACTTGGATTTGCAATATAAATTTTACGAGCAATACTATGTGAAAACCAGCTCGTTTCAGAATAAGCCATATCTCTTTTTACAAAATGGGCTGTATCATTAATATCCGTTGCTGATACCACAAAATATCCGGGTAATTTACGATTCATAAACCATGAAACAAACCCGTTAAATTCGACAGGTGCAACATAGTATGGCTTACCTTTAATATATTGTGCAGATAAATCACCTAACTCATACATTGATGAATCTGGCACTTGCGAGAACGCCTTTTTCATCATATTTTTTGCAGCTTGAGCTGATAATGCAATTGGTTGATCATCCTTTGTTAGAGGTGCTTCCTGTTGCTTCTTTGCTTGTACAGAATGATACATTGGTCGCACAGTAACCGCTTTTGAAACACCAGCAGCTACTGAAATACCAATCGCCAACAATGGTATAATAAACGGCCATAAACTAATGCCCTGTAAACTATATGAACGTTTACCATTTGTCACTCGCTCAACTATGACAGACGATGCACCGATAATTAATGACCAAATACTAATGAATGTTGTTTCAATAGCAACTGGTATGACTAATTGTGATAAGGTTGGTACTGGCATCCACCAGTACACAAATATTAAGTTTAAGACTGTCACAATAATGATTGCTAACCAGTCTAACTTATGTAACTTCAATTTTTTTGCCCATAAAAACGTTGCAATAGCAGTTATTTCAAGGACCAAAAATGATGTAATCATATCATTCTCCTCATAAAAATAGATACCCATATTGTACCATAATCTAGGCTTTTTTTAAGTTTACCTTCGTTATGCTATCATTGATATAAAAAAAGGAGACATCAATCATTATGGTAATGGAACAATATTTTAAACAACTCCGCCAAAAAATTGGTCATGACGAAATCATCATGCCTGGTGTTGCTGGTATTTTATTTGATGAGAGTCGACAAAAAGTGTTGATGGAACAACGTGGGGATGGCGAGATTGGCTGGAGTCTTGTTGGTGGTATGCAAAATTTGGGTGAATCTGCAATGACTTCACTCATCAGAGAATACAAAGAAGAAACAGGTCTTGATGTTAAAATAACATCTTTAATTGGTGTTGACACCAACTTTCATCATATCTTTCCTTCTGGTGACAAAGCACAGATCCCCATGTTTTTATTTGAAGTGACACAAATTGGTGGTACTTTGACAGCTGATGGTGATGAAACCCTCTCACTCACCTATGTTCCCCTTGCTGACCATCCCCAAATGTATAATCAACAACATCAATTAGCGATCGATCAACTCATTAATGGTGTCCCATATGGTTGGTATTTCTAAAAAATAAAAGCGCATGCTCCCAATTGTGGTTGCATGCGCTTAATCGTCTAATATCATTTATAAAATATGCATCGTTATTTGACTATGACCATCACCTAATTTTTTAACCGCTAATTGTTGTGGTATTTGTTGTTTCATTGATGTGACATGTGAAATGATACCAACTAAGCGCCCACTTTGTTCAACCATATGCAACGCTTCCATCGCTTGTGCAAGTGTCTGTTCATCTAATGACCCAAAACCTTCATCAATAAACAGCGCATCAATTTTAGCACCACCTGCACGATGTTGCACGATTTCAGCCATCGAAAGCGCAATCGATAATGCGGCAATAAATGATTCACCACCAGACAACGTACTTGTTGCCCTAATTTTATCGCCATCTTGATCATAAATGTCGATGTCTAAGCCGTTTTGATTTGCACGCCCACCTTGTCGATCTGATAGTATAAACTGATAGCGTCCCGCAGATAGTACCCCAATATAATGTTGATTTGCATAATCTAAGACATCAAACAAAAATCGTCGCAAAATAAATGGTTCTAATCGTAATTTCTTCTCATTATGACCATCAACTGCTTGCACCAAAGTGAAAAGATCTCGACTGGCCGTTTGTTGGTCAAGCCATTGCTTTTGTAAATTTGTTACTTCTTCACTAATCTTAACGTGTTGCTGATATTGATTTTGTTTTGTCACGACCAACTCGTATAGCTCTTCAACGATTTGCTGTCGTTGATTTACAGTAGCTTCTAATGCTTTCAAATCAGGTTGCTGGTGTTCATGTAATTGGTGTTGCAAAGCCTTGATATCTGTTTGTAATTGGGTAACAACCGTTTCATAAGTTGTGATTTCTTTTGCTAACTGATCACGCTCTTCAGGATGTGTTTGCACATGTTGCATTAATTGATCGAAGGCCGTGTGATCATTTACCGGACCATGCTGAATCGCATGATCAAGCAACCGTTTGACGTTCGCTAGATCATCCTGTAGATGTTGACATTTTTGTTGCACCGTTTGCAATTGTTGTGTTTGTTCACGTTGACTGTTTTCATTAGTTAATAATTGTTCATGCACTGTCGTTCGTTGTTGATCATAATTTTCACATGCTGTCTTTAAAACCTGCCGTTCTTTTTCATAATCAGCAACCGACTGACGTCCCACCAAAGAATGATTAAGTTGTTGTCGTTCAATATCAAAATCGGTCTGACTTTTCTTTTGTAAAGAGAAAGTATTTTTATTTGCAACTAAGCGCTCATTTAACGTTTGCTCTAATTGTCGTTGTTGTACGATATCATTCTCTAAGCTCTGTAAACGCTTTTTTGCTGAGGTAATAAATGTACTTGCTGCTGTCAGCTGTTTTGTTATTTGCTGAAGGTCTAACTGGATGGGCAATACAACAAATGTTTCATCAAATGTTGTAAACATTTGCTGCCAGTCTTGACGGAAAGACGCATATTGAGCCGTTAATTCATCATTTTCTGCTTGCAACCACTTTGTTTCTTCAACAATATCAAATTGGTAATTTTGCCAATTAGTTTGTACTTTTGATAATTGACCACTAGCTAATTGTGTTGCTTTTTCTGTTTCTTCAACAGATTGAATTGCTGCTTTTAAATCATCATAAGTACTGGTTACGATCATCGCCTGTTGATCTTCACCATCATAAATATGACCACAAATCACACAAGGTTCACCAATCACCAATTCTTGTTGTAACTGTTGCATTAAAATTTCACGGCGCAACTGCTCCTTTTCTTTCAATTGTTTTTGTTGTAAAGTCAGATTTTTTTTGGCAAGGTCAACCTGTTCCGCTAACTTTGTCATTTCCTGTTGTTTGTCAACTAATGCTGCTTTTTTTGTTATATATTGTTGATAACGTTCTTTTAACTGACTAAAGCGTGCCAACAAATTACGCAATGGCTGATCGCAATCAATAATAGTTTGTACTTGCTGTCGCTGGTTTTCTAATGCTTTGAGCTCAGCTTGTACTGTTACTTGTTGTGCTGCCAATTTTTGACCATCATCTTTGGTCGTCGCTATTTCATTGATAAGTTGGTCGATTTTCTGGTCTAGACTTGTTAACTGGCGTGCTTTTGGTAGCCAATCATTTTGAATATTTTCAATACGTTGGCGCTTGTTATCAATAGACTCTTGTTGTGCATCTAATTGTTGCTTTATTTGCTGCAAGTCATTATTTTTCTGAACTAATTGTCGCAACTGATCAGATAAGGTTTGTTGTCTGTCTAATTCTTGGGTATAACTTGTTTGTAGCCTTTTTTGCGTCTCAATATGTTCGCGTTGTGCTAACCCCCATGATACTTGTTGTAAGTCATGTCGTTTTTTTGCAATATCAGCTGATTGCGTATCGTACGTTTGTAATAACGCTTGTTTTTGTGCTAATTGATCAAATTGATTTGCAAGTTTTTGACCGATTTGATACGCTTGTTGTCCCTTTTTTAGCTGGTCACGAGCAACCTTTAATTTTTGCTCATCATTTTCTAGCAATTGTTTATATTTACTATTCAGTTGCTGCAATAATGCTATTTTTTCTGTTGCAGTTGGTGCTTTTGACTCAACGTCATCTTGCAACCAGTGCACCTGTGCTAATTTTTCGTCACGTTGATAGGCAATTTTTTCTAACTGATCTCCCAATGACTTTTGTTGTTGTTTTAGATTGGTTGTTAATTGGTCAAAGATGGTCGTCCCAAACAATTGTCGTAAAATGATCATCTTCTCATCACTTTGCGCACTCAAAAATTCGCGAAATTTATCTTGTGGCAATAAAATAATTTTGCGAAACTGTGCTGCATTAAGGTGCAATAATTCCTTGATCTGATCATTAACAACGGTCGTTTTATCACCTAGTGCCGTTAACGGTGTCTGTAATGTATCATCAACCTCGATCAATGACACCGTTGCTTTATGCTCAGTTGTATCCATATCCGATTTTGCACCACGCTTCTTTTTTAATTGTTGCGTAGGTGTTCTCGTAATCACATAAAAATGACCATTGTGTTCAAACCAAAATTTAACCCTTGTTTCTGACGAAGCATCAGCAAACTCACTACGCATGTCTTCTGGCCGTCGTTCACCGGTTCCTTCACCAAATAGCGCATAGGTCATACCATCGAAAATCGTTGTTTTACCCGCACCAGTATCACCAGTAATCAAAAATAACTTTGATTCCGTAAATTTTGAAAAATCAACGGCTGTCTGCTCATAAGGGCCAAAATTACTTAACTGTAATTTTAAAGGTCGCATGCTATTCTTCCTCCTCTTTGTGCAGCTCGCTGAGTGTTTGTTCAACAATTTGTAATTGATGTTGATTTAATGATTCATTAGTCACATATTGATAGAAATTAGCAATTAATTCATCATCCGCTTCTTGTTGGTCAACTTTTATCTTGGACATTTGTTTCTGATTAAATAGTTGTCGTGGTAATTCATACTGTACTTCGACAACATCTCCATAAATGTCAGCTAAAGTTGCCCGTGCGTTAACTGCTGTGACTCGTCCCTGAATTTTGATACTAAAATAATTTTTATGTGCTCGTTCAAATTGTTGATAAAACGCTGGTGTTGTTAGTTCTTCAAAAGATCCTGTTAGCAATATCAAATCTTTTTTCGGTATCAATGGGCACCATGTCGTCGTTACTTGGTGATCGTTGATTTCAACTATAAAGACGCCTTTCTGTGTTTGGGCTTCTTTTGTGTTAAATTTAATTGGAGAACCAGCATATTTTACTTTTTCACTTGGACTAGCTTGCTTTAAATGTAAGTGACCTAATGCAACATAATCAAAGTCTTTAAATAATGAGTCATCTAAGCCACGCAGCCCACCAACCTGTGAATTTGTTTCACTAGTAAACTCATAATCTTTATTTTTACTACCAACGACATAATAATGAGTCACTAAGATATGATTTTTGTCAGGATCAAACTGATCAGTCATATCAGCAATAATCTGTGGCATGACTTGATTAATCGTTTGATACTGTTGTGCATCATCTTCTGGAATATGATAATACACTCGTGCCATTGATGGTTCGATAAAAGGCAGTAAAAATATCTGTGTATCTGATGTCTCTATTGGCACAAATGCATCTGCCAACGTCGTATTCAAATAAAAATGATTTTGTTGACGCCATTCACGACCAGCACCTAAACGTGTTGCCCCATCATGATTACCAGAAACAGCAAAAATTGGCATGTGATGCGTCATATTTAAATCCTTTAGCATACTTTCTAACCCATTAACGGCTGCAATTGGTGCAATACCACGATCATATAAATCACCCGCAATAATAACGCCATCAACTTTTTCAGCAAGGGCAATATCTTTAATTTGTTGATAAGCTGTTTGTTGCTCAGTTAACAATGAATAGCCACCGAGCTCTTTACCAATATGCCAATCAGCTGTATGTAAAAATTTCATGTATGTTATCCCTCTATTTTTTGAACGATATAAAAAAGAAAGAACTGCCATGCCTGACAGCTCTTGAATCGCTATTTATCGAATCCACTTCCGCAGTGGGACACTAATAATCAATGCTAAGATAAAGCCCACTAAAACTTGGAAAATATTGGCCGGTACATCAGCCAAACCTGCAATAAATGCTGCTTGCACTGACATCTTTGCACCACCAGTCACCCATAATAAGAAACTACCAGCGAGCCAATAACCAACAACCATCACGACACCACCAACAAAATTACCCAATAAACGAACAGCAACTGTTTTGTTGACATTATAATGACCGATTGTCCAACCTTCAAGACCATGAATAATTAGTGAAAAAAACATCCACTGTGGATAACCAGCAAATAAATCCAGTAAAAATCCTGTTAACCCACCAACTGCGAGACCCATTTTAGGGCCAAAATGCCAGGCACCAATAAAAATGCCTGTTTCTACTAGCGAAACAAAACCAGTAGGTGTTGGTAATTTTGCGACATAACTCAAAACAATATTAATTGCGACTAACACCGCACCAATCGTTACTTGCTTAGTTTTCATGTATCTTTTCCTCATACCGACGTGCAGCTTGCCACACATTACCAACCCGAAAATCATTATTTAAATTAATACCATGTAAAATACCTTGGTGAACAAAGTCTTTCGCATCAGTAATTGCCATCATAGGCTCAATACCTTGAGCAAGTTGACTAGTAATTGCTGCTGAAAAAGTACATCCAGCACCATTATTAAATGGTTGCTTAATTTTTGGTAATCTAATCAACTTTTTATCATGATCAGATACAACGGCATCGACTGCCATCTCACCCGTTAACCGTGTACCACCTTTAACCACAACAACTTGTGGTCCTAGTTGTTTTAACTTTTCTGCCACAGATAATAAATCTGCCTCAGTGTTAATTGTTTGTTGGGTCAATAATTCTGCTTCCGTTAAATTGGGGGTTATAACCGTTGCTAGTGGCAACAATTGTTCTTTCATTGATTTTGCTAACAAACTAGCATTTATTGTATCTGTTTCCTTAAATACCATTACTGGATCAATTACAACAGGTATATTTGTGCCATATTGTCGTATAAATTCACTCACAACTGTCATATGATCTATTGATGGCAATAAACCAACCTTAATGCCTGTAATATTTGTTAACTGACTAAGCGAAATTAATTGTTTTTTTAGTACAGGAATTGGTATCGCATGTATATCAAAATCTGTTTGATCGACCGTAACAATACTTGTTAATGCGCTCAAACCAAACAAGCCATACTCATTAAACGTCGCTAAGTCGGCTTGAATTCCCCCACCAGCCAAAATATCAGAACCAGCAATCGTTACAATTTTACCAACCACCATTGCGACACCTCCCTTACAATAATTAAATTTAAGTTTAGCACAAATTATGACTGGTAAACATATCTAGTTAACAGATACATCAAAAATTTTGGCAATAAAAAAAGAAGTTATGTGAACACAACTTCTTTTTTGAAAAATTACTTGATGGCGTCTTTCAAAGCCTTACCAGGCTTGAATGCAGGAATCTTTGATGCAGCAATCTCGATTTCCTCACCAGTTTGTGGGTTGCGACCCTTGCGAGCGGCACGAGAACGTACTTCAAAGTTACCAAAGCCAATTAATTGTACTTTTTCACCTTTTGCCAAAGTATCTTGAATTGAAGCAAATACAGCATCAACTGCTGCAGTTGCATCCTTCTTTGTCAAACCAGTTGCAGTTGCAACATCAGTTACTAATTCTTGCTTGTTAGCCATTTAACTTTCCTCCTGGATAGGTATATTGGCAATTTGCCAATAAATTTAGATCGAATCTGTAATTAGATTTCGATAATTAGAATATCATAATTAACGCCATCTTACAAGTAAAATCTGTCTTAAAACGTTGATACAACAGGCTTTTTGTCATATCCTTAAACATTTATATAAAAAATTGTTTAAGGAATGTCAAATTAAGTTTATTTTTACTTGCGTGCCCGTTTAATTAAGTGAATTGGCGTTCCTGTAAAATCAAATGATTTACGGATTTGATTTTCTAAGAAACGTTCATATGAAAAGTGCATTAATTCTGGGTCATTGACAAAGACCACAAATGTCGGTGGCTGAATAGCAACCTGTGTTGCGTAATAAACTCTTAGACGCTTACCATTCACCGTTGAGGTTGGATTTAGTGCCAAAGCATCCATAATCACTTCATTCAACGTAGCTGATTGAATACGCTTTTGATGATTTTCATTAACTTGCTTAATTAACGCAGGTAATTTGTTTAGTCTTTGCTTAGTTACTGCTGAAACAAAGACAATTGGTGCGTATGATAGATACTGAAATTCTTCACGGATTTGATTTTCAAAATCTGCCATCGTGTGGTTGTCTTTTTCAAGCGTATCCCACTTGTTAATCACAATAATAACGGCACGACCGGCTTCATGTGCATAACCAGCAACATGCTTATCCTGTTCACGAATACCTTCTTCTGCATTCAAAACGACAAGAACAACATTTGAATCATCAATAGCACGCATAGCACGCATAACAGAGTATTTTTCTGTTGATTCATACACTTTACCACGCTTACGAATACCAGCCGTATCGACCATCACAAATTCATCACCTTCTGCAGAGGTGAAACGCGTATCAATTGCATCACGCGTCGTACCAGAGATATCTGAAACGATCACCCGCTCTTCACCTAACATTGCATTAACTAACGATGATTTACCCACATTTGGGCGTCCAATAAATGAGAAGCGAACGGCTTCATCATCTTCTTGTACGGCAGATTCAGGAAAATTAGCCACAACTTGGTCTAATAAATCACCTAAACCAGTACCATGGGCACCTGAAATAGGGTATGGATCACCAAATCCCAAAGCATAGAACTCATAAATTTCTGAACGTAATTCAATATTATCAACCTTATTCACGGCCAATACAACTGGTTTCTTTGACCGATACAAAATTTTGGCTACGCGCTCATCAGCTTCAGTCAATCCTTCCCGTGCAGACACCATAAAAATAATGACATCCGCTTCATCGATTGCAATTTCCGCTTGCTGTACAATTTGTGACATGAATGGTTCATCACCCATATCAATACCACCAGTATCGATTAATCGAAATTCATGAGTCAACCATTCTGCACGTGTATAAATACGATCACGCGTTACACCAGGTGTGTCCTCAACAATTGAAATTCGATCACCCGCAATGCGGTTAAAGATTGTTGATTTACCCACATTTGGGCGACCAACAACTGCCACAACAGGGAATCCCATATTATCCTCTTTTCTGAGGTATTAAATTTTTGCTACCTCAATTTAATTTGTCACTGTTACATATAATCTTAACATGAATTAAGACGAAACAAAAATTAGAGGCTGAGACAACTCTTGTCCCAGCCTCTAACTGTTTTAAGCTATTCTAATGCTTAGTTAAAATCTTTAAAAATATCACCAAATGCATCACCTAGTGTTGCTGATCCTTCTTCTTCTGAAGTTGAATAGTTAGTAGGTGCTGATTGACGTGGGCGACGTGAACGACGAGGACGATCATTTTCCTCGTGTGCAGGTGCCTCTTCCAAAGCCTTGATTGACAATGATAAACGTTGACGCTCTGGATTAACATCCAAAACCTTAACCTTAACCTTGTCTCCAGCCTTCAAAACATCACTTGGGTTAGCAATGTGCTTGTGTGAGATTTGTGAAACGTGAACCAAACCTTCGACACCTGGGAACACTTCAACGAATGCACCGAAGTCAACCACACGCTTAACAGTTCCCTCTAGAACTGTACCAGCAGGTGCCTTCTCAGCAGCTTCGTCCCAAGGTCCAGGTTGAGTAGCCTTGATTGACAATGAGATACGCTCACGTTCTGGATCCAAGCCCAAAACCTTAACCTTAACTTCTTCACCAACTGACAAAACGTCTGAAGGTTGTGAAACGCGTTCGTGTGAGATTTCAGATACGTGTACCAATCCATCAACACCACCAAGGTCAATAAATGCACCAAAGTTAGTCATACGAGCAACTTTACCTTCAATAACATCACCAACTGATAGTTCGTCGAAAATACGTGCCAAAGCAGCTTTACGCTCTTCGTTCAATACATCACGACGTGACAAGATCAAACGACTGTCTGCTGCATTGATTTCGATAATCTTTGCACGGATAGTTTGACCTTTGTATTGGTTCAAATCTTGCACGAAACGGTTCTCAATCATTGAAGCAGGTACGAATCCACGTACACCTTCAACGTCAACAACCAAACCACCCTTAACAGCTTGTGTTACTGGTGCTTCCACAATGTCGTCAACACTGTGCTTGCTTGCGATTTCTTCCCAAGCACGACGAGCTTCAAGACGACGCTTTGACAATAGGTATGATCCACCTTCCTTGTCAGAACCGATAGTTGATACAACTACCAAATCCAACACGTCTCCAACCTTGACAAGGTCATTTACGTCCGCATCGCGGTCAGTTGTCAATTCACGCAAAGGAATCACACCTTCAACGCCGGCACCTTCAATACCTACGATAACTTGACGATTATCATCAATTGCCAAGACTTCACCCTTAACTACATCGCCAACTTTAACTTCGGCTACGCTGTCAAGAGCTGCCAATAGCTCGTTGTTCTCTTCGTTCATTACAATATATCCTCCTGGTCACACGACTCTAATGAGTATTATACCTAATATTGGTATATTTTACTAGTACTTTTTGCACTTTTTTAGCCGTAATTATTATTTTTGTAATTTATTTTCAATAATATGCTTCACTTCACTCACTACTTCGTTAATTGAGAGACCTGTCGTATCCAATTCAGTTGCATCAATTGCTTTCTTTAGTGGTGAAATTTCACGATGAGAATCAAGATAATCTCGCTTCTCAATTGCTGTTTCAAGTTCAGTCAAAGTAGTTGCCATTCCCTTGGCTTGATTTTCTTTAAAGCGACGTACTGCACGTTCATGAACAGATGCAATTAAAAATATTTTCACTTCAGCATCTGGTAGCACAGTTGTCCCAATGTCACGACCATCCATCACGACACCACCAGCAGCAGCAATTTCTCGTTGCAACGTGGTCATCGCATTGCGCACTTCACCATAAGCAGAAACAACGGATACATTTGCTGTGACTGCAACCGAACGAATCTCTTCAGTCACTTCCTCACTATTTAGAAAAACGTGTTGTACTGGGTTACCCGGCTGAAATGAAATTTTAATGTCAGGTAATAGCGCTGTCACAGCTTGTTCATCAGTTAATGTAACGCCTGATTTAATTGCTGCTAAAGTTACTGTCCGATACATTGCCCCTGTGTCAACATAGACAAAGTTTAAGTCCGTAGCCAAAATTTTAGCAATTGTCGACTTACCTGCAGAAGCCGGGCCATCAATTGCAATCCGAATTGGGTTCATGATTCACATCCTTATTCAATTTATTACTGTCTTATTTTACGCTTAATTGCCTAGAAACACTAGTACGACTAGTTTAAAAAATGATTTGACATTATTTGAAGTATACGCAAAAAAATCGTTGATCTACCAACATAAAATGGTAAGATTAACGACTCCTATCACAAACTGACGTTTTAACAACAACGATAAATTTTTACTTAACTTTTAAGCCTTTGCCATAATAAGTAGCATAATTACTTGCCGTTAAGCCTGGATTTAACGTATACAATTCTTCTGGTGTTGTCCCATTTGCAACAGCAAAACTATAAAGCGTTCCTGACTCAAAATTAACAGTCTTTGAAGCTTCTTCTGAAGAAGATGACGCTGCTGATGAAGAGGCTGCTTCAGAAGATGCAGCTGCCTCAGAAGATGCGGCGGCTTCTGAAGACGATTTAGCTGCAGCCTCGCTTGACTTTTTGGCAGCTGCCTCAGAAGATTTCGATGCAGCCACCTTTGCCTTTGATTCTGACTTCGCAGTATCTGTCACTTTATTGGTTGAGGTGGTTGTTTTCGTAGATGAAGCGACAGGCAATTCAGTATTTGTTGTGGCATCAGCAGGTTTATTCAATTCCTGTAAATATTTATAGACAGGAACAAACGACAAAGCAATGACAATCAATACCAAAATTCCGACAACCATACTAACACGTTGTGACTTACGTCGGTTTTGTGTTCTTGAATATTGTTTGGTCGTTTCATCTTTGAAAGATGCCTCCCATGGCTGTTGTTCATTCTTCTTTTCGGTCATGATTGGTGGCTCTCCTTACTCTCTTTTTTTATTATCTTTAATCATACACTAAGTACCTTAAAATAGTTAGTGTCACACCCAAACTTTATTGTAAATTAAACAGTTTTTTTAACTGTTGTGACCAATCTGCCACCATTTCAGGTCGTGGTACGTTTTCTTTTCTTGCCAGTGCCAATTCTGCAGGTGGCCAGTCTGTCACACCCACGCTTTCATCTGTCAAAGATAGCGTCGTCGTATCATTACCAAAATATTCACTAATTTGTTTGCGCAACTGACCTGGCGACTTAGCGTAATTGATCATTGACCACAAATTTTCTTGACGACTATATTTTCTTTGTTCAAAAATTTGAATAATATCAGCAATTGACAGACCACTGTTGCGATAAAAGTTTAATAATTTTACTTGATCAGCAGTTAAAACATCTGCATTAGGGTGTTCTAAGTAAATTTTGATTGCAGCAGAATTTGGAATCGTTTGATCAATTAAATTAAATTGAATCAGTTCATCCCCGGGGACATATAATAATATTGCAACAGCTTGCTGGTTATCACGACCAGCACGCCCAATTTCTTGTAAATAATTAGATAAATCATTACTTAAATGATAATGAATAACAAAACGAATATTATCTTTATCTATTCCCATACCAAATGCGGAAGTTGCCGTAATCACATCAATATCACCATGCATAAACTGTTGTTGGACACGATATCGTGAAATTGTATCCATCCCACCATGATAAGCAACCACATTTTGCTGGGTTTCTTCATGTAACCATTCAGCCATACTTGTTGCTAATTTTCGTGACGTAAAGTAAATAATCCCTGGACCTGTCGTGGTCATAACTAATTCTTTTAAGCGCTGTCTCTTTTCAGCGTCATTAGCCAACTGTTCTGTATGTAAATAAATATTGGGACGATCGACTGCATGTTTATAAATAAACCAATCTGTCTCAGCCATGCCAAAGCTATCAATAATTTCATCAATCATACGTGGCGTGGCCGTCGCCGTTAATAATAGTAGCTGTGGTTTATGTAACTGCTCATGAATTCGTGGCAATGCCAAATAATCTGGTCGAAAATCTTGTCCCCACGTCACCATGGTATGTACTTCGTCAACCACCATTAAGTTAATGGTAATTCGTGTCAAAGCAGCTTGTACTGGTTCTTGATGAAGCATTTCTGGCGAAATAAACAAGAAATGATAACTTGCAAGGTTTTTTAACACCATTTTTTTATTTTCGTACGATAAAGTTGAATTTAAAGCAACGACCTTTTTTTCACCAAGATAATTCAAACGAGCAACTTGATCCTGCATTAACGATAATAAAGGCGTTACAATGAGAATCAATCCTGGTCGTAACGCACCCATCATTTGATAAATTAATGTTTTCCCCCCACCAGTTGGTAACACAGCCATGGTTGATTTTTTAGCCAATAAAGCTGTTAAAATTTCTTGTTGACCCGTTTTAAATGTTTCAAAACCAAATTTACGATGTAAAACATTTTCTAAATTAGAACCTGGCATCTTTTGTTCCCTCTTGCTTGGTTAAATAAATTTCATATAAGCGAAATAAAAAAAATTCGTTTGGATCGTCTGATCTTCTAACACTTGAAAATTGCCAGTCATCAATGGCACCACTGAGATTTTCTTTTAAGTAACTCACTATTTGGGGTGTTAAAAACAAATCGTAAGGAAAATTCTGTTGCGGTAACCAAATTGCCGCCGATAGTAAATGTTCTCGCACGGTTCCTATTTTTAAATGACGTCGTTGACTAATTTGCGCAATTGACAATCCTTGGCTAACTTGTCGACATGTTAATTGCATACTATTGGAAAGATTGCTTTGTGTTTGTGTTAACTGCCATAAGGTTTTTAATATACTTGGACGCGACCTTTTTGAAATCGTTGTACTCCATAAAGCAAACAAATCTAATTCCCATAAATAAAAATCAATTGCTCCCCAAGTTGTTGGGTGTCCTAATTGCGCAATATTTTTCCCTGCTATTTGATGCCCCACCCACGTTGCAATAAATTGATTGGCAGTTTTTTTAGGTAACTGTTCAAGAAATTGCTGGATGTCGGCTGACCAAGTAACACCTAATGTCTGTTTATTCGTTATCTGTCGATACCATTGCTTCACTAATAATTTCGTTTTTAAATCAACTTGCAATGGATAATAATGGTTATTGTGATATGACGCTTCCGAAATAATCTGATTGGCGAGTAAGAATGTTTCTCGAAAATGACGAACATTAGCTAAAGGCTGGGTTGCCAACGTGACATACTGCAATTGATAGTGTTGCTTAGCAAACTTTTGTTGTGCCAAAACGCCTTTTTGTGTCAATAATAACTGACCTGTTTCAGATTGCTTTTCAATTAATAAACCCGTTTGGATAAATCGCTTTATTTGTTCATCAAAAGTTGTCTTTTCTAATTGTGGCATCAGGCCAACATATGGCAACAATTGATAACGTAATCCCCAGTACTCAGTCGACACAGTTAATCGACGTTTCAATAAACTAAAAATTACCCGATGTCGTCGTGCTTGTGTTGACGAAAATAGGGTAATCAAAAAATTATCTGTCACCACACTGTCCACCTTTCCACATACTAATCATTAGTTTAAGAAAATAGTGAACGAAGTGCAAGTCACTTGATTTAATTTAGTTGTGAATGCATTCGTGCCAAAACACGTTGGAAAGAGAAAAAGACGACACCAGATACGGCACCTAGAATAACCCCCTCAATTAGGTTAAACGGTACGACCATCCAAAGCAAATAATGTCCTAGTCCAATCGTGGCTTTAATATCAAAATTAGCAAACACGGCATACAGCGGTACAGCGTAAACATAATTAAGAATAACCATGGCAATCGTTAATCCAATCGTTCCCATTAATGTGCCAATCATAAATTGTTTTTTTGATACATCAGTTCGTTTCATTACCATGATAATAATTGTCATCAAAACAGCCATCCCAATAATGTTCATTGGCAAACCGATCAAATCACCTGGCCCTTCATTATTTAACAATAATTTTAAAACAGATCTTAAAATTAAAATAACATAGCCTTGCTTCAAGCCTAATAATAAGGCACCAAACAAAACTGGTACAATTGAAAAATCAATTTTCAAAAAACTTGCTCCCGGTAATAACGGAAATTGCGGAAATACCATCAAAACAAAAGCAATTGCTGATAACAGTGCAATAATCGTTAAATGACGTGTTCTATTCATGATACAATATATCCTCCACACTGATAATAAAAAAGTCGGTCTCATTCGTGTCAGGGCGACACAAATAAAACCGACTATATCAGTCAATTCATTAATTCTTCTGCATACCAGACTTTACTGTCGGTTATGGATTCACACCATATCAACCACAACATTGTGGGTCGCGGACTTTCTAAAAAATCAGATTACCGCCGGTCGGGAATTACACCCTGCCCTGAAGATATTTAATTATCATATTTATAGTAGCTTTCCTGTTACTAAAAGTCAATAGTCATTTGGTATTGCTTACCAACGTCCAGCTGATTTACGGAACTGGTGACCTGATTTTAATGTTTGCACCTCTTCGTGACGCAATGGTCGATATTCACCAGCTGTCAAACCAGTTAAATCTAGCATACCATAACGTTCACGCGTTAATTTAATAACCTCATAGCCAACCGTACGTAACATCTCTTTGACTTGATGATACTTACCTTCATGAATCGTCAACTTAACGATTGCTGTATGCTTTTTCTTATCTGTTGATAAAATTTCAGCATGTGCTGGGGCTGCACTAAATGTATAATGGCGTCCTTTTTGGACTGTTTTAACAGTCACACCATGACGTAATTTTTCTAAGGCCTCATTTGTTGGAATGCCCTTCACTTTAGCCACATACACCTTATCTATACGATATTTAGGATGCATTAATTTATTCGCTAAATCACCATCGTTCGTTAATAACAATGCACCAGTCGTATCATAATCCAAACGACCAACCGGGTAAACACGCTCAGGCTCATCAACAATATCCATCACTGTTTGTCGTCCCTTATCATCAGAATTGGTCGTTACCACCCCGCGCGGCTTGTTTAACAAAAAATAGACTAATTTTTCTTTTGCTTCAATGGGTGTCCCATTAACTTCGATATGATCACTAGGTTCTACTTTTGTCCCCAGCTCTGTTTTTACTTGGCCATTAACTGTGACTTGACCTGCGGTAATCATTTTTTCAGATGCACGACGTGAAGCCACCCCCGCTTGTGCCATCACTTTTTGTAATCGTTCTGCCATTATTTTTCCTCGTTATTTTCTAAGTCATTCGTCAATTCAGCAATCGTCACATCAAATGAAGATTGCTCATTACCTGTTGGCATTAACGGGATGACTGTCTCTTGATTATTTTGCAAATCTTCTAATGCTTTTGCTGTAACCAAAGGTGGTAATTCGTCCAAATTTGTTAAACCAAAGTAATTCAAAAAATACGACGTTGTCCCATATAAGATAGGTCGCCCCGGTTCGGTAGAACGTCCCTTACTAGTCACCAAATTGCGTAAGACTAACTTTTGAATCGTTGATTGAGATTGCACTCCCCGAATTTCATCCACCTCAATCCTAGTCACTGGTTGTTTATAGGCAATAATTGCCAGTACTTCAAGAGATGCTTGTGACAAAGCAGTTGTTAATGGTGCTGTAAAAAATCGATGAATTGTTTCAGACAAGGTTGTCTTCGTGACTAGTTGATAACGATCATCTGTCTTGAGTATTTCAAAAGCACAACTCTCATCTGACGAATATTTTACTGCTAAATCGTCTAGTAGCCCATTAACAGCTGGCTTTAAAAATTGTGTTGCTGCTGCCAGTTCGCCCAGTGTAATGCCTTCATCCCCTGCAACAAATAACAATCCTTCAATTTGTTGTAAGCTATTCTGCATTGGCCGTTTCTTCCTCTCCTTGTTCATACGGTATTTGACCACATGAAAGATTAATTGTATCAAATAATTTATCCTGCTTCACTTGCAAATGCTGATGTCTGACCAATTCAAGCATCGCCATAAATGTTGTCACGAGCTCATCGCGACTCTTTTTTTCAGAAAACAATTCTTCAAAAGTCAACGTATCCACCGTCGTCATGCGGTCCATGATATGTGACATTTGTTGGTGAATAGACCAGTTGTCATTTCGTAATGATCGCGGCTGTACTTGCTTTTGAAATCTTTTTTTAACTAACTGATCAAATGCTGTTTGTAAATCAGCTAAAGTCAATCCTTCAGGTAAAGGTGCACCATGAATATCGTCAGGAATTGGCATTGGCGCACGTGAAAATTGTAATTGTCGTTCTTCTTCACGTTCACGTAAATCTCCCGCAGCTTGTTGGTAACGTTGGTACTCCAATAATTGCATCATCAATGTTTCGCGAGGATCTGCCTCTTCCGTTACGAACTCAGCCAGATCTTCATCATACTCAAAATTATCATTTTTAGGCAATAAATAGTTGGCTTTAATCGACATCAACGTTGCAGCCATCACTAAAAATTCACCAGCAACATCTAAATCTCTCTCTTGTTCTGCGTGTAAGAAATCTAAGTATTGTGCAGTAATTGCAACAATTGGTATGTCCATAATATCCATCTCATTGACCCGAATGAGGTGTAACAATAAATCCAATGGACCATCAAAATCATCTAAATGATACGTTAATTCTTCACTCATTTTGTTTCTCGCCATTTCGTAACATATTTCTGCGTCGCAATTGATCCCATAATCACTCTGTCTGGATATTGGGACTTTAAAGCTTGATAAATTTCATGACCAAGTCTTAGTTGTTGGCGACGTTGTACTTCAGGACTAAAAACAATTCGTCGAATAACAACCGAATTATAAATTTGTAAAATGCCAAGTAACACCGTAAAGTGATGCGTATCTTCATCACGCCATAACAAAATATGACGACTATCATCTGTTTGGTACCAGTCATACTCTCGCTGCACAGCAGCAATATCTGGTAAGTTTGGGCTATATGATAATAAGCCCATGACAATTTTTGATTGATCTTTACGTACGATAATTAACATATTTTCCTCCAATCAATCCGAACTAGGCTCGAGGATGCGCTTTTTCATAAACTTCAGTTAACCGTTTATTTGAAATATGCGTATAAATCTGTGTGGTTGATATGTCAGCATGCCCCAATAATTCTTGTACAATACGTAAGTCCGCCCCATTTTCTAAAATATGGGTTGCAAAAGAATGACGTAAAGTATGGGGTGATACATCTTTGGTAATGCCTGCTTGTTTGACCCATTGTTTGATTAATTTCCAAATACCCTGACGTGTCAACTGATGACCACGATCATTCAAAAAAATAATATGGGGATCTTGCTGTTTACCTAACAATGGTCGTCCGTCACTTAAATATTGTTTCAACCACTTTGCTGCCACGTCACCAATGGGCACGATCCGTTCTTTGTCCCCTTTTCCAATCGTCTGAATTAACCCTAAATCTAAATGCAGATTGTCTAATCTTAAATTAACTAACTCACTAACGCGCAGACCAGTTGCATACATCACTTCTAGAATCGTCCGATTGCGCAATCCCAGAGGTGTTTTTATATCCGGCACACGTAACAAAGCTTCTACCTCAGATAAAGTTAAAACTGCTGGCAAATGTTGTGCTTTTTTAGGGGAATCAACTTGTAACATCGGATTATGATCAATCATATGGTTCATTTGCAAAAATTCAAAAAATTTTCGTAAAGTTGACACCATGCGAATCACTGTATTACGCGACTTACCTTTTTGTTCTAAAACACCTAAAAAGGCCATAATTGTAAAACGATCAACGTTTGTTAAACTGTTGTATTTTTCAGTCATCAAATATTGAAAAAATTGTGTCAAATCTTGTTGATAAGAATATTTTGTATTAGCTGATAAGCCGCGCTCCACAGTTAAATAATGAAGGTAGTCAACCAAAACGTCCTCAAATGGTCCTACCTGCACTTTCATATTATTCGCCTTCGCTTTCTACTAAAAAGAGTCCTTTTTCATTTTGTGTAATGCGACGTTCCTTATACAATCTACCAACAGCTCGCTTAAATTGTGACTTTGACATGCCAAAGTATTTTTTTATAGCCTTTGGGTCTGACTTGTCCGTAAATGGCAAACTGTGTGTTGCTGATCGCTCCAACAAAGTTAACAGCATTTGCGCATCTTCAGGAATAGCTTCGTATGCTCTTGGACGCAACGACAAATTCAGCACACCATCAGGTCGCACACCAATAACACGTGCTGATAATACTTCACCTAAACGAGGTTCTCTTTGACGTTCATCGGGATGGATAAAGCCAAAGTGATAATCAGACGTAATTACTAATGTACCCACCATTTTTAAACGATACACGGTTGCTTGCACTTGTTTGTTATGCATATTTGTTTTAGCAGGAATTCGCACAGCTTGCAAAATTTCTGGTGTCACTAATTCACCCCATAAACGGTCTTTTTTATCGATACGCAACGTTATCATCAATTTGTCACCGCGTTGTGGCCACAATTCTTTAATTGTTGGTAATTCATCTAATGACACAACGACATCTTTATTTGGCAAACCAATATCAACAAAGACACCTAAGTCTCGACGAATATCTGTCACTGTTCCCCAAGCATAATGTCCTACCCGAACATCAGGGATATTTTTCGTTATTTCTAGTTGGTGTTTCTCATTTTCATAGGCAAAACCTGAAACAAGTCCACCAATTTTTAATGGTTTAATCAGTTCTTCTTTTGCAATTTCATAAGTTTCACCGTTAATTTGCGCATAGTAATAACGATCATTTTCGTCAGTTACTTTAGCCGTAATCACATCACCAAGTTTATGTGTCATTCTATCTCCATCCTTTTACATCAGTTGCATCCGTTGTTATAACAGTCCGATGCCACAGCACTGGTAAAGGTTATTTATAACCAGCATCATAGCGCCAGTAATCTTGTTCACTATATTTAATTATCTTAACAGATATGCATTGGATATGATATATGTAAACCAAATTCTCTCATATATCTCGGCAAAAACATGAATTTTTGCTAAAATGGTTAATATTATCTTGAAAGCGGGTTTATATTTATGAAAGCAATTGGTATGGAACCACAGGTATTAATTGATATCTTAGTTGGTGCCAAAGTTGGTGTGGTGTATCCATTCAATACAGAGCATCGTGGTGATTTAGTTATTACATCGTACGCATTGAAACAAAGTGGCTTACCTTCCAACATGGCTGGTGCTGTTGTGCAATTAGAAAATGTTGAAGAAACTGCGCCAGGTAATTTTGTTTGGCAATTTAATCCAAAAGTAACTTTAATTCGGCCATTTAAAGTGCATGGCACAATGGATTTATTTGACGTTGATGATCAATTAATTCACCCTGAACCAACAAACTGGTTTAACGTTGATGAAGAAAATGCTGGACATGCGAAAATCGGTGCTTGGTTAGATGAGTATTTTACAGCACATCCAGACATAACACATATTCCTCGTACCGAGATTCCTGAGGATATTGCATCATTGGCCGCTTCTTTTGATGATTGGCGAGCAGCTTATTTTAATTTCTTATACAAACCCACTAAAGGTCAAAAACGTGAACTCAGAATGAAACGTTATGATATTGATCCCCTATAAAACAAAAAAAGGTACCGAAGCAACGCAAAGTTGAACTGAACCCCAAAAAATTGGCGTGAAGTTTAAGCAAGCGCAACTTGGTACCTTTTTTTGATTAAATGATCATATAGATCAACTACACTTTTTTCAATAATGGACGTAATAGAATAGGCGCAATAATCGTTGACATGATAATGACAATGACCATATCACCAAAAATATTTTTCGAAATCAACGCTGCATTCAAACCAATTTGTGCAACAACTAACGCCATCTCACCTCGTGACACCATGCCTGCGCCAATTGCCTGAGCGGCAGGTTTATTCAATTTCGCTAAGCGTGCACCCCATTGCGCACCATAGTATTTTGTTATCACTGCTAAAATCGTCAAAATAATAATCAGTGGCCACGTTTTTTGTAACCCATTCAAAGAAATATGCAAACCAATCGAACCAAAGAAAACTGGAAATAGGATCCAAGTACCAACTAAATTTGCCATTTTTAAAATTTGTCCAGATTTAGACAAGCAATTCACCAAAATTCCTAAAATAAAGAACGCAATTGGTAGTAATGTCGTCATACTTAGCCCTTGACCACCAAAAATTAGAACATAGGCACCAACTAATAATAATGCTAATATGTCATCCAATACGGCTGCACCTAGGACAACAGCACCTACCTGTGAACCTAAACGACCCGCTTCACCCAACACACTAATCGTAATTGAAATAGAAGTTGCGGCAAACACAATGCCCCAAAAGATGGCGACATGAAACTCATAGCCCAATATCAGTGCTGTCGCTGAAAAAAGAAGTAATGGCACAATAACACCTAAAACGGCTGTTAAAGTTGCGCCTGTTAGATTGCGCTTTAGTTGACTGACGTCTGTCTCCAAGCCAGCTGTAAACATCAACAGCCACACCCCTAATTCTGACAGTGTTGCAATTGTTGGTCCAGTCGTAACCCAATGTAATAAAGCCGGCCCGACAATAATTCCTGCAATTAATTGGCCAACAACCTCAGCAAAGCCTAGTTTTTTTCCAATATATCCAATCAGTAATGTGATAATAATTAAAATAATGACCTGCCCAATAATCCCCATTAAAGCCTCCAAAAAAAGCGTACACTTCAATTTCTACTGGTTACCCACCCAGAAACTTGAAGCATACGCCCAACCGAAATATTATTTACTTTGATAAATTACGTGAAAATAAGTTGCTAAATGGTGACTCACCAGTATTCGCAACTTGTGTCAAGAAAATCTTGATTGCTGTCTGCGTGGTTAACCCTTGTGACTTAAAAATTTCATCTGCTTTGTCTTTGACACTGTCCTCAACGCGCAATTGAATTAACTTTTCTGCCATAATGCTACTCCCTTCACATTAGTTACTTTGTATGACGATATTATATCATAGTACAGTTTACATGTACCTTAAATATGAATCAAATACTAGCAGTTTTTATACAATTTTGCTAGTTATTACTACTTAAATATGAATCTTTCACTTATTTTCAGTATCAAAAATAATGGTTACTGGTCCATCATTGGTTAATTGAACTTGCATATTAGCCCCAAACTTACCAGTTGCCACTGTCAATCCAGTCTCACGTAATTTCTCATTAAACCGTTGATACATTTGATTGGCATAATCAGGTTGACCAGCTTTAGTAAAGCTTGGTCGATTGCCCTTCTTCGTATCTGCATATAATGTAAATTGTGAAATTGACAAAATTTGACCAGCAACATCATTGATGGATAGATTAAGCTTACCCACTGAATCTTCAAAAACTCTTAATCTTGTAATTTTTCTCACTAAATAATCTAAATCAGCATCAGTATCACTATCTGCAATGCCAACTAATAGCACATAACCTATACCAATTTGTCCGACAATTTTTTCACTAATGGTGACACTTGCCGATGTTACTCTTTGTAAAATGATTTTCATTACTTAAATGCTCGCTTTACTTCATAGACATCCTTAACATTCCGGATGTTTACCATCAACGCCTCAAGTTGTTCCAAATTCTTTATGCCAATACTTAAAGAAATACGCACATCATTATTATGATCTGCCCGACCGTTGACCGAATTCAATGAACGCGTTGTGTTATTGACCATGCGAATCACATCATTTAATAAGCGGTTGCGATTGGTCGCCGAAACTTGTAAATCAGCATCATACTCTGTTTTATTATTGCCATTAGGATTTTCCCAAGCAACATCAACTAAGCGATTACCTTCTACCTCAGCAGCTTTCAAATTAGGACAACCCAATCGGTGAACTGAAACACCACGCCCTTTTGTGACATAACCAATGACTTCATCACCTGGCACTGGCGTACAACAACGCCCTAAGCGCACCAACATATTGTCAACACCTTGAATCACGATTCGATCTTCACGATGACTATTGGGCTTTGCGTTTTTGGGGTTATTTTCAATTGTTTGATGGTGCTCAAGGATCGCCTTTTGTTCTGCTTCTTGCCGTGCTGCTTCAATTTCAGCACGTTTTTCTTCTGTAAAGCGATTCGCAACCCCTTGTGGTTTGATATCGCCAAATCCTAATGAAGCATACATATCATCAACAGCTTGATAATGCATCTTCTCAGCGGCACGCTCTTCATTTTCAGGTTGCATCAACTCTTCAATATTATAACCTTCACTATCCAACCAGTCAGCAACCATCTTTTTCCCGGCCTCAATATTATCGGCTTTATCTTGTTTGCGGAAATATTGCTTGATCTTATTGCGCGCACGACGCGTTGAAACCATAGTTAGCCAATCTCGATTGGGTTGGGCATTAGGGGATGTTAATATTTCCACAATGTCACCCGTTTTAATTGGAAAATCAAGCGGTACCATGCGATCATTCACTTTAGCACCCACTGTATGATTACCAACATTTGTATGGATGGTATAAGCCATATCCAATGGGCCAGCACCCTTTGGCATTTCGATAACATCACCTTTCGGCGTGAAGACAAAGATACGATCTGTAAATAAATCACCTTTGACAGATTCCATAAAATCATCGGCATCTTGGGCATCAGCTTGTAATTCTAAAATACCTTGAATCACATTCAACTTTTGTTGATCAGCATTTTGAACATCTGCTCCGGCAAAATTACCTTCCTTGTATGCCCAGTGTGCCGCGATACCAAACTCAGCAATTTCGTGCATTTGATATGTACGAATTTGTACCTCTAAAGGTCGACCACCTGGACCAATAACAGATGTATGTAGTGACTGATACCCATTGGCTTTTGGTAAAGCAATATAATCTTTAAATCGACCCGGCATTGGTGTCCAACGTGCATGAATAGCACCAAGAACAGCATACGTTTCCGGAATCGTGTCAACTAAAACACGAATTGCTAATAGATCATATATTTCTTCGAAACGTTTATTCTTATCAACCATTTTACGATAAATGGAATAGATATGTTTTGGACGACCATAGACTTCTGTATGTTTCAAATGTAAATCAGTGATAGCATGTTCGATGTCATTGACTGCTTGATCAACAATTTCTAAACGTTCTTGACGACGTAAATTCATTGACTTGGCAATATCATGATAAGCTTCTGGATTCAGATATCGTAACGACATATCCTCGAGTTCCCATTTGATTGTCATGATACCTAAACGATCTGCTAGCGGTGCATATATTTCCAGCGTTTCAGACGCAATACGCCGCTGCTTTTCTTCTCTGAGTGCAGATAACGTCCGCATATTATGCAAACGATCTGCCAATTTGACAATAATGACACGAATATCATGTGACATTGCTAATAATAATTTACGATGATTTTCTGCCAATTGTTCACGGGACGACTTATACTTGATTCTCGATAATTTTGACACACCATCGACAATCACTGCGACATCATGGCCAAATGCTTCTTCAACATCAGTCAGTGTGGCCGTTGTATCTTCAACAACATCATGTAAATATCCAGCAACGACCGTATCTGGGTCCATATGTAATTCGGCCAAAATACCAGCTACCTGAATAGGGTGAATAATATACGGTTCACCAGATTTGCGCCTTTGTTCCTCATGTAAATGGGCTGCAAAATGATAGGCCTTATCAACTTTTTTGACATGCTCATCATTCATATAATCTGCGACTAAGTCATGCACATCTTGTGCTGTCAAATTTTTTACTTCTGCCATAAGAAATCATCCTCTATTTTTAGATTCACGCCGATTGGGATTCATACCCGCAGCATCGCATCTGTTGTCTATCACTCTGAATAGTTAATTTATTCTAACGCATTTCATAGGTGTTTGTATTGTATTTTGCGCTTAATTTCGATATTTGCTAAAAAAATCAATGCTTAAGTTGAAAAACGACGTTATTTTCACCTAATACGGCACGTAACGCACGCATGGTTTCATCATCATCATTCAACCAATATGTTTCATTCAAAGCAACTTTTCGATGATCACGTTCAAACACCATTAAAACAGGATTTGATCCTTGATGTTGTTGTAACGTTTGTTGTAGGACGGGCAGGACACCCGCATCCTCAGCTAATGACATAATTCGTAAGTACCATTGTCCTGTCGTTTGCTGCATTTGTTCATGATTAGTTTGTTGTAAAAACTGGTCGCCATCCACTATCTGATTGGCAATTAGTTGCAATGCATCACGACCACGTTGTTGTTCAATTTTACCTGTAATGATCAACACTTTTTCATTTGTTAGTAAAGGTGCAACTTTTTTAAAGAGATTTGGAAAAATCGTAATTGATAAAGTGCCTGTCAGATCAATGCCATCAATGAAGGCCATTGGATCACCTTTTTTTGTCCGAATTTTTTTGATTGTTTGCAAATAAATAACAACCGTTACTTTGGCCATGCCAACGGTCAAATTTGCGATATCGGTATGCTGCGTTTCTGGCATCGCAGCTAAATAAGGTTCGATTGGGTGCCCACTTAAATAGACACCTAAATAGTCATGCTCATAGGCTAATTTTTCATTTAGTGGAAATTCACTCACTTCACGCATTTTGGGTGTCAATGTTTCAAACAAAGAAATTGACTCACCTGCCAGACCAATTGCATCAATATAACCTTGAAGGGATCCTAGCAGGGTTCGCCGATTAAAACCAAATTCATCCATTGCACCTGAATAAACCAATGGCTCTAATTGTGATACTTTACGATATTTGCTGGGAAGTCGACCAATAAAATTACTCAAATCACGATATTGGCCACCTTCTTGGCGCTCTTGAATAACAGCTTCACGAAAATCACGTCGTAAACCACTAATTGATGCTAAGCCCATTTGCAACTCACCTTGTTTATTCATACTATACCCTTGCCAAGAATGGTTTATGCTTGGGCGCAGAATAGTGACTTGACTTAATTTTGCTTCTGAAATATAAATACTTATTTTTTGACGATCAGCAATCGCATCATTTAGGACTGCCTTATAAAAGGCTGCTGGATAATGGGCTTTAATATACGCTAATTGGAACGCTAATTTTGAATAAGCAACCGCATGTGACCGATTAAATCCATATTGTGCAAAGGTTTCAATATAACTAAAGACTTCTTCTGCAACTTGTTGTTGATGCCCAAGATTTACTGCACCATTGACAAACTTTGATTTCATCGCAGCAATCTTATCATGATCTTTTTTTGACATGGCACGTCGCAATAAGTCCGCTTCCCCTAATGAAAAGCCTGCAAATTTTTCTGCCACACGCATGACTTGCTCTTGATAAACAATAATACCGTAAGTTGGTGCTAAGATGTCGGCCATACTATCATCTGGGACAACTTGAGCCTCTTGATGATGTTTACGGGCCACAAAATGTGGAATATTTTGCATTGGACCTGGTCGAAATAAAGCATTGGCTGCAACGATATCTTCAAAGCTGTCGGGTAGTAGCTGCCGTAAAATATTCTTCATCCCCCCCGATTCAAATTGAAACACGCCATTTGTTAGACCATTCTGAAATAGCCTTAATGTTGCCGCATCATCTAAAGGCACATTGGCAATATTAAATGATTCATGGTCTGGTAACTTTTGAATTTCACGAACGGCAATGTCTAAAATATTTAAATTTGATAATGCCAAGAAATCCATTTTTAACAAACCTAATGCTTCAACTGGACCCTTTGGCAATTGTGTCACCAACCGACCATCTTCACCCAGTTGGACAGGCATGTGATTCACTAACGGTTCAGCTGATAAGACCACTCCTGCAGCATGCAAAGAAGCGTTTCGTGGCAATCCTTCCAACTTTAAAGCTGTTTGATACAGTAATTCACCGTCAACAGGTAAATCGATCAACGCATTACGAAAGGGTAGTGACTCTTCATATGAGGCTTTCAAATTAGCTGTCCCTCGGGGCATTGCTTTTGATAAATGATCAATTTGAGTCGGATTCAAACCAAAGACACGAGCCACATCACGGATAACTGCACGTTGCGCCATTGTTGAAAAAGTAATAATTTGAGCAACCCGTTCATGGCCATAATGTTCATGTAAGTAATCCAAAATTTCTTCCCGTCGATTATCAGGGATATCGATATCAATATCGGGCATTTGTCGTCGTTCTGGATTTAAAAAACGTTCAAACAATAAATCATAGGCAATTGGATCGACATCCGTAATCCAAAGTACATAGGCAACCAGTGAACCGGCAGCTGAACCACGTCCTGGTCCAGTTCGAATCGATTGTTTATGGGCGTAGTTTAAAACATCCCATATAATCAAGAAATAATCTGCAAATCCT
This sequence comes from Weissella sp. ESL1177, assembly GCF_058107185.1. NCBI lineage: Bacteria > Bacillati > Bacillota > Bacilli > Lactobacillales > Lactobacillaceae > Weissella > Weissella sp. ESL1177. The sequence goes on along the minus strand of NZ_CM176591.1, from coordinate 454,662 downwards.
AATTCATTAATAATTCGCAATTCTTCTGCTAAACGGGTTTGATATGGTATTGGATCAACATCTAAATCATGTAACCGATTTTTTAAACCAGTTTCAGATAATTCAGCTAAATAGTCCGCTGATGATTGTCCCTGCGGTGTTTCATAACGTGGGACAGTCACTGATGATTGCTCCAATTTAAACGTTGTATGCGCAGCAATCCAATCAGTATTGGTAATCGCCTCTTTTAAATCATGACTTTCATATTCAGCAACCCAATCATGCACCTCTTTCAAGTACGCTGTGGCCGGTTGCTTTTGTGCCAAGCCAACGTTAGCAATGATTTCACCTTGACCAAGTTTTTGAATGACCTGTGCAGAAAATTGATCAGTGGCGTTAGGATAAACCACTTTTTCATTAGCGACTATTCGCGTATTTGTTTGTTGTGCAATGTTTTTGATTGCTTGTACAAGTTCAGTACGCATCTCTGCATTTACGCCTAAAAATACATGATTCGCATCAGTCATCTGGATTAATTTTTGTACTAATGCCTGTGCTTGGTCTGGTTCTGTCCCTAAAATGACCGACAGTTCACCAACACTTGGTAAAATAACGTATAACCCCTCTAAATCATCTTTTAAATCGTTGATCGACAACTTATCATTTGTTGTGTTAAGCAGACTACTGATACGCAACAAATGATGATAGCCTGTTTGATTTTCCACTAATAAAATCAATGGATATGTTTGTGAAGATTTCAAACCAATGAGGGTGACAGTTAATCCTAAAATTGGTTGCATACCTGCACGTGTTGCTGCTTGATAAAAGTCATACATGCCATACAAAACATTTTCATCTGTCATTGCAACTGCTCGATAACCCTTTTCTTGTGCAGCAGTTACTAATTGCTGAGGGGTCATTGGGCTCCGCAACAAACTAAATGCTGTCATGGTTTGTAGTGGTACCATAATAGCCTCCTTCTTGAGATATGTCATTGACTAATATTCAATTTAACTTAATTTCATTATAGCGATTACAAATAAAAAAGACCACCTGTGACAGTGATCTCTTGGTATTTCGTTTGTTAACTAGGTCCTATTTGTCTGCATGTGGTGCAGCTGACTTTGAGATAGCAAGATATGCAATCGTACCAACCATACCGATAACTACAGAAAACAAAGAAGTTGCCGTTGCATTATAAGGTGCACTTTCTAGCGCACTACCAATATAACCAAGCACTTCACCTAAAACAAACGTCCAAACAAACGCTACAATGTACTTCATATCGTTACCTCTTAGCATATTGCCAAAATGTTTTACAGTTTCATTTTACGCTTCACATTCTCATTTGTCACATGTTAATTAGTTCACAGCCGTTTATGTTTAACGCGTATACTTTACTAATCGCCAATCGTAATCATTTTCAGCATCTACGGTACCACTGTCAATTTCTTCTGGGTGCCAAATGGTCGTATCAACAGCTGGCATCTTGACATCTCCGGCAAAATCTGAGTCTAAATAAGTCACATACAATGCGTCTGCTTTATTCAAAAAACTCTCATAAATTGGCTTACCACCAATAATTTGTAACTTAACACCCGCTTGATCTGCGATTTCTTCGGCTTCTTGGACACTATAAACCTTTTGAAAGCCACTGGGTACAACTAACGATCTATCATGCGTTAATACCAAGTTCAGACGCTCTGGTAACGGCCGACCATTGAAACTAGTCATCGTATGACGTCCCATCAATGTTGCCTGATGGATCGTTGCTTGTTTAAAAAAATGCATGTCTGCTTTTTGATGCCAAGGAATGCGCCCATTCATGGCAATCGTACCGTCTGATGTTTGCGCCCAAATCAAATTCTTTTCAGCCATTACGCACCGCCTTCCACGCGTTCCGATAATTCTTCCCAACGATTCATTTTTTCTTCTAATTTTTGATTTGTTTCATCTAATTTTATTTGTAAGTCACCTAGTTTGGTAAAATCAGCTGCATTATCATTCATTTCTGTCTCAATATGATCAATGGTCGTTTCTAACACTGCCATATCATCTTCAATTGTTGTCCATTCTTGTTTCTCTGACCAAGTCAACTTTTTCTTTTTTGGTACTGATGATTCTTTAACAGTAGTTGGCGTTACTGATTTATCCGTTTTTATTGCTAATGTTGGCGCACCATACGTTGCCAAATAGTCACTGAAACGACCATTATATCTAGTAATCTTGCCATTTCCTTTAAAGATCCACAATTTTTCTGCCACTTTATCTAAGAAATAACGATCATGTGATACCGTGATCACAGTCCCAGCAAAAGTGTTTAGATAATCTTCCAATATCGTTAATGTCCCAATATCTAAATCATTTGTCGGTTCATCCAGTAACAAAACATTTGGTTGTTGAATCAATAACTTTAGTAAGTACAGCCGGCGCTTTTCACCACCTGATAGTTGGCGAATCAGTGTCCCATGCATAAATGGTGGAAACAAAAATTGTTCTAGTAATTCAGCCGCTGAAATATGATTGCCATCACGGTCGATCACTTCTTCAGCAACTTCACTCAAGTAAGCAATCACGCGCTTATCTTCTGGAATCGGCTCTGTTATTTGGGTATAATAAGCCATCTTGACCGTCTCACCAATTTCAATAAGACCACTATCTAACGGTTGCTCACCAGCAATGGCATTCAATAAGGTTGATTTTCCAGAACCGTTTGGTCCAGTGATACCAATTCGCTCATTACCTTGCACAAGTTCACTAAAGTCTTTCAAGATAACCAACTGATCAAAGGTTAGATTAGCCTGCTGAATATTAATGACCTTTTTACCTAAACGTGTTTGCCCTAAATTAACTGAAACTTCACCTTCGACTTGACGTGTCCCTTGTTGCGCCTCAAGATCAGCAAAAGCATTTTCACGTGCTTTTTGTTTCGTTGACCGTGCTTTAGCCCCTGCATGCATCCAAGCTAATTCTTTTTTATATAACTGTGCTGATTTGTGTTCAGCAACCGCCTCAGCAGCTACTCGTTCTGCTTTTGCCGTGACATATTTTTCATAATTGCCATGATATTCATACAATTGGCCAAAAGACAATTCGAATATTCGATTAGTCACATTATCCAAGAAATAACGATCATGGGTCACTGTCATAACAGCACCTTTGTAATTTGCCAAATATTTTTCTAACCAGGCAATTGAATCGAAATCTAAATGATTCGTTGGCTCATCTAATAACAATAGATCAGGCGCCTGAATAAGCACTTGCGCTAACCCAACACGCTTACGTTGACCACCAGACAACGCTGAAATTTGTAATTCTAAATTAGGCAAATGTAATTGCGTTAAAATATTTTTCACTTCAGATTCAGCTAACCAGGCATCTTGTTGTGTCATTTGCTGTTCAAGTTTTGTATAACGAGACAACAATTTCTCATCTGCAGGATTTTCTGAGTATGCTGCTAAGGCTGCTTGGTAATCTCTAATCAATTGAAAAACCGGTTGTGCGCCATTGAAAATGGCATCCATGACCTTTTTATCTTCGTCAAGTGGTGGTTCTTGCTGTAAATAACCAATCGTGTAATCATTTGGTGTGTCGACATCCCCACTATCTGCTGGTACTACCTGTGAAATAGCATTTAACAAAGTTGTTTTACCCGTACCATTGACCCCAACGATACCAACACGATCACCAGTTTCAATCAAGAATGATACATTATCCAGTAAAGTTTTTTCACCATAGACACTATGTAAGTTTACTGCTCGCAATTGTTTCATTTATACTATTTCTTCTCTTTCTCTACAATCGCAGTTGCTGCTGCTAGCAAAACCGATTTTTCATTTGTTAAGTGACCCATCACAACACGTTTTTCTAAATCGGCTAAGATTTTGCCGAATAATGGTCCAGGCTGCAATTGTAATTCTTTTACCAATTCACCACCGTTAATCGCCAAATCTTTTTTATCTTTAATCGCTAATGCTTCGTAACGCATTGCCAATTCAGAAACATTTGCATTAATTTCACTTAATTTTATTGTTGCTAATGCCGTTTGAATGGCACTCTTTGTTTCATATAAGTCCCAATCGCTTACTTCACCCAAGCGCAACTTATTCATTAAGTTCACAGCAGCTTTTGCCTCTTGAATCATGTCATTGGGTTGCTTCCACGACTTTAAAAATTTGCTCGTATCTTGTGGACTTAATCCCAACTCAAAAGCTAATAATGTCCATGCTTGAGTCGCATTTTTTGGTTGATCTAAGCGTAATAATTCTGCATACGCTGCTAAATCTTGATCAGCATTGGCTAATCCCGGCATAAAATGATTTAATTTTGTTTTGATCATGGCCACTAATCCATAACTAGCTGAAGTCCCCTGCATTAATTTTGTCAATTCAATATTGACACGTTCAATGGCAATATTAGCTAATAGATGCGCATTATCCATGATTGCTGTTTCTATTTCAGGTGCAATTTGAAAATCTAATTGCGCAGCAAATCGAACTGCTCGCATCATACGAAGGGCATCTTCATGAAATCGCTCTTCAGCTCGACCAACAGCTCGCAATATTTTTGCAGACATATCCTGAATGCCACCAAACAAATCAATGACTTCACCATCTTTTTTCAAAGCCAATGCATTAATTGTAAAATCACGACGTTTCAAATCTTCATTTAAAGATCTCACAAAAGTCACTTCATCAGGGCGTCGAAAATCTGTATAAGTTGATTCTGTCCTAAAAGTTGTCGTTTCATAGCCTTTACCATGATCTAAAATCATAACAGTACCGTGTTCAATTCCTGTGTCAATGGTACGTTTAAATATTTTTTTGATTTCCTCAGGATAAGCTGAGGTTGCAATATCAACATCATGAATTGGCTTGTCTAGTAATGTATCACGCACAGAGCCACCGACAAAATATGCTTCATATCCTGCTGCCTCAATCGTTTCTAAAATTGGTAACGCATCAACAAATTCTACAGGCATCTGATTAATTTTCATACTGGCCTCCTCAATGTTATTTCTAATATTTAGTATACCAGACCAGCCGACATTTTTTCACGACCACGCTAACAGATGACACCATGTTAAATAAATGAATGTTCATTTTTATACATCAACCATTAATAACGTCTTTAGCCAGCTTTACTGCCTGTTCTTGCGTATTCACAACAGCCATAAATCCTGTACGATGAATAAAAACAACACCTGGCGCATTAATTTGCGGCACTGGCTTTTTAACTTCAAAGCTACCATGTGCAACAGGAACCCCTTGAATCATCCAGTTGCCATCTCGACGAGGCATGATAACAAAGATCAACTTTTCAAATTGTTCAGCATAATCTTTCCAAGGTCCTGAAATTGGTAACAATAAAATTTGATCTGAAATAAATTTTGCATGCGCAATGACTTCTTGTTGCGCCATTTCTTTTGCAACAGTTTTTTTAACGCGATTTTCCAAAATCAAGCGTGCACATGCAACAGCCTCATGAAAACTAGCTGTCTCATGCTTATCATCGTAAAAATCATTAATGACATCAGGTACTGTGAACACATCACTCTGGTACTCTGACACACCATTATCTAGTGCATCAATACCAATCACAAAACTTGTCATGACGTGCTGTTTAACAGCATTCACAATATTAGCAGATGTATTTGGTACTAGTGATTTTATATATTGTTCACCAAATTGTTCCCAAATTAAACCAAAGGCAGCCATTGGCACACCATTTTTATGTTGCCGTGTATCATCAATACCATGATGATCAAATTGTCCGCCACCAACATCAAAAACAAAATTTTCTTGGTTACTAGTGATTGTCTCATCACGTGTGCGTACAATGGGTAATTCCGGTAGCAACTGTGTCATCACCACCGTTCCTAAAACATCATCTGCGTGAAATTTACCATTATGAGTAACGAGTTCCTTATACATTGGTCATCCCTTCTTTATAATCATTTTTATCTTCTATTGTACACATTGTTGCGAATAATAAAAAACGTTAACTGAATATCATTCAAGTTAACGTTCCAATATTTTATACACACTTTATTGTACAGTCACTGATTTTGCTAAATTACGTGGATGATCAACATCAAGTCCACGACCAAGTGATGTGTAATAAGCCAGTAACTGGCTTGGCACAACACTAACTAATGGCGTTAATAATTCATTGATATCAGGCAATACAAAATCATCTTCCGGTTTTGCAATGGCTTGCGTAACAATCGTATACGTTTTTGCACCACGGGCTTGTGTTTCTGCTAAATTACCACGAACTAAGCCAGCCAAGCGTGGTTGGGTCATTATTGCAATAACTGGTGTATTTTCTTCAATTAACGCTAACGTACCGTGCTTCAATTCACCAGCAGCAAAGCCTTCTGTATGCACATATGACACTTCTTTCAACTTTAATGCTGCTTCAATTACAACAGCAGAATCAACCCCACGACCAATATAAAAAGCATGGTGAGCAGGTACTAACATCTCTTCAGCAACTTGCTTTAATTGTTCCTTATTATCAACAATACCTTGAATTGCAATGGCAATTTTTGATAGTTCTTGTTCTAAATCAATCTCTAATTTGGTACGATCAGCTAATGCATAAGCCAAAATCGCTTGTAAGGCAGTTTGTGCAATATAAGCTTTTGTTGAAGCAACTGCAATTTCAGGACCAGCAAGCAATGGCAAAGCGTAGGTTGCTTCACGCCAAAGTGTTGATTTTTCAACATTAGTCAACGTCAATGACTTAAATCCTTGTGCATTAATGTTTTGTAGTACTTCGCGCGAGTCTGCCGTCTCACCTGATTGTGACAAGAAAATGAAAAATGGCTTATCTGATAATAAAGGTTGTTCGTAAGCAAATTCAGATGAAACACGTACTTCGGTTGGTATGCCAGCCCATTGCTCAAATAACCGTGCTCCGACCAAGCCAGCATGATAAGACGTTCCAGCAGCAACAATGTAAATTCGATCTGATGCAAGTATATCTTTAATAATACCTTCACCAATTTGTGGTTGCCCACCCTGTGGTAAATATTTTGAAATCAATTGACGAATAACAATTGGTTGCTCATCAATTTCCTTCAACATATAGAATGGATAAGTTCCTTTATCAGTTTCTGTTGCATCAATATCTAAATGGAAAGCTTCACGTGAAATCTCTTGACCGTCAGCATCGAATAATTGGATATGATCAGGATCAACAATAGCAATTTCACCATCGTGTAATTCAATGAAATCATGTGTTTGGTCCAACATCGCCACTGCATCAGAAGTCACCACATTAAAATCACTACCAACACCAATTAGGAGTGGTGACTTTTGCTTCGCAACATACATCCGTTCTGGTTCTTCACGATCCATTAACAAAAAGCCATAGGCAGAATTTTTATCCATCAACGAAATTAGCTTTTTTAATGCTGCAAGCGTTGTGGCGCCTGCCTTAACAAACTTATCAATCATTTGGACAGCAACTTCAGTATCAGTATCTGATTCAAAATGAACACCCGCTAAATATTGTTGCTTTAACTCAGCATAATTTTCGATAACGCCATTATGAACGAGATAAAAACGACCATCTGCTGACACGTGAGGATGGGCGTTGGCTACTGATGGTTCACCATGAGTTGCCCAACGTGTATGTGCAATACCTGCACTACCAGTAACATGTTTTGATGATACCAGCTTTGCTAATTCTGAGACACGTCCGTTCTCTTTCACTAATTGGTCTGTACCAGCTTTTTCATCAGCAACATACAAACCAGCGGAATCGTAGCCCCGATATTCTAATTTTTGTAACCCTTTTAACAAGATGGGGGCTGATTGGTAATTATTTCCAGTAAATCCAACGATTCCACAAAACATATCTGTTCTCCTTATACAACTCGATCATTTTTATAAATGGTATAGTATTTTTTATTTGTTTTTTTAATTACAAAAACCATTATCACGCGTTAATATTTATTGGTCAATAAATATGAGCCATTTTTTTACGAATTTGGTATAAATTGGTATACTTTAAATTTGTGAAATCTCATAACATCAAATAACGATTATTTTCTAATAAAGAAATAGTTGGTACATCAGTCGTTACGACCAGATGAAAAAAGTGCCAATCTATCAATTTGATTGATAGATTGACACCCTTAAACGTGGTCCAAAAGACTGATGCCTTTTGTCTCACTCTCAAAAATTTTAGTGACCTAAATGTGACCACAACGTTATAATCATCGCGAAATTAGTGAGCATTTGTATGCTGACAATCGTTATGGTGGCGCTCAATTTTCATGTTCTTATATGCACGAACAGCGCGATCAACTTTCTTATTCAACATATTCATTCCAAACATATGATTGCCTCCCTTTTTATTATTTTACTAATGTAAAGATATTCTTTACATTGTTGTCATATTTATCCATTGCCTTATACTAACCCATTTACCTTAAGCCGTCAATAAACTAGACATTTACCTCACCATGTAAGTCATAATCTAGTCCGTCTTCTTCAACTGCTTCATCAACCCGCAATGGTGTTATCAAATTAACCACTTTTGCAATAACAAACGTAACGATAACAACCAGGACAATTGTTACCAAAATAGCTCCGATTTGTGTGCCAATCAACTGCCAGCTAACTGACTCACCCGCCAAAGGCTTTGAAGCAAAGACACCAGTTAAGATACCACCAATCACACCACCAACACCATGGAGGCCAAATGCATCTAATGTATCATCGTATCCTAAACGATACTTAATAACAGTTGTTGCAAAATATGTGCCGACTGCAACGATGATTCCCATCAACATGGCACTCATTGGCTGTACAAATCCAGCACCAGGTGTGATAACTACTAAACCAGCGACCCCACCAGATATGGCTCCTGAAATACGAACACGTTTGAATAATGAAAAATCAAGTAACACCCAAGTTAACATGGCAAAGGCTGCCGCAATATTTGTATTTGTAAAGGCAACAATGGCAACTCCATCTGCTGCTAAAGCAGAACCAGCGTTGAACCCAAACCAACCAAACCACAAGAGACCGCCACCAATAACCGTTGCCAACAAATTATTACCACTTGAATCTTGCACAACTCGTCGCTTACCAATCATTAATGCCAAAACTAATCCTGAAACACCTGAGGAGATATGAACAACATCTCCACCAGCAAAATCAAGCGCACCATGCTGAGCAAGAATACCACCGCCCCAAATCATGTGTGCTAATGGCACATAAACTAATAACATCCATGCGACTAAAAATAAGATAAACGCTTTAAAGTTCATTCGACCAACAACTGACCCAGCAATAATAGCCATGGTAATCATTGGGAACATTCCTTGAAATAAAGCAAACAGGCCGTCGGAAATACCTAAGTTTCGTGTGCTCTCAGTCATTGAAACGTGATGTAAGAATGCAGCATCTAAGTTACCAATAATTGGCCCTGATCCACTAAATGCTAGTGAATAGCCAACTGTAAACCAGACAACACCACCAACCGCGATGGCAATCATGACCATTGCCAATGTATTTACTGTCGTGCGTGTTTCTGATAAACCACCATAAAATAATGCCAATCCTGGAACCATTAACCAAACTAAACCAGCACTAATTAAAACCCATGCAACATCTGCGCCGTTCATTCGAATCACCTGCTCTTTCTTTAAATAACTTAACATCAGTATAATCATGTGTGCCAAAAGAACGGTAAAATGTGTTAGAAATCCTAACATGTGTGGTCTAGACTAATCAAAACCAAGCATATAAAAGACCTGTTTCCAAACATATCTTGGAAACAGGTCTTGTATAATTAATTTTAAATGCAACAATTTTTATCATACTTCATTCTGATAATACAATATGATACGCTTGTTTACTAAACAAGACTAATTTGTGGGTACCCCAATTGAACTCATGGTTGCTGTTGAGATATTGCCACCATATAACGGTCCTGACTTAGCTGCTTTCAAACCAAGCGATTTACGTAAGACATTTGTCGCACGCTGTTGTTCATCACTAGTCACAACCTCAGTTGATCCAGATGATAGACTGTAACCTTGTCCTTGGATATGATCATTTTCCACATGACCAGCAGCTTTCGCATACTTGCGAACGATTGAAATCATATCACCATATGATAAATCAGTCTGTGTTGAATCTGAAATTGAATTTAAGAAACCAGAATTCAATAACTTTGTTGGATTATCCTTAGCAGCTTGAATAATCCCTTGCAAAACTAAACGTTGTCGTGTTTGACGACCATAATCACCCTGAGGATCATCATAACGCATCCGAGAAAATGCTAAAGCAGCCTTACCAGTCATTTCTGTATAGGTTTTGCCATTATGCGTATAGGTGCTTGAACCCTTCGTAAAGTTATATAGATTATTACCAGTTGCGTGAGCAGTATCTGGATTAAAACTAAAGGTCAATGGTGATGTTACTTTGATACCACCAATTTTATTAACAACCTTCTCCATACCACCCATATTAACGAGTGCATAATAGTCAATTGGCACATTTAACCACTTTTGAACTGTCTTAATCGTTGTTGCTGATGAACCGTATGAATATGCCGCATTAATCTTTTGTGGGAAAGTATTTTCATAGCCCACAATTGCAATCAACGTATCACGTGGAATTGACATAATCGTCGTTTTATTTGTTTTCGGATTAATTGTCACTAACATCATCGAATCCGTCCGACCTTTGTAATGACGATTTAATTCACCCGTATCAGTACCCAATAGTAAGATTGAAATTGGCTTACCAGAACTAATGACCTTAGAAACATCACGTGACTTTTTCATTGTTGGTGCAACATAAGACTTATCAATCGCACCTTTTGTTTGCATATAAGCGTATCCAAACAAGCCCGCTACTGCTAAAATAATGACTAATAAGATACTCAAAATAATATTGCGTACCTTATGAGACTTTTTTTTATTTTTTTTATTATCACGATTTGATCGTGATAACTTTTGCTCGTTATCCATGAGCCATCCTCCCTGTACATCAGGTTATCATCTAAAAAACGATACCGTACTACTCCTAAAAATAGATGTCCTTAATAGAATATATACCATCCTTAAATATTATACACAAATAAAGTACTAAATTATTAATGAAATGATTAAGATATAAAAAAGAATTGAGCACGTCATGTCCTCAATTCTTTTTAAAAATAAATCATTAACTTAAATTGTTAATAACTCTTTTTCTTTTTCAGCTGCAATGCTGTCAACATTCTTAATCGCAGCATCTGTTGCTTTTTGAATGTCATCTTCGATACTATGTGCTTCATCTTCTGATAAATCGTTGTTCTTCAAAGCTTTTTTAGCATCATCCATTGCATCCCGACGGACGTTACGAACAGCCACTTTCGCTTTTTCTGATTCAGCCTTAACTTCTTTTGCTAATGACTGACGACTTTCTTCTGTCAAAGCTGGAATTACCAAACGAATAACTGAACCATCATTAGCCGGTGTTAATCCTAAGTCAGATGCAAAAATAGCTTGCTCAATACCCTTTAATGCCGTTTTATCAAATGGTGTAATTAACAAAACACGTGCTTCAGGTACTGTAACCGATGCTAATTGATTTAATGGTGTGTCTGCACCATAATATTCTACCGTAATATTACGAAGAATTGATGGATTAGCGACACCCGCACGGATATTACCTAATTCACGACGTAATGCGTCACCAGCCTTACTCATACGCGTTTTTGCTGATTCAATAATTGCATTAGCCATAATACTAATCTACCTCCACAGTTGTGCCAATATTTTCACCAAGGACAACTCGCTTAATATTACCAGATGTATTCATATTAAAAATCACTAAATTAATATTGTTATCCATTGATAATGTTGATGCAGTTGAATCCATAACCTTTAGGCCCTTAGCAATAATATCTTTATGGGTTAACTTTTCAAACATTGTTGCGCTTGGATTCTTACGAGGATCATCACTGTAAACACCATCAACACCATTTTTGGCCATTAAAATTGCTTCAGCATTAATCTCAGCTGCACGCAAAGCTGCAGTTGTATCCGTTGAAAAATATGGTGAACCTGTACCAGCGCCAAAAATAACGACCCGTCCCTTTTCCAAGTGACGAACAGCTTTACGGCGAACATATGGTTCTGCGACTTGGCGCATTTCAATAGCAGTTTGTACACGTGTTGGTACTTCGTGTGATTCAAGTGCATCTTGCAATGCTAAAGCATTCATGGTTGTTCCTAACATACCAACGTAGTCAGCTTGGGCACGTTCCATACCTAATTTTGCACCAGCTTCACCACGCCATAAATTACCACCGCCAACGACGATTGCAATTTCAACACCTAGTTCATAAACTTCTTTGATTTCCGCTGCGATATTGTTAACCGTTTCTGGATCAATACCATAACCACGTTCACCAGACAAAGCCTCACCTGATAACTTTAACAATACTCGTTTGTACTTTACATCTGCCATCATTCAATCGCCTCGGTCTCTATTCACCCATTTGAGCTGCAACTTCAGCAGCAAAGTCATTTACCTTCTTTTCAATTCCTTCACCAACTTCATAGCGAACAAATGAAACGACCTTACTGTTTTTGCTTGCAACATACTTGGCAACAGTTTCTTTACCATCACCCTTAACAAATGGTTGGTCAACCAATGCAATTTCTGCCAAGAACTTGTGCAAACGACCTTCAACCATCTTTTCTTTGATGTTATCAGGCTTACCTGCCAAGTCTTCTGACTTCATTTGTACGGCCTTTTCATGGTCTAATACATCGGCTGGCACTTCTTCAGCAGAAACATACTTTGGCGCAATTGCTGCAACGTGCATGGCAACATCTTTAGCCACTTGCTCATCTGAGCCATCCAACAATACAAGTGATGAAATACGACCACCCATATGTGAATAAGTACCAAATACTTGACCTGCTGCTTTTTCAACAACTGCGAAACGACGTAATGTAATCTTTTCACCAGTGATTTGTGTTGTGTGAATGATCATATCATTTAATGTCTGATCTTCAGCAACTTGTAGTGCCAAAGCATCGGCAACATTTGCTGGTGCATATTCAACGATTGCGTTAGCCACAGCGTGTAGCAATTCATTAAATTCTGCGTTACCAGCAACGAAGTCAGTTTGTGAGTTCAATTCGATGATAGCTGCTTTGTTATCCTTTGAAACAACGTAAGTCATACCTTCAGCAGCAACAGCATCAGCCTTCTTAGCAGCCTTTGCCATTCCCTTTTCACGCAAAGCATCGATTGCTTTGTCCATATCACCATCAGTTTGAACCAATGCCTTCTTGGCATCCATCATACCAACGCCAGTCTTTTCACGTAATTCTTTAACTTGTGAAGCAGTAATAGCCATTTTATGGTCTCCTTGTATATGCTAAATCTTATCTCAACTAGTATACACGAAAATATAACGATTTTCTATACACACGTTAGATATCTAATACTCATTTTACATGAGTTTTGCGTAGAGCGCAAAAAAAGCTTGTTCTCAACAAAGAACAAGCTCTTTTGCTATCAAATTAAAAGATAATTAGTTCTTCTTACCTTCAACAAGATCAGTCAATTCTTCGATTGAAGCAGGCTTGTCACCTTCAGCTGCGAAATCAGCTTCTTCAACAGAATCTTCACCTTGGTTACCTTCAATAATAGCATCTGCCATCTTTGAAGTAATCAAACGTACCGCACGGATAGCGTCATCATTTGAAGGAATCTTAACATCAATTTGATCAGGATCAGCATTTGTATCGACCATTGCAACAATTGGAATGTTTAACTTATGTGCTTCTTGCACTGCTAATTGTTCCTTATGTGGATCAACGATAAACATCAAATCAGGAATCTTAGGCATATCAGCGATACCACCCAAGAACTTGTCCAACTTCTCACGTTGCTTAATTAACAAAGAAACTTCCTTCTTAGGCAAACGATCAAAAGTACCGTCTTCTTCCATTGCACGCAATTCCTTTAGACGAGCAATACGTAATTGGATTGTCTTCCAGTTAGTCAAAGTACCACCCAACCAACGGTGGTTAACGTAGTACATATTTGCACGAGTTGCTTCTTCAGCAATTGAGTCTTGTGCTTGCTTCTTAGTACCAACAAACAAAACCGTTGCGCCATCAGCTGCTGCATCACGTACATAGTTATATGCTTGATCAACCAACTTAACTGTCTTTTGCAAATCGATAATGTAAATGCCGTTACGTTCCGTAAAGATGTAATCTGACATCTTTGGATTCCAACGACGTGTTTGGTGTCCAAAATGTACACCAGCTTCAAGTAATTGCTTCATTGAGATTACTGCCATGAGTATCTGCCTCCAAATGTTTTTTCCACCTAGACTCGCATGTAGCCTGGCGACCCGGTAAAGGGGCACCCGTCAAACTATTGAGTACTAGTGAGTATTTTGGTATAAAACCAATAACTAATTTTACGCACTTCTTCTTTACCTGTCAATAGTTATTACTTCGTTAAAAACTCTTTGACTTGGTGATGACGCAAAAATTGTTCTTTTTGTGGTCGTGTTAACTGCTTAAACATTGCTTCAGCATGTAAAGCATCATGTTTTGTAGGAAAAGCTTCAGCATAAATAACTCGTAATGGATGACGCTTCGCTGGACGAGTAAATTTCGCTCCTTTGCCTGCTTCATGCACTGCAAAGCGTTTCCCAACATCATCCGTAAACCCACAATAAAGCATATTATCAGCCGTTAACAACACATACATATAATATGGCTTATTCATGTTGATTTCTACCTTCGTAAATTGACAAAACGGCATCCGTATAGGTGTCATCATCATTGTGAGTCACAATTGGTGGTAAAATTTTGGCACCAGTTAACTGACCATCCTTGATAGCATCGATGAGCAAAATATTCGCAGTCTCCCCCGCCTTTGGATAAACAAATTGTATTCGTTTCGGTGCAAGATGATTTTTTTGTAAAGCGTCTAAAATCTCAAATAAGCGATCTGGTCGATGAACCATAAAGAAGTGCGCCTTATTTTTTAATAGTTTCTTGGCTGTATAGGTGACTAAATCTAAATCTGCCATAATTTCATGACGAGCAATGGCAAAATGTTTATTTTCGTGCATAATTGTTTGATCATTATCAACTGTAAAATATGGTGGATTAGACACGACCATATCAGCCGTACCTGGTTTAATGTCATTAAAAATATCACGCATATCTGCATTCATGATATGAATTTTTTCCGTCAAATCATTCATCATAACTGATCGTTGCGCCATATCGGCTAAACGTTTTTGAATTTCAACACCTATAATTTTCCCAGCGACTTTATGTGCCATAAATAGTGATACAGCCCCATTACCAGCGCCTAAATCAACAGTCAACCCTCGACCGCCTTTACGCGGTGTTGCAAAATTTGCCAGTAAAACTGCATCTAGTGAAAATGAAAAAACATCCTTACTTTGAATAATATGAACGTCGTCATTATATAACATATCAATGCGTTCATCTGGTAATAAATTAACTTCCATAAAATTGATCTCCTGAAATCATCCTCGTTTGCCAAAAACGCCATGTATGTGGGATAATAAGACGTTATTATTAGGGAGGATGAACAAACATGTTCTATTCATTCATACGTTATGTCGCTGTAGGTATTGTCTGGCTAATAAATGGTCGGTATCGAATATTAGGGACAAACAAATTACCACAAGGCAACTTCATTTTAGTTGCCCCACACCGTACTTGGTGGGAGCCTATCTTCTTTGCATTAGCTGGTTGGCCTCATAAATTTAGCTTTATGGCTAAAAAAGAACTTTTCAAGAATCCTATTTTACGCTGGATTTTGATCCATGCCAATGCTTTTTCAGTTGATCGTGCGCATCCAGGGCCATCGGCTATTAAAACACCTGTTAGAAATTTAAAAAAGACACCATTAAGTCTGATTATGTTTCCCTCTGGTAGTCGGCATTCCGAAGAAATGAAAGGTGGCGCATTAATGATTGCAAAATTATCTGGTGCACCATTAGTACCAATTGTTTATCAAGGTCCTGTCAAGTTCTCTGGATTATTCAAACGCCACAACGTTACAATGGCTTTTGGTGACCCAATTTATATTGACAAACGTATCAAACTAAATGAAGCAAACACTGCTGAATTTGGCGATACGCTACAAACAGCTTTTGATAAACTTGACGACGAAATCGATCCTAATTGGGTTTACGTTGATCCACATCCTAAAACTAAAGATGAAGACAATAAATAATGTTGCATGATGAAACAGGCTATTAATAAATAACCTGTTTTTTTGTCGAAAAAAAAAGACTGAGCGATAATAACTCAACCTCTTTAACCACTATTTCTTCTTTGAAGAAGTTTGTGCTTGATTCTTCATTTGTGCCATCATTTGGTTCAAACGCTTTTGTGAAGGCTTTTGTCCCATCGATGACATCATAGATTTCATCATTTCTTCTGAAATAGGGGGATTATTCTTAATGTACGTCTCCATAGAACGACGTGCAATGAAGAAACCAGCAATAGCACCAACTATTGCGGCAATAACGACAATGACAATCCAAATAGTTGTACTCATTTTATTACTCCAAAAATATATTCAAGTATCATTATAGCGAACTATCCGGCATTTGACTAGCGAACTGAACAACTAATTATCTCGTAATCCTTTTTCTTGTTGAATTTTCTTCACTTTTTCTGGTGTGACCTCTTTTCCATTTTCATCATAAACTTGTAACATTTCAACTTGTGAACGGAATGATTTTCTAAAATTATCTAAAAATTCTGCACGTAAATCTGCACGTTCTGCAATTTCGTCTTTAGTCAAACCTTCTGGCGATTTTGCTTTTGCTGCCAATTCGTTAATTCGTGAACGAACAGCCATTATATGATCGGTTTCAGTCATATCATTTCCACCTTTTCTGAATTGAATGTATCTATTTTATCATATTTTAGCTAATAATCATGCCATTAGCTTACCTAACACATCTCTCTGTTTTATCGTACAATAGACTAGTACTAAAGGAGATTTGACAATGACTCAAAAATCTACAAAACAATTTGAAATTTTACAGTATATTAATGATGTACAAAAAAAGCGGGGATATCCACCTACTATTCGTGAAATTGGTGCTGGTGTTGACTTAGCTTCTTCGTCAACAGTACATGGTCATTTAATGCGCCTACAAAAAAGGGGCTTTATTGATAAAACTGCAGAAAAAACACGGGCTATTAAAGTTACTAATGCTGGTCTCGCTTTTCTACAACATCATACTAACATCAACGCTGCTGATTCATTAATAACTGAAAAACCGCTTTTACTGCAAAATTTAATACCTACTCATGAACCTGACGTGTTTGTCTTAAGGCATCATGGCAACACGATGATTAACATTGGGATACTAAATCATGATTATTTAATTGTTAAAAAGCAAACAACTGCAACAGACGGTGATATTATTGTGGTTCAAATGAACGATGATAATGACTCTCATCAACGTGTCTATCGCTATTTTAAAGAAAATGACCATTTCCGATTACAACCAGAAAACAACAATCTAAAATCTGTTATAACAACAAATATCCAAATAATAGGTCGTGTCATTGGACTCTATCGCAATAACATCAAATAAAAAGTGAGTGAAACAAAAGCCGTTATGAAGCCGATTGTGATACCAAAATTTTATTCTTTTGGAACACGCTTAAGGACGTCAATCTACCAATCAAATTGATAGATTGACGTCCTTTTCAGCTGGTCATAACAACTGTTATCCAAACTTTTTTCTATAAAATTAATGTCACTCTAAGCAACAATTAAATGAAAAGATAACCAATGCATCAGTCATTTATCATCACTATTTGGCTTTGCTATCAGTATTTTAAGCGTGTTGAACAAAGTGTTTAAAATTAATTATTCTTTCGATTCACAAAATAATCTTTTTCTTGCTGTTCCCAATAGACTTTATCTTCAGCGGTTATCTCACGCATAACTTTTGCCGGATTGCCAACAGCAACTGAATTGGCTGGGATATCTTTCACAACGACGGCGCCCCCACCAATCACTGAATTATCACCAATGGTTACACCAGGACCAATAAAAACATTAGCGCCAATCCAAACATTGTTGCCAATCGTTATGGGCTTTCCAAATTCTAATCCACGAGTACGCACACCTGCATCGATCGGATGTCCGGCTGTAATAATACTAACTCGTGGGCCAATCATAACATGATCCCCAATATGTACTTCACAGGTATCTAAAATTGTCAACCCAGTATTACCATAAAATGATTCACCAACATAGATATTTTTACCATAATCAATATACACACTTGGCTCAATATAACTATTAGCACCCACGCTTCCCAGCATGTCTTCTAACAAGCCTTGAACCTGTTTCTCTTCTTCATGCGCTATCTGATTGTACAATGCGGCGCGTCTTTTCCCCGCTTTACGCAATGCAGCTAATTCCTTATCAGCCGAATTATATAGCTTAGCTGATAACATTATTTCACGTTCAGTTTTCATTAAATCCCCCCTCTAATCATATCAATATTAGCTATTTTAACATAAAAATTTACTACATGACCAATTGTTAAACCTTAAATGACATGTTAAGATGACAACTAGTTGAGTTTATTTAAGAAAGGTATTAACATGACAGTCGCTAAACGTAATCTTTTGTTCGATATCGCTCGTGCAATTGCAATTTATCTTGTCATTATTGGTCATTCAATGACAGGACTTTGGGGAACTTGGCAATCCAATCTAATATTTGCTGCCAACTTACCTATATTTTTTGTTATTTCAGGATATTTCTATCATCCTAAAAAAATTAAAGATGTTATTAAAACAGGTACGAATACATTATTAACACCATTTTTTATAATTATTATTTTTTATACAATTTTACGAGCCATTATTAGTTTCTTGGTTAAACACAAACATTATTTAAACTTCCAAACTTTAATGCCAATTATTTATGGTAATGGCGCAACCGCTCATTCCCCTTTTGGTTTTGAGTTAACTGCTCATGTTGGCGCCATTTGGTTTTTATTGACCATGTTTATTGCTAATATTATTTTTTACTTGTTAATGACTGTCAATAAAGAATATCTACGGTTCATTATCGTTAGCTTGTTATTCTTATTAGGTTGTTTATTGGCAAATTATGGTTATTTCCCATGGTCTTTACAAACTGCTCTTGAAGTTCAAATATATTATTTATTTGGCCATTGGTTATCAATAATTACCAAGCATTGGTCCGAAAACACAATTTTTTCAAATCCACTTATTTTTATCGTTGGTGCTGCTTTATGGTTGATTAGTTCTTTTAGCGGTGCATATGAATTAAATCGTGGCTTAGCTGATAATATGTTAGCTGCTGTCTTAGGTGGCTTTGGTAGTTCAATTGTCATTCTAAGTATTGCGTTATTAATTGAGAAACACTGGACACACTTGGCTAGGATTCTTAGTTATGTTGGGCGATATTCTTTAGTTATTTTAGGTGTTCACTCAGTGGATATTAGCTTATTAGATGCAGAATTAATGCACTTTTTACAAGCGCATGACTGGTTCATCACATATAGTTTGTTTATTTATTTAGGTTTAATGTTCGCACGAATTATTTATACAACCGTCTTTTCATGGCTTATCCTGAAAGTGCCATTTATTTATCGTTTATTAGTTGATCGTTACTTCCCACTTAAAATCAAACAGGTATCAACAAAATAATATTTCAATATAGCAATCAAAAAGGGTCTATGAATCTGAAAATATCAGATTCATAGACCCTTTTCATTTCATGACATGACTCTTATTGCTTCGTAAACTTTTCTGATAAATAATGTTTACCTGAACTTAGATCATACTGGACTAACTTAAAATCATGTAATAACTTTTTCTGCTTATTCGTTAAGTCTTTCGTTTTTAACTCATGCCCTTTATTATTAACAAACGTTCCCCGTGTATAATTTGCAAATGCTGGTAATTCTTCTGTCACTTTTGTCTGTAATGCAAAAAATGGTGTCAATTTACTATTGGTTGCTTCTAATGCTAATGCAGGAAAATCACTTGGTGAAGCATAAGCACGATTCTTCAAATCTGTACTGAGGCCACTCTTTTCCCGGGCTGCTTTATTTTGATAAATAAAATAATCAGTTTCATGCGATCGCTTGAGTTGCTTATCTTGATCAACGAATGTAAATACACCTGGCCAATGATCACCGTAAAAAATCAATGTTACTGGACGTGACATATTTTCTAATTGATTGATCAAATCTTTTGTTGCAACATCAGTATAGTGAACACCTGTAATGTAACTTTTAACCGTTTCTTTTGTGCTCTTTGAAACTGCTGGTTCTAGAACTTTATATTGACTATTTGGATATTGATCTGCTGAATAAGGCATATGATTCTGCATTGTCATTAATTGTAAGAACTGTGATTTCGTACCATCAGCTGCTGCAATTTTATTTTCCAAATATTTGTATGAATATTTATCAGCGGGATAATTACTATCAGAACCAACACTCTTCAAATATTTTTCCGGATATTTATATTGTTTACCATCCGTTGTATAGAATTTTTGGATGCCAATTTTGTTATACGCATCACGTCGATTGTAAAATGTCCCAACATAAGGATGAATAACTTCACGTTGTTGGAATAGATTAGTAATTGTTGGTACTTCATTTGCAGCTGGCACTAACTGTGTATATGGCACAACCATTTCTGGTGCGTAAGTCGCTAATGGAAAGCCAGCCAACGTCATGTATTCAATATTGGCAGTCCCACCACCATAACCTGATGACAACATCTTACCAGAAAATACTGACTTTTTTTGAATTTGTTTGATATTTTGAAAAACATCAGTACCTTTATACTTCAATCCGGGTACATTATCGGGGTCTGTTAAAGACTCACTTAATATGTAAGCTACCGTTTGTCCTTTTAAATTATCTTGTCTTGTTTTATTTAATGAATTTGCATACTTTGTATACTTTTTTTGCAAAGACACCATTGATTTTTGCGAATAACCAGCCGGTTGACGCATAATGACACTCGATATATTCGAGACAAATGTCATCACTGGTCCATTTAGCATAGCATCTTCACCAGTATTAAAACTCTGCCATTCATAGTTAAAATGATTCAAAATAGCTCTATTTTGATCCGCATTGGCAACAAAAGGCGTTGCTAAGATGATAAATAAGACAACCAATACACCAATACGAGTCCCCGTTTGTTGCACCATCATTCGTACAATTGAATCTGCAAATCGTCCAGCCCTTTTCCGTCGAACCCAAAATTCTAGTAGTATTGCGCCAACAAAAAGCACAATAATGCCACCAATTGCAAACATCATCAAATTTTTATCAACCATTTGCGTTAAACCACCAACAGCTGTTACTTCAGACATATCACTAAATAAAATGGGTTCATTTCTTGATTTCATTTTCATATATTCAGCAACAAATATAATAATAGAAATCGTCAAATAGATGGCTGTCCCAATAAATAAATGATTAACCAATACGACAATAAAAATAAAAACAATTAAGCAAGCAATAATTGTAAAAATGGCTTGTTGACGCGTTAAAAAATGAATCGATGTTTCAATCGCTTGCCCGAGGTCAAGTGTTTGATCAAAACGTCCCCAAACTTGATAATACATAGCAAATTGCAAAGCAACCGTGGTACAAACGCTCAAAACAAGACCAATAATTAATAATTTCATCCAATTATTAAGATTTGGACTCACCAATTTATGTCTAGTTAGAAGATTTTTCATTCAATGCACCCTTTTTACCTTCAATAAACTTCAATAATTTGACTACCAACAACTTGCCAATGACTACCAAAATTAACGTTATTAACCAACTTAACGCAAAATTAATGACCCCTGTTGGTAAAACTTTATCAACATAATTATGAATAGGCGTAACTGTATTAATAAAAATGTAGACAACAACATTAACGATTGAATAACTACCAATTGTTAAAAACAAGGGTGCTAATTTGTCATAATTAGCAACGCTCTGTGCCATAGTAATTAAACCCAATAAACTGATTAATCCAGTTAACGTTCCTAAAATCCAAAATGGTGTGTAAGCAACCACCATATCTAACCCTGTCGATGCAGACATGACCAAATTTATCATTAATGATGCCATAATAGTCGTTAATCCACCGGACCATTCACGTAATTTTCGATAATGAAAACCTACAAATACATATGGCAAGGCAACGAAAGCTTCTTCAAATGCCCAGGGTATCTGAATGAAAGTTGCCAAATAAAAACCAATGCCTGTTAATATCGTAATGACAACAATAATTAATGATGTCCTTCTTACTCTTGAAAGAAACAACATCAATATTGTACTAACAAATAACGCCATTAATAGCCATAATAAACCAATACCAGTATCCAAAAAGCCAAAAATTGTCGTCACTGGAACGCCATTACCATATAATAACGTTTTTAATCCTGCGCGCATCGATCCAAATGGTGCGTTGAGCCACTTTGTTAACGACAATATTTGAATAATTTTGTTCAGAATAATGACTAAGATACCCAGCATAAAATATGGTACCAAATATTGTTTAACAGCCAACTTAATCCCTTGTTTTAAGTTAATCTTTTCATCAATGGCGTATCCACAAAGAAAAAAGATTGTTGGCCACGTTAACCATGTAAAAAAATGGTATAAAATACTATGATCTTGTGGATTAATCATTTGAATAAAAATCAACATAATCATTGCAAAACTAGCTAATATGTACGTTGTTCTACTTTTTACATTCATCATCGTTTCAGATGCTCCTATGTATAATTTTGAGCTACTTTATTATATATATCTCTATATGTAATAAAAAAGGATCGGATATTTACTAGCCCGACCCTATCATTTATATTTAATTATAAATTAAATTTTCAAAATAAAGCTTAAAAAAAACTTATTTTTAAAAATTCGTTAATGACAGAATTTCATAACCAGCTAATTGCTCACGCCCATGTAATTCGTTCAATTCAATCATAAAGGCCAATCCAACGACTTCACCACCTAATGCTTCGACAAGTTTGATTGTTGCAGCAATCGTACCGCCCGTTGCCAGTAAGTCGTCAGTAATTAAAACTTTTTCGCCTGGTTTAATGGCATCTTTATGCATCTCCAATGCAGCCTCACCATACTCTAACGTATACTTCTCACGAATCGTTTCACGTGGTAATTTGCCAGGCTTTCTTGCCAAAACGATACCAGTTCCTAATTCATTTGCAACTGGTGCCCCAACTAAAAAGCCCCGTGATTCTGGTCCAACCACAACATTAACATCGCGCATTTTAGCAAAACTTGCAATACGATGAGTGGCCTCTGCATAGGCCTCTGCATTACCCCAGAGTGGCGTTAGATCACGGAAAATAACCCCTTTCTCTGGAAAATCCGGAATAGAAGCAATATAGTTATTTAAATCCAACATCAGTTTCGCTCTCCTGCTTACTCAAATTCATTAATAAAGTCTCTAATTCAGCTGTCGTGCTGTAAATTAATTGTTGTTCAAGATCTCGCTGCACCATAAACCTTTGGAACGTCCTTGTTTGAGTCAACTTTGTTGGCGTTGGATTCGGCACAGCATTTAAAACACCATTCTCGATTATAACAAATTTTGCATCTAAAAACACCTTTAATATCAGTTTTAATGTTAATTGATTAATCTGCAAATGTTTTGCCATTGCTTCAAATTGTGTCCGCATATTAATATCTTTAAATACATGTAAAAATTTATAGACCTTTGAAAACACTTGTTTATTTGGCATTGTTTGTAAATAAACTGGTGTCTGTACGTAAAACATTGGCGCTAATATACTTGGTGTTGTTTCACTTAATAAAGATCGTAATTGTCCTAATTCTTCAGGTAGATCAACCAATACCATTGTTTGTATATTTTCTTGTCCTAGCGCTTCTTGCCACATCAATGCTTGCCCCGCCTGACCAATATAAGCTGACAATTGTTGATAATGTTTTTCTCTAAAGAAAACATATGTGCCTGGTTTATCAAAATTTTGTTTTGTCAAATGACTCGTACGCCAATCTAATAAAGCTGACCCTGTAGCTTTCATATCTTGCAACATTAGCTGATAAGTTGTATTACCGCGATATGAATTTTGACTCATTGTGCCAACAATTTGAAAGGATGAAAAATGACCGGTTAACGTGTTGGCTTGCTTTCCCCATCCAAAGGCAACAACTGGCAATTGACCCGTATCAGTCTGGGCCATGAATCGCAAATGTTTACCATTCGTCATCGTTTTCACTTGATTAACACTCTGCAAATTAAGCATAAACTTCGGTTCGGGATTGCCTTCCCCAAACGGAGCTAATACCTGTAAATTATCAAAATTTTGTTGTGTAAAATCAGTGGCAGTCACCTCATCTGCAATTTGAATAGTTGGTTTCTGTGCTGTTGCTAATTTTTGCTGGTCTGCCTCTACTTTTAAAACGTCTCTCATTTGAGCCAAATACTGCGTGGGTATGGTCATACCTGCTGCACTTGCATGGCCCCCAAAACTAGTCATTAAATCTCGGTGACCATCAAGTGCCGTAAATAGATCAAAGGCTGGAATAGAACGACCAGATCCTTTCATCTCATCACCATCAATATTAAGCACAATTGTTGGCTTGCCAGTTTGTTCAACTAACTTACTAGCAACAATTCCTAGCACACCTTCATGCCATCCTTCCCCCGCAACAACTAAAACGGGTTGATCCGATAATTGTTGGACTTGTTGTTCAGCTGCCTGTGTGATGTCATTGACTAACTGTTGCCGCTTTTGATTTAGTTCATTAATATGTTCAGCCAGTGGTTCAGCACTCTCCAATGTATCCATTAACAACAATTGCACACCTGTCGTTGCATCTTCCAAACGTCCCAGAGCGTTTAGTCTTGGAGCTAAAGTGAACCCAATGGTCGAAGAATCCACATCCGATAATTGTACGCCTGCTGCAGACAATAGTGCAGCAACACCGGGTCGTGGATCTAATTTAATATTTGCAAGGCCATGTTTCACAATGATTCTATTTTCGTCAGTCAGTGACATCACATCAGCTACTGTACCAAGTGCCGCTAAATCCAAGACTTCATCAGCGGGTTCTTCAAGCAAAGCAGAAGCAACTTTAAAAGCAACGCCTGCCCCTGAAAGGCCACCAAACGGATAATTACCCGCTGGATGCCGCGGATGAACAATTGCCGTTGCATTTGGTAGTTCTGAGGGCAACTCATGATGATCAGTAATCACCACATCAATCCCTTGAGCCATTAACCAAGCAATTTCATCTTTTCCAGAAACACCATTATCAACGGTCACCAATAGTTGCATACCCTCTGCTGCTAATTGTTGGTAATTCTCAAGATTTGGTCCATAGCCATCTTTAAATCGGCTGGGAATAAAATAAGTCACATCTGCACCCATTAACTCCAGTGCCCAAGTCATGATGGCAGTACTTGTCATACCATCAACATCATAATCACCATAGACAACAATTTTCTGACCGGTATCAATCGCTTGCATGATGCGAGCAACAGCTTTATCCATATCATGCAAGAGGAACGGATCATACAAATCCGTTAATTCAGGTCTTAGAAAAGTATTCGCAGTCTCAACGGTATCATATCCACGGTTAACCAGTATTTTAGCGATTAGTTTTGAAACACCAAAAGATTCACTAATCTGTTTAATCGCCTGTTGATGACTCACTTCCGGATATTCCCATTGATAACGTGAATCGATCATGCCTTGCCCCCTTTACTTAATCATCCTCATCAGTCATTGTCACTTTCATCGGTTTCGTATTATCTTGTTTGCCAAATGGCACATCAAACACGTCAAAGTCATTAACAACGCGTGTGTTCGAAAAAATTGCGCGCGCTTGATAAGCCAATTCATTTGCTGCTTTACCAGCATAACGTGCCGATATATGTGTTAATAACAAACGACCGACTTGTGCTTTCTCTGCAATTGTGGCAGCTTGAATACTGGTTGTATGGAAATGGTTACGTGCCTGTTTTCCTTCGCCTTTACCATATGTCGATTCATGAACCAAAACATCGGCATGTTTAGCTAATAAAATTGTATTATCAGTTTTACGTGTATCACCAATAATCGCCACACAACGTCCTGGTTTGGGCGCACCGATAACATCCGCCCCACGAATGAGACGACCATCTGAAAGGGTAATATCTTTACCTTGTTTTAACTGACCGTAGAGTGGTCCAGCAGGTATGTTCAACGCCTTTAATTTATCAACAAGTAATTCGCCTGGATGTGCATGCTCTGTTATACGATAACCAAACGACGTGATACGGTGATCTAACGGTAATGCAGTTACCGTAAATTTCGCATTCTGTAATACCTCACCGCCTGAGTTAGGTAATTCAACATATTTAATGGGATATGTTAAATGTGTTTGTGCCACCTGTAAACTCACTTCAACGAATTGCCGAATACCTTTCGGACCATAAATAGTTAGCTCGTCTTCACCACCTTGAAATGATCGTGACGCTAATAAGCCAGGTAATCCATAGATGTGATCACCGTGTAAATGGGTGATAAATATTTTTGTCACTTTACGAGGTCGAATTGTTGATTGTAACATTTGTCGTTGTGTACCTTCACCAACATCAAATAACCAAACTTCATTAATTTCCTCAAGTAGTCGTAATGCGATACTTGTCACATTGCGAAAATGTGCTGGCGATCCAGCTCCAGTTCCTAGAAACTCGATTTGCATGATTAGGAACTCCTTATCTTCTTTAAATTATTCGTTGAATCTACGTTTTAAACTGATTCAAAAAGAAAACCGTCCAAAATGACGGTTGATACTACCTATAATATTATCATTTTTTATATATTTAATACAGTTGTTTCACATATTAGAAAGTGATTGTTTTAACTGCTGATGGTTTCACAATATCTTTTCCTGACGAATCTTTTACCGTTGCAAATTGGATGTCAATCGATGACAAATTAGCAACTAATTGTTTTGGTACTAGTATCGTAGCTGTCGTTGTAACTGTATCATAAGGCACAATTCCTGCCGTATTTAATTGACCATCATTGTATATACCACTTAATGCCGACATCGTATCATTGTTTGGATATTTAATCGCCGTTATTCCTGGTGTAATTGCCGTGACAGCACCATTATTAGTCACAGTATAGGTAATAACTAATGTCGTAAACTTAGATGCTAATTTACGATCATTTAGCGTGCGTCTTGCAGACAACAATGCATTTTGCGTACGCGCAGTGTTTTCAATCACATTGATTTGTTCTATTTTGTAACTTATATCACCATTTATAATCGTACTGTTAACTTGTTTACTAGCCGCCCATTTCTGGACGAGGCCACTTTCAGTAATTTGGTACTGACCAACCTTTTTAATATGGCCAAGTTTAACATAATTACTATTAGCTAAATCCTTCTTAGTCGGCTTGTACTTACCATTATTTTTGTCACCTTTTTTTGCAAAAGGTTGTTTATTGTGGGTCAATGTTTCTTCTGCCATGGTTTGGACACGAGTAGGTTGTCCATTAGTACGATATAATACTAAAACCACAATAATTGCAACAATTCCCACAATAGTTGCTACAAGCCAGCCTATTCGTCTTTGCATATCAGCCTTCCTTAATCTCAACCAAGTACAACAACATCATCAATAATACGATACCCATATATTTTGTGCAATTGTTGTTCGTTGTCACGTATCACAATTTCTAATGTGTTATCGTGGTACTTTTGCAAATCATTAATTGTTGTTCGCTGTTGCATATCTATTTCCAGTACCAAAAGATTATCATCTTTACCAACAATTCTAACAGGTTCATACTGAGGAACCAATAAACGAGTCATTATTGGTCGATCTAAAGGCATACCGCCTAATGATACTTTTAAATCTCCTAAATACATAGATACTCTCCAATTTATGTTGTTAATTATGACACAAAAAAAAACAAGCAACCTTAAATTGAGTCACTTGTTTAATCTATTTAACCGAAAAACCCTTTTTTATGTTCTCCAGTCATTGCTTCACGGAAAGCTTCAAGTGCTTTCTTTTGGTCTTTATTCAATTTCTTTGGTACATCCACGTACAGTGTCACAATATGATCACCATTATTGTTACTACGCATATGAGGGGCACCTTTACCACGCAAGCGGAAGTTTGTCTCAGTTGCAGTACCTGCTGGTACCTTCAATTTTACATCACCATGAACTGTCTTAACAGAAATTTCACCACCAAGCGTTGCGGTTGTAAAATCAATTGGCATACGTGAGTAAACAGTCGCACCATCACGTTCGAAGCCATCTTTTGATGGTGAAACATGAAAGACAACAAATAAGTCTCCATAAGGGCCGCCATTAATACCTGCTTCACCTTGACCAGACAGGCGCATTTGTTGACCATTTTCAACACCAGCTGGCACAGTAACCTTTAATTCCTTATTTTCTTGCTTGCCATTATCCGTAGAACGCGTATACGAAATAGTTGTATCTTTTCCGAACACAGCCTCCTCAAATGTTAGATTCATGCGGTATTGTAAATCTTGTCCCTTGCGTGGTCGATTTGGATCTTGGAACCCACCGCCAAACATTTGGCTAAAGATATCCCCAAGATCAGAGAAATCACCGTATTGGGCATTGCCACCACCGAAGCCACCGAAACCGCCAAAGCCACTTTGGCCACCAGCTTGACCATCAGTTGCACCGTATTGATCATACATTGCTCGCTTTTGCTCATCGCCTAAGGTTTCATATGCTTCTTGTACTTCTTTATACTTTTCTTCAGCGCCTGCCTCATGGTTAAGATCTGGGTGATACTTCTTAGACAGCTTACGATAAGCCTTCTTAATTTCATCTTGTGAGGCATTCTTATCAACACCTAAACGCTCATATAATTCAGTATTATTCATGAGGCAACTCCTCCTAAAAATTCAATATGTATCGCCTTGTGAGCTGCTATTCTCACAGAGGCGTACGGTCTGTAACGTAGGGGTGTTCAGATCGTTAATTCAGTTTACTTCTTATCATCATCTGAGACGTCTTCGAAGTCACCATCAACAGTATTGTCATCGCCTGACTTACCTTCTTGAGCAGTACCTTCAGCACCTTCAGCTGGTTGTGCTTGTTGATATAACTTAACAGCTAATTCTTGAGAAACTTTCTCCAAAGCTTCCTTCTTTGTCTTCATATCTTCCAAGTTATCAGCTTCTTTGGCAGCCTTCAAATCAGCAACACCATCTTCAACTGGCTTCTTCTCATCTTCAGGCAACTTGTCGCCAACTTCTTCCAATGTCTTTTCTGATTGGAAAATTAATTGGTCAACTTCATTACGTAAATCAGCTTCTTCTTTACGCTTCTTATCAGCTTCTTCGTTTGCCTTAGCGTCATTCATCATACGCTCAATTTCATCATCTGACAATGATCCTGAACTCTGAATGGTAATCTTTTGCTCTTTATTTGTACCCAAATCCTTCGCAGATACAGAAACAATACCATTACGATCAATGTCAAACTTAACTTCGATTTGTGGTACACCACGAGGTGCAGCTGGGATGTCAGCTAATTGGAAACGACCCAATGTCTTGTTATCGGCAGCCATTGAACGCTCACCTTGCAAAACATGAATATCAACGGCTGGTTGATTATCAGCAGCTGTTGAGAATGTTTGTGACTTTGACGTTGGAATGGTCGTATTACGATCAATCAACTTAGTGAAGACACCACCCATTGTTTCAATTCCCAATGATAATGGTGTCACATCAAGCAAAACCACATCCTTAACATCACCGGTAATAACACCACCTTGAATAGCAGCACCCAAAGCAACAGCTTCATCAGGGTTAATTGAGTGATCTGGTTCCTTACCAGTTAACTCCTTAACAGATTCTTGTACTGCAGGGATACGAGTTGAACCACCATTCAAAATAACCTTGTCAATATCGTTCATTGAAAGTCCAGCATCCTTCAAAGCATTGCGAACTGGTCCTTCAGCGCGCTTAACCAAGTCAGATGTTAATTGATTGAATTGTGCACGTGACAATGTTGTTTGCAAGTGCAATGGTCCTTCATTAGTTGCCGTGATAAATGGCAAATCAATTTGTGCTTCTGTTGCTGATGATAACGTCTTCTTTGCCGTCTCAGCAGCATCCTTCAAACGTTGCAATGCTAGCTTATCATTCTTCAAGTCAACACCATGTTCTTGCTTAAAGCCATCAGCTAACCAATCAATAATCTTTTGATCAAAGTCATCACCACCAAGATGTGTATCACCATTCGTTGACAAAACCTCGAACACACCGTCACCTAACTCTAGTACGGAAACATCAAATGTTCCACCACCCAAGTCATAAACCAAAATCTTTTGATCTTGATCTAACTTATCTAGACCATATGCCAATGAAGAAGCTGTGGGCTCGTTAACAATACGTTCAACTTGTAGACCCGCAATCTTACCAGCATCTTTCGTTGCTTGACGTTGTGCGTCATTAAAGTATGCAGGGACAGTAATCACTGCCTTATCAACTGTCTCACCTAAGTAATCTTCAGCATACTTCTTAATGTATTGCAAAATCATTGCTGAAATTTCTTGTGGTGTATAATCTTTACCATCTACAGTAACCTTATAACCAGGCTCACCCATGTGTGACTTAATTGATAAAATCGTGTCTGGATTAGTAATTGCTTGACGCTTTGCAGTATCACCAACTTGTGTTTCACCATTCTTAAATGAAACTGCTGATGGTGTTGTCCGACCACCATTTGGATTAGTAATAATCTTTGGTGCGCCACCTTCCATAACTGCAACAGCAGAATTTGTTGTTCCTAAATCAATTCCAATGATCTTTGACATAATAATTTACCTCTTTTTGATCAGATTTTTTATTTTTATATTGTGCTAATGGCTCGGTCGCTATGTTAATTATAAACAGCTACCATTGCTGGTCGAATAACACGATCAGCTAAAACATATCCCTTTTGAAGAACCGTCGCAATTGTATCAGCTGGATGATCATCATCAGCTGGTACTGACTGAATCGCTTGGTGGAAGTTAGGATCAAATGCTTCACCAGCTTCACCAACCGCTTTCACATCATGCTCTTCAAGCGCTGAAATTAATGTTTTATAAACCATTTCAACACCTTTTTTAATTTGTTCAGCTGCACCATCGTCAGCTTCAACTTGTAATGCGCGTTCAAGATTATCGACAGCTGGTAAAATTGACGCCGCCAATTTTTGATTAGCAAATTTCACAGCTTGAACTTGCTCTTTTGCATAACGAGACTGCATATTTTGCATTTCAGCATGTGCACGCAAATAATTATCTTCAGCTTCGGCAACTTTCACTTTCAAATCTGCAATTTGATCTGCTTCAGTTTTTACTTCGGCTTCCTCAGATTCAGTCGTTTGCGTTTCAGCGTCAACATCTGTTTCTTCACTGGTAGCTTCTAGCTCTTCTTCAGGGTTCTGCTTTTCTTCTGACATGTTAACACCTCTTTTCTAACGATAGTATTCTAATAACTGCTGTGTTAAAGCACTACGGAACGCATCAACCAAACTAACCATATCAGCATATCGCATTGATGTTGGGCCAAGTATGGCTATCGCACCAACACCGTACTGTGCAACACGGTATGTGGCTGATACTAGGCTATATGGTGATAATAAATTATTACCATTCTCATCACCAATTTGTACCATTACGCCATCATTTGCTGTTCCAACAACCCGACGCATATCATTTGCCGAATCAAGCAACTGATACAATTGCTTAACGTCTTGCAAACTCGAATTAACCGTGAAGTCTAGAACATTTAAATAACCACCAATGAATACTTGTTCATGAATCGAACGAGCTAATACATCACCAAACAGTTGCAAAAAAGCAACCGGTGTTCGAATCGTTCGTTCCATTTGCCAAGGTAAATCACCAGTCAATGTTTTTAAAACATCAATAATCGGTTGGTTCACTAATGTCTTATTAATATAATCAACCATATCATCAAGGTTTCGCACTGACATACCTTCTGGTAATCTGAAACTTTGACTTGTCACTTGCCCATCATTAGTAACTATAATCGCCATGATTTGCTGACCATTAATTGGTACCAAGCGGAATCCTGATAGTCGAATATCAATCGATTCAGGTTTTAGAGCAACAACCGTATAACCTGTTAGACTTGCTAACTCATTTACCATTGTTTGCATTAAATCATCAATTTCTTGAAAATTGCGATTAAACACACGTTCTAAAGATTCCTGAACGACTTTTGATAAACGATGTTGATGCATTAATTCATCAACATAGTAACGATAGCCTCGTTGTGAAGGTACACGTCCTGATGAAGTATACTCTTTTTGTAGCAAGCCTAATTCTTCTAGTAGTGCCATCTCGTTTCGCACAGTCGCTGAACTTACTGTCAAACCCAATTCACTCAATAGTGTTTTTGATCCAACAGCTTTGCCGGTTTTTGCGTAATCGCGAACTATTGTAGCTAATATTAGCTGCTGTCTTTCCGTTAACATACGCGCCACCTTTCTTAGCACTCTCAACTACTTCGTGCTAACAGTTATTATAGTACACGCCTTATCGTTACTTGTCAACACTTTTTAGCACTCTTTATTATTAAGTGCTAAATTAGTTTACTTTTCCCGGTATATCAAGCATTAACTGTTCAAAAAAGCAAGTAGTGACCTATTAATGCCGCTACTTGCCCCATCCTATGATTTATGTTTTGCTTTGATGATTTTCATACTGCCAATGATTATCAAGATTAACCACGATACTAGGCTAAGCCAGTTTGCAAAAATTCTAACTGGTGTGTTTTTGTATCTAATATCAATTTTATTATGCCCTTTTTTAATAGCAACAACGATTAGATTTTCCTTGGTATACTTAGTAGTCATTTCTTTACCATTAACGTAAGTATGGAAGCCTGGATAATATATATTTGGTAGTATCAATCGTTGATTTGCTTGCTTAGAACTAATCTGATAGTGAATAGCATTATAGCCTGTCGACCAGCTCAGCTGTTGTATATTTTGATTAGGATTAATTGCTGGAATATTATGTTGCTCTAACTGATACTTTAATCCAACACTTTGTTTTGGCAAATAATCATAAACATAGTTATTTAATGTACTTTTTTGAAAGTCTTGCCACTTAACAATGGTTACTGCATTATTTTCTGGATTATGTTTAATATTGAAGTTTAACGCAGTTGCTGTCGTCAAGCCAATTAAGCCAAACAAACTAATTATTATTAGTCGGTTCTGCCTATTGGTAATTAAGTCCTTTAATGCAATGGCACCTAACAATGAAGATAAGAACGTTGCAAAATATAAAAAACGTCCAACAAATTGAATAAAACTAAAATATTTATCAAAAATTGGCCATGGAAAAACATTAGAAGCCAATATCACTGACAATAACATCATGACAGCATAATATTTTAAAGGTGCTTGAAACTTGTGCCAACGAATGGCGACACACACAAATAAAATTATTCCTAGTATGCCCAAACTATATGATGCAATATTGCTAGTAATAAATAGACTTGTAAGTGCATAAGTTGTCTTGGATAAAATCAATTTATTTACGGAAATATTTTTCACAAATAATAGATTTTGCATTAGTGGTAATAAGAAAAAGGCTGTCAGACAACCCGTTAATATGCCGGCATATACGAGTCTCAATAATCTAAACCACTTTACCTTTAACGATTCTGATAGCGTTAAAGTTGCAAAGAAGCATAGCATTAATAATAAAAGTGCGACACAAGCATCTGGCAAGTCACTAAAAATCAATCCAGTGACACCGAGTGATAAAAGCCACCACTGTTTATAATCGCCAACTGCAATTTGATACATACCCAAAAAAGCAATTGGTATAAAAATAAATGCAAATGATCCGCCAAAACTCCGGTAAAACAATGTAATTGTTAATGTAAAATGACCAAAGCCGTATAAAATACTGCTTAATAGTGCCGTATAGCGATTATGAGTTAATTTTAGTGTCACAACGTACATTGATGTAAAAGTCAAAAAGAAGATTAGTGCAACAAAAATCAGATACGCCAAATAAGCATTGCCAACAATGACTTGCAAAAAAGCTTCTGGTAATAGCGTAAAAATTGGATAAAACATATTTTCAGGATAACCAAATGATCCGAAAGTTTTCGTCATCATACTTGGATTAATTTGCGTTATATGTCCCGCTTTTAAATTCAAATAACTTTCGGCAATACGTGAAATATGAAAACGACCATCCCATCCCGGATTATGCTGGTAAGCAGGTCCGTGCAGATAAGGTAATATCAGTAAAAAACTTAATATGGCAAATAATAATAACGTGCTTATATTGGGATGCTTATTAATAACAGCTTTAATTTTTGAACCCACGACTCTATCGCTCCTTTAAAAACATAGTCTTACTATATTGTACGTGATAACACCGAAATAATGGCCCTTTTTTCAAAATAAAAAAAGATTGCTAATGACGCATTAACAACCTTTACCATAGACCATCTTTCGATACTAGTCATTTAATTTTTTATTTTTTGCAAATTCAACCTTAGGACGGAAGAACCATCCAGTAACCGTTCCTTTAATAATCATTTTTAATCGTAACTTCATATTTGGTTGGTGGTTACGGAACACTCTAAAAATTTCGTACAACACTTTAAGATGGGTTCGCAGGTATAACAATAACCCTCTTTGCCGACTAAAGTACATTTGATTACGAAATGCATAGAAATAACGTGGCACTCGATTAATTGTATCTAGTGAGACATTAGAGGCAATATTATTAGCCATCTTATGAATCACTCGAGACGTTGGTACCATGTAACCTGGCAATACCCGTGCTGAACGTTCTGTATATTCAATATCATCGCCCCAAATAAAGAATTCAGTAATTGGCAAGCCAATATTTGCGACGATTTCTCGACTAAACATAACAGAAACAAAAGTCGCATTACGCAATGGTTCAAGTGCCGTTGCATCAAGTGGAATTTTATGGAATCGTTTTTTTGGTGCTGGTAAATTCATTTGTGCACGAGAATTATCCGTCCATCGTACATCAGAAGCCAAAAAGCCAAATTGATTATTTAGTTTATCAGCAGCATTCACTAATTCTGTTAGTGCCGTTGGTGTTGGTACAGTATCATCATCCATTAACCAAACATAGTCATCATTCGTCTCTTCCATAAAGTAGCGAACACCTTTATTAAAGCCACCCGATCCACCAATATTTTCTGTCAAACGGACATAACGAATTGCATCACCCAAACTGGTTAAATATTCTTGTGTCTCTTTTTCACTATTATTATCAACAATAATAATATTATCTACCTTAGTTTCAGAGTTTTGTAAGGCCTCAACGACCTCTTTTAACATAGGTAGTCGATTATATGTTACCACAACCGCACTCACAGTCATTTTTATAGTCTCCCAACTATTTCATTCTTTATTTTTGAGTTAATTAACATTACTCAGACTTACTTATACAGATTTGACCTAAAAAGAGGCTTAGATTATTTCACCTTTTTAGCCACATAAATTGGTCGTTTTTTAACTTCCAAATAAATATTTGAAATATAACGACCAACAATACCAATACTTAACAGTTGTACACCACCAAGAGCCAAAATGATAACAACCATTGATGGCCAACCAAATACGGATGTACTTGGATACAAAATTGCTCGAATAAAGACAATAATTGCACCAATAATTGCCAGGATAAATGCCAAACCACCTAACAAAGAAACTAGTAACAAAGGGGCTCGTGAGAAATCAATAAAGCCTTCAATAGAGTATTTGAACAATCCCCAAAAAGACCATGATGTTTGTCCAGCAACCCGATCTTTATTTTCATAGTCTAAGTACTTCTGTTTAAATCCTACCCACGAAAAAATACCTTTTGAAAACCGATTATATTCTTGCATGCTTAAAATAGCATCCACCATTTGTCGACTCATGACACGAAAGTCTCGTGCACCTTCAACGATATGTGTATCGGACATTGCATTGATCAATTTATAAAATAGCTTTGAGAACCATGAACGAATAATTGGTTCTCCCTGTCGATTCGTACGACGTGCACCGACAGCATCCCATTCACCAGATGACACACCAGCTAACATTTCTGGTAACATTGCTGGCGGATCTTGTAAATCAACGTCCATGACAGCAACGTAATCACCGGTTGCATGTTCTAAGCCAGCGTATAATGCCGATTCCTTACCAAAATTTCTAGAAAATGACACTGTATGCACATGATCATCTTTTGCAATTAATTCATCCACGACAGCCATTGTCTTATCAGAAGAGCCATCATCAATGAACCAATATTCCAATTCATATTCGGAAAAATTTTTGTGTTCTTCTTCTATTGCATTATAAAACAAATTTACGGTATCTTGTTCGTTAAAAACCGGTACAATCAAAGATAGCTTTGCCATGTCTTCCCCTTTTAAAAACTTACTGCATTCTATTATAGCAAAATTTTCCTTATTTCTTATTTTTTAAAAAATTTTTTTACAAAAGTTAGCCCTTCTGTCACGATATTCGCACGTAGCAATATCACCACCGCAAAATAAACGACGGTTCCAACCGCTATACTGACAACAGTGCCACTCGGATTAGGTTGTAACTTCAACGTCATTGGTATCAGGATCGCAAACATAATTATGCCCGCAACAAAATACTTCCAAACACCAGTAAACAGTCTTGTAATAGATAAATCATGTCTCACAACAATTAATTGATAAATCGTCACTGCTGCTTCAGATAATACTGTTGCAACTGCTGCACCGTAAAGACTCCACATTGGAATTGCAATGAAATTTAAAATAACATTTAAAATTGCTCCAATCGTCACAGACATCGTGTAGTCCTTCGTACGGCTGACTGGCATCAAATATTGTGTTCCTAGCACATTACTCCAAGCAATCAAAACAATGATAGGCGATAATATTGATATTGTCCAACCGGCTGGTAAAAATGACCACCCCATATACCAAATAGATGTTTTCGGTCCCAAGGCCATCATACCAAACATTAATGGTACAGATAATGCGGTCACAAAATCCATTGACTTATAAATTGCCTTATTCACTGCTGATAAATTACCTTT
Source organism: Weissella sp. ESL1177 (assembly GCF_058107185.1). Classification (NCBI taxonomy): domain Bacteria; kingdom Bacillati; phylum Bacillota; class Bacilli; order Lactobacillales; family Lactobacillaceae; genus Weissella; species Weissella sp. ESL1177. The sequence continues at coordinate 417,476 of NZ_CM176591.1, read as the reverse complement.
AACAAAATAATTTGCAACACGTGGTAACATCACCGTCCCTAATGCGGTCACAAGCGCTAATGACACCTTAATAATCTTGTCAGCATTTTCATAGAATGCAGACAAACCAATTGAATCAGGTTGAAAAAGAGGCAGCATTGTTTTATTTAACTGTAAGTAAATTTGCGTTGCAATTGTCGGCATAAACAATGCTAACGTTGGTATCAGATGTTGTTTCAAACGTAATGTTTTAATCTTTGGCAATTTAACTTGTCCGGGTATATAAAACCACATTGATAAATTACCTAAAACCTGCGTCAATGCTAGTAACAAAATATAATTGTTAACGTCATCAGGTGATTTCACAACCAAAAAGATGAGGACGACCATCGCTATTTTGACTAGTGAATTTCGAATAACCGTCTTTTTAAAGTCTTCTAAGCCCATGAAATACCAAGAAATATCTAGCAAACCTGAAACAATGACCCAAGTTTGTAAATATAATTGGTGTGTATTTTGATTAAATTCACCCGAAACATTGCGCATCAAATAAACAAAAAGCAAATAGGCAAAAATAGCAAGTAAACTAACGAGCGTGTGTAGAATCTGAATTTCCCAGAATCGTCGATTGCGTAGTTCAATATCATCGCGAACATAAGCAATTTCTCGTTGACCATATAGTGTAATACCTAATGTCGCAAATAATAGAAAATAACTCACAATTGAATTTGTCCATGCTTGTATTCCCATACCGTTAGCACCAAGTACATGTGACAAATACGTCATTGTTATCAATGGTGCTAATACCACTAATAACTGATAAAAGACATTATATAAATAATTTTTTACAACTTGCATGTTCTCTTTCCTTATATATAAATAAAATCAAGTTCTATTATGACATGATTTTATTTATAGTTGGTATTTTTACTTAACAAATTATCTCAGTTATCTGAGATAAAACCAACAGATGAATTAGTCAGGCTTATTTCAGTTATAAAAAGTAAACTAAAATTTGAATAGCAATACCTATTGCCACTGAAATACCCCATGCCATTCTTAAATAATTTATCATCTAAGTATTAAGTCCTTAGAAAAATAAGGCACAACGCACCTTTTCATCGGATGATTGTACCTCATTAACAGGTTATATTAACAATGTTTTAGTGTTCCTCATCATGAGCAAAGTTGAAATCTGCTGGGATATCAAATTCTTTCTTAACAGTATTAAATGCTGCATTAAACACTTGATCCATGTCATAGTAGCGATATTGTCCTAGACGACCACCAAAAATAAATTGGTCTTTATGTTGACGTGCTTCCTTTGCATATTGCTTATACAAATTCGTATTTTTCTCATCATTAACAGGATAATATGCTTCCTTTGAACGATCCCATTCCTGTGGATATTCCTTGGTAATAATCGTTACGCCATCATCTGATAAGCCATCAAAATGTTTCCATTCCATCACACGTGTATAAGGTGTCTCCGCATCTGTATAATTGATGACCGAATTACCTTGATAATTATCCGTGTGCTTCAATTCTGATTCAAAACGAACTGAACGGTATTCTAATTCACCATACTTATAATCAAAGAATTGATCGATCATACCCGTATAAACAATGCGTGGGAATTCAGCAATATATTCTGCCTTGTGATCAAAGAAATCTTCATTGACACGCACATCGATCAACTCATTATCCAGCATCTTTTCAAAGATTTGCGTATAACCGCCAACCGGAATACCTTGGTAACGGTGGTTAAAGTAATTATTATCATAAATAAAACGGACGGGTAGACGCTTAATAATGAAAGCTGGTAATTCCGTTGCCTTGCGTCCCCATTGCTTTTCAGTATATCCCTTAACTAATTTTTGATAAATATCCGTACCAATTAATGAGATTGCTTGTTCCTCTAGGTTGCGTGGCTCACGATCACCTAATTCAGCGAGCGCCGCTTTTTTTTGTTCTTCAATCTTAGCTTGTGCTTCGGCTGGGGTCTTCGTTCCCCACATCTCATAGAAGGTATTCATGTTGAATGGCAAATTATAAAGTTCACCCTTGTAGTTTGCCACCACTTGATTTTGATAACCATTAAACTCAGCAAATTGGTTAATATATTCCCAGACCTCTTTGTTATCTGTATGGAAAATATGCGCACCAAAATCATGAACCGTAATGCCATGGTCTGTATGGGTATAAGTATTACCCGCAATATGTGGTCGCTTTTCAATGATAAGTGAACGCTTACCACGCTTTGCAGCCTCATAAGCAAAAATTGCACCAAATGGACCAGCTCCTACTACGAGATAGTCATAATTTTTATCGTTTAAAGTCATTGATTAATTTCCTCTATATATATCTATAAAAATATCCTGAATTTACTTTACCATAAATTCAGGATATTGTGTTTTAAAAGTGGACCTTCTTGTTAGTATTTTTTAAAAATTTACGCTTTAAAAACTGTGTCCCTTTATCTAACCAATTCGTTTTTTCTGTTGTAATAACCGGAAATTCAAGGAAAGTTTTTCCCTCAGTATATAACCATGTGTCCATCAACCTTTCAGATAAAAAGCCGAAGACGCGTCGTTCTTGTCCTTCATAAGTCTCATAAGGAATATTTTGAGCAACTTGATTTAAAACACCAAACAAAAAGTCTGTATAAGACTGAAAATCAGCCTGTTTCATCACACTCATATTAAATAAATGCGCCTTTTTACTCTTCTCCATTTTTTCAAATGCTGGTAAATATTTTGGGAAATTTTCTTTAATCACCCGTTGCATTTCAAAATATGGTTCATGTTGATGTGCATTCAAGTAATGATCCTTCTGTGACTCAATATAATAATTACGTTGCTTTGGTAAAAGAACGTCTACTTTTGCTAATGCATCATCAATTTGTTGCTGGTTAAGCACATTTTTCAAATCATGTCCTGAAGTAACCCCAAGATAACGACGATAATGATCTAATCCGATAATTTCCTCATCTTTTAAATTATATTTCGCCCAATATAACGCTGTTAATTCATTAAAAAAAGGGTTCAACTCTGAAATATTCTTGCCAGTATCATCTCGCAAATACGTCGTTGGAATTTCATCTCTTAAAGCAGATCCTACCATAATAGGCTGATAACCAGGCATTTGAGGAATATCGTATTTTTTATGCGTTGCAATTAGGATTTTCATTGTTCAACATTTCCTCCTCTGCAATATGAATAACACGCCAATAAAAGAATAACATTAATAAGATCGGCCATGAAAGGACATTTGATGGTGTTACTGCGCTCACAATGGTGATTGTAATAATCGTCATATAGAACGCTTTAATCGACACACGATAAAGGACACTATGCTGGTCATTCTTACCACGCAATGACTTTAAGACAATCAAAGACCGCTTAACAAGTCCCATCAATAACCACACGAAGATCAGCAAGAAAATAACACCATATCTAGAAAGCCAACCAAACAAATCATTTAAGATTGGATAAGCTTGCTTTGTATAAACTTCTTGGAATTCAAAATTATCCTTTGACCATGCTGGCAAGTTATCTATGATATATTGTCCTTCGTAACCATACCCAACACCAAATAATGGATGTTGCAACCAAGTTTTAATCAACGCAATTGTGCCACCAAGACGATTATCAGTACCACCCTTTTCAAAGATCCAAGTATTAAGCAAACTATGAATACTTGGTATGACGTAGTAAGCAGCAACAATACCGAAAAAGCCAAATATACCTAGGATAAATAAGCCAATTTTTTGTTGTTTTGGTGCAGCTAACCAATAAACGACTGCAATTACTGCAATTAACAAAAATCCAGTCGTTGTCTTTGCCAGTAGCAAAACCAGCATACTCATTAAACTCAAGCCCAATACTGCCCAGTATACCCAACGCTTTTTGAAGTTTTTAATTGGTTCCTGAATCAGCATCAACAACATTGGACTGAATGCAATACCAACTAGTAATGCAAGATAGGCAGCTTCAGGCTCAAAGCCATTAACACGTTTAGATGTTGTCACATAACTACCATTCGCATAAAAATCTCTACCTTGCCAATGACGCTCAAACAAATGGGCAATCGGATTAATCCAATGCTCTAATTGTGTCATACCAAATAAATACAATATTTGCGGTACAACGATAAGAATTAAATATACAGCCAAAGTAATTACTAATGATTTTACAAACTTTGCCACATCATTATAATTTTGAATGACCATCTTTTGAATCGTATAGACCATCCAAATTACTAAAATCATTTGAATGAACATCATTAATCCGTGCAACAAGCCATAAACACGCGTTGTTGCGCCAACCGTAAACGACTGGTGTGTCATTATAATCAATTGCACAACAATAAAAACACCCCAGATACGCAATGTATTTGTTTTAGGTAAAATTTCGTCAAGTTGTGTCGGTTGTAAATAAAGCTTCACTAGGATAAATAATCCAAATACTAATACTGCTATTTGTGAAAATAAATCAAAGAAAAAGAAGGTATAAGTTTTTGGCAAAATTGCAAAAGGCATTAACCAACTAACCATATGTCACTCCTTTTTATGCTTTTATTGTTTTAAAATTTTTAAATATACCTGTAAAAAATGCTAAGACAATGCCAATGACAACCCCGGCAACGAGACCAAATGCGGCCGCTTTCTTAGGAGACCCGGCAACGATTGTTGCAATATGTGCCTTCTTAGGTGCTGACATCAATTCTGGTTTAGGCATATTTGAAATTAATTTTGGTGCATTAACCGCATATGAATCTGTATAAGCCTTCACCATTTTAACGGCTTGTCGACCCTTCTTCACATCATGCACTTTTGCATTAATTAACAACGTACTATCGGGTGATGTTAAATCAACTGATTGACGGAGCTCATTTGCTGTGATTTTCACATGTTCTTTTTTAAGTTGTTTCACTGCTGGATCGATAATTTGACTATCCTTACCGATTGCACGATAGGTTTTTAACATCCAAGAATTTCCCATCACCCGTGAATTCGGATCTTTGACATTACTATCATTTTTCCCAACATACATTGTTCGCGATGCACTAAAGCTCGTTGCTGTTGGTTGCTTATTCATAAAATACATCGCAACACCACCAATAATACCCAAAACGATAATCCACCAAGCATTGCGAATCATATGCTTAATTAAATCAGTCATAGTAAATTGATTTTCCATTGTACACTATTTCCTCTTAGTCTAAAAAATTCTGATATCAATATCAATCAGTTAGATGCGAAAACTCGCTACATCTCAGTATACAGGAGATGTCGCGAGTTTTATAGTTTTATCACAAATTTTTGAACTTTTACATTGCCCCTTCACCTTTAAAGACGGCAATAACAGTCATAAATAATATTTTAAAATCAAACCATAAGTCTGCTTTATCAACATAGGCAATCTCCAATTGTGCACGTTCAGGATATTGTATTTCGCTTCGTCCACTGGCTTGCCATAATCCCATTGCACCTGGTTTGACTGATAAAAATTTATCAACATCTTCCCCATATTCAACCAGCTCTTTTTCGACAACTGGTCGTGGACCAACAATGCTCATTTCACCTTTTAAAATATTAATAAATTGCGGTAATTCATCAATAGAAGTTTTACGTAAGAAAGCACCAAACTTCGTAATACGTGGATCTTCTTCTGTAGGTAATTTATAACCGTTCTCGACAAACTTTGCGTATAAATCTTTATTCGCGTACAATTTTTCCTCAGCGCCTACAACCATTGACCGAAATTTGTAAATACCAAATTCTTTATGATTTTGCCCGATTCGTTTTTGTTGATAAAAAATAGGACCACGATTATCACCAAAAAAGTAAAAAATCGAAACAATTAAAAACACTGGTGATAAAATGATTAACGCAAATAGTGAGACAGAAATATCTAAAAATCGTTTTGTAAATAAGTATCCGGTTTCTGACATTTTGAAACTTCCTTCTTGTTTGCTAATTTTTATAGATATTTTGCGTCAAATATTGGATCTTGTGACGTCAAAATTTTAGGACCATCGTTAGTAATTGCCACAACATGTTCATATTGTGCCGACCAAGAACCGTCAGCAGTTGTCACTGTCCAACCATCTTCTGATGATGTATTAACTTTCCAACCACCAATATTCACCATTGGTTCAATCGTAATGGTCATCCCTGCTTTTAGACGTAATCCATGGCCAACTTTACCATAATGTGGTACAGCTGGTTCTTCATGCATTGTTGGTTGAATGCCATGTCCAATATATTCACGTACATTACCATAACCGTTTTCATCTGTCACATATTTATCGATTGCTGCACCGATATCACCAATACGATTGCCAACTTGTGCTTGATCAATACCAAGATACAAGGCCTTTTTAGCCACTGCCATCAAACGCTTTACTTCGTCAGAAACTTCACCAACAGCATAAGACCAAGCAGAATCTGAATAATAGCCATCTAAATCAACAACAGTGTCTACCTTGACTAAATCGCCATTTTTTAAAAACAATTTTTTTCGTGGAAAAGCATGTGCGACTTCATTATTAACCGAAACGGTTGTCGCATATTTGAAACCTTCAAAACCAATTTGAGCTGCACGTCCACCATGACTCTCGATGTAGTTGCGACTAAATTCTTCGATTTCCCAAGTTGAAATACCTGGCTTGATTAATTCACGTAACCCCTTGTGCATACCGGCAATAATTTCACCAGATTTCTTCATGCCTTCGATTTCACGTTGTGACTTAATTGTAATCATTAATTTTAACCTGCTTTTCTTATTCGATATAACTAGTAAACATTATACGCTTATTCACATAATTCTTGTCAATTTTTCTGATTAACTAAAAAGGCTATTCTCATTTTTCGTAAGAACAGCCTCAAAAATTCAGTTGTTAACGTAGATAATATGTGCCGTTATTACCAAAATAATAATAACGACGCCCTATTTTTTGATAACCTTGCACTGCACGACCGTCATGACCAACATAATATTGATGACCCCAAGCAGAACGCCATTGGTTTTCCTGACGAACACCTTGGTCAAACCAATAAAAAGCGCCCATGTGATATCGGAAACCCGTATATAACTGACCTTTTTCATACCAACGCCAACCTGCGCCAACATTAATATATCCTCGCCAAGGTGACAGGATACCTTGTTCATTTGCATAATATGTTTGTTGGTTCACGGTTATAAATTGGTTCGTGCGTAAGAAGTACGTGCCATTGTCACCAAAATAATACAGGTGCTCTCCAATTCGTTTTATTTTTTGGACAGCACGACCATTATTGTCAACATAGTAGCGATAACCCCAGGCAGTTTGCCATTGGTCGTTTTGACGGACACCATCCGTAAACCAATAATACGTTCCCATATAATAACGGAAACCAGTATAACGTTGCCCGTTTTCAAACCAATACCAGCCGGTACCATCATGATAATAACCAGTTAACAGCTTATTATTTTGCAATCCATGTATATCGGCACTTTGTATCTCAACTGATTGCGGTTGCTGCAAGAAAACTGATCCATAATCCACACTAACATCGAATAAACCTGCCACACCTGGAAAGGTCGTTTTTGAATTCCATTGCCAAGCACCATACTGGGTATGCCATAAATTATAACTCGTTGGTTGATATGGATACGATGCCATCCAAATATTTCGATTGCCAAATGCTTGTACATTAAGTTTCGTTACTGCGATAAAATTTGGCGACGTATAAAGCATCTGCTGATGATAACCTGCTGCTGCTAAATAATCTCGAAATGCCATCGCATTTTCAGTAACCCTACCATTTTGAGTAGCCGTATCTTCTAAATCATCCACTAAGACTGTGTCAGTCGATAAATCTAAATGTTTAATCTGATTCAGAAAATAATCCGCTTCTTTATTTGCGGCTAGTCGTGAATTGAACTTTGAATAATGATAAACAGCAACTTTTAATCCAGCTTGCCGAGCAGCATTAATCTGTGTTCGTGCATTTGGATTTAAGTAATATTGACCTTCAGTTAATTTAACAATGACACCTTTGACACCGTATGCCTTCATCTTATTGAAGTCATTTACTGATAATTGACCATTCCACGAAGAAACATCTACAAAATCAATCCTAGGCATATTTGATTGACCAGCTGATATATTCGGCACGCCATTCGCTGAAATACATTTTACCGCTATGACAGTGCTCAATATCCCAATGATCAAAACCGTCAGAACCTGTTTAAAATAAAACATCTTAAACTTACCTCATATTGTATGATTACACTTCTCAAGTGCTTGATAATCTTACTATATTTAATAAGTTAAAAATGAATGGTTATTTATCAAAGCCAAAAAAATTGGTCAGTATCTGCGTCGACAACTAACAAAATGATACAAGCTTAATATAATTGCTGTCGCAATGCTAATACACCAAGCAACGACAGTCGTTACTGGCGTCTTAGCATAAACCGTTATCACCTTAAGGCGTTGATTACCTGACTTGATTTGCAATTGCTGGTTGTGATTGATGCGATAAGCATAATGCTTATTATTTTGATCAGTAATATCATATCGTAAACTATCATAACCAACCATTGGTAATGTCGTTAATTGGTTCGTTTTTAAACTGCCTTTATATTGCATACCATTAGGTAATGACGTTGCAGCGGTTTTAACTGGTTTACCATCTTGAACAATTTTTTTATTCTGCAAATTCTTATTAAAAGTAACATTTTCAGGCATATAATCAAACGCCCCATATGTCACCCAATACCCCATTATGTTAGAAAAATCATTATTTTTTATTTTAAAGTTGGCCATTGGCGTATAACTAACTGGTTGCTTCGCCGTTGATCGTTGACTTGTCCGGACTGCAGAAGCATTGACACGGTCAACAAAGCCATATTTCACGTTAAGGACGGCAAATCCAAATGAAAACAGCATGAGCATTATATAGATACTTTGCCGTAAACGATTTGAAGGGACAACATTTTTAATTGCGAAGACAGCTGCTAAACTTAACAAAAAAATTGCAATAATGAAAACACGATGTGGGAATTGAATCACACCTAATTTCGTACCATACAGGTATTGCCAAATATAGTGCATTCCGCTAAAAGTAACCAAGATTCCAATCAGGGTTGCTACCTTTGTGAAGTGATCTTGTTTACGCCACGTAAACAACACCCCAAAAATTGCTAAGAAAGCAATCACACCAATCGTATCTGTCTTGAACCGTGCGTCAGGCTGGATAGCAAATGTTGCTTTTAAAAACTCATGAATATCTGGTGCTGACCAAATACTCAATTCTGTTGCTGCGGGTGTGACAAGATGATTTCCTAGCATAGCAACAATAAATGGTAAGAGAAATACTAATGACAGTAACACCGCAATGACACCAGCGACAAACAAATTTATGAAAACATTTAAACGATTTTTCTTAAATACTAATAAATAAACAACATATAATAAGGCATAACCTAGAACAATCGCAAACGACAAGACGTGTGACAAGACGATTAGTGTAAACCCAATGGCTAATAAATTAATTGTTTTCTTATCAAGTTTAACTGTTGTATCGGTCGTTGTTTTCGATAGTCGAACCAACCCCAAGACGATCAGTGGCATAAATGACATTGCCCAGACTTCTCCAAACAGCCATTGCTGAATAACTTGTGATAATGTTGGCACAGCCACAGTGTAAATAAACGCCATGGTTGTACTTTCAAAACTAGCCATCCCCAATTCTTTACCAACCCACTTTGCAATACTAAACTGCGTCATCAGTTGTAACCACATCAACACATACATTGCCGTTACTGGTGGAAAAATAAACTGTAAAACAGCCCCAATATATACTGGTAAAGAAGGATACATTGTTGGCACAATACTGCCGATTTGATTAGCCGAATATGTCGAAATAACCGGTATCAAGTTACCATTCTTTAAATGCTGATAAAATTCATAAATTCGATTAGCATGAAATTGTAGATCCGCACCTGAATATAAGAATCCAAATCGGCAAACATAACCTAGAATTAAAGCAAAAGCTAATCCAGGTATCAAATAATGGCTGATCTTTTTGACTACGCCAGCGTTCATAACAAACTCCTTAATGATATTTTTATGTATATGTTCACTTATCTAAATGACACTCGTAATTTTAGCTTGCGATATAAAGCCTTTATTATTGTATCATGACAAGTGCATCAAAATATTTTTTAATGCCAACGCTGCATCTTTTCCTGCATGTGGGTTATATGTATTGCTAATATTTGCTAATACATCGTAATCATAATGATCAGTACGTAGTAGATCCATCAATTCTGTTTCAGAATAAGCAACTGGTAGATTTAAATCTTTTTTAGCATCTAAATAAATACCGCGACGAACACAATATTCATTCACATCCGGTTGAAAAATATAAATTTTCTTACCATAAATTGCAAAATCAAAAAAGACACTTGAAAAATCTGTAATTAATGTATCTGCAACAATGAATAATTTATATAACGAATATTTATCTGCTGTAATAATGCGCCCTTGTTTGACTCCCTCAGAAAAATAATGACCACGATAAACAACCGTGTATGTCTGTGATAATTTTTCTAACGTTGCCGACGTCAGATTTGTTTGCTCTTTTGGCTGATATCCTCGAAATGTCGGAACATACAATAAAATAGGTTTATCTGATTTAATACCCAATTGATATTTAATGCGAGCTGGTGTCATATTTTTCTGATAGCGTGTCACAATATTTTTACGTAACTGCCCCTGCTCTACAAAACGCTTCGTTTTTGGAAAGACGTCCTTAAACTTTTCTAAGTCATAATCACTGTAGGTAAACATAAAATCAAATTGCACATGATCATACCAATACTGTACTAAACGTGATAGTCCAATTTCAGCATGACCTAACGTTTTTAGCGGAATACCATGCCAAAATTGAATATAAATATGTCTTTTGTGGTGAAATGGAATTAAACGATCAATACTAGAATTTGCAATCCAATATTTTGATTTCAGTAAATGATAAAAAAATAATGGTGAATTCGCTGATATTTTCCGTCCTAATTCTGGCTGAACAAAAATTTTGGGCTTATTAAATGCCCATACCAGATCATATTCTGCAAAATCAGGATCTTCACGAAGCATATTGTACGCTTCTTTTGGAGTGTCTGAATATTGACGACCACTATATGATATAAATAAAATTTGTTTTTCATTTGGTCTAATGAATAATTGTAATACCTTTATAAAGGCACCTACACTTGCCAGATACATCATACCAAAAAAGCCTGAATTTTTTATACGATTTTTTATTTTTTGTGTTCGTCCCATAGTATTACCCTTTACCCCTAAACAAGATATTCCAAGTATAACAAAAATATGGCATTCATATTTTGCAATTATCTGACAATTAGCCGTTTATTGCATTTCGTGCATGATTTCTGCGCCACGATTAACGATTAGGTATGATTTCCCATGTTCGTCCCAAAATTGTGACTCGAATTCTCTCGTGCCCTGTTTCTTTGTGGCATAAACACCACTTTTAATATCCGATGATTGTAAATTGTCACTAATCCACTTCGTAGCAGGTATCGCATAATAAGCACCATCAGTCAAATAAAATAGTTGATCCGTTTGTTGATTGACAGATAAAAATTGCCCAAAATAACCTGGCTTTTGGCGAATAATTGTTTGCGATGCCCTCATTCTTAACTGACCATGCCTAATATTCCCATGGTATAACATGACATCTCCCACTTGGATATTTTTTGCAGTCAATGAATGTTTCGTTTGCTTAGAAATCATTGCAACCATGGCAACATTACCATCTGCATCAATACTCAAATTTTGTTCACCATGAAATGATTGCTTGTTTTTAATATCTCTAAATATAAATTTATGTTGATCAGTAGGATACAATGTATCTAGCCGTACGCGAATCAATTGCTGTTGCCTTGAGTGCCGTGCTAAAGCCACAAGCCATATATGATGATCTTGCGCATTATATGCAATCGCTTGTCCATGTCCCATATAAAACTCTGGTCCAATTTTGACGCTTTGTATTAATTGTTCATCATGATTTGTAGCAAAATAATGATTATTAATTCTACTTTCTAATTGACGTAAATCATCGTCACTGCTTGATTGCCAAACATGTAACGCCTTTAATTTTTGAATATCGTAGCGGACGATCCGACCATAACTCTTATGTTGTTGCGATTCATACATGACATACAAATAATGACCATGCATGACACTTCCTTGTGGTAACTGCCAATTGACTAATCTTGTTGAAATAGTGGGCAAAAGCAACGCTGTTTGGTAACCAGCAATTGGATCAACAGATTGTTTATTCGCCCGAATAACTGATAATTTATTTTTTGCTGATATGTACGTCGGTTTTTTTAGATAAGACAAACCTGTTTTGGGCGCTTGGACAACGCGATATTTTTTTAATGCCACACGACTATTTTGAAAAACATTTGACCAATTAGCCATCTTAATTTTTAATGATGGTTTACCCAATACTTGCCATTTTGCGAGTGTCATCGAGACAGCTTTCGCCATCACCTGCCCAGATTTATTCTGTAACTGTATCGTTATTTGATCGTGCTTGTTTAACTTTCGACTAAGCGTTGCCGTAAATGATTGATTCAAAACAATCACTTTTTTTAATAATTGTTCTTGTTTACTCTTTATTACTAGCGTATATGCCGTTGTGCGATCTATTTGTGAATCCAAAATCGCCCCTTTAACTTGGTTACTACCAACTTGCAATTGTACATTTTGCTTTAAATTAATATGATCTAATGCATTTGTTTGTCCATGAACAATAGGCATTGGCACATCAACACTCAATGTACAGACAAAAATTAGAATGAATGCATACTTTAAAAATTTCATATCTTGTTGCCATCACCTCACAAATAATGCTAATAAATATCTTTCTCATTTTATCACACTCTATCACGAGCATTACTAATGACGCTTCATAACAAAAATGGGAATGTTACAATCGGCTTCAGTCTTTTGGAAAACATTTAAAGACGCTAATCTACCAATCAAAATTGATAGATTAGCGCCTTTTTCAGCTGATCATAACGACTGATGTCTCAGCCCCTCTTTCAAATCATTTCATTGTCTCATCATGATTAGTCAAATTTGCACAGACCTTTTATCAAATATCTTTTCGAATCACGGCCTTTTTCACAGCCTTTTTAGTGACTTGAAATGGTGAATAATCTGCACGATCAAGCATCATCAGCGTATAGGTCATACGATCAACATCACAAACAAAATAGTTAACACCAGGTTCCAATGCCCTGTCCCGTGAGATTTGGATTTTCTTACTAACTGTAAAAACATCATTTATCACCAACTGTTTTGTCTGTTGCCGATGAATAAGATTTCTGCCAACAATACCCAATAACCATAAAACACTCCCCCAATAACAAGAATGCTTCATTTTTTTAGGCTGCTTAACAATTGTTGCCTTTTGTTTATTTTGTTTCATTAAAAATAGCCCCCAATTAACTAATTTTAGTATATCATAAAACAACCTTGCAGCTGTTCGCCATATATAAAAAGGCACTATTTATATAGTAGGAACTTATTCATATCTCATTTTAATAAGCCACGATATTAGCACAAAAAACGGCTCATGAAGCCAGTGACTCACGAACCGTTCAACATTATTTAAAAAACAATCAACTAATCAAGCTGCGCACCATTTGTCGCAATAACTTGCTTGTACCAATAGAATGAATCTTTTGGCATCCGATCTAGCGTACCATGTCCTGCATCATCTTGATCAACATAGACAAAACCATAGCGCTTTGACATCTCTGAAGTGCCTGCACTAATTAAGTCGATTGGTCCCCATGTTGTGTACCCCATCAAATCAACGCCATCTTTAACAGCTTCTTTCATTTGCATGATGTGTTGACGCAGGTAATCAATACGATAATCATCATGAATGTGTCCATCTGCAGCAATCTCATCTTGTGCTCCTAGACCATTCTCAACAACAAACAATGGAACATGGTAACGACTCCAGAATTCGTTTAATGTAATTCGCAAACCAACAGGATCAATTTGCCAACCCCAGTCACTTGATGCCAAATAAGGATTCTTGCCTCCAAATGTTAAGTTACCACTTGTCTTTTCAAAATCTGTATCAGCTGAAGCAACCATTGACATATAATAACTAAATGATAGGTAATCGACAGTTCCTTCACGCAACAAGTCTTCATCACCAGCAGCCATATCAATCACGACATGATGCTCAGCAAAATAGCGATTCATAAATTCGGGATACTCACCACGCACTTGCACGTCAGTAAAGAACAAATTCATTTCATCTTGCTTTTGGGTTTCTAAAACATCTGCTGGATTTGGTGTATTGGGATAGTTTTGCATGCGAGCTAACATGCAACCAATTTGTGCATCAGGGTCAATTTCATGAATTTGTTTTACAGCGATGGCACTTGCGACAAATTGATGATGTAAAGCTTGATAATGTAATTATATTTTTTCATCTTCAGTTAAGCCATCTTCTAACGCACCCGTTGCGTTAAAGCCCCAAGTACCCGCATTAATTTCATTAAACGTCATCCAATACTTTACCTTATGTTGATAACGCTTGAACACAGTTTCTGTATACTTTGTAAATGCAGCAATTGTTTGTCGGCTGGCCCACCCATTTTGCTTCATCGTTAATGCAATGGGCATTTCATAATGTGATAATGTGACCACCGGTTCAATACCATACTTGGCACATTCGTCGAAAACACGATCATAAAAAGCTAGCCCAGCTTCATTAGGTTCGGCATCGTCACCATTTGGGAAAATTCGGCCCCAGGCAATCGACATTCGAAAAGCTTTAAAGCCCATTTCTGCCATTAACTTAATATCTTCTTGATAACGATGATAAAAGTCATTCCCCCGACGCTTTGGATAATGCGTATCAGAAGGATCAGCAATGGCTTCCGCTAATAATTCCTTAGTCACTTCATTCATCGCCATTGAGTTACGACGATCCTCAGCTTTTTTAACAACTTCTGCTGTGGTAATCCCCTTACCATCGACATTAAAGGCACCCTCAATTTGGTTGGCAGCAGTTGCACCGCCCCACAAAAAACCATCTTTAAATCCTGTTGGAACATTCTTTGAATACATTTTATTTCTCCTCGCTTAATCAATTAAACTTCTAATGACAATAATGGCGTTTGTTCGGTTACTGAACCCGCTACCAAAACATTAACCGCCTGATAATCCGTTGAATTTGTAACAATGATAGGTGTGGTTATCTCGTAACCTTTTTCCTGAATAAATGCCATATCAAAGTTAACTAACACGTCACCAGCTTGCACGTGTTGTCCTTTTTCAACATGAATCTGGAAACCTTGACCATCAAGTGCAACAGTATCCATCCCAATATGGATCAGTACCTCAGCACCATCAGTTGTCCTCATACCAACAGCATGACCTGTCGGAAAGACCAACATGATTTCACCATCTGCTGGTGCAACAACTTCACCCTTTGCTGGTTGGATTGCCACACCTTGTCCCATTGAACCTGAAGCAAAAACTTCATCTTTTATATCTTGCAAAGGTACAACGTCACCAGTTAATGGTGCTAGTAACGTTGTCGTCACCTTTTTGGTTGACACTGCTTGTTCTGATGCAGTGGTCGTATCATTTTCCGTTGTCACTTCTTCAGCATCGACACTTTGCTTACCAAACAGTAGTTGTAATAGAAAACCAAGGATCGTTGCAACAATCATGGCAATGATCAAGCCCCAAACAGACATGTTCATGCCACCTTTTCCAATCGCACCAGGAATTGAAAAAATGCCCATGCCAGCCATCATAAACAACTTGGTCCCAAACCAACCAATCATACCGCCACCAATACCTGAAGCAATACAACTCAGAATAAATGGTCGCTTACGTGGCAACGTCAATCCATAAATCGCAGGTTCAGTTACCCCGAAAATACCTGATACAAATGCTGGAATAGCAATGGCACGTGTTTTGGCACTCTTAGTCTGCATAATCATGGCACCCACAACACCAGTTTGTGCAAATGAGGCCGCTAATGATAGTGCTACCAAAGGATCAAAACCTGTTGCAGCAATATTGGCCATCATGACAGCCACAAAGCCCCAGTGAACACCAAAAATAACAAACACTTGCCAGAAAGCACCCATCAATACACCCGCTACGACGGGACTGAAGTTATAAATTGCGACAACTAATGCAGAAATACCATTACTTAACCAAGTTGCCACTGGTCCAATAATCAAAAATGTGACTGGCACTGTTACTAATAAGATTGCTAGTGGTACTAAGAAGGTCTTAACAACCGTTGGAATATAGCGTTTAGCAACTTTTTGTACCTTAGAAGCAAACCAACATGCCAAAATAATTGGAATCACTGATGATGTATAATTCATCATAATAACTGGTAATTTTAAAAAAGTGATATGCACTGGTGATGCCAAAAATGAGCCAGAAAATAGTGTATACAATGTTGTTTTACTATTCATAATCCCAACAATATCGGGATACACCAAGGCTGCCCCAATCAAGGCACCAATATATTCATCCACTTTAAACTTTTTAGCTGCTGAAATACCTAACATCACTGGTAAGAAATAGAAAAAGCCATCACCAATTGCATACAATATACGATAGGTTCCTGAACTAGTACTTAACCAGCCTAAAGCAGCAAATAAAGCATCAAACCCTTTGATCATTCCAGCCGCGCAAAGCGGACCAAGAATTGGATTGAAAATACCAGAAATTAAATCAATAAAGCGATCCATCACGCTCATATCGCTGGTTTCTTCATCATCATCGGGGACTGTACCGCCATCGGCAAAGCCCCCTTCTTTAATTAACGTCTCATAAACATCGGCCACATGATTACCAATCACGACTTGATATTGACCGCCTGATTTAACGACTGTAATCACGCCGTCTAAATGCTTCATTTTTTCATCAGCTGCTTTTGATTCATCTTTCAACTTAAAACGCAACCGTGTGGTACAGTGTACAACACTTTGTACATTTTCCTTACCACCAATATCTGCAATGATATTCTTACTTAATTCCTCGTATGCCATTGAAATATCCTCATTTTTTCAATAAAAAATGCTCAAAGTTACCAAAAAACACAACAAGTCAACGCTTGCTTTGTTTTTTAATATCTTTGAGCTAATGCCTATCACTAGTAACACGCTATAAAATATTAAATATGATTTAGCTTGGCGTACTTTGTTGACGATGTGTGACTCGCCAAATATGTAACGTCAAATATAGTTTATCATCTGGTGTTAACTGCCAGTTTTCAGTCTTATCAAGATACTTACCGATTTTTTCAACCGTTGCGTAAGCATCCGCATATTTTGCTTGCATTAGTTTCAATAAAGCTGGATCTAATGCATCACCCTCATCAGTGATTTGTCTCATATGTCGAATAATAAATAACCGTAAATGAGTCACAAAGCGATCAAAATTAAATGAATCCTGATCTAGTTGCATACCAAACTGGTATTGTACAATATCAACGATCGCACCAATTATTTTTGTAATCCGCATGGTATCTTGCAAATCCGTATTATCAGTTTCCGTATTCAACAAATGATAGGTTAGGTAAACAGCTTCATCACTGCCAAACGTTAACCCAGTTCGTTTCTCCATCAATTGCGTTACTTCTTTTGCGATTTGATATTGTTGCGGAAATAACTTGCGCACCTCCCAGTCTGATGTGCCATTTGTCATATCAATACCTTTATGCGCACGTTGTAAAGCAAAATCAATGTGATCAATTAATATTAAATAACCGTAATCATTAAAGGTTGTCCCCTGTCGTGCTTCAACAAGATGCACAACTTCTTTTGTCAACGTTAACGTTTCAGATGATACATTGGCAATGCCATCCAATAACGACTCTGTTTTATCAGCAGCAACAAAACGATGCGTCACCTTTGATTCATCAATCTCATCACCAACTTTTTTACCAAAACCAACACCATTACCAACAACAACCCATTCAACATCAAATTCACCAGTTACTAAGGCCGCGTTATTATTAAAATTTTTAATAAACTTCATTGCTACTTCACGGTCTCCATATTTATTGTCGTGTTATTGTTAATAACGCTATAAATGAAAATAACCCACAATTTACCTGTATAATTGGCCACCTTATACAAGTAAGTTATGGGTTTATACCTAATCGAATTAGTAACACACTCATCTATACATAAGAGTATAAATTGTCATGTAAGCGTTGTCAACGCTTTTATCAAAGCTTATCAATGTATCCCGTTAAACAGTGATAACATCGGCTTGGTTAGCGAATAGCACGGTTGGTTTGCTATTAAGATAATCTTTCTTCTTGTACATAATTGATTGGCAACCACTCTAACACACGTTCAATTTGTTTGTCCCAGTAATACCATTCATGCCTCCCTGGCGCAGTCTCATACGTGATATCATAAGATAATTTTTGCAACGTTGCCACAGCAGTGTCATTAAGTTGTTTAAACGAGTCTTGTTCACCAATCCAAGCATATAATTTGGGATGATTTTGACATTGGGCTGCTAAATTCAAAATATCATTTCCCGAACCAACGAAATTATTTAAGTCACCAAAGATTCCTTGCCAATACGCTTGATTACCTAAGCTTGCAAGTTCATTTGTTTGACCAATCAATGCACCAGAAAGTGACGCTGCATAACTAAATTTATCTGTCGCAAAAGCCATTTTAAAGGCACCATACCCACCCATAGATAAACCAACGACGAAATTTTTTGATCTTTTTGTTGATAACTGTGGGAAAAATTGCGCAACTTTTTCAGGTAATTCATGTGCAAGTGCATCAAAATATCTTAGGCCGTATGTTGTATTTGTATACCATGCTAAATCCGTTGAAGGCATAACCACTGCAAGTGGCGTTTGTCTAATCAATCTTTCAATACTCGTTCTTCGTTGCCAAGTAGATTGGTCACCTGACATACCATGTAATAAATAAAGGACTGGTATATCCTGTAATGTTTTAGCTGTCCAAGTTGGATTGTGATCAGATAATTCAGGTAAAATCACATTCATGGTCCGATCCATCCCAAGAACTTGTGAGTAATAAGCCACTTCTAAATGTGCCATTGTGTATCCCCCTGTTGTGTATTGCATTATGCCATCATATTGTTATACTTACTAATTAATCTTATCGACTTTTTTGTCATCTCTGAAATGACTATCTTTCGCATGCTCGATTATAGTTAATCATACTCTAAAAAATACCATTATCAGTATTTAATTCGTCCAAAGGTAAGTTAATCTGTTTTCTTATGACCGGTTAGTATGGATTATTTACTTGAAGTTTCGTTTTTGACAAAATGTATTAATTTTGATCTCAAAAAAATCCATCTAATTATGCCCTCTCTAATTGGAAACATGTGCAATTTATTATTACAGACATGAACGCAAACTATCAAACACCTTTACAGATAATATTTCCCAATGCGCAGTTGATTATTGATCGTTTCCACATTATTCAACTAGCTTTAAAAGCTGTTCAAACTACGCGTATTAATTTACAACGTAGCTTGCCCAATCATAAAAGTCGCCTTTATAAACTGTTAAAAGCAAACTGACATTTCTTTATTACAGACAAAAAGCGTTTGAACTTTCAACAAGCACGTTGGTTTAGAGAAATTAATGAATTTATGTACCCACAAGATGCTTTGCAATTGGTCCTCGACAGTTCTCCCGATTTCACTATGAAGTTTATCAAGCTGTTTTAAATTCACAACGTCATCGGGCGTTTGATGATTTTCAGTCAATTTTAGAAAACTATCAATTCAACCATTCCACAATGGACTCGGTTATTACTAGCTATAAAAAGAATTTAAAAGGCATTAAAAACGCCTTCCTAAACAACTACTCAAATGGTCGTATGGAAAGCATCAATCGTCGTATTAAATAAATTAATCGTACAGCGTATGGTTTTCATAGTTTTAAAAATATGCTTGAAGAATTCGCTTTGAACTACTTAATCATCATGCATTACAAAACACTTTTAACGGTTTCTTAATAAACAAAAAGCTCTTAAATCCAATGTAATGAAAATCAAATTCATGAGCAGTTTTCACAAACTCAATAAGACAATTTTACAATTTTCACGCTATGAAATGCCCCATAATTATTAGACATAAAAATCTAACGATTATGCGGTATTTTTTATGACTAAATATTCAACTGATTTTAAAATTAATGCTGTGCAGCGTTACTTTGAGGAAAACCTTTCATTAAATGCACTTGCAGCAGAACTACAAATGCCGGACGAGACTATACTTAAAAGATGGGTAATTACTGCACAGAAACAAGGTATTTGCGCATTAGCAGTTAAGCATCATAAAAGTAGTTATAACTTAGAATTCAAGTTAAAAGTGGTAGAATACTATCAAACTCATGATATGGAAATTAGTAAGGTTGCCGCTGTTTTTAACATATCAGATTCACAGGTCTATAGTTGGGATAGCGCTTTTAAACTAGGCGGGTTAGCTACATTAATTCCTCGTCAAAAAGGCAGGTCTAGCTTAATGAAAAAGAAACCAGTCAAGTCTACACAGCAGTCAACACTGCCACTAAGTGAAAAACAAGCTTATGAAGAAGAAATATTACGTTTAAAAGCACAATTATTTCGAACAGAATTGGGACGAGATATATTAAAAAATTGCCACCCCGGTCGGATCTCTCTCAAACAAAGCCAAAACACTAGCAGTTGATTCTGTTCGGGGAGATCGTAAGAATAGATGCACAGTTAATGATTTAATAACATTTTTTAATTTGAAACGTGCGAATTATTATGATGAAAGAAAACGATTATTAAAGGCTGACAAGTATTTACAAATTAAAAGTATGATTCAAAATATTTTTTCATCTAGTCATGAAACCTACGGATATCGACGTATTTATTGCCAGCTTTTAAATCAAGGAATTAAAATTTTCGCTAATGCTGTACTGAAATTGATGCATTAACTGGGGATAAAAAAACATATATATCATTGGCATACTAGTTCATATAGTTCATACAAGGGAAACATTGGTATGAAAGCACCTAATTTGTTAAAACAAACTTTTAATGCCACTCAGCGTTATACAGTCATTCATACGGATGTGACCCAAGTGCGGTTGACCAACCAACATTGGGCTTGTATTTCAGCAATGACAGATGAAGCAACCAAGGAAGTGTTGGCATTACAGATTAGTGCGCACCCAAATAAGTAATTAATTATAAAAACGATTGACCAATTGTGTGTTCATTTACCAACTGGTACAAAGACAATTATTCATTCTGATCAAGGCTGGCATTATCAACAGAAAGTTTATCAAACAAAGCTAAAGACTATGCACTTTATTCCCAGCATGTCACGTAAAGGAAATTGTTTGGACAATGCGCCCATTGAAACCTTTTTTAATCTGTTAAAACATGAAAGTCTTAACCAACAACATATTAAAAATATTGCAGAATTGCGCGTTATTGTCGATAAATATGTTCATTGGTTTAACCATAGGCGTATTTCATTGAAAACAAAAGGCCTGTCTTCGGTTGCATATCAGAAACAGGTCTTAGGTAATTAAAATTTATTTAAATGTCTAACTTTTTTGTGGCACTTCACTATTTGCAATTGAGCCTCTTTTATTATGAATTTTTTTCTTAACTACTTTTAAAATCACTCAATAATTGTATCTAATTTAGCTATGTTTAATTCATCATAAAGATTCATCAGCAAATTGATTGAGTCTTCTAAATTTTTATCCTTCCAAACATTTTTCCCGTCATCCAGCGTTTCAGGATGATCAATTTCATTCCTCACCAGATATGGTAAAGTTACCTCTTTTTCATGTTTCCATATACCATTAATACGAGGTGTAAACGCGTAAGTTTCCATTCCCCGTCCCCGAAGAAATAAATCAAATTCTGCAAGTGTAGGATTATTAGTTCCTTCAAAAATCTGCTCAATCCAATAGATGTAAATTTTTGTAAACAAGTCTTGATGTAAATCAACCGTAGGTACACCAAAAGCACGATAAGTAATTTCTCCTATGGTTGGTGACGGTAGCACAAGATCAGCCATCTTTGATGCCCTACTTCGAGGATTATCTGCCAAAATTTCTACGATATCTGATTCAGGCCGAAAATTTCTCAATATGTAAGGCGAGTGGGTCGTCACAAATATTTGATTCGTCGCAGAAAGACGTTGAAGCGCTTTCATTAATTTATCTTGTGCCGTGGGATGCATATATAGTTCTGGCTCGTCCACCAAAAAAGGCATTTCATCCGCCTCAGAATAAGCAAACATATCCGCATATACTTGAATAATTGCTAAAGCCAAAGCTCTTTGCAAACCGTTTCCTTTTTCATCCGCTGGTGTCTCTACCCCATTTTGCTCTTTTATATTAATAAGACCATTTTTAATTAAATCCGTGGCATTTGGCACTTCAAATTTAAATGAAATTTCTGCTTCGCCAAATTGCTCTTTAATTTTACGATTAATTTGATCTCTCAAGGACGTTGTCATATCTTCCAAACTACCTTGTCCACCTTCAAATGCATCTGCATGTGCTAAAACAAATTCTGCCCATTTTGGCCCCTCTAAAAACTTTTCAGCGACCTTATTCAATAATTTTCCTGTTATTCCGGTTGTTCCAAATTTTTGGACTGAATCATTACTTAAATCAGCATAAATAGGTTCCGGATCAAATAAAGCCGTGATTGTATTCCCAGCACCTGTCACATTAATAAATTCTGAATTTTCAGATGAAGAATTCAAAACAAGCACCTTTTTAGGATCAATATTTGTTTTCCGAAAAGTTAAAGTTCCATTGCTACTAACAAAGTTAGCATACTTAATGGCTTTTTGAGGAATTTTATCAGCCTGAACATCACATAATTCTGCTTCAACAGCTACAGAGGTACCCTGAACTATATTATTCAAATAGCCCGCAATACTCTCACCAGAAAACAAAACGTGAATCGCATCAAAAATAGTTGTTTTCCCTGAATTGTTATCACCAACAAAATAATTAACCTTGTCAGAAAACTCAAAAGTTTGCTCGCCAAGGTAACCTTTAAAATTAGTAAGCGGCAATTTTTTTATATACATATTAGTTTTCCCTTTTTAATCACAATTACTACCCATAATACTCAAATTATAAAATAACCCCCTTCAGCTTAAGTCTTCTTAATCTTCTCACTTTATACTTTTCATGTCACTATATTCATTAATATGTATACCGCCAATTATTCATTGACAGCAATAAATCGTCCCAATGTAGCACTAGAAACCAATCGCATCTCTCCAATCTCATCATCCCACTTAACTACTAGCAATAATACATCCAACAAATAGTTAAAGTGTAATTGCTCAGCTCAGGTAATGTCAATCCGCAACTTGATCAGCACCCGATAGGCTTTTAATGCCATTATTATTTTGACGATTTACAAATCTTATTCACCTATAATTCCAACTCGTCGTCACAGTACATTTCATTAAATGTTGATAGTATTTAAACCATCTTCATATTCTTCGCATTACATTTCACAGTTTCTGACATTCACATGTTCCGTATTTGTTAGATCAAAACATTGATATCGCATATGTTTCAAAAAGTGTTGATCACGTCAACACACCCATGACGTTAACACAATATGCTCATTTACTCCATGAAAAGTCTATTGAGTCCGAAAAAGTGACTCTAGATGTTCTAAAGACTACTCCGACAAAAAATACAAGACAAATAAAAACAATCTAAGATTAGTTCTAATGTTAATATGTTTGACCAATAACCGTTTTCACAAACTTAATGAGACAATTTCACAATTTTCACGCTATTTGAAATTAAACCTATTTTTTAGATTAATTACCATTTACCCAATTTTTTAAACTTTCATTGGTAACATATCCCATTAACAGACCATTCAAAAGACTATATTGTAATGGCACAGATAGACCTGCTACCTGACCGTGTTCTATTTTTTCACTTCTTTTTAAGTTGTACAAATAGGTAGTTGAATCTCTTATCTTTGAAAGAGGAAGAAAAGTTTTACTAACACTTTCATCATCAATAATTACTTTAGGATAGAGTTGATGTTTTTCTTCTAGAAAGAAATTTAAGTTATCTGACCACAAATCATTGTAATCATGCCAATTTTCATTATTCCAGAAAAGTTTAATATCTAGAGGTGGCGCAACTGAAATTACAGGTAAATCCATTTTCTTTCCATAATACAGGCTTGCATGTCCTCCTCGGCTCACTCCAAAAAGCACAACATTTTCATCCAAAACGTCATATTTATCTTGATAAAATCTAATCAACTTTTGAACATTGTTTTCAAAATTAGGATTATTATCAGTATTATGATACCACGATCCTAGAAATGCATTAACATCGGCAATTCTTATAATTAGTGTATCTGGAACAATACTCTTATCCAAATGTGGATGTAAGTAACTTGGAGAAAAAATTTCACTCCCATTAGGATCAAAATGCCAATTTAACCCATAAAAATAAAAAATTATTTTACTTATACCATTATTATTTTTATTTTTTTTAGGATATTCAAGAATATGATATACATTATTTACTATAGAATAGTTTGGGCGATAAAACTTAGTACGCCGTACAAAACGTGCTGTTTTCCCGTACCGACCATCCAGTATAAAATCTTGCAACATTATTCTTTTTAAAAAATTTGTTTTTTCTTCATTTTTTCTACTATATAAGTCAATGTCCTTCACTAATAAAATATCTGATGTAAAAATTTGATCGTTAATGTTTGGAAAATTTAAAATCGAAATTATCGGAATACAATCATAACCCCGTAAATTCAAATATAGATTTGTTAATTTTTGTAAATAAAAATTTTCATTATAGTTAAATTCTTTTTTTGCTTTTTTATTATTAAACTCAATACCAGATATTTCGTTATCATAGGTCATAACACTAAAATTAAAACTTGATTTTACAAAATCATCAATAACACTTAATTTTTTATTTCTATTCCAAGCATATGAACTATAATCACTAATAAAACTATCTATTGGATGTACATTATCATAATCCCAAACATTATCTATTAATGTTTTATCTCCATACTTAATTTGATTATAGATAATTTTAGCATTAGCAAACTGATCTTCCAATTTTTGTAATGAATTTATAAGTTTTGGTTTAAGAATTTCTGTAGAAGTTTCATTTGCTTCTAAAACTAAATCAAAAACTATTACATCGAACTTATTATTTTTATACTTTGTAAAATTTAAATCAGTGATTTTATCGTTTTCTAAAGTCACCGAAAATAAATTTTTATTAAAGTAAGGGTTAATTTCCTCATCAAAAATATAAGAGGAAGCTTCTGTTCCAATTATTAATACATTTAACATATATTACCTATTCTTTATTGACTTTTGGCCAAATTTGATTGATTATTTGAACACTAGCATCCCCATTATCAAATTGACAGAATCTATTTTTAAATAATTTTATTTTATTAGAATATTTGCTACTAATAATTTCAAATTTATTTAACCATTCTTCTAGTTCTAATTGTTTCTCAAAAAATGGTCCCGGCGCAATTTCTTTCAAATTAATATTCAAACCACGTTCTTTTATATATTCGTTATAATCAAAAGCGAAAAACATCATTGGTTTATCCAATAAAGCATAATCGAACATAACCGATGAATAATCAGTTATTACAGCATCTGAAATTAAATATAGATCTTCTATACTTACGTCTTCTGGAGCATATTGAATTTTATCTTGAAACTGTCCATTTAAATTTGTCCATTTTTCATAAGCATGTGACCGAATTAAAACAACCATATTATCCGGAATACTCATATATAAAGAATGAACATCTATATATGAATTAATATCTGTTTTCCCTTTTTTTCGCCAAGTTGGCGCATAAAGAACTATATTCTTATTCAGAGGTAAGTTCATCTTTTTCTTCAAAGATTCCGAATCTAGGTTAGCAGTTGCTTCTAACAATAAATCATTTCTTGGATATCCAGTTTTCAATAATTTAGGTCGAACATTATATGCTTTTTGTGCAACCTTTGCTACGTAATCACTTGGCACAACTAAATAGTCCCAATTTTTATTTTTACGTAAATAATTGTTGTACGATTTATCCGTCCAATCTGATAGGACTTCGAATCCCATTTTTTTCAACGGTGTTCCATGCATTGTTTGAATTTCCACCTGATCTTGTCGCTTAACTCTTGCACTTTCTTCAAAATTTACATCGTTAACAAAGTACTTTGCCTTTGCTAAATAATACCAATATTCCTTAGTATTAAATGAAATAATTTTCGTTCCTGGAAAGACGTCCTCGTAATCACTAATTGCGTCGGCTATTACGATTACATTATTATATTCCGGATGAATTTCTTTGAATTTATAATATAATGCACCAGGGTTTGATTCAAATTTATTTCCTTTTCCCCAGTAAGAAGACCATACTACAGTATTTTCTAATAACGGTTCTTTTAGCCATTTCTGATAATCATTTTCAAGAAATGTCTCATATTCACCTATTTGTCTTTGTCGGTAAACGCGATTATCAGTTCTTTTTAAAGCAAAACCGCCTAATTCATAACGATTAACGTCCCAGACTAACCATCCAATTTTTCCAGCAGCAAACCAGCTATTTTTCACCTCAAAAGTATCCGGCCCCCAACGTAATAATTCATCAGTCTGATATCCGTCTTTAAAGGTTAACCTTACATGAAAATTTAACCACGGCTTATTTCCAAAACCATTTTTAGTTAGTGGAAGATTTAAATGATATAAGTCTTTACCTATTTTTACTGTATTCCAAACTAAATTCGGAAGTTTTGGATCTCCAAGAATTGTAACAGTAGATGCTTCATTTAGCCAACCCGATAACCTAAACGTCAAGTTCAATCTATCTTTAACAATTTTTACACTTGTTAAAATTGGATAAACCCATGTTACTTTATGAATCGCCAATCCTTCATTATTTGCAAACGTTATTTGTAAACTGGCATCGTTTTTATAATGTATAGGTACTGAACCATCATAATAAACATTCTCAGGGACTCCAGTTGTTACTGGTATTTTCACGAATTTCCAAGCATGTCTTGCTGATGTGTCATATGTTTTTAAAAAATGTTGCACTTCCAGTGGAAAATATACCACATTTTTAAAAACTTTTAATTTTTTTTTATTTTCATTAAACTGTAAATACAAGTCATCATTTGAACTATTATATATCAACTGATTCTTGGCATTTTTTCTCAAAACTGCAACGTTTCTGATAATCTTTAATTGCATCTTCCAGGAATTCGTATCATACATTAATGAGTAGATATTATCTTTTAGGGAAACATACGTGTTTGGTCGTGACTTTTGTCCGCTAATAGGATTTTTTATAAATTCTTTGAACTGAACTCCATCTATATTAACAGTCAGTAAAAAGAAAAAATTCTCTTCAAAAGAAATTATATCATCTAAAGGAAGTTTAAATTCATATTCTGAAAAATCATAATTAAAATCTGCCCCATTTTTGTTGAAATGACTTTTATTGTATCCATAAGTAGCCGTAATTCTATGATTATATTTAAATGTAATACTACCAACACTGTCTTGTAAGACATTCTGATTGCTATCTAACAAAGATACTTTTGCATTTTTAACAAATTCAGGGCGAGACATATCTGAAAACTCAGCATAACAAAAACCATTAATAATTAGTTGATTTTCTGAAAAAACTGCTTTTTCAACTTTTGGAAATAGTTTCATATCATTTACTGCAACTTCTCTAGTAAATGACGAGATACTGCTCGTTAACTTGTATAACCCATTTTCCCAATACCCCTTATACAAAGTATCATCTTGTAAAAAGTTCAATGTCAAATGACTGAATTCTTTTACAGAATTCATCTTTAAAACTTCTTTAAAGTAAACTAAATCATGAAAATTTGCTCTATTAAGTTGTTCTTCACTAAACAAATTTAAAAATTTCTTCAAAGCGTTAAATATTTCTGTCTGTTGTTCTACTGTAAATAGACCAAATTTGTCTTTTGCATACATAACAATAATGTCAAAATTTAAGAACTTATCAAGTTGAGCATCAATAATTGTTTCTGATGCATTATATTTTTTTAAATCATTAATTATTAACGTCATAGCAAATAAACGATCAATAAGCGGTTTTGTTTCGTTACTAGCCATTTGTGTGATAGATGGTGCTCCAAAATCCCTAGACCTCCACATATACATCGTATCCGTCATTACATCAATAGACTTTGCAAGAGTTAGTGCAGGAACAACCATTGGCATATCCTCATATAAAATACCTTCTGGTGTAAATAATTTATTCTTACGAATAAATTCAAGCTTATAAATTTTATTCCAAGCAGTAGAATCCCAAACCAATTCTGGATGATCAGAAAACTTAACATTTCTTAAATCTTTTATTTCTGCATTTGAATGTATCCATGAGTTCCAAATTCTCTTACTGTTAAATCTCTTTGTACCACCTATCAAAATGTCACTATTTGTATCCTGCAATATATCCAAAGCTTTACGATAACTACCTTGAACAATTTCATCATCAGGATCAAAATAAGTAATATATTCCGAATCTGCTAACTTAGTTCCCCTATTTCTTGATGCACCTAACCCACCATTCTCAAACAGATGATATTCAAATGTATTCGGATATTTTTTTACATACTGTTTGGCAATTTCCGCTGTTTTATCCGTAGAACCGTCGTCAACCAAAATCACTTGCATTTCTTGAATGGTAAGATTCTGCAATAATAAAGTATCCAGTGCGTCTTCTAAAAATAAATCAACATTATACATAGGTACTACAACTGCTAATCTTTTTTTCATTCTTCATTCTCCATAACAACAATATTATTCAATCTAGACACCGATCGATGCTCCACACCTTTATCAATCTGATAATAATTAAAATAAATATTATTTATTTCAAAAATATTATCGTTTTTAATTGAGAACTGGAACTCATTTTCTACATTAACTGTCTGAGGATGTAACCTATCATCACCTTTAAAAGTTACAAACACATCGTTTATTTCAATCGCTTGTTCAGTACTAAAAATTAATTTCTGTCCCTTTATTTTTGATAAAACGTTTAGTTTATTTGGGATTGCATTTACTTTTTGTAAATCACCTATCTTATTAAAACTTCTAAATACCTCAGAAGTACTATTTTGGTATACAGTATGAATTCCTTTGTACATTGAACTATTTTTCGTAATATCTATATCAAGTTTTATCCAGCCATAATCTTCTAGACTCACCTTAATTTTTTTAAACACAGGTCTCTCTTTGTACTCTAAATATACGCTCTTTACAGACACACCATTTGGAAACAACAACCTAGTTTTACCATCAGTAGCAGAATAATATTTTAAATTATTTATACGATTCCATTCGAGTTGACGAATTACATTATTTTCAATTCTTGTTATCTGTAACTTTTTATTATCTCCAACTACTATCCCATAGATTACATCATTATTAAAATCATTTTTGTTTATCAGTCTAACTGTATAACCAAAACCAAATACTAAATTATTTATAATAGATTTCGTAAAAAAACCACGTACTCTACCATAAGACCATTCTGTACGTAATTCTCTACACCGTCCCCACCTTTCTAAAACAATCTTATAATTTGAATTATATTCTTTTTGATAATCAAAGAGTAACTCAATATAATTATCATTCAGCTTAAATCCATTAAAATTAAATGATTGCTTTGTACTTATTGATGCTAATTTACTCTGCTTTGACAACTCTCGCCTCTTGAGTTGCAACATGGCTCTCCTATATGATTTTGAAAAATATATATACCCAGATATATTACCATTTGGAATAATATCAAAATGTCTTAAATTAGAATCTAAGTTTTGAGCATTGGGCAAAAGAGGTCTTACCGGTCCTTCGTCACTAACAAAATAAATATCATACTTAATATCACTATCAAAAATTAAATTCTCTGGAATTTTTAAATTCAAATAAACACTGTGATTATTTTGATAAAATTCTAATTTGTATTTTTTTTCACCCTTAACGATATAAATTTCTTTAATTCGAACATTATCTGTGAGTAAAAATTCAATACGATTATCATCAATTCCGCTCACTTTGACTAATTTAATATCTTTTCTTTGTGAATTTGTTGTACTTTTACTTTTAATTTTTCGTAAGAAATGTGTCATCATATTTTTATCACTCATGCTATTCAACTCCAAACTGATCTGATTTTAAAACAAACAAGTTTCCAACTATAGTATTATGTTTCAGTACAATTTTTTTTAAACCATAATTAATAAACAAGGGATTTATTTTTTCACCATTACCAAATAATCTATTGACTAAAAGTAACCTTTTATTACTTACTAATCCTTTATCGGGCTCGAAAATGCAAAATTCATCATTAGATAAATCCAACGTTATTCCTGTATTTATTGCCTCTGGCTTCAATACTTTTTGTAAATCTGGATTTTCTCTAAATCCCTTAAGTTTTTTTGGTAATTGCAAAATATTAATACCTTTGAAAAAAGGATTATTTACTGCCGAATCAATAACTACATCTTCTGACAACGTTAATTCATATCCTGGTAAATTTTTTGCTCGTTTAAGAGTGATTTCTTGTCCTTGCTCGTTTAAAAATTTCATCGCACAACTCCATTTTTATCTTAAATTTCTAAGGGTTCTACTTGTACAAATTTATTATCATGCCATAAATAAATTTGATCTTTTAATGAGACATAGTGCTTTAACCAAAATTCATTAAACTGTTCACTAGTCATTTCATCTGACCAACTATTATCAAAATTATTTATAGAAATTTTATTTTTCTCACCAAAGCACATAAATGGTACGTTATTTGAATTAAATAATTTTCTTTCCTTTACGGATAACTTATCTAATTCACTGTTGTAACGTAATGGTGCCGCATAATATTGATAGATATTAGTTATCTTTAAGCCTGCTGGTAATTTATTATTAGATAATAATTCGTCTAAATTTGTTTGGTAATTTTCATCTAAAACGAACCACAAAACTTCAGCTCGTTTTCCCTGCATTGATTGCTTTCTAATTTCACTAAATAGGGATTGTCGCATTTTAGAATTTTCAAACAAATTACCAGTAAAAATAAATTTAACCGTTTCTCCAAATCGCTGTGTAGGCGATTGATAACCATGACGCACAAAATCAGTCAAACATTTCGCAATCTGTTTATGAATTGGTAACGTAAAATGATCACGACCATCAACATATTCATCAATATGATTACCCAAATGATAATCACGGATATCAAAGACAGCAACTTGTTGTTCTTGGTAAACTTCAAGATAAGCAGCGACCATATCAGCATAAGTAAAACCATTTGGCCCAACTAACTGCCAAGCCGGTTGATGTTTACGAAATGCCAATGTTTCAATCACACCCACTAATTGGATTTTATGATTATATTGACGAATATTACGAATATTCTCACGTAATTTATCTTTCACTTCATCCAATGTGTGCAATGAACCATCCGGATTGGGTTGTTTCCAATCATTATTACCAAAGGCAATCAACGCAACATCCGCTTGTTTAATTTCCTTAGCATAGTGTTTAATGCTACCTTCAAAACTATGTGTCCAACCAGCAAGTTTATCTAAATGATGTTGCCCTTTAAATTGACCTGTACCGGTTTCAGCAAAATTTTCTAACTTATGTGCATTTAAATAATACGAAGCTAATTTAGCATAAACAACATCGCGATATGGTGTCTCTTCCTTTACTAACTCTTGACCGGCCACAATACTATCACCAAAAACAATCACATTTTGGTCTGTCCAATCGTGATGGGTTGCGCCTTGACGCCGTAAATATTTTAAAATTCGTTTTATTGTACCTTTAAATGTCATACGGTTAATGGCCTCACCTTGAAAGAAAATAATTACTTCCCTGATACATCAATCTGTGATGTATCAACATTCGTTGCTAATTTTTTCTTGTTTAAATCATTCTTAATTTGTGACGTTGAAATTTCTGGTGTACGTGGTAAGTAAACAACTTCAGTATCGGTTTCATCTTCAATAAAATCAAATTTACCAGCCCAATCGTCCCCCATAACCAGTGTATCAACATGGTATTCTTTCATATCTGAAACTTTTTGATCCCAGCTATTCTCGGGAATAACCAAATCAACATAGCGAATAGCTTCTAGCAACTGCTTACGCTTTTCATATGAAAAGTAAGTCTTCTTTTGCTTTGAATCCCAATTAAATTCATCAGATGACAAAACAACAATTAGATAGTCACCCAATTGCTTTGCCCGACGTAATAAATTAATGTGCCCGTAGTGTAACATATCAAATGTCCCATAAGTAATAACTCGTTTCATGATGCCTATCTCCTTTTTCATGTTTATTTTATTAGACTATAAAAGGCTTGTTGTGCCTGCTGTTGATATTTTTCAACATCAAACGGTGTCATATCAGCTTGTTGTTCCATTGTGAACAACATCTGAGCAGCAAATGCTTTTGATGTCACATCTTGTGTTAAGATGCCATATTGCTGATTACCCAATACGCCAACATTAGCAGCAATATTCGTCGCAACAATTAAACGATTTTGCATCATTGCCTCTAACAACACCATCGGTTGTCCTTCATATAATGATGGGTGGACAACAACATCAGCTACCGCTAAATAATCAGCCGGGTTATCCACTTGACCGGTAAACAATACAACATCATGAATACCTAATTGCATAGCTTGATGTTCTAATTCATGTCGAATCACACCATCCCCAACAATGATTAACTCTGCTTCTGGATGCAGATGATATACCTTGGCAAACGCCTCTAGTAACATTGTTTGGTTTTTCTCGGGTGATAAACGACCAACGGCAACAAACACAAAGTGATTATAAGTTGCCCAGTTATGACCATCGACATAAATTAATTGGTTTGATACTAAATTCTTAACATCCTTCAATAAATATTTTTCACCAGTATCAGCTATTAAACTTAATCGACCATTTTGTCTTTGTAAACTTGTTAGATGCAACTCACCCGCTTGCACATCAATTTTACGTGTAATCCATGGTTGATTTAAATTCGCAACTGGTTGCACCACATCAACGGGTAACGTATCCGCTTTTAATGTCACTGTTGATTGTTCTTCAACTAAAGACTTCTCTTCAAATGTCGTTTGCTTGATTTGTGGTTGCTGAAAGACTTGCTCAGGTAACCACATATATTGCCCATTAGTCACTGCAAAAATCATATAGTTATTTGTCTGCCACTGCCAAATTCTCGCTAATTCAATAATGTCATTAGCAATTGTGATCGCTTGTTTTGGTTCATCATCAAATCGTGTTGCATATTGCGTATCAAATGATTGGATCACTTGATAATAATAATTCGCATGACTGCTATCTAAGATCCAAATAAGATCAGTTGCCAAGGTAATCTGTTCACCTAATGATTCAGACATTAATTCATAAACTTGCGTCCGACCAACAAATTTTGCTTTTGCATATCCAGCAACAATTTTTAAATCATCCGGCACAATACCAAACTTCAGTTGAATGATATCTTGAGCAACCGTACTGAAAATTAATGATTGCGCAACATAATCTTCTAATGGTACAGACAATTCACTGGTCAAAGGCATCATTACTTTTTGTATCGTCACTGATCGTGCACTAACCCACCACTGTTTTTCACTAACTTTAACGCGATAATAAGTGCCCACACTCGTCTGGGCTAACGCCGTTGTCATGTAGAACTTATGCGTATCACTTAATGTTCGTTGTTTCAAACCGCGTTTACTCAACCCTAATGGTTGATTAGTCAATGTCACAGGTTCACGAATGGTAAATAGTTTATGAATCCCTGTATCATACCTTTGCTCAGGTACTTTATCTGATAATTGATTCCATCCCCACTGATACAACGCTAGATGCTTATTTTTCTGCATTGGTAAGATACTCGAGGACTTCAACCAAGCCAATTGTTTACGTTTTGGTAATTTGATTTGATAGTAGGAACCATCCGCTGTATCAGCTTGGGCGACAATATGCACAAACGTATGATTCAACCACTTGGCTTGCCCGATGACATCAGTTGAATCGTTACCTTTTAGATACGGTGTCTGAAATAACCGACGTTTGTTGTTATATACCCAACCAATTTGTGGCTGACTGTGTTCCTCTAATAATTCATTGGTTTCTTGCACATCAATATCGCGAGCACTCACCCAACCACGTGGTAAATCATTAATGGCTAGTTTATAAAAATAATGACCATCAATTCGCGCACGACCAACGACACGTAGGTTATCCGTTTCATTTAATATAGTCGTTATAAACTCCTGATCATCAATATTAGCCAACGCATGATACATTTGAATATCACTTTTATTCACTGTGGCTAATGCTTGATAATCTTCACTCAATATTTTCTGCTCTTCATGGTCAGTTTGCTGTTGGTTTGGTAATGTTAATGAATTTGGAACAGCAACCATCTGTTCTGGACGCACGTATTTTGCTAGTTTCTGTTGATTGATTTGCTTTAACGTTTCAGAAACGGAAACAATTTTATCGAATACTGGATATAACGTGAACAATGCACCCAACTTTTGTGCATGCACTTGCTTACCATTAATCACTTTTTGTGAGTCAGCATATAAATCATTGTGTTGATAAACAACAAGTTGCTGACGCGGCATTACCGCAAATAATTTTGAACCATTATACGAATAACCAGAAAAATCAATCAACGTATCGAATTCGACACTATTGAATAAACGATCCGTTTCCCGCCGATAACCTTGTTTGGGAATGTGTCTATCAGACCAACTGTTCATCCCATGAGTACTAACATAACGGTCTTGCTTATGCTCTGGACGGGTTAAGGCCGTCACACCAAAACGATAAATTAAGCGCACCCGTTCATCTAATTGATTGACGTTATTAACAATTTCATCTTGATTGTTGTCCCAGAGTAAATAAGTCACATCATATTTATCATAATCGAGGTTATGACTTAAATTAATTGCACTCGTTGTAATCCCATTGTTACCCATACCACCAGGATAGATTAAAATTTTAGGCTTATCTAAATCAGCTGCTTGACGATGTTTGACGGTTGTCACTTTTGCCTGATTAAATATCGTTGCAACGATACGGCCTGTGACATGCCCATCATCATATGGCACCACTTGTTGTTTTAATGTCCGATATTTTTGTTGATAATCATATTGCACTTGAGCAATATCCTGTAAACTGCTACCCACTTCTTCAATATCATCTAAAACAGGTCCTGGTAACTCATCATCATTAAAATACATGCCCCGGTAATGGCTGTATAATTCATGATCCCAAGCATAAAAAATAATTGGCTTATCAGTCACCATAAAATCAAAGAAAATACTTGAGTAATCAGTAATTAAAATGTCCGTTATCCCCAAAATAAGATTGGCATCCATTTCATCAGGCACCAAATATGGCTTTAACGCTTGATGACGACTGGCTAATTGATAAGCATATGGATGCACCTTAACCAAAATATTCTTGTCAGGGTTTAGTCGCTGCAAGACTTTCATTTCTTCATATATCTGATTAATACTACCAGACGGATTAGCGATTGACGTTCCTTTCCACGTTGGTGTATACATCACAACGGGTTTTGTTTCATCGATTTTAACGTGTTGTTGTTTCAAATAAGCTAACGTCTGTGTTTGATCATTTGCGTAAGTTAAATCAATACGCGGATAACCGCCTTCTAAAATATCACCTTGATACAGCCCGTTTAACTTATAACGATTTAAAAAAACAGACGATGTGTGCGCATTAGGTGACAAAATATAGTCAGCCATTAGTAAATTACGTTGCACATTTTTCAAAGATGTCTTTGAACCTGGAATATCATAACCCATATATTTTAAGGGGGTTCCATGCCAAGTATTAATGTAAATTTGGTCTGGCTTTTTATGCCAAAAAGATTGGAATGTTGAATTAGTAATCAGGTACTTTGCTTTTAAGAGCCATTTCGCATATGTCGTTGTATTACGCTTTACCCATGTTATTTGTTGTTGCAAATCAGCTGGTATATTAGCGACCATTCGTGCCAGATTCTTTTGACTATCATCAGTCACGACCCACACATGGTGCAGATGGTGATAATCGTTATGTGATGCCAAATAGCGAAAAATAGCCAATGGTGAATCAGTCATTGACTGACCATCGCGCACTTCATAAAGCACAACATTGTGATCAACGTTTGTCTGATCGTAATGACGAATGTAGTATTCACGTGTTTTCTTCAAATCAGAATATTTATACGTCATCGCTACTTCAGCAATGTGGGCCACTCTTTTTACTTTTTTCTTTAAATCCATGCTTATTTCCCACCAAATCTCACATTAGAAAGACCTTTTTAACGTCATGTTTACTTTCAAATAGCACGTCATAATGCCGGTTTAAATTAATGACATAATCATCCGGCTCAATGATGCGATCAAACCATTGTTCATATAAACCAACTTCATCATAAACAATGGGCTCATCCCAACCGACTAGTTGATAATCTGATCGCAAACCGCGGTCGTCAAAGTGCACAACTAACTGTGGGACTAAGGCCGTATCAACATATTCATCAGACAGTGGTAACTTTGTTTTCGTATCAAAATGACGAATGACCTGTACATTACCAGAACTATTAACTGACACTCGTTGATGTGGTCGTTTTTCACCTGGTTTCGCAAAATCAACCGCGGTCACTTTACCTGCTTTATTTGTAATGATGGCAATTCTAACTTCACCATTTTGTTTAAACACACGTTGACCAGCTGGCGTTGTTTCAACAACCATTTTTTGATTACCAATGTAATTTTTTGTCAATGTATTAACGTTATCGCGAACATTGCTGTGTAAATACTGTGAAACATAAAAGCCTTCAATTTGTGCTCCAGGGAATTCTCTTGATATTTGTTCATACTCATGAATAAGTGTGTTGTAATCACCTTTATAACGTGGATCTAAGATAGTTAGCGACACTGAACTACCAATTAATTGACTCATATTAGCAACATATTTTTTAATAATGCTAATATCAGTTTTTCCCAATTTCTCAATAATGATTTTCACGTGATTATTCATGTGTATATCCTTCTTTAATTTTCTATATGTATCCAGACTTAATAGCCTGGTTTTATTAATTTAGTTAGCATATATAATAAAATCTGAATTATGATCTGGTTTCCCATTAATAATTGGACTTATACGCCAACCCTCTTTAATTTTTTCAACATAGTATGACCAAGAATGATTTCCTTGATTTAAACTAGCTATAATTAATCGACCTCGAGTTCTATTTGTATATCTGTTATCAACAATAATGGTACGTCTGCCATCAGCACCTTTTAACTCATTATTAGAAAATTTAATCTTCGACCATCTATCTGATTTTGTTGTCTTATATGTTCCGCTTGGAATAATTGGCGTATTGTCCGCATAACCAAACACATGTGCACGTTCAGCAAATGCCCCAATCATAATACCAATAATTAAAATCGCTAATACTTGAATAACACCTAATTTTCTTTTCATTATTTCTACCTTTTATATAAAGTCCATGAAACGATTACGGAAACGCATATGAATGTGTGCTCCAACGACCAACAGGATAATCGTAATTCCCCAAAACAAAAGATTAGCCGTCATATTGTGCCAAAACCAGACTGGATTTTCCAACACCGTTTCCCTAAATCCGTGAATAATAAAATAAAGCGGATTAAGTTTTAAAATATTTGATAGTAACAATGGAAAACTAGGGCTATCCACTGGTATAATGACCCCTGATATCCACATGCCAACACGTAGTATTGCAGCATAAGCATTATAAAAGTCAGGAACTAACACCGTTAAAGTTGATGTTACTAATGATAAAGCATATAGAAATAAAAACATTGCAATGAAATAATAAAAAAATTGTAACCAATAAATGGTGGGCTTAACATTCATAAACAAAATGGCAAAAAATGCCATCCCCAGCATGATAAAGAAGCGTCTTAACTCTGTAACTATTTCAGTCATCGGAATAGCTGACAAAGAAAATTTCATGCGTGATAACATGTTAATTTGTGATTGAATACTTTTTGCTGATTTTTTCATTGCAGCTTCCATAAAAAAATAAATAACCATGCCCAAAGCAATCCAGGCAACGTATCCCGATAAACCGGTCGCGTTGGGATTACTTTTATCACCACCACCACGCACCGCAAACATGAGAATCATGATTCCAATTTGTAATGCTGGATCAGCAAAATGCCAAAAATCACCTAAATAATTTTGTCGATACGTTTGATCATTGTTATAACGTGCAATCCGTCGAACAACCGGCCAACTTTTGATCAACTCTTTAAAAATTTTCCAAATATCTTTCAAAATAACTACCTCTCGACCGGTAAGGTTAACACCTGTCCAGGTGTGACCACTTGATCTGTTAAATGATTGGCTTGCATAATTGCTTCCACTGAAATATTAGTCTTTTCTGCAATGCCTACTAACGTCTCACCGTCTTGAACGGTATACGTATTTTGTGTCGCCTCATAAACAGGTGCTTCTTGTGGCCTTACTGATCCACCACGGCCATGACGTTGATCTAACTGCGCTAACTTTGAGGGGGCAAAATTTGTCACTAAATGTGTCGGATGCGCTACGACATTGGCCCACGACATGTTTAATAATTGCTTGTTAATCAGACCAACCGTCAATACAATCATGACTGTTAAGAAAATACGCGTTAACCAACCCATTTTTTCATTATCTTCAATAAAAACATGTTCATTTTCTTTTTGACGTTGCAGCGCAATCGTGGGATCATTTAGCATTTGTCGATTCAGTTCAATTTGCTTCAAGTGTGCCAACGTAAATGTTTTCTGTGCCTCTTTATAACGTTTTTGGTACGCTAACCGTTCATTTTCTGAAAAACGGTTGAATCGCTTTAAGAAATGTTCATATTCTGGCATCACTTCATCAATGGGACCATCCATCCGAATATCACCATAATGCATCCAAATCACACGATCAGCCATTTGGCGCATTTGGGCAACTGAATGTGATACGAAGAAAATTGTTTTGCCCTCTTCTTTAAAGCGTTTCGTTCGTTCCATAGATTTCTGCGTAAATGTTGGATCACCAACAGACAAGGCCTCATCAATAATGACAATATCTGCATCCGAATAGACAGAAATTGCAAATCCCAATTTAGACTTCATTCCTGACGAATAAGATTTAACCGGTTGATCAATAAAATCACCCAGTTCAGAAAACTCAATGATATCATCCATCTTGGCTTCAATTTCTTTTTCTGTCATTCCTTGCATCAAAGCTTTTAAACGAATATTGGCCCGCCCAGTTAATTGGGGACGCATACCAGCACCAATCGCAATAATGGAGGTTGAGCCGTTAATCGTCATCTGACCACTCGTTGGTTGCGTTAACCCGGCCACCATCTCTAACAAGGTTGATTTACCAGACCCGTTGGTTCCAATCACCCCGATTGTTTCCCCAGCATGCGCCTCAAAAGATACCCCTTTGACTGCCCAAAAATTAGGAATACCTTTACCCCAGAATTTAAAGACAGCTTTTACTTTATCTGATTGTCGTTCTGCCAAATCAAATCGTTTGGTCACATGATTTGCAACGACCGTTAATTTTTTCTCAGCCATTTTCTAACCTATCTTCATTCTCCAATATTACCAGTCGTATCACTTTGTTCATCCGGTACTGAGGTTGTATCAGTTGTGGCACTATCAGCCGATGCTTGTGTGTCAGTCGTACCATCATTCGTTGTGCCACCATCGGTCGTTGTTGTATCAGTTGATGGTGTCCAAACCGGTTGATAATCCGTTGACGGTGTCACGTCCGTCACCGTTGTGTCCGTCGTATCACTTTCTGTCACATCTGATTCAACTACTGTTTCTGAACTGGTATCTTCAACGGCCGTATCTGACACAGCCGTATCGTCGGATGTTTCAGAAACAACTTTACTAGATGATGAACTTGAAGAAGCAGTCACCTTTTTATGATTACTCTTCGATACCGTAATATGTTTCACAACCTTATTTTGACCACGGGTTGCTGTGACAGTATACTCACCAGGCATCACAAAAGTGACCCGTATATCTTTTTTTTCTTTAATTGGCTTGTAATCTAAGTCATGTAGTTGTTTATGACTACTATGTATTTTTATTTTTGTATTTGCCGACACGTGAATGGTCACTTTTGCTTGACCGTTTTTAATACGCACCTGCTTATCATTTATATGGACAAGTCCAGCTTCATAAATTTGTTCAGCTTGCAACTTTTCTTGGTGTGCCACCACTGCTTGATGAGCTTCCTTTTCCTTGTTCATTGAAAAGCCAGCAATCACTGCAACAATGACACCAAACACTAGGAAGAAATGGCCCATTCGCTTAGAACGATCTACTTTCTTAATATATGAAAAAATTGTCACAATTAAGCCAAAGATTGCAACAACACTAGCTATGAGTAGTATGTATAAGCTAATCATGTACTTCTACTCCTTTATAATAGAAACGAGCGTGCGTTTTTCGTTTGCGTTTTGCTGGTAACTGTTGCCAATCGCCATACATCTGTGTGAGGTAGTGCTCACTATCAGCAGGAATGTAAACATCTAGATTTTCAAACCTGACTGACTGACGATTTTGGTAAATCATCAACGGAAAATTTTCTCGCGTTTTATTCAATCCCTGCACAATATATAGACTATACATATTTGATTTACCCGCATAATGTCGGTTCATTTGCCGTGCCAATACATCCATTTTATGCACCCACCAGGTAATTGCATGTCGTTGCGCGTACTTGATGATCAATGGCTTTAACCACCACCCAGGTTCATGTTTTGAAATCGCTATTCGTCGCGTAGAGTTACGCATCACATCGAGATACTTCATTCGGTAATAAGCTATTCGCTGTCCGAATGAAGTTCTTGGTATGGCATCAATTGGAAAAACATCAACGTAGACACCGTTATGGACGACAGCCCACTTACCATTTGCCTGAGTTTGTGTATCACTCACTCGGGCATAGGCATATAACCAGTCGTGTGTATTCGTTGGGGTCAACAGCTCATACCGTTTATTGATCGGTTGATATTCCTGAATAAAACGTTCATATTCATCTCTTGGTAATGCCACATCCGCATCATCATCCCATGGTATAAAGCCATGATGACGTACTGCGCCCAAAGCACTACCACCCGTTAAAACATAATGATAATCATGTTCATTAAAATATTTCACCATATCAGACAAAATCTCTAACATGATTTTCTGTACATCATGTACAGTCAAATATTTTAAATCTTTGCCCATGGTATGACTCCATTCCCCATCACTTTTTAGTTATGCCCATTAACCTTGATTAACCATTATGAAATGATTAAATTGACTACTTTTTTGCATCGTCTTATTTTTTTATATTTACAAAAAAATAAGACATCACGTCTCGAATATTTTTAGTTTATATCAATTTTGTGCAATCTGCAACTGATACAGTGCCTGATACCAGCATTTTTATCTTTTTATACAAAAAAACTGAAACACAGCATTGTGCTTCAGTTGGAATATAATATTCTTCAATTTTTGGTTCTACGTTATTTCGTACTGATGGCTAATCTGCCAGATTAGTCATCGCTATCTTTTTCAATACGAACAGCCGTACCGTAAGCAGCGACTGAATCACCAATAGTGCCTGATGATGAATCAAAACGCATCATGATAACAGCATTGGCACCCATTTTTGCTGCAGCTGTCCGCAAACGATCGATTGCATCATCTCGTGCAGTATCTTGTAATTTCGTATAACCTTTAATTTCACCACCCACAATTGTTTTCAGTGATTGACCAAACGATGAAATGACGTTACGTGAACGGGTCGTTAGCCCAAACACTTCACCGAAGGTTTCAACGACATGATATCCAGCAATTGCTTCTGAGGTAACAACTAATACTTTTTCTGACAAAACATTTTCCTCCCTATCTCTAACCATTAAATCGTTGCGGTTGATGACTGGCTACTACCTGAAGAAGATGAACTACCACTTGAATCATCATCGTCATACGAACCATAGA
Organism: Weissella sp. ESL1177; assembly: GCF_058107185.1. Classification (NCBI taxonomy): domain Bacteria; kingdom Bacillati; phylum Bacillota; class Bacilli; order Lactobacillales; family Lactobacillaceae; genus Weissella; species Weissella sp. ESL1177. The sequence continues at coordinate 375,238 of NZ_CM176591.1, read as the reverse complement.
TTGAACTATCGTCACTACCATACTTGTCAGAATAATAATCCATCATCTTATCTTGTACGATCGTCGTCAATTGTGACGTTGACTTAATATTCTTCTTAGCTGGCATCTTCACACGGTAATTATCATCACGCTTGGTTGTCGTTTTGAAATTTATCCGCCCCACTTCACCATCTTCTTTACCTGAGAAGTCCATTTTCATCAAACGGCCCTTGTCACCCAACGTCATATTAAACTTCAAATGCTTAACATCGTTCAATGAAGACTTCGCCTCTCGCCACTCTGATTTCGTGATTTCTTTACCAGATTTTGTTTTAGCAATGGTCGTCATAAGGCTCTTTAAATCAGCTTTATTCAGCTTAACTTGATAGCCATCTGCGACTTTCTTAAACTTATGACCATCTAGGTTTTTAAACCAGGCCACTGTTTTATCAGTGTCTGAACGTACTTGGGACGTCTTAACATTTTTGTATGATGAATCGACATCTGAAGCACGAAGCCAATAATGATCAACTGACTGCAATACTTTAGACATACCATTTAACCCATACGCCTGATAAGAACTCTTCAAAAAGGCCGCTGAAATGTAAGCCGTGTGTTTATTGGCCTTAATGCGCATGGTTTGTGACTTCTTTTTTTCGTTTAATGTCATAACCATATCCATTTTATTTTTATCTTTCGCATCAATTTTGATTTTGCCCTTAACGCTCGACGTTGCATCTGCATCACCACTAGTTTTTGCGCTAAAGTTTGCAATATTATCATCACTCTTTGAAAGCTTGGTTAAGTTTGTTTCAAATTGGCGTTTCGGCGTATGTAATACGGCGTACGTGCCGCCAGCGGCTGCCACAACCACAACGACTGCAGCACCGGCTACAACTGTCTTGTTCATGATTTACCCCTCCTATTGATACTCCCCCAACAGAAAGTCAATTACTAAGTAAAATAAGTAACAACTTTATAACAGAATTGTAACAAAAAAGGCTGTAAATGACCACTATTCACACTTAAATATTAAATTTCATTAAACCGATGCAATGTTAAATCAACAATCAATTGTCGTAAAGCTAATCGTTCTGACCACTCCGGAATGGCATGCCAAGCAAACCCTGGGACTTCTTGGCTGAGCGTGACGTTAGACAAATAAATATCTGTCTGATCTGTAAATTCATGGGTAATCACGATATTTAAAGCATGCCATTGCATGACCATCTGCTTAAGATAGTCTTCTAAGGCTGACATACCAATTAAATCAATTGTAATCGTGATGACAGGTAAAATATCATTCACAGGTAATGCTTTGATAAAGGCGTTCAGTAAGGGACTGAACATCATTGCTAGCAAATCATCTTCACTATACTGAAACACGGCTACTAGTTCACTGATAATGCGCTTTGTAAAAGCCGTATGAATCGGATAGGCCTTGCTCTGGAAATCCAAATCATAGGTCGTTCCCATGTCATAGGGTGGAAAATACTGTACGCGAATCAGCAACGGTCCAATTAATGTCATCAATTCCTGGCGCGGCAACATATCTTGACCAAAAAAATCTTGATATGCCACTGTTATCTGATTGATCACCTGATTAATTTTTGTCTGATTATGCAGCGTTAAATCTGATAAATAATCTGCTGTGGGCACAATTCCCAAAGCATAACAAACAGCAACACCATAACGCAGCTCAGTATCTAACATTGTTTTACCAACTTCTGAACGAACCTTCAAATAAGTGCAAAACTTGTTAATCAACTCTCGCGCTGCCGGATGTAACTCTGCTGTTGGTCTTAGTAAATTGTCTTCAGTCTCTTGAATCTGGTGACCCGCCATAAAACGCGTATACCAAACACCAATGGTAATTTCTAAAATACGCTTAATCGTTGCCCGAGTTGTCAACAGCGGCACCAATTCTTGTTGTACCTGTTGCGTATATTTTTTTGTATCAGCCGAAAACGGTAATGGTTGATTTGCGTACACTAAATAAATCAACTCAATCATTAATGTGCGAATTCGTTGCTCGTCACCAATTAACTGATAGTTGTCAGAAATATCTATTTGATATTGTTTTAAATGTAGCCGCATTTCTTCCTTGGTCATACGGACAACCGTCGTACTTGAAGAATGACGAAATGCAATCGTTTCATTAGAGTGTACATCTTCTAAAAAAACATCTAATAATAATTCAAATTTTAATGATTGTCGTAAATAAAAGCCCTTCAAAGCCGCCACACTAACTAATTGCAAGTCTTGTAAAGTCATTGTCCGATTTGCATCTGACACATCAATAAAGGTCTGTGTTGACTTATTCATTTCTTGATAATCAGCATTTAGCTGTTGCAATGCTTGCAAGACACGGTAGCGTGACCACCCCATTGCAGCTATTAAATCCTTAATTAGGAATGTTTTGCTTTGGTGGGTAATTAAATATCTATGTAATGCTAATCGTTCTTCATCTTTTTTTGAAAGTAACCAATCCATTTTGTCCACTCTCTCCACTTAAATTAGTCATACACACATGATACCTGTATTGTTCGTCGTTAATTCGCTAATTTTTCAATTTACGTAAAAAAATAAGTCAGACATTAATAACCCTTTGTGAGATCAACAACATTTTCTACTAGTGGCTTTTGATTTAAGTAAGCGGGTAAATTGGCGAGTAAAATACCAAAGACATCCCCCGACCGTCGCTCTGGATAAGTATGGTTTGCCCACGATGTATGTTGGGTCAACAACAAATTACGCTGCTGCCATAACATTGAATCTTCTGGCAACGGTTCAACCGTTGTCACATCCAAAGCAGCATAACGAATACGACCAGATTGTAACGATGCAATCAATTCTTTTTCATCAACCGTACCACCACGTCCCACATTAACAAGCAAAAACAATTCACCCCATATTTTATGATTTTGCGCATTAAAAAAGCGGTGCGTTGCTGGCGTGTCTGGTAGCGTATTAATAATGACTTGAATCCCATCCGGCCAAACCGATAATAAATCATTTAAAGCAAAGACCTTATCAAAACCAGCCACTTGGTGTCCTGATGAATTCACACCATAGATGGGCATACCATATGGTGATAAATATTCTGCAATTTTTTGACCAATCTTACCAGTCCCAAAGATAACCGTTGGCAATTCATCTAAAGTGTATTGATCTTCATATTCACGCCAAACATGACGATCTTGATAAACATGTAAGCCTCGTGCAAAATGCATTAAATAACTCACTGCTGTTTGGGCAATCTGGGCTGCTTTCACACCACTCGCATTGGTCACCAAAATATGCCGTTTTGCAAATGTCTTTAATGGTAATGCATCCACACCGGCACCTTGATATTGTACCCAGCGTAATTGATTCGCTGGATTTCCTAAGATTTTTTTACCTAAATCAGGCGACCAACCATAACTAATTGTTACTTGTGACAATTGCTGATCTGTCACCGTTGCTGGTGTGACAACGCCAATTTTTTTTTCAGTTAATTGATCTGTCTCTTGTTCAGTTAATGGTTGAACAGCTAGTAATAACTCCTTCATCTTGAAATGCCCCCACTTTCAATATTTATTAGGTCTGAAAAACCACCTTCATGTTTCTGACCATGAAAGTGGCTTTTTTTGTTAGTCACCGATATAACTAAATTATTATTCAGTTTTAAATAATGATTCATATGCTGCGTAACCTTGGTTTGCTAATTCGGCAACTGGAATAAATTTCATCGCTGCTGAATTCATACAATACCGTAAACCACCCTGTGCAGCCGGACCATCCGTAAAAACATGTCCCAAATGTGAATCTGCTTCAGTTGATCGCACCTCAGTTCGATACATCCCATGTGACGTATCAAGATGTCGTTTTACTGCTTTTTTCTCAATAGGCTTGGTAAATGACGGCCACCCACAACCAGCATCATACTTATCTAGTGAGCTAAATAAAGGTTCACCACTCACTATATCGACATAAATCCCATCCTCAAACCAGGCATCGTACTGATTATTAAAAGGTGTCTCAGTGGCTGCTTCTTGTGTGACCGCATATTGTTCTGGTGTCAATTGTTTGCGTAAATCCGCTTGACTAGGCTTTGTCATGCTTTGTCACCTCCTTATCTGACCAATATTTTTGTTGATACTTTTTACGTGGTATCATCATTAACATTTCACGTAATGGATTTTTCTTATAAAATTGTTGATGCGCTTCTTCTGCATCATAAAATGGTTGTGCGTCTGCAATCGCTGTCACAATTGGTTGATCAAAGCGTTCTGATTCATCTAGTGCTTGTTTTGATGCCGTTGCAATTTGACGTTGTACGTCGTCTTTTACAAAAATGACGGGGCGGTAGGTATCCCCACGATCCGCAAACTGCCCCATGGCATCTGTTGGATCTGCTAGTTGCCAATATAAATCGACCAATGCTTGATATGAAATGATATCATCATCAAACCATATTTTAACAGCCTCCGTATGACCTGTGACATGTGCAGCCACCTCATCATACGTTGGATTAGGTACCGTACCACCTGTATAACCTGAACGCACTTTTTCAATACCCGGTAATGTTCCAAACGGTTCAACCATGCACCAGAAACAACCACCCGCAAAAATTGCTGTTTGTCTTGCCATTATCGATACCCCCTTGGTATTAGAATACACCATTTATTGCTATATCTATTAATCATCATCTTTACTTGATGATTTTTTGGCATCATCAGCTGCTTTTTGTGAGGCTGATGATGCAGAAGAGGCTTGTTTATTAGCTGAATCAGCATTTGCTTTAGCATCTGCAACCGCTTGACTCGCAGAATTTTGCACCACTTGAATAGAAGCATCAGTTTCACTCATTTGTTTTTTAAGCGCTTTTACTTCACTATCTTTTTTATCAACGGATGCTTGTAATGATGACACAGATGCTTGATACTTACTGGTATCTTGTTTAGCAGTTACAAAACGTTGATTCGTTTTAGCTGCTTTTTTTAGTAATGCGACGCCACCATCCGTATCAATCGCACGCTGATAAAGATTCTTTGCTGAAGCCCAATTTTGTTTCTTGATTGCTGTATCCGCCCGTTCCAAATAATTTAACTGTTCATTAGCTGTCCGATTTTCTACTGACACATGGACCTGTCGAGATGCCTGATAGTGTCGCTTAGCTGTTGCCCAATCTTGCACTGCGACCGCATCTCGCGCTTTGTTCAATTCTCGTGAGTATGTGTGATCATCACTAAACCACATAATGGCTAAATAACCGGCTATGATAATCATGACGAGTCCAATTACTGATAACGCAATTTGCTTTCGACTCATGATACCCTCCTTCAATCGGTATTTGTTGCATTATATCATGAATCGTTTGAACCAACAATTTATGTCATCACTGCGTTGATCTTCTGTCTAAGGTTTATTCATGACTCAGTTTCCTGTAAAATGAGATTTAACTTAAAAAACGGAGATAGTATTATGACAATGAAACATTTTGACCAATTACTCGATAAATATGCTGATTTGATTACACGTGTTGGTATTAATGTCAAACCTGGACAAGACATTATTATTTACGCTGAAATTGATCAAGCGGACCTTGTTCATCGCATTATGGCTGCCGCTTATGAATTAGGCGCTAATCAAGTTCTCGTTGAATGGCAAGACGCTATTCTACAACGTGAATTCCTAAAACATGCTGATCAAGCAACACTAACCAATATTCCTGCTTGGGTATCTGTGCGCGCCGAATCATTAATGGCCAATCAAACCTCTCGAATTTCAATTGTGTCTAGCGACCCAGATGGTTACAGCGATGTGCCTAGTGACCGCGTATCATTATATGAGCAAGCCTTCCAACAGGCAAATGCTGCTGTACGTCAAGCAACAATGAATAATGATGTCGCTTGGTTAGTTGTCTCAGCAGTTGGTCCAGAATGGGCGCACAAAGTTTTTCCTGACGTTTCACTAGCTGAGGCGCAAGATAAATTATGGCAAGAAATTTTTAAAATTAATCGGATTTCCTTAGATAACGATGTCATTGCGGATTGGCAAGACCATATTAATACCTTGAATGAAAAAGCAACTTGGTTAAATCAACAAAATTTCCGAGAACTACGCTATCATTCTGCACAAACCGATTTAACGATTGGCCTCGCTGAAGATCATGTTTGGGAAGCTGCCGAATCATATAGCAAGGCTGGCAATCGTTTCGTGCCAAATATGCCCACTGAAGAAGTCTTTACAGCGCCTGACTACCGCAATATTCACGGAACAGTCACTTCAACCAAACCGCTGTCATATGCAGGTGTCTTAATTACTGATATTAAACTGACCTTTGCTGAGGGGCATGTCACAAAAGCCGAGGCTAGTACAGGTCAAGAGACACTCAGACAATTGATCAAAACAGATCGTGGTGCTTCATCATTAGGTGAAGTATCATTGGTACCGCACGATTCACCAATTTCAAAAGCAAATATTGTTTTCTATACAACTTTAATTGATGAAAATGCATCAGATCATTTGGCACTCGGTACTGCCTACCCATCAAACATTAAAAATGGTACGCAATTATCTGTTGCTGAACGCCAAGCCAAAGGACAAAATGATTCACTGGTTCACGTTGATTTCATGATTGGTTCTGCTGATATGGCTATTGATGGTATCACCCAAGATGGTCAAATTGTTCCCGTTTTCCGTCAAGGAAACTGGGCCTAATTGTCACATTCACAAAGAAAAAATGAGATTTGGATGTTAATATCCAAATCTCATTTTATTTTTTATTAATTAGATACGCCGACAATGACATTACCTACTTGGGCAAAACCAAAGTGCGTTGAGCTTGCACGCATTTCCCAGTCTCGGTGACCGGTACCAGATGCTGTTGTCATGTTTGTTTCGTTATACCAAGCATCAACAACAGATGAACCTGCACCAAAGCCGATTGAAATGACTTCATTTGCATTACTCCAGTGTTCACTTGGAATTGAGCCACCATTATTGGCAATTTGTTGGGCACGTGCCTGTGCCTGTGCTGCCAAATCTGACGACCATTCTGTTGTCATACCACTACGCTTTGCCTTCAGTGCCGCAAAGGTTGCATTGTCCACGTTACCAGCAGTCGTTGTTGATGCTGATGTCGTAGCTGTTTGTGACTGTTGTTGTGACGCAACCGCTTGACTAGCGACAGCGTTTGAAGCTGCAACGGCAGAAGCATTAGCGGCAGCAGCCGATGATGCTGATTGGGCAGCTGCGGCTGACTCGGCAGCGGCTGAAATTGCAGCTGATTCTGCTGCCTTTGCTGCAGCTTGAGAAGACGCAACACTTGCAGCAACTGAGGCAGCATAGGCTTCAGAAGCAGCGACTGATGATGCAACTGCTTGACTAGCAGCCACTTCAGAAGCAGCAGCTTGACTAGCGGCAACATCTGAGGCAACAACTTCATCACTTGCTGGTGTATAAGCCGTTTGTGTTGGTGCAACTGAGGCAGCAGATGAAGTTGGTACAACCGCACTACCATTAAATTGTTGACCACTAATAATCAAATCTGGATTAGCAATCCCATTAGTGGCGGCAAAATTTGCAACGGTATCATTCGTTGCCATTGCTAATGCCCAAACGGTATCACCAGATTGAATTTGATAATTATTCATCCCACCGTTTGTTGCAACTTGTGATGCAACTTGATCAACTGTATTTGCTTGCCATACATCTGCAGAAGCAGACTCATTTGTGCCGACAAACGCAACACCGGCAGCAGTTGTTGCAACGGCAACTGCAACCCATTGCTTACCTGCTTTATACATTTTCTTGTGTGACTTAATTTGCATTGATGAAGTTTCCCCTTTAGTAATAACGCGTTTATGCGTGTTTAATTTTCGTTTAATTCCTAACGTTTCTTAATAATACCAAAAGTTCTTAACAAAATCATTACAAATTATAGGAAAACTTTTAAATTTCTTAATAAATCAGCCGATTTACTTAAAATTCACCGGAAAATCAGCCGGTAACTGCGCCCCAATCGATTTGACAACATTTGAAAATGGGATCGGTAATTGTACAGCAGCTGAATGTAATAACAATCTATCATTCATTGGTTGCGGATTGTACAAAGTATCCCCAATCAACGGATGACCAATGGCGGCCATATGCAGACGAATTTGATGCGTCCGACCAGTTTCTAATATTAACCGCACAAGCGTATATTGATAAAGACTTTTGACGACTGTCCAGTGCGTCACGGCATTTTTCGCATGAGCACCATTCACTTGTCTTAACCTGTCATTGGTTGGATGATCACCAATGGCGAAATTGATCGTGCCATGGGTTTCATCAAAATGTCCCACCACCCACGCTAGATACGTTCGTTTAATCTCTTTATCATGGAGCATTTGATTTAACATTGGCACCACATAAGGTACTTTGGCAATAATTAACGCACCGGTCGTTTGACCATCTAAGCGGTGCACCATATAAGCATTTTTCCCTTGTTGCGCCAAATAAGCCTGCGCAAAATTCATCATTGTCCCGTCTTCACCTGGTGAATTGGGATGCGTCTTCACGCCTAACATTTTGTTGACAACCAACAAGTCATCATTCTCAAATAACACATCTAAATCACGTGAATCATCAGGGACATAGTGTGAATCAGGTGTGATAAAATCCGATGGTAACCATTGCATGTGTAATTCATCATATGGCTTTAAAATTGTCGACGTTGGTTGATAGCGTCCATTATGTAATAACCGTCGTTCAATTCGAAAATTACCGCGAATACGACGTGGCACACGCCATCTGATTAATTGTTCCTTAATTGAAACCGCTGGCTGATCTGCAGGTAACTTGATCGTTTTTTCCCATGTTATCATGATGCAATCTCCCGTTATCAAAATAAAAAAGCCTAGGAGAATCCTCCCAGACTTCATTATTGTTTAAGCTGACTACTGATTACAACTTAGTAACGTTAGCAGCTTGCAAACCACGGTCACCTTGTTGTACTTCAAATGATACAGCTTGACCTTCTTCTAATGACTTGAAGCCATCAGTTTGGATTGCTGAGAAGTGTACGAATACATCGTCCCCTGACTCACGTGAAATAAATCCGTAACCTTTGTCCGCGTTAAACCACTTTACTGTTCCTTGTTCCATGTCTGAAACCTCCTGGCATCTTGCCATAATATTAATAATCCAAAACGAAGATGCCCTTATTTCCGAGAAACATAAAACAAAATCTTTCAAACTATGCTTTAAGTATAACACGTGTTTAGATTGAATGATACACAGATTTTATATTATTATCAGATAACTTATTACGAAAGCGTTCATACCGCCACATAAAATCTATTAAAAAAACACTGACAACTCAATCATTAATTATCGATTAAATCATCAATGTTTTTATTTGTACTATTGTAACATTTGCTTCATCGCACTCGCTGTCATTTCTGCAGTGACCGTTTTTGTGTACTCAGCAACATCATTTGCACTCGCCTTTGGATTTGCTTTCATATAAGCAGCAACCTTGGCTTGAACAGCTGATCGCATTTTAGCTTGCGTTGCTGCTGCAACTGCCTTGTTTTGGCCAGCAGCCTTTTGCTTGGCTGTTAATTGCTTAGCTTGCTTTGCGTTCAAAACAACCCAAGTCTTATCTGGTACTGTCACTGTCGTTGTTTGCTTAACTAATGAATGACCTTCACCACCGAAAGCTAACATCGACTTAAAGAAATTATTGCGCCATTCCCAACGTGTTGTCACTGTTTTAACCGTGGCTTTATTCACATCAGCTGTCTTATAAGTTGCTCGCTTGTGAACAGCTTCAGCCATTTTCTTTTTATTAGGTACAAAATGGGCTTTTGCTTTACTATCTTCACGGTCAGCATAGACCATCACATAGTTATCGGCTTTAGTTCCTAAACGCTGCGTGATCAACATCCCTGCTGGTGATTTTGAACCACCTGCTGAATAAATTGTCTTTTCAGTCGTTGTTGTCACTTTCTTCATCCCATAATGAGAATTCATGTTTGCTGTCAATAATAGAACCGTTGCTGCCAATAAGACAAATGAAATCAGACCAGCTACAAAACGTGTTGGTACATGCTTAATGTTAATCCATGACACGTATGTTAATACTGTAAATATTGCTAGAACAATAATAATCATGTAATCTAGTCCTCCTTTTCATTTTTAACTGAAACATGGTTTGTCGTTCCATATGGCATAATTTTACCTTTACGAATAAAGAGTGCCAAAATAACACCGATAATTGAAAAGGCAAAACCAATGGCAAATGAAACTCGGAAGCCCTTCATCGAGGCATCAAGAATATCAGAACCATATTGTAGTGGGTTAGCTGTCTTCAACGCATTACTTGGTTCATTATTTGTAATAATATTTTGCGTCACTGATGTTAACAGCGCCACAACAACTGATGAAGCAACTTGACGAGCCGTGTTGTTTGATGCAGTTGCATGAGCAGCCTCTTCAGGTGGCAACACAGACATTGACATTGTTGTTAATGGCATCATTGCCATCGCCACACCAAACATTCTGACGGCGTACAACGTCGTGATAAATGCACCTGGTGTTGTTGTGGTAATAAACATGAATGGGAAAGTTCCTAATGCTAAGATACCAAAACCAATAATTGATAAGCGTTTTGCCCCAATTTGGTCGTAAGCACGACCAGTAATTGGTGCCAACAATCCAATCAACAATGCACCTGGCAACAAAACTAATCCAGAATTCAATGTTGACATGCCATGAACGTTTTGCAAATACGTTGGCAACATCATTTGCACACCCATCATTGCCATCATTGCCATCATAACAGCTAAGGTGGTCAATGAGAATTGCTTGTTCTTAAAGACACGCACATCCATAAATGGCACATCCATTTTAAGTTGACGCCAAATGAACAACGCAATAATAACGAGTCCCACAATAATTGGCGTAATAACTGTTTTGACATCACCCCAACCGTCTGTTGCCACATTGGTGAAGCCCCAAAGGAAGACACCAAAGCCAGCAATTGACAAAATAAATGAGATAACATCCAACTTAATTTTACTTGTTTTCAAAACATTCTTAACAAAGAAGAATGACAAAATAAATGCAATAACAATAACAACTAGTGGCAAAACAAAGATTGTTCGCCATGAATCAGAAATCGTCAATCCCAAGAAAACATGATTTTTTTCCAAAATCCAACCAGAAAGACTTGGACCAATAGCAGGTGCTAAACCAATAACAATACCATTTATCCCCATGGCTGCTCCACGCTCTTCCACTGGATAAATATTAATCATCACCACTTGCATCAAAGGCATTGTAATACCAACAGCAATGGCAGTAACGATACGACCTGCTAAGAACATCCACCACATATCTGATCGTGCGGGTGTAAATGCAGTCATTGCCATTCCAAATGTTAGTAAGGCATACGCCAAAATATATAAGGTCTTTGATCGAATACGAGTTGACAAGAATGCCGACACGGGCATCATCACCCCGTTTGCTAGCAAAAACCATGTTGTTGCTTGTTGTGCTGTCGCAAACGAAATATCGAAATCATGCATTAGGGTTGGAATTGCCGTTCCCAATGACGTTTGCATCAACGCACCAGCAAAAGTACCAATTAATAATACAGCAACCATGGCAGTACGGCTAAATGGCTTGCCGTCCATATCAAGCGTTGCAGTTTTACTGTTTGCCATCTTTATTCCTCCATTAATTTATCTTTAATCACAATTGTTAATTCTAAAACGTCAAGTCATTTTTTTCAAGTGTTTTTGTTAAGTAATTTAACAAACATTGTAATTGTGTTCACAAACAGCTTTTTGTTAATCATGACACATAATTTTCATATTTTGTGATAATCTGCTATCACCAATCATGAAATCCCTTACAAATTAATATCAATCTGTGAATCATCATTTGTGATATTTTCACATGCGCATAAAATTATTTTTTATCATATTGTTAGATGAGTAATAATCCATAAAAAAAGATCAAGATATTTAACTATCTCAATCTTTTATCATGATTAATAAAATACTTTTACCACCAACCATTTGCTTGGCGGAAGGCCGTTGCGTTTTCAATTGAACCATAACGTGATGTTGCGTAGTTAACCATACCTGCTGTTTGGCTAGCAACACTACCCGTTCCCCAGCTTTGCTTTGTTTGACCAAGGCCTTGATAACCATTTGCTGATACAGCATTTGGATTACCACCTGATTCAGGCATCACAACTGAATCCCACAATGCTTCAGTACCACCATTAGCTAAGAATTGTGCCTTAACTGAACCACCAGCTGTTGATGCTGATGTTGTGGTAGTTGTAGCTGCTTGTTGTGTCGTTGTCGTTGCTGCTGCTTGTTGTGTCGCAACAGCTGAAGTTGCAGCTTCACTAGCAGCAGCCTTTTGAGCGGCAGCTGATGATGCGGCAGCAGAACTTGCGGCAGCGGCTGATGATGCAGCAGCGGCTGAACTAGCAGCAGCTGATGATGCAGCTTGTGACATTGCCAATGAAGCAGCATCGTTAGCTGAAGAATCTGCTGATGAATTAACATCTGATTCTGCCAAGTCTTCTGAACTTGGCACTTCAATCTTTTGATCAACGAAAATCATGTTCGCGTCTTTTAAGTTGTTTGTCTTAACAAGATCATCAACTGTCATGTTAAATTTGTTTGCAAGTTGTGATAATGTGTCGCCTTCCTTAACTGTATAAGTTGAGGCGGCATTGACGATTGATGTACCGGCAACGAATACTGATGCAACTCCGGCAACTGCTAAGGCTGTTTGTTTCACTTTACTCATAAAATTTAATAACGCTCCTACTGGAAATTTATCTGCTGTATAATTGATACCTGTGACTACTCAGGTGATATGATTGGGTCACTCACCCAACAACAATTAATAGTTTACCAATTTGAGCGCTTTTCAAATTACATAAGCATTACATTAAATTGCATTGCCTCATCAATTTACTGATTTACAGACATATTTTTGTAACATAATAAATGAAACCCCTATCAAATTGGCATATATAAAGGAATTATTAAGTTTATTAAAACGTTAAACCTACCTAAAAATACAACCTAAATCATAAAAATAAAGGACAGAAACGCTTTCGTTTCCGTCCTTTAAGTTATTTTGTTACATTATCGTCATGTTGAAAAGTAATATTTCTAAAATTTCCTTAACCAAATCGTGTCGATTTCATGATTTGCCAGTTTATGTAGCACTAAATCAGCCCGTTCACGGGTGGGTAAGATAAACTCTTGCAAGTTTGGTAAATTAACCTGCTGCCAAACTTCATCTGCCGCTGCCACGGCTTCTGCCAATGGCATTTGCGTATATTTAGCGAAAAAGTTATTCGTATCATTTGCTTGTTTAGCAGCTGCTAGCAATGCTTTAAAGCGATCAATGTACCATTGCTCAATCAATTCCGTTTGTGCATCGACATAGATTGACAAATCAAAAAAATCAGAAATATAGACTGGCGTATTGACTGTTGACTGTAAGGTATTAATCCCTTCAATAATAAAAATATCTGGATTATGAAACTCTTCAAATTCACCCGTTAAAACATCTGACTTTTCGTGCGAATAACGTGGTGAATGTACTTTAGGCTGTCCTTCCTTTAAATCATTCATAAAGGATAGCAATGCTGGCATATCATATGATTCTGGAAAACCCTTACGATCAAAAATACCTTGTGCTTTAAGTGTCTCATTAGATAGTAGAAAACCATCAGTCGTTGTTAGTGCAACTTGTTTGTCCGTAAAGGCTGACTGTAACATGTATTGCAATAAGCGAGCCGTTGTAGACTTTCCCACCGCAACTGAACCAGCAATACCAATAATAAACGGTCCTGGCGATGCCGGCCGACCCAAAAATTGCGCCCGTTCTGTAATGTTACGCCGATACTGGTCATACCGTAATTTAATATAACTCACTAACGGACCGTAGATATCAAATACATCCGCCATAACGATTCGATCATTATAGGCTTTGATATTTTGCAACGTCTCTGGTGTCATCTGTATTTTGCCAGGAACGATATATTTACTGGTTAATTGTTGCCAATCTTCTCTATTAAAAACAGCAAAGTTCAAAGGTGCTGTCGCCATAGCAGATTACCTCATCTCATATAAGTTATCAGCCACATTTGCCAAAAGTGGTGTCAATTCTTGAACGGCAAACACCGTTAATTGATGCATTGCTCGTGATGCAATCGTATAGACAAGTTGTCGTTCATCATCTCCATGATACACCTTTGCGGACGCATCCCACATAATAACAGCGTCAAACTCTAGTCCTTTGGCTAAATAAGCTGGGACAATAATCGTACCTGGTACCAAACGCTGATTCTCCGTACGAATAATTGTTACATTCGTTTTATCACGTAGTAATGCATAGGCAGTCTCGGCATCAGCTAACGTTTTCGTAATAATGGCTGTGGTTTCTTTAGCTGCCAAGTTACTTGCTAACTGTGTCACTACTTCAGTTGCCATAGCGGCAATTGAAGACACCACAGAAACCACTGGTAATGCGCCTTCACGCTCAAAGGCATCAATTTGAGCCCCGTGCAACAAGATAGCTTTTGAATAATCAGTAATTTGCTGTGTTGATCGATACGTTTGTGTTAACGCAATATATTCAGATTTTTGAGGATCAAATAATTGGGCTAACTCATCTTGCAAACTCACTGCATTTTCTTTCGTAAAGATGGCTTGATTTAAATCACCTAGCATTGTGAAACGCGCTTTAGGGAAGCTAAACTTTAAGAATGCTAGTTGGAAAGGTGTATAATCTTGAATCTCATCAATAAATACAAAACGAATATCTCGTTCACCACGACTACCTTTAATTAAATCAAATAACATCATATAGGGTGTCATATCTGCCATTGGTAAAATGCCTTGACGCATTTGAGATACGGTGTATTTCACACCGTCTTGCCATTCCGACAGACTAATACCATATGCTGCTAAATCAATGAGTTGTGGGACTGATTTTAGAAAATGAATAAATTGTTCATTGATATTAATAAAATGATTACGGTTAACACCACGAATAATTGGCGTAAAAGCTTTCATGACTAATTGTTTGGCAATGAATTTATATTCTGCTTCATCAGAATCAAATTCACGTGGCTTATCACGTAGCAGCGTGTCATATTGCTCTTTACTGAGATTTTGTACTTCACTTTCGACCCAGTCTGCATGAACTTCATGACTTGCCTTGCCTTGCAATATCTTCATTAGTTGCTCTTTAGTCGCTTGTAGCCGATTTCCTAAGCGATAATTATCATTAAATGAATAGTAAATCGCCGCAATTTTTTCTTTACTAATGATTTCTTTACCCTGGAACTTAATTGGTCGTAATTTAATATGATGATGATTCAACGTCTGTGCATATTGTTGCATCGCATGAAAATAGACACTCGTACCCTTTAAATCAATCATTGTTTTTTGGCTACCTGCTGGTTGTGATTCAAAACGTTCTTGCAGTGTTTCCAATTTTAATTTTGGTAAACGACGTGATGCATATTGATAAAAGGTCATTTGCACCATGTTTTGCTCACCCAATTCTGGTAAGACTTGATCGATATAGTCATTAAATAATTGATTTGGTGAAAATAGGACCACTTGACCAGAAGTTAAGTGTCCACGATAACGATACAACAAATAAGCAACTCGTTGCAGAACAGCAGACGTTTTACCAGATCCAGCTGCACCTTGTACAAATAATAATTCAGCAGCTGTATTGCGAATAATCTTGTTTTGTTCCTTTTGAATCGTCGTCACGATTGATTTCATTTTCGTTGTTGACTCACCAGCAACCGCGTTCAGTAACATTTGATCACCAACTGCTTCATCGGTATCAAAAATAGTCACAATCGTCCCATCTTCAATTTGAAATTGGCGTTTCAAAGATACTTCAGCATCTTGTTTACCGTCTGGCGTTTCATAACTGACTTTACCCAATCCACCATCATAATAAAGTGACGAGATAGGTGCTCGCCAATCATAAATCAAAAAATTATCAGGACCATCTGAAAATGATGCCAAGCCAATATAAATTTGATCAACTTTTTTACTACCAGCTTCTTGGACATCAATACGGGCAAAATATGGCCGTTCAGACAAACGATCTAAGACAATCGCTTGATGTTCTGCTGAGTTCATGGCTAATTCACGTTCTTGTAGCATTTGTTGTTGTTGGCGTACCGACATGGCTGTTTCAAATAGACTACCATATGTTGCCGACTTGAAACGGACATCCTGCCAACCTGATTCAACATCAGCTTTTTTATCAATTGCATTTTGTTGTTGTAATTTATTCGTTACCTTAGCATCCTGTATTTTTGTCATTACAGTATCTAAGCGTTTTTGTTCTACCTCATAGGGCGTCATACTAGGTTCCCCCAATAAAAAATTAGTGTTTCCATGTTACACCACTTTCACATAATTAGCTAGCTATTTTTCGTAACTATCATCCGATGAAATAACTAATTGTGACATACTTAAGGCACCAAATCACCCATCATCTTGGGTGACTTGATGCCTAACATATCCGACTATTTAGCGTTTATTTTTCTTCAATATCTAATGGTATATCGTCATCTAATGGTACATTGTCTGCAGCTGTTTCAGGAGCGTCTGCTGACCCATCATGACTACCAATATAAGCCAAGCGGACCTGATCATAGATCTCATCATAAATGGCTTTATGTTCTGGTTCTTCTAACCAACGGATAACATTGACCTTTCCCTGGCCAATTTTTTCACCCTTATATGAAAACCATGAGCCTGCTTTATTGATAATATCTTTATCGGCTGCTAAGTCAATCATTTCACCTGTCTTTGAAATACCTTTACCAAATAGAATTTCGACTTCTACTTCACGGAATGGTGCAGCAACTTTATTTTTAACAACTTTAATACGTGTCAAATTTCCAACAGATTTAACGTTATCACCATCGGCTTTTGTTGCATCAATGCCACCCTTACGACGCACGTCTAAACGTACTGAAGAATAGAACTTTAGTGCACGACCACCAGGGGTTGTTTCTGGGTTACCAAACATCACACCAATCTTTTCACGCAACTGGTTAATGAAGATGGCTGTGGTACCAGTCTTGAGGATAGCACCTGACATCTTACGCAAAGCTTGTGACATCATACGTGCTTGTAGTCCAACTGATGAATCACCAATCTCACCATCAATCTCGGCCTTAGGGGTCAATGCAGCAACTGAATCGACAACCACCATGTCGATTGCCCCAGAAGCAATTAGCGCATCTGCAATGGCTAGTCCTTGCTCACCGGTATCTGGTTGTGACAACAATAGTTCATCAACATCAACACCCAATGCTTTGGCATATTCGACATCCATCGCGTTTTCAGCATCAATATAGGCAACAATACCACCATTCTTTTGGGCTTCAGCAACCGCATGCAATGCCAAGGTTGTTTTACCTGATGATTCAGGACCATAAATTTCAATTACACGTCCTTTTGGATAACCCCCAATACCCAAGGCAACATCTAACTTCAATGAACCAGTTGGTGTTGATTCAACTTTGGTGAATTTACTATCTCCCAATTTCATGACTGAGCCTTTTCCAAATGATTTTTCGATCTTTTTAAGCGCATCATTTAAAGCATTTTGTCGTTCTTTAGGATCAGTAATCTTACCTTCTAGTTTTTTATTTGGATTAATATTTTTTCCTGTCGCCATGTCATCGGCCTCCGCTCATTAACTTTAACTTAACGTATTCCTAGTGTAACCTAATTTTTGTTTTTTTTCAATGCTTAGCCTTGCGATTGTGGATTTTCAGCTAGCAATGTTGCCAACCAATCAAATCCCGCAGCCACACTCGCTTGACGAATTGCTTGACGTTGACCAGTAAAATGATAACCGCGTGCTAGCGTTTTACCTTGTGGATCAGCAATGCCAATATAAACTGTGCCAGCTGCATGCCCTTCTAACGCATCGGGACCAGCAACACCCGTAAAACTAATGGCCCAGTCAGTTGCTAATTTATTTTTCGCCCCTTGTGCCATGGCACGTGCTACTTCAGCTGATACGACCCCATACGCCGCAATTAAAGCTGCTGGTACATCAACCAATTGTGTTTTTGCTTGTGCTGCATAAGTGACGAAAGCCCCTGGTAAAACAGCTGAGATACCACTAACTTCAGCCAAAGTTGCAACAAATAAACCAGCGGTCAACGATTCCGCTGATGTAATCGTTTGATGACGTGCAATCAATGATTTACCAACTTGTTGCTGTTTCATATAACTACTCTCCCTTCTCATAATAAAGAGACGTTAGCCAATCAAAATGTCCCTTATTAGTATAAATCAATTTAACTTGTGAGACAAAAACCGTGTGTTTGATCGATAAATCAAAAAGGTTGAAACATCAGGCATTATGAACAACTGAAAAGGACGTCAATTTATCAATTTGATTGATAGATCAACGCCCTTAAACGTGTTCCAAAAGACTGAAGCCTTTCTTTTTAAATTTCACTTATTTAAAACCATCTGAAAAGACGTCACGATTCTTGTAGAAATAATCAATACCTGAATAAATGGTTGCAATCAACGCAATCCACATCATGATCATTGCAAATGGGATGTGTACAGCAGCAAACAAAATATCATGTAACAAAAAGAATGATATCGACACCATTTGTGAAGCCGTCTTAATCTTACCAGGCATAGCTGCAGCCAAAACTTTACCATTATTTTCGACAATTAGTGTCCGCAAACCAGTAATTGCCAGTTCACGTATGACAATGATGGCGACCATCCATGCTGGTACCCAACCGAATTGTACAAAATAAATCAAGGCAGTCATGACCAATAACTTGTCAGCTAATGGATCAGCAAACTTACCAAAATTTGTGACTAAGTGATACTTACGCGCAATCTTACCATCAGCCAGGTCAGTCAATGAGGCGACAATGAAAATAATTGCTGCCAATAAGTGCGTCACTGGCAATGTCGTACCACCAACTGATAAAGTTCCCCAGTCAAGAGGTAATGACAAAATTAACATAAACACTGGAATCAAAATCATTCGAAACACAGTTAGTTTATTAGGTAAATTCATTTCTTATTTACTCCTAGATTCTTAACGTGTAAAAGTCATCCCCAAGTGCCAAACACTAGCACTACCTGATTGTAAATCAACTGACTTATTATTGAGAGAAATTTTTGTTGCTAATGCGTTTCCAATTGAAACTTGGACACCCGTTGCCGTTGCTGGAATCTCAACTTCTTGGGTATTGTTATCTTGCACTGTACCATTCCACAGTACTGTACCGGCCGCATCACTCACTTGAATCCAAGAAGAACCATCAGCAGCTTTAAGTTGCATTTTGACTGCTTTATTCGGTACTTTCACTGATCCATAAGTGACAGACGTGCCGCTAACTGTCCCTTCACCTAAGCTAACCTTCCCTGATTTGTTTGTTTCCTTAGTAGAAGATGACTTTGCTGATTGACTTGAAGCAGCCTGTTTTGATGACGTGGTGGCACTCGCAGTTGATTCAGTCTTTGAAGAAGCCTTCTTTGACGTTTGTTTATCAGCGACTTTAGATGATGTAACTGACACCGTTGATTGATTCTTACTTTCTTGCTTTGCAGAACCAGCAAATGAAGATACAACTGCCCAAATAATGGCAATGATAGCAATAATCACAACACCAATGATAATTTTAGGCATCATGCTACGCGTTTTATCAGCAACTGTCTCTTCTGTTTGATGCATGCCTGCACGCGTCACATTATCAGCATCCACACGAGCAGCACTTAAATCAGGTGTCACTGTTTCTGTCTCTTCTTCACTGGCATATTTTTGTAAGAATTCCGTTGCATTTAGACCAACTGCAGTTGCATATTGGCGCACAAACGCACGTTCATAAAAAGCGCCTGGTAATTGTTCAAATTGGCCACTTTCAATGGCTGCTAAGTAGCGTTTTTGAATTTTCGTTGATTGTTGAATATCGTCTAATGATAGTCCTTTATCAATACGAGCCTGTTGGAGTTCTTGTCCGATAGCGCTATTGCGTTCTTCATTCATAAATCTCTCATCCTAACTTTTTAAATTTAGCATAGTAGGTATAATTGCATTCTATTTTATTTTAACATAATTCTGACATATCCGAACGGGCGATTACACTAGCAATTGCACTTGTTGGTGTGGTTTGTAAAGCCGTTAACATATCACTGATCGTCAATGCTTGTAAAATCGCAATTTCATCTTGCAAAGTCGCGTTATCAAATGTTTGACCCTCAAAACGAATCACAATCTCTTCTAATTGATTTAATTTATTAATTAATCGACTCAGCGCATCATTTTTCACTAATTCAAAGTGATCCTGTAATGCCATCACATATGTTGGTAAATCATTCAGTATTTTTGAAACTTGCATCAGCACTTCTTCTGGCTCTGCTGTTTCAGCTGCAATCGTCAGATAAGCAAATTGTCGTTCTGCATCAAATTCCGCACTAAAATTATCATCAATGAGTCCATCATTATACCAAGCCATGTATTGGGGTGAAAACTCACCAAAAACTAAATCAATAGCTAAACTACCAATCATGGTCAAACGTAACCTGTCTCGGGGGGCAAGGTTCGTAAAATCAAGTTCCCAGCGTTGCCCCATAATCACCTTATTACGCACGACTGATAATTGCACTTCTAATGGTGTTGTTGCAACTGGTGCTAATGGTAAGACTGCTTTCGTCACTGATTTTGCTGGCAGGCGTTGTCCGGCCGGTGATGCTTTAATCATCGCTAACATGGCCTGTTCATCAAAAGCACCCGTAAACACAACGTCCATATTATCTGGCTGATAAAATGCATCAAACGCCAATTGCAATTGATCGGGTGTTATCTGATGGACAGACTCAGCTGTCCCGGCAATCTCTTGCCCTAATGGATCATCGGGATAAAGACGCGCCAAAATTAGCCGATAGAGGCGTGAATTAATATCATCTTCATACATATCAATTTCTTGGGTAATAATTTCTTGTTCCCGTGTCACTGTTGGTAAATCAAAATATGGTTCTTGTGTGAACGTTAATAACTCTCGTAATGGCGCCCAATTACCAACTGCTGCTGACACATAATAACTGGTGCGTGATTGTGTCGTAAACGCATTAGCATTTGCGCCAAGCTCACTCAAACGTGAAAAAGCATCATAATCCGGTTGTGCAAATAAGCGATGTTCAACAAAATGTGCCACACCTGCCGGCTGTGTGATCAATTGGTCATGTGCTATAAACGAGCGATCGTGCGCACCATAGTCGACGGTTACTACCCCGACGACCTGATGAAAATCTGGTCTTGGCAATAAATGAACACGTAGTCCATTGGCTAAAGTAAGATGTTTTTCAACCGGTAAAAACTTTTGAGGCTTAATCAACATGTTCATCTCCTTTAACTAATTCATAATGTAGTTGCCAAATCACACGTTTGGCCATTTCTTGAATTTGTGCCGGTGTGACCGCATCAATTTGTGCTAGCCAATCTTCATCAGTCACAACTTGTTGCAATAATTCTTGATTATATAAACGATCAGCTAAATATAAAGGCTGATCCAACGTCATCGTGTAAGACGTTTTTAATAACTGCTTGACCGTATTTAATTCTTGTGTTGTCACCAATGTCTCTTGTAATCGTTGTAGTTCTTCATTAACTTTTGTCACTGTTAGTGGCAGATTTGCTTGATCAACCCCGGCTTCAACAAGCAACAATCCTGTATAAGGATTGTAATCTGAAGAAATACCGTAAACAAGTCCGGCTGATTCACGTACATTCAAAAATAAGCGTGAGATCGCCAATCCCCCGAATAAGCCATTAAAAACATTGGCAACAAAACGTTCTGTACCAGATGACGGCAACGTATAACCCAAAACTAAACGGGCCTGTGTCACATCCTGTTGATCACGTATTGACTGCACGTCAGGTAACAAGACTTGTTGATAGTTTTCATTGAGATGCGTTTTCCTTGGCGAAAAATGAAAAACATTTGCCGCAGTGAAGATTTCTTTTGCCATCACGTCTCCAACGACAACGATATCAATACGATCATGTTGCACACTATCTTGCCAAATTTGCCAGGACTCTTTGGCTGAAATAGCCGCTAATCCTGCCAATGTCCCATAAGCTGGTAAAGATTGTGTGTTATTTGAAAAATAAGCCTTGATTGCTTCACGTAATGCAAAAAATGGTTTGTCCTCACGTAACCCTGCAACTTCATCCAGTGCCATCTCCTTTTGGCGATTAAATATCACGGGTGAAAAGCCTTCTGTCTCATCCCCCATCGGATGATTAATAACCTCATTTAAAAAAGTAAACCCTTCAGTTAATAAATGCGGATGCTTTGATGCGAAAGCTTGATGCACAAGATTTAATTGTAATCTCACAGTATGTAACTGACCCACTTTAAAAACTTCCGTCCCAAAAGCTGCTCCCGTCATTTCACTCAAAACTTGCGCCATTTTTGTCTGTGACGAATATTTTGCTGAAACAGTTTCCAACATATTACTAGCTAATACACGCGCATCCAATGTGGCCTTATTTAATTGTTGCGTAAAATTAATTGCGATGTGGGTCGTTGCAAACTGTTTGGTTGGCAAAACATGTACAAAAACCCCCGTCTGAATTTCCTTTGTTACCACAACACTACCTTCTCTGATAAAAATACAAGTATTTTCACTTTCATTTAAAATATGTGCTTACTCAAATAAGCAATTGTTTTTAAGTATAAACTTCCTGCAAACGAGTTACCACCTTTTCTAAGTAGGATTAACCTTTTTTTATTATGCACACGTTATGATATAAAAACTGAGGTGGCACCAATCATTTGGTGTCACCTCAGTCTATGTCAAAATGGTTTTAACCCATTCTCAACTTTTTAAATTATTTATGAAAAGATGGCTGATAGGATCAAAATAACGATCAAACCAACAACAGAAATCAAGGTTTCTAACACTGTCCAAATCTTTAATGTCTGCTTAACATCCAAATCAAAGAATTCTTTAAACATCCAGAAGCCAGCATCATTAACGTGTGAGATTCCGACAGAACCAGCACCAATGGCCAAAACAACGAAAGCTGGATTAACAGCTGTTTGACTAGCAACCAATGGTGCCACAATACCAGCTGTTGTCAAACCAGCAACTGTTGCTGATCCAACTGACACACGCAAAATCAAGGCAACCAACCAAGCAAAGATGATTGGTGATAATGAGGTGTGTGAGAATGCCGTTGCAATTGCATCAGAAATACCACCAGCAGTTAGGATACCTTTGAAGGCAGCACCACCAGCAATAACCATCAACAAGTTTGCAATTGACTTCAAGGCGTTACTCATTGAGTCACCAACTTCAGACATCTTACGACCTTGCTTAGGTCCCATTGACCAAATAGCAAATGCCATGGCAACAACCATTGCAATCACAGGATTTCCAAACATCGCAATAATCTTATCTAAGAGTGTTGGATCCGTAATATAACCATTTTGTGCAGCATGTGACATGGCTTTCCAGGCTTCATCACCAATAGTACCTGAATAAACCTGCTTTCCACCATTAACCGTCAACGTATAAATTGTTGAGATCAACATGAAGAATACTGGCATCAATGACGTTAAGATTGATAGACCAAATGATGGTGTGTCTTCTAACTTAAATGTCTTAACTTCGCCAATCGCGTCCAATTTCTTCGTAATCTTAAAGGCCTTTGGCTCAACCTTTTCAATGACGCGAGTAAACAATGGACCGGCAACTAACATCGCAATAATAGCAACAATAATACCGTACATCAATACAATACCGATGTTAGCACCAAGAATATTGGTCACAGCTGTAGGTGATGGCTGTGGTGGTAAAAATCCTTGGGCAGCTGACAAAGCTGCAGCCATTGGAATTCCTAGGTATAGCAAGGGTACTTCAGCCTCAAGCGCAATCGTGAAGACGATTGGAATCAAAACAACAAGACCCACTTCGAATAGTAGTGAGATACCAATAATGAACGATGCACCAGCAACAGCCCATTGTAGGCGTTTCTTACCAAATTTATCAATCAAAGTGGTTGCAATCCGGTATGAACCACCTGAGTCAGAAACCAAACGACCAATCATTGACCCAAATCCAAAGACGATGATCAACTCACCCATCGTACCACCAATACCGTCTTTCAAGGCATTGGCAATCCCGGCTGGATTCATACCTAAACCAACCGCAACAAGAATCGATATAATAATCAATGAAACAAATGTATTAACATTTAACTTTAGGATGAAAAATAGCAAAACGGCAATACCTAATATCAAAATTATAAATGGCCAAACGTTTAAGCCATCCATAACCCATTGATATAGACCCGTCGTTTTATCAATAGATAATCCCGCTAGCATAGTAAGCATTTATACTAACCTCTACAATCAAAAAATTTCGCCTACATGAAATTGTAAGCGATTGCTCAACTTATCTATTGTACAACTTTTCACTAATTAAAAACAATCATTTCATGAAAAAATGTCGATTGAATTCTTTATCTCAACCGACATGTTTACTCTTTTTATTGATTAATCATTTGAATATAATCATCTGCTAGCATGTTTATTCTAACGAAAACCACCACCACCAGAACCACCACCAAAGCTACCGCCACCGCTGGAACTGGTTGAACCGCCACCACCAGATGAACGTGTTTGTGTTGCCACACTACTACTGAAATGGTTCACTAAATGGAATGGATACATTGATCCATAATAATAAACACTATCCTGTTGATAGTTTGGATAAACTTTTGCAAGCTGATCAGCAACTTCCTCCAAGATGCCAAACGCAGCGGCAGCAATCATTAAGTCATCCCAGAGACCAACTTCTTGTGGTGTCCGCTCATCTAATAATGTAAATTCTTCTAAATAATTTTTCAATCGTGCCAAATCTTTTTCAACTTCTAAACCAGCTGGTTTCATGCGACATGATGCAATCCAATAAGCAATTCGATTGGCTGAATCGCGTTTCTTATCACCTGTGTGAATTTTTTTCACATCCTGAGAATAAATTAAATCGTGGTTTTCAAGGTACTCACGACTATAGGTCCGATAATCTGTCGTTAACTTTTTATGACGTGAGCTACGACCATTTAAATATTTAGCTAGTGCTTTTTGCGTCACCACGCCATTATTAGCTGCCGATGTCATCATTTTATAAAAACTTTTAATCGGCGCTGGCGCATCATCAGCCACCACCTTATCAGTTAAGACAAACTTTGCTTCGGTTTTACCAATGCTACTTGGCTCTTCTTTAATCACAAATTGTCCGTCCTTAACCAGTTGCAGTAAGGCCACTGTCAAAAAGTTATCTAAATTATCCGTAAGCGGATACATCCCACTAAACAAGAGATATGTGTTATAAATACTCCCCGTTGGTATTTCACGATAGTACTCGCCTTTGGTTTGCGCTTGTAATTTTTTCATTTTTGGATAATATTTTCTAAAATTCCGATATTTTTGAATGATCCAAATAATCAGCCCGATAAAGATCAATCCAATTGCAACCATGACCCACATAATTATCCGAACGGCGCGATCATTCGTGATTGTTTCCCCATTTTTATAATCATGGTAATCATAGTCACTCCCTTTGAAAGCTTCTTTCATATATGAGTCAAAAGTCCGGTTAGTCCGATAATTAGTGGCATAGGTTCCTTTTGGAATCTGCACAATCATTTTGACATAATCATCTGTCGAAATATTACCAGTACTCTGCATCGTTAATTGGTTATTTTTAAAAGCGGTTTTACCGTCAAAACCGAAACCCCAAACACCATAACCATGATTAACTGAAAATTGGCGATTTGGGTCATGAATAGTGACCTTTATTCGCTTAGGAGCAATTGTCACGTCGCTATCTAAGAATTGCCAAGCAATCATTTGTTTAGTTTTCGTTTGTTCCACAAAATTACTAATACGATACTGAATGCGATACTGATGAGTACCGTACTTGGTAATGCCCCAGTTTAATTCATTACCATTTTGCCCATAACGATTCGCTTTTTCCTGTCGATTATCCTTTATCCGCCAATTATTTTTTCTTTGAAAAGCTTGACCATCCATACTAACTTGATAGTCCGAAAGTTTTTGTGGCCCAACCAATTTCACAACTTTGTATATCTCACTACCTTCATCCGCTGTCACCGACCAATCTTCAGTGATATTTGCTGTTCCTTGATTATCTAAAGAAACATCAATATTCATTTGGTTAACCGTTTGGTCTGCTTGAATACTCTGGGTGTTGCTGGCAATAAACAGTGTTGCTAAACAAGCCAGGAACATCAACCAGAGTGATTTT
The DNA here is from genome assembly GCF_058107185.1 of Weissella sp. ESL1177. Taxonomy (NCBI): domain Bacteria; kingdom Bacillati; phylum Bacillota; class Bacilli; order Lactobacillales; family Lactobacillaceae; genus Weissella; species Weissella sp. ESL1177. The sequence goes on along the minus strand of NZ_CM176591.1, from coordinate 348,881 downwards.
ACTCTGATTTTTCCCATTGTGGCATCTCCTGTTTTCCTGCTGTATTTTGAAAATAAGTTCCTTTATGAAAGCCCATCGCTCCAGCAATCATAAAGTTAGGAAAAATTTGAATTTTTTGATTTAACTTTGTTACCGTATCGTTATAGACCATTCGTGACAGACGAACTTTATTCTCAAATTCACTAACAGCTGTCATTGTTTGCTGATATACTGTATTCGTTTTCAAATCAGGATATTGCTCAGCCAATGCATTAACGACCCCTAAAACACTCGCAAACTTTTGCTGATCTTCATCAATATCGGCCACTGATGCTTGATCAGTCACGGTTTTACGTTCCTGAACAATCTTTTCCAATGTCTCTTGTTCGTATGATTGATAGTTTTGCGTTGCTTGCATTAAATTCGTAATCGCATCCCAACGACTCTCAACTTGTGCCGCAATTTGTCCCATCGCATTACGCACATGCTCTCGTTGGTTTACCAAACCATTATAAATCACAATCACCCAACCAACGATGATCACAATCACAACAATTACAATTATTAACCAAATCATCATATCGTCTCCCCTCTACAAACCTCTTAAATCTGTTGCTTACAAATTTTTCCATAATATCGCCTACATTGATTATTAAAAAAAACTAAGAATTTTATATATTAACCTTAACACTTCGTCATTTATTCACAAAACATTAAGTTCTATATTAAACATAGTATAATAGTGTCATGATACCGCATTCTATGATTATTTTTTTAAACACAACACTCGCACTAAATGATATTGATTGAAGGAGAAACAATGAAAATTGCATTAAAAGAGCTTCAAAAGTCCGAATTATCAGACTTTTGGGAACTAGCATTTCGTGACCCAAATGCTGAATGGACGAACTGGAATGGTCCTTATTTTCATGATAAATTACCAACAAAAAACGCATTCACCGATTTATCACAAGCTAATAACTATTTACAAAATCCTATGAAAAAGATTATTTGGTTAGATGATCAAATGGTTGGCCTCGTTTCAGCATATTATGAAGATGCTCCACTAAATCAATGGTTGGATGTTGGCATTACCATTTACAACACAACGATTTGGCATCAAGGAATCGGTAAAGCAGCGTTAACACAATGGTTAGATGAATTATTTGCAACAATTTCATTACCACATATTGGTCTGACCACATGGTCTGGTAACAAACGAATGATTGCATTAGCAGAAAGTATTGGACTTAAAAATGAGGCAACTGTTCGTCAAGTTCGGTATTGGCAAGGTCAATACTGGGACTCGGTTAAGTATGGTGTTTTACGTTCTGAATGGATTAAAGATTAACTAAAAAAGAAATTATCACAGTGAAACATATGATCATACCGCCTAATTGTTGTTACAGTAAGGCTTCAGTTTTTTGGAACACGTTTAAAGGCGCTAATCTACCAGTCAAAATTGATAGATTAGCGCCTTTTTCAGCTGATCATAACGACTGATGTCTCAGCCCCTTCTTAATAACTTATCAGTCATTATTTTTTAATATGTGTTCGTTGATAATCCGCAATTGCTTTGTATTCCGTTTGCAATTGACGTGACAAACGAATAAAGATTGGTGTTAATTCACGATATGCTTCATAATTATCTGGATTTGGTTGATACGTATTTGCTTCACCAACCATGTCACTGATGACATCCAAACTATCAACTAAACCAAGTGCCTTTTGTGCCATGACTGTGGCAGCCAAAGCGCCCGATTCAAAGGCCGTTGGTACAGTAACTGGTTGCTCAAAAATATCGGCAGCCATTTGACGCCACAATGGTGAACGAGCAAAACCACCAGTTGCTTGAATCGCTGACAAATCACCAACCACTTCTTCAAGAGCCAATGAAACCATGTAGATATTGAAGATAATGCCTTCAAGTACGGCACGAACCATGTGTGCGCGCGTGTGATTATGTGTCAAACCAAAGAATGAACCACGGGCATTTGCATCCCAAATTGGTGCACGTTCCCCACCTAGATATGGATGGAATAGTAAGCCATCCGCACCAGCTGGAATCTTTGACGCAATTTCTGTCAACAAATCATATGAATCAATGCCTAATAATTCAGCTGTTGATTTCTCTGAGTCAAACATGTTGTCACGGGCCCAACGGAAGACATCCCCACCGTTGTTTACAGGACCACCGACAACCCAGTGGTCTTTATCCAAGGCATACGTAAACGTACGACCCTTTGGATCAATTTTTGGTGCATCAGTCACAACACGAATCGCACCCGATGTACCAATTGTCACTGCAGCCACACCTGGTTGGATAGCATTTACGCCTAAGTTTGAAAGTGGGCCATCACCAGCACCATAAATAAATGGTGTATCAATATCCAAGCCCATTTCAGCTGCATATTGCGCCTTCATACCTGTTTCAATCGTGTATGGATCAACTGGTTCAGGTAATTGATCTTTTGACACACCTGTTACTGACAAAGCTTGTTCATCCCAAGCAAGATTGAAAATATTGAACAAACCAGTTCCAGAAGCAATTGAATAATCAACACGATTTGCACCAAACAAACGGTTGAACAAATATTCTTTAATCCCTAAGTAATGAGCTGCATTGTTATAAATATCGGCATGTTCATTCTTTAGCCACAATAACTTTGATAGTGGCGCCATTGGATGAATCGGTGTTCCTGTTTTACTATAAATTTCTTGACCAATGCCATTAGCTTTTAATTCTTCAGTATATTTAACAGCGCGTGCATCAGCCCAAGTGATGACACGTGTCAAAGGCTTCCAATCAGCATCAAAAGCAATCAAAGAGTGCATCGCTGAACTAAATGATACGCCAAGAATTTGACCATCTTTTGCAGCACGTGTTACTTGTGCCATCGCATCAGTAAAAGCCTCCCAGATTTCATCTAAGTCTTCTTCAGCCATGTCAGGTGCATCACGGTATAAATTATAACCCTTATTGGCACTCGCAATAACATGTCCTTTTTTATCGAACAAAACCGCTTTCGTTGACGTGGTTCCCAAGTCAACTCCGATTAAGTAATCCATTTTTAAAACCTCTCAAATATCCATATTTTCTAGAACGCTCACCCTTAATTCTATGTAAAAATTTTACCATTTGCAAACATTCTAACGAAAAAAATTTTCTAATCTGTTGCAGTAGTGAAACCATTTTCATTCGGATGATAAATTGATCGATTATCTAATGCCCATTGACGTGGTGAAAATTCACCTGGTGCTGTCTCGTTAAGTGCATTATCAAAGCTCTGCATACTAGCATCTAATTCATCTAATTGATGTAAAATATTAGCTTCCTTCAGTAATGGTTTGACTGGTGAACCATATTCTAATTGACCATGATGAGCCAATACAGTGTGACGTAACAATAGCATATCTTCACTTTGTAAATCAATTTTTAAGTCAATGGCCGCCATCACAATTTCTTCATCAATTAACACAATGTGCCCAATCAAATTACCAGCCACAGTATATTTTGTCGCCACAGGACCTGATAATTCAAGTACCTTACCAACATCGTGTAAAATCGCAGCTGCATATAATAAACTTGCATTAATATTATCATATTGTTTTACCACTGCTTGAGCTAAATGAACGATTGATAAACTGTGATAAGCTAACCCACCAGCAAAGGCATGATGATTACTTTTTGCAGCTGGATATTGTAGAAAGGAATCACGATATTTATTAAGGATATGCCGAACAATTCGTTGCCAATTCGCATTCGTAATCTGAAAAATAATTGCCGATACTTCTTCAGTCATTTCTTGTTTTTTCATCGGTGCCGCTGCCACAAAATCTGCTGGGTCTTGTGGTTCACCAATTTGACTTGATCGAATTGAAAGTACCTTTAATTGTGGCTTATCCTGATAAGCCTGACGAACAGCCTCAATATACACTACCGTACCCGCTTGTAACTCTGTTGCTTCAGTCTCTGTTGCGTCCCACTTCATTCCTTTAATTTCCATTGAACGATCAGCTAACTGTAAGGCAAGATATCGCTTTCCTTGTTGGGTCACACGTGCATCAATTTCTTTCAGTAATACAAAGGTGTCCACTCGTTCATCTAACTGATAATCTTTTAATTGTTTTGTCAAAACATCCTCCTATTGCTGGTGCGTCAACACTAAGGTATGCTGTCCTGGTGTCGGCTGGGCTGTGAAATAAAATATTTGTTGTTGTGATGAAGCCAATGACGTTAATAATGTCAACATTGTTTGGCGACGTTGTTCATCAAAATCAACAAAGGCATCATCAATTAACAATGGTAATTGCAATATTGTCATAACACTCTTAACAAATGCGAGCCGTAACGCAACGTACAATTGTTCAGCTGTTCCTTTAGATAATTGATTCACACCTAATGATTTGCCATCATCACGTATCACTTTTAAGAGTGTCTTAGTTGTTTGAACTGTCGTATATCGTTGGTTAGTCAACTCACGTAGTAGCACACTCGCTTGTGCTAATAAATTGGGTAAACGATCCGCAATGGCTGCATTTAAAGCCTGTTTGATCCATTCACTACCCAGACGATCAACAAAATACGCCGTCAACTGTTGGTTAACCGTTGTCAATTGATTAGCAACAAGTTGTTGTTGGTTTTCAATGGATGTATCTGTCTGTAAGTTTTGCAATTGCACATTGATTTCCGCTAATTGCTGATTAACTTGATTTTTTTCTGTTTGAATCTGTTGCAGCGTTGTTTGAGACTCGGCCATTGTGTCATCTGCACTTGCAACGGCTTGTGCCGCTAGTTCATGCATATCAGCTCCCTGCAACTGTTCTTGCAACATATTCGCTTCACGTTGCAAATCATTGATATGTCGCTGTGCTTCACGCCGTTGTTGTAACATCGCTGCGTCTGACACACCTAGTGTTTGATACAAGTTTTGCAATGTCTGTTGCAAGTTTGCTCGTTGTAATTGTTGCTCACTCATGGTTTCTTGCTTAACATGAATATCAGCTAATCGTTTTTGATATTCATTGACTGTTAATCCCTCGCCTAACCACTGTAATGAGGCTTTCACATTCACCAATTCTGGCATAATTGCTTGTTGTTCATGAATCAGTTGATTATTATCAGTCATTAAATCAGTCATTTTTTGAATATCTGCTTGAGCAGCCAAAATTTCCGAGGCAGACATGTGTTGGTATGCCGTTGGTAAAGTTGTATCAGCCATTTGCGATGATTGTCCTGTCGCATGACCAAACCACCAACCGATCAAGGCACAAATGATTAACGCTAGGATTCCTAACACTATCTTTCCCAGTACCGCCGCACCAATCAATAAGACAATGCCAATCAACACTGCTATCACAAACCAAGCAACATGAAATGTTGTCTGAGTTGGTTGACCCGTTAACTTTTTACGTTGCTCATCAGTTAATATTGGTGGTATCTGTGTCCAATGATATTTTGTCATCAATTCATTTTGTATTTGAACGGCTTTTACTTGTTGCTCAGCTAATGATTGTTGTTGACGCTCAAGTTTTTCAAGTTTACGTAAAGCCACCGTTGCTGATTCAACTTGTTGTTTGGTTACTGCGGTCGTGACCATCATATCATCTAAGGTAGCCAACTGTTGTCGGACACGATCTGCTTTATCTGCTAGTGTTAAATCTAGTGGTTTGCCTGTTGCCTTAACTTGTTGATTAATGCGTTGCCAACGCCGATAAACAGGTAGCAAATGGGTTTGTTTTTGCTGATGAGTCATTTTTGTTTGCACTTGTGTCTGGCGTTCCTGTAAACTCGTCAAATGCTGTGAAAGGTGATCTGCTTCAGCTTGTAATTTTTCTAATGATGGCTGTTGTTGAATTTGAACTTTGAGTTGTTGTCGTTGTGTCGCCAACTGTGCCAAAGATTGATTTAATTCACGATGAGCTGTTTTTGTTGTACCAAATTTACTAGTGGCTCGCTTATCCCATTGGTTAGCCAACTCTAACCAATTTTGTGCACCAGGAGTTGCTAATGTACGCAAATAGGCTGAAAATTCATCTGGTTTCAGTGAAAAGATATTCATTAATGCTTCTTGATCAAAACTAAATATTGCGGCATATAGTTCACGATCAACTGGTCCTAATAATTGTTGCAACATGACCTCAGGATCTGCAAATAGTTGTCCTGTTGCGACTGTCTTCAATGTGGTCGTAGTTTGCGTACGCCCTAAACGTTCCAATTCGTATAATTGTTGGTCAACTTCGAATTGCATGCTGCCACCATATGGTCCCTTATTTAACGGTTCATATGTATTTATTTTGCGGCCTTTCGCCTGAGGAAATCCAAACAACATATCGAATAAAAACTGATGTAAAGTGGTTTTACCAGCCTCGTTAAGACCTTGAATAACTTGCAAACCTTGTTCAAAATCAAATGTTTGTTGATTAAATTGACCGAAACCAACAATATGCACCTGTTTAATCCACATGATCATCATCCCCCATCTGGGCTAAATGTAATTGCGTCTTGACAGCAATCTGTAACGCTTGTAACGTTTGTTCATTTAAAAAATGATCCAGCACTGCCACATCCGTTACCTGTTTCAATCCCAATTTTTGTAATTGTTCTAAATTAAAAACCGTTGCAATGGTTTGTTGCCAATATTGCTCATCAACTGCTGGTAAAGTTGTTGGTTGTTGCTCTGGTTTTGGTTGTACATCATAAATAAAGAACATATCCGTTGGCTGTGCAGCCGCCACAAATTGTGCTAATAATTGTTGATTCAACATAGCTGATAACACCGTTGGATGATTAGTTGTAATCTCCAGTGAAATCAGTTCGAACTCATCTTTAAAAGCAAATTGTTCACGAACATATGCCACAATCGTACTTAAATCACGATCTGTCTGAATCTGCTCGTTAACCCAAGTAATTGGTGCAACTGGCGTAAAGACTGGTATCAATTGATTACCTTGACTTTCAACCATGTAATATCCTTTCGCACCTGTTTCAGTTTTATCAAGTCCTTGAATACTACCAGAATAACCGATAAACGGTTGTTGTTGTAATGTTTCGCGGACATGGATATGACCTAATGCCCAATAATCATAATGTTTTTGTTGCATTGCTTGTAAGGTAAACGGCGCATATTGACCAGTGCCAGTTTCACCTAACGCACCATGATAGATACCAATTTGCCAATCTGACTGAGTATCTTTCATAGGAAATTCAGCTAATTTATCAGTTGTTATATGACGTTGCGTGTAAGAAAAGCCGGTAATGGCAACCCTTTCGTGTGCTTGCGTGGTTAACATATATGTTGTCACATCAGCTGGTAATAAGATCACGTTATCCGGAAACTTTGGTAGTCGTTGCCAATCTGCCACATAATCATGATTACCAAAACCAATATAAACGGGAATTTGAACTTCTGCTAATCGTTGGAGCTCGCGGACAATATCTAATTGTGCTCGCGCATCGGGGGTTGTTGTATCAAATAAATCACCTGCTAAGACAACAAAATCAACTGCAGCAGTAATGGCATCATCTACCAAACGATGCACAGCCGTTTCCGTTGCGGTTTGTAACTTTTCAGTTAACCATTTTGGTGTCATTGATAAACCACCAAACGGATTACCGAGATGTAAATCTCCAGCATGAATAAACTTCATCTTTTTGACCCCTTTTTTGTTTTAGTTTTATTATATTGGAGATTCATTGTAAAAAAAAGCCTGATTAAAGTGTATTCACGATTAGCATTCTGTATCACTTATTTTAGACAAACGAAAAGCAGTCATTCATCGATTTCTACCGATAAGTGACTGCTTTCTTTATAAGAATGAGACAAAAACGTTTAAAGACATCATAACGACTGACGTCCCAACCTCATATCATTAGTTTTGACCGTACAATTCTGCAATTGACTTTGTAATGATATCATTGATTTCCATCAACAATTGGTTCAAGCCTTTTTCAGCTTCAAGCATCTTCTTTAACGAATCATACTTCTCCATCTCGCTGGCAATATCTTGCCAAGCTTTGACTTGATTTTCTTCTGGCTCACTACCCGATTGTACTGCCTGATTAATTTGTCCTTGTGCTTGTTGAAAACGTGCAAAGACTGCTTTTGCTTCTGGCTCTTGCTCAACTGCATCAATTGCGTCACGTAGCGTCTTATATTGTGCTGTCTCACGTAAATTTGATGCGACAGCATTAACATTATCATAAATATTAATCATAATTAATTCCCCATCTCTTGTAATATTTCCATTATCGCATATTTTATTATTATTGTGGTAATAATGATTGAATTCCTGACCAGGCTTTTTTCGCGCCATCCTTCACATTGCTCCAAGCACTTGACGCACCACTTTTAATCTCATCTCCAATGCCTGAAATATTATCGGATAAGCCATTGTTCTTATTTGAAGCCGCATCTTCAGTTGTTGATAACTTTGCACGCACACTCTTGACACTAAATTTTGTTTGTTTTGTGTTCGGCAAAACCTGTTCAAGCGTTGTCTTCATCAACGGTCCCGAAGTTTGTGATAAGTAAGCAGAAATCGTATGACTCGCATCTGTTTCATCATACCCTGTCCAAGTCGTTACAACCACATCTGGTGTATATGCAATCGCCCATGAATCTGTGGCATTGTCACTCGTTGAGTCAGTTCCTGAAACTTCTGTCGTTCCCGTCTTACCAGCAACGTCATAACCACTTGGATCAGCTGACACCCCAGTACCGTGCGTATAAACGCCTAACATCATTGACGTCATTTCATTCGCCACTCGCCTCGACCACAGACGCGTATGCTTTTCTTTCGCTTGGACAATTGTTTTACCAGAAGCATCAACAATTTTAGTAATGAAATGACCTTCGCTCATTTGACCACCGTTGGCAAAACTTGTATAAGCTTGCGTCAATTGTAATGGTGTCACACCCTTTTTCAACCCACCAATTGCTAACGCAAGATTCTTATCTGACTTGGTTAATGGTAACCCAGCCTTAATCCCTGCATTGTAACCAGCAGAAACACCCATTTGATCAAGCAACCAAACTGCCGGAATATTATAAGAATTCTCCAACGCCTTGTACATTGGAATCGCCTTACTGGTGTAATTACCATAATTTGACGGTGAATAACCATTTGTTCCAAAACTCATCGTACTATTCTTCAAATCTGAATCATAAGAAAAGCCACGTGATAGAGACGGTGCATAATCAACAATTGGTTTAATTGTTGAACCAGGTGAACGTTTTGATTGGGTTGCCCGATTAAATCCCCTAAAGACGTGATCACCACGACCACCAACTACAGCTCTAACACCGCCAGTTTTCGCGTCCATGACAATTGATGCTGCTTGTGAACCTTCACCGATTGGATTAAGTGTTGCATCATCATAATCATTTTGTAAGTTGGTTTGGTCCTTTTGATTCAATGTTGTATATATCTTATACCCATTATTTAGAATGTCTTGTTCTTTTAATCCATATTTATTGATTGCTTCGTTAATCACTGAATCAAAATAATACGGATAATTATAATTTGATGTATCAACATCATGATTAGAGGCCCCAAGTGCCAAATTGGCATTGTAATTTGCTTGCGCTTGAGTCAAATACTTTGTCGACACCATATTTTGTAAGACTTGATCTCGTCGTTCTTTCGCAGCAGTCTTATAAGTCAATGGATCATAACCATTTGGTGATTGTAACATACCAATAAGCATCGCACTTTGTGTTACCGACAAGTTTGCAGCATTCACACCAAAATATTTTTGCGCAGCATCTTGAATCCCCCAAACACCATGTCCAAAGTAAGCATTATTCAAATACATTGCTAAAATATCATGTTTCGAATATTCTTTTTCAACCTGAATTGATAAAAACAGCTCACGAACTTTACGAATAACCGTTTGATCTTGACTCAAGAAGGCATTTTTCACTAACTGTTGTGTTAGCGTTGATCCACCGACCGATACGTTGCTACCTCGAATACGGTACCAAATCGTTGTCAACACACCTCGGGTCATGCCTCTAACTGAAAAACCGTGTTCTTTATAGAAGTTGCGATCTTCTGTCGCTAAAACAGCATTAACTGCATGGGGAGAAATTTGATTAAATTTCACATAGGTTCCCTTTTGACCGGACAAACTACCCGATTTATTACCAGAAGCATCATAAATTTCTGTTGTTGATTGCAAGCGTCGTTTTAAATCTGAAACATCCGTTGTTTTCGCTTCAAACGTTCCTAAAACGCTGACGACCAAGAAAATAGTCAATAGTAACGCAATCAACCAACGATTAATTTGAAATCTATGCCAAAATGGGCCAAAAGTTCGCTTCACCCAACTGCAAACTGGCTGTATAAATCTTTGATGCCAGCGAATGAATGGACCAAAGAAATGACGTAACCAAGTCGTTACTGGTGTCATTTTTTGCCGCAACCAATCTTTTAATCCTTTAAAGAATGCTCTCATATCATCGTATCCATTTATTAAATTGTGCCGCTACGATCTCAGCAGCTTCTGCTGATGGTGTTGTCACATAAATCGTATTATGACCTGCGAGTGTCCCAACAACATCAGCAATTTCTGCATCATCAATCATCGCTGCTAAACGGTTCCCATTACCCTGCGTTGTTTTGACAACAATCATAAAAGCTACTGGAACAATTGATTCAGCCATATCAGCAAAACCTTGTTCAATCTGACTACCTTCATTACTAATCGGATTATTCGCATCTACCATGACTTGGTAACGTGAACGTCCCGTGGCATCCGGTTGCCGTACAATTCGCAGTTCTTTAATATCACGCGAAACGGTCGCTTGAGTCACTGCAATACCTGCTTGTTGCAAGCGTTGCATAATCTCTTCTTGAGAATCAATCACATCATGTGCCAAAATCTCAAGAATCATTGCTTGCCGTTCTTGTTTTTTTAGAGCCATGTTTTTTATTCCTCTTCTTCACTTCGTCATTATGACTGATGAGTTACTACCGTCACTTGTACCATTTTATCATAATCCCCGATTTAGCTTAAATTTGCCTGTATATCATCAAAAAAATATCACTGAACTCGTGACGATAAAAGGTCGAAGCAACCCCCTATTTGGTAGTTACTTCGACCCTTTTGTTCATTACATTTCTTGAGGTGCTTTTACGCCTAATAAACGTAGTGATTCTGTCAAAACATATGAAACAGCAGTCACTAAGGCTAAACGCGCATTTCGTTGTTCATCCTCAACCAAAATCTTTGAATTAGCATAATACTTATTAAAAGCACGTGCTAAGTTCAATGCATATTTTGCAATCACAGATGGTTCGCGATCACGCCATGCGCGACGCACAATATCACCAAAATTAGCCACTAACTTTTCAGTTTCCCAAACTTGATCATCATTGATAACCAAATTCGTCAAATCTAATTCAGGCTTACCAGCTTTACGCAAGATAGATTGCGCACGAGCATTAGTGTATTGAACATATGGCCCCGTATCACCTTCAAAACGAACCACTTCTTCTAACTTAAAATCAAAGTTACCGATACGTTCATTCATCAAATCATGGAAGACAACGGCACCAGTACCAACTTCATGTGCTACTTCTGCTTTATTTGCAAGATTTGGATTCTTTTCGTTGATTTGATCTGTTGCCAATTTAACAGAATCAGCTAACACATCTTTCAATAAGATAATTCGTCCTGAACGTGTTGACAACTTTTTACCATCAACTGTAATCATACCAAATGAAATATGTTCAATATCATCTGACCAAGCATAGCCCATTTTCTTCAAGACTGCCTTCAATTGCATAAAGTGCTCACGTTGTTCACCACCAACCACATACAATGATTTCACAAAGTTATAGTTGTTCTTACGGAAAATTGCGGCTGCCAAATCACGTGTCATGTACAAAGTTGCACCATCTGTTCGTTGAATCATGGCAACATTTAAATTCTGATCACTTAAATCAACAACTTGAGCCCCTTGTGATTCAACTAGTAAGTTCTTTTCTTTTAATGTCTCAATGACTGCGTCCATTTTATCGTTATAAAAGGCTTCCCCATTGAAAGAATCAAAATCAATATCTAACTCATTGTATAATTCCATGAACTCTTTCAAAGATTCTTCACGGAACCATGACCACAACCGGTGGGCTTCTTCGTCACCATCTTCAAGCTTTTTGAACCAAGCACGACCTTCGTCATTCAATTCAGGTTGCGTTTCGGCTTCTTTATGGAAACGTACATAATACTTTACCAATGTATTAATTGGATCAGCCTTTACCTCTTCTTCAGAACCCCAACGCTTATACGCTGACATCAGCTTACCAAATTGTGTTCCCCAGTCACCTAAATGATTAATTTTAATTGGTTGGTAACCATTGGCTTTCGCAATTTCTGCTAAAGAATTACCAATAACCGTTGAACGAAGGTGTCCCATTGACATCGGCTTTGCAATATTAGGTGATGACATATCAATAGTGATATGTCCTGCTTCACCATCAGTATTATGACCATAATCTGAATCACGTAGCACTTCAGCTAACGTATCAGCACCAAATTGGGCTTGATCCAAAAAGAAGTTAACATAAGGGCCAACCGCTTTTACTGCTTTAAAGTTGTCCGTAGCAATGGTTGCAACAATCTCTGTGGCAATTTGTTGCGGTGCCATGCGTCGAGCTTTTGCTAGTAAAAATGTTGGAAACGCATAGTCACCCATGCTTGTATCCTTAGGTACTTCAATTTTTGAAAGAATCGTTGCATTATCCAATTCAGGAACGACTGCAGCAATTGTTTCTGCAATTTGATTCTTATAATCCATTAAGCTTGGTCTCCTTTAGCCTTTTCTTCATCATCTTCTTCAGCGTCATCTTCTGAAGGGCGTGGTGCCGGATTATCTGTCTTAACCAGGATCTTAGTCTCTGACATCCGTAATACCGCGCGATGGTTATACTCATTCACAGTCGCATCATCTTCTGGATCATTTTCAGTAATGACTACTAATAATGAATGTTCATAAATTTTTTCAACGATCCCTTTAAAGTCATGTTCAAAATTTGCAAATTTCTTACCGGCAACAAAATCACCGACATCAAATTCAGACGTATTTTCTACTGGTTCTTTAGCCATGGTGCTATCCCCTTTACTTTATCACTGAGGTTTTTTTAAATGATTAATCGTTCGTCATAATTATGACAATTCTATAAATTATAACAAATTTTTACCCCAAAGACTAGCGCTCTAATTCAGAAACGACGCGATTAGCAACCGCCCAGTCATTTTCATACGGTGTATCGACTCCATTTATCTTTTGATATTCATCCAATCCTTTGGCGGCTAAGACAACAACGTCATCTGGTCTAGCACTTTGAATAGCTGCCGTAATGGCAGTTGTTCGATCTAATTCGCGGTGAATTGTCACAGCCGGATTTGTAATCGTTGCTTGAATTTCATCCGCAATTTTTGCTGGGTCTTCATACTGTGGATCATCACTTGTCAGATAAACAATATCGGCTCCTTCACTGACGGCTTTACCAATACCTGGACGACGTGACACACCTTTGTTGCCAGGTGCTCCCACCACAATAATCAACTGATTCACTGACTCGTTTTGTCGCACAAACTGTAATAACGCCGTAATTGATGCATAATTGTGTGCATAATCAACATAGATCGTCCCATGAGCTTGTGTGTTCAATACTTGCATTCGACCTGGTACTTTCACAATTTCAAGGCCTTCTACCATGGCAGGTGCATCAGCCCCCACTAAACGTGTTGCAATCATTGCTGCTAACGCATTACTCTGATTAAAATCACCTGGCATATTTAACTTGTATTCGCCAGCAATGTGTAAATGGGCTGCTTGTTGACCAACTTCACGTACTTTAAAGACACTGCCATGAAGGTTTGCTGTCATCGTTTCAAAATAAGCATCTGCTTTCGGTGAATCCACATCTTCTTGGCCATATAGCCAAATACCATCACGAGGCACCGTTAATTCAGCGTGCGCAATCAGTTCACCAAAATGATCTGTATCCACATTAAGAACGATTTGTTCCGAATGATCAAACAACATCATCTTATGTTGTAAATAATCTTCAAAGGTAGGATGTTCATTTTCACCAATATGATCTGGACTAATATTAAGAAAAATACCGACATTGTACCGTAAGCCATAAACCCGGCGCATCTTAAAGGCTTGTGATGACACTTCCATCACCATATGTGTCATACCATTATCAACTGCCTCACGCATCCAACGAAATAAATCAAGCGATTCAGGTGTCGTCAAATGTGCGCGATAATGAAATTGTGGCTCATTCCCTGTAATCACTTGGAGCGTTGATGATAAAGCCACTTTGTCATGTGTAAACGCCCGTAAAATATCGTAAGCCATGTAAGCTGTCGATGTTTTGCCTTTTGTACCAGTAATGCCAATCAATGCTAAGTCATTTTGTGGATAACGATAATACGCCATTGCAACAATACTCATCGCTGCTGGCACATCATCTGCCACCCAAGTTGGTAGTTCTGAAGTATGTTTAAAATCTGCTGGGGCGACAATGGCAATGACCCCTTTTGCAATGGCATCTACTAAATACTCAGGTTTGAAATTACCTTTGATAAATAGCAGTGTCCCTGGTAAAACATCTTTCGAATTGTAGGCTAAATGTTGTATCTCACCATCATAATTGGGTGCTGATATCAATAAATCTTGATCAGCTAATAACGTTGTTATGTTATCTGCAGTGAGTGTCATCACGCTTAGTCCTCTTTTCCTATTTTATACTTTATTATAATATGCCAGATTGTTGTAATTGTGTCTTCATTTTTATTGCTGCGCGACCACGGTGCGCATAGTGAACACGCTCAGGTAAATCAATCTCCGCCAAAGTAAGACCATTTTCTGTTTCTAATAATTGATCAAGCCCATTTCGATGGCCACGTGGTACTTGAACCAATTTTATACCGCCTTTACCCTGTGAAGTAAACACTTGGTTATCTGGTGTTATCACCACAAAATCAGCTAATAAATAAGCTTCTCGCGACACATCTTCTGGCATTTTTTGCAACACATATTGATTAATTTCATCATCTCCACGTAACTGGTGGGCTTTAAATTCTCGCATGGTGGTGACACCAAAATGATCTGGAACAGCAGGTACAAATAGTGCTGAATCATCAGCTAGGATATATTCTGCCGGTAATAATCGATGAATCGTTTGCGCCTTAACTAACGCATTGGTTGCCATATTATCCGTCGTTTCTGCAGGAAAAGTCACTTCAGCAATCAATTGTCGATAATTTAAACCGACTAATCCTAAAATTGCCAAATATCGAATCATTTCATCAGTTTTATGCGTGTTATTTGAAGCAATCACAAATCGTGGCATCCTTATATTCCTTCTTCCTTTTCAATCGCACGTAATGTATAAAATGACCCTGTGACAACAATCAGTGCTTCAGAAGATTCTCGAACTTGCCGAGCTAATGTAATCGCAGCAGTTGAATCATCCGCAATTTCAACATCTACATCACTCATCATGACAATTTGTGCAGCAAGTTCGTCGGCCGACATCGCATTTTTAGCATCTGGGGTTACCGTAATAACCGTTGAAACATAAGGTAGTAACTCGTCTAACATATCAATATAGTTTTTACCCTTGATTAATCCCAAAATAACGATGGGCTTAAACGGTAAATGCCATGAACGAATAGCAGCCACCAAACTGGTAATGCCGTGCGGATTATGAGCACCATCATACAAAATATTATGTTCACTATCAAATTCCATACGACCCGTAATCTTAACGTGAGACAAAGCCTCTGCAATCGCCATATCTGTTAAGGTAATGCGCTTATTTCTGAGAATTGTCACAACTTGTAACACTGTACTCAGGTTATTGGCCTGATAGGCACCCGTCAAAGACAATTTCAAACCCTCAAATTGATCAACATTAAGTACTAATCCCTGTGGTGAAGATCTCACAAGGGTAATTTGGGGCTTGGGATACGGATTCCAAATGGCACCAACAGCTTTTGCTTTCTCATGCAAAATGTTAAAGACTTCAATGTCTTGACCGGGATAATTAACAACCAAACTGCCTGGTTTGATCGCCCCTGCAACATTTTCTGCAATTTTTAAAATATCATGTCCGAAGAAACTAGAATGATCATCAGAAATTTTTGTCACGGCAACCACTAGGGGTTTTTCAACAACATTAGTTGCATCCCCAGTACCACCTAACCCAGCTTCAATAATTGCAAATTGGACTTCGTTTTTAGCAAAATGACACAGCGCAATCAACGTCCACAATTCAAATTTTGTCAAAGTTTGTTCATCACCACCATGATTTTTAATTTCAACCATGATCCGCTTGTAATGAAACATCACTTCTTGTTCACTAATTAATTCGCCATTAATGGTCACAACTTCACGATCTGACAAAATAGCTGGTGTTGAAAAATGGCCAACACGATAGCCAGCCGTTACCAATATTTTACGTAACATCACTCCCGTTGACCCTTTACCATTTGAACCCACAATGTGAATTACTGATAATTGCCGCTCAGGGTGTCCTATCCACGATAAAATCTCTTTTAACATGCCTACACGACTATGCTTACTTGGTAATATTTGCCAGTCGTCACCTAAACTTAATTCAAGTTGTCGATACGTTTCTACCGTCCCCATCAGCCTATCCGTCCCTTTTTTATATGCTTTTCTAAGAAATCATTTTATCACAAGAAAACCTCGAAAGTTACTGTTACTTTCGAGGTTTATTTGAAAAAGGCATCTTTTAATCAAATCGCTTTGGATGAAGAATCAATTTCATCTAAAAAAACTTCTTCTGTCTTTAAGGATATTTTTTTGCGATATTCACTAGGCGTCATATCTAACGTTGTCTTAAATACTTGAACAAAATGACTAGTCGTCGCAAAATTTAACCTCGCAGCAATGTATTTTATACTAAAATTCGTTGTTAATAACATTTTTTTCGCAATTTCAATTTTTTCTTTTAGAACATATTGTTTAATTGTCACGCCATACTTTTCTTTAAATTTCTTATTCAAATATCTTTCTGAATAACCAAAATAGTCACTGAGTTCTTGCAACGTTAATTTCGAACTAATATGTTCTTGAATATAACTTTTGATTTTTTCAGATAATAACAAATTATTTACTATAAAGTATCTCTTCATTTCATTAAAGTAGTATAAAGTGATATTTTCTAACCACAAGTTAAATGAAATTTCTGTTTCTTGCATTTCAATTTTTGCAAGAATTCGATTATAAATATAGTAAGCATTTTCGACAGAATAATTATGCCGGATAGCAGACTCATTTAGTATTGATATATAGGCAATTAACGTATCTTTTTGACCACGCAGATAATGTTTTTCGCCAAACATTGCCCCATATTGTTTCATTCGTAATTCAGACCTTAAGTAATAAATTAACTTTTCTTCATCCTGTTGATCAAATGCATCTAATAATTTAACTAAGTTATTATGCATTTCTTGTTCCTTTATTGGATCAAAATCCGTTGATTTATCCTTTTTTTTCATGGCATCATCCAAATAAAGTGAGTAAAGTGGCCAATCAGGTGCACTTTCTTCCTTAAACAGTTGATAAGCAAATTGCAAAATTGGTTTTACTTGTGGTGCCAGTGTAAATAAAGCGAGATTCCTGCTTGAATATAATGGTGCCGATAATTTTGGTTGCATCACTAAATATTCTTGATTGCCAAAATTAATCACTAAATAATAATTATCAGTATCACGTACCAGATTAAATGATTGATCAACACACACGTCTAAAATATGATAGATGCGCGTTGATGAATGACTAATGAGGTTCCCTTGTATTATTTTACGAACATTTTCTTGATAATAATCAATATCCATTTCTAATAATTGCCCCAAAAACTTTAAATTACATAATGTATCCATGAACTTATCCCTGCATTTTTTTAATTTAGATCATCAACAATCATTACAAGTAACAGTATGAAATATTTCAATCATAAAAGTTACATACCAATGATTCATCAATTTCGAATAACCCACTATACAATTTAAAATAATCTTTGAGAAAGCCATTTTTTGTATCATTTGAATCAAAAAAGTATTTTTCAGTTCCATTAATTATGGAAAATAAACAATATAAAGAAATATATTAAAAGATTTCTTATCGTATTTAACCGTTTATTTATCACTATCGTCACTACATTTTTTAATTTTTATTAATCTGTCTACTAATCAGCAGAAATTAATCAATGAAAATAATTCATCAAATTAAATACTAATTTCAGCAAATTTTCCAGTACTCTTTCTGAATAAAATGAATACTTTATATTTCAATTTTTTTAGGTTCTACAATATTTGGTACTGATAGCTAATCTGACAGATTAGTCATTAGTGCTTTTTTTGTTGTTTTTGTATAATTCATTTATAAACACAAAAAAACAGACCAGCAGCCACTAGTCTGTCTCACAAAATCCCTTTGAAAGGACCTCTAACATGGATAAGTATATCAAGATTTTACTCGGAATTAAAGACACACGTATTGAATTAGATGATCAAGCCTCGGAGGTGATGACCACGGTCTTAAAAAATGGCGTTCGACAACAAATTTGGCATTTGAAATTATCTTATGATAATTATTGTCCACATTGTGCTTGTTTAATGAATAAGAATGGCATGAAATTCGTCCAACATATCGCCTCTCGTGCTGCCAATATATTTAATCAGCTAGCGATTCGCAAACAAAAATACATCTGCCCACAATGTCATCGAACAGCACTAGCTGAATTTTCTGATATTAAATCAGGTGATCATATCATGACGAATGTTAAACAAGCAGCTGCCATGGAGTTAAGTGAAAATGTTAGCCAAAAACATATCGCCCAAGCCTATAACATTTCATCACACACTGTGATGCGTCAAGCGCAAGGACTCTTTACTTACAACAAAACAAGTTTTCATTATCTACCTCAGCATATTGCTTTTGATGATTTTAAGTCTGGTAACTTTGCGGAAAATAGTGGTATGAGCATGATTTTAATGGACAGTACAACCTACCGCGTATTAGATATCATGCGTGAACGTGGCGATCATAGTCTTCGCCATTACTTTGAGCAATATTCAGCAGCAGCGCGTGCTGCTGTTAAAACCATTACCGTTGATTTATTTAGTCCTTATCGCAATATAATTCATGACTTGTTTCCACACGCTCAAATCATCGCCGACAGATTTCATGTTGTCACACAAGTTTACCGTGCATTAAACCAAACACGTATCCAAACGATGAAATCCTATGGTACAGATTCACGAGCTTATCGCCAGTTAAAGCGATATTGGAAACTGCTTTTGAAAGATGAAACCACTTTGAATTATACTGATTTTCGAAAGCGTCGAAACTATCGTTATGCTTATTTAACCGATCAAGAGGTCATCGATCGATTATTAACCTTATCACCAGAGCTACGTTCAGCTTATAATTTTTATCAAGACATCCTTTACGCCGTACGATATAAAGATTTTGAACAACTGCAAATAGCTGTTACAACAAATACGCAAGAAACTCGTTTCCAACATTTGCCAGAAACTATGAAAAAGGCCCAACGGACCTTGCGTAAGCACCTACCAGAAATTAAAAACAGTTTTATTTACCCGTTCTCAAACGGTCCCGTTGAAGGGGCTAATAACAAAATTAAAGCCATTAAACGGACTGCCTATGGTTTTCGAAACTTTAAAATGTTTCGTTTGCGCATATTAATTGCCTTCAAAGATAGTTTTTATTCGCAAAGCTACAGACAAAAAGCAACTAAATTTATGAAAAATTCAGCTGCTTAATGTTTAAGCTATTTAATTAAATAATTCTGCTATCAGTACAATTTGACCAATAACCATTTTTTACTACTTTCTACACTTAGTCGAATAGTTGGCTTTTAAAAAAGACTGTTCCTGATGACATATCAGAAACAGCCTTTAACCGTCTTTTATCTTCCTGTACTTAAACGATTCATTTTATTTGATATCACATTTTTTATATATTAGCTGGCAACTGCATTACTGACGTTTCTTGAAGTAAATTAATATACCAGTTAATACAGCCAACACACTTATCACACTAACATAACCTTTTTGTTTTGCTGCCGTATTTGGCAAAATCGTGTTCACCCCATCTTGTATCTTTTTCGTCAATGGCTGTTTCGTTTTTGTCGATGAATTATCAGCTTTTGTTGTACTCAAAGTCTGATTAACCTGATTGTGGTTTTCATTTTTTGGCCCATTTACTTCTGTATTCTTGGGGTTTGAATCCTTTGTATAAACATAGGTCACCGTTTGCTTTTCATCGGTTAATTTACCAGTTGGATTGCCCTTTACTTCTTTAAACGTGTACCCATCGAGCTGCTTTTGTTGTGCGTGATAGGCGTCACCAATATTTCCGCTAATCGTTTCCGACGTTGCGATCTCTTTACCACTTTCATCCTCATAGTTGACCGTCACATCGGCTGCTTTCACTGGATTCTTCGTATAAATATAGGTCACCGTTTGCTTTTCGTCGGTTAATTTACCGGTTGGATTACCCTTCACTTCTTTAAACGTATACCCATCGAGCTGCTTTTGTTGTGCGTGATAGGCGTCACCAATATTGCCGCTAATCGTTTCCGACGTTGCGATCTCTTTACCACTTTCATCCTCATAGTTGACCGTCACATTGGCTGCTTTCACTGGATTCTTCGTATAAACATAGGTCACCGTTTGCTTTTCGTCGGTTAATTTACCGGTTGGATTACCCTTCACTTCTTTAAACGTATATCCATCGAGCTGCTTTTGTTGTGCTTGATAGTCATCACCAATATTGCCACTAATCGTTTCTGAAGTTGCGATCTCTTTGCCTGCTTCATCCTCATAGTTGACTGTCACATCAGCTGCTTTATGATCAGCAACAACGACCTTGGTTGTATTCCAAATATATTCCCCACTATCTAATTTTTCATAGTACTTCACATAATAAGTACCATCATTTTCGAAAGTAAAATTGTCTTTCGTCGTTGATATCAACTTACCTTCACTATCTAGTACATCAAACGTGCCACCAGAATTATTGCCATAATCATTTACAAAATCTTTCAAAGATTGATTTGTTCCCCGAGAGATTTCAACGTTGCTTTTCATATTAACCTTAGTTTGGTTGTTAAATGTTCCCCATAATGTTCCCCATCCCGGGTGTTCCGATACATACTGTGAGCCATTGACATACTGATCACCGGTTGATTTATCTGAACCATAAATTTCAAAGTCACTCGTACTTGAACTATGTAAAAACATATGTGAGCCATCATCTGAAGAATTTAAAGGTTGTATGGCATAAATAACATATGAGTTAGCGCCTATTTCAGGAAGATGACTTAAATCAATGGCTGTACTCCCATCAGTATTTCTAACAAAAGGCAATGATGTCACGGTATCTCCCGAAACATATGCAGCCGCTAATACTCTTAAAGGTGCATCATTAACCAGATCTTGCTCTGGGACGACTTTTAATTGCGAATAATTATAATTACTGTTTAACCCAACACGATATGTCATTTGCATAGAATCATTATTAAATTTATGATTATTATTATAATAATCAACTGTTTGCTGTGTGATTCCCAAATTCAATAATGATTGCTTGACATTGGCATTATTTGAGTCATTAGGAATACCATCTCCTAAAGTATTGCCAACTAAATCTGCCTTATATGTGGGTGCTGTCGTGGCATCTCTTGTCACCACTGAATTATTATCAGAGTTAACTGATTTGATAGTGTTATCACCGGTATGGTCAATACTTTCCGATTCAGCATAATTTGTTTTGACATCTGCATTGACATGTCCAACATTAAAAGCACCTGTTATCATGACAGTAACAACTGACATACTAACAAAAGCCCAATGTTTACCATCCTTATACATTTTATAATGTTCTTTGATACCTTTTCTGCTCATGTTGCTATAGCCCCCTAAATTTACCATTTTCATGAATTATAAATCATTCATCAAACCGTCATCATTATCAAAAAGGATTTATTATGTTCAAAAAGGAAGGAATTTTAAGTACACCATTGGTAAGTCATTTTTTTTTGGTCATCAACGACATATTTTCATGGTTAGCTATTATTTTTAATAACTAGCATAAAAGGGGGCTGAGCCATAAGTCGTTATAATCAGCTGAAAAAGGCGCTAATCTATCAATTTTGATTGGTAGATTAGCGCCTTTAAACGTGTGACAAAAGACTGAAGCCTTATCGTTACAATCGGCTTCAAAACGTCTTTTGTCACACTCTCCTAAGATATAAAATATATTTTTAATCATTTAATTTAAAAGGCTCACTGATTAACATTTCCCTTGAACTATCATCAATATTCGTAACCATTTGAATATGTTGTTTATGATTAATAAATGTCACTGGTGCATCCCCACCATATTCACCATCAAGATTGATCATAATTCTATCATTTTTCAATGATGACACTTCGACACGTTCAGACTTGGCATAAATTAAATTGGGATTGTTAACATGCTTACCCTTTAATACCTCGGTAACCAAGTTTAAGATTTCAGAAAATTTCGTTGTTTTAACAATTAAAAGTGTAAACTTACCATCATCTAGCTTCGCATCGGGCACAATCTGCTCAAAACCACCCACAGAATTGGTTAATGCCAAAAAAAACATGGCTGATTGCCCATTGAATTCACCATCATCATATTTCACATGAATATCCATCGGTTTAATACTGGTTAACATTTCTGCACCCTTAACAAGGTAAGCTAAATAACCATACATTGACTTTAATTTTGATGGTACTGAATAAGTTAACTCTGACAATGAACCACCGGCCGCAATATTAACAAAGTACGACTCATTCGATTGCCCAATATCCATTTTTGCCGCATGTCCCTTTAAAATAACACGAGCCGCAGCTAATGGATCTTCGCGCGGAATGCGCAAAGCACGTGCATAATCATTAGTTGTCCCAGCTGGAATGATGGCCATCATTGGTCGTTGGTCTAACGGCGCAATCCCATTAACAACTTCATTAATTGTCCCATCACCACCAGCAGCCACGAGTAAATCAAATCCCGCTTGGGCAGCTCGTTTAGCTTCATTCATTGCTGAATTTGGCTCGGGTGTTGTCGCAAAAGCGCTTGTTTCATAACCAGCCTGTTCATAAACATCTAAAATATCAACAAGGTCTCGTCGAATTGCCTCGCGGCCAGATGTTGGATTATAGATAATGCGTGCTCTTTTCATTACGTTATGCTCCTAATTTAATCTATGTATGAGCAGTGCAGCCATCACACTGCTCAATAGCTCACATACTAATATAGCATACTATGTGAAACTTTATTCAGGCTTACGAGCCTGCAAGCCAGCCATCAACAATTGGTTAACAACTGCTGGGTTAGCACTTCCTTTAGTTTGCTTCATAATTTGACCAACTAAGAAGCCAACCGCACGATCTTTTCCATTATGAAAGTCAATAATTGATTGTTCATTTTTATCCAAAATTTCATCGATCATTGGTGTCAAAACAGCTGGATCAGATAATTGCTTCAAACCGTTCTTTTCAACGAATTCAACTGGATCATCACCTTTGGTAATTGCCTTAAAGACTTTTTTAGCCATCTTAGTTGAAATCGTACCATCATCAATAAGCTTGATCATATCAGCCAAATGTTTTGGTGTTAACGGCGTTGCTTCCAAATCAGCTTGTTGCTCATTCAAAAAGGCGTTAACGTCGCCCATCAAGTAATTAGCTGCACGCTTAGGATCAGCGCCTTCAGCAACTGTTGCATCAAAGAAATCAGACATTGCTAAGGTTTGTGTCAAGACTTCAGAATCATAAACTTCTAGCCCAAGTTCATCAACATAACGTGCCTTACGATCTTTGGCAGTTTCAGGTAACTTCTCACGGACTTCTTCAATCCAGTCATCAGTGACATGAATTGGTGTCAAATCTGGTTCCGGGAAGTAACGGTAATCATCAGCCGTCTCCTTCACACGCATCAAAACAGTCTCACCCGTTGCTTCGTCAAAGCGACGTGTTTGTTGCTTGATGGTACCACCAGACATGTAAATCTTAGCATGACGATTTTCCTCAAAAGCCAAAGCTTTACGAACATAATTGAAAGAATTCAAGTTCTTCAACTCAACCTTAGTACCATATTCCTTAGCCCCTACTGGACGAATTGAAATGTTGGCATCAACACGCATTGAACCTTCTTGCATCTTAACATCAGAAATACCCGTAAATTGGATAGCTTGACGCAAAGCTTCTAGATAAGCATAGGCTTCATCAGGTGATGAAATATCAGGCGCACCAACAATTTCGATTAATGGTGTTCCTTGACGGTTCAAGTCAACGTATGAATAACCATCCGTACCGTGCGTATTTTTACCAGCGTCTTCTTCGACGTGCAATTCAGTAATACCAATACGCTTCTTTTGGCCTTCAAATTCAATCTCTAACCAACCGTCACGACCTATTGGCTCTTGTTGTTGTGTAATTTGGTAGGCTTTAGGATTATCTGGATAGAAGTAATTTTTACGGTCCCAATGCAAATCACGCGTAATATCAGCGTTCAAAGCAAGTGATGCCATCATACCATATTCCAAAGCACCCTTGTTAGCTTGTGGTAGCACACCAGGATAACCCCAGTCGATAACATTGGTATTAGCGTTAGGCTCGGCACCATATTGTACGGGAGAAGGTGACATCGCCTTAGAGTTTGTCTTTAACTCAACGTGGACTTCAAGTCCGATTGTCGTTTCAAAATTTGGCACTGCCATTAGTCCTTACCTCCTGGTACTTTTTCGAATAAACGTGTTGCTTGCTCATAAGCATAAGCGGCACGATAAATGGTTTCTTCTTGATAACGGTTAGCAATCAATTGCATACCGACTGGCAAACCATCAACAAAGCCAGCTGGTACAGACATACCTGGCAAACCAGCCATATTAACTGGGATAGTCAAAACGTCATTCATGTACGTTACTTCAGGATCATCTTGGTTAGCACCAAATTCGTAAGCAACGTTTGGTGTGGTTGGTGCCACAATCAAATCGTAATCAGCAAAGACCTTTTGGAAATCATCATTCATCAAGGTACGTACTTGAGCAGCCTTCTTAAAGAATGCATCATAAGAACCAGCTGATAGTGAATACGTTCCAAGCATGATACGACGCTTGACCTCATCACCAAATCCTTGTGTCCGTGTTTGAACATACAAATCATCTAGATTCTTAACATTTTCAGGCCGGAAACCATAGCGGATACCATCAAAACGTTGCAAGTTTGAAGATGCCTCAGCAGAAGCTAGAATGTAGTAAGCTGCAACACCATATTCAGTATGTGGCAATGACACTTCATCAACTGTTGCGCCTAACTCACGTAACTTTTCGATACCTTGACGAATCGTTGTCTTAATTGCTTCATCAATACCATCTGCAAAATATTCTGTTGGGACAGCAATCTTCATACCCTTAATGTCACCATCTAAGTGAGCCGTATAATCAGGCACATCTTGATCAGATGATGTTTGATCATTCACATCATGGCCCGCCATTGCTGCCAAGACTGTTGCATTATCCTTGACACGGCGCGTAAAGACACCCACTTGGTCAAGTGACGATGCAAAAGCAATCACACCAAAACGTGACACACGACCATACGTTGGTTTCATACCGACAATACCGTTAAAGGCTGCTGGTTGACGAATTGAACCACCCGTATCAGTTCCTAAAGCAAATGGTACTTCACCAGCAGCAACTGAGACTGCGGAACCACCTGAAGAACCACCAGGAACCTTTGTTTGATCCCAAGCATTCTTAGTTTGCTTATAATATGAAGTTTCAGTTGTTGACCCCATGGCAAATTCGTCCATGTTCAACTTACCAACCCCAACGGCACCGTGATCACGTAAACGTGAAACGACTGTTGCATCATAAATTGGCTTAAACCCTTCTAAGATTTTTGAAGCAGCCGTTGTTGTGACATCCTTGGTCATCAAATTATCTTTGATACCATATGGAATTCCTGACAAAACATTATCAGGATCAATGCCAGCCTCATCAATTGCGGCAGCTTCAGCCAATGCCTTGTCGGCCATCGTTGTCAAAAAAGCATCATACGTGCCATCTGTTTGTTCGATGTTTGCTAAAGTAGCTTTTACTAAATCAACAGCTGTGATTTCTTTGTTTACCAGCTGTTCATGTAACTTTTCAATATCTGTATGCAAAAAATCCATTAGCCTTCTGCTCCTCCATCAAGAATTGCAGGCACTTTAATCAAAGTGTCTTGGTGCTCTGGTGCGTTATGCAACAATTCTTGCGATTGATGCGCATTCTTAGCTACATCATCTCGTAGTACTGTATGCATCTCAGTTACTGAGTATGTTGGCTTCACATTTTCTGTATCTACCTCAGCTAACGTTGTCACCAAATCAAAAATTTTACCTAAATGATCTGTAAACATGTCAGCTTCTGAATCTGTTAAAGCTAACTTTGCTAAGTTAGCCACATGTTCAACTTCTTCACGCGTAATTTGCTCGTTTGCCATGTTAATTCCTTTCATGCTTTGATATAGCTATTTTACCAAAAGATTTTATATTTAGTATATGTCATCTGACAAATTCACCAGATGATCATGGACAACAAACCGTAATCCTTTGGGATAAAAATTCTTCATCTGACGATTGACTAATTTACCAAAACCCACGCCATTATGATTCATTTCTAGTAAGTACCAGCCATTTTCTAACTGATCATCAGCGATTGGCACCATAAATGTATCACCGTGAACATATTGGCGCCATTCCACATCGGTTAATTGATAACGTTTTGTAAATAATTCTGGCTGAACTGCCAATGCAAGTGCCAAACTTGGTTCAAACCTTTTTTTCTTAAACGTTCCCAAGTGTAGACCAGCTCGTAACACTTGCAGACCTTTTAAATCTGGTGTGTCAACTGGTAAAGCATATAGTTGATCACCAAAAGTTAACAAAGTACCTGGTTGATAATCATGTACCATCGTTTGTTTAAAATCTGCCCAATATTTTTGTTGTTCAACTGTCAAATTAGATTTGGCTAACTTAGGTTCTTTCACTGGTGTCACTGTTGTTGGTTGATATTGCATCTTTGCCATAAAATGGCCTTCACCAACAACATATTGTGGAAAAAGGCGAACTGCTTTGGTCAATTCTGGATTATGGTCAGCCCATTCAGGTCGACCATCTGACATGCCATCGTGCTTTGGCACATCCACCATGTGTAAATCAGGATATTTTTTTAATAACCAGGCAATGATCTGTTCATCTTCTTCTGGTGCAAATGTACAAGTTGAGTATACTAATGTGCCACCCGGTTTTAGCATTTTCATTGTTTCAACAAGAATTTCACGCTGACGAGTGGCATTTTCTGCTGGATAATCCTGATGCCAATACTGAATCGCATCTGGATCTTTACGAAACATTCCCTCACCGGAACAAGGCGCATCTAAAATAATACGATCAAAATATTGTGGGAATCTTTTAGCTAATTCTTGAGGTGCATGGTTGGTCACCAATGCATTTTGAATGCCAAAACGTTCCACATTCTCACTTAAAATTTGAGCCCGTTTACGAAAAATTTCGTTCGACACTAATAAACCAGCTTGTTGCATAAATGATGCTAAATGGGTTGATTTACCACCCGGCGCAGCTGCTAAGTCAAGCACACGTTCCCCTGGCTTTGGCCGTGCTAATTCACCGACTAATTGTGCTGATGGTTCTTGCGAATAGATCACACCCGTTGTGTGGTCAACTGAATGACCCTTGGCGGTACCATAGTACCCCCAATCACCCCAAGGTACGCGACCTGACGTTGGTGTGTCGTACAAGTGTTGATTGGCTTTCAAAGGATTAACACGAAAAGCTTTCACAACTGGCTGATCAAATGCGGCAAAGAATTCATCCGCCTCGTCTCCCATTAATTGACGATATTTGGCTCGGTAGTCTTTTGGTAACTCCACCATGACATAAACTCCTTGTTTTAGATAGATTACATTTTATTTTACACGTTTTTCTACTATTCAAACAGTGCTGATTAACAAGGTGTTCAATCCGATCCTAATCAATTAATTTTTCTAAATATTTTGCCAATCCGTCTTCTTCATTTGTATAGGTCGTGATATCGTCCGCAATAGCAAGTAACGCTGGATTACCATTTTTCATCACAATACCATGGGCAGCGTAATCAATCATTTCAAAATCATTCATTTCATCCCCAAAAGCATAAACATCATCTTTTTGAATATCATATGCTTTCTGTAAAATTTGTAACCCTGTATCTTTGGCGACACCAGCTGGCACGATTTCCAAAATAGGTGATGTCGCACCCCATGTTTTCACAGTGACACGATCAGCACCATAACGATTCGTCACATATGTCTGAATTTCTGCCTGATGATCACTATTTTGTGCTTCGATTAAAATAGAATTAATATTTGTTTTTAAATTTAAACGATCTAACATATGATATTTATCTGTTGTTTGTGGAAAAAAGAAAGCATCAACCGGATTCTCTGGTCCAATCTTATTATTAGTCCAAACATCTGCCCGACTTTCTGCAACCACAGATTTAATCGCCATATCTGCTGCATTTTCAATTAAATCAAAGGCAATTTCGCGATCAACTTGAAATGAATACGCATGATCCCACGACGTATTTGGCATGTCACCAAACGCACCATTAAAATTTATCATCGGTGATCGTAAGCCAAGTTCTTGATAAATATTAGTCGATAAACGTACTGGTCGTCCCGTTATAATGGCCACAATATGACCAGCGGCTTGCATTTTCTGAATTATTTGGCGTGTTTTGTCAGAGATCTGACCAGCATTATTCAAAGTTGTTTTATCTAAGTCAATGCCAATTAGTTTACGTCCCATAAATTTTTTCCTTCCATTCTATTTGTTGCTGACAATTGGTACGATAAGTTCACTATGTGTCGTATCAATTGTATAGGTAATCTTTTGATTGCCCCGAATGGTCATTTCAAAATCTGTCCCATAAACGACAATACCTAATTGATGACCAGCCGTTAATTGATATAACGTTGGTTGTAAGGTCAATGTTAAATCAACATACTGATTCGGCTGTAAATCGTCCACTCGCCATGGATGCTCACGATTTTGCATATTCATATGCCCAATGGTGATCATTTTAAATGGTGTTGTTGCTGCTTGTTGAAATTCAACTAGGCTTGTCGGTTGCCAATTAACCCCCCGATCAATTTGCTGTCCCTGGACAACAGGTTTCGTTGTTAGACGCTTCGCTTCTCCATAATCAACGAGCATCGCACTAACTAAGCCCACATTCTCAGATGACTTCATCCGCAATTTTAACGATACTTCACCATCAATGATGACATCTTGCAATTGTTTTGGTTGCAAAAAAATCGCACGTGAATTATCTAACTGGTGATTATGTTGATCCAACATTTGTTGACGCCATTGGTTAAAATCTTGACTATAGGTACGATAAGTCGCTGTCGTTTGTTGATCGGTGTAACTCACTGGTGTCTGTACATTAGCTAATGACATTGTTGTCATGGCGGCTTGACCCCAAGTCTCCCGTGTTTGCCAAGTCTCAGGTGCTAGATTACTTTGCCAAGTAATGTCTGGTAATTGGTTTGGTGCTTGATTAGTTAGCCCATACAATTTATGACTGAGCCATAGATTCATCTGATCACTAAAATCTAAGGAACGATTATTATTGATATAAATATGCTGTCCCTGATGTAAATATAGTTTTTTCACAAGATTTAAATCTTTTAATTTTTGATATAACCGAAAGACTTGGCGAGGTTTAACGTTCCAATCATTTAAACCATGCACCATGATCACATCAGCTTTGATTTGCGCAGCATTGTTCAAATAATTACGTGCATCCCAATATGCATTATAATTACCGGTTGCACGATCCATCTTGGTTGCCGCGGTTTGTTGTGTTGCTTGCCACTGTTGCTTTGTTTGATACCAATCACCAGCATCTTGCATCCGTGAATAAACTAATTCTGCTAAAACATCCATATCTTCCCCTGGAAAGCCACCAGGTGCAATCACTAAGCCATTGTCACGATAATATTGATACCAATCCGAGATGGCGGCTTCTGATATCACCGTTTCTAAACCGGTGACACCTGTTGTTGCAACAGCTGTCGCTAAAGTGCCAAGATATGATTTACCCGTCATCGCTACTTTACCATTGGACCAATTTGCTTTAATCGCTAACCCACTGGTTCGATCAGTAAATGCTTGCCGATTACCAGCCAACCACTCAACCACCGCTTTCATACTAGCTACTTGTGCTGGTGATCCTGTATCTTGCATCCCATCTGAGTCTCGTGTACCAATACCTGATGAATAAGCAACTGCAAACCCACGTGACAAGAAGTAATTGTTCAAATCAACGTGCGCAGTTGGATAGAACGTTTGGGTTGCATGTTTTGCCTCACCAGTGATTGTTTGCCCACGCAATACTTTATTTGGTTTGGGTTGGTAGGCAATATCTGCATACGTCGCTTGATTTGGTATCTTGTGTGTTAATGGCACATTGACATCATGTAATTTTTTGTCACTAACAATATCATTTGTTCCTTGATAATATGGTGACGCCGTAAACAGGGTCGGTACTTTTTGTTGCGTTGTTGGTCGGATAATATCAACGCGGACGAGATCCTTGCGACCGTCCTCATCTGTGTCCAAATCCGTTTCGACATACACCGCTTCTTTTTTTAATTGTTTTGTATCAAACGTGACCATAGCTTTGCCATTAAAGAACAAAGATTGATTAGTCGGTTTAAAATACCCTTGACTCGCTAATTCATCAATAAATTGTAACCCATTTCTAGTATGTGTCGTTAATAACATATACCAAGCGGTTAAAACATCTTCGGTTGACCAAACACCAGGTTTATCATATAACGGTAAGCCAATGTGGTTAACGGCTTTTTGGGGCTCAGATAATGAATAATCGACATCTTCTAAAAATTGTAACAACTGTAAAGCAACATTATTAAATTCCTTCACTGTTAACTCATGACTAGTCTCAAAAAAATTAGCTAATGTTTGTTTTTCAGTTACCATATAAAAATGAAATTTTTCGTTGACCGCCGTAGTTGTCGCGGCTTGGTTCAACAATGCTTGCCATAAAGCCACACTGCCTTGTGCCATGGCTGCTTGAATCTTTTCGTTATAAAAACCAATTTGCGTTAGTTCTTTTATTTTTTGTGAAAAAGGTGTTTGAACAACACCGAACTGGTTAATTTTCATTCGCTTATCTCCATTTCAATGTTTATATTATAGCAAACATTAAAACATAATGAGAATGCGATGCTTTTTCATTGATATAAAGAAAACAGGTTCAAAAAAAGCTGAACCTGTTAAATCATATTATTTAATGTCAACATTCGCGCCACTACCGTTAATTGATAAGGCATTATTTTGGTCACCGGTTGTGTAATCAGTCTCACCAAAATCTTTATTATTAACGCTAATACTACTATCTTGGTTAGTGACCTTAACACCAGGTATTTGTAACTGACGCAACTGTACATCAGCATCCTCACCAGTTAGTTGACTGCTGTTATGTAGTGTTAATTGTCTTGCTTTAAAAGAGCCTTCATTTGCCATCACATGCATCGTATCTGATGTGACATTTTGCCAATTGTAGCTACCACCTTCACCTTTTGTCTCAATATTTTTAGCGGTTAAGCCACGTAATCTGATGCCACCATAATTGTTAGTCATCATGACATGATCAGCAGATAATTGCTTAATATGAATCCCGCCGCCATTAGTTTTCAAATTAAGGTTTTTTAACTTCACTTGATATGGCACTGTCACAACAATACGTTGACTCGCATTATTATAACTAATGACTTGTTGCATCGATCGTAACGATATGTTTAATTTCTTTTGTTCGGTCTTAAGTCGTAACTGATTGTCTATTGTCTGTCCTGAAATTTGCCATTTTTTACCACGAACGACCTTCACAACCCCATTTTCACCAGCATTGATCGTTAACTTGCTATAATCTTGATCTGCTAAATCTTTCTTAATTTGGTGAGTTTCAATAATTTTTGGCCCATGGTGCCAAGTAATTGACGTTTTGGCACCTGTCGATAATCCTGTAAAGACCATCACCCCACCAACGATCATCACACCTGCACCCGTTATCAATGTTGCTTTTAATCCCATTTTAGCGTGCCTCCTTTGTGGTATTTCTTGTTAGGAAACGGTGCCCAATCCACTTCACAAATGCAACTAGCATTTCAAATAGCCAACGTGTTAAACGCCAGACAATCGGCGCAAAAAAGATAACTGCCCCAGTCAGTAGCAAGCCACCCCCCATAAAGAGGACCCCCGTTGCGACTGATTGTCCTAACAAAATAACACCATTAACAAAGGAAAATAAGCCACCTGCTAGCACGCCAATAATGACTGCATAAATGCCAAAAATGATACCAAAAAAGACAATTAAGGCACTAATTAAGAGCAAAATCAAACCAATGGCAACTGGAATTAGAATGGGTGATGCAAATAAACCTAACACAATTAACCAGATCATATTGACTCGGTTCTTTGTCCGTTCAGTAACTGGTATTGTGTCATCAGTTGTTTCATCGTTTTCAATAAAATAATCAATTTTTAGTGAACGCGCAAATTGTTTGGGAGTCCCATACTTTGCCTCAATTTCCTGCATTGAATAATTGGCATCCAACATTTGCTCCTCATAAAACTGTAATAATTCTTCACGTTCATCCACGGGGATATCTTTTAAATAACCCCTCACGGCTGTTAAATAATCTTTAATCATGACGCTCCTCCAATAATGAATTCACTGCTAGTCGGAATTCTGCCCATGCCTGACTGATTTCTTTTAGATGCGCTTTGCCCAAATCAGTTATATGATAATAACGTCGATTCCGCCCTTCAAATGGTTTATCATACGTCTCTAAGTAACCATCACGTTTTAAACGTCTCAAAACTGGATACATGGTTGATTCGCTGACCCCTAGTAATTCCTGCATTGCCTTGGTAATGATATAACCATATGTATCTTCCTTCGTCAATACGGCTAACACAGAGCCATCGAGTACCACGGTTGGTACTTGAATATTCATGGCTATTCTCCTTCACTTGTTCATGTTATACTTCATATATCGTTATACTATACAACGTATAATGATATGTCAAGGACACTGCATCATTTCTGTATAAAAAAGCTGCCACGGCTAATTGCCGTGGCAGCTTTTTAACCAACATACCTAGAATATTGGCTATTATGAAATTAACGTCGTGTATTTGCCATACCAATCAATAATTTACGCATAAATTGATCGCCAGCCACTAAATATTTTGGGTGTGATTTTCTGCGTAACATTGCTCCCACTTCTCCTTTACTGACTTTAAAGTCAGCAGCTTGCCAAAAGGCTAGTAAATCATCCGTTGTGTATGACATTGCAATTTTCAATTTCTTAATCACAACATTATTAATGTCATTATCACGTTGCATACTATAATCTGGTGCTGCTATCGAGCCATCAGGATTTTTTTTATGACCACGTTGTGAAATAATTAAACCATTCATAAATTTTTCTAGATCATGCCTTGATAGTTGTGCATCACGTGGACTGTTTTGCTCTGGCTTGACCATCATTTCTTGAAAAGCCTGTTTACTTAAAGTTAAACCACCTAATTGGAAGATGGTCATCATGTCTTTACTGTTAATATTTAAAATATATTGTAATCGACGAATAATATCATTATTGTGCATCACTAATGCCAAACTTCTTTCATTTTTGCAAGGGTTGGAATTGATGGCTGAGCGCCAGCTCCTTGAACGGTTAATGCTGACGCTGCACTAGCAAAACGAACACTGTCAACAATATTTGTCATGTCAGGTAATAATCGCGTCGCTAATGCGCCAATAAATGTATCTCCAGCAGCAGTTGTATCGACTGCTTTGACTTTAAAAGCAGGCTCAAATCCACTACGTCCATCACCCATTTGGTAATAAGCCCCACGTTCTCCCAGCGTAATGATCACGTTTTTTGCACCCAATGCTTGTAATTTATTTGATGCACTGACCATCGATAAATCATCAGTTACTGGGATACCAGTAATAATTTCTGCTTCTGTTTCATTTGGTGTAATTAAGTCAGTTAAGGACAATAATTCTTCTGGTATATCATGCCGTCCAGGTGCTGGATTTAAAATAGTCATCACATTCGCTGCCTTTGCTATTTTAAAAGCTTCTAACGTGGCAATAATTGGCGTTTCAAATTGCGCAATGAGCACCTCTGATGATTGAATGACCGTTTTTGCTTCATCAACATTCGTTTCATTGAGCCGTTGATTCGCACCACCCAAAATTAAAATTGTATTGTGTGAATCACTTTCTAACAAGATATAAGCCGCACCTGTCCCAACGTCTGGTAATTGTGCAATGTGCACTGTATCAACACCATCTGTCGTCAATGCATTTAATAATAATTGACCATTTTGGTCCTGACCTACGGCACCAATAAAATGTACTTGACTACCTAATCGCTGAGCTGCAACTGCTTGATTCGCACCCTTTCCGCCTGGAGCAGTGGACGCATCAGACATTGCCATCGTTTCACCTTGCATTGGTAAATGGTCAATATGTAAAATCGTATCAGAATTTAATGATCCTAATACCGTCACTTTTCTTGCCATTAGCTGTTTCCTTTCTAGTCAATATCTATTCATAAAAAAATTGTTTATTTCCATCATTCTGACAATGCCGAAAATAAACAATTTTTATCCAACAAGTTTTTATTGCTTTAAAATGTCATCAATTTTTGCTAATTCATCATCAGAAATAGCCATATTATCTGCTACTTTGACATTGTCAAGTAGATGTGCAACTGAAGATGCACCTATCACAATTGAAGGCACCCGCTTATCGCGTAACAACCAAGCCATTGCTAATTGTGCCAATGTTTGACCACGATCAGCAGCAATCTTGTTCAATGCGTTTAACTTAGCAACTGCTCCTTCTGGATCTTTCTGAATAAAAGCGTTTGTTCGGTGCAACGGCATGTCTGCTGGGATACCATCTAAATAACGGTCAGTCAACAATCCTTCGGCTAATGGACCGTATGCAATCAAACCAGCATGATGTTGGTCTAATGTTGCTAACATATTTGTCTCTTCAGCTTCACGGTTGAACATATTATATGACATTTGATTACCAATAAATGGCGTATGTAATTCATCAAAAATCTTACTGATCTCAGCGACTTGTTCTGTCGTATAATTTGATACACCAACATATAATGCTTTACCTTGGCGCACCATTAGGTCTAATGCTTCTGCTGTTTCACGTAAATTCGTATTTGGATCCCAACGATGAGCATAAAAAATGTCAACATAATCCAAATGCATTCGTTGTAATGACAACTCCAAAGCGGCCATTAACGTTTTCTTACCTGAAAATTGACCCAGTGGTCCTGGCCACATATGATAACCAGCCTTCGTTGTAATAATCAACTCATTACGATAAGGTCGTAAATCCTTTTGATAAACTGCCCCAAATGTTTCTTCAGCTGTACCATCTGCTGGGCCATAATTAGAAGCATTATCAAATGAAAAAATACCATTATCAAAAGCTTTTAACATCACTTCTCTTGAATTTGCTAATGGTTTTTGGTCACCCAAATTACGCCATAAACCAAAAGATAATGCTGGTAAAATTAACCCTGAATCTGAAACACGTCGATATGGCATGATATCATACCGATTATCAGCTGCTGCATAGACCATCACAATACTCCTCTCAATCTCTTTGCTTTTATTTTAAATTCACAAACTAATTTCTGGCTTATTATTTGAACGTAATAAGACATCTAATTGTTTGTCATCGTGAATGCGTTGAATTGCTTCTGCAAATAATGGTGCAACAGATAACGTCGTAAACTTTGAACTTTGCTTTTCTTCAGGTATCTGTAAAGTATCCGTAAAAATGCAACGCTCAATATGGCTATCCGCTGCTAATTTTTCAGCTGCTTGTCCTGAAAGAACGGCATGTGTTGCTGCAACATAAACTTCAGTCGCACCATTTGCCAATAGCGCTTTTGCAGTCATTTGCACTCGATAACCTGTATCAACAATATCATCAACAATGATGGCACGACGTCCTTTCACATCACCAACAATAGCATCTTCTGATTCTGGCGTTGTCATTGCAACATTATCATTGACGATACCCCAAGGTGCACCAAGTAAATCTGCAAATTTTCGAGCACGACCTGCACCAGTATGATCTGGTGACACAACAACAATATCATCCAACAATTTACGACTATAGAAATAGTCTGTTAATAGTGGTGCTGCTTGCAAATGATCCACTGGAATATCAAAGAACCCCTGCAATTGATCGGCATGTAAGTCCATTGATACAACACGGTCAACACCATTCATTTCTATTAATGAAGAAACCATCTTGGCAGTGATTGGTTCGCGAGCTTTTGCCTTGCGGTCTTGACGAGCATAACCCATGTACGGAATAACTAATGTTATTTGCTCGGCTGATGCACGTCGCAATGCATCAACAATAATCATCATTTCCATAAAAGCGTCATTAACTTCTTCAGCAATTGGCGCAATCACATAAACATCATCCCCACGAATACTCTCTAAAATACGTTCGTATATTTCACCATCAGCAAAACGTTTAATATCCAATTGCGTTAAAGGTATATGCAACTCTTCAGCCACTGCTTTTGCCAAATCATGATTAGCAGTTAATCCTAACAGCTTTATTTGAGATTCCACGAATGAGTTCCTCCATTTCTAATCGCCACTCGTCATCACTTCTATTTTAACAAAAGTTATGTCATTACGGTATAGCTGATCTGTTCCTATTATGAAATCATTTTCATGATTTGCTAGTATGATGAGTAGAAATTTGCAAATCTGCCTGACTAACACTATACTTAAAGGAGAATCAAACAAGCTGGGGTGCCATAGAGCTGGCTGAGAAAATACCCATAGAACCTGAGCAAAGTAATTTTGCTAGGGAGCTTGGTTTGTTTACCATGACAGTAAACAAGCCCCAGTACCAGTGAGTGACTCACACACATGGTATTGGGGCTTTTTTGTTACCAAAGCTTCGGCGATTCGATAACATTATATTTTTAAGGAGGTTTGCAATTATTATGCAAACAGTTAATGAATCAAAGGTTAAGTGGTCATTACGTGACGTCATTTTCTTAGCCATTATCGCTATTTTCTTTGGTGTTATTTTTGAAGTTTGGAGTGCAGCCTATTATGCCTTAGCTGCAACCCCATTAAAACCTTATGCAAATGACTTAACATTAGGTGTTTGGTTGATGGCTGGTCCATTAGCAGGTGCTATTTTGCAAAAAGTTGGTAGCTCAATATTAGGTGAATTATTAGCTGCTGCAGTAGAGATGCTATTATTCTCAAGTTGGGGAGCAGGTACGTTAATCTCGGGTTTTGTGCAAGGCTTCGGTACTGAAATTGGTTTCGCCGCTACTGGTTACAAAAATTGGGGAAAATTAGGCTTAAGTTTATCCGTTTTAACAACCACAATAGTCACCTTTATTTGGGACATGTTTAATAGTGGGTATGCAGACTATAAACCAAGTATGATGATTACTTTATTTGTCATTCGCCTCATTTCTGCTGGTTTCTTTGGTGGCGTCTTGGTCTATTACATCAAAAAATTAGTTGCCAAGTCTGGTATTCTAAAACATTAAGCTATGACAAAATTAGAAGTTGATAACTTAAGTTTTGCTTACCAAACTGGTCAACCCAATGTTTTGAATAATATTAGTTGGATACCTGAAGAAGCATCCTTCAACTTATTGATTGGTCCTTCAGGATCAGGCAAATCAACCTTGTTAAAGTCAATGGCTGGTCTCTATCCAAAATTTGGAGGTGTGATAACTGGTGGCCAAGTATTACTGAACAATGAACCAATTCAACCAATTGTACCGTTTGAACGTGCAAAACGTATTGCAATGCTTTTTCAAAATCCAGACCGTCAATTTGCTATGCGAACTGCCCGCTTACAGTTAGTGTTCGCCCTAGAAAATTTGCAATTACCAAGTGAAGTTATTACGCAACGTGTTCATTTTGCAATCACTGCACTTCATTTAGAACAAATTGCTGATCAAAATCTACTGACTCTATCAGGTGGTGAAAAACAACGTGTTGCGCTTGCAATTATTTTAGCAATGGATAGCGACATTATCTTACTCGATGAACCATTTGCAAGCGTTGATCCAAATGCTCGCTTAGATTTACTAACTGATTTAAAGAAAATGCAGTTAGAACATCACAAAACGATTATTATTTCTGACCATGACTTATCAGGCTATCAATCACTAGTCGATCATTTATATGCCATTGATACTGAAACGGGATCGCTACATCAACAATCATTGAATCAGTTGGCTGATCTACCAGTTCAAAAGCCCTTTTATGGGATACCAAATTCAGATGGCCAACTAAGCTGGCAAGCACTAACATTAACTGTTGGCACAGAACGAATCTTACTTAAAAATAGTCAGTTCGTACTCCCCACTGGGCAAATTGGTTTACTATCGGGGGCCAACGGTATCGGTAAATCAACCCTTTTCAAAGCACTTAGTCATCAAATCAAATATCAAGGTCAAGTCGCTTGGAATCAAACAGATACGGCCAAAGTTCATTTGAAAAATTGGGCTAAGAAAGTTGCTTTAATTTTTCAGTCAGCTACTGACCAATTTGTGACAATGACTGTTGCCGAAGAAATCCAACTATCTCAACAGCATAGCTTAACTTCAGATTATTGGACAAATGATCGCATTGCACAAACATTAGTTGATTTACATTTAGATCATTTAACAGATCATGTCGTGTACCAACTATCTGGCGGCCAGCAGAAGAAACTCCAAGTGCTTAGTATGCTTATCATGGGCCAACCTGTCTTATTATTGGACGAACCCTTAGCCGGTTTGGACATTGATTCAGTACACACGGTCATGACTTGCATCAGTGGCTGTGTCCAACAGACGCAACAAAGTGTTTTGATGATTTCTCACCAACGTGCTGGCTTAGATGAATTTATTGATTATGAACTAATCTTCCAGAACCAAACACTACAACTTGTTGGGGAGGCACCAAATGTATAAATTAAATCCAACAATTTTATTAGTTATCATGTTGGGGATTGGTTTAGAAACCTCATTCGTCCGTTCAGTAACCTTGAACGCTTTCGTTGCTATGATTAGTCTCATATACTTATTATCCCAGCGACCTAATTTAAAAATTGTCCTAATGATGCTCATCATTTCAATTCCTGTTGCTTTTGGAACTTGGTGGTCATTTATTGCCTTTGGTACTGGAGACACACATCATTTAGCTATCGTTTATGCAACACGTTTGTATGCATACTTACTACTAGGTGCCGCGCTAACACTAACTGTGCACGTTAAAGACTTGCTATTTAGTTTGAATCAACATTTGAAACTATCCAACACTTTCACCTATGGTTTGTTAGCCGCTTTTAATTTAGTACCACGTGTTCGTCGACAAGTACAAATTATTCGTTATGCTGGTGCTCTACGTGGTGTAACCTATCATCTATGGCAACCGCAGCTTTATTTTAAAGCCATTTTAAGTGCTTTACATTGGTCAGATGATCTTGCCATTGCAATGACATCACATGGTTTTTCAGAAGGTTTCCCAAGAACGCAAACCGTCAAAGAACATTTGCCAAAATGGGAATGGGGGTTAGCCTTTCTATTAATTTTGGCTTATCTATTAGTTGCTATTTTTATTAAGCCTTGGTAATTTATAGACAACAAAAAATGGGGCTGAGACATAAGTCGTTATGATCAGCTAAAAAGGCGCTAATCTATCAATTTTGATTGGTAGATTAGCGCCTTTAAACGTGTTCCAAAAGACTGAAACCTTACTGTAACAACAATTAGGCGCTTCCGGTTCTTCGTTATACTGCAAACCAAAATCACCTAATTGTTGTTACAATCGGCTTCAAAACGTCTTTTGTCACACTCGCATTTTTATTGTAATCATTTATTGTCATTGTCAATCTCAGAGCTACATATCGTCACAGCTATACGATTCTGGTTAAGCCTTTTATTAAGATAATCTTTAAAATTATCGTTCCAAACGATTTGATTGATTTAACAAAATAGTATTATCTTTGATTTTTTTAGGACGAAGACACCACAAAGCATAGATTGCCGGAATCAATGCATAGAGTATTAACATAGAACTCCAAGAACCAGCTTGTGATAAATCAGTTGACGGTGTCCACCATGAAAAATTATTAAGAAAATGAATCAGTATACTGTACAAAATACTTCCTGTCCGCATATACAACACCATTGAAACCATACCCAAGAAGAATGTATAGACTACTTGCTGATTCGTTGCATCCAAGCTGGGTGCGTTGGGTAACATCAAATTAAAATAATGTGTTAATGCAAAACTCAATGATGTTATTAATGCAATTAACATTGGTTGCCATTTATTAGCAGGCAATGCTTCACTGAAACCACTCAGGCCAACCCCTCTGTCTCTAATTTCTTCAAATATAGCTGCTCCTAATACACTAAGAATCGAAACAATCATGATATATATCGAATGATTGCTTATATCAGGAAGAATGGCCATTGCATC
Organism: Weissella sp. ESL1177; assembly: GCF_058107185.1. Taxonomy (NCBI): domain Bacteria; kingdom Bacillati; phylum Bacillota; class Bacilli; order Lactobacillales; family Lactobacillaceae; genus Weissella; species Weissella sp. ESL1177. Next base: position 308,139 of record NZ_CM176591.1, on the reverse strand, counting down.
AACACCATATATAAACAGTGGCACAATAAAAATTGACCAATGACGTTTGATATAAACAAGATTCGACTTAAAACGAACTGTTTGATGAAATAATTTTTTTGATAATTTCAATAAAATGAATGAAATCGTGATAACAATCCCAAAGTAAATAAATTCATAGTAGGCTTTACCTTCTAATCCTTGAAACGAATACAATAAAATTAATGTAATCACTTTATAGAGTGCATAAGCTCCCCACATCGTGCCTAGTGTCATACCAAATTTTTTTAAATTCATACGAGATAACCTCAAACTATACGCATATTTTGCTTAATCATCGTTATTGATAGCCATGATTTAACGAAATCAGCATTTGTTTCTCAATTTGACTACTTAATAGGTAATAAACTGGATGCCAACTTACCAGAAGAAAACTAATCAACGGACTACCTAATGGGTTTTCATTATTTAAATACCATTAATTTATAACATGCTTCAGTAGTGAAAGCAAGTGAATGCTTTCATTTGGCATGCAAATAATCTCGTCTATTTTTAAGAAACCATTTAAAAAATTGAGAAATCAGTCGTTATGATCAGCTGAAAAAGGCGCTAATCTATCAATTTTGATTGGTAGATTAGCACCTTTAAACGTGTTCCAAAAGACTGAAGCCTTTGCCTCACTTACATTTATTGTGTATTTATTAGTTTTCAAAATCTGCTATCAACACTTGATTACCTGATTTTGCTTGATCAGTTCCTGCTTGACCAAAGGCAGCTTGTGACAAATGTAATTTTGTTGTTTCAATCCCAAAATAGTCTTGAATTAAATCCTGTACAAATAACAATAATGCCTGTGAATCAATTTCATTTCGGTGTAGCAAAACGGGCCCACGGTTCTCAAAAACACCTGCATTTCGTAAATTATCTACTTTTTGTTCTAGTGCTGGTAACCCTGCAACCAAATGGTAGACAACATGATTCTCGTGCACCCATTTTGTTAAATGGACAACATGTCTTAAATCAGTTAACCCAATCGGTAAAATCATATCAGCAACAATCGCTGTTAACTGCATGGGTTCTTGCGTTTGTTTTTGCATAGCTGCCGTTAACGTTATCGTAGACAAAGTAAAATGGCCATTATAATCAAACATTGCTTGACCCAATAGCATTTCAACTCGTGTTACATAACCAATACGATCAAAATTTTCATTTTTTTGCATTTCATTCGCCAAATGTTGTCGAAAGATATCTGGTGCTCGCCAATCTAAACGTAATTTCACGCAATCAGTCAAAATATCATCCCCAACCGCATGAAAAGTAATTAACGTGTACCCCATGGTCCCAGGAATTTTATCAAGAACTGCTTGTCTATCATCTGCAAAAAAACGACTATTATACATATTATTCTCCCCATTTATGTAACAATGCGGTCAATGTCATTTGACCAGGTGCTGATGATTTGGAACCACTAACAAACGTTAATTGTGAACCAAACTGATAGCCAATGATGCGTGAGGGTATGCCATATTGCCCCATGGCCATCGTAATCAGTGGTAACTCACTATGTGTCGCAATTACCTTAGTTGTTGCTAACAATGCTTGAGTATCCAGAGACGTCTGCGCCATCACTGCATATTTCACAACATCAATTGGTAAACGTACCATGGCTGCTAACTGCTCTGCCAAATCAACTGGCGTCATCATAAAATGATGTTTTGATCCAATAACAGTGATTTGTCTGGGTATCATTTCTAGCAAAGCTTGCTGATCTGTCAATAATGCCACTTCAATATCAACCGCCGCAACACCTGCTTGGATTGCTGTTTGGTATACATCCGTATACTTAACTTGATTATACGGTATTTGACCACCTTCAGCTAATGTTCGCCAAGTAAAAATTAATGGTTTGCCCACAATTTGGCAAATTGTTCGAATGTTGTCTACCGTTAAAACCGATAAATCAAGTAAATAGTCAATACGCCATTCTACAACATCTATCGGTAAATGACTCATTTTTTGTGCCGCTATCACAACAGTAGACCAAGTTTCTGCAATAATTGACATGGCAATCAAAGGGCGTTCTTTAGTGGCAGAAATATTACCGATTTTTAATCGTTTCATTTTGAACCACTTTCAAATATGTCGAAATTTCAGCTGCCACCTCTACAGCATTTTTATTATCCGTATTAATTGTTTTGGTTGCCAGCGTGGCATATCTTGTCAAACGCTGTTGCCAAAGATCTGCTAATGCTGACAATGATTTATTACGCACAATGGGGCGTGTCTTATCTTGAATTAATCGTTCGACAGTTTGACCAAACGAGCCTGATAAATAAATGATTGGTAAATCAAGACGACTTAACAAGGTCAAATTTTTCGTTAATTCAACGACCCCACCCCCAGTCGCAATCACACCACTTTTAGAAATTGTTGCTTTTAAAATTTGATGCTCTATTTTTCGAAAGGCTCTTTCACCGGCAGTTGCAAATATTTCGCCAGGAGTCTGACCAGTTTGAGCCGTAATCAATTGATCCGTATCAAAAAATGGTTGTGCCAATTGATTTGCCAATAATTGACCAACTGTTGTTTTACCTGCTCCCATGAAACCAATTAAAATAACTGTCATCTTTATTGCAATACCTCTTGTAAATCTTCAAAGAAATGAGGATATGAAATATTCACAACCTCAGCATTTGCCAATGAAACTTCACCCTTTGTTAGCAGCGCTGCAATGGTTAACATCATCCCGACACGATGATCACCACAAGAATCAACCACGGTTGCCTCATCAACCCGTAAAGGTGTTTGACCATGAACATAAAATCCATCTTCACGTGGTTCAATATGCGCACCCAATTTGTTTAATTGTGTCGTTACTGTTGCAATGCGATCACTCTCTTTTACATGTAATTCACTTGCTCCTGTGATAATTGTATCACCTTGAGCCTGTGTCGCTGCCAGCACAAGTAGTGGCATTTCATCAATCAATGATGGTACATCAACAGCGGTTATTTGCGTCCCATGTAAAGACTGTGACTGAACTTCAATATCGGCCATCGGTTCACCAACAGTTGTTTGGTTCGTGATATTAAATGATGCCCCCATCCTGTTCAACATGTTGATAATGCCGATACGCGTTGGATTCACGCCAACTTGTTTTAAAACGATATCACTATTAGGCACTAACAAACCAGCCACCAACCAAAAAGCTGCTGAGGAGATATCACCTGGTACGCGAATCGTTGTCGCTGTTAGTTGTGTTTGAGGTGCCACAATAATTCGGTTACCGTCATGTATTAAATGCACCCCAAAAGCCGCTAACATACGTTCAGTATGATCACGCGTGATGATTGGTTCAATAATGGTTGTTTGTGTATCCGCCTGTAAAGCTGCTAAAATAATCGCACTTTTTACTTGGGCTGAAGCAACAGGTAACTCATAAGTTATCCCATTTAAATAATGCGTTGCTAATTTTGTTACTGGTAAATGATCATTTTGACTAACATAACTAACACCCATTGCACGTAATGGATTGAGTACCCGCGCAAAAGGACGTTTTGATAAACTATCATCACCACGAAACGTAATGGCAAATGGTTGTTTCGCTAATAGTCCCATCAATAATCGTGCTGTTGTCCCTGAATTTCCCATATTTAACTTTTGCTGTGGCTCAGTTAAATCATTGAGTGACTTGCCATGAATAATGAGATCCGCACCTGCCACATCAAAGGTAATACCTAAACTCCTCATTGCCGTTATTGTTCTTTTAACATCTGCTGAGTGTAATAAATGCTGTACACGTGTATCACCGTTAGCGATGCTGCCTAACATAACAGCACGGTGTGAAATACTTTTGTCCCCAGGCATCGTTAAAGTCCCCTGCAGTTGCTTTCCCGCTGTTTGTAACTTAAGATTGCCCATTATTTAACCTACATCTTTTCTAATCAAAACCGTCTTACCTCTTCACGATATGCAGCTACTTGCTCTTGTAATCGTGACAAATTATCTGTATCAAATTTATCTAATACTGCCTTGGCTAACTCGATAGCCACCATAGCTTCTGCAATCACAGCCGCAGCTGTCACAGCCGTTGTATCAGAGCGTTCTGTTGAAGCACGATGATTTTCATGTGTATCGATATCAACACTTTGCATTGGTTGATATAATGTTGGAATTGGTTTGACAACACCACGAACAACAATCATTTCGCCTGTTGTCATCCCACCTTCAAAGCCGCCAAGATGGTTTGCACCACGATAGAAGCCACGAGTTGCTGACCAATAAATTTCATCCATCATTTCACTACCAAATTTGGTAACATTCGCAAAACCGCCACCAAATTCAACACCCTTAAAAGCATTAATACCAACGATTGCACGGGCAATTTTCGCATCTAATTTTTCATCAGCTGTGACATAAGAACCTAAGCCCGCTGGTACGCCGGTTACCATCACTTGAACGATACCGCCTACCGTATCACGCTGTTGTTTTGCTTGATCAATCACTGCACGCATCGCTTCATCAGCATCAGCTGTTAAAGTTCGTGTTGGAAAACTTTCTGTCACCGCTCGTAAATCAGCTAACGTTTGAAAATCAGTCAAGTGATTGAGATCTGCACTTGCTGGTCCAATATTGGTCACAAAACCATGAACATCAATATCTAACGCTGCCAATAATTTTTTAGCAACTGCGCCAACTGCAACCCGCATCACTGTTTCACGTGCTGATGACCGTTCCAAAACGTTCCGTAAATCAGCTTGATGACGATATTTGATGCCACCCACTAAATCAGCATGCCCTGGTCGTGGACGCATCACTTTGCGCAAACTATTTTCAACTGTCGCAGGCGCATTAGGATCCATAATCTTTGCCCAATGATTGTGATCGTCATTATGAACATTTAAGGCAATTGGTGAACCAAGGGTCACTTGATGACGAATACCAGCCATAATCGTGACTGTGTCTGTTTCGATCACCTGACGTTGACCACGACCATAACCATGTTGGCGTCGAGCAAGTTGTTCATTAATATCAGCAGCTGTTATTTGTAATCCTGCTGGAATACCTTCAATAATTGCAACCTCTTCCGGTCCATGACTTTCTCCTGCTGTCATATAACGCATATCTTAGCCTACTCCTTTAATAAATTCTGTCATCTCAGCAATGCTTTTTTTCACAATTGTTGGCTGACCCGGTGCAACGACAGCAACTAATTGTAAAATACCTGCCAAATTCTTTTTATCATGTATTAATTGTTCCAACATCTCAGGACGTTTAATTAGTTCTGATGTCGTTGGCAAGCCAACAACTTCTAATCGTTTTTGTAGCGCTTGATAAAAAGTTGGTTCACTGATACCACTAGCAACAAACCGTTCCGTAATCGCAATCATCCCAATCGCAACTGCTTCGCCATGTCTCAACTGACCAGCAGCTAATAATTCAATTGCGTGACCAATCGTATGCCCAAAATTTAAATATTTACGAATACCTGCTTCATGTTCATCTTGCATCACAATTTTTGATTTATATTGCACCGATTGTTCAATAAGGGGGTGTGCTAACCTCAAAATATCATCCACTTGTTTTACTTGATCAGTCAATTGCCAAAAAGTCCCACCAGCTAGCGCACTGGTTTTGACCACTTCTGCGTAACCTTCTACCAAATCACGTTCAGCTAAAGTTTCTAAATACGTTGTGTCGATCAACACCATATCCGGTTGATAGAATGTTCCCATAACATTCTTTGTTTTACCTAAATTAATAGCCGTTTTGCCACCAACACTGGCATCAACTTGTGCCATTAAAGAGGTTGGTATTTGGATAAATGCAATGCCTCGCATATAAGTGGCAGCTGTTAAACCAGCTAAATCACCAATCATGCCACCACCTAACGCAATGATACCGTCAGCTCGTGTAAAATTTTTTTCAATTAGTAAGCTAATCGCTCTTTCCAAATAATTTAAGGATTTAGTTGTTTCACCTACAGGTAGCACGAGTGATGTCACTTGATAGCCAGCAGTTGTTAATTGTGCAACTGTTTCCGTTAAATATAAATCACCAATTTGTTGATCAGTCATCACCAAAATTTTCCGCGGTGACCATACTTTATTTACCGCATGACCAATCATTTGTCGTAAATTTTCCGCGATTTGAATATCATATGTTTTACCAGGAATTGATACTGTTATCATGATGATGACCTCACCAAATGATGAATAGCCGTTGCCTTATCAAATAAAGTGACCATTTGTGCTGGTGTTAATGCCTGTTTACCATCAACCAACGCTTTTGCTGGCTGATCATGAATTTCAATCATTAAACCTTGCGCACCAGCAGCCACCGCTGCTAAGCCAATTGGTAATACATATTCAGAAACACCCGCAGCATGTGATGAATCGGCCAAAACTGGCAAATGCGTCAATTTTTGCAAAACAGGAATAACGCTAACATCCATCGTATTTCGTAAATATTTTTGATCGAAACTGCGAATACCTCGCTCCATTAGAATAATTTGTTGATTACCCGCAGCAGCAATATACTCCGCCGCGCTTAAAAATTCATCAACGGTTGCACTCATACCACGTTTTAACAGTACTGGTTTATCTTGTTGTCCCAATGCTTTTAATAAAGCAAAATTTTGCATATTACGCGTCCCAACTTGAAAAATGTCTGTATATTGACCAACAAGATCAATGTCATTTGGACTCATAATTTCTGTCATCATGTCCATCCCTAATGCATCCGCAGCATCACGATGCCATTGCAATCCTTGTTCACCTAATCCTTGAAAACTATAAGGGCTTGTTCTGGGTTTAAATGAACCACCACGTAAAATCGTTGCACCGGCTGCTTTGGCGGCTTGTCCCATTTTTAGTACATGTTCAGCCGACTCAATAGCATCTGGACCAGCAATGAGATTAAAGTGTGCCCCACCAATTCGTGAGTGTGCCGTTTCAATCACCGTATCGGCCGGATGAAATAAACGACTCACCTGTAGTGCTGCTGGATGATCCTCAATAACCTTTGTTACTTGTTGACGTTCAATGAATGGCACTTCATCAAGTGTTGCTAAATTAGCAAACCCAACACGATTCTCAAAAGCATAGACATGTGGTATATGTTTTGTTTTTGCTTGTAATAGTACCGCCTTTGCTGCAGATACATCTTTCATGATAACAATCATTCTCAATCCCTTCCTTCTCTTAAAATTGCTGCCAACATCGCTTGTTGATCTGGATAGATCCCTGTCCATTTCTCAAAACTGCGTGCACCTTGACCTACTAGCATCGCTAACCCATCATTGGCCTGACGATATACCTGTTTTGCTGCTGCAACAAACGGCGTATCAATTGGTTTATATATAATATCAACGACCTGCGCTTGTTTTGGTGTCAACGCAAATTGTTCTGGTGACAATAATGACTCATTATTTTGCATACCCACATTTGTTGCATTAATAATTAAATCAGCCTGCGGCAAAAACGCATTAACAAAACGAATATCATGTAATGGTTCTTCAACAAAGCTTGCTAAATGCCGCTTTTTTTCTGCAAATGTATTCGACTGGCGATTAAATACATGTAAAGTACTTGTTTTAGGCGCACTAGCCATAATAGCCTGAGCAGCACCGCCTGTACCCAAAATAACGACCTGTTTTGGATTATTTTTTATCGTTGACCAAAATCCTTCACCGTCAGTGACATCACCAATAAGCGTGTTATTTTTCACTGTAATTGTATTTACTACACCAAGTCGTTTTGATAACTCTGATAGCTCATCCATATAAGGCATGATGGCTTGTTTAAATGGCATAGTAACATTAAGACCTTTGATGCCTTGTTCTATTAACTCGTCAAATCGCCTCGCTAATTGTTCAGGTGCAATTGTAAATAATTGGTAATCCGCATCTATCCCGGCTAATCGAAATGCTTCATTTTGCATGATTGGCGATTTAGAATGTTGTACTGGATAACCAATCAATCCATAATGATCTGTCATTAATTTTCCCCGGTATTCTTTTATTTTTCAACGGTACTCATCCATAACAATGACAATTAACTGACACGCATCTTTTCTAATGATAGAAGGCCAACAATCTACCCGTTTTTAATGATGGATCGTTGACCTTAAGCCTATACAAAAGATTTAAACCTCTTTTATGCCACTCATTTGTCAATTAATGACGAAATACTTTTCTTTTACTTAGTGTACTAAAATCAGAAGAGCTTTCCAATACCATAGTGAATGGTGATTGTCACTAAACCAATAATAATATTTCTAATAATTGCTCGCTTTGGGAAACCATTTCCTAATTTTGCACTGAGAAATCCCGTTAGAGCAACTGCAACCACTGTCGCACCAATCGTTGCCAAAAATTGCCAATGAATTGGCGTTAAATACATGGCGATTAATGGGAAAAAACCACCTAGTGAAGCACAAAATAATGACGAAAATGCTGCTGACCAAGGACTGACATAATGTCCTAATGACACATCATATTTTACTTTTAAAATAGTTGCTAATGGCGCTTTCGCCATCAATTCATTGGCAATTTTATTAGCAGTCAATTCACTTAAACCTTGTGCATGATAGAACTGATAGATGTCTTGTTGCACATCGTTTGGATTGATCTTGATACGGTTCTTTTCGGTCGTCACTACCACTTTTTCTGCATCCGCCTGTGAACTAACAGATGCATATTCGCCAGATGCCATCGATAGCGCACATGCTAGCAAATCAGCTAACCCAGCTAACAAAATTGTAAATTGGTTCGTTGTTGCAGCACCAACAGAAAATAGCACCCCACCAACTGTTAGAATGCCATCATTAGAACCCAATACGCCTGCACGGATGGTGTTCAATTTTTCAGACATTGTTATTTGTTGTTTTGCCATGTTATTATGCTCCTATTAATGATCCAATGAGGTATGTGACAATCATCGTAAAAACACCTGCTACCACATTACGAAGTGTTGCTTTGTGTTCATTGGCACCTGACAAATGAGCTGCCGTGAAACCAGTCATGGCCAAAGCAATTAGCACAGCAATCGCAGTTGCTGGAATCCGCAAATGAATTGGTAATAACGTAATGGCTAACATTGGTAACAAGGAACCCAATGGAAATGAAATCATTGACGCCACTGCTGCCGCTAAGGCAGAAATTTCATGATGTTGCGTAAATCCATATCGTTCACGGATTGTTGTGCCCAGTGGATCTTGTGACATCAGTTCTGACGTCGCTGTTTGTGCTAAGTCAACTGATATCCCTTGCGCAATATATTGTTGTTTGACGAAATCAAATTCTTGTTCATAATGGGTTGCTAATGCTTCTTTCTGTTGTGCTGTCGCTTTCATTTGCGCATCGTTTTCTGAATGGACAGAAACATATTCTCCCATCGCCATTGAGACCGTTCCAGCTAATGCCCCAGCAAATCCTGCAATAAAAATGGCAAACGAATTTGTTGTTGCCCCAGCAACACCAATAACAATTCCTGATACAGATAAAATACCATCATTAGCACCCATGACAGCAGCTCGAATAACATTATTTCTTTGTGCTAAATCTTGACTCGTTGTCATATAATCCTCCTTCAATTCTCTAACGTCCATTATACGCTTTAAGAAAACAAAAAAGTTCTTCGTTTAAATTAAAAATTTTCATTCAATGAATAAAATGCTTAAAAAGATGATACAAAAAAGACAAGGGTAATCAGCCTCACACCTTGTCTAAACAATCGTTGTCAGTCATGACAACATAAAATTTATGATATTATGATAAAATTGACAAAATATCTTTTGTCATATGCCTGTACTAAGCAATTTGTTTTTTAAAATATGTGAGTATCGGTAAGCCAATGAGTGGTACTAAAATTGCGCCTGCAATAATTTCAAAAATACCATTAAATCCAGCAATTGATACAATCAACCATTGCGCAAGATTCGTATGTGGAATGCCTGTAAATGACGTATTCATCACACTAAAACTAATCCAAGTAATCGTTAATACAAGTGCTGTGTTAATGACTGCCGATAGACCACCTAATACAGCAAGCCATGTTCCTTGCTTTTTTATTTCTTTTGATTGGACGTATTTTTGATAAAGGTACCCAATCAGAAAACCAACCATTATTCTAGGAATCAATGCCGTTATCGGATTACGAAAAATTAGTGCACCAATGCTTGGGACACTTGACCAAGCATGCCAAAGTGAATAAGCACCCCAAACAAACCCTAATAATGCACCAGTTTTTGGTCCAAGAACCATAGCCCCTATCGCAACGGTATAAGTAATAATCGTTACGGCAGCGCCAATTGCAAAAGCTCCTAGTGGTAAAGTTCCCAACCAAGGAACGATTGATTGTAATAAAATAATCGCTATAAATAGCGCTGTCAAAACTAAATGTCGACTTTTGTTCACACGCGTTTGCATCGCGTCCCTCCCAAATTTACGTTATTTCTTGTCAATCATAAAACATTTTTTGGTTCACTACCAGCAAATATTTATCATTATTAGACACTGCCATTAGCGTCGTCTATTATAATAGCATAAAATCCATAAAAAAAGGGGTGCCACGGTCATTGACCGCTCCCCCTTGAAACAAATTCATATTATGCTTTTGTTTTTGTTTGTTCACGTTTTTTAGCAAAATACGATTGCATTCGTTGCACAGCTTCTTGCAAGTCCTCATCTGAAACAGCGTAAGAAATACGAACATATTCTGGCGTATATTCAGAAAAAGCAGATCCTGGAATAACAGCAACATGACCATTCTCAGCCAAATCTAAAGCAAATGCATCACCATCATGTCCCATATCTGCAGGAATCTTCGCAAATATATAGAATGCTCCTTCTGCTTTAACGACATCAAAGCCTAATTCTTCTAACTTTGGTACTAGCCAATCCCGACGTTTTTTATAGATATCACGCATATCATTGGCAACATCCGCAGCCGTCGTTAATGCAACAGTCGCACCGTCTTGAATAAACTTTGGTAATGAGAATGTTAAAGCTTCGTGCACTTTTTGCGCCTCATTAATAAAAGCATGACTTGCAATAATAAAGCCAATACGGTAGCCAGTCATTGCATGTGACTTTGATAGACCAGTCATTAAGATAGCCTGTTCAGGTAGTAAGCTAACTAATGACACATGTTCTTGATCATAAGTTAACTGGGCATAAATTTCATCAGAAATAACCCACAAATGATATTGTTTGAAGACATCTGCTAATGCCTCCAGTTCCTCACGTGTATAAGTTACTCCTGTTGGATTTGATGGATAATTAAACAAGATTGCTTTGACAGGCACTGTGGCTTGTTCAACTGCTTCTGCAACTAATGCTGGCGTTAACTTGAAATTTGTTGGACGTGTATTAATTTTAATCATACGTCCGTGTGCCAAGTCTAGCGAAGCAGCATAAGGTGCATAGGCTGGTTCAGGAATAATCAAGCCTTCATTGATATTTAGCAATGTCATTAGAATCACATTAATGGCTTCTGAGACACCAACTGTGACAATCACATTATCTTCATCATCAAATGGCAAATTATAGCGTGAACCATAATAATTAGCAACAGCCTGGCGTAAACTACGCTCACCTTGCGCATCCGTATAATGCGAATTATTGTTTTCAATTGAAGTAATGACAGCGTTTTTAATCGCTTGATCAACATTGAAACCTGGTTCACCAAATGTTAACCGCAATAAATCAGGAATATCGCGAACTTTTTTTTGAAATCCAATCAAACCATCGGGTGCGAGACTCGTAACTGTCGGATTCAGTGGCTGTACAAATGATTTTTCTGTCATCTTAATTTACTCACTTTTCTTTTTATTTTCTAATTGCTTACCATTATAATATAAATTCCGATTTTCAGGATATTTTTTAAGCCTGTAAAAGAATAATTCTATTTTAACCTCTTTGTGCTATTTTTAACAACCATAAAACAATTATATTTTGGCTGATTCATGATAAAATAACCTTAAGATAGACACATCAATTAACATAACCTTTTATGGTTGAAAAGGAGGCATAAGATGTTAGATTTTACTGACACGCCAATTGAAACACCAGTTGATGACTGGGACTGGTCTCCCATTCGAGAAGTCCCTATTCGTGAGAATGATGAGCCTTTGATTTCATTAAGTTATTTGCCAGAAAAAATGGTCATTAGCCCACAATATTTTATTCAAAATTTACCAGGGACTTATCCTGAACTTTATTCACGGATTGGCGTGCAAGATAAATTGATTGAAGCTGCTCGTAAATTACCATATGGTTATAAATTTGTCATTTTTGATACATGGCGTAGTATTCCCACACAACAAGCACTTTTTGATCAAATGAAACGCTTTGTCAAACGCGACCATCCCAATTATTCTGAAACAGAGGTCCAAACTGCTGCTTTAAGAATTGTTGCCCTCCCATCAACTGATCCAACAAAACCTTCCCCTCATAATACTGGCGGTTCTGTAGATCTATCAATCGTTGATGAAAATGGACACCTCTTAGAAATGGGCAGTCCCTTTGATGATATCAGTGCTCGTGCCAAAACAACTTATTATGAGACAGTTGAAACGTCTGAAAACTATGATACTGCTCGTCATAATCGCCGGCTACTTTACCATATTATGACCCAAGTTGGGTTTACAAACTATAGTGAAGAATGGTGGCATTTTGATTATGGTAATCAAAATTGGGCGAAATTAACTGATCACGGCTATGCCATTTATGGCGCCACAAAACCTGTGTTTCCATGGGTTGAATCTTATTAAAACAGCTATAAAAAAGTACGTTGACAATATCAATTTTTATTTGATATCGTCAGCGTACTTTTTATTAGGTTCTACAATATTTGGTACTGATAGCTAATCTGACAGATTAGTCATTAGTGCTTTTTTTGTTGTTTTTGTATAATTCATTTATAAACACAAAAAAACAGACCAGCAGCCACTAGTCTGTCTCACAAAATCCCTTTGAAAGGACCTCTAACATGGATAAGTATATCAAGATTTTACTCGGAATTAAAGACACACGTATTGAATTAGATGATCAAGCCTCGGAGGTGATGACCACGGTCTTAAAAAATGGCGTTCGACAACAAATTTGGCATTTGAAATTATCTTATGATAATTATTGTCCACATTGTGCTTGTTTAATGAATAAGAATGGCATGAAATTCGTCCAACATATCGCCTCTCGTGCTGCCAATATATTTAATCAGCTAGCGATTCGCAAACAAAAATACATCTGCCCACAATGTCATCGAACAGCACTAGCTGAATTTTCTGATATTAAATCAGGTGATCATATCATGACGAATGTTAAACAAGCAGCTGCCATGGAGTTAAGTGAAAATGTTAGCCAAAAACATATCGCCCAAGCCTATAACATTTCATCACACACTGTGATGCGTCAAGCGCAAGGACTCTTTACTTACAACAAAACAAGTTTTCATTATCTACCTCAGCATATTGCTTTTGATGATTTTAAGTCTGGTAACTTTGCGGAAAATAGTGGTATGAGCATGATTTTAATGGACAGTACAACCTACCGCGTATTAGATATCATGCGTGAACGTGGCGATCATAGTCTTCGCCATTACTTTGAGCAATATTCAGCAGCAGCGCGTGCTGCTGTTAAAACCATTACCGTTGATTTATTTAGTCCTTATCGCAATATAATTCATGACTTGTTTCCACACGCTCAAATCATCGCCGACAGATTTCATGTTGTCACACAAGTTTACCGTGCATTAAACCAAACACGTATCCAAACGATGAAATCCTATGGTACAGATTCACGAGCTTATCGCCAGTTAAAGCGATATTGGAAACTGCTTTTGAAAGATGAAACCACTTTGAATTATACTGATTTTCGAAAGCGTCGAAACTATCGTTATGCTTATTTAACCGATCAAGAGGTCATCGATCGATTATTAACCTTATCACCAGAGCTACGTTCAGCTTATAATTTTTATCAAGACATCCTTTACGCCGTACGATATAAAGATTTTGAACAACTGCAAATAGCTGTTACAACAAATACGCAAGAAACTCGTTTCCAACATTTGCCAGAAACTATGAAAAAGGCCCAACGGACCTTGCGTAAGCACCTACCAGAAATTAAAAACAGTTTTATTTACCCGTTCTCAAACGGTCCCGTTGAAGGGGCTAATAACAAAATTAAAGCCATTAAACGGACTGCCTATGGTTTTCGAAACTTTAAAATGTTTCGTTTGCGCATATTAATTGCCTTCAAAGATAGTTTTTATTCGCAAAGCTACAGACAAAAAGCAACTAAATTTATGAAAAATTCAGCTGCTTAATGTTTAAGCTATTTAATTAAATAATTCTGCTATCAGTACAATTTGACCAATAACCTTTTATTAGACTTGACTATGGATTAAATCTCGTTTTACTAACTCTTCCGCAATTTGCACTGTATTCCAAGCAGCACCTTTCAACAAGTTATCAGAAACAACCCATAGGTTAAAACTACCTGGATTTTCAGCATCTGCACGGACACGCCCAACAAATGTTTCACGTTTATCAACCGCATTAATTGGTTGTGGATAAACCTGTTCAGCTGGATCATCTTCCAAGACAACGCCTGGTGCACTCGCTAAAATCTTTTGGACATCTTCGCGTGTTGCTGTGTCATCTTTAACTGACACATAAACTGACTCACCATGACCAATCGGTACAGGTACGCGCACGGCTGTTGCTGTCACTTTTACCTCATTTGACTTTGGATCACCAAATAAAATTTTCTTGGTTTCCTGCATCATTTTTTGTTCTTCAAATGTGTAACCATCATCTTGGAACAAATCAATTTGTGGTAAGAGGTTAAAGGCCAGAGGATAATGTTTTTTATCGCCCTTAGTCGGCAAAATAGCCGCTGTCTCTGGTTCACCTGCTAAATGCTGTTGTGCTTGATGTAATAATTCATCCCAAGCTCGTTGACCCGCACCCGATGCTGCTTGATATGTTGATACGATGACTTGCTTTAACCCATATACCTGACGTAATGGTTCCAATGCAACAACCATTTGAATTGTTGAGCAATTCGGGTTAGCAATAATGCCATGGTGCTGCGCTAATGCATCTGGATTAACTTCAGGTACGACGAGGGGAACTTTGGGATCCATACGCCAACGCGATGAATTATCAACAGCAACAGCGCCTCGTTTTACTGCTTCAGGTAACAAACTACCTGCAAGCGTCCCACCAGCAGATGCTAATACCAAATCAACACCATCAAATGATGCTGGTGTTGCTTCTTCAACAACAATTGACTCACCCTTGAATTGTCGTGTCTGACCAGCT
Source organism: Weissella sp. ESL1177 (assembly GCF_058107185.1). Taxonomy (NCBI): domain Bacteria; kingdom Bacillati; phylum Bacillota; class Bacilli; order Lactobacillales; family Lactobacillaceae; genus Weissella; species Weissella sp. ESL1177. The sequence goes on along the minus strand of NZ_CM176591.1, from coordinate 292,833 downwards.
GAACGAGCAGATGCTAATAATTTCAATGATTTTACCGGAATCGTCGACTGTGCTAACTGTGCTAAAATACGTGTGCCAACAGCACCCGTTGCACCTAAAATTGCCACATGATATCCTTCATTTGCCATGATTCTTCCCCCTATATGATCCATTGATCAATTAACTATTTCATACTAAAATTAGCTATCTTAACCGAAGAGAACCCGAAACCCAACCATTGATCTGGATAGATTTCAGGCTCTAAAATGTGTGTCAAAAATCTGCGACTAACCAACGCATATCTTGCTAACTAATTTATTTTTTTAAATCAACATAGTGCTTCAAACGGGTCATTGCTGATGTTAAATCTTCAGTTGAAGCGGCATATGATAACCGAATATAACCTTCGCCACCTGCACCAAAAATTGAACCAGGCGCAACACCTAATTTCACAGTGTCTGCCAAATCGTACACAAATTCTGTGTCATCTGTATTCAAAAATTCTGGAATTTTCGCAAAAATATAGAAAGCGCCACCAGGTCGAGCTGCTGTGAAACCGGCAGCACTCAAACCATCAAGCACGAGGTTACGTCGCTCTTCATAAACCCGACGCATCGAAACGGGATCTTCACGCCCATGACGTAGTGCTTCCGTTGCCCCTGCCATCATTGGTCCAGGTGCTGTCGCAACCATAGACTGATGTGCCTTACCAACTTGTTTCATTAAAGCAGCTGGGCCAACCACGTAACCAATGCGATAACCAGTCATCGCATGCGATTTTGATAAACCACTAATCAATATTGTTTGAGATGGTAACAAATGAGCCATTGAAATATGCTTGGCATCATAGACTAATTCTGCATATATTTCATCAGAAATAACCAATAATTGATGTGCTTTTAGTATCTGCACCAGTTCATGTAATTGCTCTGCTGTATAAGTCACACCGGTCGGATTAGATGGATAATTCAACAAAATGCCTTTTGCATTGGGATGTTGTGCTAGTGTTGCTGTTAACTTTTCGGGTGTCACAATAAAATCTGGTGCGGTATTTAGCCCAACAACATCAAGATGTAGTGTTTGTGCCACTGAGGCATACAACGGAAATGTTGGTGTTGGAATAATAATTTCATCACCAGGATTAAACAATGCTTGGAAAGTTGCGTTAATTGCCTCCGCTGCACCAACTGTCACACTGATTTCAGTCGCTGGATCATATTTTGGTGTATCAAAACGCTCTGATAGATAATCAGAAATTGCTTCACGTAATGCCAAGACGCCTTGTGATGGTGAATAATGTGAATCGTCTGCTAGGACATCCTTAACAATCGCTTGTTTGACATGCTCAGGTGCTGAAAAATCAGGCTCCCCTAATGTTAATTTTAAAATACCGTCGATCTTTGAAAACTTATCATCAACCACACGGATTGGTGATGGTACCATAGCTGCTAAAGTCTTATTACATTGACCAATTAATGCTTCACTTACTTCAACCATCCTACTTCTCCTTGGCATTTCGCCTATTTTAAATTTCTATAATACGTTATCTAAACCAATTTGCAATCCTTGTATCGTGTTGATTTGACGAATTGCCAATGCAACACCACCCATAAAGGACTCCCGAGTAAATGACGTCTGTTTCAACCGTAATGTTTCACCTGGTGCGCCAAAGACCACTTCTTCTTCAGCAACATAACCAGGTAAACGCATGGCATGCACTGATACGTCATTAATCCGATCACCACGCGCAGCATCAGTATCATTTGTTGTCACTGGTGCTTGTTGCCGTGCTTTGGCAATTGCTTCTGCTGTTGCACGAGCTGTACCTGATGGTGCATCAATTTTCTTTGGATTATGAATCTCTAAAATTTCAGCATCTGGTAAATATTTGGCAGCTTGGGCAGCAAATTGCATCAATAATACCCCGGATAGTGAAAAATTAGGGACAATCAACGCCGCTTGCTGCTGTTGTTCACTTAGTGTCGTTAGTATGGCAATTTGTTCACTTTGTAAACCACTGGTACCAACGACTAATTGGTAACCATGTGTTAATGCATATTGACTATTCGCAAAAGCGGCTTCAGGTTGCGTGACGTCTAGCCAAACATCTGCTGACACATCAATATCATCTAATGATGTAAATACTGGTAAATCACTTTGATGAGCTGACCTTGACAGGATACCCACTAATTCAAAATCGGCTTCTTTTTTGATTAATGCTTGAATTGCCAACCCCATTTTTCCAAAACCACCAGCTAAAAATATGGTCGTCATACATCTACCCTTTCTGTTCTAACTTTGCCAATACATCTGCTGTTTCCACTTCATCTAACGGTAGAATTGGCAAGCGTGTCACGTTCTTAACTTCACCTTGATGGGCAAGAACCGCCTTTACAGGACCGGGTGATGGATAAGAAAATAGTGCTAACATACGTGGCGTCAACCAACGTTGCTTTTCACCAGCCGTTTGAATATCCCCTGCTTCTAATGCAGCAAACAAATCGGTCATTTCCTTACTATACAGATGGGCCGCTACTGAAATGGTACCAGCTGCTCCAACTGCTTTAGCAGCTAATGTTTGCGAATCTTCACCTGTATATACCTTGAACCCAGCTGGTGCATGAGCCACTAAATAAGCTAAATCATCAATGGTTGTCACCTGCTTAACAGCATTGATATTTGGATGCTGTGCTAATTGCAAGACACTCTCATTCGTTAAACCAACAACCGTTCGGCCAGGAATATTATAAATCATCATAGGGACAGCTGAAGCATCAGCAATCGCTTTAAAATGAGCAATCATCCCCTTCTGATTAGGCTTGCTATAATATGGCGTCACTGCCAAAATCGCATCAACACCAGAAATTTGACTAACTTCTTTTGCTAGTGCCACTGAATGTGCCGTGTTATTATCACCAACATTAGCAATGACCGGGCCACGATCACCTACCTTAGCTGCAAAATAAGCATACAAGGCTATCTTTTCATCATGACTTAGCGTTGGTGATTCACCAGTCGTTCCACCAACCACAAATCCTTGGGAACCTTCTGCAATCAAACGTTCCGTTAATGAATCTAATGCTTGATAGTCAATCGTATTATCATCCGTAAATGGCGTAATAATCGCCGTTATCAAAGAAATATCTTCATACATTTTATTCACACTTTCTATTGTGTCATACGCCAAGTTAAAAACTTAACGATTGCCTGTACGCCTACCCCAATTGCTTTCTCATCGGGATTTAAGTGAGTATCATGTAAGCTGTGCGTCGGATCACCCACGCCTAACCAAAACATGGTACCAGGAATTTTATTAATTAAATAACCAAAATCCTCACCGGTCATTGCTGGTTCACTAATGGTAAAGTCGATATCATCCGATTGTGACATAAAATCAATAAAGTTTGCCGTCAATTGCTCATTGTTATTAACTGGCCAATAACCACCTTGAATTAATTGTAAATCAACATGCACGCTATACATCGTTTCTAATCCTTGAACAATCTCACGAACGCGTTGTTGCATCAATTCGAGATCAGCTTGTTTAAATGCCCGAATGGTACCAGCTAAATGAGCTTCATTTGGAATGACATTGCCGATTGTTCCTGCTTGAATCATCCCAATTGTAATCACACCTCCGTGCACTGGATCAACATTTCTGGAAACAATTGTTTGCAACTGCATAATTAAAGCGGCAGCTGCCACAATGACATCTTGCACCTTTTGGGGAAATGCGGCATGGCCACCTTGACCCTGAATTGTTATATGAATCTCAGTTGTCCCAGCAAACAATGTCCCTTGACGAGTCGCAATTTGACCCGCTGGCATTGCGGGCTGATCATGCAATGCGTAAAATTCATCTGGTCGCCATTCGTCAACAAATGTTCCTAATTCATACAGTTGTTTGCCACCCGCTTGTTCTTCTTCCGCTGGTTGAAACAAAAACACCATATTATCAACAGGTTGATGTTCAGCAAAGTAGGCTAATACCCCTAATGCAACGGTCATATGAATATCATGACCACAAGCATGCATCACACCCTTATTCTCAGATGCGAATGATAAACCTGTTGCTTCTGTCATAGGTAACGCATCAATATCCGCACGGTAACCTATGGTGCGTTGTGGTTGGGTACCGGCAACATGCACCAATAAGGCTGTCGGTACAGCTGGAACTTCACGCATTGTTAACCAAGACGATTGCCATGATGTCACGATATCTTTCAAATAAGCCTGTGTTTGAAATTCATGCATCGACAACTCAGGATGGGCATGCAAATGACGGCGAATATCAATTAGATTTAAATTAGCTAACGTCATTTAAAATCCTTTCTTATAAGGAACGAAGTGCATCGACTAAAGCTGTTTTAGCTTGTGTTTTCGCATCGATTGTCTTAATCACTTTGGCAGGTACCCCCGCAACAACTGTATTGGCGGGAACATCTTTTGTCACAATTGCACCTGCTGCAATGACTGCATGATCACCGACTTGAACCCCCTCAATAACGACTGCATTGGCCCCAATTAATACATCATCACCGATAGTTACCGGTGTTGCAGATGCTGGTTCAACAACACCAGCTAATACAGCGCCCGCACCAACGTGGCTATGTTGACCGACAATGGCGCGACCACCCAAAACAGCCCCCATATCAATCATTGTTCCTGCACCAATTTCAGCACCAATATTAATCACGGCTCCCATCATAATAACTGCATTATCCCCAATGCTAACCTGGTCACGAATAATTGCCCCTGGTTCAATACGAGCAGACACATTTTCATAATCAAGTAATGGTACGCCACTATTACGAGCTAATAATTCAACATGATAGTCAGTAATCTTATCACCGGCTGTTGCAATGACCGGTTGAATGTCTTGATAGTCACCAATCACTGTTCCTGTTTTCGTTTCAATAAATGTTTGAACCGTTTCTGGCCAAGCAATTGCTGATAAATCACCAGCCAATGTCACACGTGCAGGTGTTTTCTTTGGTGCAGTTGCAATATAATTAATAATTTCTTGTGCATCTAAGTTGTTCATTGTTATTCTCCTACTATATAATGCTTATCTAAATGTAGCATGTCTTCATACGTTTCACGGGCAACGACTAATTGTGATTGGCCATTCTCAACAAAGACAACGGCAGGTCTTGGGTTACGATTATAATTTGAAGCCATAGAATAACCATAGGCACCCGTAGCCAATACTGCCAAAACATCCCCAGGTTTTGTCTGTGGTAAAGCCTGTTGCCAAACTAATACGTCACCTGACTCACAATACTTACCAGCAACACGAACAACTTGTTCAGTCGGTGCTTGTGGTTGTCTTGCTAAAACCGCTTCATACTTTGCTTCATATAGTGCTGGTCGAATATTATCACCCATACCACCATCAACAGATAGATATGTGCGAATGCCTGGAACATCTTTTTTTGCACCAATTGTATACAGATTATACCCAGCTGGTCCAACAATCGCACGTCCGGGTTCGATCCAAATTGCTGGCATTGTCATACCATATGCCATCGTCTTTTCACTAATTGTATCAATAATGGCATCGACAAATTCAGTTGCTGGCAAAGGTTTATCTTCTTCAGTATAGCGAATACCAAAGCCCCCACCAGTATTGATCACTTGTGGTTCAAAGCCCCATTCATGGACTAAATCAACTAATTTGGCTGCAGCCATTTGGAAACCAGTGACATCAAAAATCTGTGAGCCAATATGAGCTGATACACCCAAAACATTGAGATATGGATCAGCTAAAGCCTGCTGCAATGCTTGTTGTGCTTGACCACTAGCAACATCAAAACCAAACTTACTGTCTGTTTGACCTGTTGAAATATAGTCATGTGTATGAGCTTCAACACCTGGCGTAATTCTCAACAACACATTTTGTTGTTGCTTTCTTTCCTTCAATAACTCATGTAAAATACTTAATTCATAAAAATTATCAAGAATAATGGTCCCCAAACCATTGTCAATAGCCATCGTTAATTCTTCAATTGATTTATTATTACCATTAAAAGAAACATTAGCCATTGGATAATTTGCTGCTAAAGCTGTTTGAATCTCGCCACCAGAAACAACATCCAAATGGATGCCTTCTTGAGCGGCAACTTCATACATCGCAATCGTTGCAAATGCCTTTGATGCATAAGAGACGACATAATCTAATTTTCGTTTAATGAAAACGGTTTTAAATGCTCGCATTTGTTGCCGAATATGATTCACATCATACACATAAAGTGGTGTTTGATATTGTTTGGCTAAATCAGTTGCAGAAACACCACCAATTGTTAATTCGCCAGCTTCGTTTACTTCATATGGTACTGTCATATTTTCCCCTTAATCTACAAGCACACGCATTAGTCTCTCTTGCAAGCCAGTCGTGACGACCCATGGTGCTAAGCCAACATGCTGTGCAAAGTCCTCTATCGTATTTTCATATTGCCCTTGTTTACCAATGATGGTGACTACCGTGCCAACGGGTAATTCTTCTGGTAAAGAAATCATCATTTGATCCATTGCAAGGCTGCCAATAATTGGCGCTTTCTTCCCGTTCACTAAAACTTCAAAACCTTCTAAGGAACGTGGTAATCCATCGGCATAACCAATGGGTAACGTGCCGACCCACTCATCTGCATGCGTATAATATTTGTGTCCGTAACTAATACCAACATTTGCTGGCATTTGTTTGACAAAAATTAATGTCGTTTCCAATGTTAGAACAGGTTGTAAATAATTATCTGGTCTAACTTCCCCTCGTGATGGTTCGATACCATAAACCACCGTTCCTGCCCGAATATAGTCAGTTGGTAATTCATCTGCATGATACATGGCAGCCCCTGAATTTGCTAAGTGAACCATCGGAGGCATTGGCAAATCATCAGTTAAAGTATGCCAATGGCGTAACTGCGTTTTAAAATAATCAGTTGCAAGTGAATCAGCTTCTGAAAAATGAGTCATGATACTTTGATAAACAAAATAATCTGATCGTTCAGTTAAAAAGTCAATCGCTGTTGCTAATGCTTGTCGACTTCGAAATCCGATTCGACCCATGCCAGTATCAACGCCTAAATTAACCTTCAATGACGCCTGTTGTTTGTTTAAACTCTGTTGCGCAGCTTGTAACCAACTGATATCACTGACCGTTGCAATTAGGTCATTATCAGCCATTAACTTGGCATATTGTGGTAGCGTAATGCCTAAAATAAGGATTGGCACAGTAATACCAGCTTGACGTAGTGCTAAGGCTTCATCTAGGACAGCCACTGCTAAGCCATCAACACCCGCTTTCAGTGCTGCTTGCGCCATCGTTTGCAATCCAAATCCATATGCGTTAGCTTTCACAGCTAAAAACATAAACTTCGCCCCACTTGCCTCTCGTGTGACGGCAACATTATGCGTCACTGCTGCTTGTGATATTTTGATTCTTGTTGGTCTTGTTACTGCTACTACCATGTTTAGCCCCTTTATGATGCCATCTTTTTTACAAAAAAAATCCGACTAACAGCACTATTGCACTGTCAATCGGATTGGTTTCTATTCCTAAAGACTGTGACAATAGCTCCCCGCTGAAATTTAGCGACAGTCTAATAGTTATTTACCATTAGCCCAACAATAACAGGTGCACAAACTGTTTCATTTCGGCAACCGCCCCTTTAACTTAATTTCTTTGTCTGTGCAGACTCCATTAAGCGACTCTTGTTGGTTGCGACCTCTATTAATCATTAACGTAACATTAGAATATATTAATTTAATGTTCATGTCAATACTTGACATTAATCTTTTTTTCACTTTTAATTAGTGCCAATTAGAAATTTATTTGGAGGCAAAAAATGAAAGTTGTAAAATTTGGTGGATCTTCCTTAGCAACGGGTGCTCAGGTACAAAAAGTTTTAAATATTATTCAAGCTGACGCTGAACGTCAAGTTATTGTCGTATCAGCACCAGGTAAACGTTTTGATGGTGATATTAAAGTGACTGATTTACTTAAAACATATGCTGATCAAACCATTGCTGGTACCGATACATCAGAAATTTTAACAACTATTCTGGCGCGCTACCAAGAAATTGTCCAATACTTTTCGTTAGAAGAAACTAAGATTATCCCTCATATCAAACAACAACTTATTCATTTAAATCGCGTTCACTATCCATCATTTGATCACTTATATGCCGCTTTTATGGGGCATGGTGAATTATTGAACGCACAATTGATTGCTTTTATTTTTCAAGAAAAAGGCTTAGCTGCTGATTTTGTTTCTCCTGCTGCATTAGGTCTAACAGTAACTGGTTCACCACGATCAGCACGCTTAAATGAGGCTAGTTATGAAGCTATTAAAAATTATGATTTTGATGATTCACGTTTAATGATTGTTCCTGGATTTATTGCCTATACCAATGATGGTTATGCCGCAACTTTTAGTCGAGGTGGTTCCGATATTACTGGTGCAATCTTAGCACGCGGCTTTCAAGCTGATTTGTACGAAAATTTTACTGATGTATCAGCTATCTATGCTGTTAATCCTAAGGTTGTACCAAATCCTCAATCGATTAAAAAAATGACTTATCGTGAAATGCGTGAACTATCATATGCTGGCTTTGCTGTTTTCCATGATGAGGCCATCATTCCGGTTATTGAAGCAAATATACCAATTAATGTTAAAAATACAAACGACCCACAAGCACCAGGAACCATGATTGTCCCAAATCACGCCATTGATCCAAAGAATCCAGTGACAGGAATTGCAAACGATAATCGTTTTGCGGCACTTTATTTACACCGTTATTTGTTAAATCGTGAAGTCGGTTTCACTTTGAAAATATTACAAATTTTGGCCACTTATCACGTTAGTTATGAACATATGCCATCTGGAATTGATGATATGACTATTATCTTTGATAAATCACAACTTACGCCTGATATTAAAGCCCATATTAGCCATGATTTATACGCAACGATTGCCCCAGATGAACTCGAATGGTTAGATGACTACGCCATTATTATGATTGTTGGTGAAGGCATGCCAAAACATATTGGTACTTTTAGTAAAATTACCACAGCATTAGCTCAAGCAGGTATCAACCTACCGATGATCAACCAAGGTGCTTCACAAATTTCAACGATGATTGGCGTTCCTGTCGATCAGATGGATGATGCTGTCCGTGTCATTTATCAGGCTGTTTTCTAAATTTAAAAGGGGCTAAGACATAAGTCGTTATGATCAGCTGAAAAAGGCGCTAATCTATCAATTTTGATTGGTAGATTAGCGCCTTTAAACGTGTTCCAAAAGACTGAAGTCTTACTGTAACAACAATTAGGCGCTTCCGGTTCTTCGTTATACTGCAAACCAAAATCACCTAATCATTGTTACAATCGTGCTATAGTCTCCTAGAGGTTGACGAAAGAAATAATATAAATTTCTTTCATAAATCTTTAGGGGACTTTTTTATGGCAAATATAAAATTTACAGCAATGGAAAAATATGAATTAATACAAGAATTCCTTGAATCAGGACAAACGGAACGAAGGTTTCAAAGAGAACATCATTTAAATAATATGTCCATCAAACGATGGTTAGATTTGTATAATAATTATGGTATCGACGGACTATGTCCGCCAAAGACACGTCAAAAATATAAACCCGCCTTTAGACGTAAAGTTGTACAAGCTTATTTACAAGGTGCTGGCTCAATGGAGCAATTGGCAATAAAATTCGGCGTACGTAGTTCTACTCAAGTACGTGATTGGGTTTCAAAGTATAATGGGAATAAAGTACCGTCCCGTTCAGTCGGGTATACAAGGAGAATTCCTATGACATCACGAAAACTAACATTTGAAGACCGTGTTAAAATCGCAACTTATGCCATTGAAAATAATCGAGATTATCAGAAAACTGCTCAAAAATTTGATGTCAGTTATCAACAAGTTCGTACGTGGGTTTTAAAAGTTGATCAAAATGGTTTTGAGGCTTTAAAAGATGGTAGAGGTCGAAAAAAATCGCAGAACGAATTATCAGATATGGATAAAGTGTTACTTGAAAATAAACGATTAAAGGCAGAATTAAAAGCAAGCAAAGCACAGGCAGTATTCGCAAAAAAATTTCTAGAAAATCTCAAGAAAGGCAGGTAATAACTAGTCGTGTTATCCATGAAGTTGCGTTCCAGACCATTAAAATAATGCATGAAGAGAATCCAAGAGAATATCCGATCCGCCTATTAGTTAAATTTAGTGGCGTATCTTTTCAGGCTTATTATAAGTGGTTGAAACGACAAAAATCGATTAATGATCAATTCAATGAATTATTGAAAATTAAAATACAGAAGTTAGACAAGCAACATCATCATAATTTAGGGGTTAAACGCATGACGATGTACCTTAACATGGATAAAGAAATCAATCATCGTGTAAATCATAAACGTGTTCGTCGACTTATGCATTATTTAAATATCCGTGCAGATATTCGCAAGAAACGTCACAATCGTATTAAAGCTAATGAACAGTTTATTATTGATAATCTAATGAACCAGAACTTTAAAACAATATTGCCTAATCAAAAATGGGCAACAGATATGACTGAATTAAGATTTGGAGAACATTTAGAAAAAACATTAAGATTATCTGCAGTCGTTGATTTATACGGTACATATGTTTTATCGTTTAACGTTAGTAAAACAGAGACTAGTCAATCAGCTGTACAAACCCTTCAAAGAGCTTATCAATTCGCAGGTAATCCAGCGAATGTTTTAGTGCACTCTGATCGCGGAACAGCTTATACATCATGGGCTTTTAAAAACATCTTGAGTCAACATCATGCACAACGTAGTATGTCTCGGCCTGGAACGCCCTATGACAACGCAATTATTGAGAAATTTTGGAATGATTTCAAAGTTGAATGGTGGGATAAACAACACAGCGACACATTACAAGAAGCAATTGAAGCAATTAAACGAGGAATTGATTACTTTAACAAAGTTAGACGATCGGAAATAATAAATGGCCATACTCCGGAAGAATTCCGGAATATAGCCATTTATGGTGAAGTAATCGCCTAACTAATTCTTATATTATTTTTACCGTCAACTTGACGGGGACCAGTACACGGCTTCAAAACGTCTTTTGTCACACTCTCTTTTATTTATTATCTATATCAGGCTATTAAAATTGATTTTTCGCAAAATTACGTAGATCAGATTCCAAACCAGCATACCGATTAGCTGGCATGACATCTAACGATTGATGGATTTGACCACCAGCATTCGCATAATTAGCCGATTCAGTATTCGCAATCATCTGTAGTTCTGCCAACGAGTAAGTTGCTGGATCCTCAGAAAAGACTAAAACACCCTGTTCATTAGTGATTTGATGTTTCTCTAACACTGGCCACATTGAAATAATTTGCCCGTTATGATCGAAAATTAATTCCAAATGGTATCCTGGCAAAGCTACTTTAATATTGTCTTTTTTTGCAACGCCACGATTATGAAATTGTGCATCGGGATATGAGACTGGTGTTCCTGTTAATTCTAATATTCTATCAGAGACATCATTTTGATGCCACTGATGACGAACAATGAAATCAACAATCGGTTTGCTCAAATAATAACGAAATTGATTATCTATAATCGTACTTAACTGACGACTAGTTTCATACTTTGAACGAATACCATTCCAAGCATGATGCTTCAAACGCATCATATACGCCACTTGTTTGACAAATTCAAAATAACTTTGTGTCTCTTGCAAACTTTCTATATGATAATAATATAAATCAGCATCTTCGATTGTTTCCCTTAACTGCCAATTGCCTAATCGCGTCATTTTGACAAAATTCGATGAACTAACTGTCATCCCCAAAATTTTATATAGCATATCTAAACGATCAGCCGCTGGCAAACCGCCACGATGAAAACCAGCTGCAAACATCTCAGTAAACAGCGCCGAACCAATTCGATGCGCTTCTGCCCAATTTTCAGACAATATACGGTTCATCGTCTTATCTGTTAACGCTTCGTTATTCACCGTATGATCAACATACACGGCAATGGCTTTTGGAACCCAGCCATCATTCATGAGATGTGTTACTTGTGTGGCTAAGGCAGTCGACATATTTTTTTGGCGTTTATCCACACCTTTGGGCGATTTTATTAATTCTCGTGTTCGTTTGAACAGTCCTGTCATTATAAAATGACCTCCTTGCTACGATTAGCTTACCACATCTTATTGTAAAGATGCAGTTGATTCACGGATAACCAACGCCGTATCAAATGCTGCTACTTGCCGTTCAGCATCTGGATGATTAATACGAGCTATCACTGTTTTTAACGCCGCTTCAGCAACTAACCAGACTGGTTGTGCAACAGTCGTTAATGCTGGCCGAAAAAATTCTGCATAATCAGTATCATCATACCCGACAACCGACATATCTTCAGGAACCCGAATACCATGCGCATTTAATCCGGCAATTAAACCAATTGCTAGTTCATCATTTAATGCAAACGCTGCTGTGGCTTGCGTAATCGATACGGCCATCGCCGCTGCCCGACCAGCATGTTTTGTTAAATTACGAGTCGCAACTTCGCTAACTTTCGCCCCTGCTGCTAACATTGTTTCTTTAAACGATGCGGTTCGATATTGTAAATTGTCGGTATAAACTTGATTACCCAACAAAACGACATGACGATGCCCCAGAGCTAACAAATGTTCAGCAACGAGCCGACCACCTTTTTTATCTGATGCATAAACGGCATCCGCTTCTGCCAATTCATCATGATTTTCTAACACAACTAGTGCAATCCCACGTTTTTTTAAACGATGTGCCACGGTTACTGGTTTCGTCAATTGGCTTGCCATAATAATACCATGTACCCCTGCATTCACTAATGTTTCAACTGTTTGATCTGTTTTTGCTGGTACAGCAGTCATAATTGATAACGACACATTGTCAGGTAAATTTTCTTGCATCCGTTGAATTAAATCACCAAAAAATGGTGCTCTTAAACTAGGAACAACAACGCCAATTAGTATCGTTGATCCTTGTTTTAAACTCCGTGCACTCGCATTGGGTACATATCCGATTTCATCACGCGCTGCAAATACTTTGGCCTTGGTTTTATCAGAAAACCGCGTACCCTTACCATTTAAGACTTGTGAGACAGTCGCAATTGATACGCCTGCCAAACTAGCCACATCTCTGATTGAAACTTTACCCATGCCCTACCTCTTATCTCAATAATCAATTAATAGATTCGTTTATTTGCCAGTTTGTTATGCAATTAACTTTTTGATCATAAATTATCTTTACTAAAACATTTTACCAACTTTTAAAATGCCTTTCAAAAGTTTTATTTCTAAACTAGCTGTTTACTTTTAATAAGAATGTAGTAAAATATACTCCTGTAAAACGAACAGGGTAGATTCAGGTGCGTTAAGTGCTGTGGAAACGGAATGTGGGCCATGGACGAAGGATTACCGCGATGCTTGAATCACATTCACTGTAACAAGTGAAACCCTCCAATTAATAAGGAGGTGTTTTCAAATGAAAACATTAGAATATGTCTTACCACATTTACGTACACGACAACTTGCTATGCTGGGCATTTTAATGGCTTTACAAATAGTCATTAGTCGTTTCTCATTCGGCACTGCTACCATCAAAGTTGGCTTTACGTTCTTGATTGTCGGAGTGATTGCTAAGTGGTATGGTCCCTTTTGGGGAATGCTCGTTGCAATTTTTACTGATGTCATTAGTAGCTTAATGAATGGTTATGGTTATTTTTGGGGCTTTACTATTTCCGCAGTAATTGCAGCCGCTGTTTATGGCTTTTCTTTCTATGGCCGCCAAACGCTTTCTTGGTTACGGATTATTTTAACGGTTACAATCGTTTTGTTAATTGTTAATGTCATCTTAAACACGTTATGGGTTGTCATGATTGGTAACATTCATAATTCACAAACGATTACTTCTCTACTTTGGGTACGTGTCATCAAACAACTTGTTTTTTTACCAATTCAAAGTATTTTATTATATCTACTGCTGAATAACACAACCATTGATCAACTACATCAAAAAATTTAATTAAAAATTATTTTATAATGCAAACAAAAAAGGTCGATCAGCTTCCACCATCTAGGGAGTTGATCGACCTTAATTTGCATCCAAATGACTAATTATAGAAATTAGAACTATTTTTAACCTATTATTAGTAACTCCGATGCACAGTTAAGCCAACTTCTCGACAAGCAACTTCAAAAGAACTCGCAAATTTATTACGAACATCTGGCGTTGAAAAACATAATTTTGTTTCAGTGTTAATATCACCACAACCAATTCGATAAACACAACTATCATAAACCTGACCAACATAAACTTCTGGCCGACAAGTCAGTGTTTCTTCTAGTGCTGTTGCTAATTGTTGTACAGTCTGCTCTGAAATATCACGTGAGCTTTGTAATAGGTGACGAATTAAGGTACATCCCCCTAACTTGTTCTCTTGGCATACTTTCATTTCCTGCATTTTGAGCCTCCAAAACTTGTTTCTGACTGTTGTCAGTTGCTGATTAAATTTTACATAATTATCATAACCTAAAATCATTTTTTTATCAAACGTATAATTAGTTTCATTTTTATAAAATACATTATCTGCCATTTCATGGTATAATTAATCATATTAACTATTTCACAACAAACGAGGAAATTTTACATTATGACCGAATCTATTTCTAAAACCCAATATCTACAAACAATCTTAGAATTAAGCGGTGGCGATGAGTCAACAAAAATTTCTAATAACCAAATTGCTGAACATTTAAACGTCACTCCTTCATCGGTTTCTAATATGCTGGCAAAACTACAAGAAGCTGGCGAAGTTGATGTTGTGCCTTATTATGGTGTCACACTCACAAAACCTGGTCGTGAAACAGCCCTCCGTTTAATCCGTGCCCACCGTTTAATTGAAACATTTGGTGCAACAAAATTAGGCTTATCAATTTCAGAAGCCCACTCAAACGCTGATCACCTTGATCACGATGCTAATGATCAATTTATTAACGCCCTAGATAAGTACTTAGGTTTCCCAAAATTAAGTCCCCAAGGTCTCAGCATTCCTGATATCGACCATCATTATTCACCAAAATCATTACGTTCATTACGTGAAGCAAAAGATAATGAAACTGTCACTATCAACAGCTTTACTGAAGACTTAGAACTATTACAATATACTGAAACACTACACCTAGGATTAAATACAACTTGGACAATTAAAGAGCGTTTGCCATTTGATGGTCCCCTTGTTTTAGTTTCGGGTGATCAAACAATTCAAGTAACACAACATGCCGCTGACTTTATTTATGTCAACGACTAGTCATTCCAAAAAAGCACATCAGTTACCAAAATTGGTTCCTGATGCGCTTTTTTATATTATATTGGTTAATGATCGTTGTCTTATTTTTCTCCAAAATTGTTGATAAAATACAAAAGCGTTTGCAGCTCATTTGTTAAGTCAACGTTTTGTACACGGACAGACTTTGGCACATCCAAGCGTAATGGTGTAAAGTTTAAAATACCACGAATGCCTGCGAATGCTAGACGCTTGGCAACATCTTGTGCTACATTGGCCGGTACTGTCACAATTGCGACATCAATTCGTTGATCAATGATTTGCTTTTCTAAATCATCCAAACTATAGACAGGAATACCCGACTGGATCGTATTAACAATTTCTGGATTAACATCAAAAGCTGCTGCAATTCGTGCATTAGAACTTTGATGAAAATTGAAGTTCAATAAAGCTTGTCCTAGATTTCCGACTCCTACCAATGCGACTGAAGCTAATGTATCTTGATTAAGAATTTCACCAAAAAAATTCATTAATGCCTCAACATCGTAGCCATAACCACGCTTACCAAGTGCGCCGAAATAAGAAAAATCACGTCGAATCGTTGCGGCATCAAATTTCACAGCTTCGGATAATTCGTTTGATGAAACGCGGACAGTCCCAGAGTCTAACAGCAATTTCAAATAACGATAGTAAATTGGCAATCGCTTTGCCGTTGCTCTAGGAATATCATGTTCAACCATTAGTTCGACCTCTTTTTTTAAAATTAACTATTTTCACAAACATTTCCAAAGATTGTGAAACTCATATTAGTTATTATCATAACATATTTAATCATTTATGTGAACTAACTAACAATCGAACATTCACAAAATAACTATTTTTTGTAAACGTTTTCTAAATACCATCATTAACAAACACAGCATCTTTCAGCACGCCTCGCTCAAAAAGGACCATTAATCTAGCTAATCTGACTAACTAGATCAATAGTCCCTAAACCTATTTTAAAATTTCATAATGCCCATGATTAATGCTTTGGCTTACCTTTGTTTTTACGATGCTTTCTTTGCGCTCGTTTTTCTTTTGCAAACCGTTCTTCACGCGATACAATGACTTTTTTCCCTTCATGTTTACCCTGTCTTTTAGTTGTTGTCCCAGTTACCTGTTTAATAGGTCGATCATGATGAGTTATTGCCGTAGTTGCTGACCTCACGGCTTGCTTGCGAGATACCTGGCTACCAGAAACCGTTTGAATATCAACTGCTACCATCTTTTTTAAATCACGCAAGTCATGATCATTACCAAAAGAAATCACTAATCCTGACTTACCCATACGACCAGTTCGCCCTGCACGGTGCGTATAAGTTTCACCATCACGTGGTAAATCAAAATTGATTACTGCTGTTAAATCAGGAATATCCAATCCTCTCGCACCAACATCTGTCGTCAACAGAAATTTGGCAACACCTTTTTTAAAATGCATTAATGATCTCGCACGCGTCGTACTTGAGTCACCTCTCACCAAAGTTGCCATGGCAACATGTTCATGTGCTAAAAAGCTAGCCGTAATTTTAAGTTGCTTTGTCGTATTAAAAAATACTATCGCTTGAAAGTTCTTTTGGGCAGCTAACTGACGTAACCGTTTTTGACGTTGATCATGTGCGGTTGGCCAAAATTCATGTTTAATCGTTGTTGGCATCATAACATGACGCTGATCAATTCGTATAAACTCTCTATCAAATAAACCGTTAGCAATGGTTGTATCAACTTCAGTAGCACCAAATAGTGCCACTTGGATGTCTTTATCATTGATAATGTCCCAAATATGATCAATTTGATTTGCTGTATCATCACGCAATAATTCATCAGCTTCATCTAAAATTAATGTTCGTAATCGTTTTAGTTTCAGCTTGCCACTATTCATCAACTCATTCACACGACCAGGTGTACCAACCAAAATTTCAGGGTGCTTTTTTAACCGGTCAACTTGATGCTTGATGTTTGCCCCACCTGTCAACGACAATACTTTTAGTGATAACACATTAGCCCACTCACGAGCAACACGTGTTGTCTGCATTGCTAATTCTTGTGATGGCGCTAAAATTAATAACTGTTCACCATCATCTGGTACTAATTTTGGTAACAATGGCCAAATGAAAGCTAATGTTTTCCCGGTTCCTGTTGGTGCAAGCGCATCAATTGACACACCTGCTGCCAATGGTTCTGCGACTGCTTCTTGAATGGGCGTTAGTGACTGAAACCCAATCGTTGTTAATCGCTCTTCAAAACGAGAGTCCATGTTTTCTCCTTCGTCTGTTACTTATTTTTCATCTGCTGGGAAGACAATTCCCGCATCTTGACGCAAATCAAATAGTACTTGATTGACTGTTTGACTCAGTGTCAATAATGCTTGATACTCTGTTTCAGTTTCTGTAGGATGTTTTAACATGTCAGCAAATTTGACAGCTTCAGCAACCATTGGATTTTCTAAAGGTGTTTTACTTAGTTTTTGTTGACCACCCTCAGCATCGTGATAAGTGACATCCACTACTTCAGCAATATTACCAATAACCAACGTGTCACGCCGACCTAGAATTTCAGATTGCAAATAGCTATTTGAACCCTTACCAAATTCAATCGTGACATCAAAATCTGCATAACGTAGAATAGCAATTCCACGCCCATCTGCCCCATTCCGAAGTGTTGTTGCAAAGTAATGACTTTTTTGCGGCTTACCGAATAATTTAATTGCTGCATAAATTGGATAAACGCCTAAATCAGTTAGTGCCCCAGCACTGAATTGACGGCTCAATACATTGGGTTCATGGCCTGCTAAATAATCATCGAAACGTGATGAATATTTTTCATAAACAAATGTTGCACCTGCAATTTTAGACATTTTAGCCACTTGCGCTTCAACGATTTTAAAATTGGGTTGTTGAATATGTCGAGCCGCTTCGAACAGGCGGACATTCGTATGTTCTTGAAGTAATGTCATGATAGTTGTGTATTCAGTTGGATTTGAAAAAGCAGATTTCTCAACGATAACGTTTAAGTCATGCGTGATTGCTCCTTTTACTTGCTCAAAATGAACACTATTTGGTGAAGCAATATAAACAACATCAATACCACTGGTATAGAAATTTTCTAAATCAGTATAAATATTTGTGACATCAAAATGATTACCAAATGAGCGACCTGATTCTTCATGACGTGAATAAACGGCTGTTAATTCATATTCACCTGATTCATGAGCTGCTTGCACGAATTGCTTGGTAATCCAATTAGTACCAATAATGCCCAGTTTGTATGCCATAATTAATCTCCCTTATTATTTTTCATAATCAATTATTTCTAATTATACCATTGAAAGCGAACCGACTGGCACATAAGTCGTTGAGTGAATCTAAAAGAGCTGTCAACCCAACCATTTCACATGGTAGATTGACAGCTAAATGACTTTGAAAAGTAAGCGTAATTATTTTACGGTAGCCCCAAGACTATTCTTGAAATGAGCTAAAGCCCATTCTTGACCGTGTTCCGTAAATGTTGCGACCCCATTTTTTAGAATCGTTAATTGATAATTCAGATTGTATGCATAAATTGCCGTATGCAACACACAAATATCAGTGCAGACGCCAACTAATGTTAATTCATTTATCTGACGTTCTCTCAAAAAGTTATCTAAATTAGTATTTTGAAAGGCTGAGTACCGATTTTTGTTAAATTTATAGACTTTTTCATCTGTTTGATGTGCTTCATACCAAGGTTGCAATTGACCATACAAGTCTTGGCCCCATGTTCCCACAATATTATGAGGTGGAAACAATTGATGTTCTGGATGATAATTATCATCCTCAAAATGCGCATCTGTTGGCAAAATGACATAATCACCATTGTTATAAAATGCTTGAGCTTGGTCAACAATGTATTGTTCTAATGCCTGACCAGTTTCACCACAAGTTAAGGCACCCTTTGTATCTACAAAATCATTGGTATAATCTATAATTACTAGCGCTTTTGCCATGTCTTGTCACCCTCCTGTCACTTGATTATACCATTAAAAAAACCATCAATCTAACTATTTTCATAGCAAATTGACAGCTTTTAAAGGCTTATCTTTAATCAACACGTTCAAGGACAGTAATCGACTCAATATGTGTTGTTTGTGGGAATTGATCAACGGGTTGAACATCCCCCTTAATATCGTAACCTTGCGCCTTGAATTCGACAATATCACGAACCAAAGTTGCTGGGTTACAGCTAATATAGACAATCTTCTTTGGCTTCATTTTGGCTGCTGCATCAATTAACTCAGGTGTCAATCCCTTACGTGGTGGATCAACAAAGATAACATCCGGTTTCAAGCCCTCTTGTTGCCAAGCGACCATCTTTTCTTCAGCTTTGCCTAACTCAAATGTCACATTGTGTACATGGTTGAGATCTGCATTTCGCTTGGCATCATCCACAGCGCTAGGCACAACTTCCACCCCAATGACTGACTTCACTTTATCCGCAATCGTTAATGAAATCGTACCAATACCTGAATAAGCATCAATCACTGTATCTTCACTTGTCAATTCTGCTTTGTCTGCTGCCAACTGATACAAAACTTCAGTTGTTTGTGGGTTAACTTGATAGAAAGAATTTGGACCAATCGCAAATGTCTTATCAAACAAAGTATCTTTAATGACCTTATTACCCCATAATACATGATTCACATCACCCAAGATAACATTAGTCTTATCTTGGTTAACATTTTGAATAATTGAAGTGACTTCAGGTAAAGCTTCTTTGATTTGTGGCACGATAATATTAGCGCCAGGAATACGTTTTGAACGTGTCACAAGCACGACCATCATTTCGTGTGAATAATAACCCCGACGAACCATAATATTACGAATGACCCCCTTATGATGGATTTCATCATAAGCTGGCACATGGAACTGACGTAAAATATCACGAATAATCACGATTGCTTTGTCAATTTTTGGATCTTGAATATAAAAGTCTTCAATTGGCATCAATCGATGCGACCCCCGTCGGAAAAAACCAGTTGTTAGTTGACCTTTGATCATCCGTGCAGGAATTTGCGCTTTATTCCGGTAACCTGTTGGATTTGACATACCAATTGTGGGTGCCACATTCACAGATACATGTTGCTTATTAAATAATTCAGCAATCTGGCCTTGCTTGAATTTTAATTGGGCATCATATTTTAAATGTGCTAAGGGTGCAATACCAGTTGTTAATGCCGTACTATTAACTTCATGATTACGATTGGGTGATGCTTTAAGTGTTTTAATAACTCGACCAAACGCATACGTACTAGCAACTTTTGTGATACCAACCCGAATTTTTTCGCCTGGCACAGCATTTGTAACAAAGACAGGAAAGTCATCAACTTTAACAACACCATTTCCTTGGTACGTTAAATCAATCACTTCAGCATCAAATTCTTGATTTTTAACCACAGGGGCTTTCTTCTTCATTATTCTCTCCTTCTTTTGGCCTTTGCGACGACCAACAATCCTTTTATTGTATCACATGCCCTATCAAACAGAAAGATAAAGTTACTAGAATAAAGATACTAAAAAGGACGTCAATCTATCAATGTAAAATTGATAGATTGACGCACCCTTAAACGTGTTCCAAAATGATGAAACCTTGCTATAACAATAATTAGCTTCAGAACATCTTTTGTTTCACTCACCTTTATATATAAAGCAAAAGATTGCTTCTCATTGACCCATATATTTAGTTATCACTACATTTTTTCCAAAGCTGCAATCCGTTCTGACATTGGCGGATGCGTTGAAAAAAGATTTGTTAATTTCTTTGTTTGTAATGGGTTAGCAATGTATAATGCAGCACTTTCAGCTGAAACATTTTCATCTGACATTGGTTCACTTTGTGAGATCTTAGTTAAAGCACTAATTAACCCTTGGGGATTTCGCGTTAATTCAACAGCCCCAGCATCAGCTAAAAATTCACGGTTACGTGAAATTGCTAATTGTACCAATGTTGCCGCAATCGGTGCTAAAAATAGCACCAATACAGATGCGATTAACGCAACAATATTTCCTTCTTTATCATTATCGCGATTACGATTACCACCAAAATACCAAAAATGAGTACCAAAATTAGCTAACATCGCAATCGCTGAAGTTAACGCAACTGCAATTGTTTGAATACGAATATCATAATTACGCACGTGCGTCATTTCATGCGCCATAACGCCCTCTAATTCTTCTCGTGTTAGCACAGATAAAATACCCGATGTTGCGGCAACTGCTGCATGTTGTGGATCGTTGCCGGTTGCAAAAGCATTAGGGCTTGGATCATCAATAATAAACACACGTGGCATTGGCACATTGGCCACTAAAGCCATGTCTTCCACAATATGCCATAAATCAGGTGCTTGGTCAGCATTGGTAATTTCATGGGCATGATTTAAATGCATAACAACATCTGTCGATTGACTAAACATATAACCAGCATAGACAATGCCCGTCACGATTGCAATAATCACACCTGGTAACCATTCACCTAGTAAGTAATATCCTAATGCTGCTCCTACAATGCCCATGAACAAAAAGAAACCAATGAATAACCCAACTGTTTTGCGCTTATTCTTTGCAATTTGCTCAAATAACATGATTGATTACCTCGTTATTAAAGACCGCGATCATCAAATGATACCTTGACAACTTCACGTTCTTCTTCTGGTGTTTCTAGGAATTCACTAGGCTTAAAGCTATGTAGCTTTGCCACAAGATTTGTTGGGAAAGACTGCAACTTTGTGTTGTAATTTGCCGTCGTTGTATTAAACAACTGGCGTGAATAAGCAATCTTATTCTCTGTATTTGTCAGTTCTTCCATTAACTTATTATATTGACTTGATGACTTCAAATCAGGATAAGCTTCAGCGACAGCAAAAATCGACTTCAATGTACTAGACAATTGATTTGACAATGCCATTGTCTTCTGATGATCATCCGTAGGTACTTGTGTTAAGGCGTTACGCAGGCTAACAACTTTTTCTAAAGTTCCTTGTTCAAATTTTGCTGACCCTTTGACAGTTTCCACCAAGTTAGGAATCAAATCATTACGCCGCTTTAACTGGACATCAATTTGACTCCATGACTCTTGTGTGCGCATCCGAGCTTGTACAAGACCATTATAAATACCTACCCATAATAGAATTAGTACAATAATAACACCAACAATAATCCATCCAATCATCACTTTCTCCAATCCTTATGACTTCTTCCATTCATAAGTTATATTTATAGTCCCGACTATACCTACATTGTAACATGTATGAAAACTTCACGGTGATTTAAAATATTTATGAATATAAAAAAACTTTGGTAATTACCAAAGCTTTTTTATATTAGTCAACGTAATCAGCAATCGATTGTTGAATTGCTGCTAATTTCTCGTTAGCTTCGACTTGAGTTGTCCCCTTCGTACCAACATATAACTTAATTTTTGGTTCAGTTCCCGATGGTCGCACAGCTACCCATGAGCCATCAGCTAGCCAATATTTCAGAACATTTGCTTTTGGTAATGTCAAAGCTGTTTCAATACCTGTTTTCACGTCTGTCTCAGTTTGCAACGTAAAATCATCAACCTTGATAACATCAATATTACCAAATGTCGTTGGTTGTTCAGCCCGGAATTTTGCCATTAATGTTGCAATCTTCTCCGCACCATCAACTCCCTTAAACGTTAAGGATTGTGTGTTTTCAACAAAGTAACCATATTCATGAAACAACTCTTGTAACCCATCATATAGTGTTTTACCTAGTGACTTATAATAAGCTGCCACTTCAGCTAATAATACTGTTGCTTGGATAGAATCTTTGTCACGTGCAAACGGCTTGACTAAGTAACCATAAGATTCTTCAAAACCAAATAAGAATGTATGTTCATGTGTTTCTTCATAATTTTGAATTTGTTCAGCGATATATTTAAAGCCAGTTAAAACATCAATGGTTTCAATTGCAAAACTTTTCGCGATATCAGCGGCAAATTCAGATGACACAATTGATTTGACTAACACGCCATTAGTAGGCAACGTACCAGCCGCTTGCTTAGCTGTTAACAGATAGTGGAGCATAATCGCACCAATTTGGTTACCGGTCAATAATTGATACTCACCTGATGGTAAACGAACAGCCGTTCCCATACGATCTGCATCTGGGTCAACACCAATAACAACATCAGCACCTTGTTCTTTGGCTAAAGCAATTCCCATGGCTAAGGCAGCTGGATCTTCAGGATTCGGCAACTTTACCGTTGGAAAATCACCATCAGGTTGTTCTTGTTCAGGAACAATCGTCACATTTTTAAATCCAGCATTTGCTAATGCTTGACCAGCAATTAATGCACCTGTTCCGTGAAGTGGTGAATAAACCAACTTCATATCCCGTCCTTCTTGATCGACCAAAGCTTGATCAACTGTTACTGTCTTGACCTCAGCTAGATAAGCATCATCAATAGCCTTACCAATCGTCACTAATAGACCATTTGATACCAGTTCTTCTTGTGATTTAATAGGCACAGCAAACATATCCGCTTCACGAATTGAGGCTGTAATAATATCTGATTCCTTAGGTGGCATTTGACCACCATCTTCACCATATATTTTATAACCATTATATTCTTTAGGATTATGTGAAGCCGTAATCATAATACCTGCATATGCATGAAGGTGACGCACTGTAAATGATAATTCTGGTGTTGGTCGTAATGACTCAAACACATACGCTTTAATACCATGTGCCCCCAAGACCCTTGCTGATTCGAAGGCAAATTCTTGAGAAAAATGACGCGAATCATAAGAAATTGCAACCCCACGTTGCTTTATTTCTTGTGATAAAGAATCCATCAATCGTGCAAGACCTTCAGTTGCCTGACGTACCGTATAAATGTTCATACGATTAATTCCTGCACCTAATAAACCACGCATACCTGCTGTTCCAAATGATAATGGTTGATAAAAAGCATCTTCTGCTTGTTTATCATCTTGAGCCAAAGCTGTCATGTCAGCTTGTAAGTAGTCTGGTAAATCAGTATGATTTGCCCATACTTGATAATTTTCTTGCCAAGTCATTTTTATATTCTCCTTTATGACAATCGTGTTCCCCAATACAACTACGTTAATTGTACCATAGGATTATGCAGCAGTTTCGTTTGCTATGATTGATTTATACGCGAAATCAAAGTTGGTTGATGACCACCAATAATCACTTGATCAACCATATTTAAGAATAAGCCATGCTCAACAACGCCAACCGTTTGTTCTAAAAAGTAAGCTAAGCTTTGGGGGTGCTCAATTCGTTGAAGCGTCAAATCAATGATGTAATTACCAGTATCTGTTGTCAGTCGTTGACCGGTAGTCGTTCGCCGAAAAGCTGGCTGTAAATCAGCTGCCTGAAATTTTCTTAGTAACTGATGACTACCATATGGTACAACTTCAACTGGTAAAGGAAACTGACCAATAACATCATGATACTTTGATTCATCAATGATCCAAATAT
Source organism: Weissella sp. ESL1177 (assembly GCF_058107185.1). Classification (NCBI taxonomy): domain Bacteria; kingdom Bacillati; phylum Bacillota; class Bacilli; order Lactobacillales; family Lactobacillaceae; genus Weissella; species Weissella sp. ESL1177. Next base: position 267,961 of record NZ_CM176591.1, on the reverse strand, counting down.
TTTTTTGCGAATTTAACGCGACAATTTTCTCAAATAATAATGCTGCACCGCCACCTTTAATGCCATTTAACTGTTGGTTCACTTCATCAGCACCATCAATCGTTAAGTCAATGTGTGGTACCTCATTCACTGAAGATAATTTAATTCCCCAAGCCTTTGCTAAAGACGACGTCTTATTTGAAGTTGTCACACCAACAATATTTAAGCCTTCACGATTAATTCGTTTTGCTAAAGCTTCAATAAAAAAACGGACCGTTGATCCTGTGCCTAAACCGACAATCATCCCGTCCTTGATTAAAGTTGCTGCAAACGCCCCTGCCTGCTTTTTTTGTAATGTTTGTTCGTTTAACATGGTCCGTTATCTCCTCATCATCCCCGAAACTATTTTTATTTTAACGGTTAATTTTAAAAAAAGATATAAAAACGTCATAACTAAAAAACACGAAAGTCCAAAAATTATTGGTAACTTTCGTGTTTTTCAAATATGATTAAAATTTACGGAAACGAGCACGTCGTTGTGCCAACAATTTATCTGCCGGTAATGCCGATAATTTATGAATTTCATCAGTTAATTTGGCACGAATCAGTGAAAAGACGCGTGCATGTGACCGACTCTCCGGTATAATGTACTCAATCACATGATTCTCTAACAAATCATTGGGCGTTAGTCCCATAACAGCAGCAGCTTCATCATGACGCTTTGCATCTTTCCATAATATCGATGCAAATCCCTCTGGCGAAAGCACTGAATATGTCGCATTTTGAAACATCCAAACCTGATCAGTCGTGGCAAGTGCAAGTGCTCCACCAGAACCACCTTCACCATACACAATGGCAATCATTGGCACGGGTAATTTTAGACTTTCTAAAATACTTTGGGCAATTGCATCTCCTTGACCTTGATCTTCAGCTGTTTTGCCGGGAAAAGCACCTGGCGTATTAATAAAGGTAATGATTGGGCGGCCAAACTTTGCGGCTTGTTTCATTAAACGAGTCGCTTTACGATAACCATATGGCTCTGGTGACCCATTGCGCTTAGCCAACTTATCTTTAATATCTGAGCCCTTATCAATAACAATGATTGTTACTGGTTGACCATTTAAATTTGCTAACCCACCAATAACACTTTCATCATCACCAGCATAGCGATCACCATGCAATTCAAAGAAATCTGTAAAAATACCAGCAATCATTTCACGAGCCATGAACCGATCTTCACGTGAACGTTTCACAATTTGGACAGGTGTCAATTCACGTTTAAACAAACTTACCATGATTAATGACCTCCCTGTGGTTGATGAAATTTAACTAATTGTGCGAGTACATGCGGTAATTCCTGACGTTGCACAACTGCATCAATAAACCCATTCTTCAAAACAGTTTCAGCACGTTGAAAATCTTTTGGTACCTTTTCGTGAATTGTTTGCTCAATCACACGCTTACCCGCAAAACCAACGAGTGCATGTGGTTCTGCCAATGTCACATCTCCCTGCATTGCAAATGAAGCAGTCACACCACCCGTTGTTGGATCTGTCAGAACGACAAAATAAGGTAATTTTGCTTCCTGATGGGCTGCAACTGCCGCTGATACTTTTGCCATTTGCATCAAAGAATGAATCCCTTCTTGCATACGCGCACCACCTGAAGCAGTAAATAAGACAACTGGTAGTTTTTGGTCTGTTGCTTTTTCAAACAAACGCGTAATCTTCTCACCAGTGACTGAGCCTAATGACCCCATCATAAAGTAAGAGTCCATAATACCAAGCGCTACTGTTTCGTCTTCTAAAATAGCGCGACCTGTTAAAACTGATTCTTTTAAATTTGTTTGTGATTTCGCCCGTGCTAATTTCTCAGCATATCCAGGAAAATCAGGATTTTCTAACGTTAAATCAGCGTCCCATTCTTCAAAATTATCAGTCATTAAATGCACACGTTCGTATGCCTGCAAACGAAAACCATAGCCACAATTTGGACAAACACGTTGATCACCTAATTGCTTTGAATATAATTGTGCACCACAAAATGGACAAGCTAAAAACAACCCATCAGGTATTTGCGCATCAACATGCGCATCTTTTTTAATTTTTGGCAATTTGACATTTGGTTTATTAAATAAATCCATCATTTGTCTCCTATTCACCGGTTGTTAGGCTTTTTTGCCATTTTGGTAGAAATTCTTGCTCAAGATATTGTGTATTGAATAATCCTTCGGCAACCTTTTCGTCACTTAACAAGGCTTCTTGGAAATCAGCATTGGTATTCACACCGTCAATCACCATTTCATCCAAAATACGTTTCATTTTAACCACTGCTTCTGCACGATCGTTACCATGTACAAGTAGCTTACCAATCATTGAATCATAAAATGGTTGAATGATATCACCTGAATAAATTGCCGAATCAATGCGGATTCCAGGCCCACCAGTTGGCAAGAAAACAAACTTGATTTTACCTGCGCTTGGTGCAAAATTACGTTCAGGTTGTTCAGCATTTAAGCGAACTTCAATGGCATGACCATTCACTTTGACCTCTTGCTGCGTCATCGTGAGTGTTTCACCTGCAGCAACTTGAAGTTGCATTTTAATTAAATCAACCCCCGTCACTAATTCAGTAACCGGATGTTCAACTTGAATACGTGTGTTCATTTCCATGAAATAGAAATTACCATCATGATCTTCTAGGAACTCTAGTGTCCCAGTATTTTCATAATCCAGTGCATTCACTGCACGTGTTGCAATGGCTCCTAATTCATCACGCATAGCTTGCGTAATACCAACAGCTGGACTTTCTTCCATAACTTTTTGATTATTACGTTGCAATGAACAATTACGTTCAGGAAAATACAATACGTGACCTTGTTGATCACGTATAACTTGCATTTCAATGTGTCGCACATTTGTCATGACCTTTTCAACATACATATGACCATCGCCAAATGCCGCTTTCGCTTCATGTTGTGCATCATCAAATTTATCCGCAAGTTCATCTTCTGCATACACAAAACGCATCCCTTTACCACCACCACCAGCAGCGGCTTTTAATAGTAAAGGATACCCAATACGTTCTGCAATTTTTTTTGCTTCACTGGCATTGTGAATAAATCCTTCAGATCCTGGAATAACGGGCACACCAGCAGCACGCATTGATTCACGCGCATTCGCTTTATTACCCATTAACTCCAAAACTTTCGGACTTGGTCCAATCCATTTTAATCCTACCGCGCCAACCATTTCTGCAAAGGCTTCATTTTCAGATAAGAAACCATAACCTGGATGAATCGCTTCGGCACCAGTTAAAACAGCAGCGCTCAAAATATTTTTCATATTGAGATAGCTGTCTTTTGATTTTGGTCCTCCAACGGCAATTGCTTCATCAGCCAGTCGTACATGAAGACTATCCGCATCCGCTGAAGAATAAATAGCGACAGATTTAATGCCCATTTCCTTCAGTGTACGAATGATACGAACCGCAATTTCTCCTCGATTCGCCACTAAAACTTTTTTGAACATACTTAATCTCCAACAATAAATGTTAAGTCAGCTGTGGTGACACGCTTGCCATTCACATATGCTGTTCCCTTACCTTCGCCAATTGGTCCACGTAAACGTGTTAGCTTAACTTCCAAACGAACTTGGTCACCTGGTCGTACCATCTTACGGAAACGTGCCTTCTTAATGCCACCAAAATAAGCAGTCTTACCCTTAAATTCAGGCATTGAAAGCAACGCAACAGCACCAGTTTGTGCTAATGCTTCAACGGTTAGATTACCAGGAAAGGTTGGATTACCGGGAAAATGTCCTTGAAAGATTTCTTCGTTAATTGTCACATTTTTAATTGCAACAGCACTTTCACCAGGTACTAATTCTTCAACCGTGTCTAACATCAACATTGGATAACGGTGAGGCAAAATTTCTTGAATTTGTTGGGTATTTAATACTGACATTTCAAGTCCTCCCTAAGCATCTGGTTGGACACGGAATAGTGCATGACCATAGTCAACAACATCTTCCTCTTCAACCAAGATTTCCTTAATCGTTCCTGCTACTTCACTCTTTACAGGTGTCATTAATTTCATTGCTTCAATAATCGCAACTTGTTCACCAACACTCACATGATCACCAACCTCTTTAAAAGGTGCTGCATCAGGTTTTGGCTTCAAGTAAACTGTTCCAACTAAAGGTGCTTCAACTAAGACACTGTTATCAGTTCCCAGATTAGCCGTACCTTCAGCCGTTTTCTTTTCAGGTGTCGTTACTGGTTCTGCCACAACTGGTTGTGCAGCTGTAACAATTGGTTGTGACACTTCATTTTTACTCAAATGTAAACTAAAATCCTCAGATTGCAACGAAAATTCACGCAATGAACTTTTTTCCAGATCCTGCATCAAAGTTCGAATTTCATCTAATTGCAAAGCCATTAATTCTCACTCCACTTCTTAAATATAACAACCGCATTATGACCACCAAAACCATAGTTAGCTGATAACACATAGTTTGGTGCAACATGCTTGTTTTCATCATTGACTAGTGTGACACCAGCAGTCTCAGGATCTTGTTCTGTTAGACCGACGTTAACTGGTAATTGTTCACGAACAATCGCACCAATGGCAGCAATTGCCTCAATTGCTCCAGCAGCTCCTAATAAGTGTCCCGTCATACCCTTAGTTGATGATACCAAGACACCATTCTTACCAAAGACCAATTCCATTGCCTTTGATTCAGCGGCATCATTAGCACCAGTTGCAGTCCCATGAGCATTAACATAATCAATGTCACCAGCTTCAATGCCAGCATCGGCCAAGGCTAACTTTACTGAACCAGCAGGTCCTGAACCATCAGGTGTTGGACTAGTGAGGTGGTATGCATCGGAATTTGAACCATAACCAACAATTTCTGCAATAATATTAGCGCCACGTGCTTGTGCATGTTCTAGAGATTCTAGTATCAAAACACCTGACCCTTCACCCATGACAAAGCCATGACGGTTAACATCAAATGGCGTTGATGCTTTCAAAGGATCCGTTTCCTTTGACAAAGCAGTCAAAGCCGCGAAACCAGAAATTCCCATTTCATTAACAGAAGCTTCTGCACCACCAGTAATCATGACATCCATCTTACCAGATTGGATACGCCAGAAAGCTTCACCAATCGCATTGGTTGCACTAGCACAAGCAGTAGATACTGTGTAATTAACACCCTTTGCACCATAACGCATTGAAACATTACCTGAAACCATGTTTGGAATCGCATTGGGTACAAACATTGGACTGACACGTTGTGGACCCTTGTCGTGCATTTTGATAACTTGTTGTTCAATCGTTGTTAGACCACCGATTCCAGTTCCCATAATGACACCAAAACGATCAGGATTATCAACCCCATCAGCTAAACCAGCTTGTTCCAAAGCTTCACCTGCAGCATGAACAGCATACTGTGAAAACAAATCCATTTTACGTGATTCACGCTTACCAACACGGGCAGCTGGATCAAAGTCCTTTACCTCACCAGCAACCGTTACACCTGTCTCAGTTGCGTCAAATTTTGTAATTGGTGCAATACCAACTTCACTGTTAAAAATACCGTTCCAAAAATCTTCAGTACTATTTCCAACAGGGGTTACTGCCCCTAAACCTGTAATAACAACTCGTGTCATCTTGTTCTCCTTTATGTTTTAGCAAATTCATACGTACGAAAAAAGTAAGTAAAAATAAATAAGTGCAAAACCGCACGTACAGTTTGCTTAAATATATAAACCACCATCGACCGTAATTGTCTGGCCGGTAATGTAATCGTTTTGAGCCAAGAAAACAGCTGTATTTGCAATTTCAGTTGCTTCACCAAAACGTTTTAATGGTACTGCTTCCAGTACTTGATTTTTCACTTTATCTGATAAGGCATTAGTCATGTCTGAGACAATCATACCCGGTGCAATCGCATTCACACGAATACCACGCATGGCACCTTCTTTTGCTAATGTCTTTGTTAAGCCGATAATCCCAGCTTTTGATGCAGCATAGTTAGCCTGACCAACGTTCCCCATTAGCCCGACAACTGAAGCAATGTTAATAATCTGTCCAGTTCGGGCACGCAACATCTTCTTAAAAACAGGTTGCGTTACATTGAATGTCCCATTCAAGTTAGTATTAACAACCTGTGCAAAATCAGCTGCTTTCATCCCCATTGCCAGTTTATCATTCACAATGCCAGCATTATTAACTAAGATATCAATACCTTTAATTTCAGCAAATAAACCATCTAATGCTTTTTGAACACTATCATCATCGGCAATATCTGCTGTAATCGCCATTGTATCATCACTAAATTCAGCTAATATTTCGGCCTTTGGTGCCGAGCGACCATGCAAAATAACACGTGCACCGGCATCATCAAAAGCGTGCGCGATTGCTAAACCAATGCCACGAGTTGATCCTGTGATTAATACTGTTTTCCCTTCGAGATTCATTACTTCGTCTCCTATTCTGCTGCTAGCATTTCACGAACTTCTTGATAAGTTTTAAAATTAGTAACCTTGTAACGCTTAATATCTTTACCAACAATTTTGCGGGCAAACTTATATAAGGTATCACTTGGTCCAAATTCAATTAATGTATCAACACCATCATCCACCATTGCTTGTAATGCCTGTGCAAAATAAGTTGGTGAAACAATCTGCTGTAACAAAGTCGCTTTCACATCATCAAACTTTTTGCCAGTCGTATTTGAATAAACATCAAACGCCATTGGCGCAAAGTTTTCTTCTGCCAAACGCACTGTCAACTGATCAGCAGCTGATTGCATCAGTGGTGTATGGAAAGGTCCTGAAACTGGTAGTTCAATTAAACGCGCAATTCCTGCATCTTTCAATGCTACGATTGCTTCATCAACATCAGCACCAACGCCACCAATCACTAGTTGATTAAATGTATTGTAATTTGCTGGATAGACACGCTTTCCAGCAGCTTGCAACTTTTTAACCGTTGCCACAACCAAATCTTGGTCATCAGTCATTACTGCAACCATCTTACCTGGATTATCGTCACCGGCTTGTTGCATATAGGCACCACGGTCTTTGATAATCCGCATGGCTTGATCAAAGTTTAATACGTTTGCTGCAACTAGCGCACTATATTCACCAAGGCTCAAGCCAAGTGTGGCTTGTGGTGTTGGCATAACATCTGCTAGTGAGCGATAAATACCTGTACTCATTGCCAAAATTGCAGGCTGAGTATACTTTGTCTGTGTCACATTTGCTTCATCATTAACAATGGTCGACATGATGTCATAACCTAGTACATGACTAGCTTCGTCAATGGTCTCTTTATAAGCGGGCACTTGCTCATACAAATCAGCACCCATGCCAACTTTTTGAGCCCCTTGACCGCTCATTAAAATGCCAAGTTTCATACATCCTCCAAAAAATTAATTCAAAAGGTCCTGTGCTTGTGACCAAGTATCTTCCAAAATTTCAGCAACTGGCTTTAATTCAGTAATTAGTCCTGAAATTTGACCAGCCATGAAAGCACCATTTGTCTTATCACCATCAAGCACAGCGCGACGTAATGAGCCGTTTTCCAAATCCTCAATGGCATCTGCATCAGGCTTTGGCTTTTGAATTTCAATACGCTCTTGCTTAACAAAATTCTTTGACATCTTGGTCTTCAGTACGCGAGCACGATTACCCATAATCTCACCAGTCACTAACGTATCAATGTCTTTTGCTTTTACAACAGCATTTTTAAAGTTTTCATGAACTTCTGATTCCTCAGAGGCAAGGAAACGTGTTCCCATTTGTACACCTGAAGCACCAAGCATAAACGCAGCAGCAACGCCACGTCCATCACCAATACCACCGGCTGCAATAACTGGAATATTGACAGCGTCAACAACCTGCGGTACAAGAGTCATGGTCGTTAAACTACCGATGTGACCACCAGATTCCATTCCTTCAGCAACAACAGCATCGACGCCCTTCTTTTCCATCATTTTAGCAAGGCCAACTGATGGAATAACAGGAATAACGAAAATATCATGCTCATGTAATTCATCAATGAATGGTGATGGGTCTCCTGCTCCAGTAGCAACAACCTTAACACCTTCTTCAATAATGACATCAAATACTTCACGAATATGACGTGACAACAACATAACATTCACACCAAATGGCTTGTCTGTTACTTCGCGTGCCCGATGAATCTCTTCACGGACTTTGTCAGCCTTCCAATATCCAGTTCCGATAATGCCTAATCCACCAGCTTCTGAAACGGATCCAGCCAAGTGACCCGTACCAGCCCAAGCCATACCACCTTGGATAATAGGATATTTCATGCCCAACTTTTCAAACAGTGGATTATTTAGCTTAAAGCTCATAATATCGTCCCTTCTAACTACGTCGACTACTTAGGCGTTTACTTGTTCTGCAACCTTGTTTACCAAATCTTGTACAGTTTGAATTTCTTCTGCAACAGCCAACTTAATATCAAATTCGTCTTCAACACGATTCAAAACTTCAAATAAATCTAATGAATCAGCATCAATGTCTTCACTCAAGTTTGTTGTTAACTTAATTTCATCATCTTCCAAATCGAATTGGTCTACCAAGATTTCGCTTACTTTGTTAAAAATTTCTGTTTCAGTCATGTTATTTTCCTCTTTTTCTTTGATTAATAATTAATTGTTATTTATTTTATAGTTGGATAATGAGTGCACCTGCTGTTAAGCCACCCCCAAAACCAGCCATTGCAATCTTTTGACCTGAATGAATATGACCTGCTGTTCGTAATTCATCTAGTAAAATACCAATACTTGCAGCACTTGTATTACCATAATTTGCAACATTGATTGGGAATTTCTCAAGCGGTTGTCCAAATCTTTTTGCAATACTTGCAATAATACGAGCATTTGCTTGATGCAATAGATACACATCAATATCATCAGCTGTTAACTTTGCTTTTTCTAGCGCTTCGGATAGAACCACAGGTACCTGACGAGTTGCAAAATTGTAAACTTCACGTCCATTCATATGGAAGTAAGGATCCATTGCAACTAAATCACCAGCAAAATAATTACCGTTACGTTGACGACCAGCTGTTAAAAATTCTGACTGATCACCATATGTCTTTAATGATTCAGCCATTAACCCAACCGGTGTATTTGTTTTTCGTAATAATACACCCGATGCACCGTCACCAAAAAGCACAGCCGTTGATCGGTCTTCCCAATCTAGTAATTTACTAAGCACTTCAGCACCAATCACTAAACCGCACTGATACTTAGTCGCTAATAATTTACTAGCCATGCTCATTGTGTAAACAAATCCTGAGCATGCGGCTGACACATCAAAGGCAAATGCGTGACTTGCTTTGATTCGCCCTTGAACAAGTTGTGCCACACTTGGCGTTAAATAGTCTGGTGACATCGTACCAACAATAATAAAATCTAATTGATCCGCTGTCATTCCTGCCTGCTCAAGTAATTTTTGTGCAACCATTGTTGCAAGATCACTTGTGTTTTCGTTTGAAACAATGTGCCGTTGATGAATACCTGTACGTGGATAAATCCAATCATCAGATGTATCCATAAACGTTGCTAATTCATCATTTGTTACTACTCGTTCAGGTACCACGTGGGCAGACTCAACAATTGTAAATTGTTCCATATCGTCCTCAATTAAAACTGTATTAGCTCACGAAGATATTCTTGCAAATCACGGACGGCTTTTTTAACCACGGGTGCTTCGCCTTCTTCTAATGAATCAAACAATGAATGCGTCATACCACGATGAAATGCATCATGGGCACGAAAAACTGTGCGACCTTTATGTGTTAATCCAATATGGACAACACGCCGATCTTTCGTATCCCGATTTCGAACTGCGTAACCTTTTTTCTCAAGCTTATCAATGACACTAGTCATGGCACTTGGTGTCAGATGCATCGTTTGTGATAATTGAGATGCGGTTCGTGTTTCATACATCGATATTGCTGCGATGGTATGAACGTCCTTAATGGAAATATCTTTAAATCGTGATTTCCGCAATGAAGCTTCTTCAATCCACATAACATTATTGAAGACATCTACTAATGATTCATTCATTTGTTCAAAAGAATCCTCTTCATGTGCGGTCATACTTATTTCTCCGTGTCACTAATTGACTTTTCTTCAGGTGAAACGACAAACATTAGTTCAGCACTCGTCGCTAATTTACCATCAACGACTGCTTTAACACTAACTGTACCCATGTTTTCACGTAAGTTACCAAATGCAACATGTAACTTTACTGTATCGCCTGGTTTAACCATTCTCTTAAACTTTGCATTATCAATACCCGTCATATAAGCTGTTTTACCAACAAATTGAGGTGATGATAAAATCAAAATTGAAGCTGCTTGTGCTAATGATTCAATAATTAACACACCTGGCATCACTGGATTACCTGGGAAATGTCCTTGGAAAAATTGTTCGTTAATTGTCACATTTTTTGTTGCAATCAATGATTCTCCAGGTGTCATCTCATCAACATAATCCATATACAAAATGGGATAACGATTTGGAATTAAATCCATAATTTCTGTCGTAGATAGAACTGCCACAGTTGTGCTCCTTCCAAAATTTATTTCGAACATCGAAATATTCGATATTCAAATATTATTGCTTTTTTGAATAATTGTCAACTTATTACACACATTTGCGTCATTTATCCAACTTTTTATAAAAATTATGGCAATTGCTGAGAATTAAAAAAAGCCAGTACCTATCGACTTCTTTCGTCAAGTACCAGCCATTTTATAAAAATTACTTTACTATTGTTTTATTGTCAAAGAAATGCTTCATGACATCTATAATGACATTACTTTTTAAACTTCGCTTTAACATCATCTACGACATCTTCAGCTTTTTCCTTCAAATCTTCTGTTGCATCCTCAATCTTGTCTTTGGCTTCACCAAAAGCACCACGCGCTTTACCAGCTAATCCTTGTGCTTTGCCCTTTGCTTCTAACTGCTCATCATCAGTTGCAGCACCAGTAACTTCTTTCGCTTTACCAGAAACTTCATCTACCTTACCTTTTACACTGTCTTCAATTGCCATAAGTAAAATCCCCCCGTATTTGAAATTACCTATATCATAACTGATATTTAATAAAGATGCAATCAATACGCCCTATTTCAAAGTTATTAAAAATAACATCAAAATGAAGTTAAATATAACGCTAAACAGCACGACAAAATAATGAATAAATATTAAAGCAAACCAAGACGTTTATAAATATCACCCACATGTTTTAAATGCCAATGATAATCAAACGCATCATCAATATCAGCCGGTGTCAGATATTTTTTAATCGTGTCATTGGCTTCTACTAAATCACGGAATTGTACTTGCTCATCCCACGATTTTGCTGTCAATGGCTGTACCGTATCATATGCTGTTTCTCGTGATAGGCCAGCATCAACCAATTTTAACAATAGACGTTGTGAATAGATCAAACCATAAGTTCGTTTCATATTTTGTTTCATTGTTTCTGGAAATACTTGTAAATTACGTAAAATATTGGTCATACGATGCAACATATAATCCAAAACAGTCGTTCCATCAACCAAAATAATTCTTTCAGCACTCGAATGTGAAATATCACGTTCATGCCATAAAGTCACATTTTCCAGTGCTGTTACAGAATAGCCCCGTAACACCCGTGACAAACCAACAATATTTTCTGAACCAATTGGATTACGTTTATGAGGCATTGCTGATGATCCTTTTTGACCACCTCGGAAACCCTCTTCAACTTCATGAATTTCTGAACGTTGTAAGCTTCGAATTTCAGTTGCTAATTCTTCTAAATTTGAACCAATGATTGCAATAGTTGTCATATAATCCGCATGTAAATCACGTGGCAAAACTTGTGAACCAATTGGCTGTGGCGTTAAGCCTAATTCATTCATGGCCACTTCTTCAACTTCTGGTGGAATATTGGCAAATGTCCCCACAGCACCTGATAATTTACCAGTTTCAATAGCTGTTGCAACGGTCTCAAAACGTTTGATATTACGAACAACTGCTTGATAAAAGCGTGCCATTTTTAAACCAAAAGTCGTTGGTTCAGCATGTACCCCGTGTGTCCGTCCCATCATAACCGTATCTTTATACTTTAATGCCAGTTCTGCTAATATCTTGCGTAAATCTTGTAAATCTTGTTTGATGACTTGATTAGCTTGTCGTAAACGTAAAGCCTGCGCTGTATCAACAACATCAGTAGAAGTTAGCCCATAATGGATCCATTTACGTTCTTCACCTAATGATTCTGAAACATTTCTCGTAAACGCCACAACATCATGTCGCGTTGATTGCTCTATTTCTGCAATACGTTCAACGTCAAAAGTAGCATGCTGACGGATCGCTGCTAAATCAGCTGCTGGGACATGCCCAACGGCAACCCATCCTGCTGTTGCTGCAATTTCAACATCTAACCATGATTGGTATTGATTTTCTAGCGACCAAATACGTCCCATTTCCGGACGTGTATAACGATCAATCATCTTTTTTATCCTCTTATTTCTTTCAGAAAATCCGAACAAACTATTACATCTATCAACTATTGTACCTTAAATCCGAATTACTTTCAGCAATTTTTGAAAAGAAAAAGGGTTGGACAATCCTTGTCTAACCCTTAAATGTGTGTCAAAAGACCATCATCAACGTCAATCACTGGCTATCAGATATCTTTTGCTCTACCCTTATATATCATTTTCTACTATATACTATGATCTATTCGCCGCTTTCAGAACTTGATGATTCTGATGATGATGAACTTGAACTCTCAGATGATGAACTAGAAGAACTTGAACTCTCAGATGATGAACTTGAACTAGCACTCGAACTTTTTGCTGATGAACTTGAACTAGTCTTTGTGCTTTTAGCGGATGAACTATTTTTAGCTGCTTTAGCTGTTGCAGCGGCTTGTGTATAAGTCGACAAAACATTTTGCAAAGTTGAATCTTTAATATTCACATTTGCTTTACCTAATTCTTCACCAACAATTTGTTGTACCTTGGTTGTATCAGACATCGTCTCATTAACTAAAATTGTCTTCATCTTTGACTTTAAAGCACTAAATGACTTTTTCGGTTCTTTTGAGTTCATCTTAATAATGAAGTATCCATTAGAAGCTGTTGACTTAACCGGCGTTTTTGTATACTCACCTTTCTTAAGCTTAAAGGCAGCTGTTTTAAAATCATCCTCAAGATTAGTGTCTGTTGAATCGAATGCTGTCATCTTACCACCATTCTTTTTGGTGTTTGTATCAGTAGACTTTTCTTTTGCTAATTTTGCAAAATCACCACCCTTATCAAGTTCAGCAATAACTTTCTTGGCATCATCTTCTGATGACGTTAAGATGACTGAGACATTGACTTTAGGTTGGTATGCATTGTATTCCTTACGTAATTGCTTCGTAGAGTAATTTTCATTTGCTATTACTGCTTGCTTTTCTAACGCTTGGATACGTAATGAATCACGGAAGCTATCTTCATCCATCCCGTTTTGTGATAGAACTTGTGAGAATTGTGAGCCATATTGTGACTTTGCCTGCTTGAATTGTGACTCAATTGACTTCTTTGAAACTTTATCACCATATTTCTTATTCAAAACTTTCTGAATAATCATATTTGCCAATTGTTGTTGTCCTTCAGGAGAACTCTTTAATTTTTTGTAATATTCAGCTTGTGAAACATTACCTGCATCGGTCGTCGCGATTGACTTTGGGCCAATACCCCAAGCAGCCAATCCAATCGCCACTGCAATGACGACTAGTACGCCTAACACTTTTTTCCACATTGGTAGTGCCTTCTTTCTTGAAATTTTTAATTCAACTTGTCTAGTTTATCATAGAAACACAATTGATACTTAAATTATATGGTAAGTCGCCCCAATTGCATAACGCCCATTATCCAATACCTCATCAATTTCCATATGTTCAATAAAATCAGCATCCCAGTACACTAATTCTGCTTTGGGCACTCGCCACTTTAAGCTGCGCAACTGTGCTAAAAACTGCTGCTCAGCATATGTTTGCCGATTTAACATATATCGTACGACTAATCGTAACCAATCAATCCCTGTCACCTTATCTAAAAACGCAATCATTGTAAAAGGCATTGGTCGAACAATCATCGCTGGATTTTCATCACGACTCGGTAATTGATTAATAATCATTTGGTACAATCCTGGTGTTTCAGAATTCATCTGTGGTCGTGGCAATCTTTCCCAAAGTTCTTCAGACATCATCGTTTGATCCAAAATGATGCCCTCATTACTTTGATAACTCATGCCAATTAAATAAATCGTTTGCCCATCATAAAAGTAATTCAAAATCGTATGTGGTAAGTCATCAGTTTTACTACTTGGTAAGTATTTTTCTTTGGCAATTACTTGTACATTGATTCCATTGCGACGCAAACTATTGATTAGTTTAATACGATTACCAGGCACAAATACTTGTGTCGGCTGTTCAATTTCAATAACATTCATCACATCAGAAATTTCCAAAGGCTCATAATACTTTTTATTTCCTAATTGCGCCATAAACATCAAGTCAGTTGGGCTATTATTCATTAAAACAGTCTGAATACCTTGACTTTGCAATTCTTGCACAACCATGGCCATCACATATGATGCGGCAGCCCCATCACCCAAACGGAACCCGCCTGATCCAATCACCAATGCCGACTGCTTGCCAAGGCGAGTACTTTCATTTTCAGATTCAAATGTTGAATAATATTGATTCGCAGCTTCTTCAAATTCACCGGCAGACGGTTCAAATGCCTTGTATGTCGGCAAAATCCCGTTATCCCAACGATAACGGCGAACTTCTTCATATTGTGCATCCCATAAACGGGCAATCAATCCATCTGATAAACCATAATACTTTGCTAATCTTAAAACATCAGTTTGCCAAGCATTCTTTTTTACGGTGCCTTCTAACTTATTAATTTGTGCAAGTTTATAAAAATAAAAAGCATTGATTTTGGTCAACTCTGCTAATTCATCTACTGTATAACCACGCCTTAGTGCTTCCAAAAGTACAAAAATACGATTATCTCGCGGATGAATCAATTGTTCAATGATTTCATTTTCTGTCAAAGCATTCATAACAGTTGGTGAAAAATTACGATTATTAAAATGCGCGGCACGAATCGCTTTTTCAAGTGCTTCCTCGACACTTCGCCCAACACCAATGGTTGCCCCCACAGACTTTTGAACAGTATTTAGCCGATGTTCTGTTTTAACCCCATTTGATTCAAAATCACCAAACGAAAAGATTGGAAAACGAATCACAATATGATCCATTGTTGGTTCCAATAAGGCCGTATGATTAGCACCAATGACTGGTGTTTGTACATCTTCTAGATTTTCACCCAACATTAATCTGATAACAACGGGTACCAAAGGGTAACCTGTTGCGGCTACTAACAACGCAGCTGTACGATCAAAATAAGGGGTTACACGTGTAATCACATAGTCATTATTCTTTGGATCCACTGCAAATCTAACTTCTAGTAAACCGACCACATCGAAACCACGAATGACTTTAAAGGCCGCTGACCGTAATTTTTGATATACCGGATCAGGAAGTGTCTGAATTGGTGTAATCGCAATTGAATCTGCAGAATGAATGCCCACAGGATCCATATCCTCAACACCACCTATTAAGATCGTCGTGTCTCGTTTATCTCTAATCACCAACATTGAAATTTCTTGATAGCCACGAATACTTTTATCAATATTAACTTGATGTGTAATTGAACGATTCAATGCTGTTTCAGCGGCATTTTCTAAGTCGTTCGTATCTTCCACTTGTAAACGCAACGTTTGACCCATGGGTGCCACTGGACGAATAACTACCGGTAATCCAAATTCGCGTACCGCATCAAACACTTCATGCACATTACCTGCTAAACGTGATTGTACTGTTGGAATATTCAGTTGCGTTAGTCGTTCGTGCAAATTTTTTGTATTTTGCGTTGCCTGCATCACTGGTAATGACAATCCCAGTACCGTTGGCGCACCATTACCCATTAATTTGAGGATATCAGCTCCTAATCGTGTTGCTGTCGAACCACCAACGGATGCAACCATAGCCGTAATATGTTCATCATTAATAATTTGAATCAGGTTATCGACCGTCAGTGCCTTTTCAATTACTTGGACATCGTGACGAGCACTTGTAAAAGCATACGGATTATCATCAACAATAACAACTTCATGACCATACTTTTTTAGCACATCAACAACTTGGTATGCCGCAACATCACCTTCTGTTTCTCGACCAAAATCATTGGCTGAACCACCAATAATTAAGACTCGTTCTGCCATAACGTACCTCCTCCTCGGCGTGCCATCACCATTTCCATAAATTCAGTAAACGCTTGCGTTTCTTCTAGTGGACCTGGTGCCGCGTCTGGAAAAAATTGCACACTAAATGCTGGATAGTCACGATGACGTAATCCTTGAATTTGATTATCTGTAATATCAACATGAGTCACAAATAACGGTGTCTCTTTGATTGATTCATAATCAACATAGTAAGCCTGTCCCTGCGTTGCAAAAATAATATCCTTGGTAATTTGCTCGCGAATAGGATGGTTCATCCCATGATGTGCTGAGGCCAATTCTGTCACCTTAGCACCATTTGCCATGGCAAACAATTCATGTCCCAGTCCAATTCCAAATAACGGGACACTTTTTTCAAATTGTCTAATAATTTCAAGTGCCGTATCCGGTACTTGATTCGGATCACCTGGACCTGATGAAATGACGATTCCATCTGGATCCAAATTTGTCACTTCGTCAATCGTTGCTGAATAAGGCAATACTGTCACATTTGCATCAAAATCACTCAACATCCGCAAAATGCCACTTTTCAATCCAAAATCCAATACGACCACATTGGCGCCACGACCTGGATTAGCATATGCTTTAGGTGTTGAAATTTGGGCAATTTGTTGATTGGTCAATACCATTGCTCTGAGTTGATCAAATGCATGATCATCAGGTTGATCAACAATCGATGCTTTTTGAATCCCTGTTTCACGTAAATGTCGTGTTAATGCACGTGTATCAATTTGTGAAATACCAGGGACGTTATGCCGTTTTAAATAATCATTTAAACTAAGCGCTTGTAAGCGATTCGTCGAAATCTCTGCAATTTCACGAACAACCACGCCCTTCACAACTGGCACGATTGCTTCATCTGCATAATGATTAATGCCTGCAGCACCAATTGTTGGCGTCGTAAACATAATAATTTGATTATAATAAATAGGATTTGTAATAATTTCTTGGTACCCAGTCATGGCAGTATTAAATACTAATTCACCAAATGTGGTTGCGGGCGCCCCAAAAGCTTCACCTGCATACACTGTACCGTCTTGTAAAATTAAATAGCGTGTTGTCATGACGTTGAATTCGTTTAACAGAATCGTTAAACGATCCCTCCTTCCCGTCTAACGGTAGAAAAACTAACGAATTTCAATGCCATCCATACCGTCAAATTCTTTCATTTTTACATGAATTTTTTCAGAAGTTGCTGTTGGAATATTCTTACCCACAAAGTCTGCGCGAATTGGTAATTCACGATGACCACGATCCACTAAAACAGCCAAGTTAACGGCTGCTGGGCGTCCATTGTCCATAATGGCATCTAATGCCGCACGAATCGTGCGGCCTGTGAATAAAACATCATCAACTAAAATGATCCGTTTATTATCGATATCAACATTAAATGATGATTTTTCCCCAGTAGTTTGCGTATCATCGTCACGATAATGGGTAATATCCAGTGGTATCACTGGAATAGTTGCGCCTTCTAATTGTTGTAGTCGATCAGCAATACGTTGCCCAATGAACACGCCACGCGTTTTAATGCCAACAATGACAAGATTTGTTACGCCTTTATTTTTTTCAATGATTTCATAGGTAATTCTTGTTAGTGCACGTTGCATCGCCATACTATCAACAATTTCTTTAGACATAATTTTTCCCTTTTCTCTCGTTAATCTACAATAATTGACAATAAAAGAGACATCATCCTCCTCAAAAAAGGAAAGATAACGTCTCTGTTGGTTTATTTTCTCACGTTACCTCCTAGTAACTTCACAGAATTACTTTAAGAAAGCTATTATTATTTATATTCTTCTACCTAAAACTATTTTAGCATGTTCTAGCTACTTTGCGTACTTTCAATTACTCTCAGTTGCATATGGTTGCAATGTTGCTAATGTTTTGACAAAGTAATCAGGTAGTGGCGCTTCAAACCGCATTTCTGCCTGAGTAGTTGGTTGTGTCAAACCCAATGTTGCTGCATGTAAGAACTGACCATGACCAGGTAATGTTTTTTTCGGACCATACAATGGATCACCAGCAACTGGATGGCCAATATAGGCCATATGAACACGAATTTGATGCGTACGTCCTGTCTCTAATGTGACGCGTAATAAAGTATAACCCACATATCGTTTAACGACTTCAAAATGAGTTATCGCCTCACGTCCACCTGCAACTACCGCTTGTTTCTTGCGATCGGTCTTCGAGCGTCCTAGCGGTGCAGTGATGGTCCCTTTCTTTTCGGTAAATTCACCATGAACCAAAGCATAATATTGTCTCAGGTTTTTCTTGGCTTTTAAATCAGCAGATAGCGCTTCATGGGCTTTATCATTTTTTGCGACCATTAATAATCCTGATGTGTCTTTATCAATACGATGAACGATTCCAGGTCGAATCACCCCATTAATCGTTGATAATTTTGTATGATACATTAAAGCATTCACTAACGTACCAGTCGGATGTCCCGCAGCAGGATGGACCACCATTCCTTGTGGTTTATTCACAACCAATAAATCATCATCTTCATAAATAATATCTAACGAGATGTTTTCTGGTTTGACATCCAAAACAACCGGTTCAGGGACTGTAAATTTCACAACATCCCCTGTTTGCACTTTATATTTAGCTTTTTTGGTATGCCCATTTACTGTGACAATGCCATCATCAATCCACTTTGAAATTTGTGTACGTGTATAATCGGTCAATGACTCTGCGATGACTTTATCCAAACGGCCTGCCTGGTCTACAATAGTTAGTGATTCCTCAGTCATTTGTTTTTCCTTTAATTTCTTCTTTTAAGTAGTTTAATAAGCGTCGATTTATCCAATAATGATAACTTTCACCATCATAACTAAATAACACTGTTCGTTTTGTAAATTGAACGTGTGACATTTTAACAAAATGAATTTTATCTGTATGCACACCAAACATTGGCATGATCCACAACGCATCGCTTGTTACGGCCGCGTGCCGTCTGAAATAAGTCAGTAATGCAACTATGATGAATATGACCGCTGCACCGTATGTCCAGACATTTAAATGGGTTACTTCTAATTGCATTATTAGACCAAACATCGCAATCATTAAAATCCAAAGCCAATTGACCCAGCCCAATAAACCAGCCGGTTGGTAATATCCCTTCATTCCTCTATCCTTTCTGATTTGCCAATTTTGTTAACCTTATCGGCAAAACATCTGAGAATCTATTTATCCTTTTAGTATAATGAAATTGGAGGTACTTGTCATGTTAATCAAAATTTATACAGACGCCACTAGCAAAGGCAATCCTGGTGATAGTGGTGCCGGTTTAGTCATTTTATATGATGGTAAACAAGTACAAAAATATCATTACCTTGGTAATATGTCGAATCATACTGCCGAATTTGCTGCTGCTATTTGGGGATTTCAAGTATTAGCTGATATAGCACAGCCAACTGATACAATCATGTACTACGCCGATTCTAAAATTGTCATTGATAGTATTCACAAACGCTATGCCAAACATTTCAGCACACAGCTAACGCAATTATTAAATTATCAAGATCAATACCAACTGCTTATCGCAACATGGATTCCAGAAAAGCAAAATCACGGTGCACATCAATTAGCTTGGCAAGCTATTCATCAGAATTAACTTGACCAATACCTGTCCACGCACTAATCAATGAACAAATTGGTGACAATAAAGCAAAAAAGGTAAACGGTGCAAATGAAATCACAGAAACACCTAACGTTTGTGCTGCAAAACTACCCGCAACACCCCAAGGTACCAAATAATTAATCACTGTCCCCGAGTCTTCTAATGTTCTGCCCAATGTTAATGGATTAACTTTTAAACGTTGAAAACTTTCTCGCCATAATTGACCCGGTAAAATCGTTGCTAAATATTGTTCTCCAATTAAAAAGTTCGCTATTATCCCCGTCATTAATGTTCCTGTCACTAGGCCAGCATGTGTTTTAATTCTGCTTACTAATGGTACCATAACAGCTTTTAATACGCCCTGTGATGTTAGTAATCCACCAAGTGCCAAGGCTAACATTATTATAATAACCGTTGGCATCATAGACAACATCCCCCCACGATTCAATAAAGATGCAAGTAAGTCATTTTTAATCGTTGTTTTTGAACCATTCATAATCACGTCAGCTATTTGTGCTGGTGAATGATTTATCATAAACATGCTACCGGTTATAGCAATATTAATCAATAATGTTGGTATTGCAGGTATGTGACGCCATGCCATGATAAACAACAAACCAATTGGTAAAATTGCCCACCATGTTGGTGATAATAATTTTGCTAAGTTCTGTAATTGATCCACTTGTACAGTTGTTGTTTGTTGCTGATTTAATATCGTAAAAATCAATAATGAACCTAACAATGACGGTATCGTTGTCCACATCAAGTTTTTAATATGTGCAAATAAATCAGTACCTGCAATCGATGAGGCTAAATTCGTTGAATCTGATAGTGGTGAGCTTTTATCACCAAAAATGGCACCAGATAAGATAGCGCCAGCAACGATTCCTGGTTCAAAGCCAATGGCTGTTCCTACACCCATTAATGCAACACCAACTGTTGCTAACGTGGTAAATGCTGAACCAATCATCGTCCCCATCAACGCCATAATTAATAGCGCACTAGGCAAAAACCAATTAACATTTGCTAATTTTAAACCAAGCCATAATAATGATGGTATTGTATTGGTACCCATCCACAAGCCAATCAACATCCCGATTAATAGAAACAAAAACAATGGTGCTAAGGCTTTTTCGATACCACTTAATAACTGTGATTGTATTGTTTGCCAGTCCGTTTTCCTTATTCTGGCGTATACCACCATAACCAGAATACTCATCACCAGTGGAACGTTTGGCGATAAACCAAACCCTAAAATACTAACACTAAAAATAATCATTAGTATCATTAATATCACGATACTCTGTTTGAAAGTCATTGGTTTAATCATGTCTAATTTCTCCTTTATATTATTAAAAATAGCTGTTTTCAATTTTTATAAAGGCGATAACGATTCAGACCTCCTATATGACCTGTATGTTTTAATACCCCAAGACGTCTCCTTCCAATATTAAAAAAGTCCCAGTGATAAATCAGTTGATTTATCACTGGGACGAAAATTTTCCGCGGTACCACCCAAAAATTAGTTAGTACCTTATCGGCTAACTCACTTTAATTTATTCATTTATTTTTTAATAGTTCAGTCACCCCACCTGCGCTACTCACAGCAACCGTAGCTTCTCTGTCATACAATGGCGTGTCCTACCAATAGTCGATATTCTACGCATACTTCATGATGCTGTCAATAAGCAATCATACTTTACTAAAAAATAAGTTCATTTTTACGACTATAACGAAAGAAGCGCTATGAAAAACTGATAATTCAATCGTTAGAATTCAAACAATTAAACAGTACAAAAAAAGCTGTTGCATAGCAACAAATGCCCATGCGACAGCTTTTGTAAGAACTTGTGATTAAGCAAGTCCATATTTTTTGTTAAACTTATCAACAGCACCATCTGCAGTCGTAAACTTTTGCTTACCAGTGTAGAATGGGTGTGAATCTGAAGTAATTTCAACACGAATCATTGGGTAAGTAGCACCTTCAAATTCGATAGTCTCATCAGAAGTACGAGTAGAACCTGACAAGAACTTGTAACCAGTAGTTGAATCAACGAAAACCACTTGGTGGTAATCTGGATGAATATCAGCCTTCATTATTTTCTCCTTATCGCCCTGATTTTATAAAAACCAGAGTCAGTTTATTTAACTGTAATATACTAACATAAATCGTGGCAAAATGATAGGCTTTACCCAAAAATAATAACGAATTATTCTTCATCTGCTTTTAAGACCGCCATAAATGCTTCTTGTGGCACTTCAACAGTTCCCACCGCCTTCATGCGTTTCTTACCACGCTTTTGCTTATCCAACAATTTTGCGCGACGGTCTGGATCACCTGTATGGATACGTGATGTAACATCTTTACGATAAGCTTTGATAGTTGAACGTGCGACAATCTTCGATCCCACTGCCGCTTGCACAGGAATTTCAAAATTACGACGTGGAACAATTTCTTTTAGCTTCTTTGTAATCACACGTGACCGTTCTTGTGCAAAGTCCTTGTGCACAATGAAACTTAAAGCATCAACCTTATCACCATTCAACAAGATATCAATCTTAACCAAATCAGATTGCCGATAACCAGAAACTTCATAATCTAAGGAAGCATATCCTCGCGTACTTGACTTCAATTTATCAAAGAAATCAAAAATGATTTCAGATAGGGGCATATAATATTTTACGTTAACACGATTTGCGTCTAGATAATCCATGGTATCAAATTCACCACGTTTTGACTGCGCTAATTCCATGACTGCACCAACATAATCATTAGGTACCATAATTTGCGCATGAACAAATGGTTCTTCAATCGTTTTAATTTCTGAAACATCTGGCAACTCTGACGGATTCGCAACCTCTACCATTTCACCATCAGTTGTATAGGCATGATACGTTACTGATGGCGCAGTCGTGATCAAATCTAAATCAAATTCACGTTCTAAACGTTCTTGGATAACGTCCATATGTAACAACCCTAAAAAGCCAGTACGAAAACCAAAACCTAATGCTTGTGATGTTTCAGGTTCAAACTCTAAGGAAGCATCATTTAATTGTAACTTTTCCAATGCGTCCCGCAAATCATTATATTTTGCATTATCAGTCGGATATAATCCTGAATAAACCATTGGTGTCATTGGCTGATAGCCAGGCAATGGTTCGGTAGCTGGTTGCTTCACATGAGTAATTGTATCCCCTGGCCGAGCATCACGAATATTCTTGATTGACGCTGCCACATAACCAATATCACCAGCCATTAAAAAATCACGTTTAATAGGCGATGGTGAATTAACACCAACCTCCGTCACCTCATATTGAGCACCTGAATTCATAAATTTGATCTTATCACCAGGACGCAAAATACCTGTTTTTACACGTACTGTCAGAATAACACCTTTATATGAATCATAGGCTGAATCAAAAATGAGTGCTTGCAAAGGTGCTTTCAGATCGCCTTCTGGTGCTGGAATATTGGTCACAATTTTTTCTAATAGTTCTGGAATCCCAATCCCTTTTTTTGCCGAGGCCAAGACAGCATCTGAAGCATCAATACCAATGACATCTTCAATTTCTGTCCGTACCGCCTCAGGATCAGCAGCTGGTAAATCAATTTTATTGATAACTGGTAGAATCTCTAAATCATTTTCAATGGCTAAATAAACGTTGGCCAAAGTTTGAGCTTCAACACCTTGGGCAGCATCAACAACCAAAATGGCACCATCAGCAGCAGCCAAAGATCGTGAAACTTCATAAGAAAAATCCACATGCCCAGGTGTATCAACTAAATGGAATATGTAAGTCTCACCATCATTTGCTTGATAGTGCACCTCTACCGCATTCATTTTAATCGTAATACCACGTTCACGTTCAAGATCCATTGTATCTAACAACTGGTCTTGCATTTCTCGTTCCGTTACTGTATGTGTTGCTTCTAAAATACGATCTGAGATTGTTGATTTACCATGATCAATATGGGCAACAATACTAAAATTTCGGATATGACTTTGGCGCGCCTGCATTTCTTCTATATTCATCTTTGCGCTCCTATTCTTGTAATTTTCTGTCTCTATTATTATACAAGTATTCTGATTATCTTGATAGTATCCTAATTATCATTCTGATGCTTTCGTTTATCTATTAAGGCTTTTGCTTTTTTATCTACCGTTTTGTTAAATTGTTTTTGCCGATACTGTGTATATCCAAATGCGATGACTAAAATAAGCACAATGATAATTGCTAACATCATTTAAGTTCCTTTCATTATAAATAATTAATATTTTTTATTTTAAATTAGACTTCAATTGTATTTTACGCTATTTTCAATTACACTCAAATTAAACATTACCATTTAAACAAGGGGGCATTGATATGACCAATTTACCAGAAATTCAACCTGAAGCAAGTCGTGAAGAAGTGAAACAGAGACGCTCTGACGATCCGCAACATCCTCAAAAACCAGTGATTTCATATTTTGTACGTAAATTACTAGCAACAGCTGGTGTTATTTCAATTATTTTAGGTATTTTTGCTTTTGTTTTCAATCCAGAATGGCTGTTAGCTGTGTCGATTCTTTTTGGACTCTTCTCTATCTTTATTGCATTGATCGATATAATGTTATTTGGTCACAGTACTTATTTACGTGGTTCACATTTAATGAGTGCTTTACTAAGTACTGTGATGGGTCTGGTTTTGCTATTTAGGCAAGACGTTGCAAAAGATTTCATTGGCTTAGTCTTTGGTTTTTGGATCTTATTTAATGCTACTAGTAATTTAGCCCAAACTTGGGTACCTGAACTACTGATCGGTTGGCAACGCCTTGTTGGATTGATCATCGGCGCAATCGGCCTTTGTCTTGGCCTATTCTTAGTCTTATTTACAGGCTATTCAACGCATGATATGCAAGTTATTCTTGGTGTTTATACTGATTTATTAGGTATTTTCTTCTTACTTGTTAGTTTCTTTAGCCGTAAAAATAACTTGAACCAGCCAGCTTAAATTGCGTGAATAAAAATATTAATAGCTATTAAAAAATTGGGACATCAATCGTCATGACTAGCTGAAAAGGCGTCAATCTATCAACCTCACAATTTGAAGTTGATAGATTGACGCCTTTAAACGTGTTTCAAAAAATAAAAGCCTATTATCACTTTTTTTACAAAATTGGTGTTAATAATCTTGAGAAAAATTGCTTAAAACGTCGCCAAGCAGATTGTTGTGCAAAATATTTCGGTGTTAGCAACGTTGATACTGCCAAATCTTTTTCAAAGATCGCATTCATTTCTTGCGCTAAATGCCTACTATAGAGGAAAGCATTCACTTCAAAATTCAAAGAAAATGAGCGAATATCCATATTGGCACTACCAACTGAAACGATTTTATCATCAATAACAATCGTCTTCGCATGTAAGAAGCCATTATCATAAGCATACACTTCCACGCCTTCATTAACTAAGACACTTGCATAGTATTCCGTTGCCCGATAAACAAACATATGATCTGGCTTTGATGGAATCATCACGCGGACACGTACACCTGATCGAGCAGCCACTTCAATGGCATCCATAATTGCCTGATTAGGAATAAAATAAGGTGATTGAATCGTAATACTTTCATGGGCCATTGAAATCATACGTAAATATCCTTGATAAATTTGTTTCGTATCAGCATCTGGGCCTGAAGAAACGATTTGCATCGCTACATCCCCACTAACATTATTTGATGGAAAATAATCATCACTAAATTTTAGTTTTTCATGTCTGGTTGTTGCATTCCAATCTGTAAAGAAGCGACTTTGCATTGCCAAAACGCCATCGCCAACCACCCGAAGATGCGTATCGCGCCAGTAACCAAACTTTGCCAATCGACCTAAATACTGATCACCAACATTAAAACCACCAATGTAACCAATATTGCCATCAATGATCACTAACTTACGGTGATCATGATTATTAACGTGTAATGATATCAAATGCCACCTAGGCATTAAAAACGCTTCCACTTGACCACCAGCAGCCCGGAGTCGTTTGTATAACCTGGCGTTATTGCCACCCGATCCCCAAGCATCAAAGATAACCCGAATACGAACACCTTCTTTTGCTTTCTCTGTCAATAAATCTATTAACTCATTACCAATTTTGTCGTTATAAATCGTGTAATATTCAATATTCACATGATGTTTGGCTGCTTTAATATCTGCAAATAATTGCTTAAATTTTTCATGACCATCTGTAAAAATACTAACCTCGTTTTGATTAGTAAAGATTGCTTGCTCATTTTGTAAAAATAATCGTATAAATGCCTGTTCTTCAACATAATGATTTGTGTCGACAACTGATAGCACCTCTTTTTGTTGATTAGCTGCTATTTGATCAACCCCAAGCACTTGTTGTGTTTGCATATTAAAAATATGATGGCCAGATAATTTACGACCAAACAAAAAATATATTAAAAATCCTACTATTGGAAACAATAGTAAAACTAGCATCCACGCCCAAATAGACGTTATATCACGATAACGATCTCTAAACACCGTTAATATTGCCGCTAGTGTATTAATAACAAACAATCCGGTTACTAATATCACCACCCAATGTTCAAACATACCAACACTCCTTTTGAATAGTAATACTATTCTAACAGTTTTATGTAACACAAATATGTTAAATTAATAATTAATTTGCCAACTACTTTAATAAGTGATGTTTTACTAAATATTGATGAGCAACTGTTGCTGCTTGCTTATGTTCAACCGTTACTTGATAATTCATTTCAATCATATCTTGATTACTAATTTTATTTCGTAGACGATTTAAACTTGCTTTAATTTTCGGATATTTCGTTAATATTGCTGTTCTAATCAAAGGTGCTCCTTGGAATGGTGGAAAATACTTTTTATCATCTTTTAACGTTACAAAATGATAGGCTTTAAGTTGTGGATCCGTCGTATAAGCATCTGTCACGTCTATCTGCTTATTCGCTAGTGCTTTGTAGCGCAAACTTGATGACATACTAGTAACTCGTTTAAAGTTTAACTGATAAGTTTGTTTCAACCCTGGAAATGAATCTTTTAATTGATAAAAATCATGATCAAATCCCGCTGTTAATTGCGGTGCACGCTTTGCCAAGTCACTCGTTGTTTTGAGATGATAACGTTTTGCGTCTGATCGTCGCACAGCCAGTGCATACGTATTTTGATATTTCATTGGTGCAAGATATGTTAAATTATCTTGTTGCTTAATTGCTCGTTTTGCATCTTTAAATGCTTGCTTTGGTTGATGGCTAACGTGTTGTCCTTTAACTAATGTTTGTAATACTGTCCCTGTAAATTCGGGATAAATATCAATATCACCTGATTTAAGCGCTTTATAAATAAATGTTGTCCCGCCAAAATTTGGTTTCAAGTTAACCGTTAATCTTGGATTATCGTTTTCAATCAACTCTTTATACATATTAATTAAAATTTCTGGTTCACCACCTAGTTTACCAGCGATTGTGATCGTACCCTTGGGTTGCATCAACGCTTGTCCACCTAAATAGCCACCACCTAAGACGATTAATAAAGTTGTAATAATACCGATTTTCTTTAATGATAATTTCCCAATTAATTTAATGCCCCACGAAAAGGCCAATGCTAGTACTGCTGATAAAATGGCACCTAATAAAAGCTGTGCATTGTCATTCGTTTGAATGCCAATCATAATAAATGTTCCTAAGCCACCACCACCAATTAGTGCTGCTAATGTTGCTGTACCAATGATCATCACCATCGCAATGCGTAATCCGGATAAAATCATCGGCATTGCCAATGGTAATTGTATTTTGAATAATTTAAACCAACGAGAAAAGCCAAATGCTTCAGTTGCTTCAATTAAGTTCGGATCAATTTCGGTTAAGCCCGCGTACGTATTTTGAAATATTGGCATAATTGCATAAAGTACTAATGCAATAATCGCTGGCACAGTACCGATACCCACAAATGGAATTAAAGCACCTAAAACAGCCAAACTAGGAATCGTTTGTACAACACCCGCAACTTGTAATACAAATTCCCCTGCGCGTCGATGATTAATTAATGAAACAGCTAACGGTACAGCAATAATCGTAGCAATTAGAATGGCAATTAATGACAGTAAGATGTGTTCTCGTAAGGCAACGATAATATCATTTGATTGTGTCATCAGTAAATTAACGAATTCATTTAACATATCGTCCCTCCTCAATGTTCACTAATATATTTCATCAAATCATCACTAGTTATCATAAACGACTGATCAATAATTACCTGTTGATGGACTCGTAAACAGGTTGCTAATTCTTGAATCGTTTGCGTGCCACGTAATTGGGGTGTGACATCAGTCGATTGTACTGCATGCAACTCATGAAAAATACCTGCTTTTTTTAAATCATTAATCAAAACGACTGGCTGATGATCAAATAAAGCAGCAACTGTTTGATTTGCTGGTTTATGAATCACTTCATTTGGTGTCCCAACCTGTTCCAAATGACCATCAACTAATACACCAATCTTTGTCCCTAAGCGTAAAGCCTCTTGCATATCATGGGTAACAAAAACAATCGTTGGTTTAAACTCTTGATACAATGACAAAATTAAATCTTGCAATTGTTTACGAGATAATGGATCAAGTGCGCTAAAAGGTTCATCCATTAAAATTATTTCAGGTTTTGTGATCAATGCACGTACAATGCTCACACGTTGCTGTTCCCCACCAGACAATTCACTTGGCATTCGTGAACCATATTGTTCATGTGGTAATCCCACTTTATCTAGTAATTGGTTGACCATTATTTGCCGTTGCTCACGCTTTATTCCCTTAGATTCCAATAAGATACCTGCATTTTGACTAATGGTCAGATTAGGAAATAGTGCAATATTTTGTAAAACATAGCCAATATTTTGCCGTAATTCTTTTATATCCATCTGATTAACATTTTTATTATCTATATAGATATCACCATTAGTTGGTTCAATTAAACGATTAATCATTTTCAAAATCGTTGTTTTACCACTACCACTTGGACCAACCAAAACAAAAAAATCTTCAGATAAAATGGTTAAATCAAGGTGATTAACGACTTCTTTTTCTTGATAGGTTTTGATAACATCTTTGAATACAATCATTAATATCCTCCTTTGCGTTGCTTCACGAATTAATTTAATCATCAATAAATTTTTATAATAGCAAATACTTTAAGTATATAAAAAAGACTGGGTACTAATTCATAATTGACTCAGTCTTTTGAAAATTATAATGTTTCAAGTGCTTGTTTAAGATGCTGCACTTTTTCTGCTATATTTGTTGCCTGCATAATCTCACTAACCACTGCAACGCCAATAATGTTAGTGTCCTTAAAAGTTGCAATTTTATCCTCTTTAATCCCACCAATAGCAAATACAGGAATTTTAACTGCTGCTGTAATTGCCTTGAGAGTTGGTATTGATGTTTGTTTTGTGACAACTTTGGTTTGTGTTGGAAAAATTGCACCAGTGCCGAGATAATCTGCCCCATTTTCAGCGGCTTCAACTGCACGTGTGACTGTTTTTGCAGATACACCAAGCATACGTTCAGGACCAATCAATTGACGTGCAACGTCAACAGGTAATTCATCATCACCAATATGAACTCCGCTTGCATCAACCGCTAAGCAAATATCAATACGATCATCAATAATTAATGGTAGATGATACTTATCAGTTATTTGTTTTACCTGCAATGCTAATTCATAATAAGCTCTTGTTGATAACTCTTTTTCACGTAACTGAACCAAGGTGACCCCATTAGCACAGGCTATTTCAAGTTTACTCAAGAATTCTGCCTTAGATTCTCCATATCGAGCTGTCACTAGATATAATTCTTTTGCCATTTTTTACCCCTCTTATCTTGTTGATCCAATGCGGATCATCACTACCCAATACTGATAATTCATTCAAGAATAATTGTCGAAATTCTGCAATTCCTGAAGTTCTTGCTTTTCGTTTTGCCTGTTCACCTGAAATATTTAAATAACTAATGGCACAGATCGTCGCCATCTCTGTTGGCATGTCTGTCCCCAAGAAAGCTGCAATCAACCCACCTAATGTATCACCAGATCCTGTAAAACGATCTAATTCATCCACACCATTTGAAAGTACCCAAACGTTATTTTTTGAAACAACGATGTCCTTTACGCCAGTGGCAACATAGGTTAATTGTGACGAGCGAGCTTGTAGTGCTGTAATCAAATGACTTATTTCTTCATCTGTCTGGTCAAGTATGCTGCCATCCACACCACGGCTATTTGTTGCTAAGCCACAAAGTGCGCGCATTTCAGAAATATTACCACGGACAACAGTTGGCTGCATTAGCATTAACTTTTGTGCAATTTGCATAGCTGATGTCGCACTTGCAATTCCCACAACATCTAATACAAATGGTTTTTGTTGCATAGCCAATTGTCCAGCAGCTAACAAGCTTTTTTCTTTATTAGGCGATAAACTACCAAGATTTAGTAATACAGCATCTGTTTGACTCGCTAAATCATCAAAAGCACGCACATCTTCTGTCATAATTGGTTTTGCACCAACATAGAGTAATGCATTTGCAACAGTTTCAACAGATATGGCATTCGTAATACAATGAACGAGCGGTGATTTTTTAAGAGGTATTGTGATTTCTGTCAATTTCATGCCCCCTTTTTACCATTAAACAGGCGCATCATATCTTTAAAAAGTGTTATTTTCTTGGCCTGTTGCCAAATTAACCATGCGGCAATGGCACCCATAAAAGTTGCCCCCAAAAATCTCGGTGTATACAACAACCAATATAAATCTGTTTTTGTTCCAGTAAATAATACCATTACTGGATATGACATTAATGACCCGATAATTCCTGTTCCAATTATTTCACCGATAATTGAACCGTAAATATTATGAGTTAACCTTGCCCCAATACCTGCTAATAAAGCACCAAATACTGCACCAGTCAATGCTAATGGCGGAATTCCCATCATCATCATTCGAATAATACCACAACACGTTGCCATAATTGTTGCATATAATGGTCCCATTAACACACCAGCCAAAATATTGATCACACTCGACATTGGTGCCATCCCCTCAATCCGTAAAATTGGTGATAAAACGACATCTAAGGCAATCATCATCGCTAAATAGGTGATTTTCCTAACATTTGTATTCATTGATATTCTCCCTCAATTTAAAATTTGTTTGGCGATGTTGACTAAAAAACGCTCAATAAAAAAGCCTCCTTGCAATAAAAAATCACAAAGAGACCATGAAAATGCCTTATATGCACAATTCCTTCGCTTAAATAACTAAAACAGGTACGGAGGGTTTAGAGATAATCTCTTTCTCAGCTAATACAGCTCCCCTTTGTGATATCTATTTAATTTTATATTATTATAGTAACACATTAACAACTAAAAATACGTTTAAAGAATATCGTGATTAGTTGCTTGTGTGATATATTTCCAAAATAATTCATTCGCCTTTGATTCATGCATTTGTTTACATCTCATAAAGCCAAAATTACTTGTTGTATTTGTTCCTATTTTACGCTTAATTAATGGACCATCATTTGTCATATCAACTCTTTTTTCCATCATTAGGGCAATTCCCATCCCATTTGAAACCATGTTTAAGATAATATCGATTCTTTCACCTTGATATGATACCGCAGATGACAATTGTTTTTTATCACCCATGACTCCTAATTTATTGAAAATTAATGTCTCTTCTCCTTCAAGCAGCAATAATTCTTCTGACATTAAATCGTTTAATGAAATAATTTGATGATTTGCTAATGGATGATTTACCGGAAGAATACAAACTAAATTATCCTGATCCGTTAATAACGTTTCAATGGTTTGATTATTTGTAGACGTATAATGACCAAATACAATATCAGCCTGATTATTATTTAAAGAGTCTAACAATAAATTATCTTTTATTTCTGAAAAATGTAACGTAATTTCTGGATACCGTTGATGAAACGCACTCATCAATGAAAAGCCACGATAATTTGAAAAAGTTGGCATGGTATGAATCGTTAAAACATTATCTGACTCTGTATTATGTTGTTCTAACGTTTGTTGTAATGCCGAAAATTCATGTAAAATTTTTTTAGCATACATCTCTGTAATACGACCAGACTCTGTCAAATAAATATGCCGATGTTCACGTTTAAAAAGTCGTGTCTTTAATTCTTTTTCCAAAGATAAAATTTGCTTTGAAATATTCCCCTGTGTTGTATATAATCGGTCTGCTGTTTCAGAATAATTCCCCGTTTCCGCCAAATCAAGAAAAACAGCAAATTTATGAATATCCATAATATGTCCCCTTATTCATTACCGTTTGGAATAGTTTACCACAAACCAATCAATGTTGACATACTAAAAAGGAAGTCAGATAACAAAATCCGACTTCCTTTTTAATTAATCAAATTTATTTTTCAGAAATTGCTGCAATTCCTGGCAACGTCTTTCCTTCAAGATATTCTAGAGAAGCACCACCACCAGTTGAAATGTGGCTTAATTGATCGGCAACACCCAATTGTTGTACGGCGGCAGTTGAATCACCACCACCAACGATCGTCGTTGCACCATTAGCAGTAACCTTAACAAGTTCTTCACCAATTGCTAGAGTTCCCTTTGCAAAGTTTGCCATCTCAAACACACCCATAGGTCCGTTCCAAACAACCGTCTTTGCATCTGAAAGAACTGATTTGAATAATTCTACAGACTTAGGACCGATATCAAGTCCCATGTAACCATCTTTAATGTCACCCTCTGCAACGTAAGTCTCAGCATCATTTGCAAATTTATCTGCGGCAATTGCATCAACAGGTAGAATTAACTTATCACCAGCATCGGCAATCAATTGCTTAGCAAGTTCAACCTTGTCCTCTTCAAACAGAGAATTACCAATCTTTTCACCCTTAGCGGCAGCAAATGTGTATGCCATACCACCACCGACAATCACTTTATCTGCCTTTTGTAATAAGTTTTGAATAATTGTAATTTTGTCAGAAACCTTTGCACCACCAATAATGGCTACGAATGGACGCTTAGGATTTTCAACAGCACCACCTAAGAACTTAATCTCTTTTTCCATTAAGTAACCAGCCGCTGTTTGTGAGATATTTGCTGCAATACCAGCATTAGAAGCATGTGAACGATGAGCTGTTCCAAATGCATCATTGACAAATACATCACCTAATGATGCCCAGTAAGCACCAAGTGCAGGATCATTCTTAGATTCACGCTTCACAACTTCACCATCAACAACATCAGCATAACGCGTGTTTTCGAAAATCAACACTTGTCCATCTTCTAACTTGTTGATTGCATCTTCCAACTCAGGACCCTCAATAGCAGGTACAAACGTTACGGGTTGACCAAGTAAATCAGCCAAACGTTGTGCCACAGGCTTCATTGAAAGTCCTGGCTTATCATCCTCGCTCTTAATGCGTCCCAAGTGTGAGAATAGAATTGCTCGTCCACCTTGTGACAAAACATACTTAATTGTTGGTAATGCTGCAACAATACGGTTATCGTTTGCAACTTCTTGACGCCCATCAACTTCTTTAAGCGGTACATTGAAGTCAACACGCATCAATACTTTCTTACCCTTTAATTCTAGGTCTTCAACTGTTAACTTTGCCATGGAAATTTTCTCCCTTTTTTACTTCAAATACTACGAATCTTATATAAAAAACGGGTGGTTCAGACTATTACTAAACCACCCGTTTTCAATAATAGTTAAGTAACTATTAAAGTGTTGCCAAGTGCAACAAAGTACGGATCATGTTTGAAGTGAAACCATACTCGTTATCATACCAAGCAGCAGTTTGTACTAATTGCTTATCACCAACTGTGATAACCTTAGTCAAAGTTGGATCAAACACAGCACCGTGTGTATCTCCAATGATATCTGAAGATACAATTTCATCATCATTGTATCCAAATGAATCATTCTCATACTTCTTTACTGCATCGTTAACTTCTTCAGCAGAAACCTTCTTTGACAAAACTGCTGTCAATTCAGTCACTGAACCATCAACAACACCGACACGTTGTGCGTGACCATCCAACTTACCAGCAACTGATGGGACAACTAGACCAATAGCCTTAGCAGCACCAGTTGAGTGAGGAATTGTGTTGACAGAAGCTGCACGGTTTGAGCGCATCTTCTTACCCTTAGGTCCATCCAATAGCATTTGTGTACCAGTGAATGCGTGAACAGTCGTCATCAAACCAATTTCTACACCAAATTCCTTGTCCAAAGCATTTGCTAATGGTGCAAGTGATTGTGTTGTACATGAACCGGCAGATACAATGTTGTCATCTGCAGTCAATGTATCTTGGTTAACACCATAAACAACCGTTGGAACTTTACCAGCAGGTGCTGAAATCAAGACCTTCTTCGCACCAGCATCCAAGTGAGCTTGTGACTTTTCTGCTGAAGTATAGAATCCAGTTGACTCCAATACAATTTCAACACCGTCATTTGCAACCCACTTCAAGTTAGCTGCATCACGCTCAGCGTATACACGGATCTTCTTACCATCAACGATGATTCCCTCTTCGTCAGCTGAAACTTCAGCATTCAAAGTACCATGAGTTGAATCATACTTCAACAAGTATGCCAACATAGCAGGGTTAGTTAAATCGTTAATTGCAACAACTTCAATGTCGTCCGCTGTATCCTTCAATTCAAGAATACGACGAAATGCCAAACGACCAATACGGCCAAAACCGTTGATACCAATCTTAACAGTCATATTATTAAGATTCCTCCCAGAAAAAATTCTTTTGTAACGTTTCTACATGATTTATTATACGACTTTGTTTACAATTTCGCAAACAACCCGGTTAACACCTATTTTAAGTTTAATTTGATAATTTTAAAATTAAACTCGGATAGAAAAAATAGTTGTTAATGTGTCATTCACTTATCTATCTACAACAACTATTATACGATAAATAGGAAACAATTGCTTTTTATTTGCTTACATCACTTTTCTTGTTAAAAATTTTTCAATAAAACTTCTTCTATTTTGTTAGTAGTAACTGGTGTACCACCACATTCATATGCGAGACCGTTCATTATTTACTTATATTGTGAATTATTGAACTTTATTTACCTAATAAAATTTTATGTGCTTCTTTGCCATCTACACCACCTAATCGAATCAGACCATATTGTAACAACAACTTTAATCCTCGTATAATCCGATGAAAATTGCCGGCTAGTAAATATTCAATCATTGTTATAATTGCCATTGCAGCAATCCATAGGCTAGTAAAAGTCCCCAAAATTATTAAGAACGTCATCATATCATTACTCATAAGTTGCCTCCTGACAATTAATTTAAACCTAATCACAATTGTTAATTTTAGTCCTAAGCGGCATAACTTAGGACTAAAATTAGTATATATTAAGTTTAAACAAATTTCAAGAAAATGTTAGGTTTAATTTAACAGACCAATTCTTTGATATAAGGCAACCGTTTCTTGGGCAAAATCTAATGGATATCCGAATTTTTCACATAGCATCCATGGTTCAAAAGGTTGATCTTCGTATTCTTTTGCTACCCTAATCATATCTTCTTCGGGCGTCATATATTTAATCACTGATTCTCGTGCAACAACTTCATCATTATGTGCCAAAGTGGCATCATAATCCATATGATTACCGATGTCCGAAATAGCATGATGATATTCTTCGACTAATGTTCGAGCTTTGTCAAATAATGACAAATATTTATCAATAAATATATAAACTTTTTGACCTTTTAGATACGCAACACCGTCTAAGCCAGAATTTTCTTTTAAAGGCATCGTATCTAAGATAACGGGTGTCATACCTAAATCGACCAAATCATTTTCCACTCTAATTAAGAGATCATCATAATTATCTGTTCCCATTCCGATCCTCGTAATCAGCAATTAGCCCCTCAATATATGATTTTGCTCGATCAATAACACGTGATCGTTCTTCATCCGGTAATCCAGAAATATCTAAGCCCCAATGTGCTGCCATTAAGACCGGCTCATCAGTGGCAACGGTCTTTGACATTTGATTTGGTTCTTCAACAAGATCAGACTTTGAGACACCAAAAAATTCTGCCATTGCTTCTATTTTATCAATTCTTGGGTATGTTTTCCCATTTGACCAATCCGAAATTGTCGCCGTGGAAACACCAATGACTTCTGCCAAATGCGCCGCTGTCATTTCATTCTGCTTAATGTAACGCTTAATATTGCGTCCCATTGTCGCTTTTCCTTCTGATGATGCCATATTATCCACCTTTTCTATTTTAAACGGTTTTTGATTTGTAACTATTATTTTAAAGCTAAACTTAACAAATTGCAAGGTTTAACCTAACAAGCACCAAGATATATGCTTACGAATCTCTTGTAAATACATATTTAATAGGCTATAATTACTCGTGTTGTGGACCCGTAGTGTAATGGATATCACGTTGGATTCCGGTTCCGGAGATGAGGGTTCGATTCCCCCCGGGTTCATTTATAAGACGCTACAAACATTGATATAACAACGTTTTAGTTGGAGTTAGTGGCAAATTAGTGGCAAAACCATTTTTGATTTGTTTGTTTGTAATTTCAGTCTGTTGAACGATTATCAATTTAGTCGCTCAACAGACTTTTTGTTTATCAATACAATTTGATTGATTTTCTATCTGCTGTTATATAGGTAGAAAACACAAAAAAGCCCACCAGTCGCAATGTGAGGTATACCCAAAAAGTTAAATTTTTACTTTAACTTTCACTTTCGGAGTACATCTCAATGACCAGTGGGGATTAATTTTATTTTGCTAACAACGCCAGTTTGTGAGCTTTCCGGTTCACTGGTTGTAATGTTACTGTTAATATCATTTTCTACACTTTGTGCACGCTTCTTTTTCTTATGATAAATATCATGACGTTGACTAGTTTTAACTATCCGTACAATTTTACCAGCAGTCTATATTTTCATAAATTGCTTTAACGGCCCGATCTGACAGATCAGGTTGAATACCAAGCATAATTGATATTTCACTGGCACCTTGGTTAACCATTTGCAGACTAATATGATGTTCTTTCAATGGCGATACAATTTCAGCCAGTGCACCAATACGATTGCGCATACCTTCCCCAACGACCATTATAATACCGTAACTAGGCATCCATTTCAGTGTATCAGGTTTAATTTCTGATGCAATATCAGCCATCATGCCATCTATCTGTTCTTGCGTTAAGAGCGTCTTGTCAAAAATGATTGTCAAGTCATCAATACCTGATGGCATGTGTTCATAAGATATTTGATAACGCTTTAGGATTTCAAGAATTTTTAGCGTGAAGCCGACTTCCTTATTTAGTAAATAACGATGGAGATATAGTGCTGCAAAACGATTCGAATTCGCAATACCAGTTACTGGACGTGATTGCTGAACTTCAGTTGGTGGTACAATAAATGTTCCCGGCGCTTCCGGTTCATTGGTATTTTTGATATTAATACGTATGCTACCCTGAATGGCTGGCATAATTGCCTCATCATGAAATACTGCAAACCCAGCATAAGACAATTCACGCATTTCATCATAAGTCATTTGCTCAATCGCAGCTGGCTTGTCAATAATATTGGGATCAGCAGCGTAAATTGCACTGACATCTGTAAAATTTTCGTATAAATCAGCTTGCAAACCACACGCCATAATTGCACCCGTAATATCTGATCCACCTCGTGAAAAAGTTGCCATATCACCATTTTTAGTATAGCCAAAGAATCCTGGCACAATTAAGCGCTCTGATGTTGATAAATCAAGTTCAGAAATCGTATCGTATGACGTTGTGTCAAATGTTGCTTGGCGCGCATTATCATCGACCAATAGCCCAATTTCTTTTGGATCAATAAATCTTGATGGGACACCTAAATGGGTAAAAACCTTCGCTACTAATTGTGCATTCAGATACTCACCATGAGCAGCGAACGCAGCATATAAATAATCAAAAGATCGATAATGTCTGGTTGCCAAATGATTGATCTGTTCATCTAAATCAGCTAAGTCGTGGTCTGGTAAATCAAAATAGTTACCGATTGCGTGATAACGTTTTTTGATAGATTCAATTATGTCAGTTGCGTCTGTGTCTTCAATTGTTGCTTTAGCGTAACTGAGAAGCAAATCAGTCACCTTCGTATCATCTTTAAACCGTTTCCCAGGCGCAGATACCACAACTACTTTACGTTCTGAATCATCTCGGATAATATCAAAAACTCTTTTTAGTTGTTGACCATCAGCTAAAGATGATCCACCAAATTTTGAAACTTTCATAATGAAATAGCGCACTAATTGACACGCATCCTCCTAATCCTTTATTTGAACTATCCTACCGGTTAAATCAGTATGTAAATGATATGTTTTCCCAGGCAACTTAGCCAAATTAATGGCCGTTATTAACTGATTAGCCTCCGTTTCGTCAACAACAGAAATGACAGTTGGACCAGCACCTGACAAATAAGTACCAATTATGTTTTGCTGATGGGCAATATGACGAATAATTGTCAGTTCTGGCACAAGATATGCTCGCGCCTCTTCATGAAATTGATCTTGTTCAATTAAGTGTCGTGCAGTGCTAATATCATTACCAGCTAATGCAGCAACCAGGGTATTGCTAATTGCACTTGCAGCAACAGCCTGTTTAAAGGATAAAGTCTCTGGTAAGGCCGCACGTGCTTTTTTTGTTAATAGTTGATAATCTGGTATGAAAGTGACAAAACTTAGTGACTTTGGAAAATGCAATGGTGTGTGAAAGACAGATGTACCATCATAATAAGCGGCGACAGCACCACCAAATATAGCCGGCGCAACGTTATCCGGATGTCCTTCTAATTTGGTGGCAATTTGAAGTAAATCTTCTTTAGTATATTGCTTATTGTCTAGGATACTAACCATTGTTAAAGCTGCAATCAAAGCTGATGAGGAAGATCCAAGACCACGAGCTAGTGGAATATCTGATTTTACAACTAAGCGATGTGGTTTTAGCAAAGGCGCAATCCGTAATGCCGTTGAGACAATAAAATTATTTTGATCAGTGGGCATGCTATCGCCATAATCATGAAAAACTTCCCAAGTGGCTGTCTGTTCGTGAATTTCAAGTGTTAAATATAGGTTTAAAGCCACGCCCAAAGAATCGAATCCCGGACCAATATTGGCACTAGTGGCTGGTACTTTTATCGTAATCATGAAAAAATTTTGTACTCCGAAACTAAATTGATACCATCTGCATTGCGGATAGTTGTTTTAATAACATTTAATTGTGCATCCGATGCAGGATATGTGAGCGCAACAAGTCGGGCATAGCCATTTTGGGCAGGTGTTTGTTTTAAATCAGTGAAACTAATTTTTGCTGAAGTGAACATACCTGTTACGGAATACATTGCACCAGGTGTATCAGCCACATCAATGATTATAAATCGGCGTGCCACACGTTGAGATGGCTTAGCTAAATCAAGATTTTGATTAAATGTGTTAAATGGTTTCCCTGGCATGTAGTTTGTGGCAATATTTGTCAAATCACTTAAAACCGAGTTAGCTGTTGGCATTTCACCGGCACCTGGCCCATAAAGCATGACTTCACCTACGGATTCACCATTAACCAAAACGGCATTGTTTTCATTATTAACGGTTGCTAATGGATGATCAAAAGGCACTAGGTAAGGTGCAACTTCAATACTAATAGCGTCATTTGAGTCGCCAACGCGTTGCGCAACACCAAGCAATTTGATGCCATAACCAAAGCTCTTAGCATCTTCAATATCTAAATCTGTTAAGTTTGTGATGCCACTGATACTGACATCCCCCAGAACTGGTTGAATACCAAATGCAAAATTTGAAAGAATAATCAGCTTATAAGCGGCATCAAAACCAGCGACATCGTTAGTAGGATCAGCTTCAGCAAATCCTTTTTCTTGTGCCAAAGTCAGAGCATCCTCGTATGTCAAACCATTTGATGCCATTTGTGTCAAAATAAAATTACTTGTGCCATTAATAATACCAGCGACACGAGTAATCTCATCAGCAGTAAAACTCGTTGCAAGTGTTCGCAAAATTGGAATGCCGCCAGCCACAGCCGCTTCATAATAGAGGTCTACACCATTTTCATTCGCTAAATTAGCAAGCTCTTGACCATGACTAGCAATAAGGTCTTTGTTAGCAGTCACAACATGCTTTTTAGCAGTAATCGCCTGCTTGATAATATCATAGGCTTCTGTGATACCACCCATGACTTCTACAACGATATGAATATCAGGATTATTTAAAACGTCGGATGGCTGATCAGTAATTGGAAAATCTTGAGCAAAGCCGGTTCGCTGTTTATTTAAATTGTGCACAACAGCATGACGAACGACCAATTTCGCACCAGTTCGTTCAGTAATTTGTTGTGCATTTTGTTGTAAAATTTTAACGACACCTGTGCCGACTGTACCGAGTCCAAAGAGGCCAATTCCAATTTCCATATTTCTTCCCTTTTATAATTAATGTTCGATAAATTAATGTATTGTAATTAACGTCTTATAATTTTATCATTTTTAAAGTCACAAATAAATGGATTTGTTATAATAAACTAAACTAATGATAAAGGAACTAAATGAAATGCAGTATATATCGACACGTGGTGAAGCACCCGCAGTTTCTGCTAGTCAAGCTATATTGAATGGTATTGCGCCAGATGGTGGTCTTTATATACCCGAATCATGGCCTGAAATATCAGTCGATTGGGACACACTTAGTCATCAAACGTATGCGGAAATTGCAACGCAAATTTTTGATGCCTTTTTTGACGACTTCAGCGCATCAGAAATAGATTATATTATTTGTCAAGCTTATGGTGATCAATGGGATAATGAGAAAATTATCACTTTACATCGGGAAAAGAACCTGCACTATATCGAATTGTTTCACGGACCGACATTAGCTTTTAAAGATGTGGCACTTCAAGCGTTGCCTTATTTGCTAACAACTTCAGCGAAAAAGCAAGCAAGCACTGACAAGGTGGTTATTTTGACTGCAACTTCTGGTGACACTGGAACAGCTGCTATGAGTGGCTTTGCAGATGTACCAAATACAGAAATTGTGGTGTTTTATCCAGAAATTGGTGTCAGTGATATTCAACGTCAACAAATGATCAGTGAAACGGGTAAAAATGCTCATGTCACAGCAATCACTGGCAATTTTGATGACGCACAAAAAGCAGTTAAAACCCTTTTGAGTGATCAAAAACTCATTCAAGAACTAGCTGATCATCACATGCGTTTTTCGTCAGCAAATTCAATTAACATTGGTCGACTGGTGCCACAAATCGTTTACTATTTTTACAGCTATGCACAACTAATTAAACAAAATGACATCAAAGTTGGGGATAAAATCAATATCGTCGTGCCAACCGGTAATTTTGGCAATGTTTTAGCAGCCTATTATGCGAGTCAGATAGGCTTGCCTGTCAATGATTTTGTGGTTGCTTCAAATGAAAACAATGTTTTAACAGATTTTTTTAATACTGGTGTTTATGACAGCAGGCGCCCTTTTAAAGTCACCAATGCGCCAGCGATGGACATTTTAGTGTCAAGTAATTTGGAGCGCTTACTATATTTTGCTAGTAACCGTAACACTTCAGAAGTTAAATCATATATGAAAGCATTGGCCGATGATGGTCAATATCGATTGTTCGAAGACACACGTCGTAACTTACAGCAGTTCAAATCTCATTTCGCAACACAAGAGCAAGTACGTGATACAATCTCGTCAGTATTTGATCAAACCAATTATTTGATTGATCCTCATACTGCTGTTGGACGCTATGTGTATCAGTCGATTAGTGATCAAGAAACTCCTACTCTATTAGCCGCTACTGCAAGCCCATATAAATTTCCACAAACTATTTTATCAGCGCTTGGTGAAAAGGTAGTTGAAGGTGCCGATGCATTAACGCACTTGTCGAGTAAAACAAATACAGACATTCCCAATCAGGTGTTGACTTTATTTGATAAGCCAATTTTGCATCAAAAAGTCATTACTCCAAATGATATTTTAAAATCTTTGAAAACTGAACTCTTTGATAAATAAGGCACAATCTTTCGTACCGAAAACGATTTTTAGGGGTACTCTAAAACTTTAACTTTCAGAGTACCCCTCATTTTCAAATTTGTCGTCGTACTTTTTGTTTTTAACCATTTTATTTATAACACAAAGCGATTAGCTATACTTAAGAAGCCTTGTTTTAACAATTATCTATGACAACCAATCAGAATATTAGTAACACTAACCTACCTTATATTTTGGTATTAATAATTCACGTGCATAGACATGACCAAAATACAAATAATACGCATGTTTCTTGAATAAAATTTTCAATTAAATTAACTTGTGTTGGCGTTCACTCTAAGGTGTATATTAAGCATATTCTTTATGCAAACAAATAACTAGAAAGAAAGGTTTATGTTATGAAAAATGTTCTGATTATCGGCGCCACGGGCACTATCGGTCAAGCTACTCGTCAACAATTATTAACAAAAACAAATGATCATCTCACTTTATTTGCTAGAACCGCTAACCAACTAACAATTAATAGTGATAGAGAAACCAAAATTAGTGGTGATGTTAGCCATAAAGAATCACTACTAAAAGCCATGCAAAACCAAGACATCGTTTTTATCGCATTAAGTGGTGATTTACCAACATATCTTAAAAACATTATATCCGTCATGAAAGAAGCACAAGTTTCACGCATTATTTTTATTGCATCAATGGGTATTTATAATGAAATACCTGCTAATATTGGCAAAAGTGGCAATCTTGATCAGAATCCGTTTTTAAAAAAATATCGTCAAGCTGCCGACCTCATTGAAAATTCATCACTAAACTACACCATTATTCGCCCGGGATGGTTTGATCATGGTTCGGAAATATATGAATTGACAACTAAGGGTGAGCCTTTTGGCGGTCATGACATTGCCATTAATAGTATTGCTGACTTTGTTGTAAAATTAATGACAAATGACGACTTAGGTATTAATCAGAATTACGGTATCAATCGTCCAAATTCCTAGAAAAAGTTCAAATACAATCGCTAGATATTAAACAAAAAAAATGCCAACGTTTTAAACGCTGACATTTCACATTATAACTGTTAGTCAATTATCGTCTGTAAGATTTTTCAAATCTTGCGGACTTTTTTATATTTTAATGATATGAAGAAATTACTATTTTACAGATTTCTACGTCCAATTTTATTT
Source organism: Weissella sp. ESL1177 (assembly GCF_058107185.1). NCBI lineage: Bacteria > Bacillati > Bacillota > Bacilli > Lactobacillales > Lactobacillaceae > Weissella > Weissella sp. ESL1177. The sequence goes on along the minus strand of NZ_CM176591.1, from coordinate 224,630 downwards.
TGATTACGAACGAGCCCCATACTCTTTAAATAGTTGCTTATAAATTTCAATAAAATCAAAATACTGAGATTCAGGGACAAACTCGTTATCCTGATGTGGCGTATTATTACCCGGACCATACATAACGTAATCAAAACCAACAGGTTGGTCAACTAAAAATTGGCTAGCATCTGTTCCCCCAGGAACACCTAATGTCATTATTTTTCCAACTTGATAATCATCGATACCAATACTCTTAGCATCTGACATCATTTGTAACATTTCTTCTTTGGACATCTTATCTTCAGAAATAAATGGTTCTGCAATTCGTTGAATATCAGAAATTAATTTAGAAGTTGCATTACCTACGATTGGCACCACATCCATATCAGCACTCACTGAAATTTGTCCTGTACTCTCTGTATTATACTTTGTGACAATTTGCTGAATTTTTCCCCAAATTTTTTTATTGTCAAACTCAGGAATTGTACGAATATTAATTTCTGCCGTAGCCAATGCAGGAATTGCATTAACCTGATCGCCACCATGAATTGTATCAATGTTGATAACAGTATCACCTAAGACATCATTCTTAATATTGGCTATCTGGTCAGCTAATTTTGTCTTAATTATTTGCAATACATCAATCAAATGCTCAACAGCATTATTTCCTAAATAAGGCATAGAACTATGAGCTGCTTTACCGACAGATTTCACAGTCACATTTAGTTCACCTTTATTAGCAAATATGGCGCGATATTCACTTGATGGTTCAGCAATTAGTAAGGCATCAACATCATCCATATAATGTTGTGCTTTTAGTGCTGTGGCACCGGGCATGCCAACTTCTTCTCCGGCCGTTGCTAACAAACGAATCGTCCCAGGAATTTTGTCACCACTTTGCTTTAATTCAATCATTGCAATAACTAAAGCTGCCAACCCAGCTTTCATATCCGTTGTGCCGCGCCCATAAATATTACCATCCTTAATAGTCATCTCAAATGGATCAGTTGCCCAATTATCTGGATCAACGGATACAACATCCATATGCCCTGAAACAGCTAATACTGGTTTCCCCGAACCAATTTCTGCAACCAAATTTGCTCGCGATTGAGAATTTTCAAGCGGTAAAACAGTACTAGTAATCCCCACAGAATCAAATAATTGTTTCAGATAATCAGCAACCTGTCGCTCATTATTATTGACTGATGTAATCGCAACTAGATCTTTTAAAATTGATAATTGTTGTTCTTTTTCCATAACTATACCCTCCAAATATATTAGTTACACATCATCTTTTACAATATAAATATTAAAGTAACCATAATCTATATGAAAATTTACATCTCTCTAATTTATCGTTGTGCTAGCCCCAGTCGCATAATTAATTTCAACTCCTGGTTGTACATTAGGAATAAAGACATTGAATTGTAGCTTCCCATCACTTGACTTTGCTTCCAAATGATTACCAGAAGGTACTAAGTTGTTATCACTATAAAGTGGCGTCACTCGATAACGAACATTTTGATGACGATCTAATGCTCTACGTATAAGTGTTTCATAATAATTTTGACCTGTATTTTTTGAATTCCCATTTGAAGATTGATTGGCCCATGCTGTTTGCGTCGCAATATTTTGTTTATTCGCTTCAGAAGAATCGAATGAGCGAATATTACCAGCTAATGCATAACCAATTAAATGCCCACGATTATACAATGTGTGGTATCGTCCACCAATTGTTACTTGTTGCCAGCCCACTGGATTAACGGTTTGTGAATTACCTGTTTCTGAACGAGATTGGTATTGACGTGAACTTTTACTTAAAAATGCATTGGCCATACCTGGACGTTCATGACTATCCAATTGTGATAATTGCACATAAGGTGCGACCTTAACTAACGCATCTAAATTTGTCTGATTGTTATTAACAATAAACGCACCTGATTGATTATATGAAACTTGACTACTTTTTAGTTGTTTCTTAATTTCTGGTGTTAAAACTGTTTTTGCTAATGATTCACTTGGATGTTCATCAGCTACTGTCCCATAATTAACGCCATCTTTACTATGTATCTTTGTTGTAACGCTGGATGACGGTGCTGACTGACTTTGTTGCGAACTTGATAAATCATCAAATTTAATGAAGCCGGTCTGTTGTAAAATTAATAACCCTGCAACAACGATTGCAGTCCCTATTGGTAATTTTTTCTTACGGGTCACAATGCTGCCCTCCTTTTATAAACGTGAATAAGTATAGCACGTCATAAAAAGATATGCCGAATTGCATAACAAATACAATAATGCAGGACACCATATTTCAAATAGTGTCCTGCATTATGTTAATAAAATCAAAAACAATTATCACTAATTTAGTCCTGTACAGGTTGGTTATTATAGGATAGGATCGTTAACCCTGCCTTATTTAACGCCATTTGTGAAATTGATCCATTAGCTGGCCGTTCATGTACCTGGATTTTCCCCTCACCAAAACGATCTGCTAATGAAATTAATGTATTACCATGACTAACTAATAAAACATTGTCACCATCATCTAACACTGGATTGATCAAAATACGCTTTAATCCTGCCATAACGCGTTCCCAATATTCATCACTATTCTCTGCATCGTGCCATGGATCAGCATCTTTTAATAAATCTTTCGTCTTATCAACACCATAATGATCAACAATTTCTGAATACGTTCTTAAACCCACTGGTGCACCTGCATTTGTCCAAGCGACGTCCATATTTGAACCTTCAAAACTACCATAAAATTCTTCTCGAAATTTTGCATCTGTAATTAATCGAATATCACGACTATTTTTATTTTCGTCTAAAATAATTTTAGCTGTATCCATTGCCCTAGTTGTATCCGAACTATAAGCTGCTTTAAATTTTACCTGCGCTAATTTTTGACCTGCAGTATGGGCATCTTGAATCCCCGAATCAACCAATGGTGAATTACCCCAACCTTGTAACTTGTTATAACGATTAAAATACGTCTTCCCATGGCGTACAACATACAAATTCAATGTTTTCATTAACCAATCCCCCTATTTGCTCATTTTAACACAAATCATTTGCGTTTTCGTTCCAAAACACCCTTACGTCGTAAAACTTGCTCAGGTTTTAAATATTCTCTAAAAATCTCAAGTGCTTGTTTTGCTTTACCACCAACAAATTCAAAAGTTTTACCATTTGTTGTTTTGATGAAATAACCACGGTAATAAAATTTCATCATAATTTCAATACTGATACTTTCAACATTTTGCCATGGAATTTGAATAAAACCACCACCTATGTTTGCTCGAAATTCTATCCCACGATCACCATAATATATTTTGCCTTGTTGAATATTAACTGGTGACATCAATGCATTTGCATTACCTGATAAGTTTATTTTTGTATTTAATGCCTGAACCATTTTTTTCTCCTAGATTATATAAAAAAGATGGGGCAGTTATGATAACGACCTCATCTTTTATTTTAGCAAATTTATTGAAAATTGGTTTATGACATAATGCCAAAGGCGTATGCCAAGATACCAACAATGAACAATCCGAAGATAATTGTAATTGCTGATACACGCTTACGTAGTAACCAAAGTACAATAAACATCAACAATAATGGTGCCAAACCTGGCAACAATTGATCCAATGTATCTTGTAATGTCGTCACTTTGTAAGCTGTTAATGATTGACCACCTTGAATCTTTGTTACAACATCAGCAATTTGTGAAGCTGAAACATCACCATTGTTGATTGCCTTAGCCAATCCTGGTACACCAGCTGTCGCATCACTTTGGACCTTAACCTTAGACATCACCATTGGGAAGTTCATAGTTGTCCAACGAGGAACCAACACACCCATGATAAACATACCTAAGATTGAAGCACCCGTGGTGATCTTTTGCATAGCACCACCAGCCAAATCTTGTGTAATATTTGTTCCTTCTTTGTAACCCAATTGTTGGGTATACCATAGGAACAACATACGAATCAAATTCCATACCACAAAGAAGATAATTGGTCCCAAAATTGACCCTGTTTGGGCCATACCAGCAGCGAAAGCGCCTAAGACAGGACGCATCGTTCCCCAGAAAATAGGATCTCCAACACCAGCCAAAGGCCCCATCATTCCAACCTTAACACCGTTGATACCTTCATCATTGATTTCGGCACCATTTGCACGTTGCTCTTCCATGGCAAGCTCAACACCTAAAATAGGTGAGGCGACATATGGATGCGTATTAAAGAATTCCAAGTGACGCTTCAATGCTGCTGCACGATCTTCTTTTGATTTGTACAAACGACGGATACCGGGAATCATTGAAAATGCCCAACCGACGTTTTGCATACGTTCATAATTCCAAGAAGCTTGCAAGAAAGTTGAACGCCACCAAGTATTAACTAGATCACCTTTAGTCAAGTGAACTTCATTTTTTTCATTTTCACTCATGATGTACTATCCTCCAAGCCTAATAGTTATTTAAAATGGTATCAATTGGATCACCATTTGAACTGTTTGAACCACCCTTGCCTGAACCGCCACCATTAAACTTTGGTGATAGTTGTAGATAGATCAAGGCCAGTACAAGACCAATCATACCCATTGCAATCAAATTCAATTCTGTAACTGCTGACAATGCAAATCCTAAGAAGAAGAATGGCCATAGTTCAGCAGTTGCCATCATGTTGATAACCATGGCATATCCAACAACCACGATAAAGCCACCAGCAACAGCCAATCCCTTTGTGATAACATCAGGAATTGCGTTCAAAGCAGTATTAACAGGACCAGCACCCACGGCCATCACGATAATAACAGGAATTGCAATACGCAAACCTTGTAATGCTAAGGCTGACCAGTGAACAGTTTCAACACCGCGTAAACTACCCTTTTCAGCCTGCTTATCAGCAATATGAGCTAAAGCAACTGTAATTGTACGAACACCAATTGTCAAAACTTGTCCAGCAACAGCCAATGGAATAGCAATCGCCATACCAGTATCAACACTAACTTGTGCTGGACCAGTAACAAGGTAAGCTGATACAGCCGATGCTAATGCCGCATCTGGTGCAACAGCTGCTCCAATGTTCATCCATCCTAAGGCAAGCATTTGTAATGTTCCACCAAGAATAATACCCTCAGTTACATGACCATTTGCCAACCCAATCAATGTGGCGGCAACTAGTGGTTGATGAAACTGGAATTGATCTAGAATTCCATCCATTCCAGCAAGGAATGCAAATAGAACTACGAAAAACGCTGAAATCATGCGTTATCCTCCCGAATAATTTCTCTAATAAATTAAAAAACAAATTATGACTTCTTCAACAAGTCAAAGACATCTTTACCTTGATCAGCTGGTACTTTACGAACATCGAAAGTCACACCATTATCGCGTAGGTATTCCAATGTCTTAATATCCTCATCATCAACAGCAACAGCATTTGTTAGCATCCGCTTGCCTTCTGAATGAGACATTGATCCAATGTTAACTTCATTTAACTTTACGCCACCTTCAACCGCTTTTGCGACATCTTGTGGTGTTTCAAATAATAATAGTGCCTTAACAGATGCAAAACGTGGATCATCCCAAACATCAACCAACTTTTGAATGGGCACAACGTTTACTTTGACACCAACCGGTGCCGCTTGCGTCAACAAAGTCTTACGTAATTCATCTTTTGCAACACTATCTGAAACAACAATGATTCGGTTTGGTGCTACCGTCTTAGTCCATGCCGTTGCAACTTGTCCGTGCAACAAACGTGAATCAATACGTGCCAAACGAACATCCATCGTTGCCGTGCCCGTGTGAATGACTTCGTTCACATCACCAGCCTCAACAACAGGTTGTGCATCTTCTGAAGTATTTTCAGTCGTTGCTGTTGTTTCCTCCGTCTCAGGCAGGGTTTTAACACCATCTCTTGCAACTGGCATCAAGTAACTTGCTATCTCAGCAGCCGTTTCCATTGTAAAACGTGCCCCATAAGCTTCTACTAACATTGGCAAGTTCAAGCCTGTAATAATCGCCATACGATCTTCATGCAAAGCTTGAATACGAGATGCAGCGTTAAATGGTGATCCACCCCACAAATCAACGAGGAACAAGACCTGTCCCTCAGGTTCAAATGTTGCAAGTGCATCCTCAAACTTTTTCATCAAATCTTCTGGACCTTCGTTGGGCATAAATGTTACAACTTGCACATTTTCTTGCTCCCCAAAAATCATTTGACCTGACTGTCGGATACCCGCAGCAAATTCACCATGACTAGCAATAATGAAATTTACCATAATTGCCACGCTCCTTATTTATATAATAGTGACACAAGTACGATCCATACTTGTACTTGTGTCATTATAGACTAAGTTATGCAATCTGTAAACGGTTACACACTTACTCTTAATTATTTATTATATTTTTTAAAAACTACTTTGTCTCTTATTTTTGTGTATTTTTTTCATAAGCTATTCTTGGAAATGATATAATATTTTGGATAGTCTTTTGGAGGTATCAAACATGCAATTGCATCTTAAATGGTCTTATCGATCACTTATTACCTATACAATTTATTTTTTTATTATCGCATTATTTATTTTTATGCCCTATTATTTGACTGATACTTCATTAGTTTGGCAATCTGATGGTATTGCCCAACATGTGCCAGCCTTAGTACACTGGCAAAATGATTTAAAAGATATTATTCATAACCATTATTTACCGACAAGTTGGCAATGGCAACTCGGTTTAGGGGCAGATTATTATCAAACTTTTTCCTACTATACGCTAGGTGATATTTTTAGCTATGGCGTTGCCTTTATTTCTAAATCACATCTATTAAACTATTACAACTTCATGATTATTGTCAGGTTATATCTTGCTGGTGTGGCCTTCTTAGTAGCTGCCCATCATTGGTTCAAAAAAAGACCTATTTGGCAGTATCAATTAGCCGCTTTTAGTTATGTGTTCTCTGGTTATACAGCCTTTGCCGTTTTTGAACATCCCTTTTTCATTAATCCATTAATCATTTTCCCATTGCTTATTTTAGCAATGGATTATGCACTATCAAAACAAAATTATATTTTCTTAATTGTCATGATTTTTTGGACACTTTGGAACAATTTTTATTTCGCATTTATGATGGTCATTGGCTTAGGGATATTCTGGGTCGGCTATCAATTTTATCATCATACATGGACGAAGTGGACAACACATTTTAAGGTATTACTCGCTAGCATAATCGGTAGTTTACTAGCAAGTCCATTGTTCATTCCTAGTGTGAATGCAGTCTTTAGTTCTGCACGTTCAAATAATGAACTGGCTAATGGTCTCACCCTTTATCCCTTATACTATTATTTTGCGTTACCGGGAAATTTAATTGCTAACCTGACAACACCATCATTTTGGTTAACTGGTGGTTTTAGCGCACTAAGTATCATGGCAATTATTTTTAGTTTACGTCGTTGGCATCAATATCGTTATTTTAATTATCTATGGCTTATTTGTTCAATAGGTGTCTGTCTACCAGCTTTTGCTGCTATTTTAAATGGTGGTTCTTCACCTTCTAATCGCTGGTTATTCCTAATTTTATTACCAGCAAGCTTTATATTGTTGCAAATGCTTAATGATTTAGCCAATCTTTCAAAGCGTGACTATCTCTACTTTTTCATTGTTGGTTTAATTGCTAGTTTTTCATTACTTATTATTAGTAATTTTAATTTAAATAATCGCTATGGCGTCATGATTGCTATTTATTTTGTGACGATCATTGTTTTATGGTTAACCCAGTCAACACCACATTTTAAACCAATTTGGTTAGTTGTACTCGTTCTGTCAAATGTTTTCTTGTTAACTATTCGTAATCACACAAATAATACTAATCCAGATACGACTGATTCACTGTCTAATCAAGTTGTTCAAACACTAATCAAACAACAACATCAATATTTAAAACCACAAACAAAAGCGCTCACAAGAGCTTATGTTGACAATCAATTAAATAATGCAACCGGTATTGCACCGGCAACCAACTTACCTATTATTGGACCGTTGAATAATATCGAAAGTTATTGGTCCTTGCAAAATGGTGCTGTAGGTTCCGGACTCGCAAAACTTGCGATTAATACTGCCAATCCTAATGATATTACTGGTAATCTTGACTCTCGTGATGTTCTTAGTAATGTATTGGGCGTTTCGGATCGCTATGAGAATCCAAATTCTCTGACCCCTTATTCATATCAGGTCGTGGCAAATCAAGTTGTTAATGGTCAATCACTTGTACATTCTAAAAATGCTTACCCATTATTATATTTTCCAAAGTATAAAATCAGTCAAACTGACTATGATAAGCTATCACCAACAACTAAGGAGGCTAGTTTAGCAGACAGTATTGTCGTCAAGAATAGTCGCACCAAACAACATTCACGATTTGCAAAATCAGTTAAAACAGCACCAATTCGGACAAATCTAACTAAGTCACCGACTAAAAAATTACATATGACTTATAAAACGAATTCCGATTGGTTACCAGCTGGTTTTTATCTCAGTCCTTCTAAAGATTTAGCTGGTACTGAGCTACATTTGGAACTTTCTAACATTCATTTCCATCCGTATAATATCAAACAACAACAACAGATTGCTTTAACAAAATACCGTTATGATCATCAACAAAATGGTCAAAATGAACAAAACCTTATTGATCGTCGCTATAATGAGAAAGCTTTTACGTGGAATTGGTATAAGCATCACTTTAGTAGTATTGGCAAAGAAATAACGGGTTATACGTTAACTGCAACTTATAATAATATAACGAATACATTCACTCAAACAGGGCAATCAAACTTATCATTTTATAATCCACAAAAGCAAGTAACGCTCAATCTTGGACAAGCAAGTGATACAACGAAAGAAACATTCATCCCATTAACATTTAGCAAGGTTGGTGAATATAGTTTTGATGTACAAGTTAAGGCTATCCCTACTGATTATCGATTCAATAAAGTGGCTAAAACAATCCAAAAAACTGCACCTAAATACACATTAACAAATAATCAATTATCAACAACAATTAAAGTGAAAAAGGCAAGTATATTAGCAACAACCATTCCATATAGTAAAGGTTGGACTGCAGTTGATCATTCATCTCGATTAGTGGCATTAGGTACAGGTTTTATTGGTATACCTTTAAAAACTGGCACGAATCACATTGTCCTGCGCTATCAAACACCAGGTCATCAAATTGCGAAATACGGCTTTCTAATTGGTACCGTTCTGTTAGTCATCATCTTATGTCAACGCTTGATTAAATTCATTTATAATCATAAAACTGACTGAGCGATTAGTGTGTTATATCTGAAAAGGGGACGTTAATCTACCTCATCATTTGGTAGATTGACGTCCCCTTTTTACATGTTAAAATACTGCAATATAATTATGTCAACAAAATAAATGTTGTTTAATACTTTTCTTATTTATTATCAAAATTTATCAGCAGAAAACCATTCAGCAATAGTTAGCCACTGATTCGTCTCTTTACTTTTAATTTTGTACGCCGTGATGTCATATAGCGTTTTGCGATCACCATCTAAAGGTGACCAATAAGTTTCATCAGCTCGACGAATAACATCCCAATGAAAATAATTCTTTTCCTCATTATTTTCATCACGTACTAAAAATCCATCCGATAAAGAAATATTTTTTTCACCAACTTGAGGACCAGCTACACTAAAATCTACCATTAACTGTTGATGCGTCTCACTAGTGATTGGTTTATTTGTCATTTATTCTGTTCCTTTCTAAAAAAAATATATTCTAATTAATTATAACTAATCTAACATATGTCAAAAATAAATTAATCATCAATGCTATCTTTAAAAATTCGTTTGTTTTAATACTTCACTTGATTTCCTTATATTAGTAACAACGGTTCTTTATAAAACAAAAATCCCTAAGAGCCTATAAAAAGACTATCAGGGACCATACTAATGCCGTCGATGGGGGTCGAACCCATACTCCCTTGCGGGAACTGGATTTTGAGTCCAGCGCGTCTGCCAATTCCGCCACAACGGCATCATATTAAATACTACATCATTAAAGGGCGGTAGATGGGGATCGAACCCACGCGTGCCGGAACCACAAACCGGTGTGTTAACCACTTCACCACTACCGCCATGGCAGGGGTAGAGGGAATCGAACCCCCGCCGACGGTTTTGGAGACCGTTGTTCTACCGCTAAACTATACCCCTATGATATGATGTAATACTTAATTGAAACGGTCACAACGGGACTCGAACCCGTGATCTTTCGCGTGACAGGCGAACGTCATAACCAGCTAGACCATGCGACCAATGGACGTTACAGGGTTCGAACCTGTGACCCCCTGCTTGTAAGGCAGGTGCTCTCCCAGCTGAGCTAAACGTCCATATGCATCGCAATGTCCTATCCTCGCAGGAGGCGATCCTCCAACTACTTTCGGCGTAACTGAGCTTAACTACTGTGTTCGGTATGGGAACAGGTGTGACCTCAGTGCCATCATCACGACACGTTTCTAATTGAGTGAACTTAGTTCCCTCAAAACTGAATCATAATTGCTTTTTTGCCTTACACCACTTGCTACTTGGTTAAGTCCTCGAACCATTAGTACTAGTCCGCTCCATGCGTCACCGCACGTCCACTTCTAGCCTATCTACCTCATCATCTTTGAGGGGTCTTACTTCATTACTGAATGGGAAATCTCATCTCGAGGCGAGTTTCACACTTAGATGCTTTCAGCGTTTATCTCATCCGTACATAGCTACTCAGCGGTGCTCCTGGCGGAACAACTGATACACCAGTGGTACGTCCACCCCGGTCCTCTCGTACTAAGGGCAGCTCCTCTCAAATTTCCTACGCCCGCGACGGATAGGGACCGAACTGTCTCACGACGTTCTGAACCCAGCTCGCGTACCGCTTTAATGGGCGAACAGCCCAACCCTTGGGACCGACTACAGCCCCAGGATGCGATGAGCCGACATCGAGGTGCCAAACCTCCCCGTCGATGTGGACTCTTGGGGGAGATAAGCCTGTTATCCCCAGGGTAGCTTTTGTCCGTTGAGCGATGGCCCTTCCATGCGGAACCACCGGATCACTAAGCCCTACTTTCGTACCTGCTCGACTGGTAAGTCTCACAGTCAAGCTCCCTTGTGCCTTTACACTCTGCGAATGATTTCCAACCATTCTGAGGGAACCTTTGGGCGCCTCCGTTACCTTTTAGGAGGCGACCGCCCCAGTCAAACTGCCTGCCAGACACTGTCTTCCACCACGCTTAGTGGTGTGAGTTAGAGTGTTCATACAACGAGGGTAGTATCCCACGTTTGCCTCCATCGAAACTAGCGTCCCGATTTCTACGGCTCCTACCTATGCTGTACAAGCTGCACAAACACTCAATATCAAGCTACAGTAAAGCTCCATGGGGTCTTTCCGTCCTGTCGCGGGTAACCCGCATCTTCACGGGTCTTTAAATTTCACCGAGTCTCTCGTTGAGACAGCGCCCAGATCGTTACGCCTTTCGTGCGGGTCGGAACTTACCCGACAAGGAATTTCGCTACCTTAGGACCGTTATAGTTACGGCCGCCGTTTACTGGGGCTTCAATTCGTACCTTCGCCGAAGCTAAGCACTCCTTTTAACCTTCCAGCACCGGGCAGGCGTCAGCCCCTATACGTCATCTTACGATTTTGCAGAAACCTGTGTTTTTGATAAACAGTCGCCTGGGCCTATTCACTGCGGCTCAGCTTGCGCTGAGCACCCCTTCTCCCGAAGTTACGGGGTCATTTTGCCGAGTTCCTTAACGAGAGTTCACTCGCTCACCTTAGGATGCTCTCCTCGACTACCTGTGTCGGTTTGCGGTACGGGCAGGTAAACACTAACTAGAAGCTTTTCTCGGCAGCGTGACATCACAGACTTCCCTACTTGATTTCGGTCCTCATCACAACTTGTCCTTATGACAGCAAGCATTTGACTCACTCTCAGACTCATTGCTTGACCCAGCTTTTCCAACTGCTGGGTTCTGTTAGCCTTCTGCGTCCCTCCATTGTTCAAACATGTTCACCTGGTACAGGAATCTCAACCTGTTAGCCATCGACTACGCCTTTCGGCCTCACCTTAGGTCCCGACTAACCCTGGGAGGACGAGCCTTCCCCAGGAAACCTTAGTCATACGGTGGACAGGATTCTCACCTGTCTTTCGCTACTCATACCGGCATTCTCACTTCTAAGCGCTCCACCAGTCCTCACGGTCTGACTTCATCGCCCTTAGAACGCTCTCCTATCGCGCCACTAATGTGGCACCCGTAGTTTCGGTGGTGTGTTTAGCCCCGGTACATTTTCGGCGCAGAATCACTCGACTAGTGAGCTATTACGCACTCTTTAAATGGTGGCTGCTTCTGAGCCAACATCCTAGTTGTCTATGCAACTTCACATCCTTTTCCACTTAACACACACTTAGGGACCTTAACTGACGATCTGGGCTGTTCCCCTTTCGACAATGGATCTTATCACTCACTGTCTGACTCCCGGACATACGTGATTGGCATTCGGAGTTTATCTTAATTTAGTAACCCGAGATGGGCCCCGCACCAAAACAGTGCTCTACCTCCAACACGCTATCTTCCGAGGCTAGCCCTAAAGCTATTTCGGAGAGAACCAGCTATCTCCAAGTTCGATTGGAATTTCACCGCTACCCACACCTCATCCCAACATTTTTCAACATGTACGGGTTCGGGCCTCCAGTGCGTTTTACCGCACCTTCACCCTGGACATGGGTAGGTCACCTGGTTTCGGGTCTACAACAACATACTCGAACGCCCATTTCAGACTCGCTTTCGCTACGGCTCCGGTCTTTCCACCTTAACCTTGCATGTTATCGTAACTCGCCGGTTCATTCTACAAAAGGCACGCTATCACCCATTAACGGGCTCTAACTTGTTGTAGGCACATGGTTTCAGGAACTTTTTCACTCCCCTTCCAGGGTGCTTTTCACCTTTCCCTCACGGTACTGGTTCACTATCGGTCACTAGGGAGTATTTAGCCTTACGAGATGGTCCTCGCAGTTTCCGACCGGATTTCACGTGTCCGGCCGTACTCAGGATCCTACACGGGAGTTTGCTTACTTTCGCATACGGGGCTATCACCCTGTTTCGCTCAGCTTCCCAGCTGCTTCTGCTAATAAACAAATTTGTAACTCCACAACGGTAGTCCTACAACCCCAGTGTGCAAGCACACTGGTTTGGGCTCCTCCGCGTTCGCTCGCCGCTACTGACGGAATCGATTTTTCTTTCTTCTCCTGTTGCTAATGAGATGTTTCAGTTCACAACGTCTACCTTCGTTCAACTATGTATTCATTGAACGATAACTTGCATCACAAGTTGGGTTCCCCCATTCGGAAATCCCCGGATCATAGCTTACTTACAGCTCCCCGAGGCATATCGGTGTTAGTCCCGTCCTTCATCGGCTCCTAGTGCCAAGGCATTCACCATGCGCCCTTAATAACTTAACCGATCAACTCTCGTTGATGATTTCGTTTGAGTATTGTGACTCAATGGTCACAAGCGATTTTAAACTGATTTAAAAAACTCAAAAAATTACGCGGTGTATTTTTTCGGCTCAATTTAATTGATTAATATCAATTGAAATGAATTTAAAAATTTACAATTATGATTCAGTTTTCAAAGAACTAATAAGCAACCGTTTGGTTGCGATGGAGAATATCGGGATCGAACCGATGACCTCCTGCTTGCAAAGCAGGCGCTCTCCCAGCTGAGCTAATTCCCCATATTTGAATGTTAACCACTCAAAACTAAATATCGTTTCGTTGACTGTGTAGGTTTCCGATTTTCCTTAGAAAGGAGGTGATCCAGCCGCAGGTTCTCCTACGGCTACCTTGTTACGACTTCACCCTAATCATCTGTCCCACCTTAGACGGCTGGCTCCTAAAAGGTTACCCCACCGGCTTTGGGTGTTACAAACTCTCATGGTGTGACGGGCGGTGTGTACAAGACCCGGGAACGTATTCACCGCGGCGTGCTGATCCGCGATTACTAGCGATTCCGACTTCATGTAGGCGAGTTGCAGCCTACAATCCGAACTGAGACATACTTTAAGAGATTAGCGCACCCTCGCGGGTTGGCGACTCGTTGTATATGCCATTGTAGCACGTGTGTAGCCCAGGTCATAAGGGGCATGATGATTTGACGTCATCCCCACCTTCCTCCGGTTTGTCACCGGCAGTCTCACTAGAGTGCCCAACTGAATGCTGGCAACTAATAATAAGGGTTGCGCTCGTTGCGGGACTTAACCCAACATCTCACGACACGAGCTGACGACAACCATGCACCACCTGTCACCTTGTCCCCGAAGGGAACGTCCTATTTCTAGGATTAGCAAGGGATGTCAAGACCTGGTAAGGTTCTTCGCGTTGCTTCGAATTAAACCACATGCTCCACCGCTTGTGCGGGTCCCCGTCAATTCCTTTGAGTTTCAACCTTGCGGTCGTACTCCCCAGGCGGAGTGCTTAATGCGTTAGCTGCGACACTCAAGGGCGGAAACCCTCGAACATCTAGCACTCATCGTTTACGGTGTGGACTACCAGGGTATCTAATCCTGTTTGCTACCCACACTTTCGAGCCTCAACGTCAGTTACAGTCCAGAAAGCCGCCTTCGCCACTGGTGTTCTTCCATATATCTACGCATTTCACCGCTACACATGGAGTTCCACTTTCCTCTACTGCACTCAAGTCATCCAGTTTCCAAAGCCATTCCTCAGTTGAGCTGAGGGCTTTCACTTCAGACTTAAATAACCGTCTGCGCTCGCTTTACGCCCAATAAATCCGGATAACGCTTGGAACATACGTATTACCGCGGCTGCTGGCACGTATTTAGCCGTTCCTTTCTGGTAAGATACCGTCACACACTGAACAGTTACTCTCAGTGCCGTTCTTCTCTTATAACAGTGTTTTACGAGCCGAAACCCTTCATCACACACGCGGCGTTGCTCCATCAGGCTTGCGCCCATTGTGGAAGATTCCCTACTGCTGCCTCCCGTAGGAGTATGGGCCGTGTCTCAGTCCCATTGTGGCCGATCAGTCTCTCAACTCGGCTATGCATCATGGCCTTGGTAAGCCTTTACCTTACCAACTAGCTAATGCACCGCGGGTCCATCTCTTAGTGATAGCAGAACCATCTTTCAACCAACAACCATGCGGTTGTTGGTATTATACGGTATTAGCACTTGTTTCCAAATGTTATCCCCTGCTAAGAGGTAGGTTACCCACGTGTTACTCACCCGTTCGCCACTCTTTGTCAGATAAAATCAAATCTGAGCAAGCTCGTCATTTCATTTAAAGACAAAGCGTTCGACTTGCATGTATTAGGCACGCCGCCAGCGTTCATCCTGAGCCAGGATCAAACTCTCATTTTAAAAGCTTGAGTATAACTCATTGTTTTTTGTTGTTTAACAGAAGTTAAACGAATTTATTAGCGAATTGACTTCGCAAATGTTTTTGTATCAAGCAAATTGCTTGATGACCCTACACATTTGTTTCATCGAAACGATATTCAGTTTTCAATGATCAACATTTTGCTGCCACGTCGACAACTTAATTAATTATACAGATATTAACTTAAAAAGTCAACATTTTTTTACACGCCATACTACTCTGTGAGTACATTTATGACCGCTCATATAATATACCTTAGAAATGAACGTTCGTCAACGGCAACTTTTATTTTTATTTTCACGAACAATCCAAGAATTCTCTGATTATATGCAAAACATTTATTTAATAAATAAAGAGCTCGTAATCAGTTTACTAACAAACTGATTACGAACTCTTAAATGTGTTTCAAAGGATCAATCCCTTTATTTATTGATTTTCACTAGAAGAATTACTTTCACTACTACTCTTATTATCATCCGAATTGTCGCCAGATGAAGTTGCTTCTTGAATAGTCTGTGGTGTACCACCTAATTCTGGTGCATCTGTAATATAATCTTTCAAAGTTGATTGATTATTATGCTTAGCCTTAACAGAAGTATTTTCCTTTTTATTCATCTTCTTTAACAATTGTAAGCCATTTGCTTTTTGATAAGAATAATCTTTCTTATTGACCTTTTTAAAGCCTTCAGGTGTGTAAAAACGTAGTAGATCACCTGTTTGAACATCATCAGAATATGTCAACATCTTATCAACGTATTTCTGAGTGTCATCAATAATTTCTTTCGCACGTGGATCTTCTTTCGGATTAATCTTTGTACCCGTAGTTGTGACATAATAATTACCACCGTACTTCATATATTCTGCCGATACCCAGTCACCATTTCTAAATGGTACAATCTGGCGACGATTGGTACCAAGCAAGTCTTGACCAAATTGAATATTATTTTGTGTTGACACACCTAATAGATGAAGCAATGTTGGCATCACATCAATTTCACCACCATAAGTATGATTAATACCACCTGTTAAACCAGGCGCATGAATCATAAATGGTACCTTTTGCCAATTAGCCAAATCATAATTCGAAATACTGCTCTTACCAGTTAACTTGGCAATAGCTGCCTTGTGGTTTTCAGAAATGCCATAATGATCACCATACAGTACAATCATTGAATTATCATATAATCCTGACTTCTTCAACCAACTCAAGAATTCACCAAATGATTGATCTAAGTAACGTGCTGTTTGTACATAACCGTCAACCGTTTTGTCATTTGTCTTCGTTTTGGCAATCGACGCATTTTGACTATCTAAATCATAAGGATAGTGATTCGTGACTGTAATAATTTTCGAATAAAATGGCTGTGGTAATTGTTCCAAATACTTTGCCGAATCTTTCAAGAAAATTTTATCCTTCATACCATATCCTATATTATAGTCAGCATTGTTTGCGTTCTTATAATATGGTTTGCTAAAGAAATAATCATATCCCCAAGATTTATAAGTATTATCACGATTCCAAAATGAGGCGACATCTCCATGAAAGGCTGCTGTCGTATAACCTTGCTGATCTAGGATAGCTGGTACAGCTTGATAAGTATTAGAAGTCCCATAATTCACCATTGCTGACCCTGAAGCTGTCCCAAACAAACCAGTTTCCAACATCATCTCAGCATCAGCTGTTTTTCCTTGACCAACTTGATTATAAAAATTATCAAATGATAATGTATTTTGATCATGGTAGAACTTATTTAAATTAGGTGTGACTTCCACACCATTTGACTTGTAATCGATTAGAAATTGTTGAAATGATTCCAAATGGAAAACAATCACATTCTTTCCTTTTTCCTTACCAAAATAAGTTGCATTTTGTAAAGTCTGATTACCCTTTAAATAATTTTTAATTTTATTCAAATCATCTGCTTTGGCGTCTTTCTTTATATCTGCCGTTTGCTTTGTTTTAAAAATATTATAAGCAGCGTACTCGTTTAATCCCAAATATTTAACGATATAGTTATTATCAAAAGTTCTTGTTAACAAACCCGATCTATCTTTACTTGATAGACCATAACCTACCAACATCAAAACAACACCGAATAGGGTTGTTAATGCAGCAAAACGTTTCTGAACAACGACTTTATCATACTTAATTCGTTTAAATACCAAAAGTAAAACCAAGATGATGATATCGAGAAATACTAAAAAGTCGGCTGGACTAATGATACCAGCAATGGATTTTCCCAAATTATTATCAACCGAGCCACCTGAATTAATAATATTCAGTGACAAAAAATCTGAAAACTCACGATAGTACAGCATATTTGCAAATAGCCAAAGTGATTGAATCAGATTAATCAAAACCATTAACCAATAAGCAACTCTTCCTCTAAAGTAAAGTGCAATACTGAGTAAAATAATCGCAGTTGGTAATGGATTAATTACTAAGATGAATTCTTGCAGCGTTCCTTTAACACCTAAAGAAAAGCTCGTCTGATAAGCCCAGTATGTTTTCAACCATACTAAAAATACAGACAACAAGAAGAAACCAACGGTATCGTTGAAATCCGGCCATTTTTTCTTAATGGCTAATAAAACTCGTTGCATTTTATTTTCTCCAAATATTATTTGACTAAATTTAGCCATTAATTTAAAAACTTCGTACACAAATTATTCATCAAACAAATATCTTATGAAATTCACCATAAATATTCCTTATATTTACTAAAATGATTCTTTAAACTCTACTAATGTTTCATAGATGTCGATTGCAAGTAAATCAACATCATCAAACGCAAAACGTCTATGCTCTTTTTGATTTATTTCTAATGCAAATATTCCTGATGCTGCATCATAAAACACTGTTATAACTGGTACACCAAAGACACTAAAATCGCGTTGCTGTATTGTTGCCCGGGTGTCTTTCACCATCGCATTAATACGTCGGACAATTTTACTTAAATCATTTTCCATCAACATTCGTCACCCTCATTGCTTTGGTTTCATATTAAACGCAACAATCCCGGCAAACATTCCGAGGTAGTAAGTAATAATTCGCCATAATGCCATTGCACAAATCAACAATGATGCACTCGGTAGAAACTCCGAGAAAAGCATTGAAAAGCCAATTTCAGCACCACCCGTACCACCTGGTATTGGAAATAATGAAATAACCATGACAATTAAAACATGTAGTGACATGACAAGAATAACATTAATATGTGATGCCCCTAGCGCTAATAAAATAAAATAGGGAATTAAGTAAAATACCATCAATTGGATCAACGTTAAAATAACTGCCCGTATTAAAACACTCCAATCATGACTCATACGGATGCTTTCTGCATGAAAATTACGTATTTTCTCATCCACAGTTTGCTGCCATGCAGCAGCTTTCGTTGGTTTAATCCATTTAATTGGCTTAAAAACTATTTTTACAAGAACTTTCGTTAACCCTGGCCAATACATTATTAATAATAACGCAATAATAACAATAAAATGAATTAAAAAGCCTAAAACAACAAATAAGGACCACGCTTTCAATTTATCAGCAATAAAATGGTAGCCCACAATCATTGCAATAAAAAAATTCACAACAATCATCGCTTGATAGACAACAAATTTCATCAACAATATTGATCCTGCTCTACCAGGGTCAACCCCTGCTTGGACTAAAGTAATCAGTTGCATTGGTTGCCCACCAGCTGAAAATGGCGTAATACCATTACCAAATTGTTCAACTAATGGTACCCGAATGGCATCGGACCAAGCTAATTTTTCATGTGAATCATCTACAAAGACTTTGACAACAATCGCTTCAACTAATAAATAAACAACCATGGCCAATAAAGCAACCAATAACCACCACCAATTAGCTTTTCGTAAATCATGTGTTAGTTGGACCACACCAACATTACGAAATGACCAGTAGAATATGGCTCCACCAGCTAGCATCATCAAAACAAATACAATACCATTTCGCCGCGTCATTAATGTACCTCATTGTCTGTGTCATCGACTTGACTTGTGTAATATTGCTCCCAAATTTTAGCAACTCTTGTGGCAGAATAATAATTTGATGCTGCTAAAGATTGCTCTGCCACCTGATTTTTCAAATTCGGATCTGTGAACAATTTATCTAATTGCTTCTGCATTTCCGATCGATCACCTGCTGGTAAATAGTACCCATCGATAATCGCCCGATATAAGTCCAAATCTCGTAATACTGTAGGTGTTCCTGTACTAAACGCTTCCAATGCTGACATTGGAAATAATTCTGTATAACTTGGCAACAAAAAAACATCTGCTGCATTATAGTAATCATTCATTAATTGACGATCAACAATGCCTGGAAAAATCAGATTTTTAGGAGGATTATCAACAACTTTTTTTAACTGATCATAACCTGCCGTAATCGCACCAAATGAAAAACCGCCCACCCAGACAAACAACCATTGCGGATTATCTTTAGCAAGCTGAATAAAATCAAGTACGCCCTTACGAACCTGAACTTGACCAACACCCAAAATAATAAATGAATTTTCTGGTAATGATAATTTTTGTCGAATATGTTTGCTTTGTTCAGCTGGCATTGGATAAAATTCTTCTTTTGATACGAAGTTCGGAATAAAAGTTATCTTTTCTCGCTTAACACCCAACGCAACTAACTTATCGATAAACACAGGATTAACGACAACAATCTGATCCATACGCTTATAAAATAACATCACGTACCAGTAAAAAATTTTTTTAATCGGTTGCCATAAGTTAATTGAATCCTCTAATGTTTCAGGTAAAAAGTGTACATAACCCACTTTTTTACCTCGACCAGGCAAAAAAGTATTCAGAAAAAAGCTGAAATTAATCGTATGATAATGACTAATATCTGTTTTAGCTAAACTATTAAATTTTAACGCAAATTTATCAGGAAATTTTTCAGTCAATAAATTAACTAATTCCCGATAAGCTGAACCAACCCCTTGTCCTGGTACCGTCTCAGCTGCAGAGAACATTGTAATTCGAATCATTTTTCGTCTTTATGGACCGGGTTTCTAGATAGAAACGACTTTGCATATTCAAAATCAATACTATCCGCCTCTTCCATATCCTCCTCTTCATGATACACAACCAGTGCTTCAGAGTA
The DNA here is from genome assembly GCF_058107185.1 of Weissella sp. ESL1177. Classification (NCBI taxonomy): domain Bacteria; kingdom Bacillati; phylum Bacillota; class Bacilli; order Lactobacillales; family Lactobacillaceae; genus Weissella; species Weissella sp. ESL1177. Next base: position 204,034 of record NZ_CM176591.1, on the reverse strand, counting down.
GAAATCTAACACTCGTTGACCAAAAGTGACTTCATCTATATTATGAAGCACTTGTTTTCTAACACTTGGATCACCAATGATTTGCCCCGCTTTTTTAGCACGCAAGTATCTTACTAAGGGTGCTAGTAAATCATAATTCTCATCAGCTAATGCCCCAATATTACTATCGATAACCACTGTTTCTAGATACGGGCTACGCATAGCAACCACTGGTGTATCAGCGGTCATTGCTTCAATAAATGTTAATCCTTGAGTTTCAGAAATTGATGCAGATAAGAAAACATCTGCTAATTTATAATAACCATAAACTTCTTGATGCTCTACCTCACCAGTAAAAATAACATGATCTGCAATTTCAAGTGAACGCACATGATCCTTTAATGCTGACATTGCTGGCCCATCCCCAACAATCAAAAACATGGCATCAGGCACTTCTAGTAGCACCTCCGCAAAAATAGATAATGCTGTATCGATATTTTTTTCAAAGGCCACTCGTCCGAGAGATAAAACAACTGGCGTTTCTGACTTTAGTCCTAATTTTTCTCTTAATTGTGCACTTGTATCTTCATCTGCTTGGTGTTTTACATTAACCCCAGTTGGAATAATTTCAATTGGTGCAGAAACCTTATATTTGTTTAATGTATCATAAGTTTGCTTTGAAGGTGCAATCACCCCTGTCATCCCAGACATATAACTACGAGCAATAACTGCAACACTTGCCGGACGAATAATTTTACCATTAGCAACATAATGCAAATAATCCTCATAATTTGTATGGAAAGTATGGACAACGGGAATTTTCAATTGCCTAGCAACTAGTTTACCCATCAATCCCAATGAAAACTCCGTTTGTGTGTGGACAATATCTAACTCTAATTTTTTTGCTAATTGTATGGCCTGGATTGCACCACGATATGATAAACGTCGATCCTTAAAACCAATAAATGGAAAACTTGGAAAACGATAGACATCTGGTTCCAAAACTTCTTTGGGGACATTTGGATCAGTTGAAGTAAAAATATATACACGGTGGCCATGTGCAATGAGTTGTTGCCGTAACGTTTGAATTGACGAAACAACTCCTGACACTTGTGGCGCATATGTGTCTGTAAATAATCCAATATTCATAACTGACAGACCTTTCACAAAATTACTTATTACTAATAATACCAAATTTCCATTTATAACGGGTAAAAAGCATTAAAAAAGAGTCAGAAAATACTGTTCTACAACTTGCATTAGTCAAGTGGTAACAATGTTTCTGACTCTTTCATTAAAGTTAACTAACTTTATTTTCTGCTAAAATTTTTTCAACAACTTCATCCATTTCTGGTGTTCGCTGCCATTCAACATATTCTGAAATGGCAATTTTTGCTGGTATATCAAAATGTTCATTCACAAAATTTTCATACCGCATCACATTTTTTGAATGCGGAATATTAATCTTTAAAATACGAACCTTCTTTATCATCCCCTCTTCAACAGCATACTCCGCTTGTCCGTTATGCAATAAATTACCAATTTCTTTATACACTGAACCATCATTACGTGTAATTTCCTCAATAATATCTAACGTTTGAAAATCTGCTGACATTAATCAACACCAACCTCTTGTTCAACAATCGTCACAATACGACCAACATAGTCATCAACAGCTGTTTGCGTTGGTGCTTCAGCCATCACGCGCAATAAATCTTGTGTACCAGAAGGTCGTACTAAAACACGTCCTTCATCGCCCATTTCAACTTCAACATCAGCAATAATCTGTTTAATTGCTGGATTTGATAATGCTGCTTTCTTATCTTGTACCTTAACATTAACTAACTTTTGTGGATAAATCGTCATTTCAGATGCTAACTCCGATAAAGGCTTACCTGTATCTTGCATCACATGCAATAATTGTAAGGCAGTTAACATCCCATCACCTGTTGTTGCCCAATCAAGAAAGACCACATGGCCTGATTGTTCACCACCAAGGTTATAACCTGATTTCAACATTTCTTCAACAACATAACGATCGCCAACTGCCGTTTTAACGGAATTTAACCCATTTGCTGACATGGCTTTATACATACCAATATTTGACATAACAGTCGTCACGATCGTATCTTGCTTTAAGCGACCATGTGATGACATATATTTACCTACGATAAACATAATTTGATCACCATCAACAATTTGACCTTTTTCATCAACTGCAATCAAACGATCACCATCACCGTCAAATGCCAAACCAACTTGTGCCTCATTTTCAACAACAAACTCGGCCAATGCTTCTGGATGAGTTGAACCAACATTTTGGTTAATATTAACACCATTTGGTGATGTACCCATTGTCACAAAATCAGCGCCCATATCCGCAAACAAATTAGCAACCAAACCAGAAGTTGCACCATTTGCAGCATCTATCGCTAGTTTCATACCGTCTAAACTACTTGGAATTGTTGTCTGTAAATATTCCAGATACTTAGCCGTGCCTTCCTTAAAATCAGAAACTGAACCAAGTCCTTCAGCTGCTGGTCGTGGTAATGTATCTTCTGGCGCATCAAGTAACGCTTCAATCTCAGCTTCTAATTCATCTGATAATTTCATACCATCTGATCCAAAAAATTTAATACCATTATCTTCAGCTGGATTATGTGATGCCGTAATTTGGGCACCAGCATCTGCCTTTTGCGCTCGAACAAGATAGGCAACGCCTGGTGTTGAAATAACATCCAAACGTTGAATTTCAATGCCAACAGACAATAATCCTGAAATTAATGCATGCTCCAGCAATGGTCCAGACATACGCGTATCACGTCCAACTAAAACACGTGGTCGATGATCATCTGCATGCCGTGTTAACACTGCACCACCCATTCGACCTAAACGAAACGCCAATTCAGGTGTTAATTCCTTATTGGCAATGCCTCGCACGCCATCAGTTCCAAAATAATGTAATTCAACCATATCTTTAATTCTACTCCTTAGGTGTTATAACCACCGATACTGTCTTAGGATCAACGCTCTCAGCACCATTTGGTACGCTAATTGTAACACTTTGTTCTGTCGCTGTCGTAATACCTGATAAATCAACAACAGCTTGCACATTCTTCAATTTATTTAGTACGTCAATATTACCTTGCACTGCAACTTCATTGACTGAACCGGATAATGTAAACTCAGATGCATTACCATTTTTTGTTTTTAAATCTAATGGTACCTGACGTGTGCCATTACCTTTTTTAACTGGTATTTTTACTGTTGTATCTTGTGGCGATACTGCAACATCAACTGGATTACCATTAACATCAACAGCCTGTAAGGTCACCTTTTGTCGTGTTGTTTTCTTAGTATCCCGCTTTAATTGAACATTTGCAACAACACTATCAACCGCATTAATTGATGACTGGCGACCCATAATTTGAACATTGTTGACTGAACTCGTAACCGTACCAACCGTGTACCCATCCGCAATCGCTGCTTTATTATACTTTGTCTTAACAGAATAAGATGATGTACTCCGCTTATACATTGTTAACGTCACTTTGGGCTTTTTTAGATTGTAAGTTAGATCTTTATTAAGACCTGTTACTTTCAAACTAACCGTATGCGTACCATCTGATAAATTTTTTAAATTAGCCGATACTTGAAAATTCTTTGTATTTTTTGCTGCTGTTACCAGTGCCGCCGGTCCACTGACTGTAATAGCAACATTTTCTGGTGCACCACTAATGTAGTAATCGTCTGTATTGATCCCTGAAAATTGGATGGGTACACTAATCGTTTCTGTTTTGGCAGAGGTTATTTTACCAATTGTTGTTAAGCCATTACCATTATTTGCGCGATGATTAGAGGTTGTTGTTTGTGCGTCAGTATATGCAGACATAAAAATAGCAACGATCAATGTCAATAAACCATAAACAATTTTATCAGTATGTCGTTTCATATTACTTATCACCTCTCTTCAAGGTCGATCGTAATTGAGACCACCAAGATTGATTAGTCACATCATCTGATGTTACTAACTGACGTGTCAGATATTTTAAATAATCTTCCCGCGATAATGATTGCATTAATTCTGAATTTCTTGTAATTGACACGGCACCAGTTTCTTCAGAAACAACAATAGTCAACGCATCCGTTACTTCTGAAATACCTACGGATGCACGATGTCGTGTGCCTAACTCCTTTGGAATCGTTGCGCTATCAGATAACGGTAAATAAGCAGCAGCTGTTGCTAAACGATTATCTTTCAAAATGACTGCACCATCATGTAAAGGCGTATTTGGAATAAACGTGTTAATTAATAATTGACTAGAAATTTCTGCATCGATTGGAATACCTGTTTCAATATACTCCTCCAACCCTGTTTCCATTTCGATCGAAATAAGAGCGCCTATACGCCGCTTGGACATATATTGAATTGCATCATCTAGCTCATTAACCAATCTTTTTTCTGATTGGTAAGCTTGTTTTTGCCTAAAAATACCTGAACGACCAAGGTGTTCTAGTCCACGACGAATTTCAGGTTGAAACACGATAACTAGGGCAATGACACCCCAATTGATAATTTGGTCAGTTAGCCACGAAATCGTTGCTAAACCAAAATACCAACTCACAACTTTCACCACAATAACAATGCCAACGCCTCGAAGTAAAGTAACTGCCTTCGTGCCTCGAATGAGCATCATTAATCGATAAAGCACCCACCAAACAATGAGAACATCAATGATACGTACAATACTTATATTCTTTAATAGTGTATCAATATCAAAATTCATACTAGCTCCTATTCTTCCAAATTAGTTAGTAACCCCGCTTCTGTAAAGTTAATATTTTGACGAATATTCAAACTTGTCGCATTTGAAATAAAATGTGAATCAGTTAAATGTTGTACTGCTTCACGTTGCGCATTTAACCCTGTTAGTTCTAACGTCAGCCGTAATTCTTCTACATTTTGTGTACCTTTACTGCCATGACGTTCTCGCTCTAATCGTGAGCGATACATGATGATTAAATTATACGCTGCTGTTTGATCAAGTTGTGAATTTTGTGCCTCATCAGTACTGATATACTTTGAGATAGCTGCAATGGCTTCTTTTGCTGACTCGTGATGAGCTAGTTCATATTCCGATAATAAAATGTCAGAAGAGTCATCACTTAGCCAAACTCGGATCATTCGTCCAAAACCTGTAAAAAATCGCCGAATTTGACGCCATGTCCGCTTCCCCTTATCATGAGTGACCAAATCATCTAATTCTGACTCCGCCCGATCAATCCGTCGACCCTCACTCGCATAAACAAGTGGTGTAATTCGCTCATCAACTAACAATCTTTGAATCGTATTACGCTCTGCTTCAAGCGCAATTTGACGTAATGTCATTTCCGCATCTAAAATTGGGCTCATTTTATCCGCCTTCATAAACTGTAATTGTAATTGACGAATTTGAATTTGGTAACGACGAATAATTTCATAGACCACACTTTGATTTGATTCTCTACGTTGTGCTTCAATCTCACGGACAGCAGATTGTAAAACGTACACACGTGCTCTTGGCTCAGACATATGTTGGGCAACCCGTGCCTTCGCCTTATTAGAACCAGGTGGTACTTGCATTTTTTTCTGACCACCGATAATTGGTAAAAAGATGATTGCCATAACCAATGACAAGATAATCGTAATTGCGGCAATAAACAACATTAACGCTCGTTGGGGAAATGGTACGCCACTATCTGTTACAAGTGGCACGGACAAAACACCAGCCATGGTAACGGCACCACGTACACCCGTTAAACCAGATGTAATGGCAACTCGCCAAGAAGCTGTTTCATTTTTATGATTTTTTAGACGAACCCATTGGCTAACATACGTCCAAATAACGCGAATTCCAAAAATAATAAACCATGTAATGACTGAATAGATAATCGCCATTGGTAATGAAATAACTTTTCCTAAATGTGTTGCTAACGGAAATTCAATGCCTAGAATAACAAATATGTACCCATTTAACAAATAACCAAAGACATTCCAGGTGTTGATACCAACAACGTGTAATTCACCGGTATAGTCAACGTCATGTTTTGTATGGATATTCAAAATAATTGCTGCAACAACAACTGCGATGACACCTGAAGCATGAATTTCTTCAGCTAGGATGTAAACTAAAAATGGCGTAAATAATTGCAATACCACCCGCAATGACACGTCATTATTACCATGAGATGATAACCAATCACCAAAAAGATTAATAACAAACCCCATCAATGCACCAACTAGGGTTCCCATGATCGAAACATAAAGGAACTCACCTGTCGCTTGCAGCAATGAAAAAGTCCCTGCTGTTGCTGCTGCAACAGCAAATTTAAATCCAACCAAACCGCTGGCATCATTAATTAAACTCTCACCAGCCACTAAATGCATAATTGAAGGTGGTAGCTTTGCTTCAGATGCAATTGCTGAAACGGCGACTGGATCAGTCGGTGACAAAATCGCCGCAATGGCTAATGCAACTGGCAACGGTAATTGTGGAATCATCCAATAAATTAAAAAGCCACCGACAATTGTTGTAATAAAAACTAATAAAATAGCATTCCCAAAAATTGGTCCTCTCAATTCCCAAAGTTCCTTCTTGGGAAATCGCCAAGCATCTGAGTAAAGTAACGGCGCAATAAATAAAAGTAAAAACCATTCTGTATCAAGTTTAATCTGTATATTAAAAAAGACAGCGACAATCAACCCTAGTCCAATTTGAATCAAGCTAACTGGGACCTTTTTCAAGAAATAACCTAACACATTGCCTAACACTACTAAGAATGTTAATCCGACAATGGTTTGCAATAAGCCCATGCACATACTCCCTTTCTTTGTTTATTTTCTACCTAATATTCTAACCTCAGTTTCTAAGTTCACTGAAAACTTGTCATATACAACTGATTGCACATACTTGATTAAATTGACATAATCACTACCAGTGGCATGCCCACGATTAACAATAAAGCCAGCATGCTTTGTTGAAACTTGTGCATCACCTACCTGATATCCTTGTAAACCTGAATCCATAATTAGTTTACCAGCAAAATAACCTGTTGGTCTCTTAAAAACAGACCCACACGATGGAAATTCTAAAGGTTGCTTTTGTGCACGTCGTTCATTATAGTCGGCCATCGCTGCACCAATTACGGCACGCTTTCCTGGTTGCAGACATAATGTCGCACTCACAATGATATCGCCTGTATCTTGTAATAGGCTATGACGATAACCAAAGGCCAACTCATCAAGATAATATGTTTTCATTTCACCAGTAACTGTAATCACATCAGTACTATACAACATTTGGTCAATTTGCCCACCATATGCACCAGCATTCATAAAAACAGCACCACCGACGGAACCAGGTATACCAGCGGCCCATTCCATCCCAGTTAACGAGTAATCATAAGCCGTATGTGCCACGTCAATAATCCATGCACCCGCATCAGCTTTAATTTGACTTTTTGTAACTGTAATCTGACGCATTTCGGTTAAGAAGATAACTAATCCTTGCAAGCCATCATCTGTAATAACTAAATTCGAGGCATTACCTAACACAGTCATTGGTATCTGATGTTCATGGGCAAAACGAACAACTTGTTGTAATTCATTTTGTGCTTTTGGCCAGAAACACCAATCTGCTGGGCCGCCTACACGTGTATTTGTATACTTACTTAAATCAACATTTGCCTGAATATTATAACTGGGAAACACTTCATTTAACATCTTCATTTTTCAATTCCTTAATTAAATTACTTTAACTAACTGTTTTAACGGTTCAACACCAAAATCATTTGCCTGTTTAACTAATATTTGTGCAGCCGCCACAGTATCATTTAACGCATTATGATGATGCTCTAAATCAATTCCTAAAGCTGCAGCAACAGTATTTAATTTATGATTTGGTAATTGTGGATAAAGTTTACGTGACGTCCGTACTGTGTCTAATGATAGATAATGCGGTGTGCTGATACCATAATGAATCAATGTTTCTCGCAATACACCATTATCAAATGAGGCATTATGTGCAATAACCAATTGATTTGGTGTATAAAATTGCTTAATTTGATCCCAAACTTCTGGAAAAACAGGTGCGTCAATCACATCTGTCGCTGTAATGCCGTGAATACGCGTATTTCGTCTATCAAAAATAGTATCTGGTTTAATTAATGTATAGAATTCATCAACCAATTGATTATCACGCACTACCGCTAAACCTAATGACACAGCACTATATCGTTGTGCACTGGCTGTTTCAAAATCCATTGCAATAAAATTCATGTCTACACCTCAATCATTAACTGATAATATCATGTCAAAAGCCGCTACCTGTTCATGATCACTATTCATCATCTGTGTTTCTGACCCAGCAATTTTTTTGAACCCCAGCTTTTGATAAATATGAATGGCATTTTTATTAACTGTTTGTACAGTTAGAAACAATCGATCAACCGAGCTATAGGTTCTTGCCCATGTTAATAATTCTGCCATTAACGCTTGTGCTAAGCCGTTCCCTTGAAAATCTGCTAACACAGCAACACCAACCTCAGCAAGTCTAGGTTGTCTTGGCTTGGCAGCTGCTGAGGCAAGACCAACTAATTGACCTGTTTCTGTTGTTGCAACTAACATAATATTATTTGTTGTTGTTTGCAAAATATCGATATTATCGGCTTCTTCATTTATTTCGATGTTTTCTGGATCCTGTACAATCATAAATGTATTTGACTCATCTTGTAATGCAAATAACAGTCCCATTAATTTCATCGCATCTTGTCTATCTGCAGGGCGAATAAAAATTTCCATTATGCCTCCATTGCAGCTAATAACTTGGCCGAACGTTCACCCGTTGCAACAACTGTGATGGTTCGAGCAGTCTCTTGTTCAGGCACTCTTTCAAATGAAATGCGTAAGACATCATCTGGTAATTCCGGTTTGATGTACTGCGACCATTCAACTAACGCAACACCGTCACCACCAAAATATTCCGATAAGCCTAAATCTTCTGCATTTCCTTCTTCACCAAGTCGATACACATCTAGATGGTAGATTGGAAAGTTTACTGTTTGATATTCTCTAACCAACGTAAACGTTGGACTTTTGACGGGTCGCTTAATGCCTAACTCTTTCGCAAATCCTTGTGTAAACGTCGTCTTACCCGCACCTAAATCCCCTGATAATAAAATTGTATCGCCCGCCTGTACACTTTGTGCCAGTTTAGCAGCTAATTTTTGTGTTTCATTCACTGTATTCACTAATATTCTCATAGTACAAAGTATACCATTTTTCAACGCTTGATTACAGGGTCATGGCAGCAAGACCCTTTCAGTCACTGCACTTTTGAAGAATTCATTTCAGACCATTAACCTACTCATTTGTAGCTCAATGGCCGTTTAAAAGATTGTTAATTTAACTGATTAACCGTTAATTTATCTGGTACACGATAAACAATTGGTTTTGTTAACTTGAGCATGTCATCAGTTAATTGTAATTTTGTAATGCTTCCTTGATGGTACGACTGAAAATAATAACTACGACTTTCAGCAACTGTTGCCGCACGATAGACTGAAAAAGTTTTTTGATGCGCGAGATTACGTGGCACTGTCACACTATCTAATAGATGCCAGCTTGTGATGATTGCTTCATCTTCGTTAGCTGGTTGATCTGCTCGTTCTTTTAGATAGGCTGCTCGCAAAAAACGAGCACCTGGTGAATAAGAACCCGGTGGTGTCGCTTTACCCGACAGTTTACCGGTTGTTACTTTTGGCACATTAATGCCAATTTCCCCAGTTTTAAATTCAGGTTTAAAATCAACATACTTTTCTAGTTGCGCAATTTGACGTTCAAAATGCGGACTATTCGTTACAACACCAAGTGGATTAGGGACAATTTTCATTGGCCATGTTGTTGGTTCAATGACGACGACTGCACCAGTTGGGTCTGTTACAGCAAAGTGCAATTCCGGATTACCATATTTTACAACACTTTGTTTTTCGGACATTAATTGAATGTCTGAAATATGTGCTGAAATATCAGCGACTGATTTAAAATTTCCTAATAACCAAAAAATAAATTCAAATGGTGCAATCTGAACTTTATCATGATTAATATCGTCCATATATTGCGCACCATTGCCAAAGGTGAGCTTCTGAGCACATAAACCATATTCATTTACGCCATCTGCTACGTCTGTTCGTTTATGACTTAATTCACCTCCACCTATAAAGGCAAATTTATTTTGAATGAAGTGCTGATTAAATGAGGATTGCCACTGATAGTTTCTGGGTACAAACATTGGTGAATTTTCTAACCTTGGCCAATCCATTGTCCGTGATAACACATGCACACCATCCTGGGCAATTTGTAAAATACTCGTACACATGTTGCTCATCTCCTTTCAAATCAATCTGTCATAATATAATCAAAAAGTGCCGCTTTAAACACATGACGCCTTTAATAAATGAATACATCAAACGTGTTAAGCAGCACTTTTATTTTTTAATTGTTAAACGCTTGTGCGGCCGTGATAATGGCCACCTTGTAAACATCTTCTTCATTCGCACCACGTGAAAGATCCGAAACCGGCTTTGCCAATCCTTGTAGAATTGGACCAACGGCTTCAAAGCCACCTAAACGTTGTGCAATTTTGTAGCCAATATTACCAGATTGCAAATCAGGGAAAATAAAGACATTTGCATGACCTGCAATGTCTGAATCAGGTGCTTTCGACTTAGCAACTTCGGGAACAAAGGCTGCATCAAATTGCAACTCACCATCAAGTGCTAAGGTTGGATCCATTTGCTTCGCAATTTTTGTTGCTTCAGCAACCTTATCTACTTGCGGTGCTTTTGCAGAACCCTTGGTTGAAAAACTTAATAGCGCAACCTTAGGATCAATACCAAAGACATGGGCCGTTTTCGCAGATTGCACCGCAATTTCTGCCATCGTTTGCGCTTCAATATCAATATTGATTGCCGCATCCGCAAAAATATACCTCTCATCACCACGTTGCATCACAAAAGCTCCTGAAATACGTGAAGAACCTGGTGCTGTCTTAATGATTTGTAATGCTGGTCGTACAGTATCACCCGTTGGATGAGTTGCACCAGAAACCATACCATCAGCCAAATTCATGTAAACCAACATCGTACCAAAATAATTAACATCAGCAACCCACTTCTTAGCAGTTGCTGTATCAGTCTTACCATGACGACGCTCAACTAATTCATGAATCATCACATTCATTCTATCTTCTGGATAACTCGCTGGATCGATAATTGTCACACCTGACAAGTCAAAATGATTTGTCTCGGCTGTTTCTTGAATGGCTGCCGTTTTCCCCAACAAAATCGGCACTACTAACCCGTCTGCGGCTAACCTAATCGCCGCTCCTTGCACACGCTTATCTTCCCCCTCTGGAAATACAAGTGTCTTGTTTTGCCCTTTAATTTTATTTGCTAATTGCTCAAACAACTCCATGATGGACAAACCCCCGTCTCTCTTAAAATAATTTTTTTACTACACATTCATTATAGCATATCGCTTTCAGTGACAATGTGCATCATTCTGCTTAAGATGTTCCATTCAAGCAACAAATCATGCACTTCTTTTGCCATCATTCACAACAATACATATTATGCCCAATTAATGGGTTGACAATGATATTTTTTTAAAAATGCATTCGTCTTACTAAACGGTTTTGAGCCAAAAAAACCACGATATGCTGATAATGGACTAGGGTGCGGTGACATCAATACAAGATTTTGATCACCATTAATTAATGGTCGTTTTGCTTGTGCCTGTTTCCCCCATAAAATAAAGACCGTTGGTTGTTCACGCTGGGCCACTAATTTAATGATTTCATCTGTTAGTGGTTCCCAAACTTCGCCAGCATGGCCACCAGCTTGATGAGCTGGTACTGTTAAAACAGTATTCAATAGTAGCACGCCTTGCTTCGCCCAATAATGTAAATCTCCCGTTTTGGGGGCTTGTATCTGTAAATCATCTGCTAATTCTTTATAAATATTAATCAACGATTTTGGTAAAGCCATTGTTGTCGGTACAGAAAAACTTAATCCTTGTGCTTGACCTGGATTAGGATAAGGATCTTGACCTAAGATGACAACTTTGACTTCATCTAACGGCGTCGCCTCCAACGCTGCAAATACATTCTGACGCTTGGGAAAAACTGTATCAACTAAATAAACCGTATCTAAAAATTCTTGCATACGTCCAACATAATTAGGTTGTAAAACTGGTTGTAATGCTTCTGCCCAGTCTTCGGGTAATAGTTCTGGCATAATGCGACTCCTATTCACTTCAATTGCAATTTGTTTATCCTTATTATAACGACTAAACCTTTGTTACGCTGGATTATGATAAAATAAAAATAAAATTATTTTTCTTTCATGTCATAAAGAGGTATTTTCATGCATGATTTATTAATGTCTAAAGTTCACAAACAACTTGATGGTATCACCACTGTTACGACATCTACCAATCGTATAAAATACACTATTTCAGGACAAATTGGTCAGCGTAATGATAAACTGACCATTTTTAATAAGTCCTCTGAACCTTTGGCAGAGATAACCCAAATTTCTGGTGGCTTATTGCCAAGATTTATCCTCACTAACCAACAACAACAGGTTGGTTCAATTGGCTTGTCATTAAAATTGCATGAACTATTATTTGTCAGCACTTTAAATTGGTTTGTCCTCGGTAGTCTAGAAAAAAGATATTTTCAGATAAAAACAGTTAGTCAACAACTAGCAACTGCAAAACCAATTAGAGATCAACGTTTATCAATTAAAATTTTAAAAACAAACCAAGAGCCTTTACTACTACTCATTATTGCTTTCTTGGACCGTTGGGAATTCATTGCTCATGGTCACCCGCTTGATTGGCCTAGTATTTTTAACAATCCCAAGCCAATCATGGTAACTTTTACTAATGACGATATGTCAAATATAATTTCAAAAAAATAACCATATAAAAAATGCTGACAACTGCCACACTTAATTGTATGACTAGTTTTCAGCATTTTTATTTCATTTATTAGACGTTTAACACTTTATCTAAGAAATCACGGGTTCGTTCATCTTGAGGATGATCAAAAATATCTGCTGGCGTACCTTCTTCACGAATATAACCATCAGCAAAGAAAACCACACGGTCAGCAACCTGTTTTGCAAAGCCCATTTCATGAGTCACAACTATCATTGTCATCCCTTCTTCAGCAAGTTCCTTCATAACTGAAAGAACATCACCGACCATTTCAGGATCCAGTGCCGAGGTTGGTTCATCGAATAACATGATTTCAGGATTCATAGCCAATGCACGTGCAATGGCTACCCGTTGCTTTTGACCACCTGAAAGTGTATCTGGTTTAACATCAGCTTTATCAGCAAGTCCAACCCGATTTAATAACTTTTCAGCATTTGCAACGGCCTCATCCTTCGTCATCTTGCCCAATTGTACTGGCGCTAAAATCATATTTTCCATAACTGTTAAATGAGGAAATAGATTAAAATGTTGGAAAACCATACCAACTTTCTCACGAATTTTATCAATATTGACCTTTGGTTGATTAATATTTTGACCATCAATCGTAATTTCACCACTATTAATCGCTTCAAGTTTATTTAAAGAGCGTAAAAAGGTGGATTTTCCAGAACCTGAAGGGCCAATCATCACAACAACTTCACCTTCCTCAACGGCCAAACTCAAACCTTTTAGCACTTCATTTTTACCAAAACTCTTATGAACATTGCGTGCTTCAACAATCGTCGCCATTATTTGATCCTCTTTTCTACCCAGTTTGATAACCAAGTTAATAGTGTAATAACAATAAGATACAGTATTGCAATCATTAACCAAACTCGGAATCCTTGCAAATTGCGGGCAATAATTAACGTACCGGTTTGTGTTAATTCAATAATACCAATTGCTGATAAGATTGAAGTATCCTTTAACGTAATAATAAATTGATTAATAAAACTTGGTACCATCAAACGAATACCTTGTGGCATAACGACTTTACGCATTGCTTTACCATATGGTAACCCTAATGAACGAGCTGCTTCAAGTTGCCCAGAATCAACCGACTTAAAACCACCACTAACAAATGCGCCAATATAGGCACCCTCATTAAGAATCAATGTTATCACACCTGCTGTAAAGGCTGGAATTTTTTGACCTGTTAGATTTGGTATCCCAATGTAAATAAAGAAGGCCAAAACTAGCATTGGCAAACCACGAAAAATATAAATAATGGTTGTTGAAAATCCACGTGCCAACTTACTTGGCATCACACCAAGAATTCCCAAGAAAATGCCCCAAATAGCTGCTAGAATAATACCAACTAAGGTCAATTCTAAAGTTTTCACTAAACCAGTAAACAACGCACTTTTATTTTCATTAAACAAGTCCCAAATAGTCGTCGTCTCATGTTGGTTATTCGCATTTTTCTTATAATTATAACCGCCCTTACCAAGATAACGATTGACTATCTTATCATAAGTACCATCTTTAACAATAGCGGCATATCCTTTATTGAATTTCTTCAATAAAGTTGTATTAGCACCCTTTTTTACACCAAAACCATACCAGTTACCATTTGCTGGCTTCGTCACAATTTTTAATTTAGTTCCTTGTTGAATGGCATATGCCATAACAGGTTGATCTTCAAAAGCAGCAACAGTGTTACCAATCAAAACATCATTATACATTGTGTTTGAATCATTAAAGAAAGTAATTTTAAACCCATATTTCTTAGCCATTGAGCGCGCATAATCGGCACCTGCACTACCGGTCTTTGCAGCAACCGTTTTACCTTTTAAGTCAGATAAACCTTTGATTTTTGATTTATCCGAGACAGCCATCACAATACCACTTTTGTAATAAGGTGTCCCAAAGTCAAATGTTTTTTTACGTTCATCAGTAATTGACATTCCTGCAACAATACCATCCACTTGACCAGCTTGCACAGCCTGTACACCAGCATTAAAACTCATTGGCTTGAGTGTATAAGTGAAATTTTCACGTTTAGAAATTTCTTTTAGCATATCCATGTCAATACCACGATACTTGCCACCATCAGCTTGAAATTCAAACGGTGGAAAAGTCGTATCTGTTGTAATGGTGTAATGAGGTGTCGCTGCATGTACAGCTGGCGAACTAACCATTATGCCAACTGTTAGCCCAATTAATGCCACTAAACTGATTAACCACTTGCGCATTGTCTATTCCTCCAAGACTCTTCTCTGTATACTCATACCAACTTATTGTACGCTATTCAAACTGAATGAGGATAATTCATGTTAGCTTTTCTAACATTTTTGGAACATGTTTTTTAAAAAAATAAAAAAAATTGATAGAAACTTATGGCATTATCTGTCAAGAAAACATTCATTCATAAGAATCTTATCAATATTTTTTTTGATGATATTTTAGTATCGTTTTTTTAACATCCGATGTAAATCACGATCTTGATCACGTTTCTTTATCGTTTCTCGTTTATCATAATGATGTTTACCAGTTGCTACCCCAATTAAAACCTTGGCAAAGCCATGTTTCAAATAAACACGTAACGGTACAATCGTTTTCCCTTGCTGTGAAACAGCCGCCTGCAATGATCGAATTTCTTTTTTGTGTAAAAGTAACCGACGACTACGTAATGGCTCATGGTTAAAACGATTCCCTTGTTCAAAAGGACTAATATGAACATTATCTAACCAGGCTTGCCCGTCTCGAATTTGCACAAAACCATCCCCAATTGTGATTTTACTAGCTCGTACTGATTTAATTTCAGTACCTGTTAATTCAATACCAGCCTCGTAGGTTTCTGCAATTGCATAATTGTAACGTGCTTTATTATTAGTTGCCAACGCATCATTCACACGGCGCTTTTTTTTTGCCATGACAACCTCCTAAATGAATTACTTATGACGACCCTTACGATTAACATTTTGATGTTTTGCTTCTGGTGTCCGTTTATTTTGATAAGCACCAAATGACTTACCATCATTATGCGTTTTATTTCCTTTTGACGATCGATTTCTCTTATCGTTATGACGACGTTCACCACGATTACGACCAAATGCACCGCGATGCTCTTCTGGTACCTTAATATCTGTTACAGGTGCATCATCAGGATCAACTAGGACAAAATCAATCGATGCCTGCTCTTTATCAACTCGAACAACCCGAACTTTAACTGGTTGACCAATTTGATAAATATGATGTAAACGACGACCAATCAATGCCATATGCGCTTCATCATAAACATACTGATCGTCTGTAAAATTCGAGATATGAATCAGTCCTTCAACTGTGTTCTCTAATGAGACAAACATACCAAATTTCAACACACCGTTGACAACACCATCAAATTCTTCGCCTACCTTATCCATCATGAATTCGGCTTTCTTCATGGCATCTGTGTCACGTTCAGTATCTACTGCACGACGTTCTTTCGTTGATGTATCTTCACCAATTTGGGCTAGTTTATCCGCATATTTGGCTTGTGCTTCCTCGTTAAGACCATTCTTCTCATACCATTTAATCAAACGGTGGACTGTCAAATCAGGGTACCGTCTAATTGGTGAAGTAAAGTGTGTATAATATTGTGCACCAATACCAAAATGTCCTAATGGTTCATTAGAATATTTTGCTTGTTTCATGGTGCGCAACATCATCGTAGAAACCATTTGTTCTTCCGGTCGGTCAACAAAGAAATTATGAATGGCTTGCAAATCAGTAGATTTCACCTTTTCAGGATCAATCTTAACTGGCGCACCTAAAGCTTTCACAAACTCAATAAAGTTTTGGACACGATCTGCATCTGGCGTCTCATGAACACGATACAAAAATGGCACTTTCGCTAAATCGAAATGCATCGCCACAGTTTCATTAGCAGCTAACATAAATGATTCAATCATTCGTTCAGATAAACCACGTTCACGCAGCTCGATATCCGTTGGTTTGCCTTGCTCATCCACAATAATTTTTGCTTCAGGTGCATCAAACTCAATAGCTCCCCGTGCCGTACGCTTTGCAGCTAAAATTTCATGCAATTCAGCCATATCTTCAAACATTGGCACTAATTCAGAATATTCTGAGCGTGTTTCCTCATCACCATCCAAGATAGCATTAACTGCTTTGTAAGTCATGCGTGCATGTGAACGCATCACTGAAGTATGTAAACGATGATTAACTAGATTCCCTTTTGGCGTAAATTCCATCTCTGCAGACATTGCAAGACGATCAACACCTGGATTCAAAGAAGCAATGCCATTTGATATTTTACGAGGTAACATTGGAATCACACGATCAGTCAAGTAAACAGACGTGCCTCGGTTATACGCTTCCTCATCTAGTGGCGTACCTTCAACTGCATAATGTGACACATCTGCGATATGCACGCCTAAATGGAAATTACCATTTGGTAGCTTCCAAACAACGACCGCATCATCTAAATCCTTTGATTCAATCGCATCAATTGTCACTAGGGATTGATCCGTAATATCTTCGCGACCTTCACGTTCACTATCTAAAACTTCGTCAGGAATTTTTTCTGCTTGTGCTAGCGCTGCTTTTGGAAAAACATGTGGGACATCATGATTATAGACAATTTCCAAAATATCTACACCCGGATCATCTTTATAACCCACTTTATCTGTTACAACTCCCGTAAAATGTTTTGGCATTTCTGCAGAAGGATATGTTGCAATGGCAGCCACAACAACTTCACCGTCAGTAGCAACCAAGCCCCCCTCTTTTACCAAAAATTCAAAAGAAGCTAATTTCTTATCGGTTAAGTGAATGCTCCCAACATAACCCTTATAAGCACTTCCTAAAGAAAATTCACCAACAACTTGTTCACGACCTCGACTGACAATTTCGACAACTTTTCCTTCAGGACCACGTTTATCATCACCCTTATTTAAGAGTTTCACACGTACTTCATCACCTTGCGTTGCAAAAGCTGTATTATCAGGATTAACAAATACATCAGGCGCTGTTTCATCATAATGAACAAAGCCAAAGCCTTTGTCGTTAGCTTTAAAAATACCAATGATACCTTCATGAATGGCATTATATTGAAATGCACCCTGATCATTTACTTTCACTTTGCCATCACGCTCTAATGCAGCTAGAGCCTGGACCACTAACTTAAAAGCGTTTGTATCATCTAATCGCAACCCATCTGTCAACGTTTGTGCTGGATAAGCTTGGGTTGGATTACCTTTCAAAAAAACAAATAATTGATTTTGTAAATTTTGTAAATCCATTTATTTCTCACTATTCTTAAAATGAAAGACCTCTCGTCATATCTGTCACGAGAGGTCTTGCGCACTGGTAATTTTTTAATGTGAAGAAAGGTAAACTAGCGCCAATCCCAAAATAAACCAGATTGCTGCAAGGACTGCTGTAATTCGTTGCATAACCGCAACAAATCCTCGGGCCTTTTGGGTTGCAAACAAATCACCACCGCCACCACCTGACAATGCTGACAACGCATCTTGTTGTTTAGATGGCTGCATCATAACCGCAATAATAATTAATGCACCAACGATAATCATTGCTGTTAATAATATGTCGTACATTTTTGGTGCCTCCTCTTTCTTCGATTTTTAATCTCAATCATATATACCTATTTAGCATAACATAGGTACTTAATTGTCTCAATAAAAAAATGGAACTAGCTGAAAAACAGCCAGTTCCATTAATTTAAATCAATTATTTTGCTTCGTAATTAACAATTGCATCACGTGCAGACTTGTCAATATTGTAAAAGCTGTTAATACCCTTGTACTCAGCAACCTTATCAGTCAACAAATCTTCGATACGCATCAATTGGTTATACTTAGCAATACGGTCAGTACGTGACATTGAACCTGTCTTAATTTGACCAGCATTTGTTGCCACAACCAAGTCAGCAATCGTTGTATCTTCAGTTTCACCTGAACGGTGTGAAACAATCGCAGTATAACCAGCTTCCTTAGCCATTTCGATTGCTTCAACTGTTTCAGTCAAAGTTCCGATTTGGTTAACCTTGATCAAAATTGCATTTGCAGCACCCTTAGCAATTCCCTTTGCCAAAAAGTCTGTGTTTGTCACAAAGAAATCATCACCAACGATTTGTACTTTGTTACCTAGACGAGTAGTTAGCTTAGCCCAGTTATCCCATTGCTCTTCATCGTTCAAGTCTTCAGCTTCAGCCAAAGGATCCTCAACAGAAACAACAGGGTACTTCTCAATCAAGTTTTCTAGATAATCAATAAACTCATCAGTTGTGTATTCCTTCTTATCAGGCTCACCAGCTAATGTGTAAATCTTCTTATCATGATCGTAAAACTCTGATGAAGCAACGTCAAAAGCAATAGCAACATCTTTACCTGGCTTGTAACCAGCACGTTCAATGGCCTTCAACAAGTATTGGAATGGTTCTTCGTTTGAAGTGAAGTTAGGTGCAAATCCACCTTCATCACCAACAGCAGTTGAGTGACCTGATTCCTTCAACAGCGCTTGCAATGCATGGAATGTTTCTGAACCCATACGAATAGCTTCAGCAACCGACTTTGCACCAACTGGCATAATCATAAATTCTTGGAAATCTACAGAATTGTCAGCGTGAGCGCCACCATTAACAACATTCATCATTGGTGTTGGCAAAACCTTTGAGTTAAAACCACCAAGGTAGTTATACAATGGTGTTCCTAATTCATCGGCAGCGGCACGTGCAGCAGCGATTGATACACCTAGGATTGCGTTAGCACCTAACTTACCCTTATTTGGTGTACCGTCTAAGTCAATCATTGTACGATCCAACAAAACTTGATCAGTCACATCCATACCAATCAATTTGTCCTTGATTACTTTGTTAACATTCTCAACAGCCTTCAAAGTTCCCTTACCAAGGAAACGGCTCTTGTCACCATCGCGTAGCTCAACAGCTTCGTTAACACCAGTTGAAGCACCAGATGGCACGATACCACGACCAAAGCCACCTAATTCAGTGTAAACTTCAACTTCAACAGTAGGGTTACCACGTGAGTCTAAAACTTCGCGTGCATAAATATCAGTAATTGCAGACATGTTGTCTTCTCCTTACTTATTCTTGAAAGTATAGTTATATGGGAATATCCCTCGAAACTTATTGTAACATAATTCACAGTATATGCTAACAACGACGTCTGTAAGTTTAATAAGCGCTACTAAAAAATCATATTTTTTTCATATTTCACGATCAAAGTCATTAATATCAATCATTATTTGGCACAAGTCATTATTTTGCAAGTTATTTGTTGCTATTTTGTCATACGATTGACTATCATGTAATTGTTAAGCACGTTAAACTATATTAATCATACTATTTTATTTTGGAAGGGAGGATTTATGAAGCGCGCATTTTTCACCATTTCATTATTAATCATTTTATCAATTATTATTCCAATTGGCTTTCTTAGCACTTCACAAGCTTTTTCGGGTTGGTTAACCAATCCTATCGAACAAGCAGCTCATCTACAATCACAAAAACAAGCGGCTGTTGACTCATCATCAAATTTGAAACGCTTTAGTTCTCGATTGGCTGCTAATGGTATTTCAACATTTTCTAGTAGTAATCAGGTTGGTGCCAGTGCTGGCACTATTGCAATGACTTCTTCAAAGCCTTCACATAATTCAGCGATGCAAAGTCCAACGAATGACAGTTCACCTGCAATGAGCTCACAAAGCCAAAGCAGTGCAACATCAAGTCGCGAGACGAGCTCAATTGCCTCTCACTCATCAAATATACCTAGTTCTTCTAGTACCAACACATCGTCTACAAGTAATAACTCAAGTGGTCACTCAAGTAGTAGTTCCAGTTCTTCTAGTGATAGTTCTTCAAATAGTTCTAGTTCAGATGCTAGTTCCGAATCTGAAGATAGTTCTAGTTCATCAATGAGCAGTTCAACTAGCAATTCATCTAGTGATAGTTCTGAAAGCTCATCATCTGTCTCGAGCAACAATGACTCAGATGCCTCAGATAATGGATCTGCCGTCGTTATTCCAAATCCAGACACAGCTATCTCATCGGTTGGGTAGTATCTAATCCCTTAAAAAGAATAAAAAGAATTGGAACATCAGCTGCTATGTCCAACTAAAAAGGGCGTCAATCTATTAGTCGGTAGATTGACGCCCTTAAACGTGTTCTAAAAGACTGAAACCTCGCTGTAACAACAATTAATTTCAGAACGTCTTTTGTCTCACTCTCTTTTCAATTGATATTGATTATGCTAATTCTCGCTTTGCTTGCTCAGCGAGGCTGATTAATTCAAGAAAAGTCGTTGCATCTAATGCAGCATCCCCCACTAATACACCATCAATGTCTGGTTGCTTTAGCAAGTCATAGGCATTTGTCGGTTTCACTGAACCACCATACAAAATGCGAATATGATCAGCAATGTCTTGGTCAAACATATCAGCAACCGTTTGACGAATCACACGTAAACTTTTTTGTGCAATTTCTGGACTCATGGCTTGTCCTGAGCCAATTGCTGCCGTTGGTTCATACGCTAACATTAACCGTCCCATTTCTTCACGTGTGACTCCTTTTAAGGATTCAACAACTTGGTTAACGATCCAATGCGCATGGTCGTTTAAAGATTCTAATTGCACAGCTTCATCAATTGCAATAATTGGTGATAACCCATTACGTAATGCAGCCAATGTCTTCAAGTTAACCATCTCATCTGTTTCGCGAAAATAATTTCGACGTTCAGAATGACCAATGATAACTTTGCTGATTCCTAAATCAGCAAGTGCTGCTGGACTAGTTTCCCCCGTATAGGCTCCCTTATCCTGCCAATACATATTCTCTGCACCAATTTCAATTGATGTCCCTGCTGCAGCAGTTACCATTGCATTCAATAAAACATCCTGTCCCGCTAACACTGCATCAACGTTTGGATAATCAGCTAATTTTGGTGTCACTGCTGCAATATATTGTTTAACCTCACTTGGCAATTTATTCATTTTCCAATTTGCCATAACAATTGGTCGTCGTAACATTATCTTTTACCACCCCTCATCGTGCTTGTCTTGATTATACCACGCTTATGTACCAATTCAGATTTTACGATGAATAAAAATTATTAATCAGACAATAAATTTGGGCGAAAACCCCTATGTAAAGAAGTTAATTGCGTGTAAAAAATAATTGATTTCTTTTTTTTAAACATATAGACAATTATGATAGCGAGCCTTAAAATTTTTTAATTAAAACTGGCCTATCACGATAGCTGAATAACCAGACATCTCAATCGTATTTTCCTTTATTGTGATGTCTCCAACTTGGCTAAGTACCTTACCATATCTATCACTACCAAATTGTGTTGTTTTCGGACTTAAGTTAACAAGGACTGTTAATATTTGATTTTTGAGTTTTCTTTGATATCCAACGACTGTATCAGGTAATGATACCATCGGTTCAAAATCACCAGTCGTTATCACGGATTCCCAGTCTTGATCATGATGCAATTGTCCTAGTTGCTTATAGTAATTTAGAACCGATCGTGGTTCATCTATTTCTTCTCGGACATTGACACCCTCCCTATCAGTTCCCATCGTTAACCACGGTGTCACATCAGAAAAACCTGCAAATTTTGAATCATCCCATTGCATTGGTACTCTGGCATTATCACGAGATTTATCATTGATTGCTGCCAAAGCATCCTTTTTTGAATAACCATCTTTGAGTGCCATTTGATAATTATTAATCGATGACACATCATTAAATTCAGTAATATCATGACGCTCAAAATTTTTCATCCCAATTTCTTGTCCTTGATAAATAAATGGTATACCTGGTAAAAAGTAATACATCGTTGCTAAAGCTTTTGCTGCATCTGACGTCTGATATTTTTTGTTAGGAATTAATTTTGACAAGACACGTGGTTGATCATGATTTTCCAACACATTTGCCAAGGTACCCTTATCTTGGAACGCAACTCGTTGTGATTCAAATAATGCCTCACGTAGCTCTTTTACTGTCCACTGTCGACGACCTCGGTACCACTCATCAGAGTTTTTCACATCAATATTCATATATGAAAAATCAAAGATCATTGAAAAGTAACCATCTGGACCAATATATTTACCTAAGTCTTCTTCAGGCACACCATATGCTTCACCAACAGTGATTGCATCATACTTATCAAATGTTGTCGCCTTTAATTCATTTAAGAAAAGATCAATACCCGGGCGATTTTGCCCCTTCTTTATAACAGAAACTAAGCCATCACTACCATCAGCTGGCAGACTTGCCCAGTCTAAATCTTTTTTCAAATGCGTAATTGCATCAACTCTGAAACCAGCAACACCTAGTTCAAGCCACCAATTAATCATTTGATAAATTGCTTGTCTTAATTTCGGATTTTCCCAGTTTAAGTCTGGTTGCTGTGATGCAAATGTGTGAAAATAATAATTTCCTGGTTCTCCAGGGACGGGTTCCCAAGTTGAACCACCGAAAATACTGCGCCAATTATTTGGCGCTTTACCGTTATCACTTTGCTTAAAAATATAGTAATCACGATACTCACTATCAGGATTCTCCAACGCATCAATAAACCATTGATGCTGATCAGAAGTATGGTTTACCACTAAGTCCATGATAACCTTGATCCCTCTTTTTTTTGCTTCGTATAGGAATCGTTTAAAATCAGCCAACGTACCAAATTGTGGATCAATATCTCGGTAATCAGAAATGTCATACCCCATATCAACCATCGGTGATTTGTAGATTGGCGATACCCAAATCATTGTGACCCCTAATTCTTGGATATAATCTAAATGATCAATCATCCCTTGAATATCACCAATCCCATCATGATTTGTATCCTGAAAAGATCGTGGATAAATTTGATAAACAACCTCGTTTTGCCACCATTTTGTAGACATCTACATGTTCCCCCAAATATTTATTAATGGTTTTAGCATATCGGAGTTTGACTGAACATTCAATACTCTGCTACCCACCAAAGAAAACGCTTCCAAATAAAGATAAAACTCGTTTATTATTAATGAATTGTATATTAAATTTTTTATAAATACAATTTAATTTTAAATATATTTATAAAGTTTAATTAACCATCATTTCAAAGAATTTCATGTTACCGATAACATTTTGCAACGTGTTAATCATGTGCCTCATTAAAAATGATTAAATGTCATTAAGCCTTAATAAGGATCCCCTGATATGATTATTTCCTAATTAATTTTACAGATAGCAAAAAACTGTCTCAGTTACTTAACCAAGACAGTCTTATTAATCAGCATAATTATTCGGCTGTTACAGTACTTTTTACTAAAGCAATGACTTCATCATTTGTTTCAGCATCAACTGCCTTTGCGGCCAGTTCAGCCATATCCTTTGTATCCAACTTCTTCATCAAAGAACGTGCCTGTAGAATAGACGTTGCTGACATTGAGAATTCATCCAATCCCATACCAACAAGAATTGGCAAGGCAATTGGATCCCCCGCCATCTCACCACACATTGCAGCAAACTTGCCGTACTTATGTGCAGAATCAATCACATTCTTAACCAATCGCAAAATTGATGGATTGTATGGCTGATACAAATATGACACACGATCATTGCCACGATCAGCAGCCATTGAATAACCAATTAAATCATTTGTTCCAATTGAGAAAAAGTCTACTTCTTGCGCAAACTTATCAGCTAAAACTGCTGCTGCAGGAATTTCAATCATGATACCCAACTTGATATCATCTGAAACGGCAATACCTTCTTCGACTAATTTTGCTTTTTCTTCTTTAAAGATATTACGAGCAGCCCGGAATTCTGGTAATGTTGCGACCATTGGGAACATAATCCACAATTGACCATAGACAGAAGCTCGCAATAACGCACGCAACTGCGTCCGGAAAATGTCATCACGATCTAATGAAATACGGATAGCACGATAACCCATAAATGGATTGTCTTCTTCTGGCAATGGCAAGTATGGCAGATGCTTATCTCCACCAATATCCATTGTACGAACAGTAACTGGCTTACCATCCATGCTTTCTAGAACTTTCTTGTATGATTCAAATTGATCTTCTTCAGTTGGTAGTTCTGACGAATCCATATATAAGAACTCTGTACGATAAAGGCCAACACCCTCAGCACCATTTTCATTGACACCATCAAGATCTTTTGGCGTACCAATATTAGCACCAATCACAAAATTCTTGCCATCAGCAGAAACAGACTGTTCATTCTTTAACTTCGCCCACTCTGCCTTCTTAGCTATATATTGGTCTCCTTTTTCTTGGTAAACTTTGATTTCTTCCGTCGTTGGATTTACCAAAGCAACCCCATCCAAACCATCTAAGACGACTGTATCGCCTTCAGCAATTTCTGCCGTTGCAACATCAGAACCGACAATAGCAGGAATCTCCAATGTACGAGCCATAATGGCAGCATGCGCTGTTCGCCCACCAACATTAGTAATAAAGCCCTTCACAAAACGACGATCTAATTGAGCCGTATCAGATGGTGTCATATCTTGTGCAACGATAATGACTTCTTCATCAATTAATGCTGGATTTGGTAAGTTCTTTCCTAACAGATGACTCATGACACGCTTTGTCACGTCACGAATATCGGCTGCACGTTCGGCCATGTATGGATTATCATCTGCCATACCTTCAAACATACTAATATACATATCAGTCACTGATTTAACAGCAGCTTCCGCATTTATCTTATCACTATCAATTTTATCATTAATACCACTGAGTAGTTCTGGATCTTCCAGTACCATAATATGGGCAGTGAAAACTTCTGCTTCATCAGCACCCATTGATTTTTCAGCTTTTGTACGAATTGTTTCCAAATCTGCCTTAGAAGACAAAAAGGCCGCTTGAACGCGGTCTTTTTCATTTTGAGAATCGTCAACTTTACGAGTCTCAAAAGACAGATCTGGGTCAACTAACTTATATGCTTTCGCAATTGCAACACCGTTTGAAGCCGCAATTCCTGTAATTTTATTAGTCATTTTATTTTCCCTTAAAATCTGTTTAATTCAGTTACAAAATTATTCTGTCAAACCTTCAGCTGACATCGTTTCTGCAATAGCTGCTAAGGCATCTGCCTCATCATCACCTTCAGCAGAAATCTTAACATCAGCATTTTGACCAACACCTAATGACATAACACCCATAATTGACTTCAAGTTAACATCCTTGCCTTGGTATGACAAAGTAACGTTTGATGAAAATTTTGAAGCTGCTTGAACCAACAAAGTTGCTGGGCGAGCGTGAATACCAGTTTCGGCTACAATGTGAAATTCGCGTGATTCCATGGTGATAATCTCCTCTAAATTTAAATATTATTCTTTTACTTTGGGTTAAGTTAAGTCATGCTTTCAACAATCTTTTTTAACCAACCTTCATAGGTACATTTTATCAGGTCTAAGATATAATCGCAAGCGCTTACATATTTTTTTCATAAAATATAATTTGGAATAGCTAACCTCTAAATTTTATTCTATGATGCTTCGTCATTTTTTGCTGTATAAGTAATTGTACCACCACGCTCGGCAATGCCCCTAATCGCATTTTGGTACGGATAATCTCGCCATACCACATAAAAATCGGAAAACTCTTTTGAAGTGACGATAAATTGATCTAATTCGCCTGATCTTAGTTGATCTAACATTTGACTATAATCCATTTTGCCTCCTCAATATACATTATACAGCGATTATTAAAACTGACACAAGAGACTACCGTAAGTAAATCCAGCGCCAAAACCTGTTAGTAAGACTTTCTTACCGCTTAATGATACTTGATGTCTTAATTCATCTAACCCCATCGCAATTCCCGCCGAAGAAGTATTACCATACTTTGTCACATTCGTTGTAAATTTGGTCATGGGTTGTCGCAATTGATTAGCAATCATTTCAATAATTCTAAGATTAGCCTGATGTGGAATATAGTAGTCAATATCATCTGGCGTTAGCCCATTTTCTGTTAAAAAGTGTCTCATGTGATTTGGAATTAACCGTTCGACTTCACTAAATACCTGACGACCTTCTTGGTGAAATGCTTCTGTTTTTGGATAATTTTCCGCCGATAATTCACGTAATGGCGAAATGCGACCTGAATGAACAACTTCATCATTACCAATCGTATGCATCTCTTCTGCAACCAACAATGATTGATTACTTGCTTCTAAAATAAATGCGCCAGCGCCGTCCCCGAAAAAGACAGATGATGCGCGATCTTTAAAATCCATCATTTTAGAATTTACTTCTGCTGAAATAACTAATGCATGTTTTGCCACACCAGATCGTAAAAATTTATCTGCTGTACTTAAACCAAAAATAAAACCAGCACAAGCAGTAGAAATATCATAAGCCCATGCATTTTCTGCTTGTAAATTTTTTTGTACCAAAGCCGCTGTTGAAGGTGCCAAGCCATCTGGTGTAAATGTCGTGACGATAATTAAATCAATATCTGCTGGCGTTAGTTCAGTTTGAGCAAGTGCCTGTTTAGCTGCCTTAGTCGCTAAATCCGACGTATTTTCTCCTTGCAACGAAACATGCCTCGTTTTGATACCGGTATGTGTTTGTATCCATTCATCATTCGTATCCATAATTGTGGCTAAGTCATCATTAGTCACAATATCTTGCGGGACATAATGCGATGAAGCAACTACTCTTACGCCTTGCGTCATGCTCTGCTTTCCTCCTAAGTACTATTAAAACAATTATACTCATGCAAACCACAAAAAAACATTAATATTTTAATAAAAAAAATATTTAGCCACTATGCACGGTTGTAATAATACAAATAACGATCACCAGCTAACGTTTGTGTTAATTTTGTCACACTCGCATTATCTGGTTCAGGTAATTTTTCTGTCGCGCTTGTGATGCCAAAAATTGTCATCACAACAGCTTTGATTGTAAAGCCATGTGTCACTACTACAATTTGATCGTTTGGCCACTGCTTTGTCATGTCATCCAAAAATGCTTTTACACGACGGACAACTTGTTCAAAGGTCTCGCCATCACCAGCATATTTTACATAATCAGGGGTGACATCATGTATGACTTGATCAAATACATCAGAATATTGATTTTGTAGTAAGCCATTCGACTGCCCATCCCATTGCCCGTATGAAATTTCTAATAGCCGATCATCAATTGTCAGTGGCAATTGTTTACGATGATTAAGAATTTTGGCTGTTTGGATCGTTCTATCTAACGGACTTGCTATTAACTGGTCAGCAAAGGAAAAATCAAATTTATCTGCCAAGCGTTTTACCTGTGCAACACCAAAATCGTTTAACTGCGTTATTAACGTATTAATTTGTCCCTGTTTTAGATTCTCAGCGTTAGCATTAGTTTGTCCATGACGTACAAAATAAAAAGTTGTCATTTACACATCCTTTATGAAATAAAAAGGTTGGAACAAACCAGATGTCCCAACCTTACAAAAAGTCTACAAATATTGGTACGTGATACCAAATATTCACCTCTAAGACTTTTAACTATGTTCTGTCATTTTATGTTGTTGCATTTTAAAGTTTTCATTATATGAAAAGACATTTTGACCAGCAATCGCAGCATCACCTACTGCAGTTGTTATTTGACGTAGTTCTTTTTCACGAACGTCACCTAACGCAAAAATACCTGGTTGTGCCGTCTCCATACGTTCATTTGTTTGAATCCAGCCTTGTTCATTTGTAATACCTAAATCAGTGACAACACTTGAAACTGGTAAAACACCAACATAAATAAACACACCGGCTGCATCAACCGTATAAACTTCATCAGTGACATTATTGTGCACTCGAACACCAGTAACTTTTTTATCATCACCTAGAATTTCTTCAACTTCTGTATTCCAAACAAATTCAATCTTGTCGTTTGCAAAGGCACGATCCTGCAAAATTTGTTGTGCACGTAATTTGTCACGACGATGGAAAACTGTCACCTTATCGGCTAAGCCAGCAAGATATGTTGCTTCTTCAACGGCTGAATCACCACCACCAACAACAATGACATGTTGGCCACGGAAAAAGGCACCATCACAGACTGCACAATATGAGACACCTCGTCCTGTATATTGATCTTCACCTGGAACTGCTAGCTTCTTATAATCTGAGCCTGTCGCTACAATCACTGTGTTGGTTGTGTACTCGTCCATATCAGTCACAACACGCCATGAACCATCAGCTTCAGCCTGCACATGTAAAACAGTGCCAAATGCATACTCAGCACCAAACTGAGTTGATGACTGATACATTTTTTCGGCAAGATCTGGTCCTAAAATACTGCTAAAGCCTGGATAATTTTCCACCTCAGCCGTATTATTCATCTGACCACCATAAATACCGCGATCAATCATTAATACAGATAAATTTGCGCGTGAAGCATAAGTTGCTGCCGTCATGCCACCAGGACCAGCACCTAAAATTATTGTGTCATAGTGTTGGGTCATAACAACACCTCCCCCTTCAAGTACTTCTAATAGAAGTCTTCTTAACTATCTACTATATTTTACATGCTTTTATCAAGAAAGCAAGAACTTTAACTTACTTTTTGTAATCAATATAAAATGATAACCAATCTACCACTTAATCACATTAGAAAAGGCTAACAGCGTAACCACCTAATATGGTCAGTTGTTAACCTTTGACTGTGTTGCACAAGATTGTCGTCATCTTAATAACTAATAACACTAATCCAATTTTTTAGCTAAAGCTTTAATATATGCTTTCAAAGCTTCACCAGTTTGTGGGTGTTGTAGCCCAAATTCAATATTAGTTGTCAAGAAACCAATCTTTGACCCAATATCATAACGGTCACCTTTAAATTCATGCGCATAAACATGTTGACGCTTATTTAATGAATCAATGGCATCAGTTAATTGAATTTCATTTCCCTTACCTGGCTTTGTTTTCTCTAATTCTTCGAAAATCTCAGGTGTTAATAGGTAACGACCAATAATCGCTAAATCAGAAGGTGCATCTTCTGGCTTTGGCTTTTCAACAAAAGTATTCACTTGGTGCAAACCAGGTTCAACTTCTTTTTCAGGAGCAATCACACCATATTCTGACACTTGATCATGTGGTACTCGCATGACAGCCAAAGTTGACTCACCAGTTGTATTGTAACGATCAATCAATTGCTTAGTCAATGGTTCTTGATCACTCATCAAATCATCTCCAAGCATAACAACAAATGGTTCGTCACCAATAAATGACTTAGCTGTCAAAACAGCATCACCTAACCCGCGTGGGTGTGATTGACGAATAAAGTATAAATTGATATCCGTTGTCTCTTGAACGATTTTTAACAATTCATCTTTGCCTTTTTCACGTAAGTTATTCTCTAATTCCGGATTTGAATCAAAATGATCTTCAATAGAACGCTTTGACTTACCATCAACAATAACAATATCTTCAATGCCTGAAGCTAATGCTTCTTCAATAATAAACTGAATTGTTGGCTTATCAACAATTGGTAGCATTTCTTTTGCTAATGCCTTTGTTGCTGGCAAGAAACGTGTTCCTAATCCGGCAGCTGGAATAATTGCTTTACGTACTGGTTTCATGATAATTCTACTTCCCTTCTTGTGAGACTGGTCGTCCCATTAATAATTGAATTGCTTCTTTAACATCTTGATTTTCATATAACACATGATAAATAGCTGATGTAATTGGCATTTCAACGTGCTTTTGCTGTGCTAATTCATGAGCAACTTTGGTTGTTGAAATACCTTCAATAACCATCCCCATATTGTCAATAATTTCGTCTAATCGCTTACCCTCGCCTAATTGCACACCCGCTCGATAATTACGAGAATGAACCGATGTTGCGGTTGCAAATAGGTCACCAACCCCTGATAATCCCATAAAGGTTATTGGGTTAGCACCAAAGGCTTGGCCTAAACGACTAATTTCAGCTAGTCCACGAGTGAACAATGCCGCTTTGGCATTTGCATCATAACCCAAACTTTCAAGTGCACCAGCACCAATAGCAATCACATTCTTTAGTGCAGCACCATATTCAGAACCAATAATATCTGTATTTGTATAAACACGGAAAACTTGATTACTTAGTGCTAATTGCACACGCTCAGCAGTTGCTAAATCGGTGCTAACTGCTGTAACTAGTGTTGGATCATGAACCATAACCCCTTCTGCATGTGATGGTCCTGAAATAACACCCAGGCCTTGTAGATAGGCTACTGGTACTTCTTCAGTCAACATTTCTGACACACGTTTGTATGTTTCTGGTTCCAGTCCCTTAGTTGCAGCCATCAAAATAATCGGTTGCTCTAATTGTTTAAGAACCGTTACCAACTGCTTTGCAACTTCACGTGTTGCTTTGGTTGGCACGACACTCAATACAATGTCCGCATCTTGAATAGCAAATTTCATATCTGCTGTCGCAACAACGCCTTTATTAATTAGACTGTCACCAAGATACTTACTATTACGATGCTTCTGATTGATTTCATCAACTTGTGATGCGCGATGGCTCCAGAGACGAACATCGTGTCCATTTTCAGCAGCAACATTTGCCAATGCCGTTCCCCACGATCCAGCACCTAAAACTGCAATAATTTCGTTACTCACGAGATTCCTCCTTCTTATTGCATGAATGGCAATATCATAATAATACCATATTCTAATATCTTCGCAATTTTATCATTAATCAACTGCCATAAATCAACAATATTCTACTTACTTTGAATTTTCAGCAATAAGATTATTCAAATTATTATTAAAAGTTTCAGTGGCATCAAAGCCCATTTTCTTAGCTCGGAAGTTTTTTGCTGCCGTTTCAATCAACACCGCTAGATTTCGTCCAGCTTGTACAGGTAAAACGAACCGAGGTAAGTCGACACCTTGAATATTAATAATTTCTTCACCATTTCCTAAACGATCAACTTCTTGATCATCATGCCATTTTGCTAGATGCAAATTAAAGGCGATTGTTGCATGAGAACGAACAGCACCGGCACCAAACAAATCCATGACATCAATAATACCAACACCCCGTAACTCCATCAAATTTCGGAGAATTGCAGGTGGTTCCCCTACCAAACGTTCATCATCTTGCGCATAAACATCAACACGATCATCCGCAATTAAACGATGACCACGTTGCACAAGCTCTAATGCCGTTTCAGATTTACCAACACCTGAATCGCCTGTAATCAAAACGCCTAAGCCGTACATATCTACTAAGACCCCATGAACAGATTGACGTTCAGCTAAACCACCACTTAAGAAATAAGTCATATTAGCTAAAATTTTTGAGGATGTTAATTCAGTAGCTAATACTGGAATATGTGTTTCGTCCGCCACCTGCATAAATTCTTTTGGTAGTTGTCGACCTGTTGAAACAACAAATGTCGGTGTGTTTGGTTGCATCATTTTTCTTGCAATGAGTAATAACTCTGCATGATTCATTCGATGAGCAAATGATGTTTCTGTAATGCCCATTAGTTGAATTCGTTCAGGTGCATAATAATTAAAATAACCCGTCATTTCTAGACCAGGTCTTGAAATATCTGGGGTTGTGATTTTACGGTCTAAATATTTTTCACCGGTGACGATTTTTAGACGCGTATTATCTAATAAATCTTTTACTGTTAATTCTTTTGCCATTTTCCAACACCTATCTTAACTATTGCTTATTGTCTTTACTAAAATAACTCGAAATTATCATATTTACGACAGACATAATGATTGCAATGAATACAGCCCATCCAAAGCTAGCAAATCGAAAGCCATCACCGACAACCCAGGCTGTCAGCCACAACACTAACCCATTAATAATTAAGCCAAATAAACCAAACGATAAAATGGTAAATGGCAATGCAAGCAAATGTAAGACTGGTTTCACGAGCGCATTTAAAATTCCCAAAATAACTGCAGCTAATATTGCGGTCCAAATACTTCTAATATATAGACCATCTCTAAATAATCCGGCCATTGCTAATAGCATAATCGTGTTAATAATAATTCGTTGCCAAAAAGAAAAATTTTTAAAAGTAACTGCTTTCATGTAAATCCTCCAGTTATTCCTAGCATCAGTATATCAAAATTATGCCTATATTTGGCTAAATATCCTACAATTTATCTAATACAAAATAAAAACCAGAAATGGAAATATCCATTTCTAGTATGATGGCAAATTCTTGATGACATTAATTGTTTTTAGCTCTAAATAAATCATTAAATGGTGACTCACCACTGTGAGCAACCTGGGTTAAAAACATCTTAACTGCTTGTTGTGTCGTTAACCCATTTTCTTTGAATACAGCATCTGCTGCATTACGAACATCCTCTTCAACGCGAATTTGAATTAATTTTTCCATGTGATACGTCCCCCTGTATCTTATCAGATATATTCAACTCACACCTCATTATATACCATTTCACAGAAAATAACTTAATCAAGTATAGATTTAAAATACAACTTATTAAGATTTTGCACTTTTATAAAAAAATACACCGTCTTTTAAAAGACGGTGTATTTCATTTGGCATTGCTAAGATTGACGCGTCTTAGCTCACGTGATGGTTACCCATCAGTCAACGTACACCCATTGAAAAATTCAAAGGTAGTCATGTGCAGTTAAGCAAGTTCCACAACTTCCTTAACATCCTCCAGCAATTCGGCTGTTAATGAGGACCGTTTATCAAAGATCATTTAAAATGATCCTCTCGACTCATCGCATAAAATACATTATACCATGTGAAATTTAAAAAGCAAATTTTTTTATATTTGACACCTAAATACGGATTACATACATGTACCATTACTATCTAAATTTTAAGATGGCGCTTACAATAACCAGTTATTAGGTATATAATATAGGTATATAAAGTGATTTATGTGAATAACAATTATTTATAAGGATGGTGACTGCCATGACAGAAGATAAGATTGCATATAAGAATATTTTGGCGCCACTTGATGGTTCAAAAATTTCTGAGGCAATAGTTGAAAAAGCTGCTGCTGTTGCGATACGTAACCAAACTGCTTTAGATCTATTATACGTCATTGATACTAATTCAATTTCTGGATTGGCTGGCATGTCAATTTCCGGCGATGTTGTTTATCAATTAGTACAAGATGCTGAAGAAAAGTTAGGCAAGTATGCAGAAATTGCACATCAACAAGGCGCTCAAGAAGTTAATATCCATGTCCGATTTGGATCACCAAAGACTGTCATTGCACGTGACTTCCCTAAGGATCACGATACCGGTTTGATTATGTTAGGTAAGTCAGGGTTGAACACTTTGGAGCGTTTACTCGTTGGTTCAGTTGCAGCTTTCGTTGTTCAGAATGCAAAAGTAGATGTTTTGATTGTGCAATAAACATAAAAATACCAGCCTGATTGCGGTTGGTATTTTTATTATCCAATTATAAATATTTTGCTTGCTATTAATAGTCACAATGAATTTTTATTAAAATTAAGTTATAATTATTTTATATTTTTAATCATAAGAAGAATTAGAGGGTGCATTATGAAAATTATAGGCAATACACTAGAAACAATTCACAAGTTTCGCCATGGACACCTTAGTAAACGTTGGTTAGAAGATCCCTTTTTAACATCAACTGCCTCATTAGGTGCTAATCGTAACGTTAAATTACAACTCTTATACTTAGACACTAATGATACTTTTTATTTAGTGGAAAGCACTTCAGCAATTGCCCATTCTTTGCAATATCGTGATGGTGCAATCAGTGTCTCCGAATGGACACCTGCTGACCTTGACGGCTTACTACGTAGTTACAATCAACCTGGTTTTGACAACTATTTCCAATTGATTGTGACAAACACTGCCATCGCCTACTCAAATTCTTCACATCAGAATTTTGTTAAATAATTGAAAAAACGCTAGTAAACGATATATAAAAAAGTTTGCTAGCGTTTTTATTATGTTTAAGATTTCTTTATCACCGTTGTGCTCAAAATTTTAACTGGATCAACTGGCGACGACTTTTCTGAGCCATCTGCATTGTCCTCTACCTTAGCACTAGCAATTTTATCAACAACCTCCATACCACTAATGACCTGCCCAAAGACTGTATAATTGCCATCCAATGATGGGTTGCCACCCTTTTTATACGCTTTAATGATTTTGTCTGGATAATTCTTTTTCTTTAACTGTGTCGAAGCATCTTCATGATTCTGATTAATAAAGAATTGTGATCCGTTAGTATCTTTACCAGAATTTGCCATCGATAAAGCCCCTCTAATATTATACAAAGATGCTGAAATTTCATTTTTAAACCCAGAGCCAGAATCAATTTTTTTATTCTTATTTTTCCAAATAGATGAACCACCTGTTCCGGTACCAGTTGGATCACCACCCTGAATCATAAAGTCACTAATTACACGATGAAAGATCGTATTGTTATAGTACCCTGTTTGCGCGTGCTTCACAAAGTTTTTAACTGCTAAGGGGGTATATTTATCAAACAGCTTTACTTTAATATCGCCAACCGTTGTTTTAATATCCACAACTGTCTCATTTTTACGAATAGTATTTGATAACTGTGGTAAGGCAATTTTATTTAATTGTTTCTTTGACAATTGCTGACTTGCTTTCGTTGTCGTCTGTTGACTTGAATGTGATGATTGATATGCAATCCCAATAACAACAGCCATGACAATGATAATGACACTTGCCACGATTATCTCTGATCGACCCTTCTTCATATTTGTTAACTCCCATTCCGTATTAACTTTAAAGCATAAATTATAAACATTATTGTATAACCTTTTACTTAGCCTAAAGATAAAATATTTTTTTGAATTAACGATTTGTCATTTTAAACTCTAAGAAATAATCATTATATCTACCAACCCAAGTAGGTCCTAAATCTTCATACACTTCCAGATTTGATAAAGTCTTCTTTGATGGATACCAAGCCTTATCATTTCTAATTGCTTTTGGTAACAAAGTTAGCGCCTTTTTATTGGGTGTCGCATACCCAACGTACTCTGCATTCTGAGCAGCATGTTTCGGTTCGCTCATAAAATTCAAAAATGCATAAGCTGCTTTTTTATTTTTAACTGTTTTTGGCATAACAATATTATCAAACCAAAGATTACCACCATCACTTGGCACAATATAATGCAAATGTTTATTTTCTGCCATCATTTCTGAAGCATCACCCGAGTAATCAACAGCAATCTTAGCTTCATTTTGTGCCATATACATCTTAATTTCATCAGCAACTATGGCTTTGACATTAGGCATCAGCGTATCCAACTTTCCCTTTGCTGCTGCTAGTTCTGGAATACTCTTCGTATTAACTGATTGTCCACTAGAAGCCAATGCCATCCCCATAATATCTCGAGATGAATCGATCAACATAATACTTTTCTTATACTGAGGACGCCATAAATCATTCCAAGTTTTTATTTCATTAGGCTTGATATACTTATCATTATAAACAATCCCCAACGTACCCCAAAAATAAGGTATGGAATACTTATTACCACGATCAAATGGTTGGTTTAAAAACTGTTTATCATAATTTTGCAGACCAGTTAGGCGTCGATGATCTAATGGCACCAACAAATTAGCTGCCTTCATTTTTTGAATCATATAATCAGATGGCACAGCTAAATCATAGTGGGTACCCCCCTGTTGAATCTTAGTAAACATTGCCTCATTTGAATCAAATGTTTCATAATCAACTTTATACCCTGTCTCCTTTTGAAACGTCTTAATTAAAGCCGGGTCAATATAGTCACCCCAATTATAAATCGTTAATTTTTGACTGTCTTTCCCCTTCACACCAGTATCATCAGTATGTTGCAATGTCAGATTGATACCAAACAAAATTAAAACAGCTGTTAAAATAATACTTGTTAACCAAATAATTTTCTTCATTATTGATGCACCACCATTCTAGTGTTGCGCTTTTTCTTACCATTTTTTGAACTATAGTTAGAAATAAAATAGTAAATAATCACTAACAATAGTGATAACAAGAACATCAATGCGGACATCGCGTTAATTGACAAATCAATACCTTGTCGTGCTCGTGAATATATTTCTACAGATAACGTTGAAAACCCATTACCAGTGACGAAAAAAGTTACTGCAAAATCATCAAGTGAATATGTAATTGCCATGAAAAAACCTGATAAGATACCTGGCCAAGCATAAGGAAGAATAACACGTGACAGTACTTGATAATTATTAGCACCTAAATCACGAGCTGCATCTACTAATGCGGGATTCATCTCATTCAATTTTGGTAAAATCATTAACACAACGATTGGAATCGAAAAAGCAATATGTGATAAGACCACTGACCCAAAACCTAGCTTTAATCCAATCATTGTAAAAAAGATCAAAAAACTCGCACCAATAATAACATCGGGTGACACCATCAAAACATTATTCAATGATAATAGAAGGTTTTTAACTGTTTGTTGCCGTGTATTATAGATGCCAATGGCACCAAACAGACCAATTAATGTCGCAATTAACGCTGATAATAGGGCAACAATAAACGTATTTATCAACATTTGCATCAAACGTGTATCAGCAAACATATCAACGTAGTGTCGCAGAGAAAAACCTGCAAAGTTAGCCATATAATCACCTTGATTAAAGGAATAAAAAATTAAATAAAAAATTGGTGCATACATTAATATAAAAACAAATACTAAGTAAATACTGGCCCATTTTTTGGTCTTATTTGCCATGTTTTACTCCCTTCTTTTTGCGATCTCTAGTCAACACCATCGTCAAAATCATCGCCACAATTAAAACAACACCTATTGTTGAGCCCATTCCCCAGTTTTGTGTCACTAAGAAATGCTCCTCAATTGCTGTTCCTAAAGTGATGACACGATTACCACCAATCAGACGCGTAATCATGAATAATGACAGTGTTGGAATAAAAACGGCTTGAATACCGGCTTTTACACCACTCATGGACAATGGAAAAATCACCTTAATCAGGGTTTGCCAAGATGTTGCCCCTAAATCACGAGCCGCATTAACATAACTTTGGTCAAGTTCAATCAAGGAATTAAATATAGGCATAATCATAAATGGTATTTCAATATAAGCCGCAACAATCAAAAAAGATAAATCCGTAAACATAATCTGATGTGGTCCAATACCAATCAGCGTTAAAAAATTATTGACAGTTCCTGATTTTGAAAATAGGCCAATAAAGGCATAGGCTTTTAATAATAAATTCACCCACGTTGGCAAAATGACTAACAATAACCAAAATTGTGCATGTTTCAACCGACTCATAATATATGCCATTGGATAGCTAATAAGCAATGTAATGACCGTCACAATAAAAGCAAAAAAAACTGAATTAAATGTCATTCGCAAATAAGTACCCGAACCAAAATAGGCCGCGTAATTTGCTAATGTAAAATGTCCGGAAAGATTGCCAAATGATTGTACAATTAATAAGATAAGTGGTGCAATAACGAATAAAACTAACCATAATATATAGGGGATGGTGTAACTAAAAGTGCCATGACGCTTCATTCAATTTCCTCCTCTACATCTTCATATTCTTCCATACGCGCATCGAAATCTTCTTCAGATTCGTTCAACCGCATAATGTGAATATCTTCTGGATCAAAGAACAAGCCTCTTCTTTCACCGATGACAGCTGGGTTTGTCGCTTGAATTTGCCAATTATTCTGATCATCGTCGTGTGCCGTAATTTCATAATAATCACCACGAAATGACTGATCATCAATAGTAACGACTAATTTCCCTTCTTCTACAGTGACTAAGTCCAAATCTTCTGGTCGTAAAACCACCTCAACGGATTCATTTGGTCTCATCCCACCATCAACATTTTCAAATTCTTTACCAGCAAATGAAACTAAATAGTCTTGACGCATGACACCAGGTAAAATATTTGATTCACCAATAAAATCAGCAACAAAATGATTAATTGGTGCATCATAAATATCGACTGGCGTCCCATTTTGTACAATTTCACCATCATTTGTCACAAAAATCCAGTCAGACATGGCCAATGCCTCTTCTTGATCATGTGTCACAAAAATGAATGTTATGCCTAATCTTTTTTGAATTTCACGTAGTTCATATTGCATATCTTTACGTAATTTATAATCTAATGCAGAGAGTGGCTCATCTAATAATAAGACTTCAGGATCATTAGCTAATGCTCGTGCAATAGCCACTCGTTGTTGTTGTCCACCAGACAATTCGGAAATTTCGCGATCTTCAAAACCCTCCAACTTAACTAATGACAACATTTCGGAAACTTTCGTTTTTATTTCAGTTTTATTTTTCCCTTTAATTGACATGCCAAATGCCACATTATCAAAGACATTCATATTTGGAAATAGTGCATAATTTTGAAAGACCGTATTCACTCGCCGTTTTTCAGGTGGTAAATCATTAATACGTTGTCCTTCAAATAAAATGTCACCAGAAGTTGCCTCTAGAAACCCAGCAATCAACCTTAAAATTGTTGTTTTACCTGAACCCGATGGTCCAAGTAAGGTATAAAATTTACCCGCTTCTATTTCTAAATCAACAGATTTTAGAACAATATTATCATCATATTGTTTTGCAACATGTTTAAATTCAATAATTGGTTGTGCCAATATCAGTACCACCCTTCTTTACATAACCTTAATTATACAAATTAATCAAAAAATAGTCGATACGTAAAGCCATCGTTACTTGTAAGAACAAAAAAGGACGCCAATAAATATTATTGGCGTCCTTCTTATATCTTTTTGAAAATCAAACTATTCAGCGTTTGATTCACCGTATTTAGCAATGATTTCTTCTTGTACATTCTTAGGTACAGCTTCATAGTGATCAAATGACATTTGGAAAGTACCACGACCTTGCGTAGCTGAACGCAAAGTAGTTGCATAACCAAACATTTCTGACAATGGCACCTTAGCATGGACTAACATTTGCTTACCACGTTGCTCTTGACCTTCAAGCAAACCACGACGAGCTGAAACGTGACCCATTGCATCTCCCAAATTATCTTCAGGAACAACAATGTCAACCTTCATGATTGGCTCCAAAATAACGGCTCCTGCAGTCTTTGCAGCTTCTCGCAAAGCTAATGAAGCAGCAATCTTAAAGGCAGCTTCAGATGAGTCGACATCATGGTATGAACCATCATACAACTTAGCCTTCAAATCAACCAATGGGAATCCAGCCAAAGGACCGTTGTTCAATGAATCCTTCAAGCCAGCTTC
Organism: Weissella sp. ESL1177; assembly: GCF_058107185.1. NCBI lineage: Bacteria > Bacillati > Bacillota > Bacilli > Lactobacillales > Lactobacillaceae > Weissella > Weissella sp. ESL1177. The sequence goes on along the minus strand of NZ_CM176591.1, from coordinate 163,735 downwards.
AACTGAAGGAATATATTCACGAGGAACAACACCACCAACGATGGCATCTTCGAATTCAAAGCCAGCACCTTCTTCGTTTGGTGAGAACTCAATCCAAACATCACCATATTGTCCTTTACCACCAGACTGACGCTTGAAGTATCCACGAGCTTGAACAGTCTTCGTGAATGCTTCACGGTAAGCAACTTGAGGTGCACCAACAGTAACATCAACGTGGAATTCACGCTTCATACGATCAACGATGATGTCCAAGTGCAACTCACCCATTCCTGAAATCAAAGTATCACCAGTTTCAGGGTTAGTCTCTGCACGGAATGATGGGTCTTCTTCAGCAAGCTTTTGCAAAGCAACAGCCATCTTTTCTTGGTCAGCTTTTGTCTTAGGCTCAACAGCCAATTGAATAACTGGGTCAGGGAATTCCATTGATTCCAAAATCAATTGACGATCTGGTGATGTCAAAGAATCACCAGTTGTTGTATCCTTCAAACCGATAGCAGCAGCGATATCACCTGAGAATACCTCAGGGATTTCTTTACGGTCAGTTGCGTGCATTTGTAGCAAACGTCCAACACGTTCACGTTTACCCTTTGAAGTGTTCATGATGTATGAACCTGACTCCAAAGTTCCAGTATAAACACGTAAGAATGTCAAACGACCAACGAATGGGTCAGTCATAACTTTGAAGGCTAAAGCAGCGAATGGATCTTCGTCGTTAGCAACCAAATCAATTTCTTCACCAGTATCTGGATCGTTAGCAACATATGGCTTAACATCTAGTGGAGATGGCAAGTACTCAACAACTGCGTCCAACATCATTTGGACACCCTTATCCTTGTAAGCTGAACCTGCAAGAACTGGGTAGAATTGTAGTGAAATTGTTGCGCGGCGAATAGCAGCCTTTAACTCGGCTTCAGAAATTTCTTCACCTTCTAAGTACTTATCCATGATTTCATCATCAACATCTGCGATAGCTTCAACCAATTCGTTGTACTTTTCTTCAACTAAATCTTTGTACTCATCAGGAATTTCACGTTCTTCCCATTCTTCACCAAGTTCAGTTGTTGGATACATTGCCTTCTTTTCGATCAAATCGATAACACCAGCAAAATCATCTTCAGCACCAATTGGCCATTGAATGGCTTTAGCGTTTGCATCCAAACGTTCCTTCAATGAATCAACAGACATTGCAAAATCTGCACCTAACTTATCCATCTTGTTAACGAAGACGATACGTGGTACTTCATAAGTCTCAGCTTGATGCCAAACTGTTTCAGTTTGTGGCTCAACACCAGCAGCCCCATCCAATACGGCTACGGCACCATCAAGTACACGCAATGAACGTTCAACTTCAATAGTAAAGTCTACGTGACCTGGGGTGTCAATAATGTTAACACGGTATGGTTCGTTCTTATATTGATCGTAAAAACCATGCCAAACAGCTGTCGTTGCGGCAGATTGGATCGTGATTCCACGTTCCTTCTCTTGGTCCATAAAGTCCATTTGTGAAGCACCATCATGTGTTTCACCAATCTTATGAATCTTACCAGTGTAATACAAAATACGCTCTGTCGTCGTTGTCTTACCAGCGTCGATGTGAGCCATGATTCCAATGTTACGAGTACGTAGCAAAGGATATTCACGCTTGTTAGCCATGAGTAATTCTCCTTGAATTTCTTAACATGCAATGCCTTATGCCACCGCATGTTGGTTGTCTAAATATATTATACCGTAAATACACCAAAAGTGGCTACTGTCATTTGACTGCAGCCACAAAATTGGATTATTACCAACGGTAGTGTGCAAAGGCACGGTTGGCTTCAGCCATCTTGTGTGTGTCTTCACGCTTCTTAACAGATGCCCCAGTATTGTTAGCAGCATCCATAATTTCCTTTGCCAAACGTTCTTCCATCGTATGTTCACCGCGGGCACGTGAGTATTGCACTAACCAGCGCAATCCCAGTGTCACACGACGCTCAGGACGAACTTCAACAGGAACTTGGTAGTTAGAACCACCAATACGGCGAGCTTTAACTTCCAATACGGGCATAATATTGTTCAATGCTTCTTCAAAGACAGCTAATGGTTCATTACCAGTAGCTTCCTTAATACGGTTAAAAGCATCGTATAAAATTGTTGAAGCAGTTCCACGCTTACCATCAAGCATCAAACGGTTGATCAAGCGTGAAACAAGCTTTGAGTTATAAATTGGATCTGGCAGAACTTCAGCCTGCTTAGTGTAACTCTTACGTGGCATTATTTAAGTCCTCCCTGATTATTTTTTCTTGTTCTTAGGGCGCTTTGCACCATACTTAGAACGTGATTGCATACGACCATCAACACCAGCAGTATCTAGTGCACCACGGATAATGTGGTAACGAACTCCAGGCAAGTCCTTAACACGTCCACCACGGATCAAAACAACTGAGTGTTCTTGAAGGTTGTGTCCAATACCTGGAATATATGCAGTAACTTCAATCAAGTTTGACAAACGTACACGAGCATACTTACGCAAAGCTGAATTAGGCTTCTTAGGTGTCATCGTGCCAACACGAGTAGCAACACCACGCTTTTGTGGTGAAGAAACACGAGTAGCTTTCTTTGATTGTGAGTTATAACCAAAGTTCAAAGCAGGTGACTTTGACTTTGTGCTCTGTGACTTACGAGGCTTACGAACCAATTGGTTAATTGTAGGCATTTCGAAGAGTCCCCTTTCAAATTTTCTTTATTATAGTATTTAGTCCACATTTCCAGGCGTATCATTAATTAAGCAACAATAACCCAGAAAGAGGGACTTATGTGGTACTTCTCGTTCACGAGTTCAGCACGTCGCGTAACCGCAAACACCCTGCTAACTAAAAGCACAATTAATAATATACCACCCTACGCCATATTATGCAACTTTTTATTGTATAAAAACGTTGATAGATTGGCTTTTAGTTTGCAAACAATCCCGGGCGTATCATTTTTGTTCAATTGAATTAGTAAAACGTCCTTATTGAAATAATCAAATTTTTTAGAAACGAGTCAACCATATGATTTTTGATTTACTATTATTAATTATTCTCATTTACTTAGCTTACCAAGACATTCATCAACAAACGATCAATAGTTTATGGCTTGCGCTCCCATTAATGATAGGCATGCTGTTTTATCGCGTACCAATTTGGTGGATCTTTTTTATCTATACTTCTATTCTTATAATCAATACTTATAACCAGGAACAATTCATTGGTAATGGCGATCTTGATGTGTTAGCAATTTTAGCATTGTATTTAGATTTTCAACATTTTTGGTTAGCATGTTGCATTGCCTGTGCTTGTCAATTAATATATCATCTCATTTTGCATGTGAAAAAAATTGCCTTCGTCCCAGCCCTATCTTTTAGTTATACCATTTGTTTATTATTAACATTAGTGTCTTAATTAATAAAAAGAAGCTGAGACATATTTTCTGTCCCAACTTCTTCGAATAAATTTTTCAATTGTTATTGACAAATTTATATTTTACTAAGCATTAAACCAATGCTAATAATTCAGCTTTCTTTGCTGAAGAAGCAAATTCAATACCATTTTCTGATAAGTATGCTTTGATTTCAGCGACGGTGTTCTTTTCAGTTGGCTTTGCAGTAGAAGCTGCTTTCTTTGGGGTAGCTGCGTTAATCGTAACACCCTTTTCTAAAGTAGCCGCTGATTTTTCTGCAACAACTTGTCCATCATCTGCCAAAGCTTTCTTTGCATCTTCAACTAAAGCTGAAAATGCTTCAAAGTCTGATACAGCTAGTTCAGCCAACATCTTACGATTCAAAGTTGAACCCATCAATGACAAACCGTTCATAAAACGTGAGTATGACAAACCGTTCATACGTGCACCAGCATTGATACGTGCAATCCATAACTTACGGAAGTTGCGCTTTGTTTGCTTACGATCACGGAATGCATAGAACCATGACTTCCAAACTTGTTGCTTAGCAACCTTGTAGTTGATGTGACGTTGACCACGATAACCCTTGGCCAACTTAATCATCTTCTTACGACGTGAACGCGTAACGTTACCACCCTTAACTCGCATGGGTATTTCCTCCAGTAATTTCTATTTTTATTTGGAACCAGTTATAACTATTAGAAATAGTAATAATTAACGGCTCAACAAGTGCGTATATGTCTTCAAAGTTGTGTGGTTCATCATTGAAGTACCACGTAATTGACGACGTTGCTTCTTAGTCTTACCGTGGAAACGGTGTGACGTATAGGCGTTAGCTGACTTCAACCCACCATTAGCAGTTTTCTTAAAACGCTTTGCTGAAGCGCGGTGTGTCTTATACTTAGGCATTGATATGTCCTCCAAACTGGTTTAATTACTTAGTTTCTTTGGGTGCAAGCACCATAAACATGCTGCGCCCTTCCATCTTAGCTCTTGATTCAACCTTTGCGATTTCTTCAAGATCCATTGCCATACGATTCATCACTTCACGCCCAATTTCCTTGTGCGTAATAGCACGTCCGCGGAAACGAATTGATACTTTCACTTTATTACCTTTATTCAAGAACTTGATTGCATTGTTCTTTTTTGTATTAAAGTCATTGACATCAATTGTTGGGCTAAGACGAATTTCTTTAACATTAACAACTTTTTGATTCTTTCGTTGTTCACGTTGCTTTTTCTGTGCTTCGAATTTAAACTTTCCATAGTTCATAATCTTGGCAACAGGTGGCTTAGCGTTGGCTTGCACCAATACCAAATCCAATTCAGCATCGTCAGCAAGGCGTTGTGCGTCTGCTTTAGACATAACACCTTGGTCACCGTCATCTGTGATTAGACGAACTTCACGTGCACGAATGCGATCATTGATTAAATCTTTTTGTTGTTGTGGTTGGCGTGCGTTTGCTATGATCCTTACCTCCGAAAAAACTTGCGATAAAGTAAAAGCGGCTTGTCGTGAAACACAACAACCCGCTATCTATCATCTGTACGATAAAATGATTAACCTGATAAGTAATCTTAACGAGGTGAATAGCGGGCAGCCATTACTTTATTTCCTAACAAATTCTTATTATACACTCGACTAATCTAAAGTCAAGGCTTTATTTAGTACACCATTGATGAATTTACGTGACTTATCATCAGTAAAATCATGGGCTAACTGCATTGCTTCATTCACTGCTATTTTTGTTGGTACTTCTGTATATTTCGCCTCATACAATGCTAAGCGCATCAAAACTAAATCTGTCGTATTTAGTCGTTCTAACGTCCAACCAGTAGTCAAATGGTCAGAAATAATTAAGTCTAATTCGTCTTGATGAGCGACAACACCTAAGACAATAGCTGTTAAATCTGCTGGTATTTCATCCTGCCAAGCAATTTCGGGATCACCAGATAATACTTGTGAAATTGTCATGTCTACATCAGCAGTTGCATTTAATGCTAATCCAAAAAGTGATTGAAAAGCAGCTTGACGAATTTGGTGTCGATTTAGTTCGCTCATTATTTTGTTCCTTCCACGTCTGGTTCTTCATCAAACAGATTGTTCACATCAACAGTACTCGTTGTTTTTTGCGATACAACACCTTGCACATGAACATTAACCAATGTCACAACGAGTTCTGTCATTGCTGCAACTTGAGATGTAATTTTTTGTTGAATATCATGTGCTACCTTGGGTACACTAACACCATAATTTAGGTATACATAGACATCTACAATGAGGCCATCTTCTGTTTGTTGTAACGTAACTCCTTTACCATGTACATGCCGTCCAAATGCTTCTTGTGCCCGTTCTGATAATGAACCACTTAAACGAGAAACACCTTTGACTTCTTGCGCAGCTAAACCTGCGATAATCTCTAATACACGCATACTAACCAAGGTTTCACCAGAGTCTTCATCTGAGTGTGTTAATACGATTGCCTCTTCTGCCATACGGAACCGACCTCCTAAATACGAAAGCGCCGGCCGGCAGCCGGTCGGCGCTTTCTAAATCAATATATCTATTATACCCAATTTTGTCAGTAAAGACTAGGCACGTGAAGTATATGATCCACCATTGTCAGTATTAACAACTAGCTTATCACCTTCATTAATGAAATCAGGCACAATAATAACTAGGCCAGTTTCCATTGTTGCTGGCTTACCACCCCCATTGGCAGTAGCCCCCTTAATACCTGGTTGCGTTTCCTTAACAGTTAACGTAACCGTCTTAGGTAGCTCAACATCTAAAATCTCACCATTATAAGTTGTAATTTTAACATTCATGTTTTCTAGCAAAAACTTCAATGCATCAGCAATTTTATCTGCTGGAATAGAAATTTGTTCGTATGTTTCGTTATCCATGAATACATGTTGATCACCATCTGCATACAAGTATTGCATATCTGTTTGATCAATGTTTGCCGTTTCAAACTTGTCACCAGGACGGAATGTTACTTCATTAACAGCACCTGTACGCAGGTTCTTCAACTTTGACCGTACAAAGGCTGCACCTTTACCAGGCTTAACGTGTTGGAATTCCAATACGCGCCAGATTGATTGGTTATACAAAATTGTTAAACCAGTTTTCAAGTCATTCATACCAATAGTTGCCATGATTGAGTTCTCCTAAATTTATGTCTTTCTGAATTATACTATCAGATTTTGTCGCTAAAAACTAGTATTATCGCTATTTTCAGCAAGGTGTCTTTTATTTTTTTATAAAGAAAATATTTTTCATAGTCTACGAAAAAGAATCGAAACATATGTTTCGATTCTTTTCAAATGTTTTTTATAGACGTGCTTTTAATGACTCTGTTAATTCTTCATAACCTGGCTTGCCTAACAAACCAAACATATTCCGCTTATAGTTTTCAACACCAGGCTGGTTAAATGGATTAATACCATTTAAGTAACCTGATATACCAACAGCAACTTCAAAGAAATAAATCATTTGACCTAAAGCAAATTCATTTTGCTTATCAATCTCAACAACCATATTTGGTACACCACCATCAACGTGTGCTAGCATTGTTCCTTCAGAAGCCGTGCGATTAACATAGCTCATCTGCTCCCCTTGCAAATAGCCCAAGCCGTCATCAGCGTCCATTGTTGGAATTGTAATATCAGTAACTGGTTCAGTAACTCGAACCAATGTTTCAAACAGATTACGACGGCCATCTTGAATATATTGACCAAAACTATGTAAATCAGTTGAGAAGTTTCCTGATGCAGGGAAAATACCCTTACCATCTTTTCCTTCAGACTCACCTTGTAATTGCTTCCACCATTCACCAAATTGTGCAAGTGTTGGATCATAATTAATCAATAATTCGGTTGTATATCCCTTACGATACAAAATATTACGATAAGCAGCATATTGATAAGCAGGATTCTTTGTCAAATCGGCATCTGCATACGCTTTTTCACCAGCTGCTGCACCAGCCATTAATTGTTCAATATCACCACCACCAGCTGCGATAGGTAGTAGACCAACAGCTGTTAATACTGAAAAACGACCGCCAACACCATCAGGCACAACAAACTCTTCATAACCTTCTTCATCAGCTAGCGTCTTTAAAGAACCACGTGCTGCATCAGTCGTTGCGTAAATACGCTCACGTGCACCCTCAACACCATACTTCTTTTCTAGTAATTGCTTTAATACTCGGAAAGCAATAGCAGGCTCAGTTGTTGTCCCTGATTTTGAAATAATATTAACTGAGAAATCACGATCACCAATCAATTTGATCAAACTATTTAAGTATGCTGGTGCAATTGAATTTCCTGCAAACAATATTTGTGGAAAATCACGATCTTCGTCACCATAATAGTTATTAAAATAATCATTTAGAAAATCAGTTGCTGCACGCGCACCTAAATAAGAACCACCAATACCCACAACAACTAACACTTTTGAATCTTTTTGAATCTTTTTTGCAGCTGTTTGAATACGAGCAAACTCATTTTTGTCGTATGTTGTTGGTAAATGTAGCCAGTCAGTGTATTCAGCACCAACACCAGTTCCTTGACGTAATAATTCGTCAGCAACATTAACCATTGGTTGCATCATTGATAATTCGTCTTCTCCAACAAAAGATGCCAATTTTGAAGTATCAAATGATAATGTGGTCATAATTAAATCCCTCTTCCTCTATATCGTTTGTCTGTTTATCGCTATCTCTCTTTGCGGTATAGACCAATTATAACTTTTAACGATTAAAAATGAAAGAGTTTCCATGTATTATTTTACACAATCTTTTGATACTAATCTAAATTATTAAACTTATATACCGTTTGATACGTTTGTTTCTTACCAGCTGGCAAAACAATATCACCAAAGCCTTCATGATTAATGGCATCTGATAATGTTTGTGCTTCCAATGCAACAGCATTATATGGATGCTTGTCAAACCATTCTCGATCACCTTCATGGTAAGCAACTGCTGGATCAGCAATGAAAAAGATAATTGCATTTCTATCAGAATACACTTCAATACTACGTCCTGATTTTGGATCTGAAACAACAGCAGCTGGTCGCCCAGCAACTTGATTAATTTCAAATGCATTATCAAATTTTACATCATACGGACCATCTAATTTTGATAGGTTATCACCAATTCTAGTTGGTTCGTTAAAATCAAACGGGGTATTTACATTGTCCAAAAAATTACCAGTTGGCGTCGTATCTTCTGGACGCAATTCCAACCGACGTTGTGAATGAATCTGTAAATACAAATCACGTGCATCAGTATCAATACCTGCTGGATTAAAGTAGCCATGACTAGTTGGATTATATAGTGTATCTTCATCCGATTCTGCGCAAAATGTCAAAACAACCTCATCATTGTCTGAAAACTTATAAGTCACTGATGTTGGCATCGTTCCTGGAAAATGATCAATTTCCTCAGTCATTGTTGTTGTAAATGTCACTGAATTTTCTGCTTCGTTCAGTGTATAATCCCACATTCTATTTGAGAAATTATCTTTACCACCATGTAAAGCATTTCCTAATTCATTATCCTTCAAATGGTATGTTTTACCATTTAATGTAAAAGTAGCACCAGTAATACGATTACCAACACGACCCACGATATCCCCAACTGAATAAAGCTGCTCCCAAAGTTTATCTGTCGTTTGTAAGCCGACCATTAAATCTTGTCCACTATTTGTTTTAAAGAATTGCCAAGTTGCACCCCATGTTGTCACACCAATTTTATGACCGTTTTTATTTTCAAGTACAATTTGCTTTGCAACTTCTCCATTTGGCATTTTACCAATTTCATGAACTGATATTGTCATCTTATTTCCCTCTTTCATTCCCCTAAAATAAACATATATAAATTTACAATATAGTTGTATTTTAACATATTCTTTTGTTTACAATTGTACATAAATAAACCGTTTTCATAACGATTAGAACTTCGTAAAATAAAAAAGGCCTCAACCACAGAAATAGTCTAGGTAGAGACCTCGTATAACAATGAACTTGTAAATGATACAAGAATTCACTAATTTGCTTTTGTTGGTAGTGAAATATCAAATTTTGTGCCAATGCCTAATTTTGATGATACCTGAATATCACCTTGATTTACTCTAACCAATTGTTGCACAATTGCCATACCCAAGCCTGATTCGCCACGCTTTGTTCTTGATGGGTCTGCTTTATAATATCGCTGCCAAATTTTAGACAACTCGTCTTGCGTCATACCAATACCAGTATCAGTAATCACAATATGCGCTTGTGTATCTTTTTGATAAACTTCTACAGTAATAATCCCATTCGTTGTAAATTGAATCGCATTCGCGAAAACATTCATTAATATTTGCTCAGTCTGATCTAGATCTGCGTACACACAAATATCATCCTGTATTAAATTTTGAATTTCGTCACCAACTTCTTCGGCTTGCCGCATTAATTGTGTCATTAAACGTTCAATCACCGGCAAAATATAAAATTTTTCCGGTTTATTTTCAATATGCTTTTGTCTTAATCGTTCGTACGATAGTGTTGATTTAATTAATCGTGTTAATCGATCAGCTTCTTCTTTAATCATGTCATATGAATGTTGTTGCTCTTCTGGACTAATAACACCATACTGCAATCCTTCAGCAATACCTGCAATTGTTGTTAGTGGGGTTCGCATTTCATGGGAAGCATTTGACAACATTGCTGCTTCTTCATTTTTTTGGGTAGCAATTTGTTCTTTTAATGTTGCTATTTCATCTTTCTGTCGTGCGACAATAGTCACTTGTCTATGGAAAATGATTACGTTAACTAGACCAATCACAAAGGTTATTAATACAATTAAAATAATGGCAAGTTTCATTGTATCGACTACTAGCATGATCATTAATAAAATTAGTAGCATAACAACGCTTACTGGCAAGACTTTAGCCCACTTATTTTTCATCTATTCATCTCAATCATTTATTTCATTGGTGTTTCAGGGACATTTGAATCATCAAATTTATAGCCAACTCCCCACACTGTTTGAATAATTTGTGGTCCAACTTTTTCAATTTTTTGGCGCAATTTTTTAACATGTGCATCAACAGTCCGTTCATCACCAAAATATTCATAATCCCACACCAACTGTAATAATTGATCTCGTGAAAATACTTGGCGTTGCTTTTTTGACAATACACGTAGCAAATCAAATTCCTTTGGTGTTAAATCTGGAATCAGCACACCATTTAAATAAGCTTCACGTGTCCGTGAATTCAATTTAAATGTGCGTGTCTGAATATCAAAATCATCAACAGCATCTTCATCATGATTTGCTGGTTGCATTGTCGCACGTCGATGAAGGGCCTTAATTCTCGCAATTAAAGTAATTGGACTAAATGGCTTTGTGACATAGTCATCTGCGCCAACCTCAAAACCAAGTACTTGATCTGAATCTGAATCACGAGCAGTCAACATTAATAATGGTACATCTGTTGATATTTCCCTAATTTTTAATGCTACTTGCATACCATCTATTTTTGGTAAATTTAAATCAAGTATAACAACATCCCATGCCGAAGCATTTTCAGTAAATAATTGTAATGCTTCTTCGCCATCATAGGCGTTCGTCACATCCCATTTCTCTTTTTTATAAAACATCCCCATCATCTCTGATACAGAGGCATTATCTTCTATCATTAACAGTTTCATTTTCTTACCTATATTCTATTAACAGCGCTTATTTTCTTTCGTAAATCTTTACCTCTTATTATACAACGATGTTTCTTAAAACTTTTTAATAAGTTATTTCATGACTGCAACACTAAAAGCACATATATATCAAAATAAGAGAGATTTATTTTTCAAGTCATATAAATACATAGAAAAACACTGAAAAAGATGAAACGAGATTGATACGTTTCATCTTGTTCATAACAAACGCTTTGAACGTTGCCATATGTTTATTTTGGTAAATTAAATTTCATTTCTGCCGGTTTTGTTTCTACTAATATATTGCCTTCATGAACAGAATACAATAATTCAGCACGTTCATTGAGCGCATTATACCAATTATCAGCATTGAAAATTAAGAAATTAGCCGGTTTACCAACTGTAATACCATAACTATCTTCTACTTGGAGAGCACGAGCACCATTGCTAGTAATAAAGTGGTATGAATTCATAATTTCTGTATGACCCATGATTTGCGTTGCATGTAAGCCCATATGTAAGACATCCATCATATTACCATTTCCCATTGGATACCATGGATCTTTAATATCATCTTCACCAAAAGCAACATTTAATCCTTCTTGATCTAACTCCTTGACTCGAGTTAAACCACGACGTTTTGGATAGGTATCAAAGCGACCACCCAAGTACATATTTATTAATGGATTAGCAACAAAATTAATATCAGACATCTTTAATAATCGCATCAACTTCGATACATACGCATCGTTATAAGATCCCATTGCTGTTGTGTGAGATGCTGTGACTTTTTCTTTTAAGCCAGTCTCTAATGCAAGCATTGCAAGTGTTTCTAGACCGCGTGAAGCAGGGTCATCAATTTCATCTGTGTGCGCATCAATTAACAAGTGATACTTTTCAGCTAATTCAAATACAAAATGCAATGATTCAACCGAATATTCACGTGTAAATTCAAAATGTGGAATGGCACCAATGGCATCCACCCCCATTTCTGCAGCTTTAGTCATTAATGCCTTACCATTAGGAAATGACAAAATGCCTTCTTGTGGGAACGCAACTAATTGTAATGTCATCCATGGCTTAACTTCTTCACGTACTTCTAACAATGCTTTTAGCGCAACCAGATTAGGATCGGTGACATCAACATGTGAACGAACAAACTGCAGTCCATGAGCAGCCTGAATCTTCAACGCTTTAATTGCCCGCTCCTTAACGTCTTCATGAGACAACGTTTGTTTGCGCTCACTCCAAATGCGGATACCATCAAATAATGTACCACTTTCATTCCATTCTGGTTGTCCAGCTGTCATTGTAGAGTCTAGATGAACATGTGGATCAACAAAAGGTGGAATCATCAACTTTCCTGTTGCATCAATCATTTGCTCACCCTGTTGTGGCTCTATATGATCACTAATCTCTGCAAATTGACCATTCATGATTCGAACATCTTGTCGCGTTTGCGCATTTTCTATCACAACTTGTTTGATTAACATTTGATTATCTCCTTAAAGACTACGCTTTTTTATGTTTTTGTGGGTTTAACTTAAACCCATAATATTTATGTCCTTTGTATGTTTGTTGCGCTAATTTTCCCTGAGCAATATATGGTTTTCCACGCTTCGTCTTTGTCTCAAAATGAATCGTTTGCCCCTTTAAAAGTTGTTGAATCTCTGAATCTGAAAAAGTATGATTACTCCATGTTCGAGAAAAACTAATCTCTTGTCCATCAAAGTGGGCCATTACTTTTTCAGTCACTTGTTTTCGGGATTTGCGCTTTGTTTGTATTTTTGGTTTTCCTAATAGCGTTTCTAATTTTTGCGCATTATTAATCATGATTGGCATATCATGTTGCACAACTTGTGTTACTGAATCAAGCGCCTGAGACATGTCTATTTTAAATTCACCCACTTCATTCATAATTTCAAATAAACGTTTGGTAATCTTAGGTGATGCAATCCATGTATCTTGTACCATGACCGCTGACACATTTCCAACGTCTGTTAAAGTCAAACGTCCTTTATACTCCTGCATCATCTTTCGTGTTCCACGACTGATATCCGATAATGTTGAGACACGCGTTGCCCCTGTACCAACATTATTTTTCTCTAAAAAGGCCATTAACCATTTTGTTGTTGGATAAACTGGTTTTGGATTAACACCTTCAAAAACAAACGGTGATGCCGTTTGACCAAGCTGAGTACTTTCCAAATTATTGGGCTTCTGATTATCTTGTAACGCTGCCTGTGCATCATATACCAATCGATAATTTAAGGAAATTGGTAGATTGAACGATGTTTGAAACAATGGATATTGTTTCAAATTAGCTGTCACGTGATCATAGATATAATCTTCTGCTAGCATTGCCAGATAATTTTTAGCTAAAATTTCGTATATTGCACGAGCACTTTTCCCATATTTTAATAACATTGTTAAATCTGCCGGCACATTTTCACCTGGTCGATTTGCACCGTGAGAACCGGTAGCTGTCACATGTGTCGATCGTGGTTTACGATGTGTCAATAATTTTGTATCGACGCCTACTAAAGTCGCAATTTGATCAACTTTAGGTAATAATGCATAAAATTGCTCAGGGGTCACTGTTTTATCATCTGTTCTAGGATATGACACAATTTGTGCCTCATACAAACGTTGATATGTTTGTAGCACCTCTTGGCTATCAAAACCACGTGGGGCCAAAATGGCTGCTAATCCTGCAAGATCTAATAACTTATCAGGCGCTTGTTGTTTTCTCGTGTGCTTTTCATTAACCACATCTGCAATTTGGTAACCCTGTAACTCTTGTTGTGCTTGCTGCTGATCTAAATAGCGCCAATTGACCTTTTTTTCTTTCGTAATACTCCGTTTAAAAGTATGCCCTGTAGTATCCTTAAATCTAACCTCAAAAAAGGGTTGTTTAACATAATTTTTAATGGCTTGTTGTTGTTGATAAATTTTCCAAACAATGACTGATTTTAATCTTCCTTCACGTGCAACAACTTTAAATCCGGCTTTTTTTGCTGCAGTTGTCGCAATCCGAGTTAATTGCATCGAAGCAAAATCCCAACGACTACGAGTTTCACCCTTTAAATAAGCACCATGTGTGGTTTTATCAGAAACATTTGTCAACGTTTGCATTGCTTGTCGAATACTATCTGGTGCCTCATCAATAAAATTTGCTCGCAATACTTGACCTTGCCAATTAATTGCATCGATCACTTCCCAAGCAAGTAAATCACCTTCACCAGATGGATCAGTATCCGTTGCAATCACAATGGCATCGTAATCATGCTGACTTTCTTCTTTTAAAGCCAGCAACTCTGATCTCGTAGATCGTAATCTTTTTGTTTTTGGTTGCCGTTGTTTTAAAAAAGTCCGTTGCCAGCTCATTTCTGACAAATTCCAAGGCATATTCTTCACTGCCCATGATTTATATATGGCTGCCTTTTCTGATGCAACCATGTCCTCAGGTTCTTTAAATACCATCATATGGCCATGCAAATGAACAATATGGTAATAATTACCAGCAAAATTACCCGACTGACCACCCAAGGCTTTGATGAAATTTTTTGCGGCTGAAGGTTTCTCGGTCACAATTAAATACTTTGCCATGTTTTATATCCTCAATTGGCCATGAATTAACAACTTTATTTTACCTGATGATTGCGTACTTTTGTTAATGAATAATAGATGATACCTGTCAAAATCATCGCAACAAAGGTCACACCAATCGTATCACTGATCCATAGGACTGATTTCAAGCTAAAGTATAGAACGACACCTAGTCCCCATGAAATAATCGCTAGCCAGTTCAAACCTTGTCGATACCAATATTTACCGTCAACTTTAGTTATTTCACTGATTTCATAATGACCCTTGCGAATGATAAAATAATCCACTAAAAATACGGCTATTTCTGGTCCTAAAAACATCCCAATATAATCCAAAAAGGCTGTAAAAGCATCTAGGAAGGTTCCAAATAACAATGGAATAAATGATACGGCTGTGGCAATCAAAGTCACTATCCATAATGCTGGCGTTAACTTTAGCTTATGCCAGACATTGGTTAACGCTGAACCGGCTGCCATTAAATTAACTGCATTAGCCGTTGTAGACGTAATAACAATTACTAACAATGCAATAATTCCTAACCCTAATTTTGATGCGATAGTTGACGGATCGGAATCATTTGGATCAAATGATTGGTTCATAACAGCCGTACCAATTGTTGCTAAAAGTCCAATAAACGCAAAACCGAATAACCCAACATTGGCACCAAGAAATGACCACCCAGTTGCACCGGATTGCTTTTTTGCAAATCTAGAAAAGTCTGACGAAGCTGTTACCCAAGCTAAATTAAAGGCTGCTAATATATCAATGGCTGCCCCTGAAGAAATTTTGACACGATGTGGTGCTTGCCAAGCAAAAATTTGACTTAATGAAACATTTTGAAAAACAACAATTGCTTCCCAAACAACAAAAATAATGACTAAAATAATGCCAACACGTTCAATCATCCGTACAGATTTTTCACCCAATGAAATAGACGCTAAATGCAGTAGTGACATGATAATAATACCCACGACCAAACCGGCCTTACCGCCATTAGCATATGCCGTCCAACCAAACAAATCTTTAAAAATCACTGAAATAGAAATCGCCGCAATAAATGTATTGGCAGCTGCCCAACCAATGAATTGAACAATATTAATAATTGAAGGACCAAAAGACCCTTTTAATCCAAATGATGCTCGTGTTAATACCATCATTGGCAGACCCGTTTTATATCCCATATATGAAGCTAACGCTAGAAAAATGTAAGAAATAATACCGGTTACAATTAATGTCGTTGATGCCGTGTACATACCTGCTGCGGCAATCACACCACCGATATACCATGTCCCATTATTCGCATTAGCACCTATCCAAGTGGCAAACATATCCCAATTTGACATCGTTCGATAGTTTTTTTCAATTGCGCGCACGTGTCCAAATTCTTTCGCCATCTTATCCTCCCTAATTACAGAAAAAATCGCACCACAAACATGGCGCGATCAACTTTGTTTTTCTCATCTTTTGACGCGCTCCTTAGTCAGCTCTCGTCTGATCCTTAAAAAAGCAATTCTATATTGTATAAAACTATACCCATTTCTCAAAATGAAGTCAAGTATTTACTAATTAATCTGTCGTGTATTAACTGCTAAATGAATATCATGCTCGGCTAATATTCGCATAACAACCATGTTAACATCTGCACGAGCACCAGGAAAATCAGTATTTGGCCCCATTTTCAGAGCGACGTTTACCACAAATTCATATCCATAAGGTAATACTTGGTTAATATAAGCCTTGGCAGTATCTTCTTCAAAACGTTGATCTGTTGCTAATTTTGCCATCGTTTCTTCTGAAACTGCAATTAATTCTTTCGTATGCGTATCTAATGACAAATAAAAAGTTAAGGCAATTTTACGAGAAGCCACACGTGACCAATTTGTAATCGGTTCATTTGACAATGTCGCATTAGGAACAATAACCAACGCGCCATCCAGTGTTCGTACCAGGGTTGAACGAAAAGTAATATCCTCAGCCGTGCCTGCAACAGATGGTGATTCAATATTGTCACCAATTTGAAAAGGCTTTTCTGTAATAATAACGATACCACCGAGTAAGTTTTTAATTGGGTCTTGTGCAGCCATTGAAACAGCCAAGCCGGCCAATCCTAGTCCGGCAAAGACACCATTCACATTTATGCCCCAATCTGACAAAATCATTGTCACTGTTAATGCCATAACAACAAATTGCAATGTTCGTTTTAAAAATGGCATGACAATTGAATCAACTTCAATATGAATTTTTGCACCAAAATGTTGCAATAATTGTGTCAATGAAGACATCAGTGAATATAGGCCATAACCAATACTAAATATTAGTATCGACTTATTGATTTCATGAGCAAACTGTAAAATTTTATGGGGTGCTTGCGCAATATTCAATGCCCAGACAATACCTGCAAATAAAATGGCAATCTTTGCTGGCGTTTCAAACGCCTTCAAAACATCTTGCCAAATGTCCAATCGTTTTGGCAATCTTTTTTCAACTTGAAAAAAAACAATTCCTACAACGCCCTTAACGACAACGATCGTTAAAATAACAACCAGCAAAGCGAGTCCAATGGCTTGCCAATCAAAATTATCGATCAGCCATTTTTGTAGAATTTTCATAGATGACTCCCTTCATCTTCCTTTTAATAACCATATCATACATGAATAGTAGAGACTATCACAGAAATAACAGATTTTTTAAAAGTAATGAAGAACTTTTTCCATGACAAAATATGCGTCATGAAAAATTTTAGTAAGAATCACCGTTAATAATCGAATTTTTAACAATAACATAATCAACATAACGTAAATCACGTAATTGACAGCCACCAGCGTAAGAAATTGATGATTGTAAATCTTGTTCCATCTCAGTTAAAGTGTCCATAATAGCACCACGATAAGGTACCAACAGTTTCTTTCCTTCGACATTTTTATACTCACCCTTTTGATATTGTGAAGCAGAGCCAAAATAAGTTTTATACTTTGCCCCATCAATTTCAACAATATCCCCTGGTGTTTCTTCATGGCCGGCAAATAATGAGCCAATCATAACCATTGTCGCCCCAAAACGAACAGACTTTGCAATGTCACCATTGTAACGAATACCACCGTCTGCAATAATTGGCTTCTTGGCTGCCTTTGCACATAAACGCAGTGCTGCTAATTGCCAACCACCAGTACCAAAGCCTGTTTTCAACTTTGTAATGCAAGCCTTACCAGGACCAACACCAACCTTCGTTGCATCAGCACCAGCATTTTCTAAATCCCGTACAGCTTCTGGTGTTGCAACATTACCAGCAATAACAAAAGATTCAGGCAAATTTTCTTTAATATATTTGATCATTTCAATAACTGAATCAGCATGCCCATGGGCAATATCAATAGTAATATATTCTGGTACTAAACCAGCTACCTTTAATTCATCAATGAAATTATATTCTTCTTTTTTAACACCAACTGAAATTGAAGCAATTTGACCAGCATCATGGAAGGTACGCACAAAATCTAATCGCGTTTCTGGATTAAATCGATGCATAACATAAAAATAGCCAGCTTTTGCTAACTTCATGGCTAAAGCATCATCAATAACCGTCTGCATGTTTGCAGGTACAACAGGTAATTTAAATGTGTGTGTGCCTAGTTGAACAGATGTATCTGCCTCTGAACGGCTATTGATAATACATTTATTTGGTACTAATTGAATATCTTCATAATCAAAAACTGTTGTAAATTCCATATTATATACTCCTAATGATAAAAGTTCGTGTTTTTTAATTATTTTCTTTTATTTTAACCACCAACTAGAAATTATACACGAACTAAAAAAAATAAACAACATTTATAAACGCTCAAAACCGAATATTTTTAATAAAAATATTTTATTTTAACGATTTGTGAAACTATAAAATCCTTGTTATACTAAATAAGATGATTACGTTACGGGGTCGTTACGGAATCGACTAGCATTGTTTGGGCTGGTACTGCGTTTAGGGGTTGTGGCCCTATAATCCACTCAGTAGAATTAACTGCAAAAAATTCAAACAATAACTACGCATTAGCTGCCTAAAAAACAGCTGGCGTTGCTTGTACTAGTATTAGTTGCATACTTGTATAAGTCTCAAAAAAAGCAACCTGCGCTGAGTGTTCGCCGTCTGTGGATACTTAGAAGAGGATAATCAGACTAGCTTATCTGATCGCTTAGCAAAATGGCGTGCAGTGAGTAAAATTCAAATCATTTTGCTATGAACGTAGATGTGTCAGTTGCAAAATGTTAGGACAGGGGTTCAACTCCCCTCGGCTCCATTTAATACCAGCTATAAACGTTGATTTAAAGGCATTTAAATTGTGGTTGGTGGCAAATTAGTGGCAAATTCAATTTCAGTTTGTTAATAAATAATTTTAGTCTGTTGAGTGATTATTAATTTGGTCGCCCAACAGGCTTTTTATTTATCAATACAAATTGATTGATTTAACACTTAGCTGTTATATAGGTGGAAAACACAAAAAAGCCTACCAGTCGTAATGACCAGTAGGCTTTGATTTGACTTGATAGTAGTTGTTTTAACTTTTGAAATTGCCGAGAGTAAGCCATCAAGCCATCTATAGTATATTCTATCAGAAATTTTTTGACAAATTAAAAGTCCACTAGTCGCAATAACCAGTGGGCTGAACCATGACAAAGGACAAATACAAAATGGTAAGTTGATCATGGCTTTTATAGTCATGTGCCTCGATCGACACATAGCTACTTGTAGAGCAGTTCAAGAGTAGTCAGTCAAATAGCTATTACACTCTACGCACCAATTATAGCACACAACAAAAAAGCCCACCAAGCTATTCAATCGAATAACCTAACGGGCTTGATTTTGCGACCGACATTAATGTTGGTCCCCTATTTAGTTAATAACGAATCGGCATTGTACCAAATGCTTCCATAAACACCTTCAACAATACCAGCACCATTCGAGGCGTTATCGTATTGATCAATTGTACCATAGGCGTAGCCAGCTTTGAACTTAACCTGATCCCCAATACGAGTTGCTGCATAGTTACCACGAGTCACATTATCCAACATAGCAAGCGGAATACCATTAGCCGTCCATGAGGCGTCTTTACCACCAGCCATATCATAGTTGATAGCTTGCCACATACCATTCACGTATGCGATTTTATCAACACGGAATGACTTGTAAGCAGTAAAACGATTGCCAACAGCTTTGAACTTCTTAATTGCTGATGTATCTGGTTTATTAACCACTGGCTTGCTTGGTGTCACATTTGGCACAACAGCGTTCTTATCAGTACCAGCTGTAAAGAAGTTGTCGTACAGAATTGAAGCGTCAAAACGTCCCAATGAGCTGGCAAAGGTTTGGTTTGACGTCCATTGCCATGCGTGTTCAGTTGAGTAGTGCTTCATTGCTGACGTTGGCACGTATGGATATTGTGCTAACCATGCTTTCTCACCAGCCGGACTGACACTTGATGAGTAACCACCAGTGTAAGTGGTTGAGCGGTAACCATATGCCCGCACACGGTTCTCAAAAGCTGTTGCAACTGGTTGCATACGTGAACCCATTGACAATTGATATGAGTTCTCAATATCAACTGCCAAGACAGCACCTACTGGCAACCCATCAGCCTTTGCCATTCGAGCAGCATAATCAGCTTCAGCAACCGCACCGGCTACTGTTGTTGATGACAGGAAATGATACCCGTTGATGTAAACACCAGCAGCCTTAGCAGCTGCGATGTTACCTGGTGCGGTGTAATCATGAAAGGTTGTCCCTTCTGAAATTTTAGTTGCGACAGCTTTCATACCGTAATTATTACGCATATAAACAAATTCTGGCGCTGTCATTTGTCCGTTGTGATTAGATACGTCGACCATATCAACACGAGGTGTATCAGCATGAATGGTTGTTTCGCCAACGCCACCTAATGCCAAGATTGCCCCAGCAGCTAAGACAAGTGTCTTAATTTTATTCATCAACATCCCCCTTTTTATTAGTTGTCTCAACAACACCACCGCCCGATACAACACCGAGAATACCTAAAATAGTTAACACGGTATTAACAACAGCAACAATGGCGTTCCAGTCACCCGTAAACTTAATCCCAAAAGCCGCAAATAATTGCTGAATTAGGACAATCAATAAAGAAAGCAGACCAGCAATCACCTTTCCAGAGTAACTACCGTCTGCATTTCGAAGTGCATTATTTATTTTTTTAATCATTGTGTTTGAAAACCTCCTTAGAAAGGTTGATTAGTTTTTCATCATGACGTTCCAAAATACGATCATGACCATCTAAGCGTTTGTCGATGGCATTAATACGAACTTCTTGCTTATCAAACGTCTTGTTCAGCCTATCCAAACTGTCAATTAAACTATCCATGCGACTAGATATGGGATATAGCGAACCTTTGATTGCTATTTTAAATATGAACCCTACGGCCGTTGATACACCACCGATAATACCAACAATCGCTGCAATATCTGCCCAATGCAAATTAACAAAAATATGATCACCTCCTTAAATTTGTACATTTAAAAACCACTCCTAATAAGTAGAGTGCCCCATTACAAATGGCTTCTTACAAAATCAACCACACGTTTCGCAACTCGATATTCACCAGCTTGATTAGGGTGTAACCCGTCCATTAAATATTGGCTTGCTTGTGTGTCGTTAAATGCTGCAATACCACTTTCTGCGTACATATCTAGCACTGGTAATGAGTATTTATCGGCGACCTGTTTAATCGCATTAACGTAATCAATTTGATATAAACCAACAGAATTCTTAGTGAATGAGTCGGGAGATGTTTTGTAACCATGATTTTTCATAGGTGTCATGACCATAATTTTAGCCGTTACATTGTTGCTAATCAATGTGTCCAATACGTTATCAACGGCACCGTAAACCGTGGAAACATCACCATTATTAAATTCCCCTAATGGCCGACCATAGTGGAAATCATTAACACCGAACCAAACCACTACTAGGCTTTGATCTTTAATATCAGCCACTCGTTCAACAGCACTATCAGTACGTCCATCAGCTTTTGAATAGGTTGAACCTGCTACCCCATTAATCGTGGCAGTTGAACCTAGAGATTGTGCTGCCAGATTAGACCACTTAATTTTGTTATATGACCAAGTAATTGAGTCACCAAAGAAGGTCATTTTACGAGTGGCCATTGGGTTAGCACTAAGCAAATCTTCATCTGAAAAGGTTACTTTAAAATTAAAATTATAACTATCACTGTTCCACTCGTACCAACCTAAGTAAAGTGAACCCCAAGGAGCTTGGTTCCTTGAAGCATAAGCCGAAATTTTTAACGTATTTATATTAACAAATATATATGCGGCACTAGCTCCACCAGCAGAAATATCAATATCGCCTTTGTTTTGTTGGTAAATGTTCTTAGCCATATCATCATACTGAACCGTCACCCAACCACTATTATCTAAATTCAACGTTTTGTTAGACTTGTTAATCTTCAATGGAAACTTTGAAGCTAACTCAACACGTTTACCAGTTTGCCGTTGATTGAAAATATCAATACCATCAATTGTAGCTGGGAACAACAAGCGCGCATTATATGGATAAGCCCAATCTACTGCTCCTAAGTAAACGTACGTAAACGGCAATGCTTGGTTAGTAGTAGGTGTTGTAACAATTTTTTTACTGACAATATCGTAGAAAATGAAACTTGCCGTGGTGCCGTTGTCTAGATTAATTGTTCCCGTTTGTTCTACATCTACTAACCCGCTTGGATAAAATACCCTAAAGTAGGGTGAATCTACCGTCATTGTACGGTCAGTAATATTGATGTTAATTTGCTTGTTACCTGTTGAAATATATGGTGTTCTATCAACTGGTTTAATTTCAGGGTTTCCCATATCGGAATTTACACTTGAAACCATTAAATAATAAGTTGGGCTAGTAGTTAAACTTATCCATCCTAAGAAAATGGCTGTACTTGGAATTCCTTCACTCAACAAGTTAATATCTTGAGTTGCAGTATCGTAATATAAGTAAAACCCAGTAATGTCTTTAGCCATGGTAAACGAGTATGTTGTAAGATTTGTTGCATATGACCTAGTACCACTAATTACCTTAAATACACTCGTAATATCTAAAGTTCTTTGCGCAATGTTTAAATTCAAAGCGTCTCCAGTGACCAAAAAACCAGTTTTTGTATTATCTCGTAACATATCGTTTGTAATTGACTGATTAGCAATAGATGCCGCTTGATAAACGCCTGTGTCAGTCCAACCTCCATTCAACCATACATATTTATGACCATTATCAGCAGCAACGAAAATACCTAATTTTCCGTTAGGATATTTTGTTTTTAATTCAGCAACATTAGCAACTGATTCAGGTGCCGTATTCATTTGTGATAATTGTTGTGAAACATTATTATTGATGTCATTCTCTTCGTAATCAATTCTCGCTTTAACAGAGCTGAATTTTTTACCATTCCTACTTGTTCGAGCTTCTTTTAGCTCATTGTAGTTTGTATCAATTGCATTGTTTTGGGCTTGTTCATGTAGCCCAAGCGTTTCAAAATCACCACGAGCTTCTTTTACTTCTGCATTTTGATCAGTACCTTCATCAGTAAAAAGCTTAATCAACGCATCTGGCATTTGTGCAATAGGCGCACGAACGTCTTTACCAAACTCTTTATGTAAAATGGCATCTTTAATAGTCTGTAAATCCTGCAATTTATTTTGATTGAATGGCGTTTCATCTGTGTAATTAGCCAAATCTCTATCAACCATTTGTTGTCCCCGTTTCTTTGTTTTCTAATTCGTGAATACGACTTTCAAAATCTCGATTAATTGTTGACTGATCTGTTTGAAAGGTTTCAAAATCTTGTGGTGTTACAAAATCTAAGTTGTTTATTTGTGTACCTAAATTGTCAACGCTATTTGACAAGTTTTCTAATTTGTTAGTAATACCTTGTAAATCAGCATTATCAACGTCTTTTTGAATGTCATCAATCAACGATTGTTGTTTTGAAATCGTATCGTTCAACTCTTTTTGTTGTGCATTCAAGTTAAATAGTTGCGTATCATAACCAACTATCCTCGCGTTTAATTTTGTAATCAGCTGTGCTACTTTGCGATTTTCCAATTGATATTGGCTTAGTGGTAACTGCTTGTCAGCAATTGTTAAACTAGACTTCTGCCAATTAGTAAAGTCAATTATTTTGGCGGTTACACGCAATAATTGACGGTTTGCTACCTGTTCAGCAATGAAAATATACCTGTCAGATACTTTGAATGAACTAAATTGTGGCAACTCAACGGCACTAACTGACCAGCTTTCTTTGGCACTAACTTGGTTAGCTATCCACTGTTTGGCTTTTGACAATAAAATAGCCGGTTCGTGGACATCATCCCACTGAACCGACTTTCTAATCACACCAAACTCTGCCTGTAAGGCTGGTATATCAATATAATCTTTACCATTATTAACCGTTTTAATATCAACTCTAGGCTGGCTAACTGCCGTGTCAGAATTGGTATTTGCGTTGTCATCTTGAATAGTTGCCCCCAAAGGGACTAATTGTGTGATAACTTCCGTTGGGTCTATATCAACACTGACCGATTGCAAATTCTTTGCTAACTGAATAGGTGTGTCTCGCGTATGATCTACACCTACATTTTGCAAATAATCAATGTAATTCACACCATCTTTGTATTCAACAACAATGTAACCACCTAAACGACTAATCAATTTGTCTTTGATTGTGTCCCAAGTGGTTGCACCATCTTCGATATACCGATAAACATTGTCGGTTGAATTAGTCACTGTAACATTGCGTACTTGAAACTTCTTATAATCAGGCACTTGTGAGTTATGTGTATTGATTAATCGCTGAAAGAACTGTTTAGGTGTCGTATTCTGAACTTTTGCCCACCGTTGGGATGTATCTTGCAAATAATTTTGAATACTTTCAAAGTTAAATGCTTGAATAAATTGCCCATTATCTTTCATTTGGCGTGATATATCAAAAGCACGCCCACGGAACAACAACGTTTTATCTTGATAAACTTCAATATGAGTTTGCAATGGTTTAACATGCCCAAATAACCAATTTTCTTGATTAACTGTTAATTCCAAACTGTCAATCTCTGCCTCTTTCAAGTCTAGTTTACCGTCCGATAATTGTTTACTAATGCGTGGATCATACACTACATGACCTGTCGTATCTGTTGGAGACTCGTATGCAATTATTCGATACATTAAATCATCTCCTCACGATAAAATCTAAACTCAATTATTCCGTTGCCTGTTAGCGTCAAATTATTAACGCCCATAGACAATACTAATTGCGTATCTTTGTAATTGCCTGACGTTAAGTCAATACTGCCAAAACCACCAGCAACAGTAATATTACCGCTAACTACTAATTCACATTCAATCGACTTAGAGCCGATATTATATAATTTAATCGCTTGCGTACCGTTCACGGTGTACTTTGTATCTTGGAATATCCAATGTGGGAAAAATACATCGTCCCAAATATCAGAGCCCTCGATATTGTTAGTAATCGCAAATGGGTAGCAATCAAACGTTACTGTTGCAGCTAATGTATTAACTTTGGCATCATCTTCCACGGTGACGGTTTTAACTTTACCTAGCCAATGAAAGCCAATATCGTGCGTATCGTATAGCGGTTGAATACCTAGTGGCACAAGCTGACGTTTAATTTCCTGTTCAGCGCCTTTGCGCGTACTGTAATCTTCATTAAATAGCATGACTTGATAAGTGATTTGGCGGTTGTCGAAATAGCGTTCACCACCATTTAACGTGCTGAAATCATACACACCTTGCATATAAGGAACACTTTCAGTAATTTCTTTTTCATCTGGCGTGGGTGCGTCTCGACTAATCAAGAACATACCGTTTTCAGTAGAATTGTAATCGCCAAAAGTAAAGCCCTCGGTAATTTGCTGTTCTAATTCAACGTCAGTTCGTTTTGATAAGTCGTGAAAGTCATAATTTATCAACTAAGTCGCCCCCTTAACCTTGTATTGTTTCCTAGTGCGTTATCCATACGATTAGCAGTGCCACCAACAAGTACATCACCGTCCAAATACATGTCGCTATTCTTGTTTGCAATTGTGCGTAGCAAGGCGTTATTTTGCATTTGTAGGCTACTATCTTGCATGGTTAGTGAACCGCTGTATGAACCGTTGACATTGGCATTCAAGGCTTGAATATTGCTATTTAGAGCATTTGAAGCTAAATCCCCCATACCACCAGCAACACGAGCTACTTGCTTTTGTGTTGACTTAATACCATTAATGAACCCAGCACCAAAGTAACCACCGAAGCCATACGTTACACGAGATGGTGAATGAATTTTCAAAGCTTTCTTAATAGCGCCCGCAGCTTTAGCGGCAAGCCCAGCTGCAACACTCATGACTTCACCGCCCATACTTCTGATACCATTTGCCAACCCTTTAGCGATAAACGAACCAGCCGATTGGAATAGTCCTTGTGTTCCTTTAGCACCGTCAGCACCAGATTTACCAGCACTTTTACCGGCCTTGTTTACCTTGCCAAAGCCATCAACAATTCCTTGTACAAACATTGAAAGTAATTTATGACCTGAACCAAGCACTTGACCAAGCGCATTACCAACACCATAAACAAACTTTTCAACAGCTTGCACAGCAATGCTTGCCAATCTAGGAATAGCATTCACAATTCCCATAATGAACTTGCCGAGCAAATTAATACCTGCGTTAATGATTTTGCCTAGATTGTTTGCAATACCATTGATAAACGCTACAACTACATCAACCGCTGCTGAAATTACACGTCCAATATTGCTTGCAACACCTTCTAAAATGCTGACGATAAAGCTAACACCAGCTGCAATAAATCTTGGCAATGTGGCTGTCAAAGCTCCTAATATTGAAATTACCATATTAGCAAACGCTGCGATTAACAACGGTGCGTTAGCAGCAACTGCGTTCATGATTGCCACTAGCATATTAACGATTGCTGTAACAATTTGTGGTACATACGATGTAACGGTCGTTAAAATGCCGAGGAACAACGTGATGAACTGTGCGGCTATTTGTGGTGCATAGGTAATCAATTGTGCTAAGAAACCTGATACCATTTGCATGAACAAAGCCACGATCTGTGGCACATAAGTAACCGCCTGCGTCAAAATTTGGGCAAACATAGTAAAGAACGCCAAAGTAATTTGTGGTACGGCTGCCATTACCGATGTCAAAAAGCCAGTAATCATTGCAGCGAAGCCAACACCCAACGCGGTCATTACTGGAATAATTGCTGAAATATTTCCCGATAACAAAACAATGGCTTGTGCTGCTAAGTTAATACCAGTTCCGAATAGCAATACACCAGCGCCAACTGCTAAAACAGCTGCACCAAATGCAACCATACCAACAGCACCAGAAGTCAATAGTGGACTAAATACAGCAAATACAGCAACTACACCACTGATTGCAAGTGCAAAAGTAATCATAGTATCTTCACCTTGCTGACCAGTTGAAGCTAGCGCCGTGAAAGCTAGGGCTAATGTTGTTAAGCCTCCGAGCAATACACCGATGCCTAGCGCACTTGTTGTCAAAGACCCACCAAACATTGCAAAAATACCAGTTAATACACCAACTGCCAAAGCAAATGTAGTCAGCGTTTCAGTACCTTGATCACCCTGCTTGGCTAACTGTGCAATGCCACCAGCAAAGACACCTAAACCAGCAGCTGCAATACCAACACCAGCACCAACTTTTAGCACGCCACTAGTAAAACCAGCAAAAAGTTTCTTAGACTTACCGGCTTTGTCGCCGGCTTCTTTAGTCTTATTTCCAAATGGAATTAATTTTCCTAATACATTACTGAACGCACCACCTAACTTATTAACAGGCGATAATACTAGCCCTAGAGCTTTAGGTAGTAACTTAATG
This sequence comes from Weissella sp. ESL1177, assembly GCF_058107185.1. Taxonomy (NCBI): domain Bacteria; kingdom Bacillati; phylum Bacillota; class Bacilli; order Lactobacillales; family Lactobacillaceae; genus Weissella; species Weissella sp. ESL1177. The sequence continues at coordinate 136,052 of NZ_CM176591.1, read as the reverse complement.
CCCAAAGGCACAGCTAGTAATGCACCAGCACCAAATGCCGTTTGTAATATTTTCCCAATTGTTGATCCTTGACCACCGACTTTACCAAGTGCATTGTACATAGAACTGAACATATCCAAAACTGATTGAACAATACCACCAACAACTTTAAGTATATCGCCAACAACTTTCCATGCTGCTTGGATAGCACCAGTATTAATGAACGCCACGATTAGTTCTGTAACATTTGTAGCTAATAGCCCGATGAAACCAATCAAATTTTGAATAGCAATACTTGCTTTACTTGCAAAACCTGAAAAATCGACTGACTTTAACTTTTTGCCAAAATTATCATCAATCGCTTCCCCAATCTGTTTAAAATCATCTTGAAGCCCCATCAGCAGTCCTTTTAATGCTCCCAACGTATCTTTTGCAAGACCGCCAAACACATTAACCAAAGACTTACCAATGTTATCAACCGACTTATGAAATGCTTCAAAATGGTTATAAGCATAAACTAAGCCACCTACTAGTGCCATGACACTAACTAAAGCAATACCCCAAGGCGAAATTAAAAACTTAGCTGCACCTGCCATAGTGCTACCAATTTTAGTAGCAGATACTAAAAAGCCACCAACAGCAGTTGTAACAGAACCTATCACTGGCATTAAACCTATGAATTGTCGTATAAAACTAGCCATTGAACCGTTGCTATCACTAGCCCAGCCTAAGGCACTATTTGTCATATCTAGAAATGCACCAACTACGCCAGCGCTACCAGACATTGCTTTATTACTCAAAGCCTCCCAATTACCGCCAACTTGCTCAATCTTAGATCCTAGATTTTTTTGCATTTCATCAGCTTGTTTGCTTAAAAATTCAGTGGCTGTCTTAGTACTGTCTGTCGCTTCGTCCATTGTTTTTGTAAAAGCGTCCCAACTTGTGGTCGTGTTATCAGTTTTATCCTTAACAGAGTCCATTAGTGGCAAAATAGCTGCCATTCCAGATGTTCCAAACATCTTCTTTAAAGCGGCTGCTTTTTCAGATGATGTCATGTTACTCATTGAGTCACTGATTTCACCAAGAATTTGCGGCAAAGGTTTCATGTTTCCTTGTGCGTCAACGAATGATAGACCCAACTTGTCTATTTGACCTTGTGCAATTTGAGATGGTGCTTGCATTTGCAAAATTGCATGGTTTAAATCTTGTGAAGCTTGTGCTGCACTGAACCCACGGTTGGTAAGCAAACCAATTGCCGAAGCAGTGGTTTTCATGTCGATACCAGCGTTTGAAGCTGTACCACCAATTGTTGCCAAAGCCTGTTGCATATCTTCAATCGAAGCATTAGACAAATTGGCAGTTTGCGTTAGGATAGCTGCTGCCTGTTGTGGGCTCTTTAACGACTTACCCCAAATGTTCATTGATTGTTGAACAACACTGGCAGTTGTTTGTAAGTCCGCTCCTGCGGCAGTAGCAGCTTGCGCAATTGCTGGAAACTCTTTTTTGATCGTGTCAATTGAAGCACCATCACGAGCCATAGCAACCATAGCGTCCGCTGCGTCTTGTGCACTCAAAGGCAAAACAGCACCCATTTCGTTGGCAACATCAGACAAACCTTTAATATCCTTAGATGTACCACCAGCAATAACAGCAGCTTGGTTAAGTGATTGTTGAAACTTACCAAACCCAATTGCGCTCTTAACACCCATTGCACCGATCGCTGCACCAGCAACCATCATTGACTTACCGACACCAGACATAATCGAGCTGACTTTGCTGCCGAACGAACTAGCTTCACTAGCTGCCTTTGCAAAACCACTACTCATATTCTTATCAACCGCAGAAAGGACGGCTTGCACTGAATAACTTTCCATTTAGTTTCCTCCTTTCTTACGTTGTTTCATTTCTTGCAATCTTGCAAAACGTTCTTGAATAGCTTCTTGCTCCTGCTTTTGCTGTACGAATTCAGAAGTGTAATCGGGTTCAAATTGCGACCTAACTTCATCTTCTAATTCGGCAGCATTGTAGAAATCATTAAACTTCTTGTACATTGGCTTAGGGTGCTTATCACTACCCTTAGTAGCCTGTACCGTTTGATTAAGCCAAGCTTGAAAGGCAATATCTTCACGTTTTAACGTCCGCTTAATAGCGTATGCCTCCATTGCCAATTGATAATCAGGCAACGTCATTTCTTCTATCTGTTGCATTTGAGCAATAGAAAAACCTAAACGAGTGAGGCAGTTCAAGACGATTTCGTGATACGTTTGTTCACTGGTTTTTTCGTCTTGTTCTGTTTCTTCGTTTAGGCTTTGGCGTTTTTTAGTGCCACCTTGATAGCGTTAGCCTTTGACATTTCAGCGATAACATCATCAAACAACTTTTCTAAGTCGCCCTCATAATTATCAATAAAGTCATCAACATCATCTTGTGAAGGGCGTGTATCTTTAACTGTTGCCGTTGCTGAATAAATAACATCTGCCAATACGGCAGGGTCAGCGGTATTTAGTGCAGGAATTGACTTAGTTAGTCCCATTCCAAATGAAGCGCCTTGTACATCTAGTCCAGCAACTTTATCAAGCGTACGCACGAACTTTACGCCAAAAGACAATTCAATTTCTTTACCGTTAATCTTGATTTTCATGTTTTCATATTCCTTTCAAGTAAGCCGCCCCACTTGGTACTGTGCATTTATCGGCGACAATGTTTAATTATTTGATAACCGCTTTATCAACTTGTGATTGCCCGACTAAATTAGATGTCGGGTCTAGGCTTTTGGGTCTTCTGCAACCCCGTTGTCAGTATCTTTCCAAGCAGTACCACCACCAGTAGCATCCGCTTCTGTAACAGCATCCAAACCACGGAAGACGTAATCAACATCACCCTGTTGGGCGTCAGTTAGCTTAGTCCAGCCGTGCTTTGGTGTACCGTCAACAGAGAACGATACATCACGAGTTGAATTATCATCAGCATCGTTGTCGTTGCTATCTTCTGATACGTGGCCTTGCATGTACCAAGCTTCATATTCGCCATTTGCGTTAGCACGATCCATGCGGACAATTTCCATATCCATTAGCTCGTCATCAAAAATTGCTTGTAGCAACTCATCAGAAACTGCTGCCGTGTTATTGATAAACTCAACTTCTAAATCAGTTTCGATTGATGAAGATGAATTAACCGCCCCGTCCTTTGTTGCCGTTGAGTCACTATCACGACTTGGGTCAAATGACAATGAAGTTTGATAAGGTACTAATTGCATTTCTTTTGTTGCTGCGTCAGCGTGCTTGCGAGCAAACAAAACAGACTTAACACCTTGTAATGTTTTAACCATCTATTTTTCTCCTTTAAATTACTGATAATTCGAGTTGTAAATTGCCACGTTGAAACACTGTGTTGGGTACAGATGTATCAATTGACATATCTAAACTCTGTTGCTTTGGTTGTCCATAGAACTTGTAAACGTCCGTTTGAACATTACCGATTGCTGAATTTAAAAGACCGTCAGCAATTTCACCAATGGTCTTCCTTTGTTTTTTGCTACCCCACACATCAATCGTTAAAAAAATACGATCATTGCGTGAGTATTTTGTATTATCAACTACTGTTTGTGTTTGACTAATGACGACAAATGGATAAGTTACTGGCTCACCTTGCAAAGGCAAATAGTCGTAAACTGGTAAGCCCTTGTCTTGTATCAATTTGTAGTAGTAATCGAACAAACACTTTTGTGGACTTATCATTTCATTTCCTTCTTTAAGTCATTAACAAATTCGCCCTTTTCTTCATTAAAAACCGGCTTCAATAATGGTTCTGCTGACATGAAACGAGTTCCATATTCAACGTATGGATCGTATTCTTGTGTTAATGCAACACGACCTGTTAGCCCCTCATCTTCCATATCAAAGGCAATGGACTTCTTGGTTGCACCAGTTGAATAACCTTTAACATAGACATCTGGTGCTTTACGCATAGCGTTTTGCTGCATTCTTGTCGTGTGCGTTTTCACAACCTTTTTAGCAGCTTCTAGTTTAACTCTGTTATTAAGTCCAGCTTGTAAACTTTTTAAACCACGTAGTTCATAACTCATTTACGTTCACCTACAATCAATGTATGCGCTTTTAGCGGGTTACGTTCGGTTGTTTGAATATACTTAGTCGTATCATCATCAATCAGACAATAAGCCCACGACACGCCCACAGGACAAGCTAAACGTATGACTTTTTGTTGTGTGTTTAAATCGCCAAATAAAGCTTGTGAGCGATTAGTACCCATGTCCGTAACATTAGCAATTACTTCACTAATCAACTTTTCACCGCCGACATAATCGCCAACAGTGGGGTCGTAGTGTTCTTCACTTTCAGAATAGAACTTGATATTACTGTCAAATCTCATATTGACACCTCACAAGAACAAAAAGCGTCCAGACGTGTTGTCCTTGACACCGTTATCGTCTTTCCATGCATCAATATCTGTCATGAACTCATCAAAATCATTCGTGCTAAACGTGATTGATTCGCCTTCTTGCGTATATGAACTCATACCCTCATTGGCAAGGCGATTGTAGCGCTTTACAGCGACTTCAAACGCAATGTAGTCTAATTGTTCAGGTACATTATCAGAAGCTTTCAGACCCAATTTAAAGCCTAATGCTTGCGTGGTGTTCTTGATAATCAAATTAAGAATATCATCACGTTTATCGTCTTTGATTTGCAGCATGGTCTTTAAATCTTCTAGTTTCATGTCTGCACCCCCTAACTATTAAGCAGTGGTAACAGAAATAGCTAACGTAGAGTTATCTGACAACGTTGCTGTACCACCAGTAACTTTGCCGTCACCATCAACTGTTAAAGCAATTGCCTTAACACTTTTACCGTCAGCACCCTTTGCACCAGTGTCGCCTTTTGCACCAGCTGCTCCCGTCTTGCCAGTTGGTCCTACTTGTTCATTTTGCACGCCGTTTTCTAGCGCATTTAACTGTTCAGCAGTAATCTTATCCCCTGTTTTCCATTCGTGTGCTGTATAAGCCATAAATAAGCTCCTTTCAATATCTCTAAATTATTCAACTGCTGCACTGCCTACTTCAGCCGTGCCGACTAGGCTTAAGCTTTTTTTGCTGCTGCCTTAAAGATTGCTTTCTTGTTGTCATCACTGATCCATTGTCCTGCCTTACCAGCACCTTGCAATTCGATACCATCAAAATCAGTTGATTCAATCGTACGAGCCGTTGCAATACCAGTAAATGAACGTCCAATGTTGTCAGGCGTAAAGATAACTGCTTGTTCAGCCATGTATTGTGATGGCACTTTGGTCAAAGTAACACCACGGAAATGAGCAATACCATTTGCATCGATATCAACTGCTGAACCCTTGCCAGTAGTTGTTAATGGCGCGTCAATAATGGCGTTGTAAACTGCTGCCGTCACATATGCACGGACAGGTACAACAACTTCTAAGTCGGTGTACTTTTCAACGGCTGTTTCAAACAGTGCGTTGACATCACTTGCGTCCAGTCCAATATCAGTAGCAGCACCAGCCAAATATGCACCTTGTTTGTTATTAAACAAACGTGTCTTAGCTTGTGCTTGCAAATTCAAACGGTCAGCAACTGCCGTATTAACATCATTGTTGACAGTGAAACGGTCAATTCCTTCATGAAATGCCCAACCAAAGTCATACGGTACATCTGAATCACCATAAATGACTTCTTGCATTGCGCCAAAGCGTGATGAATTAGCTGTTCCAGTGCCAAATGCAGTGTTTTCATCAGTGCTGTACTCACCAACTACCACTGGTACATCATTCGTCTTCAATGAAAATGCCGTGGCGTTGTTTTGAATGCCGTCTAATGACTGTAGTGCCCCAAATGTAGGAGCGAATGTGCCTTGCACACCATAAACAGTTGCGATCAACTGTGCAAATTGCTTTTGGTATGTGCGAATAGATAAATTGTTATTATTGTTAGCCATGTTGTAACTCTCCTTGTTTATATGAATTGATAATCTTAGTGAACGGGTCATCGCTTGCGTTCAAATTAGAGCTGCCATTATTAGGCGCGTTTTGTCGCATGCGTTCGTTCACACCCTCATTAATACCTTGTTCGATTGACTTTTGAATCGTTTCAACAACACCAGAAATCTTATCAGCGTCACCCAAATCAACTAATGAACTAGCTAAATCTTTCGGCAAGCCTTTTTCTGCTAGAATGTCACCGACATTGGCAATTAGCTCACGCTTGTTTAACTCATCTTCACGAGCTTTTAAATCATCTAAGCGTTGTTGTGCCTCTGCATCAGCCTTTTCTTGTGCCGACATCTTAGCAAGCTTTTGCCCCTCCGATTTGCCGTCTTCTAACGCCTTATTCTTAGCCTCTTCAAGTTGTTGATTGAACTTTTCTTGTTGTTTTTGAAAGCGACGGTCATATTCAGAATTAATCTTTGCGTCTAGTTCTTCTTGAGTAAGCGTAATTTGTTCTGATTGATTTTGTGCTTGTTGTTCTTCTTCAGCCATATTTACCTCCACACCATAGAAATAAAGCAACTAAAAAGTGCCCTGTCAGATTTCCCCAACAAGACACATCACTATTTCCCATGATATTTAATTTTATTAAAACAGTTTAATGACATATTCAGGTCAATTTTTATTTATCCGGTTCATAATAGCCAGCTAAGCTACATCTGCAATTCGGTTCACGGATGGCGAGGGTATGCTGGTACATTATTTAATTTGTACACTCCCTCGCCATCTTTACCTCCTTCTGAAATGCTTACACAATATCGACAAGCGCCACTTTCAATGAGCCATTTAACGTATTCAATACTGTTTTCTTTATAGCTATCAATCTGTGCTTGTCCAATAATTCGAGTCCACTCTGTTCGCGCTAAACGCTCTGTCACATACTTAGCATTGTCCTTGAAATCTCCTGTAACCAAATCTCGCAATCGCCTAGCCGTCACATTAGCATTCTGTCCTTGTAACACATTGTTAGTCAGCAACACGTCTAATCTAGCTTTTAGTTCATCTGTATTCTGCCAAATGCGGTCACTGAATGTCGCGCCATTAATTTGTGCAGATACTATTTTGAACACTTTGTCTGCTTTAGTTGCTTTAGAAGCTACTGCCACTGACGCACCCAAGATACCAGCTTGACGCACTTTTTCATCAATATATTGTTGGTTTAGTTGCTTCTGCAAATCAGCATCAACTTCAACACCAGCCTTAATCAAGGATAATGCAACTTCTGCCTTCAAATATTCAAGTCGATTAATACGCATTGTCGCATTATAAATCTTCATACGTTCATTTGCTTGTGCTGTAAAGTCGTTTCTGCCAACTGTCTTACCTACTTCTTTGCGTAACTGATCAGCATACTTAACGAGTGCCTTAGCCTCACGCTCATAAACCTTAATATCAGCATTAGTAACTTTATTCTTGCTAATACCTGACAACTGCAAACGTGCATATTCTGCTTCGATTTTCTTGTTAATGTCATCAATTGCATTATCGTAATGCTCTGTAATATCATCAACATTAGTAGCTTGCTCCATGTATTTTTGTTCAGACTTAATGCGCTTTCGCCAATAAGCACTATCTTGCTTCGGTCTCGTCATTATTCACCTCTGCATCTAATTGCACACCATAATCAGCTCGATTTCTTGCAATTTTTTCAGAACTTTCATCTGCTAACATGTCAACTATCTCACTAGGGTCTTGTACGTTTGGTAAGAATTGATACAAATATTGTTGTGGTAACTGTGCACCAGCGTTGACAATTTGTACCACTGCTGCAACATCATCTGTCGGCATGTTATCCGTAAATGTGAATTGAATCGCATTAACATCTGTTTTCATACCGCTTGATGACAATGTTTCTAGCTGCTTAATGATTTGATAACGCTTATAAAGTCCAACTTCAAAAGCTTTACGTTTCGTACTAGCTAATTCAATCGTGCCTAACACTTTATACTTCATAGCAACACCACTAGCATTACCTGCAAAGTTCTCGTCAGTTAGATCGGGTGTATGTGAGAACTTATGAATGTCATGTGCCAATCGTTCCTTGTACTTTTCAGTACCCGTTACATCATATTCTTTATGGATATATTCGGCATCAACATCCGTCTGTTGCCCGTTCATTGAAACACCTGATTTAAGTAACAGCATATTAGCGGACTTCATTGAATTAAGCATATCTAGCTTGTCTTGTGCTAGCTTTTTAGCTGACGTATCGTCATTCGGATCAATACCTGACATCATGTTAGGATTTTGCAACAGTGTATCAATATCACCCTTAATAACTAACATAGCGTCATTTAAATCAGTCATGTAATTAGCCGTGTCTGATTCAGCAGCATCATATAAATCAATCAGTGGAATAACGTTCTCGAAGTCGCCAATTCTAAACTGATTGTTCTTGTATTCGATAACTGGAAATGCATAAATAGGCAATTGCTGTTCAACTATCAAAGCACTATCCAAATAAGTCGGCTTGTACAACGTATATTGGTTGTCCGTCCACGTTTCAACACGATATTCAAATACTGATTGATTGTTGTTGCCCACTAACTCAATGAGATGATAGCGTACTGCCATAATAGGTTGCGGGTCAACTTCTAGTGAATAGATAACAAACGTTTCTAACGGGCTAAAAACCACACTGTGTTCAATATCATCTTCACCCCGATAAATATATTCAAATGCTCGTCCAAATCGTGTGACATCTAAGAATAGCGAACTGTTGACACTGTCAAAGTCGTTACGATTCTCAATATCATCAAGACGCTCGTCATCATCATGCTTAACCGTGATTGCATTACCAACACTGAATGACGTTTGGAAATCAGCAATGTATTTACCAAATGAATGTACCGCACGATAATCTGCTTTACCTGCCTCAACTCTGCGATTCTCTGGATCTAAAATATTTGTATTAAAGCCTTGGTAATAATCATCTAACATCTGCAATCGTGGTTGCTGATAGTCATGATGATGTTTAATAAACTGCATAATTCTTTCAGGCGTTAATTTAGCTATGTCTTCTTGATAAACTAAATTAGCTTGCCCATGTTGTTTAATATCGTAAATGATGTTCACCTCCTTATAGTCCTAAGTTCTTAACCGCTTGTACGCGTTCTTGATAACTCATGTAATGATTGTTAGTAACGAACATGTACGATTCCATGGCATATCTTAAAGCATCAATTGCGTGGTTGTTTTCATCTTTTGGTTTGTTTAGCCAATTGCCTAGCTTATCTTTGTCATACACATACGTATTCATCTCGGATAACAGCCCTTGTACTCTCGGATGAATAACAAAGTGATAGCTTTGCATGAATTGTATACCTTGAATCACGCTATCTTTTCCTTTACCAGCTGGTTTAATGTTAGGAATGCTGTATGTGTTAGACAATTCAGCAATTAAACGTTGCTCTGCACTATCTGCGACAATTGGTAACCCATACGCTTTATGCTGTGCTAATGATTGTGCAATCGCTTGTGTGAGCATTCCTTGCTGGTAGAACTCATCATAGACATACACGACACGGTTATTCTGGTCAATTGCCATAAATTCGCCTGCCGTTGGATCGTGCTTAAAACCAAAATCAAGCCCGACAACCTTAGGTAATGTTGCAATCTCTTCTATACTGAAATCTCGTTGTTCAAACAAGCCGTCAAATACAAGTCCTTCCGATATACCCCATTCGCCAAATACAGCCACCTTAGCACGATTAGGATTACGGATAACCATTTCTTCCATGCTGTCTATGAAGTCTTGATTCAAATGGTGATTGTTCTTGTATGTCGTCGTAAATGCAAGCGTGTTTTTACGCCTTGTGTCTTCGTCAAAGAACTCACGTTTGAGCCAATGCCTATCGCTCCACGGGTTAAATGTAATGACGTGCTGATAAAAGCCACCAGTTGGCAATTCTCCACGCATAGATTCAATCACGGTTTGAAACGATTCATCACTTTTTAATTCATAAGCTTCTTCCCACCAACTGCGACATATCTTACCTGATGTAGTTGTAATTGATGTGATTTTCAATGGGTCGTCCATTGAACGAAAAAATACCTTTTGTTGTGTTGGCTTATACGTGATTTCCAACGGACTAACAGTGAATTTAAACAAATCATCTAACCCCATGTAATGCACTGCCCATTTAATAATGGCAAATGTACTATCTTTTTGAGTATTCTGGAACTGCCTGACGACTAACCAATTCACATAGGGATAACGCAACATATCAATGACCACTTTGAACGCAGTTGCTACTGACTTACCACTGGCACGAGCGCCTTTTAACGCAATGTACTGTTGTTTAGATGTGTACAGTTTGTAATAAGCTTGATCAACCAGCTTAGGGACATCAATAACTAAATTATTCGTCACTGTTATCCTCCTGTTCTGGCATAACAATATTGATATTTACATTGCCATTATCTTTATTGCCTGCATCAAGCAATTCAAGCAATTTCTTTTGCGCTGCTTGTTTATCGTACAAATCAAGGACAACGCCATCACGACCAATCGATACTTTTTTAATTAAGCTCGTGTCAACCTGTGACTTGTCTTTGAGTTGCACCCATGATTGATGATGCTTAACGGGATTATCGTCAACATCCAACTTTACGTTCCCTTCATTATCAGTTACTAAAACATCATAAGCACCAAAATCTAAGTAACTCCCAATATCTGAAAATGATTGCTTCATTAAGTCGGCTAGCACATCTTCTTTATTAGCGCCTAGGTCATGTAAACGTGCTTGCCTCATACCCTGAATAAGTGATTGTACCTTAGCATTTCTTAGCATTCTAGAACCGTTAACCATTGCTGTTTCATAGTCCACATCATAGATATTAATGTATGCTTGCGTTGCGTTGAAAAGTCTCACATACTCGATAACAAAGGCTTTTTGCTTATCAGTTAAGTCGCTATCAGCTAGTTCATCAACGACCTGTTCCGCTTTATTTTTTGTATGCGTACCTTTTGATTTTGTACGCGTACCTTTTTGGAATGGTGCATCCTTATTTCTAGACCAGCTATAGCGTTGTTTCCAACTCTTAACTGTGCTTAAAGCAACATTGTATTTATTGGCAATGTCTTTGTACTTCATACCAGCGTTGTAATCTTGTTCTGCATTTTCCCACTTCTCGGTCATTACATATCACCCACCTCGCTTTTTCTTTGCTTACAATTTGTTACTGCTTATATCTGCGCACTAGAAATATTTTTACCTTTAAAATCTGGTAAATCATTTAAAACAATATTTTCAGCAATTAAATTTATACCATCTGGCGTTACTTCTACTTGAGTTTTAACACCTTTATTTTCATCTCTAAAAGTCACACGATAGTAATCTTCATGTGAAACAATCTCTGGCATGTTGTCTGCTGCTTTCGACTGTTTTTCTGATTTCAACGCCGTTAGTTCAGAAAGTAATGCACGGTTCTCTACACGTACCTTAGTAAGTTCACTGACGATTTGATTATTAAAATCAGCTGCAAGCATTTTTAACTCACGATTCACGAAAGCATATAATTTTGAAATATCGGTTGATTGTTCAACTTTCAATTGTTCTAACTCTTGTCTTGTTGCTTTTGGTTCAAACATTTTGATTCCTCCTCTTGATGTTTCTTCTTATTATCAATCGTGCCAATAATCTTATTCTCTAATCGGCGATACCATTCATTTGTCATTTACTTTCCCTTGCCTCTTTCATAGCTTCACTAAATGCTATTCCAACAATCTTTGTAACTGGAAATATAAGGACATTTAAAATTGTTGGCACAAATACTAACAACCAATTCCAATCAACAGTGCCATTCAATTTAAAAATCACAAATATAATCGTTAATAAATTCAAGAACCCAATCTTCATTTCAATACCCCTTTACCCTGCGTTGAAACTAGCTACAACTGTTGTCCGTCCGTTTAAACTATCTAGAAAATCTTTATCGGCAATACCAATTAATTCAGCTTTAACATCTTCTGGTTTTGCCCACTCGTTAACGCTATTTCTATTTCCATATATCAAATCTAAAAATTGAGAATTGCTTAAAGTGCTAATATCAGAATTTGTAAAATGCGGAATAATCTTCTTAGCTTCTTCTGCGCTTTCAGCTATTACAACAGCAGAATCAAACGTGTCCCAATTAGTATTCACACTTTGGCTAATCCTGTATAAATTCATCTCAATACCTCTTTCAGTGCAAAATAAAAAGGCTACCCGATTGGATAACCTTATGTGCTATGTATGCGCCAGTTGCACCTGACGACTTCAAGAGCTGAACCTAAGCACTCTCTATTTCTGCTTTTAGTTGCAATCAGGTTTGTGCATTATTAACGATTATTCACTGATTAGTTATCGCCATTACTAATTCAGGTAGAGTGTCCAGCACTCGAACAGAATTGACAGGGTTCGAACCTGCAAGTGTTTTACCACCAGCGATTTAGCAAACCGCCTGCTAACCAACTTCGCTTCAATTCTATGACGTGGAACAGACATAAGGGATTCTGAAGCAACCGAAGTCTCAAACAATAAGAGGAAATACATATAACTATTTCATCTGTTCCACATTACCTATTATGCCAGCTTTTCAGCTACTTTTTTGTCAATAATCTGACTTAAAAATGACATAGGTTTTAATGTACTCAATAAGTGACCTAAAATACCGTCTTTAAAGTCGTCACGCCATCTAATGACCGTCCTAACATCAACATGCTCATCAAGTGCAATATCTACCCAATTTTTATGCATGCCGTATCTAGCCTTAAGCACTCTTTGTTGATAATCAACCGCTGTCGGATAAAACAGATCAATGATATTCTTTTGCATTATCCAGTTTTGTAACTGTTCATCTTGCTGTTCACGAATCATAGCTAACTCAACTGGATTATTATAATCATTTTGTTTGCGCCCACCGCCAATGTTTTCATCAGGCACACGATCACTATTGAATTTAATTTCTAACTTGCGTAACTTGATATTTACTTCTAATCGCCCTGTAAAATAATCACTCAACACCTTATCCAACTTATCAGCCATAGCGCACCTCCCTAATGATATAACGTTATCAATATTATAACATGTATATTACTGTATACTGTTGCAAAATTATTAAAAAACGGCTATACATTAAGGTATAACCGTCTTTCTTTATATTAACTTTTGACGATGGTCACGTTTCTCCACCCAATAATAATATCCTGCTAACTCTTTGCTAATAACACGTCTAATTAGCCATTTGCTGTCGGTTCTGAACGCCTCTCTAAGGTTGTTAGTATGTGTCCAGAGTAGTTTGCCTGTTTGTGTGTAAGTTTCTTTGAACCAGCCGTTTGTGTCTCTGAAATAATAGTAAGTTCTCATGTCAGTAAGTACCCTGCAATCACTAATGCCAGCAACATCAAAAAGAATATCAATGTTACGAACTTTTCCACTAGTGTGCACCTTCTTTCCATTCGCCTGCTAAATGTTTAGCTAAGTAGTCGGCGTAATTCTGAACCTTTCCCATTTCCTGCTTGGGTTCATCTTTTTTGCCCACACGCAACGTGTATTTAACGATATTAAATTTCATCGCACCAGTGAATTCTTCAAACGTTAAAGCGTCATGAATGATGTCAATGACTTCTTTTGAACCAGCCGTATAGTGTGCTGGGTGATTAATCATATCTGCCATTATTTCTTGCCTCGCCAAATACTCCAGAATCGCCCATAAACAGCCGTGGCTAAATAGAAAGCCATGGTTAGTAACATTGGCAATGAACTAGCTGAATAGCCTGTAACGAGTGCTGATAGCCATAGAGCGATATTCACGAAATCAGATAGCAACCATAATGTGTAACTGTCGCCATACCCCTTGAACACATATAAGCTCGCTGTTGCCCCGATAATCAATACAATTGAATCCCATAGTGGGTTGCTGTCGCCTAATGCTTGATATGCCAACATCATTGGATACCAAGCAATTAAGATGAACCCTAGTGTTAATAGCCAGCCTTTTCGATTTAGGAACTTCACACCGTTCTCAACCTTGTGTCCCCATGTTTTCCACGTAAAGATTAACGGTAAGTCAATCAATGCAACGAAAACTAACTGATCTAACACGCTCGCATAGTGTCCTGCTGTCCAGTTAATGTAGATATACCCAATTGCACTAATCAGACCTAGCAACCCGTTAATTGGCTTTCCTATCATCATATACGTAGTACATGCTGAACCAACCAACGTGGCTACCAATGTTATCGTTGATAGTCCTGTAATTGGTGCTGATAGATAAAACGCTAACTGTACACCAACGATAAACGCTAACATCACACCACCAGCGGTATTAATACTTTTTAGCTCCGTTCCTAGCCACTTTAAATAACTCATATTTTACTCCCTCTTATACTTCACGTATGACCAATAAATCAAAATAAACTGCCCCATCTTCTGAATACATATCTTCTTTGTTGATGAAGATATTTGCTGGCGTGTGCATTAACAAATAATCTTCAATGCGCTCTTTTAAATTTGGGCTTTCAATATCTGCTAATAGATGATGTTGATACCTAGCAAATCCCTCCCAATTGTATGGAATCGACATTTGATAACGTACGTTAAATTCCTTAACATCATTGATAATCATATCCAGTAACAGCACATCTAACTTTTGTTTCAATTTGGTATCGAACAGCTTGTTGTTGCTCTTAACAACATTATTTACTTGTAATTTACTCAACATTAATTCACCGCCTTAATTGTTTCAGGGTGTAACCATGCTTGCATTAATTCGTTCTCTCGTTCCGTTGTAATGAAGTCACTGAAAGCCGGTACCTGATCTAACCCTTGCTTATACATGAACGTGCTAAAACCTGCATTAACATCTTTAAATGACATCATCTGCTTCATTTGCATTTCAGTCATCTCAATCGTTGGTGCGTATTCGTCTTTTAATTCGTCTAATGCCTGTATAACATTTCTTAATTTCACAACTGTTGCATAGCCGTCATCTGGAAATGATCTTTCAATTAAATTTTGTTTTCGACTATCAAATGTCATTACTGCTCACCACTTTCCATAAATTCATCAACAATTTCGCCATATTGTTTTGGTTCCATTATTTGAAGTAATGGATGCTTTGTGAGTTTAGCTATGTGCTTTACCAAAATTTCTCGAACCTGATCCCGACTATAAATTTCGTCAGTGTGTCCATTCCCCAAATTTAGATAACTTACTGGTTCAATTCCTGCTATTGCCATTACAATTCCTCCATTAACTTATCCAATATCTTATCTGTTCGCTTCTTTAAATTAGTAATAATTTTTTGTTCATCTAAAATCATTTCACTACCCTAAAACTGAAAGTGCCCATTTCAAGCCATAAAGTGCGCTAACTAATAATGTAGTTACCACAAATGAAAACAATGTTGCCTGCCAACAATCGATAAACAGGAAAAGTATAAAAGCAATTAAAATTATTGCCGAAATGGCTAATACTATCCAAGCTAATGCCATTACCACTCCTCCCGATCACTCAACGTTTTCACTTTCATAATCTGATATGCCTTACCATGGAATACACTCAATAGCTCATCTAAATCGTTACCTTGTCCGACAGGTAACGAATTGCCATTTTTATCGGGCATGTTTGTGTTAAACACTATATATTTTGGTATCATAATTTGCTCTCCATTTTCATAAATACAAGCCAATGTGTTTTCTGCCTTTTTTGGCCAAACAATGGTTCGTATGGTATTTGTGCCAATAAATCAGGCAACGCTATTTGTGAATCGTTCCATTTAAACACCAATGTTCCATAAGGCTTCAAAACACGCATTGCTTCGGCAAAGCCTGTTTTAATTATTTCCTGCCAGTTATCAGCATTTAGTGTGCCGTATTTCTTAGCCAACCAACTATTACTACCAGCGTGAATAAGATGTGGCGGGTCAAATAACACTAAATGAAAACTGTTATCGTCAAATGGTAGTCCGTTATTTTTTGACCAATCAGCAATCACATCAGGATTAACGTTAATGACATGTCCCGTCTCCATTCGTTCATAATACTTACGCTTATCAATAAATACAGCTTGATCATTGTTTTTATCGAACCACATCATGCGACTGCCTGCCGTCATATCTAATATTGGTGGTGTCATTCTTTCACTCCTACTATTTGCCATAGTTTTATACGCTATTTGCTCGTTTCATATCGTTTCTGACTAATTACCCACCCTTACCCTAAAACGCCTTATATCGTCAGCTACGTATCTGTAACGTTATCTTGTCTTCGTCGTAAATCATCACTGTATGTGTGAATGGTCGTTCCGCAATGTCAGTTACGTCCATATCGCCATAATCGTGTTTACGATTTTCCAATTCATCAATCAGTTTGCTTAATTTCATTTATTCGTCCTCCAATAGCTCTGGGTTCTCGTGGATATTGCCTGCTATATAACAATCAGTGCAATCAGACAACCGCTCATAATCACACCAATAACAGCCGTTTGCATAGTTGACAACGCCTACAAACCAATCGATTTTCGTCTCTACTAAAATATCACCTTCAAAAATCTCAACACCGTTTTTATCTTTAAGGCCTGTGTATTGTTCAAAAACACCCTTACCATCATTTAACACATATAAGTGAAAGGAACCAATGTCGTCCCAATAACGCATATGATTTTGATGCCATTCTCTAAATTTAATCTCTCGCATTACTCTTACACCTCGACATCAGGTTCAAACGGGCTAATACCCATCACAACATATCCTTCTTTTTGTTCATAATCAGTGATGTAATCCACTTTTCTTAGCAATGTTTCAGCGTCGTGAATGTCAACTCTTTCGGCTTCCATTCGATTTTCTCTAGTTAAATAACTGCCGTCTTTATAACGTGATAATGCTAATAAGTCACCTTCTTGAAAATCACGATCATTTTTTCTAATTTCAAACGTTTTAATGCCATCTCGGACATCACTAAAATACACATCATCTAGTTTCAATTCATGTACTTTCATGCTTCCACCTCAATCACTTCTTGATGAGCATTAGCCCAGCTCTCGGCTTCTTCTTTGGTGTCAAATTTAGTGGCAAAATCATAGCCTAAAATTGGTGATGCATATTTTAACTTCTTGAAATTGTCTATATCAACATATTCGTATTCATCTTCACTATTAGTCTCTTTACTTCGCACAACCCACTTCTTAGACTCAACTTCGAACACATCTTCACCGTTGACCCAACGAATGATTGCAATTAGGCGGTTGTTACTCTCTTTATCAGGTACGTCATCTCCCCACCATGCTTGAATTAAAAATGGCAAAGAAAAAACATCTTCATCATCAATAAAGCAATCGTCATTCATTCGTAATTGTTTCCAATTTTCCAACTCGCCCATAAACTCCTGCGAAACAACATATTTCTCACTCATCTTCTCTTCCTTTCGCCCGTCAAATGCGATTTCAAGTTCATTATCCAAACCAAACATCCTACTCCACGAAACATAGATTCTCCTATTAATTAAGGCATATGGAAATCTTCCATCTCCATAAATATCGTTGTTTGGCAAGAATTTAGTTGGTAAATCACCATCAACCCAGTGAGCTCCATTTTTTTCTAACTTCTCCAACACTGCCATTTCTTGTTGCTCATTCGCAACGATATATGCTTTATCTGTCATCTTCATTCACCAACATTTCTACGAGTTTGAGCTTCATGTTGACTTCGATTGTTTCAGCAACTTCATCAATTAATTCGTCTGCACCATCAATTGAAACAGTAACGCTTGGAATGAAAGCACCCGGTTCTGTGTGAAATATTTCCTTACTAGCTTCATGGTTAGCATTTTTAATTGCCATTCTGTATCGTTTTATTGCAATTCCGCGTGCCTCGTTTGCAATGTATTCATCAACCGTTTGTGTCATTTGGCCGTCCCCACATTTTTCTTGTAAATATGCATTAATTGATCTGCCAAATATTTTGCTCCCTCATCTGCCCCCAATTCATTCGGTTCAATGTGTGCGTTATCAAAACCTATTACACGAACAGCACTATCTTTGAGTTGTTCGATTTGATGTAATTCTTCAATCGTATGCTGTTCATCATAAAAGTAAGCTCGTTCATCTAATTGCATTATTCCAAATTCGCCATTAACTACCGTAAAATATCCACCAAAAGTAAGGCCACCAACAGGACCATCATCAATTTGTTCATAAAAATTATCATAATAATCAATTGGAAAATTATCAGGAATAACCACATAGCCATTTAATGAAAATGGACCTTGATGTGTAAATGTATCAAACGGCTGTAAATCTGGTTTTGTTGCAACTTTTAATATTTCTTCATAAGTCATTAGTAACCCCTCTCAATCATCTTGCGTGCTTCTCGCACTGTTTCAGGTTCTTCATACGCTTTAAATTCGCTCCAATCACGATAACCACGGCTTTCGGCGAATTCATTTAGCTGTTTCATCTTCATACGGGTTCACAGTCTTTACACCCTTGACTGTTGTTTAGTCGTAAAATTCTAGTTCGATGCCGCTATCAAATTCATATAGCTCTATTTTGTAAATATACGTGTCTCCTAGCCAATAACGCTTGTACCCTAAGTTATTAACTATCTGACTGTCATCAAAGCCTAGAACCTCCTGTAACACGTCATCAGAAGCTTTTACCGAGTTATCAATGTCAATAGTTCCCCGTGTTACTGGTAATGTCGTTGAACTAGTAAATTCATCACGTTTCTTTTTACTGCTTACCAATGATTTTGGTACTGGATAAACGAATAGACTTCTAAGTTCGTACGCTTGCCCGTCTTTTATTTGTATTTGAACCTCATCTAGCACTTCTTCTAGACTTGCTTTCAAGTAATCGTGATACGCATGGTATTCTTTTGTCCTAATCAATCGGCCACGAGCAACCATCATTTGATTACCTGATGCAAATTTCATTGGTAATTCTATTTTTGCTTCGAATACTTTTTTCATGACTTGCGCACCGCTATTGCCTGATGTTCACGATCATAGAATGATTTAAATGTGTGCTGTCCGCCTTGTCGGTTCTTAGCAACAATTAAATCTAAATCAACGTTAGTCGGTACGTTTTCCTGATAATAATCGTCTGAATGTAATAAGATGACCTTGTCAGCGTCTTGTTCAATTGAACCCGAATCACGTAAATCCGTTAATTGCGGCCGATTGTTCTTTTCACCAGCTTTCGCACGATTTAATTGCGCTAAAGCAATCAGCAATACATCATGTTTCATTGCTGCTAACTTCAATCGTCTTGAAATATCGCTCACTTGTTCGTATCTGCTCACACCCTTTGAAGTGATTAACTGTAAATAGTCCACAACAACAACTTTTTTGCCTGCATCTGCTTGCCTGCCAATTTCCAGCTCAATATTTTCAATACCAGAACGAATATCATCACGAATATCGAATACATCTAAGTTCTTGTTAAACACCTCTAATGCCGTCTCTTGTGTCATTTTTGGTTCTAACAGCATTCTATTAACCATGCGTTCAAAAACTTCTGTACGGCGCATTTCTAAGCTAATTAATGCTACTGGTACACGTTGCAACGTCAATGTGCTCATCATGTTAGTTGCTAAGGCTGTCTTACCCATACCAGGGCGACCAGCAATGACAATCATCTGACCAGTTTCAGCTTGAATTTTTAAGTTTTTCAGCAAATCAATATATTCACGTTCTCGCCCAATGTATTCACGATATTCAGTAATTAAATCGGTATTATCAACACCAAAATTTTGATATTGTTCAATTTCTTCAGTGAACGCTGCTAGGTCTGCGTAACTATTGATTTCTCCATTGCTAGCTTTTCGATAAAACATTCGTCTGATTGCTTCGTCTTGCACGTATTTGCCTAATATCTTTGGCGATATTGGAATAGCTGGTACACTTTCGACTAGCATTGTTGTTGCGCTGCTAATCGTTTCAACCGTGCCAACATTGTTATTGTTAATCGTCAGCAAGTTAATATGTTCTTTATCTTCTGCTCGTGCCCACGTTTTGAATATGTTTTTTGCAACGTTATTACTGAACATATCTGCACGCACGACTGTTTTTAGTTCTTGCATTGCTTCGTATGGATCATTAGCCGACATGACATCAGCCAACGCTGCCCATTCAGCTTCTTGACCTTGCATTAATTATTCCCCTTTAATTCTGCCAACTTTTTACTCATGAAATTACGTTCCAACTCATTTAGATTGTCGTCTTGCAACTCGTTTTCTAAGCGTGCAATTTCATTTGCTTTATAATCATTGCTTTGCTCAACGTTTCCAGTTTCGTAATCATCTTCCCAACAATTGCCATTGAACCAAGTGCTACCAAGTTTGACCTTATCTTTTGGTCTTTCCTGATAAGCCAACTCTTTTTTGTAATTGACAATGCCCGTTTGAATTTCTTTGTTAGTCGTGCCTTTTTTGATAGCACGTTTATATGCATTGAACGCCGATTTTTTGCCTTGTTTACGTGGATATAATTTCCATAACTTATCAAAGTTAGACTCCAGTTCAATTTCAGATTGAACAGGTTTATTAGTTGATATATTAGGTGATATATTACCTTTATCATTTTTGATAAGATGTTCTTGTCGTTTTTGATAAGATGTACTTATCGTTTTTGATAAGTTATCATTTTTGATAACATCATTTTTGATAAGTTCTTTATACTTGTCTGATAGCGTAATCACCCGTTTAATAACCTTTTTATCACTACCAACATTCATTTGCATTTTGATGTATCCACAATCATTTAAGTTTTTTACGGCTCTGCTAATGGTCACCTCAGTTGCGCAATATCTTTCTGCTAACCATGCATTACTTGCAAAAAATTCTTTTCCTTGTGTAGCAATGGTGTAAATGTCTGAATAAATCATTTTTGCGAGATTGGTTACTCGTTTATCAGATTTAATAAAGTCAGGAAACATAGTGAAAGTTTGAGTAGTTTTTTTATTAGTCATGCGCTACTCACTTTCTTAGAAACTAGAAGGGAAGGTCGTCGTCATTAATGTCGATTTCACTACCTGAATTAAATGGTTGTGAATTATCATGTGGTTGTGAATTATCATTTGGTCGTTTTTCACCGTTTGGCTTGCTGCCAGTGTGGTCAATTTTGTCGTAACCTTTAACATTTAAGTTCCATTTGCCACTGTAATCAGATTGTTGCCATTCAGTATTAATGTTCAATGACTTACCAATAATGCCCCGCAATATATCGCTGATACTGTTGATTTCTGTACCGTCAGGCACATCAGCAGCTACTAGCAATGTGTTGAAGCGCTTGATTGATAGTTCAATATTATCGGGTGTCCAAACCACATTGTTAAATCGAATTTGACCACCAGCATATGCACCGTCTAGCACTTCGTAATCAAGCGTTAGCATTTCATTTTCAGTTTTCTTAGTCTTTGAATATTTTGAAGTTGGCAAAACTTTTACATTGTAATGTCCTGCTTCTTCTACAAAAATGCCGCCAAATGTGTTGCTACTGTCTACATTAAATAGTCCCATGATTAATTTTCTCCATTTTCTTTTGTAATTAGTTCTGCTGCTTTAATTAGTGTGCGATCATCAAGTCTGTTCTTAGCATGATTGCCATTTTCAACGTCTAAATCTATTAAGCGTTCACCACCGTCTTTATAAATGCGTCCGACAATGTCAAACGGTCCAGTGAACGCATTGAACGTTCTGCTGTTCATATCGGCTTCAAATCGTCCCTTGCCGTCTAGACCTGATGAACCGTTGTCAATTTGATGAGCAGTGGCAATAATATTTAAGTTGCTTTCTCTCAAAAAATCGCCTAATTTTCTGAACCATGTTTGCAGTTTCAAATAGTTTTGGCGTCCATCTTTTGAAGCGCCGTCAATATTTTCAAGCACCCAATTTTGTAACGCCGATACATTGTCAACCATAATGACCTGATAATCTTTATCTGCTAACATCTTTGTTAAATAGCTCATTACAAGCTTTTGCATATTTGGTGCGTCACTGTATTCAAATGAAATAACATCAACGTCATCAGTATCAGTCAGTGCATTTGTTGAGCCGTCAAAACTTAGTAATAGCTTTTTGCCGTCAAACTGTTTGATTAAACTTGTTTTACCCGTGCCACCGTCACCATAGATGAAATACATATTGCCAACTTTTGGTATTTCACCAGCCTTGTAAAATTTCAAAGCGTTCTCCTTTCTAGCTTCATCAGCTTTGCCATTTCTATTTGTGTCTTTTTCATCTTTTCAATTAACAAATAACTATCTTGATAAACAAACACTTCATCACCCTCAACCACTGAATAGCCAAACAAATCATTGCCGACTGGCTTTTTCAATGTCTCTGGTGTAAAAAAATTGCGTTCCATAAATTCCTGCGCATAATCTCGTTCCATTTAGCACCTCACATTTAGCGAATACGAAGTGATTGAGACTGTTTTAACTCAACCCCTGCAATTACCTGACCTGCCTTTAAATCGTTTAGCATGGCACGTTTATCAAACTTCTTGACGGTCTCTGTCTCGTAATATTTGCTAGGAATGACATTCTCATCTGTGATATTTGTTCCAGCTGGATTATTTTGAACATTAAAATTAAACAAATCTGTTTTAATCTGCGTACGGTCAAGGCGTTCCATATTGTCCTGTAAGTAAGCTTTTAAACGCTTAATTCTGTTTTCAATCGCTTTACGCTTCTTGGCTAGGCGTTCTTCTTCACTCTTATACCCTTGTACATCAGCTTCTAAGCTGCGAATAACTCGCCCGATATTGTCGGCTTTATCTTCAATGACCTCATCAATTGATTCTAATGTGTCAAACCATGCATCTTCATCTAGATCCATGCTGTATACTTGTTGCCATTTGCTACTTAAATCGTATAAATTCATTGTCTTTCCTCCGTGTCAACTCTTTCACCATATTCAATTAAGTAATCGACTGCTTTTTCTAGTGGCACATATTCACCATCAATTTTTACAATTTCATCACCCGCAATAATTTCATTATCTTGGTAGTCGTAACCCCATGGCAATTCATCATTAGGCGGGTCTATCAAATCTTTTGGCATGTTGTACCTCCCTGTGTTATTCTTAGAGGGTAATTTTGTGTCTAAAACTAATTACCCAACGTCTGACTATTGCAGTAGTTAGACGTTATTTTTATGTTCATTTCTCCATTTCAATTCATATTGCGGACCACGAATTGTATCTTTTGATATTTTTAATTGCTTAGCTAATCGCTCAAATAAAATTCTCTTTTGAACACCTTTTGCAGTCGGATATTTATCCCGTTCTTTTTTGAATATTCGATAACGTTCTTCGTGTTTCCTTGATTTCTCATTTTGAAAACTCGAAATCGTTAAATGATATTTCTGACAATATTGCTGTAAATATCTATGCTCTAAGTCACTGCCTTTAATGCTCATTTCCTTAGCAACTCGCATGATAATGGCATTCTTTTCAACATTCGAAATACGTTGCTTGCCATTGATATGCACATTCATATGCTTTTCAAAATCATGGAATGTTACCGTTTTAAGCGTTGGCTTGACCCAAGGGTTATTAGCCATGTTTTCACTTTTAAGAACGATATCTGATGGCAATTGAACTAAGTCACTTGATTTGGCAAAACTGTAATGCAACTTGCCCACACCAGTTGAACCGATATCATAATCACCCATCTTATTTCCTTTCTGTTGACCGCCAGCACCGATTGAAATGCGCATATGGACCCGTGTAAATCGTTTATTTCACATCTCAACCTGTGTTGACGGTCAACCATTTGATTAATTATTTTCGTTGATCACGCCACGTTTTTGTAACGTGATGTGCTGCTTCTGGTTCATTGAACACCATCATGACTAACCACTTAATGAGCCGACCAACGTAACGAACAATCTCACCGCCGTAATTTCTAGCAACTAATGCCGTTGCCATGATTACAATTGTTAATGCAATCGCTGGTGGTAATGCTGCTTTTAGCAATTCCCAAAAAAATAATGCTTCTGTCATATCTATCTCCCAATTTCTCCGTTGCCCCATCTTCTTAACAAGTCCTGCGAAAATCTACCGTCTATTCGCTCAACGCCTGCCGTGACAAATGAGGGTTCTTCTCTAATTTCTTTAAATTTATTTTCGCTATATCCAAGCAAGGCAGCTGCCGTTGGCAGGTCTACCCAAATACGTTGTTCTAGTGGTATTTCTAGTTTTGGTTTTGTCATAAGTTACCTGCTTTCCATAACCATGTAAGATTTCATCACTTCATCACTAATCAAGCCGCTTGCGTGAGCTTCAAGGACAATTTCACGTCCTTTTTCTGAAATAGAGTCTGGATCATAACCAGCTCTGATCATTGCTTGTTCAATGCTTTTAGCTGTCTCATTGACATCATCTGAAATTTCTATACCAACCATGCTTAATATCAGCTCATGATTAAACTTTGCTAATTTGTAAGCTTCAATTGCGCCCTCTGCGTTATCAGCCATCTTGTAAAAGTCTTTTGCTCTGCTGTCGCATAACTCATTAAGGCGTTCAATTGTTTGTTGTTGTCTTTTGATTAAGCGGTTTGTGTATGTTTCATAAATTGCAACAACAATTAAAAGTGAAATTAAAATCATCGTCATTTTTAGTCCTCACGTTCAATTGTTGGCAAAATGTCATTCTCTTTTAGTAAGTTGTAGATGAACAACCGACCTTTTTGAGTCCACTTGGTATTCATTTTTACGTCAGTACTGCCATCTTTCTTTGTGATGTCAACAGTATGACTGAACGTATATCCTTTATCCTGATACTTTGAATACAAAACCCATTGACCACCAATTTTGTACTGAACACCTAATTCATGTAACTTATCGTTCATTTGCTTAGCAGACCAGCCATAATCTTTAGCAATTTGTGTGATGGTTACCAACGATTTAGATTGCATGATTTTGTCATAGTAGTCAGCTTTTGGTCGTGACTCTGCAACTTGTTGGGTGAGCAAATCATTCTTAGCACGTTCATCTTTGACTTGTTTAGCTAGTGAGATGATAGTTTCAGGATCCATCAGAATTTCTTCAATCTTTTCATTAGACAGATAAGCACCATGCATACGAATGTCAGGTAAGACATCAGTCGTTACCCAGCGCTTGAATTTTTTAGCTGATGGTAATTTGCTGCTCAACACCAACGAATAAAGACCTGATTCATTGATAACTACTAATTTTTGAACTCCACCAGGGGTCTCTATTTCACCGACCCCTTTATCTTCACTATCAACATGAGATGCAATTGCATCTGCGGTACGCTTATAACCCAATATGTTAGCAACGTCTTTACCGACAAAATATGGTGTACCATCAATTAACGTTGTGCGAATTTCTGAATTTTCAAAATTGAATACTTGAACTTCATTTGCCATTGTTTATCTCCTTTACTTTTCTGCATCTTTCAGCAACTTCCATGATGTAATGCCAAATACTTTGGCAACTTTTTCGACATTGGTAACACTTGGACTAGACTCATTCCAGCCACGAATTGTTCCATTTCCCAGTCCCGCCTGTTGCTCCACTTTGCGAATAGATAAGTTCATATCTTTTGCATAAGCTGAAACAGCTTCATACAGTCCCATATTTTTTTACCTCCTTTGTAGGATATACCGTTGACATCGAATAGAAAATATTCTACACTAATGGTAAATATAAAAGGCATACAAAAAATGCCTTGAACATCACTTGTAAAATCAATCAAACATTTAGCGGTGTCGTGATTTTATAAGCTATTTAATAGTGCTGATTAGTAGCTAACCCCTATCAACATTTATTAGTTTATAGGATACTTTCTACATTGTCAACACTTTATGTACAATATTTTCTACAAAAGGTGGTTTAGCATGTCTATAACATTCAATGAACGTGTACGGACAGTATGGAAAGAGAAACGACCAGATATAAAATCTGTTCGTAATTTAGAAGAACATATCGGTTTGAGCAACGGTACTATTGCAAGTTGGAAGAAGTCCAGTCCATCTCAAGCCAAGATCGAGCAAGTAGCAAACTTTTTCGGAGTTTCTGTTGACTACTTATTAGGTAATACTGACGACATTCACGCAAGTAATAAATCTGCTGATAGTGAACCGGTAGATATAAAGAAAGTTGCTGAAAACGACACTTGGGACGATTACCTATCATCAGACGGTCGCCCGCTAACTGAACACGATAAAAAATTACTACGGGCTATATTTGGTGATTAAATGGGGCAACAAGATATAATTGATATCATAATAAGTGATATAAGAAGATTAGGAGTAGATTTTCGGGCAGTTGATGAATTAGATGCACTTGCTGTAATAAGTACATCATTAGATAGAGGTTTGTATGATAAGAATAGAGCTACCCCTTTCATACTTGCTCACGAGATGTTTCATAAAATGAACAACCACGGTAAGCGAAAGTACGATAATGATATTCGCAATGCGCAAGAGCATGACGCCAATGTGGCAGCTACTGCTTACCTTTGGTCTCTATACATACAAATGGGTGGTACAACGGAATATGTACAGCATTTTATAGATGTCAGCGGAACGCCCGACTATCTGATAGAACGTTTATTGAAAGTAGCTAATTAAACAATACGTGCAATAATGATCCACGTTAAAAGCTTTTGGGGTTAAGGTTATGAACAAATTATTTAAAATGGGCGCAGTAACGTTAGTTGCAGTTACTTTGGGAAGCGGATCGTTGGGAACAATTGCTGCTGTATCTAACAATAATGTTGTTTCTGCAGCAAAAAAACATAAAAAAGCTAAGAAACTAACTGATGGTAGAACCGTTAAGTTGCGCGACATTGACGTTAAAATTACTAGTTGGAAAGTTATTCCAGTCGGGCAAAAAGGTAATGAATATGGCAAAAAGCCAGTAATTGCTTTCTGGTATGACACCACCAATAAAACAAATAAAGAGATTGATCCAATTAGCGCTTGGTTAGCCGTGTTCAGTGTTTATCAAGATACTAGTAAGTCACAAGTAAATGAACTTGAGGTTGGTAGTTTACCTGATGAACAATTCTTAGATACACAAACTGAAACTATCAAGAAAAATGGTACGGCACCAAATGCCATTGCCTATGAACTTGATAGTGAGACTGTAAAGGTTAATTTGAAGGCTCACAAAGGTGATGGTGGTAAGTTAATTGCTAAACAAAAAATTGCTATTGAACAAGCAATTAAAGATGCTAAAGCACAACCAACACAAAGTACATCATCTGATGATGGTGTTCAATAACAAATAAAAAACACGCACACCCCCGTCGCCAAACAAGTGTGTACGTGCATTCCCATATTAACAAAGCGAAGTTTCCTGCGCTTTTATTTAACGTATCTATTATAACAGACCTAGATACGTCTTTAAACTATCTATATTTTTCCAAGAGAGGTTAGGTTTAAACTAATATGGCTGATATTGAAAAACGTGGCTCTAAATACTTAGCCCGTGTGTCGTATAAAGAAAAAGGTAAATACAAAAGAAAAAGCAAAGGCGGTTTTACAACAAAAAGCGCCGCTAAAACGTGGATAAAACAACAAGAAGCTGATAAGACCACCAGTAAATTCACAGTTGATAGCAAACAACTGTTTCCTGATTATTTTAAATCATGGTATGAACTATATAAAACGGACGCCAGTGACGCTCAACAACGTTGGTATAAATTCGCCTATCATGTTTATTCAGAGCGTTTAAACAATGTTACGTTAGCTAAATTAACTCGTCCAATATTGCAACGTTTCCTTAATGGTCTAGCCAAAGACTATGCTTTCAGTACCGTTAAAAAACTTAAAACATATATGGTACAAGCCATTAAAGGCGCACTTTATGACAACTTAATATCAACCGACCCGACAATTGGCTTAACATATACTGGTAAAGACGGCAAAAATAGAGAATTAAAATTCTTAGAAGAACCACAAATGAAAGCTTTGATAGAATATTTAACCACTATTCCTGTATTTGAACGTAGCGTTAGCGACATGATGATTATAATGGCGCTGAACACTGGTGCAAGGTACGAAGAAGTAGCTGCCTTAACTTGGGGCGATTTAATCAACAGTTCCATTTCAATCAATAAAGCGTGGGATCAAGTATCACGTAAGATTAAAGAAACTAAGAACAAATCATCTAATCGTGTAATAAGTGTTCCTAGCAATCTGATTATTGATTTAAAAGCATGGTCTCCTATTCATGCTAATAATGACTTCGTATTTTGTAATGATGAAACGGGACTACCTCAAACAAGCAATGCTGCTAACAAAAAGTTGCAAAAAGTCTTAATCAAAATAAAGTCACCTAAAAGAATAACGTTTCATGGGCTACGACACACTCACGCTAGTTGGTTGTTATCAAATGGTGTTGATGTTAAATATGTTTCCGAAAGACTAGGGCACTCTTCAATTACTATGACATTAGATATATATACTCATCTATTGCAAAAAACTAGAACTAATGAGGAACAAAAGTCTATTTCTCTGCTATCACAACTATAATTTTAGTGGCAAATTTAGTGGCAAATATTTTGATAAATAGTGATAAATGATGAGCTATTGTGAGAATTAGTATATTTTTATATCACCAATAAAGATTGATGTAAAGGCGTTTGTAGCGTGTTAACAGTGTTTATCATAAACTATCCAAATGCTCCTCGGCTCCATTTAATACCAGCTACAAACGTTGATATAAAGGCATTTTAGTTAAGGTTAGTGCCGAATTAGTGCCGAATTCATTTTTAGTTTGTTTGTTTGCAATTTCAGTCTGTTGAATGATTATTAATTTAGTCGTTCCACAGGCTTTTTGTTTATCAATACAAATTGATTGAATATCTGCTATTTTGTCTAAAAAAACTCCAAAATAGCATACATATTTACTTAGTGAGACTTTATTTATAAAACAACATCCAAAAGAAAAGCGCCAACGCTCTAAACGCTGACACTTAACACTCTAAACTTAGGACACTTGACGCCTGTATGTTTTCGCACACCTTACGAGCTTTTTATATACTGTCAATGTAGTAGATGAGTTAATATTTTGTGAATTTTTATATGAAAATGTACCTCAAATGACAGTTGTTCAAGTACAAAAATTTTTTTCTTACAAGTATCGGTTTACCTAAAGTTTGTAAAAATGGTGGTCACTTACAAAGAACCACCACGGTGTATGTTCGTACTCTCTCAACTAGTTTAATAAATGTACTTGTAAATACACTTGTTATAAATATGGGGCGTATTTATAAACACGCCCCAAAATATTCAATCTCTAAGAGACTATAACCGTTTTAAACTATTCAATGAACTAATTGGTGCCATTTAAGCAATGGTTGATAAAGTTAACAAATTCATTGGCCAGCTTGGTCAACCATCTAATAAATCAATTTGATTTCCTAAAATTTACCGTTTTTTATTGAAAATATTTATCTGTTTTGTTTCCGACGAGCATAGCTTCTCAAGGTTCTATATAAACTCGCAAGAATTTGAACGACAGTGACTATCAATGAGATTTTTTCTAATAAACTTGTTTTCGCTTTTGTTTTTCCCTTTTTCATTGAATCCCCCTATAATTGCACAACAAATCATCAATAACTACTTAGACAATACCAATCTTGATAAATATTTACAATGATTGTGCTCGAAACAACTATAACGATCAATCAATTTTCAATAAATAATTTTCATCTATCTTTTATCACTATGCATCCCATAGTGATATATCCAAAAAGTAAACGTATCAACGACACTACTTTTTCAGAACTGATAAAATGTCTGCTAACACACCGCGTTGATAAAACTGTTGTCTTTGAAACTTTGCTCTTTCAATTTCAACAGCTTGAGTTGCTTGTTCAGTAATTTCTTGTTCCAGTGTCGTTTCTGTTTTTTTCTGTGCAGCGTTTGTTGCTTGAATTAATTGTCGCATGCCATAATAATATCCCAAGAACCAGCCATTAAAGTAAGGCATAATCACATTTTCCATGACCAATTGATTATTATTGTGGGCTGTCACCTCATGGTATTCTTCTGACAACATACTAGCAATTTGCTTTTCTAGGTCACCGTTAATTTGCTGAACATGTGGCGATTGCATCACTAACTTTTCAAATTTTTGATCTGCCAAATGTTCAATGCTATCAATCCATTCAGCTGATTGATTTTCAATGAGTACTTCTTCAGTTAAACTCACAATTTCTAAATAGGCTGCCCGATATCCCTGTCGCATACCTTTCATTAAAATTGGTCGTAATATTTGATTTAATGACTTCACATCTAATGATTGATTTAACTTCTTAATCATTTGTTGTAATTGTTCTTTCAACATATCTTTTCCTACTTTTTATAAATGATATTCAAAAGGTCGAAGTCTCCTACCATAAGGTATTAGAAAAACTTCGACCTTTATCAAACAAGTTAAAACACTCGTATTATTTTTCCCTATTTTAAGCTAAAGCACCCATTGGATCCCAAGGAGCCAATTCTTTAGGTGTATTATTTTCGTACACATTGCGTAATTCTTCAGGCAAAAATTCCTTCTTAATAACAACTTGGTACGTAAATTGATCAAACCATTCATCAGACATTGTGAAGTAACCCTTGTGACCATTCTTATCGCCCCAAGAATTTTCAACCTTCCACTTTGTTGGTTGACCGTCTACTAGATCAACACCTGTCAAAACCATAGCATGAGTCATCAATGAATCACCATAATCTAGACGTTCTGCTTTAGTCATACTAAAATCAATATCAAATAGGCTATCCTCATCATACAATTCTGTATCCATTAAACCAGCAACACGATCCAACTTTGGTCCCATATCAACACCAAACCAAACATTTTCACCTGCAGACAATTGTTTAATAGCCAATTCCTTAAATGTCTTCAAGTCCAAATTTAGGTGTTTAACTTCACGACCACCGACTACTGATCCTAACATTTTAACACCATAAGTTTGATTATACGGCTTATCAGACGTTGGTGCATTAATGATTGAAATATACTCACTTAAATCCCAACCAACATACTTTTTAAAGAAGTCTTGTGGTGTAATTGCTTGTTCACGATGATATTCATTATTTGTATCACGGAATGAAAAATCAAATGATACAGGTGGCTCACCAAATGTTAATGATAACATGTGATAATTTTCTTTGTTAAATGCCGCAATTTTTGCTGACACTTGTTCATCTGTTGCTCCATCAACAACTAATTGACGC
The DNA here is from genome assembly GCF_058107185.1 of Weissella sp. ESL1177. Lineage (NCBI taxonomy): Bacteria > Bacillati > Bacillota > Bacilli > Lactobacillales > Lactobacillaceae > Weissella > Weissella sp. ESL1177. Next base: position 104,860 of record NZ_CM176591.1, on the reverse strand, counting down.
AATATAATAGCATCCTTGCGTAATTTTCCATTAAACAAACGGTTAAATTCAGCAGAATGTGATGATGCCTGTGATTCTGGGAAGGCTGATTGTGGTACAACACCATACTTCTCAATAATGGCAACGATCATATCCCATTGACCACCATCCTGTTGTGGTGTTGCTAATAAAAAGCTAACTTCACGATTTGTTGTTGGCTGATCAGCAGTGGCAACAATGTTATTGTAGAAATAGTTTGCTTTTTCTAGTTTATCCCAGAAAAATGTATAACTTTGTGACAATTCAAAATCACCAGGTAATCCATGCGTTGACTTCATATCATGGCGCATTGTATTTAACGCTGCAAACATCCAGCAACGACCTGACTGCAATTGATTAGCCACTGGTGAACTTTCCAAATCAACACTAAACGTTGGTGTTAATTCACCAGCACGTTGATTATTACGAGCCGATTTCAAAATACCATTGGTGGTTACAGCACCACGCAAAACTGCCGCCTTAGGGCTTTCATTCACAGCTTTTTTAAATGTTGTTAATTGTTCTTGGGTAATTTCACTCATTTTTTAACCACCTTTTTCTCATAATCATTTAAGTTTAGCGCTTTAATAACTAATATGCAATATATCCAACAATTCTTAATGAATGTGAATCCGATAAGCTCGATAGACGTAACCCTTCGACTGCAGATTAGATAATTCGACATTAAAGACTTGATAGCCCTCAGGTGTCACTTCAATAATATTTGAAGCATCCCCCTTCTTTGCATTGAGATAGCCAAAGTCAATTAAGAAATTACCATTACGTAATAATCTATTAGAACCAATACGATCTGTAAAATTAGCTTCTCCTAACGCCTGTCCATATGACCACACTTCCTTTGCTGTCATGGTCTTTAAATTAATTTTAATTTTACGACCAGCCGAATACTTTTTCGTTGTCTTTTTATCACCATAGCTTACTGCATAATTATTATCGTAAATAGAGATTGTTTCCTGATCATTCTTTTGTGAACCTGGAATGACTCGTGCATCATGTTGGCCACCATTAATAGTCGTCCCCTTAGCAAATTTCAATACATATTGTTGCCATTTTTTGGGCCATTCTTTTTTAGGCTTACCTGATAAAATCCAAACAGGCTTTAGCGTTTTATAATTTAATTTCATAACAAGATCCTGATGACGTGATGAAATAATGATACTATTATCTTTTTGATCATAATTAATTGCATTTTGATGCAACCAGTCAATTTTCCCGTCAGAACGTTTTGTTGTTGTATATTGTGCATATGTTTTTGTTGGGAAAATACGTTTTAAATCAATGACTCGTACAATTTTCCCTGTTTTACGGTTAATTTCAACCATCGTATCCTCAGTGAATTTTGATCCATCAGATACAGTTGCTAAGATATTCCCATTTGGTAATTCAATCACATCATGATGAATTGCCGTTGTTTCACCATCAGATTTACTTGTTGATTTAATATTTTCAGTTGAAGACGTTTTATTACTAAATTGATAATTGCGATATATTTTTCCCAAGTAATTTGTTTCAACTAAATCGTTATACACTAATTTTGTATTATTTTGTTTCCGCAAAATCAATAAATGCCCATTTTTGAGCGTTTTAAAAATATGTTGATTATAGTAAGTCGCGTACCATCGAATGGCCCCATCGGCATCAATTGCAAAAGGTTGCTTTGTTGTCCGCGTAAAAACAGTTAACCCATTTTTCCCAATGGCCATTTGTTCTTTATTTGCCATTTTGACAGCTATTTTAACGTTTGCTAATGCCTTAGGTAATGGTGACGTCTGTACTGAGATAACTTTTTCTTCAGTTTGGCCATCTTTATAAGTAATAGTCAGCTTAACTTGATTTGCATAGTTTGCATACAGCCCCACAACATTAAGACGATGATTTTTTGTTTGCTTGTTTACTGAATTAGTAATCGATGTCTGTGCCGTTTTACCAACAACCGTATAACTAACTTTTGCAGCACGGTCTGTATGAAAAATAACTAATGCCGTTAATGGTGACGTACGATATGGGTTAACCTTTACATACATATTATTAGTTGTATATTTCTTATTCGTCGCGATGTTTGTATATGTTTTATCTAATCCTTTTTGCTGGTTAATTAATTGATTACTGAGATGAACCCCTAAGTTATTTTTTATTTGGGTGTCAGTTAATAATTTCGGATGTGCTTCTCTGTATATCTTATAACCATGATGACCACCAATAAGGATAATCAAAACAATGATTAAAAGGGCCCCCCATTTAAAGAGCGTTTGCCATTTGCTTGCGTGCTTCATTATTAGTGCTCTCCTTTTATGTGTGCCTACTTTTTCTAATTAATCTCTAACATAGCGGTTTTATCTCATGAAATCAAGTTGATTGATAAAAAAATGATAACTTTTAAAAAACAAAACACCCATCAAGATTATCCTGATAGGTGTTTCGGATCAAGTCGGCTATCAAATAACCAACGATCTATTAAGGAGTAGGTTGTTTAAAGTAGCGTACTTTAAACGAATAGGTAAATTTCTATGAGTGTGGGCTATTGATAGGAATGGGCTTTCCTTATCAACAATACTTATAGTAAAGGTACCGACTTAAAAAAAATATAAATCTGACTAAAACTAACCTTTAATGTCGAAATTAATCAAAAAAAAGTGATTTCAATGCTACCAAAGTAACATGAAATCACAATTCATCATCTATTTAAGAGTAGAAAATATGAATAAAGTTGATGACTTACGCTAAGTATATCATAATAAATGACAAACTCAATCATTTTTCTAACCCAAATTTAATTTAACAACAATTATTACTTTTCATCACTATCTAACGCTTTTTCTCCTAATAACACTCTAATCATTTCTGGATAAACACCGCCATTTTGATTTCTTTTCATGACGAGTGCTGTCAAAGCTTGCTTCAAATAAAATTCATTGTGATCATTAATTGCACGCCAAGTTGCTGAGCCACCCATTGATTTAAAGGTAATATGTCCAGTTGCAGCATAAACATCTTGTTGATCTTCCATGTAATAATCGTAAACAATTACATCTCTATCTTCATACCGCTTAATAACTGTTAACATATTACTTCTCACTTTTTTATCACTTGTTGTTCAACTCACTAATTATAACGCAGATTATACAAATTACCAAAAAGTCATCGTTCGTTTAATCAGCAAGCAGTTCTTTAGCCAAGTAGAAACAACCATAGATACCTGCGTTATCACCATTACCAACAGATACAATGTAATGATCCAAATCAGGAACTGATAAATAGTCATGTAATTGTTCAGCAAATGATTCACGCACCATTGGTAAAAGAATCTCTCGATGAGGAACACCGCCACCAAATACAATGCGTTCTGGCCTCAATGTTGCTGTATAAGTTACTGCAGCTTGTGCAAGGTAAAAGGCCTCAATTTGCCATGCCAAATGATCATCAGGTAAATCTTTTGCAGAAATTCCCCAACGTTCTTCCATTGCTGGGCCAGCAGCTAATCCTTCTAAGCAACGATCTTCATGAAATGGACAGTGACCAGAATAATGATCTTCAGGATGTTTAGCCATCATAATATGTCCAGCTTCAGGATGTGAGTAGCCACCAACAAATTGACCATTAGCGATGATACCTGCACCAACACCTGTTCCAACCGTTAAGTAGACAATATTATCCACATCCGATGCCGCACCTGATATATACTCTGCCCAACCTGCAGCATTAACATCTGTCGTCCAATAGTAAGGAATGTCGCGCCAAGCTTTCATTGCCCCTAAAAAGTTATACCCAGACCAACCACGCTTAGGTGTGTCCAAAACATAACCATATGTTGCACTTTCTGGCTTAACATCTATTGGTCCAAATGAAGCAATGCCAATCGCTGCAATATCCTCATATTGATCAAAGAAATCTTGTACTTTCTTAACTGTTGTTGCACCATCTTCTGTTGGAAAACTCTCACGAGCCACAACAGCCTCTGGATCATCAACGGGTGCTACCGCCACCACAAACTTTGTTCCACCTGCTTCAATTGCACCAAGTAATGCCATTTGGCAATTCCTCCTAAATTATTAGTATACAAATATTTTAAGCGATATTCGATTTAATTGCAAACGGTTACAAACATTGTTATTAAAGGCTTACAAACGTTTACGCTTTTGTAGTTAGATTATTTTAAATCATGCTTTATTTCGGACAAAACATTGTCATCATTATTCCTTATTAAAAAAACGCCTATCTTGCGCGTTTAGATAGGCGTTTTTTAGTTTGTGGCATCGATGTCTCAAATTTTTGTCATTTACTCCACAACATTTTGAATATGCTCCTATTATAACGTATTATCCATAAAAATGGCGAATTAGTTTTTAATTAGTCGGCGATACATCCAGACCGTTAAAACATAATACATTATGTAGAGAATAAATATGATTATTAGTGATGGCCAAAAGCCAAGATAAGCATTCTTTTGTCCACCCATTAATGGTGCAAACATTTGTAGACCAAAGATAACATCTACCGTCCCGATTAACATTGGAATAAAGAATAAAATTCCTAAATCTTTGGCGACTGTTTTTGTCACAACCTTATTGCTGGTTCCAATCATTGTTAACACACGATAGCGTTTTTTATCATCTGCGACACCTGACAAAGTTTTAAACATTAATGTTGCTGCCAACATTGCCAAGAAACCTATTCCTAGGAAAATACCCATAAATTCAATGCCACCAAAAACACCTTTTAATTGTCCATAAGTTGCAAATGATCCCGTAGCAAATTCAGGATTAACATCCGCTAACTTGGCTTGCATTTTCATATTGTGCGATAAAGCTTTTTGGTTTGCCATCATATCAGCTACTTTAAACATTTGAACTGACTTAACAGTTCCTTGTTTTGTCATCTCTGCTGATGTTTTTGTAATAATCACTTTTGCACCATAGCGTTGATTCAAAATCTGATTGGCAACACCATCAAGTGTATATTCTGAGCCAGGTGTTTGCCGGAGATAATCACCGGTCAACCATTTTGTCTGTCCGGTTGAACTGTTTGATGTATAAACCTTGGTTGGCAACTTATGGGTGTTAAATTCTTCACCATTAAAGTAAACATTTTGTCCCTTAACAACGTAATGATAAGTTTGTTGCCAAGTAACATCTTTTAGGTTGTCTGTATTAACCTGCTTTGTCACATAAGCTGCAGTTAAAGGATAAGATTTTTCAGCTTGGTGTGGCAACATCTGATAGTAACCTTGTCCAACAGACATTGCACCTAGTGCCAAGGCAAACATCACCGCAATAGATGATAAAATACGTTGATAATCTGGTAACCGAAATGCTAACTGTCCATTAATAAAGGCACGTAAACCACGCATACTATACTTTGAGTGACGCATCCAATTTGTCACCATCTTCAGCGTCCGACTGATAAACCAGTACGTTCCCCAAACATTTAATACCAAAATAACTATAAAGCCAGCTAAGCCAACCTTAGCAATATCAGGCATCAGAACATAACTTGCAATCAATAGACCTAAGCCAATAAATCCTAACACTGGATCCAATACTTTATGTGGCTTAGGATGACTAACTTGTTTGTTAGCCAATAGTAACGTTAATGTATCTTGCTTACGTAATCGACGTCGATTGTATAAACCATTAAGCGTAAATAAAATAACGAAAAAAATTAATGTCGTCAACACAGATTTCATTGAAAATGATGCCCAATGATCTAGCTGTACCCCTAATAAATTCATTAAATAGTAACTACTAACACTCGTTAAGCCAATCCCAAAAACAATTCCAATGATTGTTGCAATGACACCAATGCTTAGTGTCTCCCTCATCAACAACGAACCAATTTGTTTTTTATTAGCACCCAACATTGACATCAAACCATATTCTGATTGACGCAATCGTAATAGGAAGCCATTTGCAAAATTCAGATACACAAATGTAATGATTCCTAATAAAATTTCACCAATAATGAAGATAACCGTTATTTGTGAAATCATCGAATTAGCTTCTAGAAAAGCCTTATTGGTTGCCATTGCACTAAACATATAAAAGATTGCTGCCGATATAATTAACCCAACAAATAGTACAATATAATCTCGCCATTTAGACCGTAACGATTTTAAAGCAATTCCAAACATACTACTATGCGCCTCCTAATTAAAATTTCCTAATTCAGACAACACACGCTGATAGAATATTTCTCGCGATTCACCATCACGAGTAATTGTTTTGGTTATTTGTCCATCTGTCAAAAATAAAATGCGTGAAGCAAATGAGGCCGAAAATGCATCATGAGTTACCATAACAATCGAAATACCCTCTGCTTCATTAATGCTCGTCAAGTAATTCATCATTTCACGGGCATTTTCTGAATCCAAAGCACCCGTTGGCTCGTCCCCAAAAATTAGTGTCGGATTGTGCACAAGTGCCCGTGCTGCACCAACACGTTGTTGCTGACCACCTGATAATTCTGTTGGATATTTATCAAGATAATCTTCAATATGCAATAATTGTGCAACTTTTTGAACAGATGTTTTAATTGTTTTATGATTTACCTTTTGTAAGGTTAACGGTAAACTAATGTTTTCTCTAACGGTTAAACTATCAATCAAATTATAATTCTGAAAAATAAAACCCATATCTTGACCACGAAATTTTGAAATGGCGTTATCATTCATATTTAAAATATCTTTACCATTAATCGAGACCGAACCTGATGTTGGTTTCATCAATGTCGATACGATGTTCAATAATGTTGATTTCCCTGAGCCAGAAGGTCCCATGATTGCAACGAATTCACCCTTACTTACTGATAATGAAAGATTGTGTAGCACATCTTGTTGTACACCGGCCGCACTTAAGTAACTCTTATTCAACTGATTTGCAACTAATACTGATTCAGTCATATTTCTTCTCCTAATCATTATTTCATTTGTGTTACAAGCAATACTATACACAATCTAATATTGGATTGTCAAATCATTTTTTTAATTTAAAAAGAAAAACATGGTTGGACCATAATTTTGTCCGACAATTAAGGCCGCGAATCTAACCATTTTAAACTGGTTGATTCACGGCCCTTTAACCACAGATTGAAGGTTTACTGTCACAATAATTACGTCATTATAAGTCTGCTTTTGCTTCAAACCCAAATCCTCTAATTATTGTTACAATTATCTTCAAAACATTTTTTATGCTTTTGTTGTTGTTATACTTCTGGTAACTTTAAGTCTTTTGCTTCAATGAGTTGTAATTTATCAATAAAAATGTACTTCATCAAAAATGCCAATGCAATTGGTATAACAAAGAATACAATTATAACTCGTATGCCAATACCAGTACCAGCTGATTCATTCAATGCTGTAATTGGTCCAATGAAACCTGACATACCAAAGCCGGCAGAAAATGGGGTGCCAGACATCTTTAACAAACTTGAAATACCACCAGTAATTGCTGAAGCAATAATAACTGGAATAAATAATTTTGGTTTTGACAGCATATTTGCCATTTGAATCTTAGGAGAACCCATGAAATGGGCAATAAATAGTCCCCATGAATTCTCTTTCATGCCCATAATAGCTAAGACCAAAGAAGCTGTAACGATTCCTGCATTCGCTGATCCAGAACCAACGCCAGCTAAACCAATCGCAGTTGCAATACCTACTGAAGAAAGTGGTGAAACAATTAAAACTGCAAAGATAACACCTAGTAATATACCCATGACTAATGGTGCCGTTTGTGTGGCGGCTTCTACCACCTGACCAATAGTATTTTGAATAGCAACCATCATTGGTAGGGTCATTAAACCAAGTCCACCACCAACTACTAAGACAGCTAATGGTTCAAAGACCGCCCTCAACTGTCCTAATAACTTATGAAAGATAATTGTTACAATACTAGCCATGAATGTAGTTAACATGATATTTAAAATAACGCCCGATCCGCTTATGATAAATTGACTATTATGTATCGTGACAACACCTGAAGATATAAAAGTTGCTAACGCCATTGACGCACTTTCAACTGTGCCAAATTTTAGTAATGCTCCTACAGCAAACGCTGCAATAATTGGTAAAGTACTTTGTGCTAAGGTTACCATCATTGTTAACGTCTTAACGATTTCAACCTGTGGCATTGCTGCTAATAGTTGACTAATAATTGCTGCTGGAATTAGTGCAACAATAATACCACTGGCATTACCATTTAAGATCGCGAAACCAAATTCTCTTTTACTTATTTTATGAACATCCATACTTCCCACCTCTTAAAATTTTTAATAGTTATACATGCAACACAACTTTATTTTTGATAACGCCTAATTCTCCTAATACATACCACCACAAAAAAAGAACTGAGTATTTATAAAAAATACCCAGTTCCTAATACGTCTTATGGTGGTCATTAAGCCGTATTATTTTGGTTCCGGATATTTTTTTATCCGAAACCTAGCAAAAATGCTTTTGGTCATTTCGGATAGTCACCTAAAAAACCAAAAGTAATACACCGTTTCAGTTGTCAACGTTATATTCGCCATCATTTTTGCTCCTCTACTTAATTGATAACTTTAATTTTAATTTATTTTTCATATTTGTCAATGCTTTTTAATAAAATAAACAAAAATAACGCCGTATGTCTACGACGTTTAGTACATAAATGCACTAGATAGTTATGAATTTAACTACCACGGGGAATATCTATAGTATATCTTGATGTTGCAAAATAAGCGAATAATTTGATTATCATTAAATTTTAACAAATTTACGAAATAAAAAAATCGCTCTGCGTAACCGCAAGGCGATATGGCGTGGATGACGACCCACAAATATTTTTTGATTGTGAAAGCGTTGATGTTGATTAAGAGTCGTCTCATCACCCTCTTACTGCTCGAATTATTTTAAACAAATATCGTTCTAATTTTTTCTGAAGGAGAAGAGTTTTCAGCAAGTTTTTAAGATCAAACGATTATTCGAACAGTAAGAGTGAAATGCGACAATAACATCCCAATGATCCCCATACCACTGGTGTTTCAAAATCTTTGATAGTTTCGTATACGTTCCCCCGTATCCTTAACACATTTATCATTGTAAGCGTTTTCAGTGTATTTGTAAACCTTTTCATTAAATTTTTTTATTTTCTTTGTATGAATCCCATGAATTATATGTATTTGTAATTAAATTCTATCAAATGCATCTTTATTTAAAGTAAAAGAGCCAGTATTTTCATACTGGCTCTTGCCTGTTAATATTAGTTATCAGCTTATTTTGCATACTCGATTGCACGAGATTCGCGAATAACCGTGACCTTAATATGTCCCGGATAATCCAGATCATTTTCAATTTGATTTCGAATATCCCGAGCTAAGACAGTTGCTTCAATATCTGAAACAGCCGCTGGTTCTACAATAACACGTACTTCTCGGCCAGCTTGAATAGCATACGACTTTTCAACACCGTTAAATTCATTTGCAATCGCTTCAAGTTGTTGCAAACGTTGAACGTAGTTTTCTAACGATTCCGATCTTGCACCTGGACGTGCCGCTGAAATGGAATCAGCAGCAGCAACAAGCACAGCAATAACAGAATCTGGTTCAACATCCCCATGGTGTGAAGCAATCGAATTAATCACGACCGGACGTTCTTTGTACTTGGTTGTCAATTCTACACCAAGTTCCACATGAGAACCATCTACTTCATGATCTACAGCCTTACCAATATCGTGTAACAGTCCTGCGCGCTTGGCAAGCGTAATGTCTTCCCCTAACTCAGCTGCCAACAAGCCAGTTAGTTTTGCGACTTCTATTGAATGAACAAGCACATTTTGTCCGTAACTTGTTCGATAGTTCATCCGACCAACAGTTTTCACTAGATCTGGATGCATATTATGGATTCCTAAATCAAAAATTGTCTGTTCACCAACTTCACGAATATGTTCGTCCATCTCTTTACGCGATTTCTCAACCATTTCTTCAATGCGAGCTGGATGAATCCGACCATCCGCAATTAATTTCTCCAATGTGTTCTTAGCGATTTCTCGACGAATTGGATCGAAACCACTTAAGACAACAGCTTCCGGTGTATCATCAATAATTAAATCAATACCAGTAACCGTCTCAAGTGCTCGAATATTACGACCTTCACGTCCAATAATCCGACCCTTCATATCGTCATTAGGCAGTGTAACAACAGAAACGGTTGATTCAGCTACCATATCGGCAGCTGATCTTTGAATCGCACCAACAACAAGATCCTTAGCACGTTTATCCGCTTCTGCAGCTGCACTTTCCTCACTATCTTTAATCATGACAGCACGCTCAGCTACAAGCGCTTCTTGAGTTTCTGATAAAATTTGATTTCGAGCATCTTCACGTGTTAAGTTAGCAACTTCAACCAACTTATTCTCACGTTCAGCCACAAGTTCTTCTGCTCGTTTTTGCTTATCATTAACACTTTGCCGTTGATGATCTAACTTTGTTTCTTTACCCGAAATAACTTCTTCACGTTTTTGCAATGAAGCATCTTTTCGATCCAACACAGATTCACGACTTACCAAACGTTCTTCTTGTGACTTAACCTCAGAACGACGTTCCTGTAATTCACTTTCGATACGTTGTTGGTAACGTTGGCTTTCATCTCGCGCCTCAACTAGAGCATTTTTCTTTAATCGCTCAGCATCAGTGGCAGCTTGATTCGTTATATCTGTAGCAGTTTGATGTGAAATAGTTAATGTATGGTTAATTTTTGTCTTAGCCACTGTGTAACCAATTCCACAACTTATTACGATTGCGACAAGCAACAACAGGATGATCAATAATATGTTCATCTTGTTTCTCCTGTCTAAAGAATTGACGTTTATGTCAAATCAATAGTGTTTTTTTGCGCTTAATAACACATGTTTAATTTTAGGCTTTTATTTAAAATAAGTCAATGAGATGAACAACTGATGTAAGTTACAAAAGACCGTTATATCAACATTTTGATGATATAACGGTCTTTTACCTTGATATTTTACCAAGCATTTAATTTTTAACACGTACTCGTAAAATATAACTCATTATGCAGCGTACAGTAATTGCTACGATTGGTGCAACATATAACCATGAAGAGATAAAAATCCCTAATCCAGCAGCCAATAATAACAAAATAATAATTGGTAAACTAGTTAACGTCAACATTTTTTTATCAATCTGCATTAAACGATCTGCTGTTGCCCATAAGCGTTCCAAATCAGCAACACTTGCCACATGAATATCTGCATTAATATCTGGACGATTCACGGCCACTGTAATTGCTTTTGTTTCCGCTGGCAAATTATCTTGATTCGTCACAATCATTGTATGTGGCGCAGCTGCCCAAGCAGTACGTTGTGCTGCCTTTTCACTTGGCGTCAAATCAGATTGTACCTCGCCTAAAGAGGTCATGATATTTGTTAGTTGCATTGTTGCCCCAATCGTATCACCAGAAGCAATTTTTACATCCAAATGTCTTTTCGTAAAGAATCGATCTAATGAAATAAGCGCTTTATTTAGAGTGTCACCAAAGGTAATCACACCAATAACCTGCAAACTATCCACAATATAGCTGACTGAATTACCTAACATTTTATAGGTCTCTAAAGCTTCTAAATCAACAACGTAATTTTCAGCTAACACTTCAGCAGCAGATAATACTGCAAAGCGCTCATTTAAGATGACCCCTCTTACCCCTGCACCATCAATAATTTCTGGTTCTGACGCCGTTGATGGAAACACACCATGCTTTTCAGCATACTGCATAATTGCTTGTGATAACACTGATGAATCATTCATTGCTAGCAATCCTGTTGCAATACCCAATATATCAAAATCGCTATACCGCTTATCTAATGACATAATTGAATGTACTGTGATCCGATTATCAGTTAAAATACCGCTTTTTTCAGTAATAATCGTTGTGACATCGGGTAATGATTCAATCACACGTGCATTTCTAAAATTAACCCCATTTGTTGCTAGTTTTTCAAGACTTTGCTCTCTATGCCATCCTGACCACAAAGCAGGCCAATTAGCATCGGTGATGATTAAAACAGATACCATGGTTGTTAAACCATAAATCCAATTTGTAGTTAAGCCAAAAAACAACAAGGCATATACTGATAAAAACATGGTAGCGATATTCAAGCGATGTGCCGTACGTTTCATGGGCTGATTTAAAATAATAGATAATGTCTCTTTCTGCAACAAGCCTAAAGAAACCAATAATAGTGCCACACCCAAACACAATATCGGCAATGTCATTGTGACGATCATACGACCGTTTGCATTAGTTAAATAAATCCACAGTACAACAAGATACCAAACTGTCTGACCCAAAACTGGTAACCACAGTGTCACTATTTTCATTTGCTTTTGTTGATACAAAGCTTGTTTAATTATACGATCATCTAAATAAACAATCATAACAGCAACAATTCCAAAAACGGTCATTGTCATATTTGAAATATGCGCTGTAATTAGTGCAGATGTTCCAATTAATGTTGGTAAGAATATCGCAGAAAATATTGCTAAAACAACCATCAACACTGCATATTGAAAATATCGAATTTGACGTATCGGCATATCTTAAACTCCTCACATATTCAGAATGATATTGATACAAAAATAACCGTGTCCCATGGACACGGTTATTTATAAAGGAGATGGAGGGATTCGAACCCTCGCGCCGGTTTCCCGACCTGACGGTTTTCAAGACCGTTCCCTTCAGCCAGACTTGGGTACATCTCCATTAATTGCGGGTGTAGGATTTGAACCTACGACCTTCGGGTTATGGGCCCGACGAGCTACCAGACTGCTCCAACCCGCGATAATATAAAATTATAACATCACAATGGATATCAAAGGAGATAGGGGGATTCGAACCCTCGCGCCGGTTTCCCGACCTGACGGTTTTCAAGACCGTTCCCTTCAGCCAGACTTGGGTATATCTCCATATGTGTTCATAGTTAACACAATAACCACAAAAGATATCATACCTCTTTATTTCAGGCATGTCAAGAAAAACTATTCCAATTATAAATAACTCAGTTACGTATTATTTTTTTAACAACAAAAAATAGGACAAGCATCCTATTTACAGTATACATTAATTTGGGTACTATGATACCACATTAAGCTAAAGACAAAAAGCAAATATACTATCGTTTTATCTTATATTCAAAATTATCCAAAACCATTAACGAAGGAAAAATGATTGGATTAATTGGTTTAGTGACTATTATATTTGGTATCTTATTGACAATACTTGGTCAAACAGCACCACTCATACGGTTATTTTTTGGTGATAAAAGTGTCATTTATCAAATCTGTTGGGGTAGCTTACTATTCATCATTGGCACAATAATCCTAATTTATCATGCCATTCATATATAATATATCAAAACAGCACCATTACTAAATGCAATGGCGCTGTTTTGATTGCACGCAAAAGACATCATCAGACTATTATACTAACGTTTATAAATATTTTGTCGCAAAATTTAAAACAATTGTTTTGTCCAATAAATATATTGTTATGTTCTCAATATCTATCATATTTTTTATTGGAAAAGAAATAAAATGAAACAATTATTTTATGTTTATTTAATTTTTTAAACATTGTTCAATAATACAATATATATGCCATGTTATATGTTATCTTTTGGGAAGATTAATATTATTGAGGCATATCATGAAAAAGTATATTCAACCAATTATCATATTTTTTATTATTGCAATATTTGTTTCTAGTCCGATTATCCTTAACAAAACACCTGTGTTAGGAGTTGATGGCTATTTTCACTACAACAGAATATATGAAGCTGCAATGCAGATCAAACACTTAAATTTTTCAATGCTAAATTTATATTCATTTCAACAATCTGGACGCATTGTAAATGCACTATATAGTCCCTTCTTTACCTATATTTTCGGATTATTATTATTGATTGCCGGCTCTTGGCTAAGATTTCAAATCATATTAAATATTTTAGTTATCTTTACAGCAGGTTTTACCACTTATTTTGTCTCAAGAAAAATAGGATTTAGCCAAACCATGAGTATGGGATTAGGAACTATTTATTTAAGCACTAATGCCATTGCATCATTCTTAATAGTTTCTGGATGGCGTTCAATAGGCTTAGCATTTCTGCCCTTAATGATTTTACCTATCATGGACATGTTAAAGGGCCATTTTGGCCTAAAACATGCTCTTTTACTCGCATTAACCGTCAGTTTACAAGTTCAAGGACATTTACTAAGTGCCGCATTTGCAATACCTGTATTGATTTCTGCATTTATTGTTGGGTTCATTCAAACACCTAAAAAATGGTCAATGATTAGGTATCTAGTTATAGCAGTTATTACTTCGATTATATTATGCTTAAATACTATTTTGCCTTATCTACAGGTATCAACACATAACGTGTTAGTACCACCAACGCGCATAGATGTCACAGATAGTATCTTTAATCCATTTGATATTTTTTCAACAAATGGTATTCCCTTGTTAGGCAACCACATATCAGTATCTGAAAACATATTGGCCCTTTTAGCAGTACTAGGAATTGCTTTAATTATGATGTTCTGGAAAAGAACATCTATTTTAAGTAAAATTTTAATTATTTCAGGACTTACCTATTTTGTCTTAGGTAGTAATTTAATGCCATGGTCAATTATCCAACGAAATTTACCTGAAATTAGCAATTTTTTACAATTTTCATTTCGATTTACACTCGTTGGTGAAGTATTTATTTTAATTGGCACATTATTGGCTATCAAAGAATTAATAAATAACGCCAATCTTAATTTTAATAAATTACTAGAATTCACAACGATTACAATGGCTATCATTAGTGTTATCAGTCTAGCAACCTCGGTTTCAAACAACGTTATTTCAAACGATAAACAGACCACTACTGTTGCACAAAGTGCCGCAATCAATCCAAAAGATTTAAGGTCCAACCCCCTAGATGGTCATCCAGTAAATACAACAACTGACTTAAGGCCAGCTTGGAGTAGCCCCGATTTAAGTCAACTTATAAATACAGTAGATCGAACAACACCAGACTACTTACCAATTATTAAAGTTGATAATAACACAGATTATTACGGGCTATATACTGAGCATGTTTTAGCAAGACATCATACATTTAATAAAGATGTGCAATCAAACGGTGTCTTGCATATTTCTTGGCATCAAAATAAAACTCATCAAATTGAAGTGCCTGCTTTTATATATAAAAATACAAATGCTTACCTTAATAACAAAAAGCTAAATAACGCCACTATTTCTAAAACATCCATCGGAACATTGAATCTTAATGGTGTTAAAGGTAAAAATGTTCTGACGTTACACTATAAAACTAGTCATATGTTTAATTTGATAATCATAATTTCTGATTGTAGCTGGTTACTTTTACTTTGTTATTTTATATTTATAAACATACTAGTAAAATTTGATAAAAAATCATCTCAATTAATATCACATTAAACAGAAAATTTCACTAATCTATTCAATTTGATTGTTGGTCAAATCATTCTAATAACATTATTATTTCGTTGAATAGTTTAACTATTAAACAACTGAACTTGCCATCAGTTTGGTTGTTTTTTTATGTGTCATTTTGCGAGTAGAAATTATTTTCGAAAGATTTTGTCGTAAATTTGTCGCAAATGTTTTAGTAAATAATACTATCTAATGGTTAATTATAAGAATAATGACCATATCAAAGTAAACAAAAAGCCTGACATAACAACGTTTTACTGTTATATCAGGAACTCTATAAAATCATTAAAATGCGAACGGAGGGGGTCGAACCCTCACGGTATTTCTACCACAGGATCCTTAGTCCTGCGCGTCTGCCAATTCCGCCACGATCGCATACCATGTTGCTCAACGCCAACATAGCTAATGTTATCAAAGATAGTTAAAACTTGCAACATTTCTAAAAACGACTATTTTGAAATTCGTTCTTAATGATTTACTTCATTTTTTGGTGCGACCATCGTTAATCCAATCCGTTGCCGTTTCTTATCAATTTCAGTCACCCAAACAACCACAATATCACCAACGGCAATGATATCATGTGGATTAGTAACGCGTTGTACTGATAATTTTGAAATATGAACCAGCCCATCTTCATGAACACCAATATCGACAAAAGCTCCAAAATCAACAACATTACGTACTGTACCCTGCAATTGCATACCAATACGTAAATCATCTATTGTTAATACATCTGATCTTAATGTTGCTGCTGGTGCAGCATCTCGTAAATCACGACCTGGTGTTTCTAATGACACAATAATGTCATGTAAAGTTGGATAGCCAATATTTAATTCATTCGCAAAGTTTGGTGTATCGAATTTTTGCAATTTTGACTTTATTTCTGAACCCAGTTGGTCCACATTAGCAGCTTTCAAAATTTTTTTGGCAACTCCGTATGACTCTGGGTGGATATCTGTATTATCTAATTGATTTTTCCCATCTGATATACGTAAAAATCCGGCCGCTTGTTCAAATGCTTTCGGTCCTAATTTTGGTACTTTCTTTATCTCAGTCCGCGACTCAAAGCGCCCATTTTCATTGCGATAAACCACAATATTTTGGGCCGTTATCATATTCAACCCTGCAATGTGGGTTAATAATTGTGGTGATGCTGTATTCAAATTAACGCCAACTTGATTAACCGCTGTTTCAAGAACATGATCTAATTCTAAAGACAATTCTTTCACTGGTAAATCATGCTGATATTGACCCACACCAACTGCTTGTGGGTCAATTTTAATTAATTCAGCCATTGGATCTTGTAACCTGCGAGCAATTGAAATGGCAGAACGCTGTTCAACCGGTAAATCAGGAAACTCAGCACGTGCAACATCACTAGCTGAATAAACCGATGCCCCAGCTTCATTGGTGACAACATATCTCAACTCTGGTAAATCATTTTTAATAATGTCTGCAATAAATTTTTGTGATTCACGTGAAGCAGTACCATTCCCAATTGCAACCAATGATATATGATATTTTTTAACCAATGCAATCACTTTTTCACGTGCGCCTTGCGGATCATACTTTGCTGCTTTATGTGGATAAATTACAGCTTTATCTAAAAATTGACCGGCTTCATTAACGACGGCTAACTTAGATCCGGTACGAATACCAGGATCAAATCCTAAAACAATTTGTCCACGTAATGGCGCTGCCATTAATAAATGATATAGATTTGTACCAAATATCTTAATTGCATCCCCGCTTGCTCGATTAAATAATGTTTTCCTAATTTCTCGCGCAATTGCAGGACCGATAAAGCGCCTATAAGCATCAATTGCAGCAGTAATCAAAATATCCGCTATTGGTCCTTCACGATGACCTACTAATCTAAATTTTAAATAACGTGCAATTGCATCCTCATCCGCAATAATATTGACCGTTAAGACACCCTCATTTTCACCACGATTAATTGCTAAAATTTGATGGTTTTGAATATTCTTAATGGCAACATTGAAATCATAATATAATTCAAAAACACCTTGTTCATCTTTCTTATTAGCACCACGTTTTATTTTTGCAACAAAACGCCCATTTTTTAATGTAAATTGACGTACCCAATCACGTAGCCCTGCATTTTCACCAATGACCTCTGCAAAAATTTCATGCACTCCTGTAAAAACAGATGCCGTATCTGGTAATCCTTTTTCTGAATTCACATACTTTTCTGCTTCCACTTGCAAATCAATATCAGGAAAAGTTTGAATAAGCTGTGCAAATGGCATTAATCCTGCCTCTTTAGCCAACGTTGCTTTTGTTTGTCTCTTTTTCTTAAACGGTAAATAAATATCTTCTACTTTTTGCAAAGTATCAGCTGTTACAATTGCACGTTGTAAATTTTCAGTCATCATATGTTGTTCAGTAATTGCTTTAAAAACAGAATGCTTACGAGCCTGTAAATCTATCAATTGCTTTGTATGTGTTTGAATATCTCTGATTTGAACTTCATCTAAATTACCGGTTACTTCTTTACGATAACGCGCTATAAAAGGTACTGTGTTTCCTTCATCCAGTAGCTTATTAACCGCTGCTACCTTATTAGTAGGTATGTTTAAATTTTTCCCAATTTGTTGTGCAATATTAATTTCTAATACATCAGTCATTTTAATTACCTTTATTTTTTAAGACGCAATCGATGTAAAAATACGTCGAATTTGTGTTAAGAATTTATTCATATATTTATCTTGCTTTGCTTCAGAGTCCCTAAAATTAACAATATTAACATCTTGTGCTGCCACATCTAAAGCATCAGCCATCTGTTTTGTTGCAGTAATATAATCTGCAAATATTTGTTGAAGATTTTTATGTAGGCCTATTAAGCGTACCGGTGCTATAATCTGATTAAATTTTTGTGAAACATTTTGATAAATATCAACAGTATTTTCAAATGCTGTTGCAATCTCTTTAAACTCTAACACTGACATTTTATCTAGTTCTTCTTTTTTTAGAGCGTTATCAATTTTTTCAAAAAAAGGAGCAACTTGATTTCCTGCTTCTTGAATCGTTTCAAACATTTCACTCAATAATAATCCATAGCGTTGATTTGTCATATACTTACTTTTTGCCATTTGTTTTCCTCATTTTAAATTATTATCGCTTATCAATTTAATTATTAAAGATAAAAAGACCAGGAAAGTTTCCCAGTCTTTCAAATTTCAAATTCAATTAGCTTGTATGGCAATTCCCCATTTTGCCTACAAGATATCATGACACTAGTTTACGGTGTCAAGTAATGCATATTTGCCATCACGTCGCTTATAAACCACTGCTGGCAAATCTGTTTCAGCATCTTGGAAAATAAAGAATTCATGACCCAAAAGTTCCATTTGAAGAACTGCCTCTTCAACATCCATTGGTTTCAAATCAACGTGCTTTGTTCGCACAATCTTTAAACCATCTTCTGCTTCGTCATCAGTTGATGGTGCTGCAGGATCAACCATGAAATCAGTATTTTCAATACCCTTGTAACCCTTTTCACGGGACTTACGATTAACTTTAGTCTTATACTTGCGAATTTGACGCTCTAATTTATCAGAAACAAAATCAACTGTTTGGTACATATCTGTTTGCGTATCCTCTGCACGAAGTAACAAATATGGCAATTGAATAGTTACCTCAGTTTTAAATGTACCTTCTTTGTATGATCGTACATTCACGCGAGCGATATAACTAGCTTCAGTATTTAAATAACGCTCTAGTCGAGAAATACGCTTCTCAATGTATTCTGACATGGCATCAGTGATTTCAATATTCTCACCACGTACTTTAAATTCTAGCATAATCCTGTCTCCTGTCTGACTATATTTATAAGATATATCCCCAAAAATTATATCTTACACGTCCCGATATAATCATTTCTGTATCCTATCGGTAAGTATATTGTAACATATTGATAATAAAAAAAGAAAGCGTTAACATTCAACAACCATCATTATCGCGCGAGCGTTAACGAAATAATCTTAGTCGCACCAGCTGCGACTAA
The DNA here is from genome assembly GCF_058107185.1 of Weissella sp. ESL1177. NCBI lineage: Bacteria > Bacillati > Bacillota > Bacilli > Lactobacillales > Lactobacillaceae > Weissella > Weissella sp. ESL1177. The sequence continues at coordinate 85,289 of NZ_CM176591.1, read as the reverse complement.
GCATTGTGCAGCATGTCTTAAAGTTTGTCCCGTTGTATAAATATCATCCACAATGCAGATACTTTTTTCTGAAATATCTTCTGTTGACGAAGCTATACTAAATGGTTGATTTGTTAATAATCTTGCCTGTCGTGTTTTATGAGATTGTGTCATTTTTTTTGTTTCTCGACAGCGTAACAATGGTTCAAACGTTAAACCCTCTAGCCAACCAACTACCTGATTGTATCCTCGGTGACATAAAGTGTCATCTGTAATAGGAATAGGGACTATTTTATCTACATTTACTTTAAATAACCTTTGTTGTAATTCATATTTAAAAATATTTCTCAAATGATATCCACCTTGAAATTTATAAGCTTTAAAATATGACTGCATTTGATTATTATATTTAAATAGTGCTTGGTTATTAATATTTGGATAGCCTAATCGAAGCCACCAAGTACAATCTGAACAATATTTTTCATTAGTTTCAGACTGACATCCAAAACATCCTGTATTGGGCATTATTCGTTGAAATCCATCTTGACAAGTTCCACAAATCATAGATTGCTGACGCACTGAAAAGTTAAAAAAATCATTAAGTTGCCATTCATCATTAAATATCATGCCACATAGTTCACATTTCATACAACTTTCCTAATGTATTTAAGTAGTTGATTTCCATTATTGCATTACTCAATGCACTTGTTTTTTCTTGTACATATACTTTTACTAATCCATCTGGTCGTTGCGTACTACGGCCACATCTACCAGCTATCTGAATTAAGGTTGCTGTTGAAAAGATTAATTCGTCACCACCTAAAATAAGGACATCAATTCCCGGAAAAGTAACGCCACGTTCTAAAATGGTTGTTGTTATTAGTCCATCTAACTGACCATCACGCATTTTTTGAACCTTTTCTAACCGGTCTTTATCGGTCGCATATGTGCCCATTATTTTAATACTTTTAATTTTTAATGCCGTATTCTTTAACTGCATTAATATATTAGTAACATCAATCACTTCTGGTACAAATAATAGAAATTTTATACCTAATTGTTTTAATTTATTCATTTGTTTGATTAACTTATGAGGTATCTTTTTACGCCAAGCTCCCACTCTCTCTAATTGAATATTTGGCAAACAATAACCATGAAATCGTCTAGGCAACATTGATAACTTCACTTGCTTTTTATTAATCATTTTTTTTAATGCAATATTCAAAGTAGCTGTTAAATAAAATATAATCCCATTATTTTTTTTAGCTTGCTTAACCGCTCTTATCAAAAACGGATTATTGGCATACGGGAATGCATCAACCTCATCAATAACAATTAAATCAAAAGCAGCTTTAAATTTGAATAATTGATGTGTCGTGGCTAATACCAATTGTGTATATTGATATGTGTCTTCTGTTCCACCATATAAAGTTATAAATGATAATTGAAAGCTTTGCTTTATTCTTTTTCTCAACTCCAAAACAACATCTACACGAGGCGAAACGATTGCAATTCGCTTTCCTTGTTTTATTGCTAAAGATAACATTGGGAAAAGCATTTCTGTTTTACCAGCTCCGGTTACCGCATAAGTTAGGTGTGATCGATTATCTATCAATGCCTCAATTTGTTGACTAGCAATCCGTTGTTGCAAGCTAGTTAATTTTCCAGACCATATGCACGGACTTTCTGGTATTACAAAATCATTTGGTTCTGGAATCGTAACCAAATAATCTTGTGAAGTTATTCTACCTAACTTTGCACATTGCCAACAATATAAAACATTATCTGGTAATTGCCATTCATTCAATATGAAACTATGACACCGACCACATTGATTTTTATGAATTGCTGGTTCTATGTTCACCTTTTTTGGTAATTGACTCAATTTGTTTTCTGTACAAGTTATTAGACGACCATATAGTAAAGATTCATCATATTTTTTCATTATTACCACCCAATTAATAAGGACGGTAATAAACCAATAATGTTCAAAAATTTTGATATTCTTTGCAAAATGACTGATTACCATCATTCTGCCTAGTACTATTTATAAAACATAAAAAAAGACTCACAATTAATTGTGAGTCTTCTCTATTCGCATCGCAATGTCCTATCCTCGCAGGAGGCGATCCTCCAACTACTTTCGGCGTAACTGAGCTTAACTGCTGTGTTCGGTATGGGAACAGGTGTGACCTCAGTGCCATCATCACGACACGTTTCTAATTGAGTGAACTTAGTTCCCTCAAAACTGAATCATAATTGCTTTTTTGCCTTACACCACTTGCTACTTGGTTAAGTCCTCGAACCATTAGTACTAGTCCGCTCCATGCGTCACCGCACGTCCACTTCTAGCCTATCTACCTCATCATCTTTGAGGGGTCTTACTTCATTGCTGAATGGGAAATCTCATCTCGAGGCGAGTTTCACACTTAGATGCTTTCAGCGTTTATCTCATCCGTACATAGCTACTCAGCGATGCTCCTGGCGGAACAACTGATACACCAGTGGTACGTCCACCCCGGTCCTCTCGTACTAAGGGCAGCTCCTCTCAAATTTCCTACGCCCGCGACGGATAGGGACCGAACTGTCTCACGACGTTCTGAACCCAGCTCGCGTACCGCTTTAATGGGCGAACAGCCCAACCCTTGGGACCGACTACAGCCCCAGGATGCGATGAGCCGACATCGAGGTGCCAAACCTCCCCGTCGATGTGGACTCTTGGGGGAGATAAGCCTGTTATCCCCAGGGTAGCTTTTGTCCGTTGAGCGATGGCCCTTCCATGCGGAACCACCGGATCACTAAGCCCTACTTTCGTACCTGCTCGACTGGTAAGTCTCACAGTCAAGCTCCCTTGTGCCTTTACACTCTGCGAATGATTTCCAACCATTCTGAGGGAACCTTTGGGCGCCTCCGTTACCTTTTAGGAGGCGACCGCCCCAGTCAAACTGCCTGCCAGACACTGTCTTCCACCACGCTTAGTGGTGTGAGTTAGAGTGTTCATACAACGAGGGTAGTATCCCACGTTTGCCTCCATCGAAACTAGCGTCCCGATTTCTACGGCTCCTACCTATGCTGTACAAGCTGCACAAACACTCAATATCAAGCTACAGTAAAGCTCCATGGGGTCTTTCCGTCCTGTCGCGGGTAACCCGCATCTTCACGGGTCTTTAAATTTCACCGAGTCTCTCGTTGAGACAGCGCCCAGATCGTTACGCCTTTCGTGCGGGTCGGAACTTACCCGACAAGGAATTTCGCTACCTTAGGACCGTTATAGTTACGGCCGCCGTTTACTGGGGCTTCAATTCGTACCTTCGCCGAAGCTAAGCACTCCTTTTAACCTTCCAGCACCGGGCAGGCGTCAGCCCCTATACGTCATCTTACGATTTTGCAGAAACCTGTGTTTTTGATAAACAGTCGCCTGGGCCTATTCACTGCGGCTCAGCTTGCGCTGAGCACCCCTTCTCCCGAAGTTACGGGGTCATTTTGCCGAGTTCCTTAACGAGAGTTCACTCGCTCACCTTAGGATGCTCTCCTCGACTACCTGTGTCGGTTTGCGGTACGGGCAGGTAAACACTAACTAGAAGCTTTTCTCGGCAGCGTGACATCACAGACTTCCCTACTTGATTTCGGTCCTCATCACAACTTGTCCTTATGACAGCAAGCATTTGACTCACTCTCAGACTCATTGCTTGACCCAGCTTTTCCAACTGCTGGGTTCTGTTAGCCTTCTGCGTCCCTCCATTGTTCAAACATGTTCACCTGGTACAGGAATCTCAACCTGTTAGCCATCGACTACGCCTTTCGGCCTCGCCTTAGGTCCCGACTAACCCTGGGAGGACGAGCCTTCCCCAGGAAACCTTAGTCATACGGTGGACAGGATTCTCACCTGTCTTTCGCTACTCATACCGGCATTCTCACTTCTAAGCGCTCCACCAGTCCTCACGGTCTGACTTCATCGCCCTTAGAACGCTCTCCTATCGCGCCACTGATGTGGCACCCGTAGTTTCGGTGGTGTGTTTAGCCCCGGTACATTTTCGGCGCAGAATCACTCGACTAGTGAGCTATTACGCACTCTTTAAATGGTGGCTGCTTCTGAGCCAACATCCTAGTTGTCTATGCAACTTCACATCCTTTTCCACTTAACACACACTTAGGGACCTTAACTGACGATCTGGGCTGTTCCCCTTTCGACAATGGATCTTATCACTCACTGTCTGACTCCCGGACATACGTGATTGGCATTCGGAGTTTATCTTAATTTAGTAACCCGAGATGGGCCCCGCACCAAAACAGTGCTCTACCTCCAACACGCTATCTTCCGAGGCTAGCCCTAAAGCTATTTCGGAGAGAACCAGCTATCTCCAAGTTCGATTGGAATTTCACCGCTACCCACACCTCATCCCAACATTTTTCAACATGTACGGGTTCGGGCCTCCAGTGCGTTTTACCGCACCTTCACCCTGGACATGGGTAGGTCACCTGGTTTCGGGTCTACAACAACATACTCGAACGCCCATTTCAGACTCGCTTTCGCTACGGCTCCGGTCTTTCCACCTTAACCTTGCATGTTATCGTAACTCGCCGGTTCATTCTACAAAAGGCACGCTATCACCCATTAACGGGCTCTAACTTGTTGTAGGCACATGGTTTCAGGAACTTTTTCACTCCCCTTCCGGGGTGCTTTTCACCTTTCCCTCACGGTACTGGTTCACTATCGGTCACTAGGGAGTATTTAGCCTTACGAGATGGTCCTCGCAGTTTCCGACCGGATTTCACGTGTCCGGCCGTACTCAGGATCCTACACGGGAGTTTGCTTACTTTCGCATACGGGGCTATCACCCTGTTTCGCTCAGCTTCCCAGCTGCTTCTGCTAATAAACAAATTTGTAACTCCACAACGGTAGTCCTACAACCCCAGTGTGCAAGCACACTGGTTTGGGCTCCTCCGCGTTCGCTCGCCGCTACTGACGGAATCGATTTTTCTTTCTTCTCCTGTTGCTAATGAGATGTTTCAGTTCACAACGTCTACCTTCGTTCAACTATGTATTCATTGAACGATAACTTGCATCACAAGTTGGGTTCCCCCATTCGGAAATCCCCGGATCATAGCTTACTTACAGCTCCCCGAGGCATATCGGTGTTAGTCCCGTCCTTCATCGGCTCCTAGTGCCAAGGCATTCACCATGCGCCCTTAATAACTTAACCGATCAACTCTCGTTGATGATTTCGTTTGAGTATTGTGACTCAATGGTCACAAGCGATTTTAAACTGATTTAAAAAACTCAAAAAATTACGCGGTGTATTTTTTCGGCTCAATTTAATTGATTAATATCAATTGAAATGAATTTAAAAATTTACAATTATGATTCAGTTTTCAAAGAACTAATAAGCAACCGTTTGGTTGCGATGGAGAATATCGGGATCGAACCGATGACCTCCTGCTTGCAAAGCAGGCGCTCTCCCAGCTGAGCTAATTCCCCATATCATGGGACTGAGAGGACTCGAACCTCCGACCTCACCCTTATCAGGGGTGCGCTCTAACCAGCTGAGCTACAGTCCCAGAGATTCGACTCTCTGTCTTCATTGAGTGTAAATCACTCAAAACTAAATATCGTTTCGTTGATTGTGTAGGTTTCCGATTTTCCTTAGAAAGGAGGTGATCCAGCCGCAGGTTCTCCTACGGCTACCTTGTTACGACTTCACCCTAATCATCTGTCCCACCTTAGACGGCTGGCTCCTAAAAGGTTACCCCACCGGCTTTGGGTGTTACAAACTCTCATGGTGTGACGGGCGGTGTGTACAAGACCCGGGAACGTATTCACCGCGGCGTGCTGATCCGCGATTACTAGCGATTCCGACTTCATGTAGGCGAGTTGCAGCCTACAATCCGAACTGAGACATACTTTAAGAGATTAGCGCACCCTCGCGGGTTGGCGACTCGTTGTATATGCCATTGTAGCACGTGTGTAGCCCAGGTCATAAGGGGCATGATGATTTGACGTCATCCCCACCTTCCTCCGGTTTGTCACCGGCAGTCTCACTAGAGTGCCCAACTAAATGCTGGCAACTAATAATAAGGGTTGCGCTCGTTGCGGGACTTAACCCAACATCTCACGACACGAGCTGACGACAACCATGCACCACCTGTCACCTTGTCCCCGAAGGGAACGTCCTATTTCTAGGATTAGCAAGGGATGTCAAGACCTGGTAAGGTTCTTCGCGTTGCTTCGAATTAAACCACATGCTCCACCGCTTGTGCGGGTCCCCGTCAATTCCTTTGAGTTTCAACCTTGCGGTCGTACTCCCCAGGCGGAGTGCTTAATGCGTTAGCTGCGACACTCAAGGGCGGAAACCCTCGAACATCTAGCACTCATCGTTTACGGTGTGGACTACCAGGGTATCTAATCCTGTTTGCTACCCACACTTTCGAGCCTCAACGTCAGTTACAGTCCAGAAAGCCGCCTTCGCCACTGGTGTTCTTCCATATATCTACGCATTTCACCGCTACACATGGAGTTCCACTTTCCTCTACTGCACTCAAGTCATCCAGTTTCCAAAGCCATTCCTCAGTTGAGCTGAGGGCTTTCACTTCAGACTTAAATAACCGTCTGCGCTCGCTTTACGCCCAATAAATCCGGATAACGCTTGGAACATACGTATTACCGCGGCTGCTGGCACGTATTTAGCCGTTCCTTTCTGGTAAGATACCGTCACACACTGAACAGTTACTCTCAGTGCCGTTCTTCTCTTATAACAGTGTTTTACGAGCCGAAACCCTTCATCACACACGCGGCGTTGCTCCATCAGGCTTGCGCCCATTGTGGAAGATTCCCTACTGCTGCCTCCCGTAGGAGTATGGGCCGTGTCTCAGTCCCATTGTGGCCGATCAGTCTCTCAACTCGGCTATGCATCATGGCCTTGGTAAGCCTTTACCTTACCAACTAGCTAATGCACCGCGGGTCCATCTCTTAGTGATAGCAGAACCATCTTTCAACCAACAACCATGCGGTTGTTGGTATTATACGGTATTAGCACTTGTTTCCAAATGTTATCCCCTGCTAAGAGGTAGGTTACCCACGTGTTACTCACCCGTTCGCCACTCTTTGTCAGATAAAATCAAATCTGAGCAAGCTCGTCATTTCATTTAAAGACAAAGCGTTCGACTTGCATGTATTAGGCACGCCGCCAGCGTTCATCCTGAGCCAGGATCAAACTCTCATTTTAAAAGCTTGAGTATAACTCATTGTTTTTTTGTTGTTTAACAGAAGTTAAACGAATTTATTAGCGAATTGACTTCGCAAATGTTTTTGTATCAAGCAAATTGCTTGATGACCCTACACATTTGTTTCATCGAAACGATATTCAGTTTTCAATGATCAACATTTCGTTGTCTTGCTGACAACTTAATCTATAATACAGAGAGAAGAATAATTTGTCAATAATTTTTTTAACAACTCATTGATAAATTGAATATAATTTTCTTTTAAAATAATACCATTATTGTTCACAATAATATAAAAATAAATTATATTTTCCTCCAATTGTTCTCCCGCAAAAGACAACTTTTATATAATACCCCTATGCAAAATATAATGCAATAGTTTTTGATAATATTACTCAAAAAAACATAATTATTACGTGTTATACTATTAAAAGAACTTGAATAAATTAAGGATGTCAATATGTCAAACAAAAATAATAAAATAAATCCTGAAAATTTTCTAGCAATATTACTACAATATAGTCGTAATTCTCATTACAATCATATTAACGTTAGTGTTAGATTAAACAGAAATCCTGCTTACACTCGTCAGGTAATGAATATTAAATTAAAGCGTATCTCTAAAAAATACGGTAACGACGAACGTCTATATGTATCAATGACAGCTGAAGAAGCACAACCATTCTTATCGTTGATTAATCAACTAAAAGAAGAAATGTTTGCAAACTTTGCTGATAAAATCATTTGGCATACAAATATTCTTGAACGCAATTTACAAGAATTTGGTTATCATCAAATTTGCGAACGTGATCAATATAACAATTTAGAATTTGAACTACTACTATAAAGATGCACCAATATTATATATAATCTATTTATCTTAAAACTGATCAAGTAAATTTTAGAATTAGCCTAAAATTCACTTAATCAGTTTTTGATTTATTTATAACCCTTTTACCAATAGGTTCCATAATTATAATTTGTATATTAAATTAGTGAATTTACATTTATTTACTTATCTATTGGAACAGGATATTGTGCAGTATACAACGCTGCAATAATACCATGAGCCACCGATACATTCAACGAGCGTACTGACCCTGTTTGGGGAATATATATCATTTCATCAGCAGCTTCAATTAATTCATCAGCTAAACCAATTTGTTCCTCCCCAAATAAAAAAACACTCTTCTTTGGAAATTTTATTTCAAAGACATTATGTAATTCATAACCTTCAGTATTATCTACTGCATAGATAACATATCCTTCACGGTGCCATTGCGCAAATAATTTTTGATAATCTAAGATACGGTAATGGCTAATATGTTCATAATGCTGTGTACCAACTGCACCTTTTTTATTCCATTTTTTGGCACCCTCTGTATTTTCTTTATCCATTGGATTATCTGGATTTAAAAATACAATTTCTCTTCCCGAAAAAGCATTATGATTTCTTACCGCCGTTGCTTTATTAAAATCATGTGTTAGATTCTGTAAAACTGTAATCATTGCGCCACGACGCTGATCTAATGCTTGCATAATTTGATCATTAGTCATCCCTTTAAAATTTGCTCCCAAATTACGGTAATCCATACCGTTTTGTAAATTAATATGACTCATTGTTTATCCCCTATATTATTTTCATTTCACTAATCTATATTAATGATTATACCTAATTAAGGTACTAGTTTACTTTCTTAAAAGTGCTCGTTAAAAAATGTTTGATTATATGCAAAAAGACTCACAATTAATTGTGAGTCTTCTCTATTCGCATCGCAATGTCCTATCCTCGCAGGAGGCGATCCTCCAACTACTTTCGGCGTAACTGAGCTTAACTGCTGTGTTCGGTATGGGAACAGGTGTGACCTCAGTGCCATCATCACGACACGTTTCTAATTGAGTGAACTTAGTTCCCTCAAAACTGAATCATAATTGCTTTTTTGCCTTACACCACTTGCTACTTGGTTAAGTCCTCGAACCATTAGTACTAGTCCGCTCCATGCGTCACCGCACGTCCACTTCTAGCCTATCTACCTCATCATCTTTGAGGGGTCTTACTTCATTGCTGAATGGGAAATCTCATCTCGAGGCGAGTTTCACACTTAGATGCTTTCAGCGTTTATCTCATCCGTACATAGCTACTCAGCGATGCTCCTGGCGGAACAACTGATACACCAGTGGTACGTCCACCCCGGTCCTCTCGTACTAAGGGCAGCTCCTCTCAAATTTCCTACGCCCGCGACGGATAGGGACCGAACTGTCTCACGACGTTCTGAACCCAGCTCGCGTACCGCTTTAATGGGCGAACAGCCCAACCCTTGGGACCGACTACAGCCCCAGGATGCGATGAGCCGACATCGAGGTGCCAAACCTCCCCGTCGATGTGGACTCTTGGGGGAGATAAGCCTGTTATCCCCAGGGTAGCTTTTGTCCGTTGAGCGATGGCCCTTCCATGCGGAACCACCGGATCACTAAGCCCTACTTTCGTACCTGCTCGACTGGTAAGTCTCACAGTCAAGCTCCCTTGTGCCTTTACACTCTGCGAATGATTTCCAACCATTCTGAGGGAACCTTTGGGCGCCTCCGTTACCTTTTAGGAGGCGACCGCCCCAGTCAAACTGCCTGCCAGACACTGTCTTCCACCACGCTTAGTGGTGTGAGTTAGAGTGTTCATACAACGAGGGTAGTATCCCACGTTTGCCTCCATCGAAACTAGCGTCCCGATTTCTACGGCTCCTACCTATGCTGTACAAGCTGCACAAACACTCAATATCAAGCTACAGTAAAGCTCCATGGGGTCTTTCCGTCCTGTCGCGGGTAACCCGCATCTTCACGGGTCTTTAAATTTCACCGAGTCTCTCGTTGAGACAGCGCCCAGATCGTTACGCCTTTCGTGCGGGTCGGAACTTACCCGACAAGGAATTTTGCTACCTTAGGACCGTTATAGTTACGGCCGCCGTTTACTGGGGCTTCAATTCGTACCTTCGCCGAAGCTAAGCACTCCTTTTAACCTTCCAGCACCGGGCAGGCGTCAGCCCCTATACGTCATCTTACGATTTTGCAGAAACCTGTGTTTTTGATAAACAGTCGCCTGGGCCTATTCACTGCGGCTCAGCTTGCGCTGAGCACCCCTTCTCCCGAAGTTACGGGGTCATTTTGCCGAGTTCCTTAACGAGAGTTCACTCGCTCACCTTAGGATGCTCTCCTCGACTACCTGTGTCGGTTTGCGGTACGGGCAGGTAAACACTAACTAGAAGCTTTTCTCGGCAGCGTGACATCACAGACTTCCCTACTTGATTTCGGTCCTCATCACAACTTGTCCTTATGACAGCAAGCATTTGACTCACTCTCAGACTCATTGCTTGACCCAGCTTTTCCAACTGCTGGGTTCTGTTAGCCTTCTGCGTCCCTCCATTGTTCAAACATGTTCACCTGGTACAGGAATCTCAACCTGTTAGCCATCGACTACGCCTTTCGACCTCGCCTTAGGTCCCGACTAACCCTGGGAGGACGAGCCTTCCCCAGGAAACCTTAGTCATACGGTGGACAGGATTCTCACCTGTCTTTCGCTACTCATACCGGCATTCTCACTTCTAAGCGCTCCACCAGTCCTCACGGTCTGACTTCATCGCCCTTAGAACGCTCTCCTATCGCGCCACTAATGTGGCACCCGTAGTTTCGGTGGTGTGTTTAGCCCCGGTACATTTTCGGCGCAGAATCACTCGACTAGTGAGCTATTACGCACTCTTTAAATGGTGGCTGCTTCTGAGCCAACATCCTAGTTGTCTATGCAACTTCACATCCTTTTCCACTTAACACACACTTAGGGACCTTAACTGACGATCTGGGCTGTTCCCCTTTCGACAATGGATCTTATCACTCACTGTCTGACTCCCGGACATACGTGATTGGCATTCGGAGTTTATCTTAATTTAGTAACCCGAGATGGGCCCCGCACCAAAACAGTGCTCTACCTCCAACACGCTATCTTCCGAGGCTAGCCCTAAAGCTATTTCGGAGAGAACCAGCTATCTCCAAGTTCGATTGGAATTTCACCGCTACCCACACCTCATCCCAACATTTTTCAACATGTACGGGTTCGGGCCTCCAGTGCGTTTTACCGCACCTTCACCCTGGACATGGGTAGGTCACCTGGTTTCGGGTCTACAACAACATACTCGAACGCCCATTTCAGACTCGCTTTCGCTACGGCTCCGGTCTTTCCACCTTAACCTTGCATGTTATCGTAACTCGCCGGTTCATTCTACAAAAGGCACGCTATCACCCATTAACGGGCTCTAACTTGTTGTAGGCACATGGTTTCAGGAACTTTTTCACTCCCCTTCCGGGGTGCTTTTCACCTTTCCCTCACGGTACTGGTTCACTATCGGTCACTAGGGAGTATTTAGCCTTACGAGATGGTCCTCGCAGTTTCCGACCGGATTTCACGTGTCCGGCCGTACTCAGGATCCTACACGGGAGTTTGCTTACTTTCGCATACGGGGCTATCACCCTGTTTAGCTCAGCTTCCCAGCTGCTTCTGCTAATAAACAAATTTGTAACTCCACAACGGTAGTCCTACAACCCCAGTGTGCAAGCACACTGGTTTGGGCTCCTCCGCGTTCGCTCGCCGCTACTGACGGAATCGATTTTTCTTTCTTCTCCTGTTGCTAATGAGATGTTTCAGTTCACAACGTCTACCTTCGTTCAACTATGTATTCATTGAACGATAACTTGCATCACAAGTTGGGTTCCCCCATTCGGAAATCCCCGGATCATAGCTTACTTACAGCTCCCCGAGGCATATCGGTGTTAGTCCCGTCCTTCATCGGCTCCTAGTGCCAAGGCATTCACCATGCGCCCTTAATAACTTAACCGATCAACTCTCGTTGATGATTTCGTTTGAGTATTGTGACTCAATGGTCACAAGCGATTTTAAACTGATTTAAAAAACTCAAAAAATTACGCGGTGTATTTTTTTCGGCTCAATTTAATTGATTAATATCAATTGAAATGAATTTAAAAATTTACAATTATGATTCAGTTTTCAAAGAACTAATATTGAGTGTTAATCACTCAAAACTAAATATCGTTTCGTTGATTGTGTAGGTTTCCGATTTTCCTTAGAAAGGAGGTGATCCAGCCGCAGGTTCTCCTACGGCTACCTTGTTACGACTTCACCCTAATCATCTGTCCCACCTTAGACGGCTGGCTCCTAAAAGGTTACCCCACCGGCTTTGGGTGTTACAAACTCTCATGGTGTGACGGGCGGTGTGTACAAGACCCGGGAACGTATTCACCGCGGCGTGCTGATCCGCGATTACTAGCGATTCCGACTTCATGTAGGCGAGTTGCAGCCTACAATCCGAACTGAGACATACTTTAAGAGATTAGCGCACCCTCGCGGGTTGGCGACTCGTTGTATATGCCATTGTAGCACGTGTGTAGCCCAGGTCATAAGGGGCATGATGATTTGACGTCATCCCCACCTTCCTCCGGTTTGTCACCGGCAGTCTCACTAGAGTGCCCAACTGAATGCTGGCAACTAATAATAAGGGTTGCGCTCGTTGCGGGACTTAACCCAACATCTCACGACACGAGCTGACGACAACCATGCACCACCTGTCACCTTGTCCCCGAAGGGAACATCCTATTTCTAGGATTAGCAAGGGATGTCAAGACCTGGTAAGGTTCTTCGCGTTGCTTCGAATTAAACCACATGCTCCACCGCTTGTGCGGGTCCCCGTCAATTCCTTTGAGTTTCAACCTTGCGGTCGTACTCCCCAGGCGGAGTGCTTAATGCGTTAGCTGCGACACTCAAGGGCGGAAACCCTCGAACATCTAGCACTCATCGTTTACGGTGTGGACTACCAGGGTATCTAATCCTGTTTGCTACCCACACTTTCGAGCCTCAACGTCAGTTACAGTCCAGAAAGCCGCCTTCGCCACTGGTGTTCTTCCATATATCTACGCATTTCACCGCTACACATGGAGTTCCACTTTCCTCTACTGCACTCAAGTCATCCAGTTTCCAAAGCCATTCCTCAGTTGAGCTGAGGGCTTTCACTTCAGACTTAAATAACCGTCTGCGCTCGCTTTACGCCCAATAAATCCGGATAACGCTTGGAACATACGTATTACCGCGGCTGCTGGCACGTATTTAGCCGTTCCTTTCTGGTAAGATACCGTCACACACTAAACAGTTACTCTCAGTGCCGTTCTTCTCTTATAACAGTGTTTTACGAGCCGAAACCCTTCATCACACACGCGGCGTTGCTCCATCAGGCTTGCGCCCATTGTGGAAGATTCCCTACTGCTGCCTCCCGTAGGAGTATGGGCCGTGTCTCAGTCCCATTGTGGCCGATCAGTCTCTCAACTCGGCTATGCATCATGGCCTTGGTAAGCCTTTACCTTACCAACTAGCTAATGCACCGCGGGTCCATCTCTTAGTGATAGCAGAACCATCTTTCAACCAACAACCATGCGGTTGTTGGTATTATACGGTATTAGCACTTGTTTCCAAATGTTATCCCCTGCTAAGAGGTAGGTTACCCACGTGTTACTCACCCGTTCGCCACTCTTTGTCAGATAAAATCAAATCTGAGCAAGCTCGTCATTTCATTTAAAGACAAAGCGTTCGACTTGCATGTATTAGGCACGCCGCCAGCGTTCATCCTGAGCCAGGATCAAACTCTCATTTTAAAAGCTTGAGTATAACTCATTGTTTTTTGTTGTTTAACAGAAGTTAAACGAATTTATTAGCGAATTGACTTCGCAAATGTTTTTGTATCAAGCAAATTGCTTGATGACCCTACACATTTGTTTCATCGAAACGATATTCAGTTTTCAATGATCAACATTTCGTTGTCTTAGTGACAACTCAATCTATGCTACAGAAACAAATTCAACTTGTCAACACTTTTAATATTACCAAATAATACTTATTCATGCCATAAATTTGAACCTTGTAACTGCCAACTCGATTAATATTACACACTTCAATAAATAAAGTCAATATTTTTTTCAAATATCACTACTTTTTAAATTTTATTAAAAATAATAACGTTCATTAATTCATCGCATCGATACAAGAATACATGCGAATGATACTAGGGAAACTTTAGACAAAAGTAACTTTTGGTAAATAAAAAAAGAGGTGTCAATCTACCTTGTTTAATACTGGTAGATTGACAACCTCTTAAATATGTTGTCAAAGACAATAATAACCTTACGCCGTACCCTATTTCACTAATTATGTTTAACAATCCATTTTAGAAAAGCGCCAATTGATTTTCGTCAGGCATGCCATTCAAAACACCATTTTCATCCAAAAACTGTAATAATGTTTTCGAAATACCTCCTCTTTGTGCAAGGTCTTCTTTAGACAAAAATTCTCCTTCTGCTCTGGCGGCAATAATCCGTTTCGCAACATTATCGCCTAAACCAGGTACAGAATTGAATGGTGCAATTAACGTGTTGCCATCAATTAACCAAGCATCAGAGTCTGATTTATAAAGATCAACCATACTGAAATCAATTCCTCGCTCTAATGCTTCATTCGCGATCTCAAGCACTGTTAACAAATCCTTATCCTTTGCAGAAGCATCATTACCTTGATGTTTAATCTCCATAATTTTTGCTTTAGTGCTATTTAGTCCCCGTGACATCGCAACGATATCAAAATTGCTAGCACGCACTGAAAAATAAGCTGCGTAATACAGAGTCGGGAAGTAAACTTTAAAATAAGCAATCCGTAATGCCATTAAAACATATGCTGCCGCATGCGCCCTTGGAAACATATACTTAATCTTTAAGCCAGAGTCAATATACCATTCAGGAACACCTGCTGCACGCATCTCCGCTTGATATTCATCCGTAATTCCCTTACCTTTTCGAACTTTCTCCATAATCTGAAATGATGACTCAGGATTAACACCATAATTGATTAAATCGGTCATAATTTTATCACGGGTTCCAATAACAGTACCAATTGTTGCCACACCCCGTTCAATCAATTCATCGGCATTTCCACGCCAAACATCAGTTCCATGCGATAGACCAGAAATTTGCAATAATTCTGAATAATTTTTAGGATGCGTTTCTTCTAACATTCCTCGAACAAACGCAGTTCCAAACTCTGGCACACCTAATGTCCCTGTTTTAGAAAAAATTTGTTCCTCGGTAACACCTAGTATTTCTGGTGAAGAAAATAAACTCATCACGCCCGGATCATTCATTGGAATGGTCGTTGGATCAATTCCTGACATATCTTGCAAAGCACGAATCATTGTGGGATCATCATGCCCTAAGATGTCCATCTTTAAAATATTATCGTGAATAGAATGAAAATCGAAATGCGTTGTTCGCCAAGTTGCTGATAAATCATCAGCCGGATATTGAATTGGCGTGAAATCATAAATTTCCATATCATCAGGCACAATCAAAATACCAGCAGGATGTTGTCCAGTTGTTCTTTTAACACCAGTCGCTCCCATTGCTAGTCGTTCAACTTCTGCACCTCGATACTGTTTATCATGATCACGTTCGTACGCCTTAACATAGCCAAAAGCGGTTTTATCTGCAACCGTCGCAATCGTTCCAGCACGAAAAACGTTATTTTCACCAAACAGTGATTTCATATAATTATGCGCAAATGGCTGATAATCACCTGAGAAATTCAGATCAATATCTGGCACCTTGTTTCCTTTAAAGCCTAAGAAAGTTTCAAACGGAATGTTATGACCGTCCCCAATCAGCTTCGTACCATCAATTGGACTATATTTTTCAGGCAAATCATAACCCGACTCATAATCACGTGGGTTCACAAATTCAACATAATCACCATTAACACTACGGTAGTGTGGCGGCAATGCATTAACTTCAGTAATCCCAATCAATAAAGCAATCAAAGATGAACCAACTGACCCACGAGAGCCTACCAAATATCCATCTTTATTTGATTTCGCAACTAATCGCTGTGCAACTAAATAAATAACTGCGAACCCGTTTTTAATAATTGAATTAAGTTCTTGCTCGATTCGTGCTTCAACAATTTCTGGTAAAGGATTACCATACATGCGATAAGCCGTTTCGTAAGATTTTTGACGAATTTCATCATTAGCGGTTGGCATATTAGGTGGATAATTACCTGTTTTGATTGCTTCAACATCATCAATCATATCCGCAACAACATGAGTATTATCAATCACCAACTGCTTAGCAAGTTCAGCGTCCATCCAACTAAAATCATCTAAGATTTCTTGTGTTGTCCTAAAATGTAGTTCAGGTAAAGCATAACGATTTAATGGATTAGCACCACCTTGTGAACTTACCAAAATTTTACGATAAATGGCATCTTCTGGGTTAAGATAGTGCACATCTCCCGTGACGACAACTGGCTTATTCAACTCATTACCAATTTTAACAGCCTGCATCATTAATTCACGTAATCTCGCCTCATCCTTAATGAGTTCACCTTCAATTTGAGGTGCGTAATTAGATGAAGGCTGAATTTCAATATAATCGTAATACTTTGCTTTTGCTTTTGCTGCTGCATACCCTTTTTGCATGAGGGCTTCCCAGAATTCTCCTGAACTATCACCAGTTCCCAATAATAACCCGTCACGATATTTATTTAACACAGAACGTGGTACTCGTGGGTTACGATAAAGATAATGAACATTAGATTCAGAAATTAATTTATATAGATTTTTAACGCCAGTTTGGTTTTTAATCAAGATTACAGCGTGATTTGGCCGGCCGTGTCGCCAGGCATCATTATCTGTCATATGATCATTTAATTGGTCTGCATGCGTAATACCGTAAGACTTGCGAGCTTCTTCCAAAAATATCCGATTTAAATGCCCTGTTGTCTCAGAGTCAAAAATCGCCCGGTGATGTTGTTCTAGTACTACCCCAAAATGTTTTGCCAGAGTATTTAAACGATATGAACGCATATTTGGATATAAGAAACGCGCTAATGTCAGGGTATCAATCACAGGATTAGTAATAACCCCCATACCATGACGCTCATATCCTTCGTTCATAAAGCCCATATCAAATGTCACATTGTGACCAACTAAAATTGCATCACCATAAAACTCTCGAAAGGCCGTAAAAACGTCCTTTTCTGATTTAGAACCATGCACCATATCATCAGTAATTGATGTCAAATTAACCGTTGTTTCACTCAACGGAAAACCTGGATCAATAAATTCTGAAAATTCAGCCGTAACGTTACCCTTTACCATTTTAACAGCTGATAATTCGATAACTTTATCATATGCTGCTGACAAACCCGTTGTTTCCACATCAAATACCACATATTCTGCATCAGCCAACTCAATATGTGCCGGGTTAAAGATAATTGGTTCACCATCTTCAACGAGATTTATTTCAACACCATAAATCATTTTAATATTATTCGTCGCTGCCGATGAAGCTGCTTCTGGAAAAGCCTGGGCTCCAGCAGTATCTGTGATGGCAATTGCATCCATTCCCCAGTCACTAGCTTGTTTTACATAATCTTTAATGCCGTTTGTCGCATCCATCGTCGACATTAATGAATGTGTATGTAATTCAATTCGTTTACGATCACCTTCATAATTTTCATGACGTGGTTCATGACTAACTATTTGAATATCGTACGCCATCATCGTTAGGTCGTGTAAAAAATCATCCTGTTGCACTGGTCCACGGGCACGAATCCACATACCTGCTTTAATATTAGCAAAAAATGCCTCATCATTTTCATCACGTGAAAATTTTTTCAAGATAAATGAACTCGTATAGTCCGTGACCTTCATCGTTAGTAATTGGCGTTCAGATTTTAAAATTTTTACTTCAGCATCAAACACATAGCCTTCGACAATTACTGAACGTTCTTCATCAATAATGTCGACCATCTCAGTAATTTCAGCATCATTCGCAATCTTGCGGCCTAAATTATTACCACCATGACTGGTATGCCCGTGATTACTTGTCTGTCGATGCTTTGCAGCCTGCTCTAATTGTACTTGGGCTAATTGTGCTAATTGTTCATCTTGTGATGCCCGTTGTGCCATGGCTTCTGCTTGTGACTGAGCAACCAACTCATCATCAACATGAATTTGAAATGGTAGTTGACCGCTCACACCAATTTGTTGATAACTTTGTTGAATTAACGTCAATCCAGTTTGTTGGGCATAATTAGCCCAAGCTTGTGAATCAAAACGTAATATCAATTGATTATCATGTATTTCTGGCATGATTTGATCAAATGCTCGTTGGAAAGCACCCGGTTCATTTTGATGTTGTTGTAAAATCCAACGCCAATAATCAACAATTTGAGTCAATTCAGGTTGTTTTACGAGATTAATCTCATATTGAATGCTTGCAATATTTGCAAATGTCGTTTGTAGTTTATTAATTAACGTTGCTAAAGTTGTCACATCTGGTAATTTTGGTAATGATAGGTGAAATTGCCAAATTCGTGATTTCTTATGGATCGTTAGTTTCGTTAAAGCTGCTGCTTGGAAAGTGCTGGGCACCTCCTCATATTGCAACTGTTGTAACAATACTTGAAATTGTTCTTGCGGGTTCAACGCCATCACTTATAGCCCCTTTCGTTACTTTTACAATCTATTGCTATTATACATTGTCCAGGCGTCATGAAAATATCAAAACGATTAATTGATTAGACAAATACAAAAAAAGAGGAAGCAACGGGCTAGTTGCTTCCTCTTAAGATAATAAACAGCACATCATACTGCGTCATTATCACTAATAAAACTGGATGGGCTTCCAACTTTATTATTAAAAGGTATACTCACATATACCAATTTAAGGAGTAGTTGCAGGAACGGGCATTCCTGCTAGGTTATGAGTAATCATTATGGGCATCGATAGGACATCTCTGTATCCCTCATCGATAGTTATACTATAAAGCTAAAATCTTAAAACAAATATAAAGTCATTCAATTGATTTAATCTTTATGGCCATTCAAAAATACTTGAAGCGTTGATACAAGTTCTTCAGCTCGCACTTCAATTGCCTCATCTGCTTGACGAAGTTTCACTTCAACGATACCTTCACTAGCTTTCTTACCAACTGTTACTCGTACTGGCAAACCAATAAGATCTGAATCTGCAAATTTTACTCCCGGACGTTCATTACGGTCATCTAACAGTACTTCATAACCAGCAGCCGTTAAACGATCATTTAATTCATCCGTTAATTGTGCTTGCGCTTCATTTTTATACTTAATTGGTACCAAATGCACATCCCATGGTGCAACAGCTGCTGGCCATGACAAACCGTTTTCATCAGCGTTCTGTTCAGCAATCGCTGCTAGCAAGCGTGAAACACCTATACCGTATGATCCCATAATAATATCAGCTTGACGCCCATTTGCGTCCAATACTTGTGCACCCATTGTTTTAGAGTACCGTGTACCCAATTTAAAAATGTGTCCAATTTCAATTCCCTTAGTAAACTGTAAATGACCTTTGTTATCAATTGCAGGATCACCCTCACGTGCAATACGCACGTCGGCAACTTCATCAATTCGGAAATCTCGATCAACATTTGCATTAAGATAATGGAAGCCAGCTTCATTACCTCCAACAACCAGATTAACCATATCAGTTACCCACTCATCAGCAATGATTTTGACATCTTCACCAACACCAACAGGACCCAATGAGCCAAATGGTGCGCCTAAATATTGTTGTGCTTCATCTTCTGTTGCCAAGCGGAGCTCATTAGCATGTAAATAATTTTGAACCTTTACTTCGTTAACTTCATAATCCCCACGTACCAAAATCATAACAGGTTGATTATCAGCCATCATAAACAACGTCTTAACCAATTGGTCAGCTGACGTCTGTAAGTAATTGGCTAATTCAGCAATCGTTGCCACTTCAGGCGTTGCAATTTTTTGTAATTCAGCTAATGGTGCATGTGACTTATTAGGTGTATATAAATCCTTTGCCATTTCCAAATTAGCTGCATAATCTGATTCATCAGAATATGCAATTGTATCTTCACCAGCAGCTGCTGGTGCAGAAAATTCTTTTGAATCAGAACCACCCATGGCACCCGCATCACCAACAATAACACGATAATTTAAACCAACCCGATTAAAGATATTAACATATGCAGATTCCATTTTCTTGTAAGCTTCATCTAGACCAGCTTCGTCTATAGAAAATGAATACGCATCCTTCATAATAAACTCACGACCACGTAAAACACCAAAACGTGGTCGATCCTCATCACGCAATTTGGTTTGAATTTGATATAACGTTAGTGGTAATCGTTTATAAGATTTAATATCGTCACGAATCAAGGTTGTCATTGTCTCTTCATGTGTTGGGCCTAAAATCATATCACGACCATGACGATTCCTTAATTTAAATAAATTTGGTCCATAAGTTTCATAACGGCCTGATTCTTGCCACAATTCAGCAGGCAAAAGAACTGGTGCAGTCATTTCAACAGCATCAATTTTTGCCATTTCTTCACGAATAATTGTATTAATTTTATTTAGTACACGCTGTGCTAATGGTAGATATGCATATACACCGGCAGTTACTTGACGTACATAGCCGGCACGTAACATCATTTGATGTGAAATAACTTCGGCATCAGCTGGTGTTTCACGTAACGTTGGAATAAAAACTTTTGATTGTTTCATGAATTATACCCATTCCTAATCTTTGTGCTTAAAAGCACATTAAAATTCTTTTTCTATCTTACCACATTTGTCTACCAACAGCATTTTCGAGCACAGGGTCACTTAATAAAATACCGCAAAATATCGTTACCTGTCACAGCAATCATTAAAATAAACAATAACCCAACACCAATCAAAGTCACTGTCAATTCCGCTTTTTCTGGTACCGGTCGTCTAATGATTGCTTCAACTGCATTTAACAATAACTTGCCACCATCTAGGCCAGGAATTGGTAGTAAATTCATCATGCCAAGGTTCACTGATAACCATGCCATAAATGAAATAATTGCTAAAATTCCCATCCGACTTACTTCAGAAGTATTTTTATATATTGCCACCGGTCCGCCTAATTTATTTAACGAGAAACCTTGTACAAGATTTTTAATCGCTCTAAAAATTTGAGTCATTGATTGGCCTGTTGCTTGGAACCCATAACGTAACCGAGCACTAATGGCTGTTGTTTGTTTTGAAGTCACACCAATTTGACCAATGACCATCCCCCCATTTTTAATACCATGTGGCTCTAGAATGGCTTGTTTTGTGTGTCCTTGACGTTCATAAGTTAGTACCACGCGTTGATCTGGTAACAATTGAATGGTATTCTGCATGTTTTGCCATGAAGTCACCCGCTTACCATTAATTTCAGTAATCGTATCATTATGACGTAAACCAACCATGGCAGCTGGTGAATCTTTTGCAACTTGATCAATTGTTGTTGTTGAAACACCAGGTAACATGAAAGCTAACCCAATAAATAACAATAATGTCAAAATAAAATTATTCATTGGTCCGGCAAAATTTATCAAAGCACGTTGCCATAATTTTGCAGATTCAATGTGCGTATCTCGTGGCGCAACCAATACCTTCGTGCCATCTGCCTCAATAATTGACGCATCATGATCTACAGGTACCCGAACAAGTTCATCACTATCCGACCAATAGCCTTCAATGAACATATCATCTACCAAATCAACTCGATTGACCGTGATTGTACGACCACCGACCAATTCCTCTTGCTCAGATAAATTAATACGAGTAATCACTTCGTCAACAACGACAACCGTTACTGACATTCCTGGTTGAATTGGTTCTTCATCTGTATCGCCACGGCCAGCCATACGCACATAACCACCAACTGGGAGAATTCGCCAAGTATAAGTTGTCCCATTATGCTGCGTCTGTAGTAATTTTGGTCCCATTCCTATCGCAAATTCTCGTACACGAACACCTGATTTCTTCGCAAAATAAAAATGGCCAAATTCGTGAACAATGACGATAACACCAAAAACAATAATAAATGTAATAATCGCTGTCATTCTTTTCTCCGTCCCTAGTCTAAGTAGGGCTAGTATACAATAAAAACAGGGCGAAAGGATAATTTGTTCTATAATTTATGGTTAAAACTGGAAAGGGGCTGAGACATAAGTCGTTATGATCAGCTGAAAAAGACGCTAATCTATCAATTTTGATTGGTAGATTAGCGCCTTTAAACATGTTCCAAAAGACTGAAGCCTTACTGTAACAATCGGCTTCAAACCGTCTTTTGTCACACGCTCTTTGACCTTATAATTAAAATACACCTAACAAATACATTAATGGTAACACAATCAACATTGAGTCAAATCTATCTAAAATGCCACCATGTCCCGGCAATACTGTACCAGAATCTTTCACATGGTAAAAACGTTTTAATGCTGATTCAATCAAGTCACCGAATTGACCTGCGACTGACAAAATAATACTAATGACTAGCATGATTCCCCAATTGTAAGTTTGTGGGAAAAAGTATGTATAAATCGCAGCGACAACCACGGCGATAACACTACCGCCAATTGAACCCTCCCATGTTTTATTTGGGGAAATGGCCGTTAATTTATGTTTACCAAGTTTACGACCAACTAGGTAAGCACCTGAATCGGTAATCCAAACGATTAAAAAAGCATACATCAACGTAGCAAACCCAGCAGCTCTGGCAGTTACCATCATACCAAAGCCCATACCAACATACATCATTGTAAGTGTAAATACGCCCGCATCTTCAAAATTAAATTTATTACGTGCAACAACCGTATGCAATAACATTAATATAACGAATATATAAAGCATTGACGACCGTTGTAACGTCACTGGTAATTCAATTTTTTGCCAGATACCTGTTGGTAACGTCATAATCAAGGCCCCTAACATCGTTAGGATCGCCCCAAAATCAACTAACAGTGTGCGGCGCATCAAAACAACTTCTGATGCGGCAACGACAGCTAGTACTGATGCTGCGATCTGAATCCAAATACCACCTGCAATCAAAATGGGAACAAAAATGGCTAACGCAACCACTGCCGTAATGACTCGTGTCTTCATGATCTTTTTCTCCTATTTTTTATCACTCTTATTTTCTGTCAAGCCACCAAATCGACGGTGACGTGATTGATATGTTAAAATCGCGCGTTTGAATACGGTTGGTGTAAAATCAGGCCAATGTTCATTAACAAAAACAAATTCAGCATAGGCAACTTGCCATAACAAGAAATTTGATAAACGCTCTTCACCACTTGTTCGAATCAATAAATCGGGATCAGCGTAATCCTTTAAACTTGCCGTCATCATGGCTCGACTCATCATGTCTTCATCAATTGCATCAGGTGCTAATGCACCACTGGCGACTTGTTTAGCAATTTTTTGCACACCCGAGACAATTTCAGAGCGTCCACCATAGTTAAGAGCAAAATTCAATACCATGCCTGTATTATTTGCAGTCTGCGCAATTGCATTATTAACTGCTTTTTGCGTGAAACTAGGTAACTGATCAACATAGCCAATCACATTTACACGAACATTATTTGCCACAAGCTCAGGTACAAATGTGTCAAAAAATTTACCAGGTAACTTCATCAAAAAACCCACTTCAGTTTCTGGTCGTTTCCAGTTTTCAGTTGAAAATGCATACAATGTGAGCACTTTAACGCCTAAATCACTGGCAACTTTTGTTATATCTTTTACAACTTCCATACCACGTTGATGTCCAGCAACTCGTGGTAAGTTTCGACGTTTCGCCCATCGGCCGTTACCATCCATAATAATTGCAATATGATTTGGAATCTGTTGCTGATTAAGCATAATGGTTTGCTCATCAGTATCTTCCTCATGTCGATCATTAAAAAACACGATTTTTCCTCCGCTATTTGACAAATAATCACTATGAATATGAAAATATAAACCACATCATAACCTTATATATTATACCAGTTTGTGTCTTTAGATTTAGGCATTAGCCATTATTTATCAAAAATTTTGTTTGTATTATCATCAAAAGCACCAGCTAACAATGCCTCAATGGTATCCAACACACCATTATGATTATTATCATTAACAGCAAGATTATTGACACGAACCTTCATAAAATCTTCTGCATTTGGCATGACAAATGGATATTTAACATATCTTAACATCTCTAAATCATTACCATTATCACCAAACGCTGCCATTTCTTCAGGTTTAATGCCCCATATTTCCCCTAATTCTTCAAGGCCTGTTCGTTTATTCACACCTGGTGCTAAAATATCAACCGTACCAAAGCCAGACCCTGTTGTGTGCAATTCCTCACCAAATGCTGCCCGTAACTGTTGAATATGTTGATGCACATCAATCCCTTGTTCCCAAACAAATGTGAAACGAAAAATATTATCATCAATATCTTTAAATTTTTCAACTTGATGAACAACTGGATAAAATTGTTTTACCATACTAATAATTTCAGGTGTCGCATGATTAGAGACATAGGCGCCATTGTGCCCTGATAAAACAATCAGGTTAGTCATATCAGGATTGACACTATTATTCCAATCAATGACCCGATCAATTTGTTCACGAGTAATACTTGATTCAGCAATCACTTCGTCATGATTCATAACTAACGCACCATTATCAGAAACGTAAGTAACACGATCAGGATTAACTGGATTAAAATATGAACGTAATTGCTTATATTGGTTACCACTTGCTGCAACAAAACGAATGCCTTTTGAATCTAATTCGTCCAATAAATCTTCCATACGTGCGTAATCAAACGTTCGATCATCTCGTAATAATGTGCCATCCATATCTGTTGCAATTAATTTAATTGTCATTTTTTAATCTTCTCCTTTAACCTAAATATCATTACTTTACTTAAAACATAATTAGAAACTATCACAAAAATATTCTGAATAATATTCCAAAGCATATCGTTTTGATGCAACATCTGTACACCAAATTGCAAGATAATGTATCCTATCACACCAGTTGCTATTCGAGCAAAGAAAAATTTAAACATTTCCAGTAAAATATTAATAAAGCCTGATGTCTGACTATCAAATACCCATTTTCGATTTGTTAAATAAGCAAACAATACACTCAGTAGCCAGGCTAAAAGGTAGGCGCCATTTATTGATAAATGTGCCCATCGTGCACCAGCATACACAATGATACTGACTAATGTGGTTAAACCACCAAATATCAAATACATAATTTGCATTCGATACTTGTTTATTAATTCGATGATTGTCTGCATGTTATTACTCCATTTCACTAATTCGACAAAATAATACTCAAAATATTATATCAAACTCCCAAGTAAACGGTTAGTTTGCTACAATAATGTAGTGAGTTCTTACAATTTTTTTAGAAAGGCATTCTTATGAATATAGATTCTCATGATAATGTATCTCGTTTAAACCAGCTTAAAGAAGCGCCTGTTGATAATCAGCCAATGACTCGTCAACGCCGTCTAAAAACATCATCGCGTTTAAAAGAAATGCAATGGATTGCCTTAATTGTCAGCGTCATTGCTCAAAATATCGTTTGGTGGGTATACCCGTTAATTTATTCAAACAATCTTGCTGGTGGTCAATGGCAACATAACCCGCTACTAATGACTTATAGTCTTATCTTAGCTATTGCAATCTTTTTAACTTTTAACCATGGTTTCTCTCGTTGGATCAATTATATCGTTATCTTAATTCCGCTCTTATTTTTATATTTTCTATATAAACAATTTACCGGACAACAGGTCATGTTGCTTGCATTACTCCCAATCTCGTTACTATTAATCAACATACCATTATTAAACTTGCAAAATATTCTTGGCCTAATATTATATTCAGGTGTTGCAACCCTTGTCATGCCTGTGGTCATTTTTTATCAACAGAATACGTATTTAACTGAGCCTTTTATCCTGAGTTTATTGCCACTATTTTTTAGTTATCTCTATTTCATGAGTAGTCTATTTGTGACAGAAGGCCGCAATAAACGACTAACTTCTTTAATATTTGGTGTTATTTTATTGTTGAATGTTTTAGCATTACCTTGGAATTTTTGGACAATTCTAACAACAATCATTATCGTCTTTACTTGGATGGTGCTGATTAATTTCAATTTGAAACAACGTTATCGCATGATATTTTTTACAGTGCTACAGACTATCACCATTATGGTCATTTTCTTACAGCAAATATAAATACAATCCAGTCACAGACAAACGATTTCTTCCGTTTTGTTTGTGCTTTTTTATTATCTAATTAACATATTAAAATTTCATTATATCATTACTTTTCAACCAACATACTTTCATCATATGAACTATATTGATAAAAAATTGACTAATCAACTAATTTAAAATTTAATAACAGAATGACTTTTCAAAAACATATTAACGATTTATAATATATTTATGGATGAACAATTATCAGAATTTTTTAAATTATTTTCGAATGTTCTACGATTGAAGATACTAAAAATATTAGTCAATCATGAACAAAACGTCTCAGATTTCGTTAACGCAACTGGCTATTCGCAATCAAATATATCGCAACAATTAAAAATGTTGAAACAGGCCGACATTGTTGATTCTCATAAACATGGTAAGCAAGTCTTTTATGCTTTAAAAGATGATCATATTCGGTTAATTATTGCTTTAGCAACAAAACACTTGGAGGAAAAATTATAATATGCATAATCACCATGAGCATGCAGGCGTTCCAAAAAGGCAATTACCTTATCTAACAGGTATTATTCTCAATACGCTCTTCATCATTGTTGAAATGATATTCGCACACTATGCCCATTCAACTGCCCTTTTTGCTGATGCTTTACATAGTATCAGTGATGTTGCTTCATTAATTTTAGCATGGGCAGCCGTGGCCGTTTTTGGGTTACGTGCCACATCGACACACACATACGGCTGGCATAATGCAACTATTTTAGCAAGTTTCATTAATGCTCTCTTTTTGTTAATGGCTGTTTTTGTTATTTGGTATGAAGCCATCGTGAAACTCGTTAATGGTGGCACGGAACCAGCTGGAAATCTTATTATGATCGTGTCAGCTGTTGGTATCCTTATTAATTTTGTGGCTGCAAAGTTTTTTGCGATGGCTGGCGATCACAAAGATGATATTAATGCCAAGGGCGCCTATGTTCACTTAATGGCTGATGCAGGTGTTTCACTGGGTGTCGTTATTGCTGGATTATTAACCATGCTATTAAATTGGTATTGGATCGATCCAATGATTTCAATCATTATCGGCTTTGTCATTATTATTTCATCTTGGGATATTTTTAAACAATCAATCTTATTGATTTTCAATGGTGTACCAGAAAATATCGATGAAGAAGTCGTTAAACAGGCAATCTTAGATAATCCACAAGTTATCAGTTTACACGATTTACACATTTGGGGAATTTCAACAACTGAGACAGCATTAACAGTTCATCTCGTTGTTAATGACCCAGGTGACATGGTATTACTATCTCACCTTGGTCATATGTTACAAGATGACTTACACATTCAGCATACAACCATTCAGCTTGAACGGAATATGCCCGATGAACCTTGTAACGATATTTAATGATAAAAATATAAAAAATAAGCGGTGTCCAACGTCACGATTAGTTGGACACCGCTTTTGCTTCAAAAATTTGAAATCTTATGATGACATTTATTCAGCAACTTTTTTATTCAGTTAGTTCAAGTACTGCAACATATGGTAAGGCACGATAATATTCATTATAATCCATACCATAACCAACCAAAAATTCATCGGGTACCTGCGTGCCAATAAAATCAGGTGTGATTCCACCAGCAGATGCCGATTGTCTTTTATCTGTCGCAACCGCTACATAAACTTTTTTAGCTCCTCGTGCTTCAAAATCAGCTTTTAGATAACGTAATGTCAAACCGGAATCAACGACTTCATCCAATATGACGACTGTCCGATCTTGCAAATTAACTTTTAAATCACGTTGAATTGTAATATGTCCGGTTGATTGATCGCCAACATAACTTGAAACGTCAATATAATCAAGTTCAACCTCACGATGCATGGCTCTCATTAAATCAGCCATCCACATGTAAGCCCCCTTCATCACACCGATAAATACTGGCCGTTCAACATCAACTAGTACTTCATTTAATTCATCTGCAACACGTTGCACCATTTGTGCAATGTCACTAACAGATAAAATTGTGCGTGCTAATCTCATTTCGGTCATCCTTAGTCCTCATTCCAAATATCAAATAAGATGATTGTTTGTTCATTTGAAGGTCCAACGGCAAAAGTATATAGTGGTACACCAATCAGTTCTTCCACACGCTTCAAATAATTTTCAGCATTTTGGGGTAGCTCATCGCGTGACTTAACGCCAGTAATATCTTCTTGCCATCCTGGTAATTCCTCATAAATTGGCGTGACGCGTTGGACATCCTTTAAACTGGCTGGATAATGTGAAATTTGCTTACCATCTAATTCGTAAGCAACTGCCAACTTTACTGTATCAAGCCCTGATAAGACATCTAAACTATTCAATGAAAGATGTGTAAAGCCACCAATCCTTGCAGCGTGGCGTAGTACAACCGTATCTAACCACCCAATACGCCGTGGTCGTTTTGTCACAACGCCATATTCATGACCAATTTCACGAATACGGTCCCCAACTTCATCAAATAATTCTGTTGGGAATGGGCCATCTCCGACACGTGATGTATAAGCCTTCGCAACACCGACAACCCGTGTAATCTTTGTTGGTCCGACACCTGCACCCACTGTTGCACCACCGCCAACTGGTGATGATGATGTCACATAGGGATACGTTCCCTGATCAATATCAAGCATAGCACCTTGCGCCCCTTCAAAGAGCACCCGCTTGTGGTCATCAATATATTCATTGATTAAGACTGTTGTATCAACAATAAATGGCCGTAACTTTTGACCGTATTCATAATATTCATCCACTAATTTTTCAAGATCATATGGTTCATGATCATAGATTTTTTCTAGTAATTCATTTTTTTCAGCTAATACATTTGCTAGACGTTCATGAAGAACCTCTTTATCTAATAAATCAATCATGCGAATTCCGACGCGCGCTGCTTTATCCATATACGTTGGACCAATACCACGACCAGTTGTACCAATCTTGCCATCCCCCTTCTTAGCATCTGCCAATTGGTCAATGAGCATATGATACGGGAAAATAACGTGAGCCCGATCAGAAATTCGCAAATTTTCAGTGGTAACACCCTTTTTTTGGATATCACGCAGTTCACTTAGTAAAGCTTTTGGATTAACCACCGTACCATTACCAATAACTGCCAATCGATTAGGATTAAAGATACCTGATGGTACTGAAGATAATTCAAATTTTTGACCGTCCACATAAATGGTGTGACCTGCATTGTTACCACCTTGATAACGAACAACCATATCTGAATTTTGTGAGATGAAATTTGTAATTTTACCTTTTCCTTCGTCTCCCCACTGACTACCAACAACTACAATCCCTGCCATAATGGCCTCCTATTTTTAAAAATTCGCTCTAACACGAACTATATATACATTTTCAACACCTAATTAATTTTATCAACAAACGTTACTTGTTTCAATGTTCATTCTATAAAAGTTCGACTTTTAGTTAATTTTATAGCAATATATTCGAAATATCGCTATTAAAAAACGACCTTTATATTTTTTAAAAAACAAAAAAAGTGTAAGAAGCGAACTTCTTACACAATAAAATCTATTTTTTATAACGTATTGCTTTCACAATTTCCCAATAAATATTCGGAACTAATGCCAACACAATTGTCACCAACCATGCTGTTCCTGGTAGTGGTACAAAGCTAAACAGTGTTTGTGTTACTGGTAAGATAACCAATAATAGTGATAATGCCAAGGCAATGATTGCCATAATGACTAGCATTGGATTAGCATTGAATTTAATTTTAAACATTGACTGATCACTACGAATATTAAACACGTGTAGAATTGATGTTGCTGATAAGACAATAAACGCCATCGTGTTACCAATTTCTGGTTGACCAATATAGATACCATATCCTTGTGCCAATAAACTGACAACTGCAAATAGCAATACATTAACAACGATCTGTCTTGCCAGCCCATTGGCAAAAATACTTGCTTTCGGACTAACTGGTTTTTGATTCATGACACTATCATGAATTGGTTCCCGGCTTAACGCAAAACCAGGTAACCCATCAGCGACCAAATTAATAAATAGTAGTTGTGTCGCAATTAATGGTGACCCCCAACCAAAGAGCATTGCTGCGACAATAATAACAATTTCTGAAATATTAGCACTAATCAAGAAATTAATTGTCTTTCGGATATTATTGTAAATGCCACGTCCCGTTTCAACAGCGTGTACAATTGTTGCAAAATTATCATCAGTTAAAACAATTGCAGCTGCTTCACGCGCAACATCGGTTCCAGTCTCCCCCATTGCAATCCCAACATCGGCACTCCGTAAAGCTGGTGCATCATTGACGCCATCCCCAGTCATGGCAACCACATCACCACGCCTTTGCCAAGCTTTGACAATTCGAATTTTATCTTCTGGTGTGACTCGTGCATACACTGCATACCGTGTCACATTTTTCTCAAGTTCTACATCAGACATTTCATGTAGTTCTGCACCAGAAAGTGCAAGATCATCTGCTTGTAGAATACCAATTTCACGTGCAATAGCACTTGCTGTAACAACATGATCACCAGTAATCATTACTGGTTTAATTCCCGCAGCTCTAGCTTCAGCTACCGCAGCTGCTGACTCAGGTCGTGGTGGATCAATGATACCAATCAACCCTAACAATGTCATATGTGATTCAAGCTCTTCTTCAGTTGGTTCGTCACTGATTTCAGGTAACTTAACAATTCCCACTGCAATGACACGTAATGCATCTGCACCAAATTGTTCATTAATTTGTTTTGCTGCTTGATGCATTGTTTCTGGAAATTTAGGCAACAAGACATCAAAAGCACCCTTTGTTACTGCTAAATAGCCATCATCAATTTGATGAACTGTTGTCATTCTTTTTCTTGTTGAATTAAATGGTATCTCAAATACTTTTGGATAATCTTTCTGTAACTGTTCGTAGTCACCATATCGTCCCAATGCGTTGACCATAGCAACTTCAGTTGGCAAACCAGTGACTTGATGTTTGGGGTTTGTCACATTAGTTGACAACGCACCAAACTTTAAAACGTCAGACAATTGATTTTTAATTTGTTTATCATCATACACTTGATTAGCTTGTGCATCCCAAATACGACGTACTGTCATTTTATTTTGCGTCAATGTCCCCGTTTTATCCGAGGCAATCACTGTAGCAGCACCTAAAGTTTCAACTGCTGGTAGACGACGCACAATGGCATGTCTTTTGGCCATTTTTTGAACACCCAAGGCAAGTGTAATCGTCACAATAATCATTAATGTTTCTGGCACAACTGCCACCGCCAAAGAAACGGCGGTCATAAACAGTGTTAACAAAGGCTCGTCATAAGCAATACCCAATCCAATCACAATTAGCGCTGACAAAATGGCAATGATGCTTAATCGTTTACCTAAATTCGTTAACCGGTTTTGTAATGGGGTCTTCTCACGTTGTTCATTGCCCAGCAAACCAGCAATTTTACCCATTTCAGTTTGCATACCAACAGCAGTGACTTCTGCGGTCCCACGTCCATTAACAATTACTGTGCCACGATAGACAACATCTAACCGATCCCCTAACGAGTCCTCTGGCTTTGAGTGTTGCGTTTCATCTTTTTCGATGGCTTCACTTTCACCGGTTAGTGCTGATTCTTCAACCCTTAATTCACTTGTTTCAATTAATCTGGCATCAGCAGAAATACGCTTACCATTTTCTAATATTAAGATATCACCAACAACGATTTCAGTAATGGGTATGGTCACAACTTGTCCATCACGTCTGACTGTCGCCTCAGCTTGCTCTAAATCTTTTAAGGAGTCTAAAGCTGCTTCCGCACGTCCCTCTTGATAGATAGCCAATACTGAATTAATAATAACGATTGCAATGATCAAGACACTTTCAAAATAGTGACCATTATTCTGCATAATCGAAGTGATCAAAGAGATAACTGCGGCAATAATCAAAATAATGGTTGCAACATCACTTAAACTCCGCTTTATTTTAGAGAACAGTGATTCCTTAGGTGCTTCTTTGAACACATTTTCACCATATTCTTGCCGAGATTGTTGCACTTCTAATTCTGATAATCCATGTTGCACATTTGTCGGGCTATGATCTCTTTGTCTATTTTCTTCCATACAACTCTCCTTTGTTTCGCAAAAAAAATATTTATCTTATGCTTAAATTTTAACAAATTTACGACAATTTGTAAACATTTATTATAAATCGTAACTTTTTAAGCGTGCAAAAAATAAGACAAAGACCTGCCACCAAAAATATCTCTCTACGATTTTAGGTATGCATATTAATCTAAAATATTATCATAATCAATTTTGTAGCTGTTAATAAGACCATTGACAATTTTTTACCGACCACTTTGCCCAGTATTAATAAAAATCAGTTGAATATTTAGTCATAAAAAATACCCCATAATCGTTAGATTTTTATGTCTAACAATTATGGGGCACTTCAATTGGTAGATTGACGCTCTTTCCTACTAGTAATGTGATTTTAAAATCTGTCTAAACAAGGTATTCATTGTTGTTCTGAAAATTCTGCTTGTAATGTTGCCAATTCTTGTCGATACTGCTTCACAATTCGATCCGTTAGCCCAGGTTCCACTTGATCAAGAATAACACCCAAAGTTTTCATAGACTGCTCATAATCATAACCTGTTTCATAATAATATCGTGCTTGTTGAGTTGCTTGAACAACTGCAGGATTATCACGATACCTTGATGCTTTACGTACCAATCGTTCAGTAACCGTTGCTGCCTCAATGAGACTTTCCGTTCTTTCATGAAGTGTATCTAAATCAGCTGTCACAATACTTAGTTGTCGTAAGACATCATCAACATTAACTCGTGACATACCTATCTGTTGCTTAACACGTTCTAATTCATCACTAACCGAATAGAAAATTGATAAATATGTTTCTGGTAAGCCTGGTAAGCCCTGACGTTCGAATGACCGTTGAATTAATCTTAATTTGTCTGCTAACAGTGCTACACGCTTTTTTGATTGTTCTAACTGTCCTGGTAAGTCTTGGAAAGCTTTCCATTGCGCAATTTGTTCACGTTCAATTCTCTCTAGATCTCTACGAATGGCCGTTTGTTCAGCAATTAAATTAGAAAAGACAACCTCATGACGTGCAATTTGATGCTTTAACTCTTCAAAAGTAACCGTATTATTTGACAATTGAATTTCCCAGCTACGAATTTGACCAGTTTCATCCTTTGAGAAGACAAAATCTTGATTTAAACGATCTAATCTCGCGTATAATTCGTGGTTTTGTCGTTTATTATGAGCAAGATAGCCTGTTAGATTTTCATTATTTTCCCAAACTGTCTGTGCTGCTTTTGCTTCTTTATCAAAAGTTTCATACAAAACTTCCGTTTGACTTTCCATACGTTGAATTAATTCAGCAATCTTTTTAAGTGTCAACTCTTGCAATAATGTCAACGCTTCTTGTAACTCTTCTTGAATATTTGTTAATTCTTTATCAACGTTCGTTTCAAACTTAAAGCCTTCTGCTGTCATTTTGTCGTATGCTTCTTGTAATTCGGCCAACTGCCCAGGAATTGTATCATGCAACTGATGGAAAATACCAGGTATTTGATCAATTCGTTGTTCTAATTGATTCGTTTCCATACTTAATGTTTCATATATACCAGTAGCCGTCGCGTGATCGCCTGCCTCAGTTAAACGAGCAAATTCAGCAAAATCATCTTCAAGAGAGCCTAATATTTCTTCTAATTTATCAATAGCTGGTCCGAACGAAAAATTTTGTGAAAGCAACACTTTACGTAAGTCTTGATATTTCGTTTCTAAATCTTTAACCGCTTGTTTATGTGCAGCATCTAACTGTTCTAAATCATTTAATCCTTGATTAACAACGTCAATAATTGTTTTTGCATCACGTATTTGCTGTTGTAAACTTTTTAATCCTTGCGCCGTCTTTACGAAATTTAATCCTTGTGAATCAAACAACACTGTATTTGCTTTTAAATCAATGTTATTAAATTCGTTTTTTTCTAACTGATTATATTTTGCTTCTAACAATTGGAATTGCTTCAAAGATTGTCCCGTCAAACTCAATTGGCGTCCTTTTACTAACCGATCACGCATCGGAATTTCAGCCAACTCGTTTTTCTTTTGGACTAATTTATTAACTTTTCGTGCAGTCAACCGTTGAGAGACAAAGATAATCAAATAAATGGCTGCGACAACAACAATTAAGCCAATAACGATATGTCCAATCTGTGTCATACTCTTTTTATCTGGTGAATGATGCTCACCATACTCCTAACTATCGGGAATTCTAATAAGATTAGCGTACCACGTCAATTACAATCATGCTAATTTTTTTATGTTGTTTAGTGTTTATTTGGCGTTCTTTAAAAATTTTTAACTTATTATCGTGTCTTTCTCATATAAAAAACTGCAAAAAAAGCCAAGACAATTGTCTTGGCTTTTTGACATTGTGTGCCACAAACTCCATTAAATAATAAAAAATTATCCAATACGGTTGTAGTACTCAACGATTAGGGCTTCGTTATATTCATGATCTAACTCTGCACGCTCTGGTTCGTGAACCAAAGTTCCCTTTAATGTATCTTTATCAAATTCAACGAATGGTAACGTACCAGCTTGTGCTTCTACAGCAGCTTGGATGTAAACATTCTTTTGTGACTTCTCACGAACTGAGATTTCTTGTCCAACAGAAACTTCGTATGAAGGAATATCAACACGCTTACCATCAACTAAAATGTGACCATGGTTAACAAGTTGACGTGCTTGTTGACGAGTTGTTGCCAAACCTAGACGGTAAACAATGTTGTCCAAACGACGTTCTAGTAATGACATAAAGTTATCACCGTGAGTACCCTTACGAATCTTACCTGCCTTCAAGAACAAGTTATGGAATTGACGTTCAGTCATACCGTAAGTGAAGCGCACCTTTTGCTTTTCTGCTAATTGAATACCATAATCTGATGGCTTTGAACGACGGCCGGCACCGTGATCACCAGGTGCATAATTACGACGAGCAAGTTCCTTACCAGTACCTGATAATGAAACACCCAGACGACGTGACAAACGGTACTTAGGACCAGTATAACGTGACATATTTAAATGTCCTCCAGAATTTTTATTTTGTTGAATTCTAGAGAATTGCCTCACATTCGTGCAATTTATCCAAACGTTCACCGCTGCAGCGCAGTTACTAGCGTGTTCTCTGCCATCATTGAAACAGGTCGATAAATTGTTGACGAGCTTGCGGACAATCCGCTGCAGTTTTCAACACTTTGAATATCATACCAAAATATTTGTAAATAGACAAGCATTTATCATTAACCGTCTCATAACATAGCATTAATCGAACTAACGTTTATGACTTTTCCATATAAAATTCGAATCTTGCACCAACATACTGTGTTTGCACATACTCAAACGGGACACCTTTTGTATCATAAGTAATTTGACGTAATACTAATACAGGATCTCCACGTTTAATGGCTAAATATTCTGAAACCCTTTCTTTAACCGCTGCTGCCGTGACTGTTTGTTGTGCGCGTCCTATTTTTAAACCACGTTCTGTTGCTAATGTTCGATATAAAGAATCAGTTAATGCTTGCCGTGATAACCCAGTGACTAAAGTTTCCGGAATTGCTGCTACTTCAAACGCAATTGGTTCACCATCCCCATATCTGACACGTTCCATTCGCAATACACGCTCATCTGGCGTGAGTTGTAATTGCTCTTGTTCTGAATTTGACGCCCGGCCCACATGAAAACTAACTGTTTTGGACGTGGCTTTCTTACCAGCATCCGCCATCAAATCCGTAAACGAAGTAATACCATTTAAATGTTCTTGCACTTTTTGTTCGGATACAAACGTGCCTGAACCCACGCGGCGCTCTAAAATACCTTCATCAACGAGCAACATAATCGCTTGTCTTAATGTCATACGGGAAACACCAAATTGTTCAGCTAATTCGCGTTCTGCTGGGATCCTATCACCAGGAACCCACCGACCAGCTGCAATTGCTTCGTGAATCTCATCATGAATTTGAATATATACTGGCGATCCCATCATCCTTACTCCTTTGTTTCAATGCCATCTTGCTTAGAAAAGCGACGACCCAAGCTATAGGTCGCTTCTAAGCTTGTTAAATCAGCACTAAAAATATTCAGATCGGCATCTTTGCCGACCGTCAACGTACCCTTTTGATCAAGATTAAATTCAAGGGCTTGATTAACTGATGCCATTTGAATGGCTTCATGAATTGATGCACCTGTAAAGACCATCATATTACGAAAGGCATCATCGAATTCTAGAACAGAACCAGCCAATGTGCCATCTGCTAAGCGAGCTTGCTTATCTTTTACCCAAACTTTTTGCCCACCTAATTCAGATTCACCATCACCAAGACCCTTTGCACGCATTGAATCAGTAATCAAATCAATTCGATGAGCAGTCTTTAATTTATAAGCTAAATTGACCATATCAGGATACACGTGGAAACCATCCACAATTAATTCGGTATGAATATTATCTTCTAACATAGCATGTCCAGTGACACCAGGTTCACGATGGGCCATTGGCCGTTGTGCATTATACAAATGCGTAATGTGACTAGCTTTAGAATTCGTTTGCAAAAATTCACGTGTTGCATTTGAATGACCAATTGAACCAACAATGTGATTTTCAATTAAATAATCTTCAAATTCTGCGACATTGTCTGCTTGTTCGGGTGCATACGTAATTAAACGGACACGATTGCCAGATAACTCATGCCATTTTTGAACTAATTCCTTACTAGGAGCAATAATATATTGTTCTGGTTGCGCACCCTTAAAATGTGGATTAATAAACGGTCCCTCTAAATGAACACCCATAATCGCTGGTTCTTGTTGCGCAGCTTCATTTACTGCAACCATTGCTTTTGAAATATTATCAACGGATTGTGTCATCGTCGTTGGAAAAACAGAGGTAATTCCTTCAGAAATTTGACCATGGACCATTTTAACGATATCAGTTGCTTGGCCATCCATTGTATCAAAACCATACGCACCATGTGTATGGACATCAATAAATCCGGGTACAATGACTTTACGGTCAGCACGAATAACATCATCTGTTGTCTTGATTTTTAAGGCTGACATTGGTCCAATTGCTTCAATTTGTTTATCAAATCGAATATAAGCGTCCTTGATCTCCGGTTGTTCATCTTCACCAGTATAAATCGTTGCGTGCGTTAAAACTTTACTCATGATATGTTCCCCTTATTTTTTCAATGTTACAAGTGGATAACCACCATTTGACATTCATTTCTAATCGTCTTCAAGTTTACACGGTCTAGACCGATTTTTCTAGTCAGACATCTAACACAAATGTCCTGAAAAATAAAAAGCCAAAGACTATGCCGTTAATTAACGGTCATCTTTGGCTTTCTTATATCTTTTATCAATTAATTAATCAGCTGCCAAGGCATCGATTGGATTCAACTTTGCGGCACGACGAGCTGGTAATAGTGCAGCAAGGAATGAAATCACTAACGCCAAAATAAGGGTTGTGATGACGTTACCAACTGAAATTTGAATCATATTAAACTTTGCAATCTTGTATAATGCCGAATTAAGTATTGCACCAATACCAAAGGCTAGTACTAATGACAACACAAAACTTGCCATACCAATCAGTAGTGACTCTGATGTAAACAAACGACGAACGTCTTTTTTACTTTCACCTAAGGCACGTAAAATACCAATTTCTTTTGTTCGTTCTGAAACAGACATAAACATTGTCACAATAATCATCAGTGCTGACACAACTAGGGAAATAGCGGCAATCGCTGCCAAAACATTTGTTGCTAATGTCACGATGGTATTAATGGTATCCAAAATAGACCCAACCGTAATCGCTGTATATAATCGCTTATTATTAGAATCCTTCAATTTATTAATTGCTTTTTGGAAAGGTTTAACATCATCTGGTGTTGCTACTCGAACAGTGGCAAATAAGGCATTTGTGACAGCCCCGGCTTCTTTATTAGCTGCATGGACAGTTTGATAACTAACAACATTGGCTGTTCCAGCCTTACCTGCATCGATCACACCAGAAATTTTCAAATCTTTTGTAATTGTTACTGGTGTTCGACCATCTGCTTTCACTGTGGTCCAAGTTGCCGTCATGGTTTTGCCAACGACTGATTGCCAATTTTTGGTATTAAATTTCTTAGCAACCGTCTTTTTATCAACCAAAATTTCATTTTTACCTGGCAAATGCCCGGCTTTAACAAGTTTCTTTTGATAAGTTGCTGACCACGTCTGCACCGTTCCCAGATTGTAATCTTTGTTTTGCAATTTCGCTTTCACACCAGCAATTTGATAGCCTGGCTGCACAGCTTTAGCTCCTTTTAGATGCTTAATCTGTTTCATTTGTTTATCAGAAATGGTCGTTTTTGCAATATCAGTGGCACTACCACCGGCAGTTGTTTGACCAATACCAGAATTGTCATTATCTTCATCCTGATAACGAGTAACTGTAATCGCAGTTGGATTTGCAAGAGAATTCACTTGATCATTAATATAGGCTTTGACACCATTTCCAAGACCCGTAAATAACATCACAGCAAACAAACCAATAGCGGTTCCCAACATAATCAATGAATTACGCCAAAAGCTGAAAGTTAAATGTTTGTACGCATTTCGATAAGAAGCCGTTGCTGGTAGTGGTCGGTCTTGCATATGTTCAGCATTTTTATTGACCGGATAAGCCTCTCGTAACCGTTGATCATTATCAATTTGACCATCTGCTAAATGCACAATACGTGTCCCGTGGTCAGCAACTTCTTGTGAATGTGTCACTGCAATAACCAAACGGCCTTCAGCTGCAATTTCATCCAAAATTTTCAAAACATCGGCTGTGTTTTTTGAATCTAAAGCCCCCGTAGGCTCATCAGCAATAATAATGCGCGGATCAGAAGCTAATGCTCGCGCAATGGCAACACGTTGCTTTTGACCACCAGACAATTGATTCGGATGTTTTTTAATTTGTTCTGCTAACCCGACACGCTCTAGCAAAGCTGTCGCATGGTCAACTTTTTCCGACTGTGATAAAACTGTCATTTCAAGTGAGACCATAACATTTTCAAGAACGGTCAAATGACTGATCAAATTGTAAGATTGATAAATGTAACCAATGGTTCCCCGACGATATTCATCAAGTTGTTTTTCTTGTTTATGATCTAAAACTTGACCATCAATTGTCACCGAACCTTCAAATTCACGATCTAGTCCACCAATAATATTCATCAAGGTTGACTTACCACCACCTGATTCTCCTAGAATTGAAACAAATTCCCCCAATTCAAAATCAAGATCAATCCCTTTTAGTACTGGAAATTCTTCTTTACCAAGATAGTACGATTTATGAATGTCTCGTAACTCTAAGTATGCCATTAACTCTCCTCCGGCTTCCTATTTTCAGTGCAATTTATTTTAATTAGTTTAACCTTTTACATCAAGCACCGTCAAGGATAGTATTATTGTCACTATTTCAAAATCAATAAAAAATAAATAATTATATCAGATAATCATTTGACAACATATAAAAAGGTCTAGCAACGACCAAAATAATATGGCTAGGTGCTAGGCCTAATTAGGTTGTATACATTTTAAATTATTTTTTCAAGTGTTTCTAAAACACCATCATGATCGCTATCCTTTGCGACAACATGATATCCTCGACCAAATAACCGTTCGTCAGAATTTGGCATGATATAGACGTTACCCGCTAATTGCATCATTTCTAAATCGTTCATGCCATCACCAAAAACAGTTAAATCTTCAGGTGCCAAATCAATTTCATCAATCAACATTTCCAAACTAGTCGCTTTATTCACACCAGCCGCTAAAATATCAACTGTGCCATAACCAGACGTTGTTGCATGTAATGGTAAATGATTATCATCAATTAATGCAATGGCTTCTTCAGAATGCGATGGTGTAAAAATACCCGTGACACTTGTTAATAATTCTGGAATATCTGCTAAATGCTGAACTGTGGCCATATTTGGATAAACTTGAGCCATATAATCTTGCATATTATCAGGTAAGTCTTGCAATCCTGCTAAATTGTACATATTATTTACGGAAAAAGCAATCACACCAATTGTTTCGAAAGTATCATCAATTAGAATTTCCTCTAATTTAGGTAATGCAGTTGCATCAATATTACGAATGTGCAAGTGATTAGACCCATTCACACGCCAAGTTGCACCATTACCCGTTACTAAATGAACACGATCTGCTAATTTACCAAACTTATTACGCACCCAATTTTCATCACGACCAGTCGCAATGGCAAATTTATCTCGTTTTTCATCTAACTTATCTAAAATAGATGTAAAACGTGGCACATTAAATTCTCGTTCTGAATTTAAAAAAGTTTTATCTAAGTCGGTCACGAATAAACGTGTCATATGATTTCTCCTTATCCCATCAATTATTATAACGATGTGGCAATTGCTTCGTTAATAACCGTTTGTTCATCAGTAATTAAAGCAACCCGGCCAGCAATCACATTAATATCCATTTTAATCTCACGAGTCAAACCTAGCGTATCTAATTTTGGCTCAAAGAATGCTTTAAATTCTGCTAATCGCTCAGCCGTTTTAAAGACTTTCGCAGTCACTGTAATGAACGTTGTGAACTCCATGTCACCACCCACTGTTTGTTCAAGCCAAGACCATTCTGTTCTTAGCCAATCCCATGCCATTTGCTGACCACGTTCATTTGCCAAAATACCTTGGTACCACCCGCGTAAATCTTGTGGTTTAATCGTTTGACTATCTTTGAAATAACCGATGAGTTGTTGTATAAAATTCGTGTCCAAGGTTTTCGTTAACGCCTTCATGATATCGCGTTGATAACCACCATCAGCTGTTGTCCGATAATCTGTTAACAATTGCTCAAACAAGACAGCATTGCCATGGTGCTTGACTTCATTAGCTAAGACACTTGCGCGAATATCAGCAGGTAAGTTAATAAGATTAGGTTGATTTGCAACAACTAACTCGTGTGCGGATGTCACTGCAACTGTATTATCAGCAAATAATGCCGCATCAACAATAACTGGTCGACTGACTTGATCATCGTTATCTTCATTTGCCTGCTTATACCACCCCAAACGATTAAATTGCTCTGCACTCAAAGTTGCCACTAAGTGCTTAAACTGTTTTTCTGCAAGTGTATCTGGCACAATAAACTTTTTCAAGTTTTCAATGACTTGATAAAGTGCTGTATTAACAACACTTGAATGACTTGTCGCAAATTTTTTCAATAGTGGTACGACGATTGCATAAGATATCTGACGACCTTCAGCTAATAAACGTAAATCTTGGAGTAATTGTAATTGTGTTACTGGATTTAGATTATCAATATCCTCTAAAATATCTGCTAATAATGCTGGCTCATAATTAACAATAAAGTGAGCTGTATTATCAACATTCAAGCGGAATGGTGCCCCAGCTGTTTGACGTAAAATCTCATAATCTCCCAAATTCAATTCTTTAGTCACTAACAATTCTGGTAAATCTGAATAATTACTATGCAACGGTATTTGCCACTTTCGTTGTTGATCGACGCCATCTCCAATAAAGAACTGTTCTTGCATTATTGTCAAATGACCGTCAACAACTTTCACATTAACAACAGGGTAACCTGGTTGTTCTAACCAAGTATTCATCATTGCTGTCAAATCAATACCTGACGCTTTGCCCAAAGCAGCCCATAAATCAGATCCAGTTGCGTTAGCAAATTTATGGGCTTCAAAATAATCCTTCAATCCTTGACGTAGTGCATCATCACCAATCAATGCTCGCACCATCACTAACATGCGAGCCCCTTTCGCATAGACGATAGCCGCATCAAAAATAGCATCAATTTCAGCGGGTTTTTCTACTTGAACATGCACCGGCTGGACGCCATCAGTTGCATCACGCTGTAATGCAGCTGCCGCTTCTGAAGTCTGGAAAGTTTCCCAAATATGCCAATCGGGTTCTAGCGCATCAATTGCCACGTACTCCATCATGTTGGCAAAACTTTCATTAAGCCATAAATCATCCCACCATTGCATCGTGACTAAATCACCAAACCATTGATGGGCTAATTCATGAGCAATCACCGTTGCCACTTGTTGCTTCATTTCAATAGAAGCATTGTTTTCATCAATTGCTAGGTAAGCTTCACGATAAGTCACCAAGCCCCAATTTTCCATTGCTCCTGCTGAGAAATCAGGTAATGCTAGTTGCCATGAATGTGGTAATGGGTATGGTGTTTGATAATAGTCTTCATAAAATTCAATTGATCGTTTCGCAATATCAAGCGCAAAATCAAGTTCAGACGCTTGATGTGCCTTGGTTGCAAAAACACCAACTTGAACACCACTTTTTGTCTGGGTCAGTTTACGCTGCATATCACCAAATGCAAAAGCAACAAGATATGTTGACATCTTTACAGTTTCATCAAAATAATGAACACCATCAACCACTTTTTTCTCAGGCATGTTAGCAATAATCGTTTCACCCGCTTGTTCATCAAATTTTAT
Source organism: Weissella sp. ESL1177 (assembly GCF_058107185.1). Taxonomy (NCBI): domain Bacteria; kingdom Bacillati; phylum Bacillota; class Bacilli; order Lactobacillales; family Lactobacillaceae; genus Weissella; species Weissella sp. ESL1177. Next base: position 42,283 of record NZ_CM176591.1, on the reverse strand, counting down.
TGCTAATGAAAATGTCGCTTTAGCTGCAGGCTCATCAATGCCAGGAAAGGCTTGTCGAGCAGCTGTTGTTTCAAATTGTGTGCCAATCAATTGCTTTGTTTGGCCATGTAATTGATAATATGACGGATAAATACCCATCATCGTATCAGTTAATGGTGCTGTATAATCAACCACAATTGTTAAATCACCCGTTTGTGGTGCCATAAAATTCAATGTTTCTGCATCATCATCAGTCGTCGCGATAACTGTTTGACCATTAACAGTCACATTATTAATTGACATAAACTTTTGATTTAAACGAATTGCCGTTTGCATTGCCGTCCCCTTAATCGTAGTCTGACCAGCAATAACTTTGGTTTCTCGATTAATATCTAAATAGATATCATAATGGGTTGGCCGAAATACATTTATCAAGCGCTGTCCTTCTGTCATAAATTCAAAATCCCCTTTTTAAACATCTCTTAATATAAATTAAGTAATAAATTTCATCTGACCTTATTTTATCATAGTGTCTGATTTAACGTTATTTTGTCTTAAGGATCTGCTCATAAAAAAGAATGACATGACACAAATTGATAGTAATTATGAGCTAGTCGCAAAAAAAAGAACTGACATCTCTGTCAGTTCTTTAAAAAATAGCTCATCAGGGAGTCGAACCCTGGATGCCGGTGTGAAAAACCGGAGTCTTAACCGCTTGACCAATGAGCCACAATGATTACTTCGTTGCTTCAACAACATAAATAATCATACCAGCTTCAATAATCGTTTGCAAGCCTTTTTATATGAAATCTCATTTATTCAAAGGATGCATTTTTAGCCATTGTTGCAGTAATCGTATCCTTGATTAATTGATTCAAGCCACCCGTCGTCAAGACTTCATATCCCGCCGCAGTTGACCCACCGGGTGTCATCACTTCATTAGCTAATACCATTGGTGCCTTTTTAGCTTGCATCATATGCTGTGCCGTGCCAACGACCGTTTGTTCGGCTAATCGAGCTGCGATACTTTCTGATAAGCCTTTCGCAACGCCAACTTGCTTCAAGGCTTCTGTAAAGGCCGCAACAAAAGCTGGTCCAGAACCAGCAATTGCACTTGCAATACCAAATTGCTCTTCTGGCAGTTCATCAGCTCGACCAAATTCCAAGAACAATGCCGCCACTGCCCCTTTAATATCTGCAGCCACATCCTTATCAAAAGCTAAGGCAGTGTAACCATATTTTACAGCCACATTAACATTTGGCAGAGCACGAACAACCACTATTTTTTGACCCAAAGCTTTGTGTAGTTGTGCTAAAGAAATACCACCAAGTACTGAAACGACAATCACATCAGGTTTCATTGCAATACCTGGTTGTAGTTCATTTGCAACAGCTGCTAATTGTTCAGGTGGTGTTGCCAAAACGACCAAATCCGATGACATCCAAACATCTAACGCTGAACTTTTTGCAGTCATATGCAAGTCGTTTGCCACTTTTTGTCCTGAATGAGGGGAATGAACAACTAATTGTACTTCCTGATTACCCGACCAACCTTGCATCATTGCCTTGGCCATATTACCAGCACCAATAAATCCGATTGTTAGCATGTGATACTCCTTTGTTTTCAAAATCATTTTTATCATATCATAACTCACAAAAAAAGGTTTAAAAATCAGTACAAGAACCTAGCTAATTGGTCTCAACTTCTTTTTAAACCATCTCACATTATGAAAATCCTTCGCGTTCAGATAACGAGAATGATTTATTATGATATCTCATCGACATAATCAAACCAATACCAATCATGTTACCAATTAACGCCGAACCACCTTGCGAAATAAATGGTAGTGGAATACCGGTTAAAGGTACTAAACCAATATTCATCCCAATATTCTCAAAAATATGGAACAATAACATCATAACAACACCTGTTGCAATATAGGCATAAAATTGATTTGATGAATCAAAGACAACTTGAATAATTTGATAAATCAACAAGAAATATAAAATCAACAACAGAATGCCACCAACAAACCCAAAGTTTTCACCAATAACTGAGAAAATCATATCTGATTCACGAACTGGTACATCAACGTGTGATACATTAAATCCTGTACCAGTGATGCCACCAGAACCAATGGCTTTCATTGACTGCCATAATTGATACGCACCATTTGACGTATCATTTTGTGGATTTAACCACGCGTCCACACGAGTAAACTGGTATGCTTTGAAACCAATATGTTCAAGTAAATGCCGACCCCATGTTTGTGTCACAAATAATATGGCTACTGAACCTAACGAACCAACAATGGCAATAATCGGTCCCAAGTATAACCAGGATAAACCAGAAACTAGTGTCATACCAAACACAACGGCAATGAACACCATGTTTGTTCCAAAATCACTACCATTAACAATTAACACTGGTAGTGTCCATAAAACAATTTTCGTTAGCAGACGCCAATCTGATTTCATGGTATGTGTTGGATTCGCAATATTATGATCTGTAATGACCCTTGCTAGCATAATAATAAATGCTGGTTTCATAATCTCTGCTGGTTGAAAGGTTACTGGTCCAATAGCAAACCACTTTCCACCCGTACTAGCATAATAACTTCTTGAATAGAAGAATAAGACAGCAATCATCAAGACCATGCTAATGGCAAACCCATAGGGTGCGATACGCCACAATTGTTCAGAATCAAATTGCATAATGATTGCAACACCAATAATACCGACAACATAGTAAGCTAACTGTAAAAGTACCATACGTGTGACATTGACACTCGCATCATGTGTTCCTGCAACGTAGAGTGAAGCTAATCCAATCAACGCTAACATTAAAACCACAAAAATAATTGACCAATCAATCTCGCCACCATCTCTTGAGAAAAAACGTTTCAGCATATTGCCTCCTTTCTCATTGGCTTATCAATTAATGATGTAAATTGAATTCTGCAAGTAAACTTGCAACAGCATCATCAAAACTATCTGTTGTTGTTTGATGACCATCTGCAAACGTCACAACCATTGGTGATGTTTTTTCATCAACTTGCCCTAACGTCACCTTATTAATCATCACTTCTGAAATATTATCATCTAATTCGTTGATTTCAACAGCAACCGGTTTATTTTTTCGTGCCATAATAACCTTCCTTAATTTGCATGCATGTGTGCAAGAAGCATCCCTGCTCCTTTAGCAACATTATCTAGTGGCTTCTCTGAAATCATAACAGGAACACCTAGATGTTGTGCAATCAATTTATCAACTCCACGTAGCAGTGCACCACCACCAGTTAATACAATACCGCGATCAATAATATCTGACGCCAATTCCGGTTGAATACGAGCCAAAACAGCATGTGCCGCATCGACAATTTGTGTTAATGTATCGTGCATTGCCACTTCAACTTCATTAGCATTGAGTGTCACTGTTCGTGGCATTCCTGTAAAACTATCACGACCGCGCACATCCATTTCTTCAGGATCATCTAATGGCGTTGCCGTACCAATCTGAATTTTAATTTGTTCAGCTGTCCGTTCACCAATTTGTAACCCGTGATCCTTTTTGACCATCGCCGAGATATCCGCATTCATTTTATCACCAGCAACACGAATCGATTCTGACGTCACAATATCCCCAAGTGAAAGTACCGCAATATCCGATGTACCACCACCCATGTCAATGACCATTGATGCAATCGGTGAGAAAATATCTAATCCTGCCCCAACTGCTGCAACTTTGGGTTCATATTCCAAGTAAACTTTACCACCACCTGATTTTTCAGCTGCACCAATAATTGCTTTGCGCTCAATACTGGTAATGTTCGTTGGCGCGCATACCATCACACTTGGTCGTGACATGACATTTTTAACATTTAATTTTGACATAAAGCGTGACAACATTGCTTCTGTCATGTCAAAATCTGAAATAACCCCGTCTTTTAGAGGACGAACAGCACGAATATTTCCTGGTGTACGACCAACCATTTGGTAAGCTTCCGTACCAACGGCTAAAATTTTCTCTGTTTTTGTATCAATTGCCACTACGGATGGTTCATTTAAAATAATACCTTCCCCATCAACATAAATCAGCACATTCGCCGTTCCTAAATCAACGCCGATTTCTTTGGCCATGAATTTCACCTCTTATTTATTACCGAGCAAGCTCGTCCAAATTTCTAATTACTATCTTTAATAGTATAAACCATACGAACGAAAAAATCTTGAAAAATACGTATCCAACTAACTTTGTTTGCTGGTCCTTTATGAACAATGTAAAATATAAAGAAACATCTTAAAAAAGGAAATAAAAATATGAAGCTAACTTTACAAGAAATGGCAACAATTCTCGAAGCGCCCATTAAAAATGAAGCAGCTGCAATCGTGACTAATACTACTTTTGATTCTCGCCAAGTAACTGCGGGTAGTTTGTTTATCCCATTGGTTGCTGATAATGATGGCCATGATTACATTGATGCTGCAGTTAAAAATGGTGCGACCGTTGCATTGTGGCAAGCAGATCATCAACATATGCCAACAAATTTACCAATCATTATTGTGCCTGATACCTTGGCAGCTTATCAACAATTAGCCAGTGCTTACCTAACAAAAGTTGCGCCAAAAGTGGTTGCTGTTTCTGGTTCAAATGGTAAAACAACAACGAAAGATTTTATTGCCGCCATTGGTGAGACAAGCTATAAAACAATCAAAACACCCAAAAACTTTAATAACGAAATTGGCGTACCACAAACGATTCTATCTATGCCAGCTGATACCGAATTATTAGTCATCGAAATTGGTATGGATCATCCTGGTGACTTAACATTCTTGTCTAATATGGTAAAACCAGATATTGCATTATTAACCATGATTGGGGAAGCTCATATCGAATTTTTCAAGACTCGTGAACGCATCGCCGATGGGAAAATGGAAATTATTAACGGCTTAAAAACGCATGGTCATCTCGTATTTAATGGTGATGAACCTTTATTAATTGAACGTGTTAGCCAACATGCCAGCCTCCAAAATGAGTCCTTTGGTTTAAACAGTACTAATGACTTATTTGCGAGCGATATTGAAATGACTCCTTTACAAGCTAGCTTTACAACTAACCAAAGTAATCAACGGTATACTATTCCACTCACTGGTCGTTACAATATTACCAATGCTTTGGCTGCAATTACGGTTGGCCATTTACTACATATTTCTGACACAAAAATTGCCCAAGCTTTAGCAAATGCACCGATTACAGAAAATCGTACAGAATGGCTAACTGGTAAATTTGGTGGCAAAATTCTGTCCGATGTTTATAATTCTAATCCAACAGCAACAAAAGAAGTGCTCAACTTTTTTGCAAATACACCAGTAGCTGGTAAACGTGTGGCTGTTCTTGGTGACATGCTACAACTCGGAGATGCTTCCGCGACACTACATGCTAGTATTGCTGCTAATTTGGATCCACAAAAGATTGCCCACGTTTATCTCGTCGGTGAAGAAATTGTGGCTCTCGAAAATGCTTTAAAAACCAAATATACCTCACAAGCTGTTAAAAGATATGCCGTTAATGACCAAAAAGCTCTTTTAAATGATTTATTAGCTGATTTAACGGCTGATGATATGATTATGCTGAAAGGATCACATGGTGTTCATTTAGAAAATATTGTGGCGCAATTAAAAAAATAACCAAAACTGATGAGAGTGAAACAAACATATAAAATGAAAATCGCAGTCGTATTAGAGCATGTCTAGCACAACTGCGATTTTTGCTTTATAAAAATGACAATATCAACTATTTCACATCAAAATATTGCTTCAAATACGCAGCAACACCATCTTCATTATTAGTCAATGTTTCAGCATTAGCGACTGCCTTAATTTGGGGAATTGCATTACCCATCGCAACACCAATACCCGCCTGCTGAATCATTTCAAAATCATTTTCTTCATCACCAAAGGTCATCACATTTTCAAGTGATTCACCAAAATGTGACATTAATTGCGACAAACCACGCGCTTTATTCACTTGGTTAGGCAAAAATTCTAATAGTTCTGTACGCGAAGGCACGATATGTAATAAATCTGTTAATTCATTTGGCATTTCTTGGCGAACTCGTTGAACAACATCTGCTGGTGCTGCGCAAACAGCTTTCCCAAATGCTTGATCAACAGGTAAGTCTTCAAAAGCAACATCTTTAAAAGGTAAAGCTGCGCCCATAAAGTCTTCATAAGCAGACTTTCCTAATTCAATCAATGAATAAACTTGATTAGCGCCAATCACATCAATTGGATAGTGTCGAACCAATGCATCAGCAAATAAAACAGCAATATCTTGTTTACTAATCGTTGTCTGTGCCAAAATGTCTTTACTTTGATTGTGTTGAATTAAGCCACCATTAAATGTAACGGCATAATCATTTGGTTCAAATAGTGCTAATTGTTTAAGAAATTTTTGAATACCTTGAATTGGGCGTCCCGTGCACAAAACAATTCGCTTACCAGTACGGTGTAATTTTTTTAAAATACGTTCATTTTCTGCTGAAATCTCTTTTTCTGAGTTGAGTAATGTATTATCTAAATCCAATGCAATTGTTGTAATCATCTCAATTTCCACCCCTTATCCATTTCATAGTTGAACATGTCTCCATACCCTCACATGCTTAACTGTACATTCTATTATAGCAATAACCAGCCTATTAAAAAATGCCACTCCTTACGTACAATTAGGAATGACATTCATTAACTAATGATTAAACAGACTTAATATAATTAACACCATCTGCTGCTGGTGCCTTTGACTTTGCAAAGAAAATAACCAAAATCAAAATCGTAAAGACGTATGGTGCAATTTGTAGATAAACTGCTGGAATTTGATCAATCACTGGCAGTTGTGCACCAACAATGGCCATTGATTGTGAGAAACCAAAGAATAAGGCTGCACCCATTGCACCAACTGGATTCCAACGACCAAAAATCATTGCGGCCATTGACATATATCCTTGACCTACAATTGTTGAAGCTGAAAAATTACCTGCAATTGACTGTGCAAACAAGGCCCCACCAATACCACCTAACACACCTGAAATTAAAACACCCGAATAACGCAGTGCATAAACTTTCAATCCAAGTGTATCAGCAGCCTGTGGATTTTCACCAACTGAACGTAACCGCAAACCAAAGCGCGTCTTGAATAATACCCATGATGCAACAAAAGCAATCAGAATAGCAACCCAAGCAGTTGATGATGTTTTTGTAAATAAGATTGGTCCAATAACTGGTATTTTACTCAAAAGAGGTACATTCCAGTAACCAAAATTTTGTGAAATCATTGACGTTTGACCTTTACCATACATCAACTTAATAATATAAACACCTAATGCTGGTGCCATTAAATTCATCACTGTTCCTGACACAATGTGGTCAGCACGCAGTGTAATCGTCGCTACCGCATGTAGTAATGAAAAGACTAGTCCAATAACACCACCAGCAATTAAACCTAACCAAGGTGTCGCACTACCAAATTGATTAGCAAAAGTTAAATTAAAAACAACTCCCGCAAAAGCACCCATAATCATGGTTCCTTCAAGACCAACGTTAACAATTCCCGCGCGTTCCGAAAATGTGCCACCTAAGGCCGTGAAAATCAATGGTGCTGAATAAACTAATGTACTTGAAATGACTAATTGTAAGATGATTTCTAAACTCATAATCACTTAGCCTCCTTTGGATTCGTTGTCGTTGATTTTTGACGTTTATTCTTTTTACCCTTTTGCTTAGGATCATCCTCATCTAACTTAACAAGGATTAAACGAATCAAATAATTAGCACCAATAAAGAAGATAATTGACGCTGTAACAACGGAAACTAATTCAGTTGGCACGCCAGTTGCTAAAGGCATACCTAGGCCTCCCACTGATAAAACAGAGAATAAGAATGCTGCAAATAAAATACCTAGGAATGACCCAGAAGCTAACAAGGCAACAGCCATCCCATCATAGCCAACCTGTGGTGCTGAAGATTGTGAGAAAATATTTAAATAGGTTCCTAATCCTTCTGTTGCACCTGCCAAACCAGCTAATGTACCAGAAATTGTCATTGCAATAATGGCATTACGCTTTGCTGACATCCCTGCATAACGTGCCGCATTAGGGTTCAATCCGACAGCACGAATTTCAAAACCAAGTGTTGTGCGTTTCATAATAAACCAAATACCAAGCAATGCAATTACTGCGATAATAAACCCAATATTTAGTCGTGATCCACCCGTTAAATTAGATAATAAATCCCAACGTAATGAATCAGATGTATCTAGTGTCTTGGTCATATCAGTCGTTGCCATCAATTTTTTAGGCAACCCTTGCACAATGGCATTACCAGCATACAAAGCAATGTAATTTAACATAATTGTGGTAATAACTTCAGATGCGCCAAATTGTGCTCGTAACCAGCCTGGAATATAGCCCATGACAGCACCACCAAGGGCACCAATAATAACGGCTATTGGAATCAAAAGCCATGGATTCATACCTTGATTTGCTAGTACAAACCACGTTGACGAAATCCAACCAACCCAAACTTGTCCCGAAAGACCAATGTTAAAAAAACCAGCAGCTTGTGCTACCAAAAAGCCAGCAGCAGTCAAAATCAATGGTGTCATCGCACGCAATACTTCACCAATATTTAATGACGATCCTAATGCTGACTGTACTAAACTAATGTACCCAGTTACCGGATTAAATCCTGATACCAACATAATAATTGCGCCGACCAATAAACCAAAGAAGACAGCCAAGCCAGCAACAAGCCCTGTACTATATGAATTAATTTTATTCACGTGATTATTCTCCTGCTATTTGTGATCGAGCCTCTTCTAGTGACATACCTGCCATTAACAGACCAAGCTCATTCTTCGAAGTTTCATTTGCATTGACAATACCCGTAATCTCACCATGTGAAATAACTGCAATACGATCTGCAACATTCAAAATTTCATCTAACTCAAAACTGACGAGCATCACTGCCTTGTTAGCATCACGTTGATAAATCAGCTGTTGGTGAATGTATTCAATAGCCCCGACATCCAAACCACGAGTTGGTTGCGCGGCAATAATAAAATCAGAATGACGGTCTAATTCACGTGCAATAATAGCCTTTTGTTGATTTCCTCCTGATAAAGAACCAGCTGGTACTAATTCATTCACAGTGCGCACATCAAACTTTGCAATTAATTCACGAGCATGTTCATTGATTGCTTCATAATCTAACACACCATACTTCGATAAAGGTCGTTTATAGTATGTTTGTAATGCCATATTTTCTGCCAACGTCATTTCTAATTCTAACCCGAAACGTTGCCGATCTTCAGGTATGTGTGCAATGCCGGCTTCGGTTATTTGACGCGGTTTTTTATTCGTCATATTTTTACCATTCAATAGCACTTTTCCGGAAGCAGTTGGCATTAGTCCTGTTATTGCTGAGATTAACTCTGATTGCCCATTACCATCAATACCAGCAATTCCAACAACTTCTCCTGCATGAATATCAAGATTCAAATCTTTAACTGCAATCACGCCACGATTATCTTTGACTGTCAAATGTTCTAATGATAAAACAGTCTCTTTGGGTTGTGCAGGCGTTTTTTCTGTCGAATATAGCGAAACAGAACGTCCTACCATGATATCCGCTAATTCCTGTGAAGATACCCCCGCTACTGGGAAGGAATCAATTGATTGACCACGTCGAATCACCGTTACTTGATCAGCGACTGCTTTAATTTCATCTAACTTATGTGTTATTAAAATAATTGACTTACCTTCAGACGCTAAATGACGCATAATATCCATTAATTCTTCAATTTCTTGCGGTGTCAAAACCGCAGTTGGTTCATCAAAGATTAAGATATCAGCACCACGATAAAGTGTCTTCAAAATTTCAACACGTTGTTGCATACCAACCGAAATATCACTAACCAACGCATTTGGATCAACATCTAAGCCATATTGTTCTGATAATTGCTTAATGTCCTGACCAGCTTGTTTGATATTTAATTTTATGCCATTAACTGGTTCAGATCCCAAAATAATGTTTTCAGTAACTGTAAAGGCATCCATTAACATAAAATGCTGATGAACCATCCCGATACCAAGTTCCGCTGCTTTCGCTGGACTATCGACCACAATTTTTTGGCCATTAATTAAAATATCACCAGATGTTGGTTGTAATAAACCAGACAATTGATTCATTAATGTTGACTTTCCCGCACCATTTTCACCGAGTAACGCATGAATCTGTCCGCGTCTTACTTGTAAATCAATCCCATCATTTGCACGAAAATCGCCAAATTGCTTCACAATATGATGCATTTCTAGCACAATTGGCTCATCTGCCATATTTTCTTTCTCCCTGAAAATTTATTCACTTGCTTACTAATAAAATCTAATATACGAATTTAATTTTACAGATGTTTTTAACGTTTTGCTAGTATACCGACTGAAATCTTTCGTCTTTTAACATTTTTGTCACATAACGCTAACGAAATATGTTCTAACACTAGAAAAAGCCGAACATTATTCTGTTCCGCTTTCCCCTCTAACGCTTATCTATCTACAAATTTATTTCATTTTGCTTGGTACTGTCACTTCGCCCGACTTGACTGCCTTTTCAGCTTTTTGAACAGCCTTTTTCTCTGTGTCATTCAAGTTTGCCGTCGTTAGACCAACCCCGCCATTTTTCAAACCAAATGAAACCGTTTTACCACCTGGGAAATGTCCCTTCATTGCTTGATTAGAAATTTTAACGACCGAGCTAGGAATCTTCTTAACTGCTGATGCTAATGTTAAGTTAGCAGCTTGCCCATCTTTGGTTTTATAATTTCCTTGATCTTTTTGATCCATATCAACACCAATTACCCAAGCTTTACTTTTATCATCCTTGTTTAACTTTGTGTCGATATCCTTTGCTGATGTAAACACTGAATTTCCAGCAGGTCCTGCTGCTTGGAAGATAATGTGTGAACCTGAAGTATACATCGCATCAGCAATCGTTTTCGATTTTGCTGTATCTGTAAATGATTCAATAAACTGTGAATCTACCTTGATATTTGGGTCAACTGATTTCACACCAGCAATATAACCAGCTTGGAAGGCTTTAATTGTGGCAGAACTCATCCCACCAATAAAGCCAACTTTATTGTCACCAATTTCTTTTGCTTTCGTCGCTGCTGCAACCCCTGCTAAATATGATGCTTCATGTTGTTTAAACATCATTGATGCAACGTTTTTTAGTGGCTTCTTTGCCTTATCATCAATCAATACATAGTCTGTCTTTTTATTTTTTTCGGCAGACTCAACAAGTGCATCATTGGTTGCGTAACCAACACCAATCAATAAGTTATAGTTAGCAGAAACACCTTGTTGGAAATTTGGCGCAAAGTCAGCATTTGTTTTTGAAGCAAAGTAATTATAACCATCTTTACCCTTTTTAAGATTGTGCGACTTTCCCCAGTCCTTAACACCCTGCCAAGCAGATTGGTTAAATGAACGATCATCTACACCACCAACATCAGTAACCATTGCAACGGAAAAATCTTTTTTATTATTACTTGCGTTCTTATTACTAATCATTGTTGCGCCCACACCTGCAATAATGACAATTGCCACACCACCAATGACGATATTTCGACGTGAAACCATGTCCCATTCTCCTCAACTTTCGTTCATTTAAATCAGCTGTATTATCGTTAGTTAACAAATAGGTTAACACTGTTCAGAACGTTAATTCCTTTGAATAGTATAGACTGTCTCCAAATGATGTGCAACGAAAAATGTTATCTTTTTGCTCTTTTAGTAAAACGTTTTACGTACTTTTTAAGCTTAGTCATTCATTAAAAGCGAACAATTATAAATTCAATTAAATGAAACGTTTGTCATAAAACGTTTTAAATAGATTAATTATTAAAAATTAATTTTTGCCATTCGGTAATTTTTTGGAACTTTTTTTAAATTAGAATGATTGATTGAATTTAGAATTAGCTGGGTGTGCTGGCACTTTAATATTTCCCTTAATAATACCTTGCTTTGCTTTCAGTACTGCTTTTTTCTCAGCAGTTGTTAAATTCTTAGTTGGTGTTGAAACACCACCCTCTTTTAAACCATAAGCAACAATCTTACCACCTGGGAATTGATTCTTCATGGCTTTGTTTGCAATCAATTGTAACCCACGACCAACGCCTGTAATTGATGACGTTAACGTAAAGTTACTGTGCTTACCATCTTTCGTTTTGTAATTACCCATGTTAGATTGATCCATATCAACACCAATAACCCAAACTTTATCTTTAGAATTGGCTACTAATGATTGATTATTGTCCTTGGCAGCTGTAAATACACCATTACCAGTTGCCCCGGCTGCTTGAAAGATAATTTTCTCACCTTTAGCCATCATCGCATCTGTGATTGTTTGTCCCTTCGCAGCATCCCCAAATGAATCTGCATATTGCACATCAACCTTTAAATTCTTATCAACTGATTTCACACCGGCAGTATAACCAGCTTCAAACGCATCAATAATATTGCTATGCATCCCACCAACGAACCCAACTGTTGTTTGATTTAATGCCTTTGCCTTTGTTGCTGCAGCAACACCAGCTAAGTATGATGATTGCTCTGATCGAAACATAACTGATACCACATTTTTTGTCTTTTTCTGATCAATATCATCCACTAAGACATAATCCGTTTTGGGATTCTTTTGTGCGGAACTCACCGTGGCATTATGCAATGAATAGCCAATGCCTGCAATTAAGTCATATTTACTTTGCACTGCTTGTTGAAAGTTTGGTGCAAATTCTGCTTGTGATTTAGATTGCAAATAATTGTACCCATTTGCACCTTTTTTTAGACCATGCTGTTTCCCCCAACTCTGCAAACCTTCCCATGCTGATTGGTTAAAAGATTTATCGTCAATCCCACCAACATCGGTGACCATTGCAACAGTATAATTCTTCTTACTTGAAGATTTTGAAGCATTAGAAACACCATAGACAATCCCACCAACAACGACAACAACCGCTACACCACCTATAATTTTCAACCGACGTGAAACCATTTTTTTACCCACTTTCCTAACCATCATTACGTAACTCTCTGTTACTTATTTTGAAACAATAGTCAAATTATAAGATTATTTGATACTCATTTTCAAGTTATTTTTCATTAATATTTCGTTAAATAAATTGACAACCCCCTATGTAAAAGCTTTTGTTATCGCATTTTCATTTTATAAGCGAACAAAATTTACATTTAATTCATAAATTATGCGTTTTATTAACTAATTTTCAAAACCATAACGCTCTGTTACATAAATGATATTTTAACAACTTAAATGCGCTAACCCAAACAAGCAACTTATATTTCATATAAGCTTCAATATTTCCGCTTGCCTTTCTTATAATAACTGTGGGTATAATTAGGATGGTTATATTGAATCATTTAAGGAGTAACTTTGTGATAGATTTTAAAACAATATTTAAACGAACCGATATCCAAAAATTAATTGCTTTAGTTTTCATTTTGCTTTTCTTATACATTATTAGAGATTTAATCAGCATTGTTTTACTAACAATTATTTTCAGTTATTTAGCAATTAAAAGTGCAAATAAAATTAGTCACTGGACAAAAATACCCTATGGCTTTTCTGTCTTACTTTTATTCATCCTAAGCATCCTTATCTTTGTCATGGCTTTCACGTTTATCGTGCCAACGTTAGTTGAACAATTTGCAGTGATTCCTGATGAAGTCATGAAAGTCATTAAAAGTTTTCCTGATATTAAAAAATATCTCAACGATACCTATCAAAATTTGGATTTGTTGAGTGAAATTAGCAAAAATTGGAAAAGCTTACTTGCTAGTGGTTGGGATACTTTAAATACGATTGGTAGTATTCTCTCAAAAATCTTACTATCTGTTTTTTTGAGTTTTATTTTTGCTGTTTCATGGCAACGATTACGTGTCTTTGGTAGCCAATTTTTAAATTCAAATTATCCAAAATTTTTTAAAAACGTCTACGAACTAACCAGCACGTTTGTGTTAATCTTCGGCAGTGTTATTGAAGTACAACTAACGATTGCCTTTATTAACACCATTTTAATGGTCATTGGCTTAAGCATTATTAAGGTACCAAGTATCATGGTCATGGCTTTACTTATCTTTATACTAGGACTGATTCCTATTGCAGGTGTCCTAATTTCATTGATTCCTTTGAGTATTATTTCTTTTGCTGCGCTAGGTTGGGTTGGTACATTAGAAGTCTGGATTCTTGTTGCGATCATTCATTTATTTGAATCATATTTCTTACATCCAAGACTAATGGCTAGTCGTACTGAGCTACCAATCTTTTTGACCTTTGCCACAATTATCGTCATGGAACATTTATTAGGTGCCTGGGGATTAATTGTCGGCGTGCCAATTGTCGCCTTCATCTTAAGTCTTTTAGGCGTCCAAGATGCTTCAATTTCTAAAAAAGCATAATTATTATTTATATAATCAGCATAAAACGATCAGGACGAATCTAGTCATACTAGGTTCGTCCTGATCGTTTTATATTTCTATAATTGTCTGATGAGATTCCCATATTTATCATATGCGATAGAAATTATTAATTTTGCTATTTCTAACCAAGTAACAAAAGCCAACGTGTACGAAAAAATGACAACGACATTATCTTAGCGCAGTAAATAACCACCATCAACTGGTAATGTGACACCTGTCACGTAACTAGCAGCGTCACTAGCCAAAAAGACAACAACACCCATTAATTCTGATGGATCAGCCCAGTGACCCGCTGGAATATGATTCAAAATTTCAGGTCCACGAACTGGATCTTCCTGAAGAGGTTTTGTCATATCTGTATTCACATAGCCTGGTGCAATGGCATTAACTTGGATATTGTGTGATGCTAAGGCATCAGCATATGCTTTGGTTAGGCCAACCACACCATGCTTGCTGGCTGCATATGGATAAATAAACTTACCAGCACGATATGATTGCATTGATGCAATATTAATAATTTTACCACTCTCTTGCTGTGCCATAACTTTAGCGGTCGCCTGTGATAAATAATAAAGTGCATTTAAATTCAAGTTGATCACTTTATCCCAATCTTCTTTAGGAAATTCGTCCCACTCATGCCGAATGGTCATCCCTGCATTGTTAACTAATATATCAATTTTGCCAAACTTTGCCACCGCTTCAGCTACTATCTTGTCAGCTGCGCCATCTGCCGTAATATCAATGGCTAAAAATTCAACGCGGTGTCCTGTATTTGCGACATAATTTTTAATATCGGACCACCCATTATGTGAACGCGATACTACCATTACGTCTGCGCCCGCGGTACTCAATGCTTTTGTGTAATATTGTCCTAATCCTGAGGCACCGCCAGTAATAATGGCAATTTTGCCAGACAAATCAAATTGCTTCATTGTAAATACATTTTCTGTCATGATATTCCCCCCTTAAAATGACATACCTTGTTTATCATTCACATCTACTACTTCAAATACTTCACAAATACAAGGTATTTTTTCATGAAATACTTTCTTCATTTTATCATATTCAGACTTAAAAAAAGATTCATGAACTTGCCGCCAATAATGTAACGTGCGATCACCTTCGCCTTCATGATACGCGTGTTCAGATGATACATTATCATATGGTATCGTTTCAACGACCATTGTTTGTGTCACACAAACTGGTTGTCCTTGTCCATTTAAAATAATATTATATTCACCAATATATGGTTTTGGTTCATTTTGCTCATATAATTCAGCTGCTGAAGTTGTCGCTGTTTTAACCCCTTGAACCGTTAATCTTGCTAATTCATCTGCCATTTGCACACTATCACCATAAGCCCAAGCAGAATATGCCGTCTCTACTGGTATATTGTTCAATTGACAAAATTTTTGCCAATAAGCTCTAATTTCCTGATTTTGAACCATCTGTTTTACATATCCTTTTCATTTTTTTGCCACATTCGCTGTGATGATTGACTGAGTGCATACTAAAATCGTCATTATCGCTCATTTAGACCACAAAATTCAAATAAAAAATATTTAATAAACTTTATATTGCTGCCCCTCATTCGAAACCTCAATTCATCAAAATCAAATAATCTGATGAATGATTCCCACCAATATGCTTCACCATTAGGATACACAATTTTCTGAAAGATTACACGACATAAAGAGGGCCAATTTGTTAAACCATTTAAATAGGCACACTTTATCTATCAACCGAGTAAACAATAAAACTCTAATTTGATTCATAGCATCCTCAAATTAGAGTTAAATTTATTTTTAGTTTTGAAATTGATTTAATCTAGTGCTTTATAATGATAAATCTTCGTCGAGAAATCTGACAACGTAACTGGTTCATATATGCCAGTTTGCATTAATTCATCACCACCAATAACATCCCCTGTTTCAACGTTTTTATAAAGTTTGTCTGCGTCTAGATTAACTAATTTAATGACTTCGTTTGTTGGTTGTGCTTCAGATAAAATTTTAAATGAAAATACTAAAACTTCATCTTTATTTGGGCTAACAAACATCCAAGCACAACGATTATTTTGATTAGGATCAATTAAACGACTGTACTCACCGAATTGTACTAATTTTCGAATCGCTTTATATTGGGAAACTTGTTTTTTAACTGCTTGCTTTTCAGCCTCAGTCATTTGTGTTAAATCTAATTCATATCCAAATACACTACTCATTGCAACCGCACCACGCGTTTTTAATGACGTATCTCGCCCAGTTTGTTGATTGGGAGTCTCTGATACATGTGATGTAAATGAAGATATTGGATATGCTAATGACGTACCATATTGAATTCCCATTCTTGCAACAGCATCTGTATTATCACTAGTCCATGACTGGGGCATATAATACAAAAAGCCTGCATCAATACGACCACCGCCACCTGAACAGCCTTCCCATAGAATGTCAGGATACTCACTCGTTAACTCTTCTAATAATTTATATAGTCCAAGAACGTAGCGGTGCATGACTTCACCTTGGCGATTAGCGGGTAAATCATTTGCATAAATGTCTGATAGGTTACGATTCATATCCCATTTAACGTAGTCAATATCTACTTGTTCAAATATTTGACGCATCTGTTCATGAATATTTTCCCGAACTTCTTGACGCCCAATATCTAAAACAAATTGACTACGCGAAGGACTTGGCTCACGATTAGGAACTTTTAGCATATACTCTGGGTGCTGTTTATATAGCGTTGAATCTATTGAAATCATTTCTGGTTCAAACCAAATACCGAACTTTAAACCGCGTTCATGGATATAATTGGCAAAATGTTGCAGTCCTTGTGGAAACTTTTTTGAAAATACTTGCCAGTCCCCCAACGATGAATGATCATTATCACGATGACCAAACCAACCATCATCTAGGACAAACATTTCAATACCCATTGATTTTGCCTCGTCAACAATTGGTTGCAAGCGTGCTTCATCAAAATCCATGAAAGTCGCTTCCCAATTATTGACCACAATGGGACGCAATTCATTCTTATATTTACTTCGTACCATTCTTTGTTGTAATAATGAATGTATGGCATGGCTCATACCATTTAATCCCTTATCTGAATACGTCATAATGACTTCAGGTGCTTGGAACGAATCTTTTGGGGCAAGTTCCCAATCAAACTGATCATCGTTAATCCCCACTGCAATGCGGTATGTGCCATATGGATCTTTACTAACTTCTTCTTTATGATTCCCCGAATAAGCAAAACTTAACCCAAGTACTTCTCCTTGAAATTCATCAGTATTAGGATTACAAATTGCAATAAAATTATTCATATGATGACTAGTCGTTCCACGACGACTTTGAAATACTTTTGTTCCAAATGTTATTGGCTCGCGATTAATGTGACGTTCATTTGCATGACCACCTGGTAAAGATATTACCTGTCTTTCGCCAACTGGTAAATCAATCATCATTGAAGAAATTTTTTCTAAATGTATTGCTTCAGAACCGTTATTGATAACTTTGACTGAACGTGTAATCACCGGACGATCACGATAAATTGTATAGTTCAATGCTAATGTCACTTGACTAACCTCATCTACCAAATGAACTGTTAGCGTCTGTGCTTCATTATCATTTAAAGTATATGTGGCTGGCAATCCTTCTAATGTCGGCTTACCATTAGATATCGTAAAATCATAATATTTAAAAAAAGCAGATCTACTACCATCATGTTGTCGCACAATAATGGCTGGTGAACGAAAATCTCCATCGCCTTCATAACTATATTCACGTAAAATAGCATCCAAAGAGTATGTTCTATCAGTCGCATTTGGCAAATTTCCTGAAAAACCGCGGTCAATACGAGGATATTTTAATTGACCATGATACTGCTTAATTCGCTTACCATAGTACAAATGTGCGAGTACACCACCTTCTTCAATCCCTAATAAGTAAGATATTTCATCATTATGCAGATGAAATGAATGTGTTTCATCATCATATTCTATTAGACTATCATTTTTCATAGGTTGCTATCTCCACTAATTTTTAACTTGTTGTAACGAGAAAACTGGTTCGCTATTGGCGTTAACGACTTTATTTGGTTCAACAAGTAATTCAAAATCTTTAAATTTTTGTTGATTTGTGACGACAACTGCAACAGTATCATCTAAGCCAGCCTTTTTAATTGCTGGATCCCAAAATTCTATTAACTGTGTTCCCTTTTTCACCTGTTGGCCTTCTGTCACCAAACTTATAAAGCCAGTGCCGTTCATATGAACTGTGCCAAAACCAATATGAATTAACAAGGCCACACCATCTTTTGAGACCAATCCAATTGCATGACGTGTCGGGAACACTTGTTTTATTTGTGCATCAAACGGTGCATAAACCTTACCATCAGATGGTTTGATTGCAAATCCTTGACCAACTTGACCACTTGCAAATACTGAATCTGAAACTGTGTTCAACGCCTTAATCTGACCATTTATTGGAGACGTTAATGAAATAGTTGCACGGTTCTTATTTTCATTAGTATCTACTGTAATATCTTTACCCCAAGTTTTAGCTAATTCATCCACAATTTCAGCATGACGTTTTTCGGTCAAAGTTGATTTACGCCAAAACACCATAAATGCAATGATAAGTAATACTGCTGGTACACCAAACATCATTAATTTAAATTTAAATGCACCACTAGCTGTGATAGATGCTGCGGTAGCTCCTGTCGTCATACCAGCTAGCACGGCAACTTGACCGACAATTCCATTTGAAAGTGCACCACCCAATTTATCCAAGAGTGGCCGAATGGATAGCGTCAAAGATTCATCACGATGTCCTAATTTTAGTTGTCCATATTCTACTGAATCAGAAATAATCATTAATACAACCAAGAAAATAACTGCTTGGGGTACTTGGAACATTTCGGCAGCAATGATAACTAGCGCAAATGATTTACCCGCTAGTGAGAACAATAATAGGCCAGCTAACATGATACCAATACACGTTGCAAAGACACGACGTCGATTAAATCGATCAACTAGTTTTGGAAAAATAGAAACTGAAACTAAACTAATAACAATGTTGACTCCTTGAAAAATTGAAAATAAGGTTGACTTTCCCATAATAAAGGTAAAGTAATACAAAACAAGTGAATTTTCAATGTTAATACCAATGGCATAAATACCATAAGTTAGCGCAATCCACATCAACTGATCATTATGTGCTAATGTTGCAAATATTTGTTTAAAACCAACTGTATCGGCAACATTTTTCCGTAAATCAGATTGCACTTCTTTAGTTCCTAATCCGACAATCCATGAAGTCGCAATCCCAACAAGCGCGACAATTAGACCGAATGCAAACCAGCCACGAGAATCACCAGTACCATTTACTCGATTGACCGAGAAAAATAGTACGAGGGGCATGACAACCACCCCAACAAGGCCACCGCCCAAAGTTGATCCAATACGGGCAAATGAAGAAGTACGTTCTCGTTCTTTTGAATTAAAAGATAATGCTGGAATCATTGACCAAAAAGCAACATCCTTAAAGGCATAAAAAATATCCATTGTAATATACAGAATTGCAAAAATAACTAAATATAAATAAGGATGGGTTTGATTGATTCCTCCCAAATCCGTAAATAGTAACATCAACATAATAGAGGTTACTGTACCACCAATGACGACCCAAGGCTTAAACTGACCAAAACGTGTTTTCGTTCGATCGATCCAATTACCAATAAATGGGTCAATCACTAATTCAATAACGCGTAGAATAGTTATAATAGCTGTGATATACATAATCATACGGTTATTTTGTGCTTTATCACCCGTATTGAACAAATGTGTCGTTACAAACATAATAAAGTAGGTCGACAACGCGCCATAGAAGACATCGTTACCAAAAGCACCAAAGGCATAGGACACTCTAGAAACTATTTTTTGTAAAGCTGTTTGCTGTGACTGATTGTTTATTTCTTCCATAATGTTTCCCCTATCATTATTTAAGTTGATTATTTTGAGATGTAGCATTAGTAAGTTTGTTTACTTGTTTACCAGCCTACAAATAGAATTGTAATCGCTTTCTTTAAATTAATCAACTATTTATTTTACTTGTTTACTTACAATATGAAAAAAAGCGCTATGTCGTTCATAGCGCCAAATATGATTGATATATTTTATATACTTTCACGTCTGATAATCTTAGAATTCATTGTTAGTTGAATAGCTGACTGTCGTTCACCAATTAATTTTTCACGGACTAAATTAATCGCTTCCTTGCCCATCTCTTTTGCTGCTGGACGTACTGTCGTTAAAGATGGAAATAAATATTTTGCCATTTCAATATCATCAAAGCTAACAACAGCAATATCAGTTGGTATTTTATAGCCTGCTTCTTGAATCGCTCGATAGACACCCATCGCCTGTAAATCATTACTAGCAAATATGGCAGTTGTTGTTGTTTGCTCGTCTAAAATCTTTTTCATCACTTGCATTGCTGCATCAGAAGTCCAATCAGTAATATATGTATTAATATTTTCCCCTAATTTATGAAGAATCATCCAGTCTAAATAGGATTGGTGACGTACATCTAGTAAACTAGATTTTTCAACACCAACTTCTCCAATAAGATTCTTTTCACCCCCAATAAAAGTAATGTTACGGTGACCATTGGCATAAAGCAAATTTAGCAGTTGATTCGTTTGACGATCAAAATCATTTCGAACAACATCAAAATTATCAAAATTTCGACTATCATCGATAATAATAATATTTTGATTATATTTATATATTTTTAACAATAAATCTTCTGTTAATAACCCAATAACGATGACAGCACCATATATTGATAAATTTTCCCATTCAATCGTTTCTAATGCTGGTAACCTAATCTCATCCGCAATTTTCATACCCCATAGTAATGCCTGCTCATTAACACCGGCCATAATTTGTTGGAAATAAGGATCCCCCAGTTCTTGGTTTGTTGTTAATGCAGTCACAATTGCCAAATGTAATTTATCCACCTGATTCCTATTAGCAACATTTGATAATTTATAATTCAGTTGATTAGCTATTTGCCAAACACGGTCTCTGGTAACATTTGATACTGAAAAAGTTGCATCTTGATTCAATATTCTAGAGACAGTTGCCTTAGATACACCTGCTAATTTTGCAATATCTTGAATATTCGCCATATATTCCTCCACTACACACCGTCGTCATTAGTTAATATCATACCATTTTAAAATTGACATAGATAATTTTTGCTAAATTGTCTTATTTTGTGATTTTTTTCACTTTACGCCGTTGTGTCTTTTTGTTATGATTTAATTGTTTCGAGGGATACCTATTATTTTGGAGGAAAGTATGATGAAAGCTGCCGTTGTTAGAGATAGCTGTGATGGCTACGTTGATATTAAAGATGTTACCTTACGTGAGTTAAAATACGGTGAAGCACTTATAAAAATGGAATATTGTGGTTTATGTCACACAGATTTACATGTTGCCGCGGGGGATTTTGGTAAAGTTCCTGGTCGCATTATCGGTCATGAAGGTGTTGGTAAAGTCATTAAAATTGCTGATGGTGTCACTAACTTAACCATTGGTGATCGCGTTTCAATTGCTTGGTTCTATCGTGGCTGTGGTCACTGTGAATATTGCACAACTGGCCGTGAAACATTATGTCGAAATGTACAAAATTCTGGTTTCAATGTTGATGGTGCGATGGCCGAAGAATGCATCGTCCCTGCTGATTATGCCGTTAAAGTACCCGATGGTCTTGATCCGATTGAAGCAACTTCATTAACTTGTGCCGGTGTAACAGTTTATAAGGGCTTAAAAACTGGCGATGTTAAACCTGGCCAATGGGTTGAAGTTGTTGGTACTGGTGGTTTAGGCAACTTAGCTGTGCAATACGCACATCGTGTTTTTGGTGCCCATGTGGCTGCGGTGGATATTGATGATGACAAATTAGCTGCCACAAAATCACTTGGCGCTGATTTAACAATCAATTCTCGTTCTGAAGACGCATCACAAATTTTACAAGAAAAAGTTGGTGGTGTTCACAGTGCCCTCATTACTGCAGTTAGCCCGGCATCGTTTACAACAGCAGTTAATGCGCTTCGTCCCGATGGTACTTTAGTTGCCATTGCACTCCCTAAAGGTGAGATGGGATTAAATATTTCGAAAACTGTACTAGATGGTATCAAAGTGGCCGGTTCATTAGTCGGCACACGACAAGATTTGACTGAAGCTTTCCAATTTGGTGCTGAACATCAGGTTAAACCAATTGTTCATACACGTAAACTATCGGAAATTAACAATATTATTGACGAAATGAAAAACAATCAAATTGTTGGTCGTATGGTCGTTGACTTTACCCACTAAATTTTTCTCGTCTGTTTTTAATGAATTGGATCATCAATGAACGATTAACATGGTTCAATTGATGATCCTTAACTATTTTCTCAAAGATTTTAAATCATGATGTTTTTTAATATAATCGCCTGTTTACAAATCATTAAATTGTGGTAAGTTAATTTTAATTAAAAAATAGAGGTAACTTACAATCATGAGGATCAATATTTTACAACATACGCCTAATGAAGGTCCCGGTACTATTCTAGACTGGGCCAATGAACATCATCATAGTGTTTATATTTACCATCCTTATCAGTTTCATCTGCTGCCTACTGCCAATGAAACTGATTTACTTGTCATTTTAGGTGGTCCAATGAGCCCAAACGATGATCTGCCTTGGATTCATCAAGAACGAGCACTGATCAAACAATTAATTCAAGCGAATAAACCAATCTTTGGTGCTTGTTTTGGTGCCCAGCAAATCACAATGTCTCTTGGGTACAGTGTTCATAAATCACCTGTTAAAGAAGTTGGTTGGGCACCAATTTATGTCCAAACTGATGCCATTCCCAATATACCTCAAAAATTAGTCGTTTTGCATTGGCACGAAGAGATGTTTGACATACCAACAGATGCTAAGCTGCTATTTAGTAGCGACCATCTAGCAAATCAAGGATTTATTTTCAATCAAAACGTTGTTGGTTTACAATGTCACTTGGAACCTAAGCAATTAAATATTCGCGAAATGGTTGTTAACGATGCGGCGTATATTTCTAATTCCGTCTTAAACCAAACAGCAACTGACATTTTAAATCACGCAATCCCTATTGAAAATAAACAAGCAATGTTTGCTATATTAGACGATATCACAACTAAATAATGTTACTAACATTTGTAAAAAAAGACAGTTTAACTATCACAACAGTGACATGAAGTGCCCCATAATCGTTAGATTTTTATATCTAACAATTATGGGGTACTTCAATATTCGTTAAACTGTCTTTTTTATGATGAAGTTGAGCATAACGTTAATTTACTCTGATAATTGCCAAATGACTACTATATCAACGATATGATCAATAGATCTAATCTTACTATCTTCTCTTTCTGACCAACCAAATGATAGCCGCAATGAATATGAGTGTCATTACTAATGTACCAAACCATGCCCATGTGCCTTTTGCTAATGGCAAATGCATATTCATCCCATAAAATCCGGAAATAATTGGTGGTATCGCTAAAATTAATGACCAAACTGTTAAAAACCGCATCGTATCATTTAAAGAATTGTTCAAAATATTATTATAAGTATTGGACAATTTTTCAACTAAATCCGAAGTATCTTGTGTAATTTGTTGACTCTGTGCCGTCTCTATTTCTACGTCGGCAACTAGATCACGTTCACGTTTTGTCAATGATAATTCATCAGAATCAGAATCGCTACTTAATTTCATTTGTTTGATAGCCATGACATTATTATCTGTTGCTGTCGTCAAATGGACCAACTGATTACTTAAAGATGCTAAATGCTCAATTTGCATATTGGTTGGATTTTTACGGAATTTAGATAAGTTTTCTCGGCTATTATTGATCTCATCAATTTGATCCATGTATTGGTCATTTAGATGCCAAAGTAAGCGTAGCAATACCGTCATAATACTCACTAATGGTAAATCATTTCCCGAAAATATTTTTTCTAATTCATCATTTACTTGAGTAACCGCAATTGGTACCACAGAAACCAATGTTTCTTTCGTAACAATAAAACTCACAGGTTTAACTTGATAGGTCTCTTTTTCTTTAATAATGACTTGCCAAATCAGCATGCCAATACCAGTTTGTTCATTATAATCAAAACGTGACCGCTCACGTGGATCTTGCACATATGACTGAAATTTATTGGTTAATTCGAATGTTTTTTGTAATTGTTGGACATCTTCATATGATGGTTCTGTCACACTGATCCAACGTAGACCATTTACAATTGGCTTCTCTTGGTACATTTCTTTATCCCTTCCCCATTCTTTAATAACATTATTATAACAGGGTGTTTAACTGACCGTTTATATTGATCCAGTTATGCGACAAAAAGAAGTAACAATATGACCATTTTGCCTGGTAAATTGCTACTTCCAGAAACATATATATTATTTTTGTTTCGTTAAATGCCATTGTGGTCGACCAATCAAAAAGCCAAATGGTGGCACTTTGTAGCATACAAGCGACATATAGTAATCCAACATGACAATTATTAAAAAGATGATCGGTATTAATAAAAAGATGAGCCAATTGGGCAATGTCAATCCCTGTAAAACCATTGCTAAACCTATAATTGGTATTGTTTGTCCTAAATACATACCAAACCCGATTTTTGCACCAGTTGAAACAAAGCTAACTAACCACCGTGGCAAACCGTTTTCACGGTATTTTGCATATTGCAAGCCAATCCAAATAATAAAACCGATGATAAATAAATCGTATATAAAAATATATGGTTGGTGAATTTCCAATGTCTTTTGCATTGATAACTTTAAAATATATCGATTATAGTAAAATTCACCAAGTGTCCCTATCGCTAATACAAGCGTGCCCCAACCAAGAACTCGATGTCGTTGTTCAATAAACCATTTAAACTTGTCATAGTGAATGGCAGCAACTGCTCCCAATATAAAGTAAAATTGATAAACTAATAAATTAAAGCCGTAATTTTTCAGTAAAAATGGCCAATGGTTTGTTTGTATTTGAGGCAATTGATACTTAATAAAGAACAACATGCTCAATTGTATGAAAAAAGAAACCCCGAGAATCAATAAATGTCTGTTTGGAAATTTTTTGAATAACCAAACCAATAATGGAAACACAAAATATAATTGCATCATAACAATAATATAATACATATAGTAGTCAGTTCCATGCGATACTAAATAGATAAATGCCAATAAAAATGTTTTAATGGTTGCACCATTATTTTGCATAAGTGTCTCACCAAGTAGTAAAATAAAACACCAGCTAATATATGGTATACCTATCCCTAAAAAACGTTTTTTCCAAAAAGACCAAATATGCAACTTTTTATGAAAATGTTGTAGAAATAAAACAAGCCCTGTAATGAACATAAAACCCATTCGTGTAAAGTGTAAAGACAGATGTGTCATGTTAAGAAAATTTACTTCCCACGAGGTTGCTGATAATTTACTAGCCACCATTGTCGTTGTGTGATTTAATAATACCCCTGTAATGAAAATCAATCGTAAGATATCAACTTCATATAAATATTTTCTTTTTTGTTGTTTTTCTACCATAGTTTTAACGACTCAGTTGGGTTACCAATGTTTGTCGCATGACCTTTCCCGTTGGATTATGTGGGTATTGATTAACAAAAAAAACCCTCGTTGGTCTCGCTGGCAAGGAAAGATGATTTGCCGCGTATTGCAATAATTGATTCGTCATAGCCCCTTCTGTTAATTGACGCTGTGCCCTAGGAATGATCACTGCAACAACTTCCTCGCCATAAAGTGCGTCAGGTAACCCAATAATGACAACATCCTCAATAAATGATAATTGACGTAAACTATCTTCAATGGCAACTGGGGCCACCTTCTCGCCGCCATGACTAATAATATCTTTGATTCGGCCAACAATCTTTAAATAACCATCATCATCAAATTGACCTAAATCGCCTGTTCGTAACCATCCTTGATAAAATGAATCTGGTCGGCTATCAAGATAATCAGTAATCACATGATCACCGCGTAATAATATTTCTCCGACTTGACCAGCTTTTTGAGAAATAGCGCCATCCACTAATATGGCAATATTAGTCGCAACCGGTAAACCAACGGTCCCACTTTTAGGGGCATTAAATGGATTTAAAGCAATTAATGATGCAGCTTCTGTCATACCATAGCCTTCAATAACCGGTATATGATATCGAGACTCAAAATGATGCAATTGTTCTACCGATAGTGAAAAAGAAGCTGAACGAACATACTTCAATTTAATTTTTTCCTGGACACTAGTAAATCCTTGTTGTGCCTTATTGTTAATTTGTAAAATTTGAATGATGGTTGGCACAATTGATACCCAAGTGACACCGTATTTCGCAATTGCTGGCCAGAATCCTGAAGCTGAAAACTTAGGTGCGACAACTAACTTCCCACCAGAAAGCAACGTTCCAAGCATTTGAATAACTTGTGCATTCACGTGAAACATTGGCATAACCACCATCGCAGTGTCTGTAGCCATTAATCCTTGTGAGTCGATGATATGACTAGCGGATTGATACAGTTGGTCAGCCGTTAACCCAACCCGTTTCGGTTTACCAGTTGAACCGGATGTATTTAATATCATGGTCAAATTTTTATCAACTAACTGCGCCTGTGCTCGCTGGTTTACCGAATCATACCGATAAAATTTAATTGCTGCACCATCTAGCAAAAATGATGCGTCAGTAAACTTCTTAGTTGCTGTTAACTTTTCTTGAAAATTTTCATCAAATATACCTGCTGTATAATGATAGGTTTGAAACTCATCCAAAATCTCTACAAATCCTGATGTTGGTGCAATTGGGTGAACGATCGCTCCTAAACGCCACAACGCCAATTCAATTAAAGGATATAGCCAATGATTACCCATTGCAATTAATATAACATCATTCTTTTTAATATGGCGTGCTTTAAATTTTTCTTCCAAATTTGAAATGATTGCCAGCATTTCTTGACCAGTGTACGCATCATTATCAGCTAATGAGATTAACTTCACTTCATTTTTGTGGGCCATCATTTGTTTTCGTATTTTTTCATTTAGTATTGTCATATTTATGATTCCTTGCTTTTTTATTGATTCTTACTCAATTTTGATAACACCATCACTGACGTTAATACGCTTCTTAATTAATTGATTGTTATAAAATGTATCTGCAATTTTTTGTTCATCAGCAATAACTGATTTACTTAATGGCGAAATTGTCCAATCACGTCGATTAACCATTTTTTGAATCACTGATTTTTTCATATTGAGTTTCTTTGTCAATAATTTCACTAATGATTTATGGTGGTTGTTCGCCCATTTCATATCTTCACTAACATACTTCACAAGATATTGATTCACCTTATGATGTTTTTTTGCATATTTTTGTGTCGAAATAATAAAATCACGATTATTTGATAATCCTTTTCCTGTCACTAGTAACTTCGCATGTTGTTGCACCTGTCCTTGTGCAGTATATGGATCCCAAGTCACCCATGCATCGATTTTACCTTTTGAAAAGGCAATTGCTGCATCTGGTTGTTTCATATTGACCAATTTAATATCCGAGGTGCTTAGGTTCGCTTTTTCTAATGCCTTTAAAAGTAAATAATGTGATGACGTTCCTTGTGTGTACGCCACTTTTTTGCCCTTTAAATCCGATAATTTTTTAATCGTGGCATTTGATGATATCAATATACCTGATCCACTTGCTTTTTTAGCACTAGCTGCTAAATAAGCAATGTTACTCTTTGCTGTAATCGGTGGTGTATCACCAGTACGAGCATAATTAATACTGCCGGAAATAAGCGCCTGCATTTCAGAAGAGCCATCTGAAAATTCTTTAAAAACCACTTTATAGCCCAACTTTTTCATTTTTTTGACTAACAGGCCTCGTGATTTTGAAATATCAATCAAATCACCTTTTTGATAACCAATCGTAATTTTTTCTAACTGATTATCCGATCCGGCCGTTTGTCGATAACCATAATATGTGCCACCCGCCCAGACAATGAGTAAGCAACATAAAATTATTTTTTTCCATAATTTGGTCATATCAACTTCCTATCTAATCAGCTAAAATATAATTTTGTACCTGATCAGCTACTGCAATTGCAGCTACTGCATCATGACTATGACGCTGACCAACAACCTGTAAGCCAGTTGTGCCATGCTTAATAGCAACAACGTAATCTGCCATTTTTACTGCTTCGCTAACATCATGGGTAATTAGAATTGTGGTTAATTTTTCTTTGGTAACAATGCGTCCAATGAGTTCTTGCATACGGACACGAGTTAATGCATCAAGTGCTCCTAAGGGTTCATCTAATAACAACATTTGTGGTGAAGACATTAATGCACGTGCCAATGCGACACGCTGTTTTTGCCCACCTGATAATTGATTTGGAAAATAATCTGCAAAATCATGTAATTGCACAAGATCTAGCAATTTTTGTGCTTTTATTTTTTTATCAACATGTCGTGATTTAAAAGATACGTTATCTAAAACTGTCATCCATGGTAATAGACGATCATCTTGAAACATCATTCGTGTCACTTTACTAAACCCATTTATTACCTCACCATTTACAAAAACATGGCCTGTTGTTGGTGCCTCTAGTCCAGAAATTAATCGTAATAATGTCGATTTACCCCCACCAGATTCACCGACAAAGGCAATAAACTTACCCGAGTCAATATCAAAATTAATATCATGTAAAACGAGCTTATCACCATATTTCTTGGTCATGTTTTCGATATGTACAATTTGCTTATTTGTCATTTTGTCGTCTCCTTTTTATTGCCAATCCAGTAAAATTGATTCAAGTAAGGACGCTATCCAATCTGATAATTTACCCAAGACAGCGTAAATAATAATGGCTAAAAAAATTGTTGGCATATCTAAAAATTGTTGGGCATTCGTTTCCATGTACCCAATACCTGAACTAGCAGAAATTGTTTCAGAAACAATTAATGTCGTCCACATTACCCCTAACGCATACCGAACTCCCATTAAAATCGTGGGCATTGCACCTGGAAAGATAATCTTTGTTAACATTTGCCATTTTGATAATTGATATGAATGCCCCATTTCAATCAGTTTTGGATCAATCGATCGAATGCCATGTAATGTATTAATATAGATTGGAAACATGACACCAATTGCAACCAATGTCACTTTTGCTGGTTCACCAATTCCCAACCAGATAATGACCAATGGCATCAAAGCAAGGTGTGGAATGTTACGTACCATTTGCACAGTAGAGTTAAATAATAAATGACTAATTTTTAATAATCCATTTGCCATACCCAAAAGAAAACCAAACGTACCACCAATCAACAATCCCATCGTTGCACGGTATAACGAAATACCAATATTTTGTTGTAAATTCCTCGTTTGCCATAGTGTCACTGCTTGATTAAAAACGGCTGATGGACTGGGTACATAGGTTGTATCAATCACACCCATATCAACAATCAACTCCCATAAAATAATCACAGCGATTGGTATCAACCATGGTAGACTGCTTTCAAAATGTCTTTTCTTTGTCTTCCGTTCACTAACACTTTGCAAAATATCCCCTCCTTCTGATAAACGACATTTTAGCAATATCGTGACACATTCATCCATTTAAAAAGGGTAATCAGATAATTATTTTTTAATATTTATAAATAATAAATTGCATAAATAATCAATCATAATTTTTAATTTGTCTTACCGCTTTGTTAATATGGTCTATATTAGGGTTGAAAACTTAAAGCTAGGGTAAATTTATGTTTTTTTATACAAATTTAAGGTACAAAAAAACGCATGAATGAGCTTTAGCTATGCGCTCATTCACACGTTTTTATAATTAATCTACAAAACTTGCTAATTTTCTCTTTGCCCGTTTAATTTGATATTTTACCTGTTCAAAGCCAGTAGAACCTAATGATATTCGTCTTGCAATCGCATTTTTGGGATCTAAAGCGACATACACATCATCTTTTATCAATGGTTCAGCCTGTTGCAATTGTGTCAATGACATTTCTTGTAATGGTAATTGATTTGCCATACCAAAATGGACTAATTTACCAACAATTTGATGCGCTCGTCTGAATGGAATACCTTTATCAGCCAAATAATCAGCTAACTCTGTTGCATTTGAAAAATCATCATATAACGATGCCTGTAATTTATCTGACTTAACTTCAATGGTTGCCAACATTTCAGTAAACAATGAAATACAATCTTTTACGGTATCAACCGTATCAAAAATGCCTTCTTTGTCCTCTTGTAAGTCTTTATCGTAAGCTAACGGCAATCCTTTTAGCGTCGTTAATAAGGCAAACAATGCACCATATACTCGACCAGTTTTACCACGAATTAATTCTGCCACATCTGGATTTTTCTTTTGTGGCATAATGGAACTGCCTGTTGCAAATGCATCACTAATTTCAATGTAACCGAATTCATAAGATTGCCATTGAATGATTTCTTCACAAAAACGACTTAAATGCATCATTAATGTTGTCGCTGCATGTAAAAAGTCTATTAAATAGTCACGATCAGATACAGCGTCAATTGAGTTTTGATAGTTATCCGCAAAATTTAATTTTGCTGCACTGTACACACGATCAATTGGAAAAGTCGTTCCAGCCAACGCTGCTGCTCCCAATGGTGACTGATTTGCACTTTCAAATGCAATATCAAACCGTTTCTTATCACGCATAAACATCTCGTAATATGCCATTAAATAGTGTGCATAAGAAATGGGTTGCGCATGTTGTAAATGCGTATAACCCGCCATAATAGTATCAACATGTTTATCAGCTTTTTCTACAACGACATGCAATAATTGATTCATTAAAGTGATTATCGTTGTTGTTTCTTCTTTTAAAAATAAATGCATATCTGTCGCGGTTTGATCATTACGACTTCTAGCCGTATGCAATTTTCCTGCCACTTCACCTATTTCTAATTGTAATAAATGCTCGATATTCATATGAATATCTTCAAAAGTATCTGAAAATTTTAATTCTCCTGCAGCTAGCTTTTCTTGTAATTTTTTTAAACCCGCTACTATTTGATGACCTTCTGATTCAGAAAGTATTTTTGTATGTGTCAACATTTGGGCATGGGCAATTGATCCTTGAATATCATACTTAGCTAATCTTTGATCAAAAAAAATCGAGGCATTAAATGTCACCACATCTGCTTGATTGCCTTTTTCGAATCGACCACCCCACATTTGATTAGTTGCCATCACGTGACCCTCTTCCTACTTCGTCGTTATTTGTTTTGTTTCTTGTAATTTTTGTTGTACTTGAGCATGCACGATTGAAGGCAGACTGTATAACTTAATAAATCCTGCGGCAGCTTCTTGGTCAAAGGCGTCTGCTGAGGTATATGTTGCTAAGTCCAAACTATAAAGTGAATTATCAGATTGACGGCCTTCACAAATGACATTCCCTTTAAATAATTTCACCCGCACTGTCCCATTTACCTCTTTTTGACTCTCATCAATAAAGGCCTTTAATGAATCAAATAGTGGTGTGAACCAAAGAGCATTATAAATTGTGTCAGCAATTTCTTTTTCAATCAGCGGCTTAAAGTGCGCCAAATCTTTGGTTGTTGTCAAATCTTCTAAATCTTTATGTGCTTTCAACAAAACTTCAGCGCCAGGGCATTCATATATTTCGCGAGACTTAATCCCAATTAAACGATTCTCAACATGATCAATACGGCCAATTCCATGTTTGCCTGCAACTTGATTTAATTTTTTAATTAATTCAGCCAATTCATAAGTCTGCCCATTAATTGCAACTGGAACACCCTTCTTGAAAGTGATTTCAATATAATCTGGTGTGTCTGGCGTTTCCTCAAGCAGTGTCGTTCGTGCATAAGCATCCTCAGGTGCTGTTGCCCAAGGATTCTCAAGTACACCACACTCATTCGCACGACCCCATAGATTTTCGTCAATAGAATATGGACTTTCTTTTGTAATTGGTACGGGAATCCCATTTTCTTTGGCATAAGCAATTTCCATTTCACGAGACATATGTTGGTCACGAATAGGATCTTCTATTTTCATTTCAGGCGCTAAGGCATGAATTTCTGTTTCAAACCGCACCTGGTCATTGCCTTTACCTGTACAACCGTGTGCAATGGCACTTGCGCCAAATTCTTTTGCAACTGAAACCAATTTTTTTGCAATCAAAGGACGTGATAAGGCTGAAATTAGTGGATATTCACCTTCATAATATGCATGTGCTTGTAAAGCAACCAACGCATATTCTTCAGCGAATTCTTTTTCTGCATCAATAACAATTGATTCAACGGCTCCGACTTGCTTACCTTTTTCTTGGATTTTTGCCAAGTCTTTTTCTTCACCAACATTAATACAACATGCAATGACGTCATAACCAGCATTTTTCAACCAGGCAATTTCAACCGATGTATCTAGACCACCAGAATATGCTAAAACAACTTTCTCTTTACTCATTTTGAACCCTCTCTTTAAAACGTTTTCTAAATAATAGAATAAATATGCAAAAAAATCAATACTTTTTGTTTTTTATTCATTATTTCTCTTTATATTCACTCATAAATGCATATTGTTCTAAATAAAGTACAAAAAAACACTTCAAATCCACCTAATTGATAGGTCATTGACTTAAAGTGTTTAATAATTAAAAATCGTTTACGTATTACATGTCTAAATTTTATTTTTTATTATACAAACAATGATAGCAAAAATACTGAACCTAATCCAGCAACCGATAGTACACTTGTTAATGTTGTCCAAGATAGCAACGTTTCCTTTAGCGATAGACCAAAGTATTCTTTAATCATCCAAAAGCCAGCATCATTAACATGATCAGCGAAAACTGAACCAGCACCAATAGCTAGTACAATTAAGGCTGGATTAATACTAGAACTAGCAACCAATGGTGCAATCAAACCAGCAGCTGTAATACCTGAAACCGTTGAAGATCCCAAACTAACACGTAAGACAGCCGTGATTAACCAAGCAGCAATAATTGGTGACATTGACGTATGTGCAAATAGTGCTGAAACATAATCTGAAATGCCACCCTCAATTAGGACTTCTTTCAGTGCGCCACCACCACCAATGATAAGTAACATCATTGCAATTTGTTTGATTGACTCAGTTAAGGTATTACCAATTTCTGACATTTTAATGCCCCGAAGCACACCCATTGTAAACAAAGCAAAAATAAGTGATAGTAACATTGCCATATCAGGACTACCAATAAAGCCAATTATTTGACCAAGAATTGATTTTTTAGCCAGAAACGGATCTAAAATAGTTGCCACACCAATCAAAATAACTGGCATCATTGAAGTTAAAATACTGATACCAAATCCTGGTGTTTCTTCAAGTTTAAATGTCTTAAACTCACCAAAAACATTGGGTGTTTCTTTGTGATAAGCACTTGGATAAACTTTCTTAAGAACCATGTTAAAAATTGGTCCAGAAATAATAATTGTTGGAATAGCAGCAATAATACCTAGTATCAATACTTGACCAATACTTGCATTAAACACACCGGCAACAGCAGTTGGAGCTGGATGTGGTGGTAAAAAGGCATGCGCAGTATTCAAAGTTGCAGCCATTGGAATACCCAAATAAAGCAATGGCACACTCAACTCTTTTGCAATAACAAACAAAATTGGTAGTAAAACAACTAGTCCAACTTCGAAAAATAGAGCGATACCGACAATAAATGATGCCAAGATGATTGCGATTTGAATCTGTCTCCGACCAAATTTTTGAATTAACGTATGCGCAATTCGATAACCACCACCAGTATCAGACACTAATTTACCAATCATTGATCCTAGCCCAAAGACAATGGCCAAGTGACCAAGTTGACCACCAATTCCTGTTTCAATGGCCGGCCCAATTTTATCAACTGGAATACCTAATACCAAAGCTAAAAATACCGCTGTAACCAATAATGAGACATATGTATTTAATTTAAATTTCACGATTAGTAAAATTAATAAAACAATGCCCACTAATACCCAAAATAATGGCATAATAAAATCTCCTTTTAAGTAAACATAATAAAAAATATCACCTTTTAAGTGTAAACGTTTTCATTGTTTATAGACAGTCCTTTATTGTCCCATTTTGAAATAACGATTTTACATTTTTTATCATATAATTCTTGACATATTATTGATTGATTTTTTCGTAAAAAGAAGCGATTCCTTTTTAAATGCTGTTAACAAAAAACCAGTCTGATTTTTTATCATCAGACTGGTTACTTGTAAAATATAACTATTAATTGTGATTATGATAACTCACTCACATATTAATCTTTACTTTCATGTTTCTTAACTTTTATACCTAATGCACCTAATAGACTAGCTAATAGTGCAAGTAACGTTACAACAATATCTTGCTTGCCATCAGTTGTTTGAGCACCTGTATTTGGTAGTGTCATATTTTCTGAATTTTGAACTTGTTGCTTATGATCACTATCATGAGATCCTGGTTCTCTGCCACTTACCATCTCATTATCAGTCGCATGAACAGATGGTGTTCCCCCTTCATCTGTATGTGGATATTGACTTGAATTTGTGACATGTCCATTGTTCATACCTGGTACATGTTGTTTATCAATTTCCTCCTTTCCTTCATTTAATGCTCTGTTAACTTCATCAGCATTTGTTGCTTCATTAATTGCTTGTAGCGCATGTTGTACGGCACTGTCAACAGCTTGCTTCTGCTTTTCTTTTTCAACTGTTGTTAGAGAACTATCATTATCAATATCGTGTTTAATGTGATCACCCTCAGCAATAACATCTTCCTTAGCCTGGTTCTTTTGATCATCAAGAATTTGGCCAACATGGTGCTGAGCTTTAATCTCATTAATACCGTCTATTGTTACTTTTTGAATAGCATCAGCGATTTGCACACGATCTATTTTTTGAATTGCTATAAAGACCACTTGATCTACAGCTGCTTTTTGAGCATTCTTTTGTTTTGTCGTTAACGTTGGATCGTTATCAATCGCTGTCTTTGTCTCATTAGCTGCTGCACGAATTTTCTCTTTAGCGAGATTCTTTTGCTTATCAATACTCATTCCCACTTGGTGTTGATTAGCGATATTCGTCTCACCTGTAGCTACTGCTTGGTTAATGCCGTCAGCATCCGTAGCATTGTCGATTGCCGCAGTAGCCGCCGTCACTGCTTGATTAACATTGGCTTTTTGTTGGTTCTTTTCGACCGTCGTCAACGTCACATCGTTTTCAATCGCGGTTTTCGCTGCATCTGCTGCCGCTTGTATGGCGGTCTTTGCTGCATTCTTTTGATCCGTTAGCGCTTGTCCAGCTTGGTGCGCTGCTGCGATTGCTGTCTCACCGGTGGTGACTGCTTGGTTAATGCCGTCGGCATCCGTAGCATCATCGATTGCTGCATCTGCTGCCGTTACTGCTTGGTCTACATCCGCCTTTTGTTGCGTCTTTTCAGCCGTTGTCAACGTGGCATCGTTGTCAATGTCTTGCTTGACTTGGTTTGCTGCGGCTTCGATTGCATCCTTGGCCGTTGCCTTTTGGTTATCGGTTGTCTGACCAGCCTGGTGCGCATTCGCAATCGCTGTCTCACCGGTGGTAACTGCTTGGTTAATGCCATCGGCATCCGTAGCATCATCGATTGCTGTATTAGCCGCCGTTACTGCTTGGTCTACGTCCGCCTTTTGTTGCGTCTTTTCAGCCGTTGTCAACGTGGCATCGTTGTCAATGTCTTGCTTGACTTGATTTGCTGCGGCTTGGATTGCATCCTTGGCCGTTGCCTTTTGGTTATCGGTTGTCTGACCAGGTTTGTGCGCTGCTGCGATAGCGGTCTCACCGGTGGTAACTGCGTGGTTAATGCCGTCGGCATCCGTAGCATCATCGATTGCTGCATCTGCTGCCGTCACTGCTTGGTCTACATCCGCCTTTTGTTGCGTCTTTTCAGCCGTTGTCAATGTGGCGTCGTTGTCAATGTCTTGCTTGACTTGGTTTGCTGCGGCTTGGATTGCATCCTTGGCCGTTGCCTTTTGGTTATCGGTTGTCTGGCCTGGTTGGTGCGCATTCGCAATCACTGTCTCGCCCGTCGTCACCGCTTGGTTAATGCCGTCGGCATCCGTAGCATCATCGATTGCTGCATCTGCTGCCGTCACTGCTTGGTCTACATCCGCCTTTTGTTGCGTCTTTTCGGCTGTTGTCAACGTGGCATCATTGTCAATGTCTTGCTTGACTTGATTTGCTGCGGCTTCGATCGCATCCTTGGCCGTTGCCTTTTGGTCATCGGTTGTCTGACCAGCCTGGTGCGCATTCGCAATCGCTGTCTCACCTGTGGCTACCGCTTGGTTAATGCCATCGGCATCCGTGGCTGCTTCGATTGCTGCATCTGCTGCCGTCACTGCTTGATCTACATCTGCCTTTTGTTGCGTCTTTTCAGCCGTTGTCAATGTGGCATCATTGTCAATGTCTTGCTTGACTTGATTTGCTGCGGCTTCGATCGCATCCTTGGCCGTTGCCTTTTGGTTATCGGTTGTCTGACCAGGTTTGTGCGCTGCTGCGATAGCGGTCTCACCGGTGGTAACTGCTTGGTTAATGCCGTCGGCATCCGTAGCATCATCGATTGCTGCATCTGCTGCCGTCACTGCTTGGTCTACATCCGCCTTTTGTTGCGTCTTTTCGGCTGTTGTCAACGTGGCATCATTGTCAATGTCTTGCTTGACTTGATTTGCTGCGGCTTGGATCGCATCCTTGGCCGTTGCCTTTTGGTTATCGGTTGTCTGGCCTGGTTTGTGTGCTGCTGCGATAGCGGTCTTACCGGTAGTAACTGCTTGGTTAATGCCGTCGGCATCCGTAGCATCATCGATTGCTGCATCTGCTGCCGTCACTGCTTGGTCTACATCCGCCTTTTGTTGCGTCTTTTCAGCCGTTGTCAATGTGGCATCATTGTCAATATCTTGCTTGACTTGATTTGCTGCGGCTTGGATCGCATCCTTGGCCGTTGCCTTTTGGTTATCGGTTGTCTGGCCTGGTTTGTGTGCTGCTGCGATAGCGGTCTTACCGGTAGTAACTGCTTGGTTAATGCCGTCGGCATCCGTAGCATCATCGATTGCTGCATCTGCTGCCGTCACTGCTTGGTCTACATCCGCCTTTTGTTGCGTCTTTTCAGCCGTTGTCAATGTGGCATCATTGTCAATATCTTGCTTGACTTGATTTGCTGCGGCTTGGATTACATCCTTGGCCGTTGCCTTTTGGTTATCGGTTGTCTGACCAGGTTGGTGCGCTGCTGCGATAGCGGTCTCACCTGTGGTAACTGCTTGGTTAATGCCGTCGGCATCCGTAGCATCATCGATTGCTGTATTAGCCGCCGTTACTGCTTGGTCTACGTCCGCCTTTTGTTGCGTCTTTTCAGCCGTTGTCAACGTGGCATCGTTGTCAATGTCTTGCTTGACTTGGTTTGCTGCGGCTTCGATCGCATCCTTGGCCGTTGCCTTTTGGTCATCGGTTGTCTGGCCTGGTTGGTGTGCTGCTGCGATAGCGGTCTCACCGGTGGCTACCGCTTGGTTAATGCCGTCGGCATCCGTGGCATCATCGATTGCTGTATTAGCCGCCGTTACTGCTTGGTCTACATCCGCCTTTTGTTGCGTCTTTTCGGCCGTTGTCAACGTGGCATCATTGTCAATGTCTTGCTTGACTTGGTTTGCTGCGGCTTGGATCGCATCCTTGGCCGTTGCCTTTTGGTCATCGGTTGTCTGGCCTGGTTGGTGTGCTGCTGCGATAGCGGTCTCACCGGTGGTAACTGCGTGGTTAATGCCGTCGGCATCCGTGGCATCATCGATTGCTGTATTAGCCGCCGTTACTGCTTGGTCTACATCCGCCTTTTGTTGCGTCTTTTCGGCCGTTGTCAATGTGGCGTCGTTTTCGATCGCGGTTTTCACTGCATCAGCGGCTGTTTGAATCGCCGTCTTTGCTGCACTCTTTTGATCCGTTAGCGCTTGTCCAGCTTGGTGTGCTGCTGCGATAGCGGTCTCACCCGTCGTTACTGCTTGGTTAATGCCGTCGGCATCCGTAGCATCATCGATTGCTGCATCTGCTGCCGTCACTGCTTGGTCTACATCCGCCTTTTGTTGCGTCTTTTCGGCCGTTGTCAACGTGGCATCATTGTCAATGTCTTGCTTGACTTGATTTGCTGCGGCTTCGATCGCATCCTTGGCCGTTGCCTTTTGGTTATCGGTTGTCTGACCAGCCTGGTGCGCATTCGCAAGCGCTGTCTCGCCCGTCGTCACCGCTTGGTTAATGCCGTCGGCATCCGTGGCTGCTTCGATTGCTGCATCTGCTGCCGTTACTGCTTGGTCTACATCCGCCTTTTGTTGCGTCTTTTCGGCCGTTGTCAATGTGGCGTCGTTTTCGATCGCGGTTTTCACTGCATCAGCGGCTGTTTGAATCGCCGTCTTTGCTGCCCTCTTTTGATCCGTTAGCGCTTGTCCAGCTTGGTGTGCTGCTGCGATAGCGGTCTCACCCGTCGTTACTGCTTGGTTAATGCCGTCGGCATCCGTAGCATCATCGATTGCTGCATCTGCTGCCGTCACTGCTTGGTCTACATCCGCCTTTTGTTGCGTCTTTTCGGCCGTTGTCAACGTGGCATCATTGTCAATGTCTTGCTTGACTTGATTTGCTGCGGCTTCGATCGCATCCTTGGCCGTTGCCTTTTGGTTATCGGTTGTCTGACCAGCCTGGTGCGCATTCGCAATCGCTGTCTCGCCCGTCGTCACCGCTTGGTTAATGCCGTCGGCATCCGTGGCTGCTGCGATTGCTGCATCTGCTGCCGTTACTGCTTGGTCTACATCCGCCTTTTGTTGCGTCTTTTCGGCCGTTGTCAACGTGGTGTCGTTTTCGATCGCGGTTTTCACTGCATCAGCGGCTGTTTGAATCGCCGTCTTTGCTGCACTCTTTTGATCCGTTAGCGCTTGTCCAGCTTGGTGCGCTGCTGCGATTGCCGTTTCACCGGTGGTAACTGCTTGGTTAATGCCGTCGGCATCCGTAGCATCATCGATTGCTGTATTAGCCGCCGTTACTGCTTGGTCTACGTCCGCCTTTTGTTGCGTCTTTTCAGCCGTTGTCAACGTGGCATCGTTGTCAATGTCTTGCTTGACTTGATTTGCTGCGGCTTGGATCGCATCCTTGGCCGTTGCCTTTTGGTCATCGGTTGTCTGACCAGGTTTGTGCGCTGCTGCGATAGCGGTCTCACCGGTGGTAACTGCTTGGTTAATGCCGTCGGCATCCGTAGCATCATCGATTGCTGTATTAGCCGCCGTTACTGCTTGATCTACATCTGCCTTTTGTTGCGTCTTTTCAGCCGTTGTCAATGTGGCATCATTGTCAATGTCTTGCTTGACTTGATTTGCTGCGGCTTGGATTGCATCCTTGGCCGCTGCCTTTTGGTTATCAGTTATCTGGCCTGGTTGGTGCGCTGCTGCGATTGCGGTCTCACCGGTGGTGACTGCTTGGTTAATGCCGTCGGCATCCGTAGCATCATCGATTGCTGCATCTGCTGCCGTCACTGCTTGGTCTACATCCGCCTTTTGTTGCGTCTTTTCAGCCGTTGTTAATGTGGCATCGTTGTCAATGTCTTGCTTGACTTGATTTGCTGCGGCTTCAATCGCATCCTTGGCCGTTGCCTTTTGGTTATCAGTTGTCTGGCCTGGTTGGTGCGCTGCTGCGATTGCGGTCTCACCGGTGGTGACTGCTTGGTTAATGCCGTCGGCATCCGTAGCATCATCGATCGTTGTATTAGCTGCTGTTACTGCTTGGTCTACGTCCGCCTTTTGTTGCGTCTTTTCAGCCGTTGTCAATGTGGCGTCGTTTTCAATTGCGGTTTTCGCTGCATCAGCCGCCGTTTGTATCGCCGTCTTTGCTGCACTCTTTTGATCCGTTAGCGCTTGTCCAGTTTGGTGCGCATTCGCAATCGCTGTCTCACCTGTGGCTACCGCTTGGTTAATGCCATCGGCATCCGTGGCTGCTTCGATTGCTGCATCTGCTGCCGTCACTGCTTGGTCTACATCCGCCTTTTGTTGCGTCTTTTCGGCCGTTGTCAACGTGGCATCATTGTCAATGTCTTGCTTGACTTGGTTTGCTGCGGCTTGGATCGCATCCTTGGCTGCTGCCTTTTGGTTATCAGTTGTCTGGCCTGGTTGGTGCGCTGCTGCGATTGCGGTCTCACCTGTGGCTACCGCTTGGTTAATGCCATCGGCATCCGTGGCTGCTTCGATTGCTGCATCTGCTGCCGTCACTGCTTGGTCTACATCCGCCTTTTGTTGCGTCTTTTCGGCCGTTGTCAACGTGGCATCATTGTCAATGTCTTGCTTAACTTGGTTTGCTGCGGCTTCGATCGCATCCTTGGCCGTTGCCTTTTGGTTATCGGTTGTCTGACCAGCCTGGTGCGCTGCTGCGATTGCGGTCTCACCGGTGGTGACTGCTTGGTTAATGCCGTCGGCATCCGTAGCATCATCGATTGCTGTATTAGCCGCCGTTACTGCTTGGTCTACGTCCGCCTTTTGTTGCGTCTTTTCAGCCGTTGTCAACGTGGCATCGTTGTCAATGTCTTGCTTGACTTGATTTGCTGCGGCTTGGATCGCATCCTTGGCCGTTGCCTTTTGGTCATCGGTTGTCTGACCAGGTTTGTGCGCTGCTGCGATTGCGGTCTCACCGGTGGTAACTGCTTGGTTAATGCCGTCGGCATCCGTAGCATCATCGATTGCTGTATTAGCCGCCGTTACTGCTTGATCTACATCTGCCTTTTGTTGCGTCTTTTCAGCCGTTGTCAATGTGGCATCATTGTCAATGTCTTGCTTGACTTGATTTGCTGCGGCTTGGATTGCATCCTTGGCCGTTGCCTTTTGGTTATCGGTTGTCTGACCAGGTTTGTGCGCTGCTGCGATTGCGGTCTCACCTGTGGCTACCGCTTGGTTAATGCCATCGGCATCCGTGGCTGCTTCGATTGCTGCATCTGCTGCCGTCACTGCTTGGTCTACATCCGCCTTTTGTTGCGTCTTTTCGGCCGTTGTCAACGTGGCATCATTGTCAATGTCTTGCTTAACTTGGTTTGCTGCGGCTTCGATCGCATCCTTGGCTGCTGCCTTTTGGTTATCAGTTGTCTGGCCTGGTTGGTGCGCTGCTGCGATTGCAGTCTCACCAGTGGTGACTGCTTGGTTAATGCCGTCGGCATCCGTGGCTGCTTCGATTGCTGCATCTGCTGCCGTTACTGCTTGGTCTACATCCGCCTTTTGTTGCGTCTTTTCGGCCGTTGTCAACGTGGCATCATTGTCAATGTCTTGCTTGACTTGGTTTGCTGCGGCTTCGATCGCATCCTTGGCTGCTGCCTTTTGGTTATCAGTTGTCTGGCCTGGTTGGTGCGCTGCTGCGATTGCGGTCTCACCTGTGGCTACCGCTTGGTTAATGCCATCGGCATCCGTGGCTGCTTCGATTGCTGCATCTGCTGCCGTCACTGCTTGGTCTACATCCGCCTTTTGTTGCGTCTTTTCGGCCGTTGTCAACGTGGCATCATTGTCAATGTCTTGCTTAACTTGGTTTGCTGCGGCTTCGATCGCATCCTTGGCCGTTGCCTTT